>JAYQPE010000040.1:0-1597 GCA_038145175.1 Actinomycetes bacterium | reverse complement strand
AATTAAGACACTGGGTGCAGCATTTTGCCAAGAATTTTTCCAACTTGGTAATGGTTTTAAACCAGCTTTAACCCATTTTTCATTTGATAAAACTGAATAACTTGGTCGTTTTGCCGGACGAATGTATTTATCACTCGTTGTGGAACTTATTTTGTTTTCGTCAACTTTTAATGATTTAGCAATTTCCTTTGCAAAATCAAACCAAGAACATGATTCGGTGTTTGTTACATGATAAATACCTGGTTCAGGTTTTTTTTCTAATACTTCAACTATTGCATTTGCTAAATCTAATGTCCAAGTTGGAGATCCAATTTGATCATTAACTACTTGTAGATTTTCTCCAGCTCTTAATTTATCTGCAATTATTTTAGGAAAATTTCTACCATGTGCTCCATATACCCAAGCTGTTCTTAAAATATAAGCTTTTGGATTTCTTGAAAGTAATTCTGTTTCTCCAAGTAATTTAGATTTTCCGTATACAGATTGTGGATTTGTTTGGTCTGTTTCTATGTATGGAACTTTAGAAGTTCCATCAAAAACGTAATCGGTAGAAATGTGCACAAATGGAAGATAATTTTCTAATGTATATTTAGCAATCTGACCAACTGATGTTCCATTGATTTTATTAGCTAAATCTATTTCTTCTTCAGCTTTATCAACTTGGGTATAAGCAGCACAATTAATTAAATATTTGGCCGGATATTTACTTAATTTTTCAACTACAGTTTCTGGATTTCCTAAATCAACTTCATTTTTAGTTAATCCAATTACATCTTTATGAGAACTTTTTAATAAAAAATATAGTTCTTTTCCTAATTGACCATTAGCTCCAAGAATTACCCAAGTCATTTTATTTTAGGAGCATTATTTTTATGTTTTTTCCACCAAGCTTCATTATTTTTATACCAATTAATAGTTTCTAGTAATCCTTGATCAAAGTTAACTTGAGGTGTGTAACCTAATTGAGTTGAGATCTTTGTAATGTCAACTGAATATCTCAAATCATGTCCTTTTCTATCTTCTACCGGTTGAATAAATTCATCTCCCACATTCATGGCTTTTAATATTTTGTGGGTTAGTTCTAAATTAGTAAGTTCAGTACCGCCACCTATGTTATAAACCTCGCCAGATTTTCCTTTGGTTAATGAAAGTGCAATTCCTCGGCAGTGATCATCTACATGCAACCAGTCTCTGATATTTAATCCATTTCCATACAAAGGAACTTTTTTTCCTTCTAAAATATTTGTGATAAAAAGTGGAATAACTTTTTCTGGAAATTGAAAATGACCGTAATTATTACTGCATCGGGTAATAATTGTGTCTAATTTATGCGTTCTGTTGTAAGCCCTAACTAGCAAATCTGAGCCAGCTTTACTTGCAGAATATGGACTATTTGGCAGTAATGGGTGATCTTCTGGCCAAGAACCTTCAGGAATACTTCCATAAACTTCATCAGTTGAAACATGTAAAAATCTTTTTATATTTGAACTTCTTGCTGCATCTAGTAAGACTTGAGTACCCATCACGTTTGTACTGACAAATTCAGATCCGCCTTCAATGGATCGGTCAACGTGTGACTCTGCCGCAAAGTGAACTA
>JAYQPE010000039.1:0-1664 GCA_038145175.1 Actinomycetes bacterium | reverse complement strand
GGTCTATGATGATTTTCCTTGGAACTTTAACTGTTGGATTTATTTATGAGTGGAAAAAAGGAGCTTTGGATTGGGAATGATACAAAATAAATTAGACCAAGTTCCAGAAGAATTTAAAGAGCTCGCAAAAGAGTTTACTGAAAAAGGTTTTATAACAACTTCCAGTGAAAATTTAATTAATTGGGCAAGGACAGGCTCTTTACATTGGATGACCTTTGGACTTGCTTGTTGTGCTGTTGAGATGATGCAAACATCCATGCCACGATATGACCTTGAAAGATTTGGAGCAGCTCCGCGAGCATCCCCAAGACAATCCGATGTGATGATTGTTGCTGGAACTTTAACAAATAAAATGGCACCAGCTCTTCGTAAAGTTTATGATCAAATGCCAGAGCCTCGATATGTAATTTCCATGGGTAGCTGTGCCAATGGTGGTGGCTACTATCATTATTCTTACGCTGTGGTTAGAGGTTGTGACCGGGTCGTTCCTGTTGATATTTATGTTCCAGGTTGCCCACCATCTGCAGAGGCTTTGCTCTATGGAATATTACAATTACAGAAAAAAATTAGAAGAGAAGGCACAATCGAAAGATAATTATGCAAAAAGTAAACTTAGATCCTAATTTAAAAAGTGAGTTTAAATCTTTAGTAATTAGTGAAAATTTTTCAGAACCAGTTCTTGAAATTTCAACGGAGGAGTTGCCAAAGTTATTAATTTATCTTCGTGATAGTAAAAGTTTAAGATTTAGACAGTTAGTTGATATTTTAGGTGTGGATTATCCAAAACGAGCTAACCGATTTGATGTTATTTATTTATTATTAAGTCACGAATTTAATAATCGAATTACTGTTAAGACTTCAGTTAAATTAGATGAGGCTTTACCAAGTGTGGTGCCAATATTTCCGGTTGCAAATTGGTTTGAAAGGGAAGCTTTTGATATGTACGGAATTAAATTCACCAACCATCCAGATCTTCGACGAATTTTAACGGATTATGAATTTGAAGGTTATCCGCTTAGGAAGGATTTTCCATTATCGGGTCATACAGAGGTTAGATATGACGATGAGCTTAAAAAAGTAGTGTATGAGCCAGTAAAACTAGCTCAAGCTTATAGAGATTTTGACTTTGAGTCCCCATGGGAGGGAACCAAGTACATTAAAAAAGAACAGGACAAGAGATAATGGCTAAAGAAACAAAAACAATGAATCTAAACTTTGGTCCGCAGCATCCTGCTGCCCACGGAGTATTAAGATTAATTCTTGAACTGGATGGTGAGGTAATTGAAAGAGCAGATCCACATATTGGACTACTTCATCGAGGAACAGAAAAATTAATTGAAAATAAAACCTATACTCAAGCAGTACCGTATTTTGATCGACTGGATTATGTTGCGCCAATGAACCAGGAGCACGCCTTTGCTCTTGCCATTGAAAAATTATTAGAAATTAATGTTCCAGCACGAGGCAGTTATATTCGAGTTATCTTTTGTGAGATTGGAAGAATTTTAAGTCACATTTTAAATATTACAACGCAAGCATTAGATGTTGGTGCATTAACACCTTCACTTTGGGGTTTTGAAGAGAGAGAAAAGTTAATGGTATTTTATGAGCGAGTTTCAGGTTCACGACTGCATGCAAATTATTTTAGACCGGGCGGAGTTCAT
>JAYQPE010000038.1:0-1733 GCA_038145175.1 Actinomycetes bacterium | reverse complement strand
TTAATTCATGATTCACATTCTTCAACTTTAGAAATTGCTGTACCAGAAAAAATTGGACACAAAGCAGATTATGACTTAGTTAGAAAAATGCGAGCATCTATTTCAGTTTTAGGACCATTAGTGGCACGTTGTTTTGAAGCAGACATAGCACTTCCTGGTGGTGATGCAATTGGCTCACGCGGTTTAGACATTCATTTACAAGGTTTAGAAAAATTAGGTTGTGTAGTACACAGTGAACATGGTTACTTAATTGTTAGAGCAGAAAATGGATTATCTGGAACAAATATTGCTTTAGATTTTCCAAGTGTTGGCGCAACAGAAAATGTTGTCATGGCTGCAACTTTAGCTAAAGGAACTTCCACAATTGAAAATGTAGCACGTGAACCTGAAATTGTTGATTTATGCCAAATGTTAGTAAAAATGGGCGCAAAGATTGAGGGAATTGGCTCAAGTGTTTTAGAAATTACTGGTGTAGAAAAATTAAATCCAACTAAGCATGATGTGGTGCCAGATCGAATCGTGGCAGGAACTTGGGCAATTGCAGCGGTAATGACTCAAGGTGACATAACAATTCATGGAGTACGTCCAACTGATATGGAATTAGTTTTAGAAAAATTACGAGATTGTGGTGCAGAAGTTAAATCCGTGGAAGATCGTTTACATGTCACAATGCGTCAAAGACCAAGTTCGGTAGACATTGTTACACTTCCCTATCCAGGTTTTCCAACAGATTTGCAACCTCAAATGATTGCTCTTAATTCAATTGCTAATGGTTCTTCAATGGTTACAGAAAATTTGTTTGAAGCAAGGTTTAGATTTGTAAACGAATTAGCTCGACTTGGGGCGGATGTAAAAATAAATGGACATCACTGTTTAGTCAGAGGTATTGAATATTTATCCGGCGCACCTGTTGAAGGAACCGATGTTAGAGCTGGGGCATCTTTAGTTTTGGCAGGACTAGTCGCAGATGGCACAACTTATGTTCATGAAGTTCATCACATTGATAGAGGTTATGCAAAATTTGTAGAGAATTTACAAAACTTGGGAGCTAAAGTTTCTCGAGTTGAGATGTAAATCCAGATAAAAAACTGACTAGTTCTTCTCTATTTCTAACATTTAATACAGAGTAAATTTTACTAATTTCTTGTTTTATAGTTGAAATACTATAACCAAGAAAATCAGCAATTTCAGTATTTGAATTTTCTTGCATTAAAAAATTAACAATTTGCTTTTGTCTTCGGGTTAAGTCTTTTGTCTTATTATTTTCAACTAAGGAATCTATTCTTTTTTCATAATCTTGATCAAGTTTTATTCCGGATAAATTGCTTAAAATTTGGATTAGAGATTCAAAAACAGGACTTGGCGATAATTCACGATCAGAAAATAGCCCTAAAACTACTTTAGGATGTTTTAAACTTGAATAAGGCACTGCAATAAAAGTTTTAGATTTATTATCTAATTCAAAATTTGCTAATTCTCTATATTCTTCAGACCAAAATGGAAGCGTATTAACCCACACAATTTTATTTTCTTTTATAGCGTCTGTAACCGGTACTTTTCTTTCAATAGGAAATTCAAGCCAATCGCTTCCATAAGTTTTAGTTATTCCAAATTGACCTGAAGATTTAACTGTTCCCCGATTCGTAGAGTGAACAATAAATGACGAAATTATTCCATACTCTTTTAAAGAATTAGTTACTAGATGATGACAAATATCTTGCTCAGTTAAATTT
>JAYQPE010000037.1:456-1751 GCA_038145175.1 Actinomycetes bacterium | reverse complement strand
AAGTTGCTGGTCTACCTTACTTCGTATCTGGACTAGTTGCTGCGGGTGGTTTAGCTGCTGCGATGTCAACTGCTGATGGATTGATCCTTGCGATAGCTAACGCATTATCACATGACGTTTACTATAAAATGATAGATCCAAAAGCGAGTGTCACAACTCGATTAATTGTTGCACGAGCACTTCTAGTTATAATTGGTATTCTTGCAGCTCTCGCTGCCAGTTACCGTTTCACTAGCGGAGGTGTTGGTTCGGCAATCTTATCGGGTGTTGCATGGGCGTTTGACTTTGCGATGTCAGGATTGTTCTGGCCACTAGTTTTGGGAGTTTGGTGGAAAAGAGCAACAAGATCTGGAGCGATTGCCGGAATGACAACTGGTACAATTGCTGGAACATGGTACTTAATCTATGTGACTCCAGCATTCATGGGTCAGCCAATTCCATGGTGGGCGCCAGGCGTTGACAGTTTACGCTTTGGAATCGTTGGATCAGTAGTTTGTTTAGTGACCATGGTTGTTGTAAGTTTACTTACAAAACCTGAAAGCAAAGCAGTTCAAGACATGGTTGATGAATGTCGAATTGCTTCTGGAAAAGTCATTATTAAACATAGTTAATAATTAATTATCAAAGGGGCGAATTTTTTCGCCCCTTTAACCTTCAAAAATTTCAAATTTTATGCCACTTCAGGCTTTTCCAATTTGGGTTGTCATTATTGATTACGTTTTTGGGATAATTATGTGGACATTAATTGGAAGATCCGCAATGGGTTTGTTCCAAAGGGAAGATTCAAAATTCTTCTTTATGCGTTTCTTTGTAGTTACAACTGATCCCATTATTAAGGCATTTAGAATTGTGACACCTAAGTTTCTTGTACCTCTATTAGTGCCTTTATATGTCGCATGGTTCTTTTATATGATTAGATTTTACCTAATTCCTTGGATCCTTGGTTATTCAATAATGGGGATGCTTTCTTTTCCATTAGAAAGTGAAATCACACAATTTCTTTTAAAGTTCTTCCAAAAACAATTTTAAAAAAACCATTTTAAATTTCTTAAATTCATTTAATTGTGTGCTGTGGCACAAAATATAAAAATATCACCCTCTATTCTATCTGCCGACTTTAGTATTCTAGGCGATGAAATTAAAAGTTTAGAAAAAGCAGGTGCTGATTTAATTCACGTTGATGTTATGGACGGCCACTTTGTTCCAAATATTACCATGGGACCTCCTATCATTAAGATGGTTAGAAAATGTACAAAACTTCCCTTCGATGTGCATTTAATGATCTCTCCTGTTGA
>JAYQPE010000037.1:0-446 GCA_038145175.1 Actinomycetes bacterium | reverse complement strand
TGAAAAATATATTAAAGCGTTTGCAGAGGCAGGTGCAGATATTATTACCATTCATCCTGAAGCTACCGATGATTTAAAAAGAGCAGTTAGTGCTATTAAATCTTTAGGAAAAAAAGCAGGGGTTTCTTTAAATCCTAAAACACCCATTAATGCTTTAATGGATGTTATAAATGATATTGATCTTATTTTGGTTATGAGTGTGAACCCTGGTTTTGCAGGACAAAGTTTTATGGCTGAAGTCTTGCCTAAAGTGAGTGAGCTTAGAAAAATGATTAATGATAAAAAACTTAAAATTGATATTGAAATTGATGGTGGAATTAACTTTGAAACAGCGCCCCTTGCAGTTAAAGCGGGTGCTAATATTTTAGTGTCTGGAACGACAATTTTCTCTGGTTCCTTAAAAGATAATATCCAAAAATTAAGAAATTGCGCTTAAGTGTCCAATC
>JAYQPE010000036.1:0-1844 GCA_038145175.1 Actinomycetes bacterium | reverse complement strand
ACCTAAGGATGATTTTCCTTCTAGGCGACCAGCAATATCGTCTGGCAGCGTAATTACTTCATAAGTACTACCTAAAACAAATTCACCTGGGTGAAGAATGAATGGTTCTGCTCCAACGGTTGTTACTTCTCTAGTTAGTTCTGGTTGATTTTCTGATGGATCAATGTGGGCATACTTATGGTTTTCGAAAGTTCTAAAAATACGATCAAGTCTGACATCAATGCTGGATGGTTGAATCATGTTTGCGTCGTATGGTTCAAGCACCACACGAGCTTTTTCGATTTCTACTTTGATATCTCTGTCGGAAAGAAGCATAAGAAGTAGCCTATCGAATAGTTTGGATTTAATAAAGGGAACACTTCATTTACCCTGAATTTGAATCAAAGATTAATTTAAAGTAGTTTTTTCAAAAAAAGAAGTTTATTGAATAACACGATCGGCTAATACCGGAAGCTTTTCTCTTACTTGATTTATTTTTTGTAAATCAATTTCAATATTTAAAACAGTTTCCTGTTTCTCATCTGTTGTTAATACTTCTCCCCAAGGATCAATTACTAAACTACTTCCACCAAGTTGAGTTTGATTATTATTACCAACTCCATTTACTCCAATGAAATAAACCTGATTTTCTATGGCACGAGCTTTTGAAAGAGCTTTCCAATGTTCAATTCGAGCCTCTGGCCAACCAGAAGTCATCAACACACTTGTTGCACCTTTATCAATTAATTTTCGAAATAATTCTGGAAATCTTAAGTCGTAACAAGTTGTAATTGCCGTCATTCCAAGAGGAGTAGCAATGCAAACTAAATCATCGCCTCTTGTTAAATGTTTTGACTCTCCTTCTTGAAATCCAAAAAGATGTATTTTTTTATATGTCGCAGCAATTTCTCCCTGAGAATTAATAATTAGAGAAGTGTTAAACAAAGAATTATCTTGAGACTCAATGAATGAACCAGCATGAATCCACACTCCATGAGTACTTGCAATATCGCAAAAATCTTCTGAAATAGCTCCTGGAAAAGTCGTTGCATTATTAATTGCTTTTTCAACATTAAATGGTCCGTAATGCCAAAGTTCTGGTAATAAAATTAAATCTGGTTTCTTATCTTTTAATGATCGATGAGTTCCTTGTGCTAAATCAACCACTTCTGATAACACTCGCTCATAGCGATTACCAGCAGACTCTGCATCATCGCTTTTTACTTGAACTAATGAAACTAAAACATTACCCATTGTGAAGAAATCTAGCACCAATATTGCGTAGGCTTAATACTTGTGAAAAGTAAATTAGTGCTTCCTCATTCAAACGCTAGCGCTATTTCTATTGCTGTCTCTCTTGGAATTATTTATTTTGTTTGGGCTTCAACCTATGTAGGTATTGCTTTTATGGTTGAAGAAATTCCACCGCACACCGGATCTGGTTTTAGATTTGTTACGGCAGGTTTATTGATTTCAACACTAATTTTATTAACCAAGGGACCAAAACATTTATTTGTTCATAAAAAACAAGTAAGAAATGCCATGTTTATCGGTTTCATTTTAATTGGCCTTGCCACACCTTTAATTGCAGTTGCCTCTCAATACATTGGTAGCGGCTTAATCGCACTTCTTGTTGCAATGACTCCAGTTTGTGTAGCAATCTTGAGATTTATTTTTGGAGATAAACCCAATTGGAAAACAGTATTAGGTATTTCTATCGGAATTATTGGTGTAGCGATATTGGTAAAACCAACTCCTGGCCAAGGTTGGTACACACTTATTCCTATAACTTCAACTGTTCTTTGGGCTATTGGGTCTTTTTGGGCACAAAAAATTGAATTACCAAAATCTGCTTTAACTACTGC
>JAYQPE010000035.1:0-1997 GCA_038145175.1 Actinomycetes bacterium | reverse complement strand
TATTAAATAAAAATATTTTCTTTAATGAAACTTGGGTTGATTACGATAAAAGACATAATTACTTATTAAATGCCACTATAGGAATTTCTACCCACTACAAATCTTTAGAAACACAATTTAGTTTCAGAACACGAATACTTGATTATCTCTGGGCAGGTTTGCCAATAATCTCAACTGAAGGTGATTATTTTGCTGAATTGATAACAGAAAAAAGTTGTGGTGAAGTTGTTGAGCAAAAAAATTCAACTAAATTAGCCCAAAGTATTATCAATTTACTACAAGAAAATAATTTAGAGAAAGCAAGAAAAAATAGTATAGCTTTGAGAGAAGAATTTAGATGGAATAAAGTTTTAAAACCAGTTTTAGAATATTGTGAAAATCCCTATAAAGTTAAGAAAAATCCTTTAGCTCTTCGAAGACATCCAAGAAAAACTCCTGTTTACTATTACAGAAGAATTGGCGAAATTAAAAGAGAAGATGGATTTTTAGGAATTTTAAGAAAATTAGCGAAGAAACTTCATCTTCCAGGTGCGAAGTACTGGTAAATAGGCGAAAATATAGATATGAACACAAATGAAAAAAGCGTAGACGCTCTACTTCCAGGTCGCCTTGGAATTGTGGTTCGTTTGGTTTCTCAGCCGGGTGCGCGTTTAGCGCTATTAGATGCGGTTAATCGTTATGCAGACAATTTAGATGCAGAACCAGGAACTGAAGCATTTGTGGTTTCTCTTGATCCAGATGACAAAGATGTGGCATGGCTTGTGGAATGGTTTTCTAGCACTGAAGCATTTGAGGATCACCGAAAAGCTGAAGCTTTTAAAGTTTTGATGGATGAATTACCAAATCTTTTAAGTCAACCACCGGGAATTTTAAGAATTGATCCTTTGAGAATGTTTATTCAAAAAGATTTAGTTGACGCTAGTTTTTAAAGATCGTCAGTTAAAGTAATTTCCCAACCGCCCACATATTCTGCAAACATGTTGTAAATTACTGCAAAAATTCCTGCCAGAAGTGTCCAAGTTACTACTTGAAATACTGTGAAAACACTTCCAATAAAAATAATTCTTGGTAAAGATAAAAGACTTACGATATTAAATCCTGCGCCACCGATTCCAAAAATATCTGTTAACAAACCAGTTGCGGCATCAATAGTGCCACTAAATTCTGCAACTGACCAAAGCATAATTAAAGCAACAATTGAAGCAAGACCAAACGCAAGAGACAAAATAAAAGTAGTTTTAATAACTGAAATTGGATTTATATAAGAAACTCTTAATCTTGATCTTTTAGTACCAGCTCTTGTTGCAGGCATGCTTTGGGTAACTTGAAATCTTGATTTTGAACTTCTTGGACTACTCATTTTCCACATCCACAGCTTTAGTTACTGCCACAACTTTTACTCCTTTTGGAACTTTCATCATAGAAACTCCCATGGTGTCTCTTCCAGTTGCTCTAATTTCTTTAACTTGAGTTCTTAGAACTACTCCATTTGAGGCTATCGCAAATAATTCATCTGTTTCTTTAGCAATGAATGCTCCCACTAAGGATCCTCTGGAATCCTCGCTAATTCTCATCGCTCTTACTCCTTGTGTGCCTCGACCTTTGGAAGCCCATTCAGTTTCAGGAGTTCTTTTAGCAAAACCTGCATCTGTTGCTGTAACTAAAAATGATTTTGGTTCTACAACAGACATACTCAATAATTCGTCTGTTTTATTTTTAAATCTAATTCCAATTACTCCTGTGCTTACTCTTCCCGCAGATTTCAAAGTATCTTCTGCAACAGAACATCTAACTGAAAATCCTTTTTTAGAAACTAGAATTACATCATTTTTCTTTGAAACTAGTTGAGCAGAAATTACTCGATCATTTGGTTTTAAGTTAATTCCAATAATTCCACCACTTCTAGTTGAGTCATATTCTGAAAGTGGAGATTTTTTAATAATTCCTTTAGCAGTTGCAAGAAGTAAATATGGCGCTTGTTCATAGTTTTTGATAGA
>JAYQPE010000034.1:0-2240 GCA_038145175.1 Actinomycetes bacterium | reverse complement strand
AGTAGCGGTGGAATTGTAATTCCGGCAACAGCTCAAGTTGCGAAAAGATTAGTCTGGGCACGAGTTGTGGCAACTGGCCCAAATGTGAGAAATATAAATGTTAATGATCGTGTCATGTTTGAACCTGATGAAAGATATGAAGTTGAACTTCAGGGACAAGACTATATTTTGCTTCGAGAACGTGACATACATGCTGTGGCAACAAATGATTCTGGAGAAGAATCTGCTGGTTTATATCTTTAATGAAGTAGGTTAAAACTATGTCCAAAATAGCGGTTATCGGCGTTGGCTACGTTGGTTTGACAACCTCAGTTGGATTAGCACAATTAGGTCATGAAGTAATTGGAATAGATAATGACACAAGAAAAATAGAAAAATTAAATTTAGCAAAATCTCCAATTTTTGAAAAAGATTTAGAAAAATTATTGATTGAGAGTTTGAATAATAAAAAACTAAAATTTGAAACAAGTCTTGAAAATGTCAAAGATTGTGAATTTGTGTTCTTGTGCCTTCCAACTCCTCAATTAGAAGATGGCTCAGCAGATATAACTACAGTTTTAAAAGTTAGTGATGAATTGAATAAAGTATTGGATCCGAATACGATTATCGTAATCAAATCCACCGTGCCACTTAAAACATATGAAAAAGTAAGAAAAATTATTACAGTAGATAAATGTGAAATAGCCTCAAATCCAGAATTCTTAAGAGAAGGTGTTGCGCTAGATGATTTCTTTAATCCTGATCGAATAGTAATCGGAGCTAGATCTCAAGATATCGCAGAAAAAGTTGCTTCCTTATACAAAAATATAAAGACTGAAATTATTTTTACGGATAACACCTCTGCAGAGTTAATTAAATATGCATCAAATAGTTACTTGGCAGTAAGGCTTTCATTTGTAAATGAATTAGCAGCATATGCAGAAAAAGTAGATGGAAATGTTTTGCAAGTCCTTGATGCTATGGGTAAAGATAAAAGAATTGGTAATCAATTTTTAAAACCTGGCCCTGGTTGGGGTGGCATGTGCTTTCCTAAAGATGTAAGTGAATTAAAAACGTCCGCAGAATTACTAGATCAGCCAATTGAATTATTAAATGCTGCACTTGAAAGTAACGTTAAAGCTCATTTGCGCGTAGTAGAGAAAATCAAAAAATTACTTGGGAATGATTTAAGTAATAAAAAAATTGCCGCGTGGGGTTTAAGTTTCAAGTCGAATACTGATGACACGAGATTTTCTCCTGCTATATCAGTAATCGAATTGTTATTAAAAGAGAAAGCAAAAGTTTACGCTTTTGATCCTGTGGTAAAAAGTGTTGAAAATATTGATCTGACGGTAGTTGATGAAATAACAAAATGCGTAGAATCTGCAGACGCCATAGTTTTACTTACAGAATGGCCATACTTTAAAGAAATAGATCCGGAAGATATTGCAAAAGTAGTTAAAAATAAGAACATTGTTGATACTAGAAACATTTTAAACAAAGCTAAATGGGAAAAATGCGGATTTAATTTTATTGGAAATGGAATTTAGCTTTTAATTAGCTAAAATTCTTAGTTCTGCTCTTGTTTCAAACCAAGGTGCGTCACAATTGGAATTCAACGGTAATTCCAGTACTCCTTCAGTTTTCTTAACAAGATTAGCTTTCCCAGTTAAATTTGCATCGATAAAAACAATTTGATCATTGGCAAAACAACCTCCAGGTAAAGTTGTTGCGTTGAATCTCTTGCTATCAGCACTTCGATAGATTCCACCGGTGAAATACATAGATTTTGGTGAACCAGAATTATTTTTTACTCTCAATTGGATATAAGTGTTACCGTTCACAGACTGATAAGCAATCCCATCTAAAACTTCTATTCCTCTGTCATCATATTTAGAGCTTAAATTGAACACTAAGTTACTTAAGTCAAGACTTGTGGATTTTGAATTAGCAGCAATTGACCAAGATTTAATTAATCCTTTTGAATTTAATTTAAATTTTGAGTAAGTTCCGTTAAAAGAAACTATTGGTGATTTAAATACAATATTCGACTTATTAAACTTCAAAGAACCTTTAGCAGGATTTGAAACCACAATTCCTGAAGACTGAACGCTCCATGGTTTTAAGCTTCTCCAATATTTATCTGCACTCAAACTGTTTTGAAGCATGGTGATTGCTAAGTCTGCAGGAGAATTTTGTTCCACATATTTTTGAGCAATTGCTAATTTATCTGGATCACTTGATGCCATTGCATTTAATAA
>JAYQPE010000033.1:0-2306 GCA_038145175.1 Actinomycetes bacterium | reverse complement strand
CAGAAAAAACTGCAAAAGAATCTTTCGAAATTCTTAACAAAAGACTTTTAGAAGGTTTAACAGAAATCAAAAAAGTAATTGAAGAAGAAGGTAAAAAAGCTTCTGTTAAAAACTAATTAGTTTTTAACTCAGAAAATTAGAGAGTATTTGGCTAAATCTCCCCTTATTTTTAGCCAAATCTCTCTAAATTAAATCAAAATCTAACTAGTAATTTAAAATTTACTCAAGTATAATTTTTAAAAAATTAACATTTTAGCCCCTTTCAAATGTCTAAAGTTGCACTAGTCACAGGCGGAACAAGAGGAATTGGCGCTGCTATTGCTAAAAAATTAAAAGATGAGGGTTTTAGAGTAGTTTCCACCTATGTGGGCAAAGAAGAGTCCGCACAAGCATATTCAAAACAAAGCGGCATTGAAGTTATAAAATCAGATGTATCTTATTTTGAAAGTTGTAAATCTGCAGTTGCTGAAGTTGAAAAAAAATACGGTGACATAGAAGTTGTTATCAATAACGCTGGAATTACTAAAGACCGTTTTTTACATAAAATGAATCCTGAAGAATGGAATTCAGTCATCAATACGAATTTAAATTCACTTTTTAATATCTGCCGAAATGTAATTGAAAAAATGCGAGCTAAAGGATTTGGAAGAATTGTCTCTATTAGTTCTATTAATGGTTTAAAAGGACAAGTGGGTCAGACAAATTATTCAGCTGCTAAAGCTGGAATAATTGGATTTTCAAAGGCACTGGCATTGGAAAATGCGAACAAGGGAATAACTGTAAATGTAATTGCCCCAGGATATGTGGGAACAGATATGGTTAAAAAAATTGATCCAACAATTTTAAAAGGAATTGTAGGACAAATTCCTGCGGGCAGACTTGCAGAGCCTGATGAAATTGCCGCCTTGGCAAGTTATTTAGTAAGTGATAAAGCAGGCTTCATTACCGGCGCTACCTTTTCAATAAATGGTGGCCAGTACATGCAGTAATAACCAAATTTAAACGAAAGGGAGAAATAATAAAAATGAATGATAATGATGTTGTAATAACAAGTGCAGTACGAACGGCAGTTGGGTCCTTTGGTGGCTCTCTTTCTTCTCTCACGGCTCCGCAATTAGGTGCTGAAGTAATAAAAAAAGCTTTAGAAAAATCAGAAATTAAACCTGATCAAGTTGATACAGTTTACATGGGTCAAATTTTAGCTGCAGGTGTTGGACAAAATCCTGCTCGACAAGCTGCAATCCATGCAGGAATACCTGTTGAGAAAACTGCAACGACGATTAATCAATTATGTGGCTCCGGACTTGCTTCCGTTGCCTTTGGTTATAATTCAATTAAATGCGGTGATGCTAATATTGTTATCGCAGGTGGACAAGAGAGCATGAGCAATGCCCCACACTTTATTAATCTAAGAAATGGCGTGAAGTTGGGTGATACTAAATTACAAGACTCAATGATCGTTGATGGATTGATGGATGTTTACAATCAATATCACATGGGTGTAACAGCAGAAAACGTTGCACAAAAATTTCAAATTACTAGAAAAGATCAAGATGCTTTTGCAGCAGCTTCACAAAGAAAAGCAATTGATGCAATAAAAGGTAAAAAATTTAAAGATGAAATTGTTCCTGTAACTGTAAAAGTTAAAAAACAAGATGTTATCTTTGATAAAGATGAATATCCAAAAGATGGAACAACAATTGAAAAATTAGAAGCATTAAAACCTGCATTTAAAAAAGATGGAACTGTAACTGCTGGAAACGCATCAGGATTAAACGATGGTGCTGCAGTAGTAAGTTTAATGTCTGGCAAAACTGCAAAACAACATAGTATTGAACCCCTTGCTAAAATTGTTTCATGGGCGGTATGTGGTGTTGATCCATCGATTATGGGAACAGGCCCAATACCAGCTTCACGTCTTGCACTTAAAAAAGCAGGCTGGGGCGAAGATGAATTAGATTTAATCGAGGCAAATGAGGCATTTGCAGCGCAAGCTATAGCGGTGAATAAAGAAATGGGCTGGACCGTTGATAAAGTAAATGTAAACGGTGGTGCCATTGCAATCGGTCATCCAATCGGTGCATCGGGTGCTAGAATTTTAGTAACTTTAATTCATGAGATGATCAAAACTCATTCTAAAAGAGGACTTGCTACTCTTTGTATTGGT
This sequence comes from Actinomycetes bacterium, assembly GCA_038145175.1. Taxonomy (GTDB): domain Bacteria; phylum Actinomycetota; class Actinomycetes; order S36-B12; family UBA5976; genus ATZT02. The sequence goes on along the minus strand of JAYQPE010000033.1, from coordinate 139 downwards.
GGCGGAATGGGAATTGCGATGTGTATTGAACGTAATTTTATTGATCATAAATAATCCTTAATGGATTTTAAGAACATTAAAGTAAGAGCCGAAGAAGCTATTGGCTTTGTTCAAATCGATAGAGTTGCCGAAAAAAACA
>JAYQPE010000032.1:0-2362 GCA_038145175.1 Actinomycetes bacterium | reverse complement strand
GATCTCGACCATTTAGTTAAGGGAAATTTTCCCGAGTAGAGGTTTGATGTCTTACCTCTACTCGGGAAAATCATTTATAGGAGAGAATGGATAGATGATAAGAAAACTAGTGCTTTCAGCAGTCTTGGGCGTTTCCCTTTTGGCATCTGCTTGTACTCCTCCAATTCCTCCTGATGTGTTAGCAAGTTATGCAGAACAAGAAGTTCAATGTGCAAATGGCGAAGTCGTAGTTAAGGGATCTGAAAATACTACGAATGTTTTGCAAGCCGGAGTCGACTTATATCTAGTTTCTTGTCCAGAAGCAATTGTCACTATTGATAACCAAGCAAATGAACCTAACATTGTTGTTACAGATAATTCAGCAGCTGAACCTGAAATGTGCAATGCAGCAGAACTAAAAACTTCATTAATGAATCAGTTTTCAACAATTGTTTACTACGGTGATGGTTTAGATGGAATTGTCTTGAGCCCAGCAGCTGTAGCAGGTTTATTAACTGGTGAAATAACCAATTGGAATGATCAGTTAATTGCAGAAACCAACCCTGAATTTGAATTACCAAATATTCCAGTTACATTCATAGAAGTTGAAAAACTCCATGCAAGTGATCAAGCATTTATAGATTGGGTTTCCACAATTACCGGTAAAACTATTGAATTTAAACCTGCAAAAATAGTTCCAGATTTTCAAACTCTTTTACAAGATTTTGGATCACTAAATGGTGTGATGTCTGTATTACCAAGCAATGTAATTTATGACAACGCACTAACTTACGCAAATTTAAAAATAAATGATTTAGATTTCCTTTTTGAATCGTCAGCGTTTGCATCAGCCGCGTCACAAGTATTTATAAATGAAGAAAACGGCAATATTTTAGGTTTCTTAAATCCAGAAGCCCAACCTGCCACTGATATCGGCACCTCAGAGATATCAAATTCTTGGCACGGAATTTCATATTATGAATTTGGTTTATGTAAAGATGATGCTGAAAATACTGCAAGAACTTTTATGAGATTTCTATCAAGACTTGATGCGCAAGGACAACTTGAAACATACGGTTACTTTCCTTTAACTGAACCTCTAAGAGTAAAAGTTGCTGGAAAAATTGGCGAGAAACTACCAACACCTAGTTTTAATCCCGAAGATTTAGCCCAAAATTAAAGTTCTGGGATTTGCATTAAGTTGATGCGAATCACTTTCCCGTTGAAGCGATAAATGACCCAGGCCTCACCTGGTTCTAAATCTTCTTTAAATTTCTTTGCCCATTTCTTGCCAACCATTTTCTTGAAGTATTTAGTTAATAAAGGATTATGTCCACAAATTAAGACCGGCTTGTTTTGATTAAATTGGTGTAAAACATAATCTATGGATTTTTCCTTCTTTTTATGGAAAACATATTCACTTAATTCCGTCGCCACAGTCGGAGTCAGATTTAACTTCTGAGCTAATTTTTCTACAGTTTTAATGCATCTAATTGCATCTGAAGTGTAGATTTCTCTTAAATCAAAATATTGATATAAATCAACTATTTTTTCTGCCTGTTTTTCACCCAATTCACTTAATGGCCTATCACTATCATCGCCAATAAAATCATGCCTTTTAATGGCTTTAGCGTGACGTAGCAGAATTAATGGAATGTTTTGATCTTTTCCTGTTGCGATATAGCGAAAAAAATCACTCAATAGATTCATAGCATTTTCTCTTTTCTGATATTCAGTAACTCCTCTTGATAATCTTTTAAAGGATTACCAGTTTGATCAAGATGAACCCTGTGCCACTTTCCACCGTCTTGTAAATGCCAAGATGAAGTACCCTCAGAAAAAGCAATATTAAGAATTTTATTTAAATATTTTCTATGTTTTTTATCTTGTATAGAAACTAGGCTTTCAACTCTTTTATTGAGATTCCGATTCATCAGATCTGCACTTCCAATAAAATATTCATCTTCTTCATTATTTTTAAAATGATAAATTCTAGAATGTTCTAAAAATCTTCCTAAAATTGATCTCACTTTAAGATTTTCTTTATCTTCTACTTGGCTCAAATCTATTCCACAAATTCCTCTAACTAAAATTTCAACTTTCACACCAGCGTTAGCCGCTAAATAAAGGTTTTCAATAATTTCTTCGTCAATTAATGAATTTAACTTAAATCTAATACCACTTATTTTTCCGCTTCTATGATTTGCGATTTCGTCGTCAATTCTTTCTAAAAGTCCTTTTCTCAAGGATTGAGGAGCTACAAGTAATCTTTTATATGTTGCATCTGGTGCAAACCCCGACAACTGGTTAAACAATTTTGTAACATCTTCTGCTAATTCTTGATCAGCACTTAATATTCCCAAATCTTCATAGATTCTTGCTG
>JAYQPE010000031.1:0-2589 GCA_038145175.1 Actinomycetes bacterium | reverse complement strand
CAAACAGATTTACCTATGCTTACATTTGCCATCATTATTTTGCCAATTGCTATTTATAAATTAATAAAATTAATTAAAGATTAAGAATTTGTAGGGCTTGGCGAAGCTGTCGCAGTAACCGTAACTACAGGTGTTGGAGTTGGCGTAGGTGTTGGTGGCACAACAATTACGGTTCCTGGAGGAACACCAACTGTAATTGTGACAACTGCTCCTTCACTTGATTTAGTTCCTGGTTTTGGTGCTTGTGCTAAGACACTTCCTATTTGTTCTGTAACAACTTGTTGCAATATTTGAACTTGGAAACCTAAATTTGCAAGATCTGTACGAGCTTGTGCTTCACTGAGTCCTACAACTTGAGGAACAATTTTTAGGCCACTAGAAATCGTGATGGCAACTTCTGTTCCTGCACTAACTGCCGTTCCCACAGCAGGATCAGAACCAACCACTACGCCTTTGTCACTATCACTTTCTACTTCGGTAACTGGACCAATTCTTAAACCTTTATCGGATAAAACTCTTCGTGCATCCTCCACACTTTGTAAACCAATCAATCTTGGAACAACAACTTTTGATTTTCCAGCACTAACAACAACATCAACACTTGTTCCTGAAGTAATTGATGTTCCAGCTTGTGGAGTTTGACTAATAATTGTGTCTACCGGTCTTTCACTATTTTCAGGTGAAATTTGGCCTAAAGATAAACCTTCTTCTAAAAGTAAAACCGTTGCTTTTTCAACTGTTAATCCATCTAAACTGGGAACTAAAATTCGATCAGAACTTGAAAAACCAAAAATTTGGGTGGCTAACCAAACGGTTAATCCACCAACAAAAATTCCCGAAATAGCAAGCAAAGCAAGTATTGAATTACCTCTTGGTTTTGATCTAGTGATTTTTGTATTTGAATTCATTTTTTTAGGTTTTGGTGCTGTACTTGCAACAGTTGGTAATCCTTGTAAAACTCTTTCAACATCAGATTGGAATTCCTCTGCACTTTGGTATCTATCATCTGGTGATTTAGCTAATGCATGTAAGACAACTGTATCTATTTCTTTAGGTATTGAATCATCCAGACTAGATGGAGGTGCTGCATATTCAGAAACATGTTGATAGGCAACTGCTACAGGGGAATCTCCTTTAAATGGAGGTTCACCTGTTAATAATTCATAAAGTAAAACACCTGCTGAATATAAATCACTTCTAGCATCAACATTTTCTCCTCTTGCTTGTTCAGGAGATAAATAATGTGCAGTTCCTAAAACAGTGCTTCCACCAGTCATCGTTGCTTTTGTATCCGCTAAGGCTCTTGCAATTCCAAAATCCATAACTTTAACATCACCATTTTTTGTAATCATGATGTTTGCAGGTTTTATATCTCTGTGAATAATTCCATGACTATGCGAATAAGAGAGTGCATCTAATATTCCAATTGAAATTTTTAAAGCACGTTCAGTTTGTAATTTTCTACCACTTTTTACAATGTCTCTTAAAGTAGTGCCATTTACATATTCCATAACAATGTAGGGAACATTTGTGGCATTTGTTTTATCTCCTACAATTTCTTCCCCAGTGTCATAAACAGCAACAATTGTTGGATGATTTAAAGCAGCTGCAGCTTGAGCTTCTCTTCTAAATCTTGCGATAAAAGCTGGATCTCTGGCTAAATCACTTCGTAAAATTTTTATGGCAACAGTTCTTTTTAATCTTGTGTCTAAGGCTTCATAGACTTCAGCCATGCCGCCACGACCAATTAGTTCACCTAATTCGTATCGGTTCGCAAGTTTTTGTTCAATCATTTAAATTTGTCTCCATTTATATTTTTAGTTTAATCATCATTGAGGCTTAATTGATTGCATTACCTCAGGACAAAACGAAAAAGATGAATCTCTATTACATAAGGCTCTTTGATCTAGGCGTCGCACAATAAATCTTGCTTCCGTGAGCGAATTTGCATCTATCCCTTTATCTACTTCAACTAAATCTTCTTTAGTAAGGACTTTGGTTTCCAAGTTAAAACTTTGGATAGGTTGAGAAAGAGCAATAGGACCCAGATTAATTTTTAAGCCTTGAAAAATTGCAATATTTTCCCCTAAATTACTCACAAAATATTGTCTAGTAATCCAATAATTAAAACCAAAATATATTGGTAATACGAGAAGTGCAAAAGCTATAAAAAATTTGACTTTCTTAGAAAGTTTGAGACTTTTTAAAGCTGGAAATTCTGAAGTTATAAAAGGGTGAATATCAGTAGGAAAATCTAAATCAGGTAGTAATAATCTATTTCTTGGTTCTGCTGCAGCACCTAAAACAATTGTTTTTTCATCAATTTGCTTATCAGTAATTTCAGAAAGAATAATAGTTATATTGTCTGGACCACCATGTTCCAGTGCTCTTTCAATTAAAGCTGAAACTGCTCCAACGTAATCAAAGTTATTTATTATCTCTAATATTTCTGAATCCGAAACTACATTAGTTAAGCCATCAGTGCAAAGTAATATTTTGTCTCCATTAAAAATTTCTATTCGCTTTGTTTGCGCTGATAAATTATCTGCTCCATCTATTGCTTGTAAGAGAAGTGATTTTTGTGGATGA
>JAYQPE010000030.1:0-2653 GCA_038145175.1 Actinomycetes bacterium | reverse complement strand
GAATTTAAAAGAGTAGTTTTCCCGCTTCCTGTTCCTCCGCATATTACAAAAGATTTTTCTGTTTTCAACATTTCTATTAAAAAATTTAAAACTTTTAAATCAAATAAATCTAACTCAAGTAATTGATTTAATGTATAAGTTTTTGTTTTGTGTATTCTTATAGAAACTAAAGTTCCAGGACTTGCTACCGGTGTTAAAACGCAATGAAATCTAATATTTTTACTCAAAGATAAATCAACAAAAGGCTGGGATTGATCTAGTCTTTTACCTTTGCTTAACGCAATTTGTTGCACAATTTTTCTTAAGTGTTCTTCGCTTTTGAATTTTAATTTAGTATTTTCTAAACCTTTTCCTTTATCAACTAATACTTGTTGATGCCCATTTATCAAAATGTCGGTAATCTGCTCATCTAATAAAAGATCATTGATTATTTCTAATTCTTTGATTTCAAGATCAAGGATGTGTCCTTGGTGATAAATCGTTGAAATGGAAATTTCTGGCTCCTGGATTAGTGACTAAATTTGATACTTTTGACTTTCTAGTAGAACAAATTTTCTAGACAGGAGTTCAATGAATTCTTGGAAACTGTGGATAACTTTTAGGGTTTTTAAGGGATATATCGTTATCCCTCTTGCCTTCTCTATCGGTGTGCTGGTGGAATTTAGTTAGGAAATTAGAGGAGTTCATATGTCTGGCGATGCTTTAGAAAACCTAACGGAAGAAACAAGAGTTTTTGAACCATCCAGTGATTTTGCAGCAAACGCTAATGCCAAAGCAGACATGTATGAAGAAGCTAACAAAGATCGAATTAAATTTTGGGAAAAACAAGCACAAAAACTTACTTGGACAACTCCTTGGACTAAAGCACTTGATTGGTCTAATGCTCCATTTGCTAAATGGTTTATTGGTGGAAAATTAAATGTTTCTTACAACTGTGTAGATCGACATGTAGAAAGTGGACATGGGGATCAAATCGCGATTTATTTTGAAGGCGAACCAGGAGACACTAAAACTTATACCTATAAACAATTACAAGATGAAGTTTGTAAAACTACAAATGCACTTATAGAACTTGGGATCAAATTTGGTGATCGAGTGGCAATTTATTTACCAATGATTCCTGAAGCAGCAATAGCCATGCTTGCTTGTGCTCGAATTGGGGCTATTCATTCGGTTGTCTTTGGTGGTTTTTCTGCTGAAGCGTTAAAAACTCGCATTGAAGATGCTCAAGCAAAATTAGTAATTACTGCAGATGGTGGAAATAGAAAAGGTGCTGTTTTACCACTTAAACCAGCTGTTGATGAAGCCATAAAAAATGCACAATGTGTAGAAAAAGTATTAGTTGTTAAAAGAGCAGGAAATGAAGTTTCTTGGGATAGTGAAAAAAATGTTTGGTGGCATGAAATAGTTGATAAACAATCAACTATTCATAAACCAGAAAGTTTTGATTCTGAAACTCCACTTTTTATTCTTTACACTTCTGGCACCACAGGAAAACCTAAAGGAATCTTGCATACTTCAGGTGGCTATTTAACACAAAGTGCTTTTACTCATTTAAATGTTTTTGATTTAAAACCTGATAAAGATATTTACTGGTGTACCGCTGATGTGGGTTGGATTACCGGACATTCTTATGTTGTTTATGGACCACTTGCAAATAGAGCTACTCAAGTTATGTATGAAGGAACTCCAGATACTCCACATAAGGGAAGATTCTGGGAAATTATTCAAAAATATAAAGTAACAATTCTTTACACCGCACCAACTGCAATTAGAACTTTTATGAAATGGGGCGATGATATTCCAGCCAAATTTGATTTAAGTTCTTTAAGAGTTTTAGGTTCAGTTGGTGAACCAATTAATCCTGAAGCTTGGATTTGGTATCGCGAGCATATTGGTTCAAATAGAACACCAATTGTGGATACTTGGTGGCAAACAGAAACTGGTTCCATCATGATTTCTCCTCTTCCTGGAGTTTCAAAATGTAAACCAGGTTCAGCCATGCATGCTCTTCCTGGAATTTCTGCTGCAGTTATTAATGAACAAGGTGAAAGTGTTGGTAATGGTCATGGTGGCTATTTAGCTTTAACTGAACCTTGGCCAAGTATGTTACGTGGCATTTGGAAAGATCCTGAAAGATTTAAAGAAACTTATTGGTCAAGGTTTAAAGGAATTTATTTTGCAGGTGATGGAGCAAAACTAGATTCACAAGGTTGTTTATGGCTACTTGGCCGAGTAGATGATGTGATGAATGTTTCAGGACATCGAATTTCTACCACTGAAGTAGAAAGTGCTCTTGTTTCTCATCCTTTTGTGGCTGAAGCTGCAGTAGTTGGAGCAAATGATGAATTAATTGGGCAAGCAATTGTTGCCTTTGTGATTCTTAGACAAGGATCTAAAGAGGGTCCAGAAACTATTAAAGAATTAAGAAATCATGTTGCAAAAGAAATTGGTGCTATTGCAAAACCTAAGAAGATTTTGGTGGTGGCAGAGCTTCCTAAAACTAGATCAGGAAAAATCATGAGAAGACTTCTTCGAGATGTGGCTGAAAATAGATCTTTAGGAGATGTCACAACTTTGGCAGATCCAACTGTGATGAATCTAATTGGTCAAGGATTACATTCAGAAAAATCAGTAGATTAATGTCTACGAT
>JAYQPE010000029.1:0-2670 GCA_038145175.1 Actinomycetes bacterium | reverse complement strand
GCAGGAGAATTTTGTTCCACATATTTTTGAGCAATTGCTAATTTATCTGGATCACTTGATGCCATTGCATTTAATAAAGCTCTAACGTTTTTATTACTTATATTAGTAACTGTGTCGGCTTGCGCGACGGAAGAAGAACCTAAAATTAGTAAAACTGAAACAAATAGTGTGAAGAAATTCTTTATTTTCATTTTTTCCTCTCAAGAATAATTCAAGTATAGGGGATTTGAACTTAAATTAATTAAATCAAGTCACCTCTGACTCAGGGTTGCCGATTTCCTTAAACTTTCCGCTTTTGACATAGTCATGAATCCTTAAAAATCCCTCCCAAATCTCCAGATATGTATTCGTAAGAGGAGATATTGCAAGTCGAATGCAATTAGGTACGCGATAATCAGGAATTAAATTCTTATCAATTCTTAAACCACGGGCAATTTTTTCGGCATCTTTATGAAAAATAGAAATATGTCCACCACGAGAATCTTTTTCTCTGGGAGTAGTTAATTCAAAACCAAGAGGTGCAAGTAATTCGTCAAACATATTGATCATCAATTCTGTTCCAATTTCTGCTTTTTTTGAAATCTCTCTAATACTTGCTTCTTTAATCATTTCGAAAGAAGTTTTAACGCAGCGAAGACCAAGAATTGATGGACTAGCGATTTGAAAACCTCTCATGCCATCGGCTTGTTCAAATAAAGATCCCATTAAGAATTGATTTTTTTGAGCAAACCATCCATGGATTGGCAAATTTGATTTATCTTGAACTTTTTTGTTTATATAAATCCAAGCAGGAGCACCAGGACCAGAATTCCCGTATTTATATGTGCAACCGATAGCAAAATCAACATTATTTTTGTCAAACGCTAGGTCAACTACTCCTATTGCATGAGAAGCATCCCAAACAACAATTGAATTATTTTTGTGAATAATTTCAGTGAGTTCTTTAACGTTATTTAAAGCACCAGATCTGTATTGAACGACTGACAATGTTACTAATCCAACATCGTCATTTAAATACTTCTTTAGAATTTCAGGTGTTATTAATTCATTTTCTTTGTTGTAGTTTCCTTGAGAATCAAGGTTTATATCATTTTTTATTGTAATTAAATTCATATTAAATTCTTGTGCAATTTCTTGAATTATGTATCTGTCAGTTGGAAAATTTGCTTCGTCGGCAATAATGGTTTTTTTGTTAGGATTTAATTTAATTGCAGCAATACATGCTCTATAAAAATTAACACTTGTAGTATCAGTAACAAGTGTTTGACCTCGAGCAGCTCCTAAAGCAGCTTCTCCTAATAAATCACCTACTCGTTGTGCTTCATCAATCCAATTAGACCAACCTGCAACTAATTCTTTACCCCATTCGTTAAGTAAAAAGTTGTTAATTTCTTCAACTGTTCTTTTAGGAAGTCGGCCTAAACTATTGCCGTCCAAGTAGCACAAATCTTGGTCGGTACGAACAAACTGATCTATGTATTTATTCAAAGGATCATTCTTATCAAGATCTTTAACGTACTCTTTGGAGATCATGGTCAAAATGTTATGCCGTTACTAGGCTTGTGTCTATGACCGATTCCAAGTATCAAGCAGCAATGACCTATTCCTCATATTTGAAAGTCAACGAATTGCTGGATTTACAAAAACCCGTCTCACAAGGTCCTGAGCATGACGAAATGCTATTCATCGTAATTCATCAAACATATGAACTTTGGTTTAAACAATTAATTCATGAGTTTGACCAAGTAGTAAAACTTTTAAATGAAAATAAACTATTTGAATCATTGGCCGTTTTAGGAAGAATTAGAACAATTTACAAAATATTAGTTGCTCAAATTGACATTTTAGAAACCATGACCCCACTGCAATTTAATTCTTTTAGAGGATTTCTTGAGTCAAGTAGTGGTTTTCAATCTGCACAATTTAGACAAGTCGAAGCAATATTAGGAAGAAGAGATGAAAACATGATTTCTCAATTCGACCCTACCTCGCAAGAATACAAAAAAATTTCTCAATACATGAATCAAAAAAGTTTATGGGATACAGTTTTAAATTTTTTAAGCAATAGAGGAGTTAAAGTTTCTCAGAAGGTTTTAAATAGGGACTTTTCAAAACAATATGAACCAAGCAAAGAGGTTGAAGAAGCTATTTTGTTTACCTATAAAAATGATTCAGAAGGTTCATTATTACTTGAAAAATTAGTAGATATCGACGAAGGACAACAAGAGTGGCGATATCGACACGTAAAAATGGTGGAAAGAACAATTGGATCAAAAATTGGAACTGGCGGTTCAAGTGGTGCTAAATATTTAGCTTCAACACTTTTCAAACCAGCCTTGCCAGAATTATGGAGCGTTAGATCTCAGTTGTAATTTTTTAAAACTGATTCAACACTTCCAGGAAATTTAGATTTTTCAGAGAAGTCATCACCAGGAATTGGTGTTGTAGCGATTAATTTAAATGGAATTACCCCAGACCAAGTTTTCGAATCAATATCTGATTCAGCTTCCTTAGGTGCACCAGTTCTAATTTTTACGGAAGTTTCTAATAACGGCACCGATACCAATAAGGTTGCGGCTAATTCTTTTTTTGCGGAACTTCTAATTTCTGAACTTCTATTTGGAGCAAGTTTATCTGTTAATTTGTTTAAGTAAAAATCTTTTCTATCGT
>JAYQPE010000028.1:1817-2691 GCA_038145175.1 Actinomycetes bacterium | reverse complement strand
CTTCGAGGAAAACTCATGAATGATGTTTCAAATTTAACTGAAAAAACTGGAATGGCAGCAATACTTGGTGGCGACAGAGATGAAATTATTAAATTTTTAGAAAATTTTGATCTTTATGCTGCCAATATTAATTCTCAAGGACAAATAATTGCATCCGGAAAAATTTCCAATATTGAAAACTTGATCAAAAATCCACCAGAAAGAACCAAAATTATAAAATTAGATGTTTCAGGAGCCTTCCACTCGCCTTTCATGAAAAGTGCTCAAGAAAAATTTGCTATTGAAATTGAAAAAGAAATCTTCAACGATTCTCAGTTTCAATTGTTATCAAATTTTGATGGGCAAAAAGTCTCAACTGGAAGTGAATTGAAAGCAAAGCTCACTAATCAATTAACTAACTCTGTTCGGTGGGATCTATGCCAAGAAACCATGATTAATTTAGGTGTTACTGGTTTACTGGAGGTTGCCCCAGGTGGAGTACTCTCAGGCATTGCAAAAAAAGCCATGCCGGGAGTTGAAATAATGACAATTAAAACTCCGGAAGATCTAGATTTAGCAAATGCCTTTATTATTAAGCACAACCAATGAATAAAAAAATAAAATCACCTCTAAAACCTATTGGAACTAAAGTTTCAGGAATTGGTGTTTATCGTCCTGAAAAAATTGTTTCAAATGATGACATTGCTCCATTAATTAATTCGTCAGATCAATGGATAAGGGAAAGATCTGGAATTCAAGAGAGAAGATATGCACAAAAAAACGAAACAGTTGCATCAATGGCAATACACGCATGCAAAGAAGCGCTAAAAGAATCTGGAATAAAACCAGAAGAAATAGATTTAGTAATTTTAGCGACTGCAACAAATCCAGCCCA
>JAYQPE010000028.1:0-1807 GCA_038145175.1 Actinomycetes bacterium | reverse complement strand
CTTCCAAACCTTGCAATGGAAATTGCTTACGAAATCGGTGCAATTAACGCAGGCGCTTATGACATCGGAGCCGCTTGCTCAGGTTTTAGTTACGGACTTGCAATTGCAAGTGAAGCGATTCTTGCGGGAGATGCAAGAAATGCCATAATCGTTGGTTCGGAAAGAATGACAGATTTTGTCAGTAGCACCGACAGAGGAACTGCTTTTTTATTTGCAGACGGTGCCGGAGCTTTCGTTGTATCTCCTGCCGATTTCACTGGAATAAGTTCACCTAATTGGGGTGCAGATGGAAGTTTGAAGGATTGGATTTGCATGACAAATGATTGGATTAATTATTCAAAAGATCCTGAGTCGAATTTTCCAAGTTTAAAAATGGAAGGTCAAAAGGTATTTAGATGGGCAATATCTGAGATGGTTGGAATTGCACAAAAAACCTTGGAAAAAGCTGGAATTAGTCCTGAAGATTTAAATGCATTTGTACCTCACCAAGCAAACCAAAGAATTACAGAACACATTGCTAAATCTCTTAATTTTCCACCTCACGTTGCAATTGCAAGAGATGGCCAGAAAATGGGTAACACCACAGCGGCCACCATCCCTTTGGCTCTCGACACTTTACGAAGAAATAACGAGGTGAAGTCTGGTGATTTGGCCTTGTTGCTGGGATTTGGGGCAGGTCTTGCCTATAGTGGACAGGTAATCGTTGTCCCCTAGGATAAAGCAGAAGTAGAAGAATACGGACTAAAAGGAAGATAAATGACTGACGAAGAGATTGTTAAAGAACTAGCAGTAATTCTTAATGAAGTTGCAGGTGTTGACCAATCCAAAGTCTCAACTGACAAATCTTTCCTGGATGATCTTGAAGTGGATTCTTTAAGCATGGTTGAAGTTGTTATGGCCGCAGAAGATAAATTTGGTGTAAAGATTCCAGATGAAGAAGTAAAGAATCTAAAAACTGTTGGAGACGCAGTTTCATTTATCAAAAAATCTGCCTAGAGTCGCTTAATTAAGTATGACTCGAAGAGTTGTCATAACTGGTTTGGGTGCTGTTACCCCAATTGGTAAAAATGTTTATGAAACTTGGGATAACGCGTTAAATGGTATTTCGGGTATCGAACTAATCAACCAATCTTGGTCTGAAAATTTAAATACAAAAATTGCTGGACTTGTAAAAGTAGATCCACTGGAAGTTTTAGATAAAGTCCAAGCCCGAAGGATGGATAGAAGTTCACAACTTGGCGTCATGGCTGTAAAAGAGGCTTGGAAAGATTGTGGAGAACCTGTAATTGACAAGGAAAGACTTGGAGTTTTTTTTGGAAGCGGAATTGGTGGATTATCTACAGTTTTAGAACAATATGAAGTTTTAAAGCAAAGAGGTCCTGATCGAGTAAATCCGATGACTGTTCCCATGATTATGCCTAACTCAGCTGCTGCAATGGTTGGTTTAGAAGTTCAAGCAAGAGCCGGTGTCCACTCTCCTGTTTCCGCATGTGCAACTAGTGCTGAAGCAATAGCAGGTGGACTAGAAATGATTAGACAAAACAAAGCAGACATAGTAATTTCTGGTGGCACTGAGGCTTGTGTCGTTCAATTAGCGATAGCTGCTTTTTCATCTATGCGTGCATTATCAACTAGAAATGATGAACCATCCAAGGCTTCAAGACCATACGACGTCGCTAGAGATGGTTTTGTAATGAGTGAAGGTTCAGGTGCACTAATTCTTGAAGAAGAGCAACATGCATTAAAACGTGGCGCAAAAATTTATGGTGTTTTGATGGGTGCAGGAATATCTTCTGATGGTTATCAC
>JAYQPE010000027.1:0-3285 GCA_038145175.1 Actinomycetes bacterium | reverse complement strand
AAATCCGCCACATAACTATCGGCAGGATTTGCCACTAATTCTTCAGGAGTTCCCATTTGTACAACAGCGCCATCTCTCATAATTGCGATACGATTTCCCAATTTCATTGCTTCTGACAAATCATGAGTGATGAAAACCAATGTTTTACCAACTTCTTTATGAAGTCTTATAACTTCAGTTTGCATATCTCGTCTTATAAGTGGATCAAGTGCAGAAAATGGTTCATCCAAGAACATAACTTGAGGATCAACCGCTAAAGCTCGGGCAAGTCCAACTCTTTGCTGCATACCACCAGATAGTTGTTCAGGAAAAGCTTGAGCATAACCAGTTAATCCAACTAATTCGATAACTTCTTCTGCTCTTTGATGTCTTTCAGTTTTTTTAACACCATTAATTTCTAACGCGTAAGCAATATTGTCAATTACTTTTCTGTGAGGCAAAAGTCCAAAATGTTGAAATACCATTGAAAACTTAGTTCTGCGTAATTCTCTTAAACGTGCAGGTGTTACTTTTAAAATATCTTCACCATTTAATAGAACAGATCCTGAAGTTGGTTCTATCAATCTGGTTAAACATCTAACTAAAGTTGATTTACCTGAACCAGATAAGCCCATCACCACAAATACTTCACCTGGGGCAACATCAAAACTTACATCTTTAACTGCAGCAGTATTTCCAGTTTTAGCTCTTAATTCAGCTTTTGGTAAATCTGCATCTTTTGAACCCACTATTTTTTCAGGATTGTCACCAAACACTTTCCACAAATTTCTGACAGATATTGCTGCGTTACTGTTATGCAGATTCATTATGGTTTCCTTCCATCAAACCAACCTGTCACACTTGGTTTTTGATTTTGCCAAATGTGTTTAGCTTCTTGATACTCTGACAACCCCATTGGGCCAAGTTCTCGACCAACTCCTGATTGTTTAAATCCACCCCATTCAGCTTGTGGCACATATGGATGATAATCATTTATCCATATAGTTCCATGTCGTAATGAGTTTGCGACTCTGTTTGCTTTTGCTTCATCATTTGTCCAGACTGCACCTGCTAAGCCATAAATTGTGTCGTTACCAAGCATGATTGCTTCATCTTCTGTTTTAAAAGTTTCAACAGTTAATACAGGACCAAAGGATTCATCTTGCACACATTTCATTTTGGTATTGCAGTTATCTAACACTGTTGGACGATAAAAAAATCCTTCTTGCAAATGAGATTCAGTTGGCCGTTTACCACCTGCTTTTAAAACAGCTCCCTCATTAATCGCATCTTCTACATACTTCTCAACTTTTAATCTGTGTGCTTCACTTATTAATGCTCCAGTTTCAGCGGAGGCATCATCAGGTGAACCTAACCTAATTAAGTCTGCTCTTCTGGCTACTTCAGCTACAAAATCGTCATGAATTTTTTCTTCAACTAACAATCTTGCTCCTGCAGAGCAAACTTGACCAGAGTGTAAAAAGACTGCAGTTAAAGCATTATCGATGGCTGCTTCAATGTCAGCGTCGGCAAAAACAATATTTGGATTTTTACCACCTAGTTCAAGGGCAACTTTTTTTACAGTCTTACTTGCTTGCTCCATTATTTTTTTACCAGTTATTAATCCACCTGTAAATGAAACCAAATCAACATCTGGGCGAGAACTCAACGGTGCGCCTGCAATATTTCCTGCACCTAAAACTAAATTATGAACTCCGTTAGGGATTCCTGCTTCAGAAAGAGTTTCCATTAATAACGATGTTGTAGAAGGTGTAAGTTCACTTGGTTTGATGACAAAACTACATCCAGCAGCTAAAGCTGGTGCAACTTTCCAGGAGGCTTGGAGAAGGGGATAGTTCCAAGGAGTTATTAAACCCACAACTCCAACAGGTTCGTAATGAATTTTACTTTTAATGTTTTCTCTATCAACTTTTACTTCTCTGTCAGTTTGTTCCGAAATCAATTTTGCGTAATATCGAAAAACTTTGATTACGTCATCTAAATCGTATTCGGATTCTACAAATCTTTTTGCAGTGTCTTGTGATTCAGCTTTGGCATAAGTTGTCTTATCTCTTTCAAGAAGATCAGCAACTTTGTTTAAAACAACACTTTTTTCTTGGTTACTCTTGTTTGCCCAAATGCCAGAATCAAAAGATCTTCGAGCAACTTTTATGGCTTTTTCGACATCTTCAACTGTTGCTTCCTGAGTAACTGCAACAACTTTTCCATTTGCAGGATGAATGACATCTCGTGTTTGGCCTGAAGTTGATTTGACTCTTTTGCCATCAATGAAAAGATCAATCATGCTGCACCAACATTGTATGAAATTTTTTCGGCTGCGTTAATAACAGATTTTGAAATTTCTTTAATGCGACTTTTTGTGATTCTAAATGCAGGTCCTGATACAACAAGAGCTGCAATTACTTCTTGGTGAGAATTTCTAACTGGAGCCGCAATTGCAACAAGACCTGATTCCATTTCTTCAATTGCTACAGCAAAACCATTTTTTCTAACTTTATTTAATTCATTTTCTAACTCATCAAAATCAGTAATGGTGTTTTCTGTAAATTTAATTAGATTATTTGCTAAAACTTTTTTTCTATCTTTTTCATTTAACCAAGCAGTTAAAACTTTTCCAGTTGCTGTGCAATGAGCCGGTACTCGTTGGCCAACCCAAGCTCTCATACTGAGTGCACTTGGTCCTGCTACTTGATCCACATATAAAACTTCATTTCCAGTTAACACCGCTAAGTTAACTGTTTCGCCCACTTTGGTTGCAAGATCTTGAGCTACAGGTTTTGCTAAAGAAATCGCATCATTACTTGCACTTGCCGCTCCTGCAAGTTTTAATATTCCAAGTCCTAATCGATATCTGCCACGTTCTCCAATTTGTTGAACTAGTCCTCTTTTATCCAGAGCCTGAATCAATCTTGATGCCGTTGATTTATGAACATCGATTGCTTGAGCAAGTTCAGTTACACCTGCTTCACCTTTGATTGCTAAAACTTCAAGTAATTCAAGGGCACGATCGACCGACTGGACAGGGGAGTCCGGGCGAAGAGTCGCAGTTCGAGACGAGTTGCTCACAGCGCAACACTAGAGGAAAAATACCCTTTTTGACTAGGGTATTTTCACAAATAAGTTATCTGAATCATGCAGTAATCTTGGAAATCTTATGAACTATTCGGAATAGGGATTCCTTGGATAATGACGAATTGTTAACTCAGAAGCAAGAAATTCTTTAGTTACTTGGAAAATACTCTATTAATGCACTGAAACCCAAGGCATTCGTACCCGGAGTTAGTC
>JAYQPE010000026.1:0-4171 GCA_038145175.1 Actinomycetes bacterium | reverse complement strand
GCTTAGGGCCAAATGGATGAATACTTGGCACAGATATTTCAAGGTTTCAAGGTGAAGTAGATTTTGCAAAAA
Source organism: Actinomycetes bacterium (assembly GCA_038145175.1). Lineage (GTDB taxonomy): Bacteria > Actinomycetota > Actinomycetes > S36-B12 > UBA5976 > ATZT02. The sequence goes on along the minus strand of JAYQPE010000026.1, from coordinate 4,099 downwards.
TGTATGCAGCTGGTGCTCGCTATGTTTTCATTAAATCTTCAGACGGTGCTCCAAATGCAAATGCAAGAGCTATTGCATATTCAGATCCAAGAATTCCAGCAGCAAAAGCAGCCGGATTAATGGTTGGTCAATATCATTTTGCGCAATTACCAAATACAGACGATATGAATATTATTTTGCAGGCTGCAAATGATCAAGCAGATTTAGTAATTTCAAGATGGAATGCTCACGGTGGATATTCACCAGGAACACTTCCTTTAGTTCTAGATTTTGAGCAAGCAGGAGTTCCCAGAAACGTAACAGATCCAGAAGCTATTGCATTTGTTAAAACATTTATGGATAAAGTCACCAATGCAACTGGAAAAGTTCCATTACTTTATTCAAATCCAACATTTTTAAAAAATCATTTATATGGAGATGCTTCTCTAGCAAATTATCCGTTATGGATATCTAATTATTTTGATGTTTCAAATCCAGGAATTTCACCAAAAGTGGGTTGTATTAATACTGTTTGGACAAAAGAAGGTTGTGTTTTACCTTGGGTATTTTGGCAATATTCTCAAACCGGTCCAGGTAGGGATTTTGGAGTAAGTAGTAGACATATTGATTTGAACGTTTTTTCAGGAACTGCAGAAGAATTATTGGCACTAGCTGGTTATCCTGCAGTTACCTAGAAGTAGGCGCAAATGAAAAAAAGAAATCATTGGCGCAAGTTTTTAATCCCTAGTTTTATTTTTTCTTTACTTACTAATTTAATTTTTATTTCTCCAAGTTCAGCAGTACCAAATGAATGGATAATCGTTGGTTCTGGCTGGGGCCATGGAGTGGGTTACAGTCAATACGGCGCTTTAGGACAAGCACTTGATGGTAGAAGCTGGCAAGAAATTTTAAATCACTACTACCCAGGTTCAGTTTTAGCAGATGCTCCAGTTGACAAACAAATAACTGTTGGATTGAGTCAAGATAAGTTAGCAGTATTTGTTCGCTTAGATAAATCAACAGATGATGCTCAATTAGAAATGTTAATAGATGGAAATCCTGTTGGCGTTATTTCTTCTGGAGTAATTATTCGCATAGAAAGTAATGGCGCATCGGTTGTAACAAGTGGAGGAGATGACGGTCGAGGTGAAAGTAGAGGTTCTGGTAAAAAGATTTCATTTAGAATTTTAAGTGGTAGTGGAGTAATAAATACAAATAGTGGAAATCCAGATTCAAACCCAAGTTCTTTATTAAATTCACCAGGACATCGTTATAAATATGGAACTTTAAATGTAGTTTATGGTGGCGATAATGATGGCCGAGCTGATCTTTACACATCTTTAACCATGCGTTTAGTTGATGAATATTTATTAGGAATTGGGGAAATGAGTTCATCCTGGCCCAAAGCTGCATTAGTTTCTCAAGTTGTTGCATCACGTTCTTATGGTTTAGGAAAAATTAATGAGGGGTTAAAGGGAAATTGTGGTTGTCATATAACAAATAATTCAACAGATCAAGTTTATGTAGGTGCATCAAAGGAAAGTAGTAATTGGAATGATGCAGTAAGTTCTGCAAATACAAATTCAGGTCAACCTGCGATATTAACTTTTAACGGAAAAGTTATTACTGCCTATTTTGCTTCCTCCACAGGTGGAAGAACAATGTCAACCAAAGATGCTTGGGGTGGAAATGTTTTATGGAGTCAATCTGTTGATGATCAATGGTCATTAAATGCAAGAAATCCAAATGCACGTTGGGGAGTAAGAATGAGTCAAAGTGCAATGGCATCTTCCCTTGGATTAGCAAATGTAGCAACAATAGATGTAGTTGAAAGATTTATAAGTGGTGCCGCAAAAACGATTGTGGCTAAAGATTCAAATGGATCAAGTGTTACTTTAACTGGACGAACTTTTCAAGCAAGAATGAAATTAAAATCAACTTATATTGTTGGCGCAGTTGATATTGCTTTAGCAGATACTTTAGGTGGAATTCCGACTCAAAGTGGTTTTGATGAATTTGCCTATCGTGCTCAACAAGCAGCAGCAGATATTGCTCTTTTAACTCCGCAATATAAGGCGGCAAGTGAAAAAGCAGATCAAGCTAAAGCTCAAACTGATGAAGCAAGAAAAAAATATTTAAATATTAAAAAAGAAATAGAAAAAGCAAAAGAAGAATTAGCTGCCATTATTTCTGATATTGAATTAAGAGAAAAAGAAGCACTTAATGCTCAATCTCAAGTTGCTGATTCAATCAGACTTTTATATATGCAGGGCTCATTAGAAACAATTTCTGTTTTATTAAACTCAGCATCTCCTACAGAATTTACTGAAAATTTAGTAAATTTGAGTCTTTATGCCGAATCTCAAGATCGAGTATTAAAAAAATCTATTGAATTAATTAAATTACTTGAACTACAAAAGAATGAGGCAAATAAGCGAAAATCAGAGCTAGAAGAACTACTTAAAGAAGCAAATTCAGCCTTAAATAATGCTAAATCTGTGCTGAAAGATGCCCAGGTTGCAGAGGAAAAATTGAAGAAACTTATTGAAGAAAAGCAAAAAATAATAGATGCTTATAACAAGAGTAAAAAGTAAAAGGGAGCATTTACTACTTGTTAGTTGCCAAACCAGTAAAACTATCAGCTAATCAATTCGACCACTTTTATAAAGGTGGTAATCGAATCGGAAGTTTACGAAATGGTCCAGGTGGTCCCATGCGTCCAGAAGAATGGCTTGGTTCAACTACAACTCGTTTTGGAAGTGACAACCAAGGATTAACTGTTTTAGAAGATGGTACAACTTTAAAAGAAAGTGTTTTAACAAATCCGGAATCATGGCTAGGTAAAGCACATGTATCAAGATATGGTTCCAGCATAGAAATTTTAGTTAAGTTACTTGATCCAGAACAAAGATTGCCAGTTCACTTTCATCCTAAAAGAAATTTTTCTAAACAACATTTAGGTGTGCCACATGGAAAAACTGAAGCGTGGATTGTGTTGGATGCGCCCAAAGATGCTTGGGTGGGATTAGGTTTTTCAAAAAATATGTCTCTATCAAAAGTTAAAACAATGGTAGAAAATGAAGATACTAATGGATTAATAAATTCATTAAATAAAAGAAAAGTAAAAAAGGGCGAAGGAATATTAGTTCCAGCTGGAATGCCACATGCAATTGCAGAAAATATTTTTATATTAGAATTACAAGAACCAACAGATTTTTCTATTCTTTTAGAATGGGAAGGATTTGCTGTGGATGGCAAAAAAGATGGACATTTAAATTTGGGTTTTGATTTAGCCTTACAAGCACTTGATTTTAATGTGTTAGAGAAAGCAGATTTAGAAAAATTAGTTGTTTCTGAAAACTCTGATTCAACCCTGATGCAAAGTATGCTGCCAGTTCAAGCAGATCCATATTTTAGATCTCATTTAATAAAGCCAAATAATGCAACTATTGAATTTCCTCCAGGATTTTCTATTCTCTTAGCCACAGATGGAAAAGGAATTATAAGCACAGAAAAACAGGGAAACTTTGAAATAAACAAAGGTGATGCTTTTATTATTCCTTTTGAATCTGGTGGATGGTCAATTACTGGAATGATTCAAGTTTTGTTATCTAGACCACCTGCACCAGATGCGCCAATGGCGTCTTTATAAATAAATTCTTTAATAAGATAAGTTAAGAAAAAATGACTTTAACCCATGTACCTTTAAAATTAAATAATTTATCTATTTCTTCAGGAATTGCCATATTCGCAATCATGGGAGGTTTTACATCCTCCTATGGGGTGATGGTGCCATTTTTTAGAGAAAAATTTGGATTAAGTCTTGGTCAAAGTGGAATTATTTTCTTTATTCATGGTTTAACAGCATTAGTTGGTGTAGCACTTGGAACTTTCACAGTTTCCAAATTTAAAGCTTCATTAGTTGGTGGTCTTGGTGTTCCTGTTATGGGAGTTGGCGCATTATTAATTGGTTATGCCATTAATTGGAACATGACTTTATTGGGAGTAGGAATTGTTGGTATTGGTTTTGGGGCATGTGATGCAACGATTAGTCAATTTTTGTCTCGTGGAGGAAGCGCTAAAGCTGTAAGACTTGTAAATATTTTAAATGCAGGGTTTG
>JAYQPE010000025.1:0-4230 GCA_038145175.1 Actinomycetes bacterium | reverse complement strand
TAATTCCTATAGTTTGATTTGCCCCAACAATTTCATAAAGCTCGGCAGGATCACTTCCTCTATCGCCTAATTGTTTTAAAACGTATTTATCAGAAAGTTTTTCTTTTATTTGTTGAGCAGTAATCATTGAATTTCTTGACCAAGAATGTTGCGCATCAAGGGGCATTTGTTCAATAAATCTAAGTTGTAAATTTAAACTTATTGCCCAATGAACTAGTTCCACGGCTTCATCATCATTAATTCCTGGCATTAAAACAGAGTTAATCTTTATAGGTTTTAATCCTGCTGCTATGGCAGCATCTACACCTTTTAAAACGTCTTCTAGTCCATCTCTTCTGGAAAGTAATTTAAATCTATCTGGTTGCAATGTATCTAATGAGATATTTATTCTTTTTAACCCCGCGTCAGCTAACCCTTGCGCAATTCCTGCAAGCTTTATTCCATTTGTAGTTAATGAAATTTCTGGAGCATTTTTTAATTTTGATATCGAACTGATAATTTCAATAATGTCTGGTCTTAATAAAGGTTCTCCACCAGTTAGGCGGACTTCTTTGATACCTAATTCACAAAGTATTGAAATAATTTTTGTTATTTCTTCACTGGTAAGAATATGTTGACTTGGTAACCATTCAACTCCTTCTGCAGGCATGCAATAGGTGCAACGTAAATTACATTTATCAGTTAAAGAGACTCTTAAATCTGTGTGTTCTCTGCCAAACGCATCAACTAATTGTGAAGTCATGGCGAATTAACCCACTCATTTGAACCATCTGCAAAGTATTGATTTTTCCAGATAGGAGCATTGGATTTAATCGATTCAACTAAAGCTCTGCAGCAATTAAGTGCTTCATCTCTGTGAGCACTGGCTGTTGCTACCACAAAAGCAACATCACCAATTTTTAGATTTCCAACTCGATGAATAGTTGCAATATTTACTTCGGGAAAAAGTTTTTCAATGATTTGAGTAATTTTTAGGATTTGATTATCAACATCAGGATGAGCTTCATAATTTAATTCTTTGACTTTTTTATTTGAATCGTGATTTCTGACTCGACCAACAAATGTTACATCGGCTCCGTTTTTGTTATCTAAAACTAGTTTTGTTACTTCTTGGGGAATTATTTCTTTATCTGATGTTTTTGCAACAAAAATTGGCATTTATATTCCTGGATCTGGTGAATAAATAGTCGCTTGTCCTTCTCTAGCAAAACCTAAAAGAGTTAAGTTAAATTCTCTGGCGGTTTCCACGGCTAAAGATGTTGGTGCTGAAACTGAAATCATGGCTGAAAGTCCTGCTGCGACAGATTTTTGCACAATCTCAAAACCACCACGTCCAGAAATAGTTAAACTCCACCCAGTTAAAGGAATTAAATTTTGCATGAGTGCCCAACCAATAACTTTGTCTACTGCATTGTGTCTTCCAACATCTTCTCTGATCACTTTTAAATTTCCTTCTGGATCAAAAAGTGCTGCTGCGTGAAGACCTCCAGTCTTGTCAAAAATATTTTGTCGCTGTCTCATCAATTCAGGAAGTTTTGCTAGTTCATCAATTTTTAGTTGAGGTTTTTCAAGATGAGTGCATCCTCGACTTTTCAAGTCATCTATTTGATCGGTGCCACAAATTCCACAAGCACTAGAAATAGTGAATCTTCTTTCAAGTTCTCTAGTTACTGCTGGTGCATCTTTTGAAACGTGACAAACAACAATATTTTCTCTTTCTCTTTCACTTAAAGAATGATCTTTGCAAGAGGTAATTGAGATTAAATCTTCTCTATTTCGTAATAATCCTTCAGACCATAAGAAGCCTGCTGCAAGTTCTAAATCATTTCCAGGTGTTCGCATAGTTATGGCCAATCGAGAATCTCCTGAACCTGAATCAATCCTTATTTCAAGTGGTTCTTCACTAACTATTTGATCAGTTTTTATCTCATTTTGATTTGATTTTTGAACTTTGAATCGAGTTATGGCATTAACAGCTAAATCTTTATTCACTTGTGATCACCGTTATTTAATTGATCAATGGCATGCTTGATTGCTGGACTTAGTATCTCTACTGCATCTTTAACAGCACCTTTAGAGCCTGGAATATTAATTACCAAAGTTTTATTTATTACTCCTGATTTTGCTCTAGAAAGTATTGAAGTTGGAATTTTTTCAAAAGATTTAATTCGTAATATTTCAGATATTCCTGGAATTTCATAATCTAAAATCTCTTTTGTAGCTTGTGGGGTTTTATCTTTGGGATTTATTCCAGTTCCACCTGTTGTTATTACCAAATCATGTTTTTTAATTGATTTTAAAATAGCTTTTTGAATTTTAGAAATTTTATCTGGAATCAAAATTACTTCACTACATTCTGCACCTTTTTCAATTAATAACTGTTTTAGAAGTGAACCAGACTCATCTTCGTAAACACCTTTGGATGCACGGTCTGAAACTGTAATGACTTGAATTTTTAAATTATTTAAATCTGTATTCATTTAGGGTTTATCCAATGGCCACTTTTGCCACCAGTTTTTTCTAATAGTTTTACCTCAGAAATTTTTACACTTGGATCAACGCTTTTTATCATGTCTATGGCAGTTAAACCAGCAACTGTTACTGAAGTTAAGGCTTCCATTTCAACACCAGTTTTGTCTTCAATTTTTACATTACTTGTGATTATTAATGAATTATTTTTATGTTCTATTTCAATTGAAATTGCATCGATTGAGAGTGGATGACATAACGGAATTAATTCTGCAACTTTTTTACTTGCCATAATTCCTGCAATTCGAACAGTTGCAAATAAATCACCTTTAGGTAAATTGTTCTCTTTAATTAGCTTTGAAACTTCATCATTGAATTCAACAATACATTGAGCTTTTGAGGTTCGAAGTGTAATTTCTTTTTTACTTACATCAACCATATGTGCATCGCCGTTATTATTTAGATGCGAAAAAGTATTTGACATTATTTTTTTTCTTGCCAATCTTTAATTGATTGGCTTATTTTTTCAACAAGTTCTTCAATTTCTTTTTTAGCTAAATTATTTTTTCCAGCGGCATAACCTAAAAGAAATGTGGTTAACGGAGCGACTTTTCTCTCAACATTATGTGCCACATCACGGGTTAGATCTAATATTTTATCCCCATCTAAAACTTCATGATTTAAATCTAATTTGTTCGCAATATTTTTTATCCATGCTTCGGTCATATTTCCACTTTCTCTCATAACTCTTGCTACATCTGCCCAGGTATCTAAATCCTGCACAATTTCATTTGCAACAGTTATTGGAACTAAATCCATTTTGCCCAGTATTTGACTCAAGGAAACATTTACTCCACCAGTTTCCTCAAGTGAACTTTTTAAAGCACTAACTTTCACACAACTTGCTAAAGGTTGCCCCACTCCATGACTATCAACTAGCCAAGAGCCATTCCCAGTAGCTTTTTGGCAAAGTTCATGAGTGTATTGGCCAATAAATGGTTGATCTCCAGCCAGTATCAAAACGTATTCACTTTTAATATTTTGTAAACCCGACCAAACCCCAACACCAGGTCCACCATCGTTAGTTAAATCATTTATCCATTGAACAGGAATTTTTGTTGTACGTTTATCGCCAACAACGTAAATATTATTAACCCCATTTTGAATTACTAAATCTAGAATTTTATCGTTATTGATTCTTAATTCTAATTTGTCAACATAATTTAATCTGGAAGATTTTCCACCAGCAAGAATAAGGGTGTCAATATTTTTCATATGATTCATAATTCCAAAAAAGTTTATTTAAATAAATAGTTAAGGTGTAGGAACTGGTGCTGGCACTGCAGGAGGAACAAAGGTTGGAGCAATACCTTTATCCGATAACTGCCAGGAAGGTTGTAATTCTAAAGAACTTTCAGGAGTTCCAGAAAGTGCTCCAAGCATTGCTTCTTTCCAAATTGGACCAGGCAATGAACTACCGAAAACTTGTTTATATTTTTTACCATTAATGGTTATGTTTTTCATTGGATATTTATAACCACCGCGAGGATCACCCACCCAAACCGCAGCAGAAATTTCAGGAGTAAATCCCATAAACCAAACCGCTGCAGAATCATTTGTAGTTCCAGTTTTTCCACCAGCTTGTCTTCCTAAACTCATTCTGGCGCCAGTTCGACCTTCAATAGATCCATCAATAACATTTGTCAGCATTAATGATGCAGTGTCTGCTGTTCCTGGATCAACAACAGAATTGCAAACTAT
>JAYQPE010000024.1:0-4790 GCA_038145175.1 Actinomycetes bacterium | reverse complement strand
AAGATCTTCGAAGTAACTTTTTCGCTACTTTTTTAAGAAAAGCTTTTAATCCTTTATCTTTTAGTAATTCCGCTGCCGAAATTAAATTTGAACGAGTAAGTCTTGGAAAACTTGCTAAATAAGGATTTGAAAATCTATTTTCACCTAATAAATCTGGCATCAAAAGTCTATCTGGTGCAGGGGTAGCAGTTTGAATAAATTTATAAAGTGGTTTTAAAACTTCTTTCCAATAATAATTTGAAGATAAATTCTTCGAATTATTCTGATATTCGTTATATTTTTGACTATTTTCAAACATTTCTTTTATTGCCTTGGTCCAACCATCTACATCTTCAACTGCGACGGTTAAACCGGCCTTATTTTCTTCAATTAGTTCAGCCAAAGTGTCACCTTTGGTGGTAATTACTGGAAGACCAGTCCAGAAATAATCAAGGATTCTGGTTCTGAAACTAAATTGTGTTTCTATGTGGTCAAAATGTGCACTAACTCCAACATTTGCACTCAATAAATATTGAGATCTATCCTCATAATTAATCCAGTCTTTAACAAAAAATACACTTTGATTCGTTAAACCTAATTGATTGGAAAGTTTTCTTAACTCTTTAACAGCGTTCATTTCTGGAATGTTTTTATTTGGATGATTTAAGCCCATAAAAACTAATTTAATTTTTTCATTATTCAATTTTTTTATTGCTTTAACAATTGTTTGGGGATCAAACCAGTCATACACTCCCCCTGCCCAAAGTAAAACAAAATCATCTTTCTTAATTTGTGGAAAGTTTTTTCTGATTAAGTCTTCTCGTTTTTCAGGGCTATTTGGATTAATTCCAAATGGAACAACATCAATTAATCTTCTTAAGTCATTCGATGAGTCGTATGTATATGGATTAATCCTTCCTTCAGCAGCAAGTTGACCTAACCAAAGACTTCTTTGCTGATCTGAGGCACAAATAAAATAATCTGCTCTTCTAAGTTGTCTATTAAGTGCATCAGTTGTATCTCTGCTGCCTTTGAGCCTATTAATAATTCCCTGTTGTTTTCTTTGTTCCAATATTTCTAAGTGAAAAGGATCATAGACATCTGCGATGAGAATTTTTTCAGTGTCAGCCATCCAAGGATTTTCAGAAATTAAAAGACCTTGGAAAATAACAATATCTGCCCAATCAACAAGTAGTTTTAGTTTTCTATGTCTTGTACTGATAGTTGAAACAGTCTCATGTTTTAAATCATTACCTTTTGTGGTGGCAAGTAATACATCAAAATCTTGCACTAAAAATTTTGAAATTTCTAAAGCTCTAATTGCTGGACCAGCTAAATTTTTTGAAAGCGGTTCCCCAGTTACAACCAGAACTCGTTTCTTTTCTTTGCCAAATGTTTTTTCGATATTAAACACATCCATTATTTTTTGATACCCCTCAAGATACCTTGGCCAAGGATAAGCAGGCTCCAGCGCTTGGCGAAATAAGTTAAGAATTTCTGCATCACTTTTTTGTCTATTTGCTTGTATTTCTTTTCGGGACTGGGTTAATGAGGGTAGATGATCAACGAATGAATCAATTGCTAAAAGACCAGTCAAACTATCTTTTTTAATACTTACTTCATCTGTTTCACCAGATTTAGATTTTGTAATATCCAACAGATCTGGTTTAAGTTCGCCTCTAGTAACACTTCTTCTAACCATCAAAGCCATTGCAGCAGGGAGCGCTTGGTCTAGGGAGGCAGCTTCATAATTTTTATAAAGTGACATTAAAGCATTTTTTTCCAATAGGTAATGCTCGTAATATTGTCCAAATTTTTCTATTGAAGCATGATGTTTGTGATAAGCAATAGAGTTAGGATCAAAAATTACTTTGTAACCTAATAAATTTAATCTCCAACCAAAATCAACATCTTCATAAAACATAAAAAATCTATCGTCAAATCCGCCTACTTTTTCAAAAATATCTTTTTTGATAAACATTGCAGAACCAGTTGCAAATAAAACTTCTTTTTTAAAATCAATTACTTCATTAGAATTTTTTGTGGCTTCTCTTTTATAGCCCATGCCATACCAAGTTAAAGATCCATCAACAAAATCAATTTCTTTGCCATCAATGCTTAGAACTTTTGAAGCAACACATGCATTTTTTTCATCTTCTAAAAGAGTCTCAACAGCAGAAGAAATCCAATTTATGTCACATTTTGCATCATTATTTAATAAGGCAATTATTTCACCACTAGAATTTTTTACTCCAAGATTTACCCCACCGGCAAATCCAAGATTGATATCTGATTTGACGAGTGTGATTGATTTATCTAATTTTTCTAATTCGGTTACTGAATTATCATTTGATGCGTTATCAACGACAACTATTTCGACTAATTCTTTTGGATAATTTGTTTTATTAATACTTTCAATTGCATTTAAGGTGTCATTAACTCCACGAAAGTTAACAAGTACAACACTTACTTTGGGTTGACCCATATAACTGAGTTTAGGCGAGACTTGCTACGTAACGTTCAGCAATCTGCAAAGTATTAAGGGCTGCACCTTTTCTTAAATTGTCCCCACAAACGAAGAAATCAAGGGTTTTTGGCGCTTCTGGGTCTTGTCTAAGGCGTCCCACCCAGGTTGGATCAGTACCTACTACTTCAGCAGGTGTTGGGAACACTAAATTTTTTGGATCATCTAAAACTTCAACTCCAGGTGCTGATCTTAAAATTTCTCTAGCTTCAGAAACATTTACATTATTTTTAAATACGGCATGAACTGCTAATGAATGTGTTGTTACAACTGGAACTCTGACACAGGTAGCAGTAACTTTTAAGTTTGGTAATCCTAATATTTTTCTTGATTCGTTTTTAACTTTTAATTCTTCACTTGTGAAATCATTTTCTTTTAATGATCCTGCCCAAGGAATAACATTCATAGCTAATGGTTTTGGGAATGGTCCAAGATCATCTATTTCGTTTGAAATATCTTTTGCAGTTGAACCTAAATCTTTACCAGCAACTTTGCTGATTTGTTCTTGCAAAGTGTCAACTCCAGGTTTTCCTGCACCTGAAGCTGCTTGGTAAGAAGCCACAACTATTTCTTCAACTTCATATTTTTTGTGAAGCGCACCAAGAGCAACAATCATGGACATTGTGGTGCAATTTGGGTTAGCAATTATGCCTTTTGGTCTATTTTGAATTTCTTTTTCATTTACTTCTGGAACAACTAAAGGAACTTCTTTATCCATACGAAAAGCAGCCGAGTTATCAACTACGACTACACCTTTACTTGCAGCAATTGGTCCCCATTGTTTACTAATTTCATCGGGAACATCAAAGACAGCAACATCTATGCCTTCAAAAGATTTCTCACTTATTTCTTCAACAACTAATTCTTCATTTCTTACTTTTAATTTTTTTCCAGCACTTCTTTTTGAAGCTAAAAGTTTAATTTCACCCCAAATATCATTTCTTTCATTAATAAGTTCAATCATCACTGAGCCAACTGCACCAGTTGCACCAACTATGGCAAGTTTTGGTTTAGACACTTTTATCTTCCAGTTCCTGCATAAACTACTGCTTCATTTTCAGAATCTAATTCGAATGCTTTATGGATTGTTTCAACAGCTTTTGCAGCAACATCTGATCTGGTAACAACTGAAATTCTAATTTCTGAAGTTGAAATTAATTCAATGTTTGCCCCAGCTTGTGCCATTGCTCTAAAAAGAGTTGCAGATACACCAGGATGAGATTTCATTCCTGCGCCAACTAAAGATATTTTTGCAATTTGATCATCGTAATCAAGTGATTCAAAACCAATTTGCGATTTAATTCCTTCTAAACAATTCAAAGCTTTTTCACCGTCTGCTTTAGGACAAGTAAAAGTAACATCAGTTTTTCCACTTTTACCAACAGATACGTTTTGCACAATCATGTCAATATTTACTCCAGCTGTTGCAATATTTTCAAATATTGTGGCAGCTGTTCCAGGTTTATCAGGAACGCCAATGATTGTTATTTTGGCATCACCTAAGTCTTGAGCGATACCAGAAATGATTGGTTGTTCCATTCCTGATTTCCTTTCTTCTTCACTGATTAACCAAGTTCCTTCTTTTGTTGAAAAAGAAGAACGAACGTGTACTGGTACTTTAAAGCGTCTGGCATATTCAACACATCTTGAGTGCAACACTTTCGCACCATTTGCAGAAAGTTCTAGCACTTCTTCATAAGTTATCTGTTTTAAAGGATGTGCTTTTTTTACAATCCTTGGATCAGCGGTAAAGATGCCATCAACATCTGTATAGATTTCACAAATATCTGCTTTTAATGCAGCAGCTAACGCAACTGCTGTTGTATCTGAGCCACCTCTACCTAAAGTTGTAATGTCCTTTGTGCTTTTTGAAACACCTTGAAAACCTGCCACGATTGGTATCGCACCTTCTTTTAATGCTTGTTGAATTCTTTCTGGCGCAACATCAATAATTCTTGCTTTGCCATGAGTTGCATCTGTTATTAATCCAGCTTGTGAGCCTGTGTAGGAACGAGCTTCTTGACCAAGATCATTAATTGCCATGGCTAGCACTGCCATTGAAATTCTTTCACCAGCTGTTAACAACATGTCTAATTCTCTTGCTGCAGGTTTTGGTGAAACTTGTTCTGCTAAATCAATAAGTTCATCTGTGGTATCTCCCATGGCGGAGACAACTACCACTACTTCATGTCCTTGTATTTTTGTGTCAACAATTCTTTGGGCAACTCTCTTTACACTCGATGCATCAGCAACCGACGAGCCACCATACTTTTGAACAATTAAAGAC
>JAYQPE010000023.1:0-5075 GCA_038145175.1 Actinomycetes bacterium | reverse complement strand
ATCTAGTAAGACTTGAGTGCCCATCACGTTTGTGCTGACAAATTCGGATCCGCCTTCAATGGATCGATCAACGTGTGACTCTGCCGCAAAGTGAACTACATATTCAACTTGATTCATTAATTCTTTAGCTAAATTTAAATCTCTTATATCTCCTTGTACAAATTTGTATCTTGAATCATTTTCAATTGTTTTTAAATTATCTTTATCCCCTGCATAAGTTAATAAATCCAAAACAATTAAATTATCAACTGAAAAATTTGGAAATTTATCTGTTAATGCCATTCTGACAAAGTTTGAACCAATAAATCCGGCACCGCCAGTTACTAATATTTTCATTTATTGATAACAACCTTGCTGTGATCACCAAGCATTAATTTATGTGCTTTTGGTTGCTCGGTTGAACCACTGATTTCAACTTCTTTTCCAACTAAACTTCCTTCAATTCTTCCTACATTTTTTATTGTTGTTTTTTCTAAAATAATTGAATTTTCTATTTCATTTTTTTCTAGCAAGCAATCATGATAAATCGCAGTGTAAGGACCAACATAAGTGTCAACTAATTTTGTATTTTTACCAATAATTGCAGGACCGCTAACTGTTGATCTAACTATTTCTGCGCCATCTTCAATTACAACTCTGCCAATAAGTTTTGATTCAGAATCAACTTTTCCCTTATTTAAAGGATCTAATGTTTCTAAAACAGCTCGATTACATTCCAACATGTCTTCTAAGCGACCTGTGTCTTTCCAATATCCAGTAACTAAATGTGGTTTAACTGTGTGTCCTTGATCAACCAACCATTGAATTGCATCGGTAATTTCTAGTTCACCTCTACCAGAAGGTTTGATAGCACGAACGGCGTTATGAATTTCTGGTCTAAACATATAAACCCCAACAAGGGCTAAATCACTTGGAGGATCTTTTGGTTTTTCAACTAAGGTTTTTACATTTCCTTTGTCGTCCAAAACTGCTATACCAAATTGTTTTGGATTAGGAACTTTAGTTAATAAAATTTGGGCTGCGGCATCTGATTTTGTAAATTCATTTACTAATCCAGTAATTCCACCTAATAAAAAGTTATCTCCTAAATACATAACAAATGGTTCATCTTGTAAAAAATCTTTTGCTATTAAAACTGCGTGCGCTAAACCTTTTGGAGCATCTTGTGGAATATAGGTTGCTTTAATTCCTAATGAAGATCCATCACCTACAGCGGCTTTTACTTCTTCGGCAGTCTCACCAACAATAATTCCAACATCAGTTATTCCTGCTTCTTTTATTGATTCAAGGCCATAAAAAAGTACAGGTTTATTAGCAACTGGCACTAATTGTTTTGCTGAAGTGTGGGTGATTGGACGAAGTCTGGTGCCTGCGCCACCTGATAGAACTAATGCCTTCATGAATAAGAAGCCTACTTGTTGAATATTTCTAAAGAATTAGTTCGGGGAATTTATCGAAGAAACACGATTAATTGCGTCTTTATCGCCAGTTGTTACAAGCCAATTAGCCAGAAGTTGGTGACCGTTTTCAGTTAACACACTTTCAGGATGAAATTGCACACCTTCAATTGGAGCAAATTTATGTTTCAAGCCCATAATTACACCACTTTCAGTAGTGGCAGTTATTTCTAAATCATTAGGAAAATTAGGTTTTTCAACTGCAAGTGAATGATAACGAGTAGCTCTAAATGGTTTTTTCAAATTTTTAAAAACACCTTTATCTTCATGAATTACTTGACTAGTTTTTCCGTGAAGAAGTTCGGGCGCTTTAGATACTGTTCCACCTAATGCTTCTGCAATTGCTTGGTGCCCTAAACAAACACCTAATAATGGTTTATTAATTTTTATTGCTTCATTAACAATCGCGATACATTCACCAGCTTCCTTAGGAGTTCCAGGACCTGGTGAAAGTAACACTCCATCAAAATTATTTATTTCTTCTTTTTTTACTTCATCATTTCTTTTTACAATTACTTCAGCACCTAATTGTTGAAGATATTGCACAAGATTAAAAACAAATGAGTCATAGTTATCAACTACTAAAATTTTTGTCATGAAATTGATTTCTTTAACTTAACTGAATCTAATAACAATGATCCTTCATAAGGTGCAAGTTCTAATCGTGGTACTTTTTGAACTTCAAAAACTAATCCGTACAAATCAACATATTCTTGTAAGACGGTCACATTTGAATCTGTTTTTAAACTTTCATTTAATTTTTCAATATCACCAATTGCTTCAATTTTAAAAGGTGGTGAATAAACTTTTCCATGTAATAACAAAGTATTTCCAACACATTTAACAGCAGAAGTTGAAATAATTCTTTTTCCCATAATGCTTATACCTTCAGCACCACCTGCCCATAATGCGTTAACTACAGCTTGAACGTCTTCTTGATGAATTAATAAATCATTTACATCTGGTCTTTCAGCTTCAGGAATTGATAAATCAACTTGAGGTGCATCATTTAGAGTCACCACAACTCCAGGTCCAACTAATGAAGTAAAGCCTGCGATGGGAGTTATTTGTGCCAATCTACTTTGTACTATTTCTATTTGGCTTTTTTCTTTGCTATTTGTTATTTTTTCAATATTTTTATTAACTCTTAAAATTTCATTTTCTAAATCATCAATTTTTTTAGCTTGATTTTTAACAAGATCTCTTAACTGGGAAGGTCTTTCTACTCTTATGTCACTACCGTTGGCAGTAAGCGTGCTAGCAGTCAATAAAAAGCCTGCTAAAGCAAAAGCAAGTAAACCTATGAACTGAGAGCTAAAGCGACGCATAATTTAAGATTATTGTCTAAGCACGATAGCCTAGAAACCCAATAGTTCTTCATGGAGAAAAAATGCCAATTTCAAAAAAACGTAAGAAAACAGCAGTTCATGATGCCCATGAAAAACAAATAAAACAAGAACCGATCAATCTAGATAGCCCACGCTGGGTAGCCCCATCCATGATTGCAAGTTTTCTAATTGGGCTTTTATATGTAATAACTTTTTATATCGCAGGTACAAGTGTTCCTGGAATGTCTTCTTTAAGTGCAGCAGCAAATATTGGGATTGGATTTAGCTTTATTGTTATCGGGTTTTATCTTTCAACGAAGTGGCGTTAAACAAAACCCAAGTAACTAAAGCACCTGCAGCAAGTCCACCAAGATGGGCACGCCAATCAATTCCTGAAATTACAAAACCTAAAACTACATTTATTAAAACCAAAGTTGTGATTTGAGAAATATCTATTTGAATTTTTCTTCCCACAACTAGCATCGCCCCCATTAATCCAAATATTGCTCCACTTGCACCGACTGAATATGAACCAAATGGAGAAAACAAATATGAAGCAAGAGAACCGCCAAGTAAACTTACAAAGTAAATAATCGTAAATTTAATTGATCCAACTATATTTTCTAATTGACCACCCACAACCCACAAAATATAAGCATTGAAAAACAAATGCAAAATAGATCCATGTAAAAATCCTGCAGTTATTAGTAACCACCATTGACCGTTTGAAACATTTGGTGCAAACAAAGCAAAATTAGCTATTAAAACATCTCCCAATAAGGATTGAAATATATAGACAACAACTAAAGATATTGTTAAAAATTTAGTGACTTTTGCCTTTTGTCGTGTAGGAATAAATTTATTTTGTCTAACTGGATTAATTATTTTTGTAACATTTCCCGCACACTCTGGACATTGGTAGCCAATAGATGCAGGATTCATACATTTAACACAAATAAATTTTTCACATCTTGAACAGCGAACATAAGTTACTTCATTACTGTGAATGTAACAAACAGGATCAACTGGTGTTTGACTCAAAAATCTAACACCTTCTTAGTTTTATTGTGAGATTTCGATGCTGTTGATTACAACGTCTTTAACTGGTTTATCCATATTTCCAGTTTGAACGCTTGCAATCTTGTCAACAACATCTCTACTTTCTTGGTCAGCAACTTCACCAAAAATTGTATGTTTTCTATTTAGCCATGTTGTTGGTGCAACTGTTATAAAAAATTGAGAACCGTTAGTTCCAGGTCCTGCATTTGCCATCGCGAGCAAATATGGTTTATCAAAAACTAATTCTGGATGAAATTCGTCTTCAAATTGGTAACCAGGTCCACCGCGACCACTTCCAAGTGGATCTCCACCTTGGATCATAAATCCTGCAATTACACGATGAAAAATTGTTCCGTTATATAAAGGTGTATTTGTTTTCTTTCCAGTTTTTAAATCTGTCCATTCTTTTGAACCATCACTTAAACCAATAAAGTTTTTAACTGTCTTTGGTGCATGGTTTGGAAATAATTCAATTTTTATATCGCCATGATTTGTTTTCAATGTTGCAAAAGTTTTTGACATATTTATTTTCCTTTTTCTTTTTTGTTTCGGGTGGAGGCAAGGGGACTCGAACCCCTGACCCCTGCCTTGCAAAGGCAGTGCTCTACCAACTGAGCTATGCCCCCGAAGTAGAAAAGTTTATGCCAAATTAGAAACTGGCCCAAGATCTAGTGATGCATCAAATGCAGCATCTGTCCAAAGATCTTGTTCTGCTCTTTGTTCTAAAACAGCACGATAAATTACAGCACCGAGCGCAGCAGCAGTTCCTAATAAAAGGAGTGCTCCTAATGTTTTTGCCATAACTTAATCCTCTCATCTGATTGTTTTTATTTTCGTGGGCCTAGGAGGACTTGAACCTCCGACCTCATCCTTATCAGGGATGCGCTCTAACCACCTGAGCTATAGGCCCATTGGATAAAAACAGTCAGACGACTTAGGTTATCGAATAGGCGTAATTAGGACCTGACCAAGGTGAAAACTATTTAAGAAATCGGTGAAATACCTTTTAAAAACAATTTTAATGCCAATTTAGGGGACTTCGTAATTAACTTAATTGCTTGCAACAGAGCATGTAAACGAACAGTTAATGCCAGTTGAGCAGTAAAAGATACTTTTTTCAAATTATTTTTTTTAGCAACTTTTAGTGCTAACTGGTGACAATCAAATTCTTCAATAAATCTTCCTTCTGTCTTTGCATACTTACTTGATTCACTTTCTCTATGTCTTCTGT
>JAYQPE010000022.1:0-5229 GCA_038145175.1 Actinomycetes bacterium | reverse complement strand
TAATTTGCTCCCTCGTTAAGACTCTTCCAGAATTTTGGGTCAAATAATGTAATAAATCAAATTCCTTTAAAGGAAGCTTAATTTCTATTCCTCTTACAAATGCTTTGTGTTTTACTGGATCTACCACAACTGTTTTTGTGGTAGTTACTTCATTGTTTTCTAACGGTTCAGAAAATCTTCGTAGCATTGCTTTTACTCGAGCAGTTAATTCACGAGATGAAAATGGCTTAGTGATGTAATCATCTGCTCCAAGCTCTAAACCTAAAACTTTATCTAATTCAGTATCTTTGGCAGTTAACATAATTATCGGTACATTGCTAGATTTTCTAACCCTTTTACAAACCTCTAAACCATCAAGGCCTGGAAGCATTAGATCAAGCAAAATCAGATCTGCCTTTTCTTTTTCAAATATTTCTACACCTATTAGCCCATCATTTGCTTGAGTAACAATAAAACCTTCTTTTTCCAAAAGAAAAGCAACTGATTCTCTGATGGAATCTTCATCTTCTATCAAAAGAATTTTTGTCATATTAAATAGCCTCAGTTGTCGATGGAATTGGTAATTGCATCGTAAAGGTTGCCCCTTTACCTGGAGTTGATTCAACCATTGCTCTTCCACCATGGTTTGAACAAATGTGTTTTACTAAAGAAAGACCAATGCCTGAACCGCCATCTTGCCTAGATCTTGCAGTATCTACTCTAAAGAAGCGTTCAAAAATTCTTAATTGATCTTCAGGAGTTATACCTTCACCTGAATCTTTGACATTTATTTCTACAAAATACATGGTTTTTTCTACTTCGATAAAAACTTTCTTATCATCACCAGTGTGATAAATAGCATTAAGTAAAAGATTTTTTAAAGCAGTGACTAGTTGCTTCTTATCCCCAAGAACTATTGAATCTTTGCTTTTATCAATGACTTCAATTTCAACTCGATTTTTATGAGCAATGCTTTCAACAACTTCAATTGCTTCATCCACAATATTTTGCACACTTATTTCCTCAGCTTGTGCTAAAGGATCATCTGATTGAATTTTAGTTAAATCAATTATGTCTTGAATAAAATTTGCAAGTCTTTTTGTTTCTTTTGGAATTTTTTCAGCAAATTTCTTGATTGACTCAACATCATTTCCTGATTCTTTTATAGCTTCTGCTAAAAGTTCTAATGCTGAAACTGGAGTTTTTAGTTCATGGGAAATATTGGCAATAAAACCTCGTCTTATTTGTTCAACTCTTAAACTAGTTGTTAAATCATCAATCAGTAATAAAATATAGTTATTAGATATTTCTAAACAATCAACTTCTAAAGTCTGAACCGTAGTCGCCGTTGGGGATTGATGACTTATTTGAGTATTTGCTCTAAAGAAATTAAGTTTTAAAGATTGAACAAATTTATTTAAATCTTTAACAGTTAATTCGTTATCTCGCACAAGACCATGAACTGCTGCATCTGCAGAAAAATAGATGACTTCTTTTTTATTATTTAGAAGAACTACTAATCCCGGAAGTTCCTTTATAAGGTTTAAAACTTCAGGATTTAGGGAGTTCATGATTTAAAGCGTATTAAGCACGTAACTTTTGCGGCTATTCCAGTCGTTGGTTTAACCGAATTTACCTTTAATGTAGTCACTGGTTTTCTCATTTTCTGGATTTGTGAATAATTTGGAAGTTGGACCATATTCCACCAGCACTCCACTTCGGGTGCCTTTTTCTTCATCAACTTCTAAGTTAAAGAAAGCAGTTTTATCTGAAACTCTCAAAGCTTGTTGCATATTGTGGGTGACCACAATGATTGTGTAATGAGTGGCTAAATCTCTCATTAAATGCTCGATTTTTAAAGTAGCAATTGGATCAAGCGCTGAAGCTGGTTCATCCATCAAAATCACATCAGGTTCAACTGCAATAGCTCTTGCTATACAAAGTCTTTGTTGCTGACCACCTGAAAGTGATAGGGCAGAAGTATTTAATTTATCTTTCACTTCATCCCATAGGGCTGCTCTTTTGAGTGAAGTTTCCACGATTTCATCTAAGTTTTCTTTCACACCATGATTTCTTGGACCAAATGCCACGTTTTCATAAATTGATTTAGGAAAAGGATTTGGTTGTTGAAATACCATACCTATTCTTCTTCTAACTTCCACAGGATCAACATCTTGATCATAAATATTTTTACCGTGGTAAGTAATCGTTCCTGAAACTGAAGAGGCCAGAATTAAATCATTCATTCTGTTAAATGCTCTTAATAAAGTTGATTTGCCACAACCAGAAGGTCCAATAAAAGCAGTAACTTGGTTTTTACTGATTTCCATATTTACATGGCTTACCGCACGAAAATCTCCATATTTGATACTCACATCATTTAGCGAAAACACTGTTTCATCCAAACCTTTATCTAGATTTTCCAATGTCTTCTCCATCTCTGTGTTGAGCGATATTTCTTTTAATGCTTCTGTCATTTTTATCCCCTTTTATTTGCTGTATCTGTTTCTTAAAATGATTGCTGCTGAATTCATGATCAAAAGTACGACTAGCATCACGATGATTCCTGCTGCTGCAACTTCGATCTGAAATTCTGGTTGAGGTCTTTTCACAAAATCAAAAATTTGTACTGGTAAAGCACCAAAAGGTTCAAAAATATTCCAAGGTTCATTATCTGCTCTTCTGGAAAACACAGCTCCTGCTACCAAAATTGGAGCAGCCTCACCAATTGCTCTAGATAAAGCAAGAATTGTGCCAGTCAAAATTCCAGGCATTGCTACAGGTAAAACTTGTTTATAAACGGCTTGCCATGGTGTTGCACCTAAAGCTAGAGCGCCTTGATAAATAGAAGGCGAAACTGCTTTTATTGCCTCTCTTCCTGCCACAATGATTACAGGCAAAATTAGCAATACTAAAGCAAGTGCACCTGTTAAAAGACTTCTTCCAAAATTAAGAATGTAGGCAAAAAGTGCCGCTGCTAAAAGTCCATAAACAACTGAAGGAACTCCTGCAAGATTTGCAATATTTACTTGCATAAATTTTGTAAACCAATTCTTAGGTGCAAAACATTCTAAATAAATTGCAGCCCCTACACCAATTGGAAAAGCTATCAGGGCAACTAAAACCATCAAAGATAAAGTTCCCGTTAAACCAGTTCTAATTCCAGTTCGAGATGCTCTTCTTGAAGTGTAATCGGTTAAGAAATCTAAATTGAGTCTTCCAAACCCTTGATACATGATGTCAATTAAAAGCACCATCAATATAAATAAGGCAATTAAAGTTGAAAGTAAAAGAAATGATTGGAAAAGTCTTTCTTTTAAGTTTCTTGAATTAGATGTTTTTAGAGCATTTGCAATGTCTGTGGTAGTTGAAAGTGGAGAAGACAATATCTTCATGCATACACCTCTCTAAATTTCTTAGTGAAGTAATTTGCTAAAAGATTTAACGCAAAAGTCATAACAAAAAGCACAATTCCTACTGCAAATATTGAGTTATAAGTTAAAGAACCACGATGGGCTTCGCCACCTACAGCTTGAACGATGTAGCCAGTCATTGTTTGAACTTGATCTCCTGGATTGATAGTCATGGCAGGTAAATTTCCAGCAGCAATAGAAACAATCATGGTTTCACCAATTTCTCTTCCCATTGCCAAAATTTTTGAAGAAATAATTCCCGTTAACGCTGCAGGAAAATCTTCTTTTAAAAGTGTGGCTGATTTAGTTACACCTAAACCTAAAGATGCATTCCTTAAAGATTGAGGCACTGCACTCATGGCATCTTCACTTAAAGATGCAACTGTAGGAACAATCATTACGCCCACCACAATTCCTGCACTTAAAGCATTAAAAATATCAATCAGATCTGTAGAGAAAACATTTCTCAAAAATGGTGTAACAAGAGTAAGTGCAAAATAACCTAAAACAACTGTTGGAATACCAGCCAAAATCTCTAAGGCCGGTTTTACTTTGCTTCTAACTTTTTTGGAAGCATATTCAGCTAAATAGATCGATGAAGCAAGTCCTAGTGGCACTGCCACGATTAAAGCAATAACTGTGACTAAAAGTGTGCCATTTATTAAAGGCCAAATGCCTATTCGAAATGCTTCACTTTCAACTGAGCCAAAAGGTCTCCACGCAGTATCGGTTAAGAATTCTACGATTGATACTTGAGAAAAGAAATGTAAACCTTCACTAATTAGAACATAAAGAATTGCCAGAGTTGTAAGAATTGAAATTGCCCCACATACAAAAAGAATTTTGTGAATTATTTTTTCACCAATACGGTTATTGGTTTTAGTTAGTGAACCAACTTTATTAATTTTTACTTCCCCTTTCCCCGTTTTAGGTTTAGGGCAGAAGATAGGGAATTTAACTTCTGCCCTAAGTTTTTAATTAACCAGCGTTAGTTATTGCCTGTTCCAAAGCTGATTTAGCACTTTCAATTGAATCTGCTGGTGCTTCGATATAACCAACTTCATCAATTACTGAGTTAACAGTTTCTAGATAGAAGCGTGCAAAGTCTGCCACTTCTGGTCTAGTCAAGGCATCATTTCTGACATATACAAACAAAGGTCTGGTTAATTTGTAAGTGTCATTTTGTGCTGTTTCAACACTTGGTCCAACACAACCTTCTCCAGCGTTATATTCAATTGCTCTTTCTTTACCGCCAGAGTTTTTGTAATAGGCATATCCAAAGAATCCCCATGAACCTTTGGTGCCTTGAATTCCTTGAGCGATGATGTTGTCATCTTCACTCGCGTTGTAATCCTGTCTTGGTTGTTCAATTTTTAGAACATCACCATTTAAAAAGTCATAAGTTCCAGAATCTGCACCTGGAGCAAAAACTTGAATTTCAAGATCTGGAAAAGCTGGATTTACATCTTTCCAATTCTTTTTTGCATCCGGTCCCCATACTGCTAAAACTTCGTCTTTAGTCAGACATTTGATATCTGCTGGTGTATCAACAGAGGTAACCATTGTTAATGCATCGGTACCTACACGTATTTCTGTGAATTCAATTCCATTTGCTTTACATTTTTCTGCTTCTTCTTCTTTTATCGGTCTTGAAGCATTAGAAAATTGTGTATCACCAGTTTCACAGAATCTTTCAAATCCTCCACCAGTTCCAGAAATTGATAAATTAACTGTCACATCTGGTTGTACATCTGCGTATTCTTCAGCAATTGCATCAGTTAGTGGACCAACTGTGGAAGATCCATCGATTTCAATACTTCCTGTTAAAACATTTTCA
>JAYQPE010000021.1:0-5276 GCA_038145175.1 Actinomycetes bacterium | reverse complement strand
TGTATTTTTTAGTGTGTGAGCACACTTTTATTCAAAAATAATTATTGTGAGTTAGATGATAAAACTTTACTGAATTTATATGTAAAAGGTGAAAAAGATGCTTTGTCTGAAATATTTTTAAGACATAAATCTAAAATGAAAAGTGTGGCATTTCGAATCACAAAAAATGATGAAGATGCAGAAGACGTTATTCAAAATTCAATAATTTCCATAATGAAAAATGCCCATAAATTTCGAGGAGAAAGTGCTGTTACTACTTGGATCTACAAAATAGTAACTAACGCTTCAATAGATAAATTAAGAGCTTTGAAATCTGTGCAAAGTTTAGAAAACTTAAATGAATTTATAATTAATAACAACGAAACAAATCAAAAAGATATTTCACTTGATTTAATGAATGCGTTAAACACATTGCCCCTCAATCAAAGAGAAGTTGTATTTTTGATTGATTTTGAAGGTTTCACGATAAAAGATGCGGCTAAAAAATTAAAGTGTGCCCCAGGAACCATAAAGAGTAGGTGTCATCGGGCTCATGAAAAACTTGCCAAACAATTGCAATCACAAATGTAATGCGAGTCTTTGAGTTGTAGTTGTTTTAAAAAAGACTAAGATTAACAAGGTAATTTAAAAATTCATTTATAGATTTAGGAAATTGTATGAGTAAAGTTGAACCTTTAATAATTATCGGAAGTGGTCCTTCTGGCTACACCGCAGCAATTTATGCGGCACGTGCTCAACTTTCTCCAATTGTTTTAGAAGGATCCGTTACTGCTGGTGGTGCGTTAATGAATACCACCGAAGTAGAAAATTTTCCTGGTTTTAGAAATGGAATCATGGGACCTGCTCTTATGGAAGAAATCAGAGCTCAAGCAGAAAAATTTGGTTCCAGATTTATTACTGACGATGCTGTAAAAGTTGATTTAACTAAAGAAATAAAAACTGTACAAGATGGTAACGGAAATACTTATCAAGCAAAATCAGTAATTCTTGCAACCGGTTCTGGATATAAAAAATTAGGTTTACCAAAAGAAGACACTTTAAGTGGTCGAGGTGTTTCTTATTGTGCAACCTGTGATGGATTCTTTTTCAAAGAACAAGCAATCGCTGTTGTGGGTGGAGGAGATTCTGCTGTTGAAGAAGCAACCTTCTTAACCAGATTTGCTTCCAAAGTTTATTTAATTCATAGAAGAAGTGAATTAAGAGCAAGTAGAATTATGCAACAAAGAGCAATGAACGATAAAAAAATAGAATTTGTTTGGAATTCAGAAGTTGCCGAAATTTTAGGTGAAGAAAAAGTAACTGGCCTAAAACTAAAAGACACAGTAACCGGCCAAGAGAAAAGCCTTGCTATCACTGGATTATTTGTGGCAATTGGTCATGAACCAAGAAGTGAACTCTTAAAAGGTCAAATTGAGTTAGATCCAAACGGTTATGTCATAACCAAACCTGGTTCAACTAAAACTAATATTGAAGGAGTATTTGCCTGCGGTGATCTTGTTGATCATGTTTATCGACAAGCGATAACTGCTGCAGGAACAGGATGTCAAGCAGCGTTAGATGCTGAACGCTTCTTAGCAAGTCAAGGAATTTTTTCAGCATAAGAAAAGGAAAAACAAATGGCCACAAAGATATTTACCGACGCAACTTTTGATTCAGAAATTAAAAATGCCACCACAACTGTTTTAGTTGATTTCTGGGCTGAATGGTGTGGACCTTGCAGAATGGTCTCTCCAATTTTGGATGAAATTGCTAAAGAAAACGAAGGAAAAATCATCATCGGCAAATTAAACGTTGATGAAAATCCAAAAGTTGCTCAAGCTTTAGGAATCACCTCTATTCCAACCATGAACGTTTACAAAGGTGGCCAATTAGTAAAAACCATCGTGGGAGCAAAGCCAAAACCAGCACTATTGGCAGACCTTGCAGCCTATTTGTAAAGAGCCTGTTTACTTAAGAGTGTGAACGAAAAAA
Organism: Actinomycetes bacterium; assembly: GCA_038145175.1. GTDB lineage: Bacteria > Actinomycetota > Actinomycetes > S36-B12 > UBA5976 > ATZT02. The sequence goes on along the minus strand of JAYQPE010000021.1, from coordinate 3,305 downwards.
GACCCCTTTTTCGAAAAGGCGATTCTGGTCCTGCTGTTGCAGAAATCTGTGATCGATTAGTTCGCATTGGTGCTATTGAAAAAAGTTCTAATTTCATTGATGAATCAATTGAAGCTGCCATAAAAAAATTCCAACAATCAAGAGGCATCACGGTTGATGGAATTGTTGGACCTGAAACTTTCCGAAGATTAGAAGAAGCCAGATGGTCTTTGGGCGATCGAATTTTAAGATTTACACCAGGACATTTAATTCATGGTGATGATGTTTCTAGTTTGCAAAGAAAATTAACCGATCTAGGTTTTGATTCCGGAAGAGTTGATGGAATATATGGAAAAAATACAGAAAGTGCATTAAAAGAATTTCAAAAAAGTGTTGGTTTACCAAGTGATGGAATTTGTGGTCCTGAAGTTTTTAAAGCACTAGAAAGATTAAATCGAGTTGTAGTTGGTGGAACACCAGAACAGTATCGAGAAGAATTACATCATTTACCTAGAAGAACAGGAGTTAGTGACAAAGTAGTTGTAATTGATCCTGGACACGGTGGTGATGATTCTGGATTAACTGGTCACAATTTGAGTGAACAATTTATTTCAAGTGATATCGCAAAAAAAGTTGAAGGAAAATTAGCAGCACTTGGTACGACTGTTTTATTAACTAGAGTTTCTAAGACTAATGAAGTAATTGATGAACAGGGACGTGCTGTATTTGCTAATAACAGCAATGCTGATTTAGTGGTAAGCATTCACACAGATGCTATAAAAAATCCTGAAGCAAATGGTTGTGCTTCTTATTATTTTGGAAATGAATCATTAGGACAAAAATCAAGTATGGGACAAAGATTTGCAAATCTTGTGCAAACAGAAATTGTCAAAAAAGTTGGTTTGAATGATTGCAGAACTCATGCAAAAACTTGGGATTTATTAAGAATGACCAGAATGCCAGCGGTAAGAATTGAAGTTGGATATTTAAGTAATACTTTGGATGCCAAAAAATTATCTGATGCTCAAATTAGAGATTTGATTGCTTCAAGTATTGCTGAAGCTGTTATTACTTTTTTTGAACCAGTTACTGCTTAATCTTTTTCGATTACTTCCACAATTCGTCTTAAATCTTCTAAAGTTGAAAATTCGATCACAACTTTGCCTTTAGATCTGCCCATTGAAATAGTTACTCTGGTATCTAGTTTGTCTCCTAAACGATCACTTAAATCTTTTAATCCTGGAGCTTTAAGGGGTGCTAATGGTGGTCTTTTATTTTCAGTTGTTCCTATATTTCCTAATGAAACTATTTCTTCCGTTGCTCTAACAGATAGTCCTTCAGCAACGATTCGATTAGCTAAAGTTTCAATCTCTGCAGCACTTGCCAAACCAAGCAATGCTTTAGCGTGCCCTGAGGTTAAAACCCCTGCTGCCACACGTTTTTGCACGGTGGCTGGAAGTTTGAGAAGTCTTAAAGTGTTGGTTACTTGTGGTCTAGATCTGCCTAATTTGCTGGCTAATTCTTCTTGAGTTCCACCAAAATCTTCTAACAATTGTTGATAAGCAGCTGCTTCTTCTAAAGGATTTAATTGAGAACGATGCAAGTTTTCTAATAATGCATCTCGAAGCATTTGTTCGTCTTTTGTTTCTCTAATTAGAGCAGGAATTTTTGTAAGCCCTGCATTTTTTGCAGCCCTAAATCTTCTTTCTCCTGCCACAATTTCATATTCATTATTAGAAATTTGTCTAACAACTATTGGTTGAAGTAGTCCAATTTCTTTAATGGAAAAAGTTAATTCATTTAATGCTTCTTCTTCAAACACTTGTCTTGGTTGTTTAGCGTTTGGTTTTATTTGATTTAATTCAATTTCAGAAAATCTGATACCAGGAACAGAATTTAAATTTTCGTTTGTTTCAATAGTTTTATTTTCAACAACATTATTTGCATCAGTTGGAATTAAAGCGCCTAGACCTCTGCCTAATCCTCTTTTTTGAGTCGCCATTTAGTTACTACCTGCATGACGCATAGCAAACTCTTTGGCAACTTTTACATAAGCTTGTGCACCAGGAGAACCTGGATCATATGTGATTACAGTTTGTTGAAAACTAGGTGCTTCACTTACTCTTACTGCTCTTGGAATTTCTGTTGCAATAACTATGTCACCGAAATGACTTCTTACTTCTTCTGCAACTTGTTGACTTAAATTAGTTCTTGCATCAAACATTGTTAAAACAATTGTTGAAACTTTTAAATCAGGATTTAATTGTTTGGTAACTAAATTTACGTTATTCATTAATTGTCCTAAACCTTCTAATGCATAATATTCAGTTTGAATTGGAATTAAAACTTCACTGGCAGCAACTAATGCATTTAATGTTAATAAACCTAAACTTGGTGGACAGTCAATAAAAACATAATCAATATTTTTTCCATATTTTTCTTTATGAAATTCTAAATATTTATTTAATGCTCTTTGTAATCTATATTCGCGAGCAACTAATGAAACTAATTCAATTTCAGCTCCAGCTAAATCAATTGTTGCTGGTGCACAAAATAAATTATTAATATCTTTAACTTGTTGTATTACTTCACTAAAATCTTGTTCTTCAACTAACACTGAATAAACATCAGGTGTTCCAACACGATGATCAACATTTAATGCCGTTGATGCATTTCCTTGTGGATCAGTATCAATAACTAAAACTTGTAAACCATGTTTTGCTAAAGCAGCTGCCATATTTACTGCAGTAGTAGTTTTTCCCACTCCACCTTTTTGATTTGCAATCGTTACTACCGTTGTATTTTTTGGATTTGGAAGTTTTTCTAAATCACCAAGTTTTAAATTAACCGCTGCTTGAGCAGCTTGAGCTAAAGGTGTATCGATACTCATGATGCTGGCCAACCTAAATCTGAAGGTTTGCCAGTTTTGATTGAATCTTCTTCAGGTTTAGGCCAACCAAGATCAGATGGTTTGTTTTCTGATGCCATTAGCCCTCCTTAACCACTTCAACTACTGTGACGTTCAAATCTAATGCCCCGCCGCAAGTCTTCACAGCGGCAGTCATAGCCTTCAAGCCTGGAATTTCTTCTTGAGCTAGGGCTAATTCATCTTTTGCCTTCTCACCCTTGATTGCTAGAACTTTACCGTTCTTAACAACCAGTGGAATTGACCATTCAAGTAACTTATTCAATGGGGCAACTGCCCTTGAAGTTACCACTTGTGCTTGAAGTGATACTTTTTCTGCCTTATCTTTTAGAATACTTACATTCTTTAAGTCTAGTTTTTGTACTGTATTGGACAGAAAGTCGCATCTTCGCTGCATAGG
>JAYQPE010000020.1:0-6548 GCA_038145175.1 Actinomycetes bacterium | reverse complement strand
ACCAGAGGCAGTCCCATCAACATTAATTAAAACGATCGTGCTCAGCATAAAGGTAGTTCCGTTATAAGTAGTGTTAAGCGCCGTGTTCATGGAGGTGTCACAGGCAGTAGCTGAAGCAGAACCTTGTCCAAACTCCACAACATCCGCCGTTCCACCGGTACCTGAAATCGTGATATTTGCCGCCAATACGGAACCAAATAGTGGAATTGGGGCAATCGCAAGCACAATAAGCAACCATTTTTTTCTTTTTGACTTTAAGTTTTTGCTCGAATTAAGGGAGTTTCCTAACGGCGTGCTCAATATTGCTCTCCCCTATGCCAAAACTCAACAAATGTACTTCAAGGTATATTTGAACTGAATTCAAATTTGCTCCTATAATACTTTATCGGGAAAGGGACAAAAATTGGCGAGTTCAACGATCAATTCAACCCGAGGCGAAGTAACTTCTCAAGAAATCATTGAAATTGCTGAAATTGAATTGGGAAAATTTGGCCAATCAAATTTTCAAGTGGCTCCTATTTGTAAAAAACTACAAATTTCTCCTGGAGTAGTTAACTACCACTTCAAAGGCAGAGACGACTTAATGGTTCGTACAGCCTTTTATTCCTATGCAAAATATGTAGAAGGTGCTTGGGCTCAAGCACTTAAACAAAATCCCAATGTTGAAAAAGCACTTGCCGCATGGGTGGATCATCAAATCAAATGGGCATCAGAATTTCCTGGAATCGCTGCGTTAATCAATTTTCCATCAATTTCTGGAAACATAAGTGAACTTATATCTAAAGATCTTTCCGTTGACTTTAGAGAAAAAGGGATTGAAAGCTTAGTTAATATGGCAACTTTGATAAGAAATGTTCGAGACAACAATTGGAATCTCGAAAAAATCAATCCTCAAGACGTTTATAACGATTCGGCTTTAATGCTCATGATTGCCAAATTTGGCTGGACAGCACTTGGTATTTCTACTTGGATGTCTGGCAGACACCTTCCCTCTTCGCAAATTATTGGCTCGCAAGAACTTGTACCTAAAGCACTTGAATACACAATAAGTGATCTAATTTCTCAAATAAAGCAATTATCAAAATAAATTGATTAAGTTTAAAATTTATTACCAATTACTTGGTGTCTTTATTGTTTTGTTAGCAAGTTATTGGACTTTAGATTTTTCCCTTTTTGGCATAAATTTTCCCTGGGTAATTAAAGGAGACATGGTTGATGTTTATGCCTTTGCTCAAAATATTCAACAGTTTGGTCAATTAACCATCAAACCTAATTTAGGTTGGCCTTATCAAAGTGATGTAGGGAATTGGGGACTTCCTAGCTTATTTGATTTCACTTATTTTTTTATTATTACCAAAATATTAACCCCAATTGCAGCGACTAATTTACTAATATTTTTTGGTTTTATTTTAGTTCAAATAACAACATTTGAAATGTTTCAAAAACTCAAATTTAGTCTAGTTCAAACTTTGTTTTTAAGTATCTCTTTAACTCTTCTCCCCTGGCATTTTCAAAGAAGTTTATGGCATGTAACTTTAGCAAATTATTTTACTATTCCATTAGCAATAATTTTAATAATACTGCTGAAAGAAATATGGAATAAATATAACAAAAATAAACTATATTTGATTATTATTTCTCTTATTTTAATATCTACAACTCATACATACAACTGGTTTTATACAGAAATACTTTTATTATTAACTTTAGTTTTCCTTTCACTGCAAAATAAGTTTGATGCAAATAAATTGAAGTATTTCTTACTATTACTTGTTATGCCAATTTCAATATTGAGTCAAAAATTAATAATTAGCTTAAACAATTTATACACGGTCATGACTAGTCCAGTTGAAAGAAGTTATGAATTTATCGAAAGATACAGTGGCTCTTTTATAGCGCTTTTCATGCCAAGTCCTATGTCAGGATTTGAATTCTTCTCTAAATTTAGATCAAATTTTGATCAAGTAAGTAAATTAAGTATTGGTGAATCTGGTCCATGGAATTCAATCATTGGGATAGTTGCCATCGCTTTTGTAATTTTATTTCTTTTTACTAAATTGATAGGAAAGAATTTATTAAATAATACTTCTGCAGAAATAACAGTTTTAGTAAATCTGTTTCTTTTCCTATTTACAGTTACTTTATTTTTCTACTGGACTACTGGGTTTGGTGCATTGTTTTCATTTTTTATCACTGATTGGATTAGATCTTGGGGCAGACTTTTTATCTATCTAGTTTATTTTGCTGTGATCATACTGGCTTTGTTCATTAAACAAGTCTTACCAAGATTAAAAATTAAATACGAACTACGTAATGTCTTGCTAGGACTTATTGCTTTGGTAATTTTCTTTGACCAAACAATCAAGCAGCTACCTAATGATTATGCGAATACGAAAAAGACTTTCATCGAAATTTCAAATTTTAGTAATCAACTTGATAAAAAACTTGAGCCAAATTGTCCAGTTTTACAATTACCAATTTTGCGATATCCCGAAGGTGGAATGGTAGGAAATGTTTCTGATTATGATCCTTTTTGGCTTTACTTAACAAATCCAAATCGTCCTTTTTCTTATGCTGCTGTCAAAGGAACCCAACAAGCTAATTGGCAAGAAAAAATTGATACTAAATCAATTTCAAAAATAGCAAGTCAAGCAGCAAGTGTTGGATATTGTGCCGTTGCACTTGATTTAAGAGCTTATGCGGATGTAGCTGAAACTGGAAATAAATGGATAGAAGTAGCTGGGCAACCTTTAGCCGTTTCTAAAAATACTAGATTGGCAGTTTTCAAAATAGATCCGAAATTAAAAACCAATTCGAGCATTCAATCATTAATAACTCTTACCTGGAAAGGTCAAGCAGACACAGGAACTATACAAGGGTCCAAACAAATAGATTTCTACGATAATTCATTTGAACTTTTTGCTCTAAATCCAACCAAAGAAAATGTGAATGGAAAAATTAAATTCGGTCTACGAGGCGGCAACTGCACTCCTAGCCAATCGGTAGAAATATTTAATTCTTCGGGCGAGAAAATATATGAAGACCCCATAAATCGAGTCACTAAACAAATTGAACTAGATCTAAAACTAAAACCAAGAGAGCAAACTTTATTTAAATTTAAACTAACTTCCAATAAATGCACCGTTGAGTGGTTTTCAAATGCTTTGGTTTCTGTTAGAAATGAAAGATTCTTAATTAATTAATTTCGACGTTCAAATTTCTAGTGGTTTCTAATTGAACCGGCCTAAGTTCAAGAACAGTCTGCCTTGATGCCCCAGTTCCATTCCCGCAACTCTCCGTAGAAACATCGTCATCTCCTGATGTTCTAATCCTGATGTATTTACTTGTATTTGTGTCCAAAACTCTTCCATTTAATGTGGTACTGGTAATTCGTACACTTGTTGATGCGCTTTCTACATCTGCAATAGCGCCATTAATACTCAATTCAGCTGAAGTCGCACTTGTTGTTGACACAGTATTACTTCCTGGAGTTCTTACTTGTGAATTTATATTAGGTGTACCTAGAGTATTTCCACTTGAATCTGTTTGAACGTAACAGACCATTGCTTTTGAAACAGTACTTCCAACTACATCAACTTGTGGTAAATCGACTTGAGTTGCCCTTGGATCAACTGGGATTACTGTTGGAGCTACGTGTGATAAATCAGAAACAATATTAAATGTTGCATCAGCATCTGCTGTATCACCAAAGCTATTGGTAACTCGAAATCGCACCACGCTTGTCCCGGTCGAATTTGGTGCGGTGAATTGCATTGACCGATTTGAATTTGCTCGAGTAACAGTGCCTGATCCACTTATTACTGAAATTGTGTTTGCAATTGTGGAATCATCTCCAGCAATTGATTCCTCTGCATCAGTTAACGCTTCATCATCAAACACATTTATAGTTGCCGTTCTTCCTGTAATTATTGATTTTGTAAAGGGGCAAGCAACATTTGGGGTAAATGAAATGTTATCCAATAAATTTCCAACAGTTACACTTACAATTCCCGAAATACCAGAAAATGCAAATCTTGTAGTTGTTTGGCCAGTAGGGACTTGGTAAACTCCTCTAACTCTTTGCCAACCATCACTTCTTTCTGTTGTTATTTGACTACCTGAAATTGACCCACTTGTGCCAGACTGATTCACATCAAAACCACTCTCTGGTGATTGATCGACTGTTTGACTTGTTGATGATCCATATCCAGAGGCATTGGTCGCACCAATTTGCACTTTCATTACGTCACCATCTCCAGCTGTGCCTGGAGTATAACCTCTTCCGCGATGAAATATTTCCCAACGTAAAACCGAACCTGGCAGCGTTGCAACATCTTGGAACAAATACGAAACAGAGGTTGCATTTAACTCTGCAAAAACTTCACCATCTTGTGGCGGCACATTTGCTGCATCGTGATTTAAAGTACCTGAAGTATCAGCCGTTTGGCCTGGCGCTACTCTTTGTAATTCGATGAATTTATTTGCTGCACCAGTGTCCCAAGGTGAAACTGATTGATTTAAACCTGCATCAAGATCGAGGAAAAGAATTTGAGTAGGCCCTTCTGGATTCCGTGGATATCCATGCCATTGGCCGGTTGGTTGGGAAGAATTGCCTCCAGCAGTTCCTAATTCAAATTCTTCAAATGAACCATTTTCCAATTGACCAATACCAGTGCAAGAAGTAACTACCCCGACAAATACTGGTCCAAAGTTTGAAGTAAACGTCTGTGTGACTGAAGTTGCAGCAAGGTAATCATCATTGCCACTTTGACTTGCCGTAACTTCGCAAGTGCCTCTTGAAACAAGTGTCACAACAGCTGAAGAACTAACTGTGCAAATATTTGAATTATTTGTTGCGTAGCTAATTGTTAATCCACTTGTAGTTGATGCAGCGGTTAAATTAACAGTTTCTGTTGCATATGCAGATGCTGCACCAGAAAAAGTTATTGTTTGAGCTATTTTAAATTGTGCGGAATCTACTGCGTTTGCATCTGGTGTACATGTTTGATTTGGATTACAAAACTCTTGAATAAATCGACCTGAAATTGTTCTGTCATCCGGACCTGCACGATCATTTGAATCTCCAGGAAAGCCGTCGTCCCAACCTGGATTTCCACCAGACCCCCCATAACCTAAATAAATGTAGTCTCCTGAACTATTTGGTTCATCAGGTGTTGTATTGGAGTGCCAACCGTGAAAAAAGTTATATCCATTGTGAGTTCCACTTTGATCTTCAGTTGTTGGAATTGTGCTTGAACCAAGATCTATGGTGAAACTACTCGAAGTTCCTCGAGACCAAATTCCCGAGGAATCTCTAGACCAATATCGACTTTCTTGATGATTCGGCGAGTTATTACTTGCTTGTGCATTTGGACTGTATTCAATCGTGCGCTCGTTATTTGCATTCCAAGTTGGAATTAAACGACACCACATGTCAGGTCCTAACCAATAAAATGTTCCCTCATCAGTCGAACATGCGCTTCCAGAACCTCCCCAATTCGTGTCGTAAGTAAAACTCTGAGTCAGATCTGTGGTCCCAATCATTGACAAACTTGAATTACCAGTTCCGCGAATTGCATCTGTAAGCAATAATTCATCTCGAGTGTGTAGTGTTGCGACAAAACCTCTAATTGTGGCGCCTGATTTTCTTGTGCCATCAACTCCTACAGTAATTGATTTAGCTTTATTCCACACATCCAAAATTCCTTGAGTTCCAGAACTAACTCCTGAGGTCATTCGTGCGACTCGATAATAATGTTGAGTCGAAAATAAATAATAAAGATTTTCACAATCTGTGTTTGCATCTCCACAAGCAGTGGTACCAGAACCTCCACCACCTGAAAATCCAATTGTTGGAACAGCCCCAACTCTTATATATTTACCAGCAAAAACGGATTGTGAACTGCAAGATGCTCTTACTCTTCCAATCGCTTCTTTAACTTCGCTAGCAATTCCAAGAAGTGTTACCTGTGCGGTTCTATCATTAAAAACAAAAACGTTATCAGTGCCGTCTCCATCCAAATTCTGTGAGCCATTCGAAAGTGCCGTATTGCCAAAAGTGCTAGTAGTGGTCGATGAACTTATTTGTACCATGCATCCATCGGTACTTCTATCAACAATTGCATCATCGGCACTGCCATTGGTAATTGATACTTCAATCGAAATTCGATCAGAAGTATCACTCCAACCAGAGGATGGTAATTCAATTACTTCATCTAAATCTAAATCAATTGAACTTCCCGTTATGGTGTAAGTATCAGGAAGTGTTGTAACAATTGTGGAAGTGTTATTAACAGCTTTGGCTGAAAAATATAATCCAGTAACGGTCAAACTCAAAATTGAAATCAGAATAATTAAAGGTCGAAAATTATCGAGTATTTCTAATTTTGAGTGCTTAACTCGATTAGTCGGTTTTCTGATGGACTTGTTAGTTTTTTTACTCATTTTTCATAATAATTTTACACAAAGACTGACACTTTAAAGCCGGCAACTTAATTTAGCAAATATCTTTAATAAGCAAATATTCTTCTGCCCTGGTTTTTCTTCCT
>JAYQPE010000019.1:0-7464 GCA_038145175.1 Actinomycetes bacterium | reverse complement strand
CTCTTGTACCGGTTCCGTTTTGAATTACTTGGCTTAATGCGTAAGTAACTTCATCAGCAACTTGAGTTGTAAATGCCCTTTTAGTTTCAGGACTTATTTGATACAAAAGTCCATCATTTGCACCATAAATTTCTTTAATCATCGTAGGTTTTGCATAAATTCCTCGAGCCGCAAATGTGGCATAAGCATTTGCTACATCTAAAACATGAGGAGATGCAGTTCCTAAAACCAAAGTAATGTCATTTACCATTCCTGCAGTTTCGGCAGGAATTCCTGCTCTTAATGTGGTATCAAAAACTTTTTCTTTCCCAATTTGAAATGCTAAATCAACATAAACCGTATTAACACTATTTTCTGTTGCTTGTAAAAGTGTGATATCACCAAATGATTTTTTACTGTAATTATTTAAGGTGTAATCTCCAAATGTTCTTGGAGAATTTCCATTCCAAACTGTGTCTAATCCAATTCCTTGTTCAAATGCTGCTGCAAGTGCAAATGGTTTAAAAGTTGATCCAGCTTGAGCGATAGCTTGCGTTGCATTATTTAATGGTTCTGTTACATAATCTGGTCCACCATAAATTGCCACAACTTCACCTGTACCTGGTCTAACAGAAGCAATTCCTATTCTTAAACCTTCTGTTTTGGTTGTTGGTGCTTCATTAGTGACTGCATCAACTATTGCTGTTTGCGCATTTTCTTCAAATGTAGAAATTACTTTTAAACCTCTTAAATTTAAATCATCTTCGGTATAACCTTTTTCCAACATTTCTTGTCTAACCGAATAAAGCAAATAACCATTGGTGCCACCAAATTTATTTGAAGAACTATAAGTAATTGATTCAGGAAAAGTTATTGTATCTTTTTGAGTTGCTGTAATTGCGCCAATATCAACCATGCCATTTAAAACGTAATTAAATCTATTAATCCATCTATCTCTATTTTCTATTTTTTCTGTGGCAGATGGTGCTTGTAATAATGCAGCAAGTGCAGCACCTTGCGGAATTGAAAGTTGAGATGCATCAAGTCCAAAATAAGTTCTTGCCGCAGCTTGTATTCCATAGGCACCGCGACCAAAATAAGCGGTGTTTAAATAGTTTTCTAAAATTTCTTCTTTTGACTCAACTGATTCAAGTTTAATTGCTAAAACTAATTCTCTTGCTTTTCTTAGAATTGATTTTTCTTGAGTCAAAAAAGCTAATTTGGCATATTGTTGAGTAATTGTTGATCCACCAACTCGAGTTCCTGAAAAAATATTTGATAACAAGGCTCTGGTAAAACCTTGAATTGAAAAACCTCTATGGTTATAAAAATTGCGGTCTTCTGCTGCTAAAACTGCTTGCTGCACATGTTGTGGTACTTCATTTATTTCAATATCAGTTCTATTAAATTCACCAAATCTGCCAATTTCTTTTTCCCCATCGGCCCACATCACAATTGTGGTTTGAGCTCGTGCCACTTCTTTAGGTAAAGGAATTTCAGTGACTGAAACTGCAAAAGCTAAAACTGAACCTGAAACAACTGTGCCAATTAAACCTAGAGTGATAATTCCACTAAATAATTTCCATTTAACTTTTGAACTTTTCTTGGTTTTTCTTTGTGGAGCACGAGGATTTTCTCTGCCACGTTTAACCACTTATTAATCCAACCAATCTGCAGGTTTTCGTAAAGGTCTTCTGGCTCTGCCATCACCTAAAACGTAGGAACTATAAACATGATTCCAACTACAACCTTGACATATTTCCACCACAAAAACCTTGATTTGACCATGTTCTTTACTCATTTTTAATAAATCATGAGGAGATTTAATACGACCAGAAAACGGTCCAAGTTCCTTACCAAACACGTAAGAAATTTCTACTAAGTCAACAATTTCACAAATAGGGCAAGTTCTATTTGTTTTTACTCCATGAAATCTTGCTGCTCTTTTTAAATAAGTATCTGCATCACATAAATCAGATTTCAAAACTCGACCACTTTTTAAATCTTCTACAGAAGCTCTTCTTTGCAAAGAATAATTAATTACTTCACGAGGAATTGAGGGATCTAGAATTTCTGATTCAAATACTGCAGTCATGCAACATATTCTAATTCAACTACTTATTTTGTGCCCACCACTTAATTAATTCTTCTTTTGCTTTCTCAGGACCTACTATTCCTTGATCAAGTCTTAAATCAAGCAGAAATTGATATGCCTTACCCACGACTGGTCCTGGTTTAATGTTAAGAATTTCCATAATTTGTTGTCCATCTAGTTCTGGACGCATACTCTTTAATTCTTCTTCTTTAGATAACTCCACAATTCTTGCTTCTAGATCGTCATATGCTTTTCTTAATTTTTCTGCTTTCATGGCATTTCTTGTGGTGCAATCAGCTCTTGTTAATTTATGAAGTCTTACTAATTGATCATTTGCATCTCTGACATATCTTCTAACTGCAGAATCTGTCCATTTTCCTTCTCCGTATCCATGAAAACGCAAATGTAATTCGATTAATAAAACAACTTTTTCAATTATTTCATTTGAATACCTTAATTTTTCTAATCTTTTCTTAGCTAGTCGAGCGCCCACAACTTCGTGATGATGAAATGAAACTCTTCCTTTACCTTCGAATTTTCTTGTCTTAGGTTTACCAATGTCATGCAAAAGTGCGGAAAGTCTTAATACTAAATCAGGCTCAAATGTTGGTTCATGATTTTTTTCTAAATCAATTACTTGATCTAACACGGTTAAACTATGTTGGTAAACATCTTTGTGGTGATGATGTTCGTCAATTTCTAGTTTTAATGCAGGTAATTCTGGTAAGAAATGTTTTGCAAGTTCTGTTTCAACTAGTAGTTCAATTCCAACTCTGGGTTTGTTGGTTAAAAGTAATTTATTAAATTCGTCATTTATTCTTTCCATGGAGACAATATTTATTCGATCAGCTAATTTTTTCATCACTTGAACTAATTTTTCTTCTGGAATTAACTCAAGTTTAGAAATAAATCTGGCTGCTCTTAACATTCTTAATGGATCTTCTGAAAAAGAAATTTCTGGATCTAGTGGAGTTCTTAAAGTTTTACTATTTAAATCACTTAAACCATTATAAATATCAACTAATTCAAAATTTGGTAATTTTAATGCCATCGCATTAATTGTGAAATCTCTTCTAGCTAAATCTTCTTCTAAAGTTTTCCCAAATTCCACACTAGGTTTTCTAGAGGTATCTTCATATTGTTCTGTTCTGTATGTGGTGATTTCAAAAATAAAATCTTTTTTTCTAGCTCCAACTGTTCCAAATTTAATTCCAACATCCCAAATATCTTCTGCCCAATTTTTTAATACTTTTTGGATTTCATCAGGTTTTGCATTTGTGGTTAAATCTAAATCTTTTACACTTTTTCCTAAAATGGCATCTCTCACAGGGCCACCGACTAAGGAAATTTCAAAACCTGATTTTTCAAATAACTTTCCTACTTCAATAAGTAAGTCTTTAGTTTCACCCAAAGCCTGAAGAATCCGATTTGTGGCTGATGAATTATTACCAATATTGTTCACGCTTGAAAGCCTAGAACCAAGCGTTATTCCAGTAGTGATGCCTCAAAGATTCGCGCGCGTCACCTATTCTTCAAGATGTGGGAAATATAAAAAAAGTAATAGTTTCTTTCTCTTTTCTCTTACTTTTCTTCTCAATTCTTCAAGCACCAGCTTCAGCTGCGCCAAATACTGTGGAAGTTCAAATTGAGATAGTTGATCCATTCACCCCACTTCCAACAGATACTTTAAGACTTGCAGGAACCATAAGAAATAAAACTTCGGCAACTTTAACTGGACTATCTTTAAGACTTTTACTTTCTGATCCAATAACTTCTCGAGTTGAATTGAACCAATCTTTCAATAACGCTAATCCTGAAAAGTTGATTCCAAGAGGACAGATTTATCAAACTAGAGATTTAAATCCAGGTGCAAGTGATTCATTTTCTATTGGAATTAATGCTGGTCAATTATTTGCTAAAGGTCCTGGTGCTTATTTAATAGGTTTTGAAGTTCTTCAAAATAATGAAAGTTTAGGATCTAATTTCACAGTTGTTCCATATTTACCCGATAGAAATTCTGTTAATCCAATCGGGATGACGGTGTTCTGGCCAATTTCAAGTCCACCTTTAAGAGATGGAAATGGAATTTTATTGGATGAAACTGTTCCAAATTCCATGACGGGAAATGGAAGATTAAGAAATCTTTTGAATGCAGGAAGAAGTAATTCTGTTGTTTGGTTACTTGATCCAAACTTATTAGATTTAGCAGAAAAAGCTTCCAAAGGTTATTTAGTTAAAACTAGTGAAGAAAACATTAATGGCATTTATCCAAATGAAGTTGGAACATGGTTTAACGAGTTAAGAACAGCAGTTGCAGCAAATGAAAGATATTCACTTACTTATGCAAATGCTGATCTTGCCTCAATGAATAGACAAAAAGCAAATAGTGCCTTTGAACAATCTGTAACTATTGCAAAATTAATAACTGAAAATAGATTAGGTTTTACAGTTGGAGGAACAGTTTTATTTCAAGATACTTTTCCAGTGAATAAAACTGTTATAGGAAAAGCAAATTCTTTAGGTACAAATGTTGTAGTTTTACCTGATACTGCATTACCTGCTGTTGCAGGAACTAACTTCACTCCATCTGGAACAACAACAGTTGAAACTCCAAATGGACGTGTAAAAGTTTTTCTCCTTGATTCACTTCTTTCAAAATTAGCTACAAATACCGTTGAAAATGCAGCACAAACAAGTTTGCAAAGACAAAGATTATTGAGTGACACGTTACTAATTGCTTTACAATTACCAAATTCTGAACGAAACATTTTTGTCTCTCCCCCAACTTATTGGGAACCAACCAGTGAAGGTGCGTTTGTTTTTGCTGAAGGATTATTAAGAGCTCCTTGGGTTATTAGAAGTGAAGCTTGGCAAGTTTTATTAAAAAATGTTTCCACGGTTCAACGAGATGACTTTTTAGATACTCAAGAATCTAGAAATCAAGAATTAAGTAATGACCAGATGACTAGATTAAAAAGAGGTCAATCTTTACTTGCACAATTAACTGGATTATTTTCTCAACCTGGTGTGATTAATGAAGAATTTGCCACAGCAATATTAAGAGCAGGTTCTCAATATTGGCAAAATGCACCAAGTCAGGCAAGAGATTTTATAAATGATATAAATCAAACACTTCAAAAAAGTAGAGATAATGTAAGAATTTTGGCTGGTAATTCAGTGGTTTTGCCTAGTGATAAAGGTCCAATTCCAATCACAATTGCTAATGATTTTTCTGAACCAGTCATAGTTAAATTAACAGCAACAGGAAATCCTGAATTTAGATTTAAAGCGGATGAAATTGAACCAATAACTGTTGAGGCAAACTCTAAATTTAGTTTAAGTTTAAATGCCTCAGTGACAGGAACTAGTTCAGTTGATGTAACAGTGCAACTGTTTACAAGAGATGGATTTAAATACGGAGAACCAAAAATTATCTCTGTTCGTTCTGCTGCATACAGCACAGTTGCAACTTATGTAACTGGTTTTGCATTTGCTGCACTTTTATTGTTATCACTGCTCTCAATTATTAGAAGAATTAGAAACAGGGACAAGTCATGAGTTCAGTTGCAAAAGCCAGTACTTGGATGGCCCTTGGCACAATTTCTTCAAGAATTACGGGAGTTTTTAGATCAATTGCTGTAATTGCTGCAATTGGTTTTGGCACATTTGCAGACGCTTATTCAATTGCAAACTCATTACCAACAATTGTTTATGTTGTTGTTGTAGGTGGAGCTATTAATAGTGTTTTTGTTCCACAACTTGTAAGGCATATGAAAAATGATGCAGATGGTGGAGTGTCTTACACAAATAAATTATTAACTTTAGTTGGCTTACTACTTTTTTCATTAACAGTTATTGCAGTAATTTTAGCGCCTTTAATTGTAAAAATTTATGCACCTAATAATTGGAGTGATGAGACTTTAAATCAATCAATCTTTTTTGCACGTCTTTTACTTCCCCAGATATTTTTTTATGGACTGTATACCGTGTTACAACAGGTATTAAATTCTAAAGATCATTTTGCATTACCAATGTTTGCCCCAATTTTAAATAACTTAGTAATGATTTCCACAGCACTCTTATTTATTTATGTAGCTCACGATAATTTACAAGAAAATTCCACTTATACTTCTGAAGAAATGACACTTTTAGGAGTAGGAACCACTTTAGGTGTGATGTTTCAAGCACTAAGTTTAATTCCTGCTTTAAGACTTATTAAATATAAATTCTCATTTAATTTTAAATTTAAAAATGCAGGATTAACTACTGCAGGACATCTTGCTTTTTGGACTATAGGTTATGTCATCGTTAATCAAATAACTTATGCATTTATAACCCGTTTAGCAGCGGGTGCAAATAGTTTGGAAAATAGTATTGGTTTTACTTCATATCAAAATGCGTTCTTAACTTTTATTTTGCCGCATTCTGTCATTGCTGTTTCTATAGTCACTGCACTACTGCCTAAATTTAGTGATCTTGCAAATAGTGTGCAAATAAACAAATTATCTAACTCTATAAATCAAGCCACAATTTCACTTATTACTTTATTGTTACCAATTTCTGTAATTATGTTTTTTATAGGCCAACCTTTAGCGCAATTACTTTTTGCTAGAGGTGCTGCCACAATTACTGAAGCCAGAAGTACTGGATTTTTATTAAGTATTTTTGTAATTGGACTAGTCCCATTTTCATTGTTTTATCTTCTATTAAGAGGTTTTTATGCCATGGAAGATACTAAAACCCCATTTTTCATTAACATTATTTTGAATTTTATTAATTTATTTGCCGCAGTTTATTTCTTTAATACTTTGACTGAAGAATTTAAAGTTGCAGGACTTGTGATTGGATATGTGGCTTCATATCTAATAACGACTCCTATTTTATGGATGTTTTTAAATAAAAAAGGTTTAAATTTAAAATCTGCTGCCTTAGTCAAAGAGGTTTTTAAGCCTTTTGCAGCAAGTTTCATTGTGTTAATTTCGCTTTATTTTATTGGATCGACTTTGTCAGTTTTTGATTCTGAATCCACTATTTCTTCTTTACTGCAAATTATTATTTGGGGCATTTCTGGGTCAATTATTTATTTTGTGTTGAGTTTTATTTTTAAAATTAAATTAATTACAAATTACGCTAGTAAATT
This sequence comes from Actinomycetes bacterium, assembly GCA_038145175.1. GTDB lineage: Bacteria > Actinomycetota > Actinomycetes > S36-B12 > UBA5976 > ATZT02. The sequence goes on along the minus strand of JAYQPE010000019.1, from coordinate 250 downwards.
AATTAAATAATTTATATTTTTAGTGTGTGAGCACACTTTTATTAAAAAACAATTATTGTGAATTAGATGATAAAACGTTGTTGAATTTATATATAAATGGCGAAAAAGAAGCTTTATCTGAAATATTTTTAAGACATAAATCAAAAATGAAAAGTGTGGCATATCGAATCACAAAAAATGATGAAGATGCAGAAGACGTTATTCAAAATTCAATAATTTCTGTTATGAAAAATGCCCATAAGTTGCGGGG
>JAYQPE010000018.1:0-7751 GCA_038145175.1 Actinomycetes bacterium | reverse complement strand
GATATCAGGTAAGAACAGATATAGATCTTTCATCAATAGGAATTGAACAAGGCACACCTATATTAGATGGCGAGATTGTACTTCTAAATGCAGATGGCTCAGATTATAAAGCAATTTCTATGCATGATTTGGTCAATCCAAAGGAAATAGATTTAGGAATTTTAGATTACTATGGGGTAAAAGCGCCCCCTTATGATTTAATTCATTTAAATTCAGTGGAACTTGATGGCGATTCTGTAATTGTTTCATCAAGAAACATAGATGCGGTTCATAAAATAAATTTAGAAACGGGAAAAATTATTTGGCGCCTTGGTGGATTTTCAAATACGAAATTTGATTTAAAAGTCAAATCTGTTTATGGGTTAAACAAGCAAAGCTTTAATTTAAATAAGTTTACGCACGTTATTTCCTCACAACATGATGCAAGAATAACTACCTCTAATACATTAAGCGTATTTGATAACGGAACATATTCTAATAGGAATCCAAGAGTTATTGAATTAAAAATAGATGATGCAAAACTTGAAGCAGAAATTGTAAAAATTCATGCAAGTACTTTTCAAGATAAATCAAATTGTTGTGGTTCGGCAAGAGAACTTACTAACAGTGATTGGTTAGTAAGTTGGGGAGGAGATTTTAGATATGGACTAGAAATTCCAAGTATAGTATCTACTATTAATGATTCAAATATTGAAAGTAATATTTTGATGAATCCATTGGGTATAATTAATTATAGAGCCGTCCCTTATCAATTAAGCGATGAACAATTAAACTTATTTAAACAAGATTTAATAAAAAGAAAAGTAGATATAAGATAACTGAAGAGGAGAATTATGAAACTTCCTCTCGGGTCAAAGATATTAATTTCAATTTTTTTAGTAAGTGGGTTTTCCCATATTTTTAATCCTGGAGTCTTTGAACCATTAATTCCACCATTTCTAGGTTCTAAATTATTTTGGATTTATTTAAGTGGTGTGGCTGAATTAATTTGTACTTATGGATTGTTTAGGAAAAAAAGTTGGGCGCCAAAATTTACTAGTTTTGTTTTAGTAATTATTTGGGTAGGAAATTGGTGGTATGCCATCGATATAACTTGGTTTAAAGATTCTTCAATTTTTCTTATAATTGGTTCTTGGCTACGGCTTCCTCTACAAATCCCACTTATCAGGTGGGCATTGAGGTCCCCTGTTAATTAGTGCCTAAATCTTTCAAGGCTTGACCTTGCATACGATGCATGGTCCATTCCACCATCGGAATTGAACCTTTTGATAAATAAAAATCCCAAGCAGGTTTATTCCAATCCAAAACCCACCATTCAAATCTGGCATAACCTTTATCAACACAAATTTGGGCTAAATGCTTTAACAAAGCTTTGCCCATGCCAAGACCTCGCTTTGATTCTTTAACATATAAGTCTTCTAAATAGATTCCATATTTTCCGGTCCAAGTTGAAAAATGCAACATATATAGGGCAAAGCCACAAATTTCATCTTTATTTTCAGGATCATCAATCACTACTGCATAGCAAGCAGGTTGATTATTAAAAGTATTTGTTCCTTTAAACAATGCTTCTTCTAAATCTGAAACTGTGGTTTTAACAGCTTCTGGATCTTTTTCATAGACTGCTAACTCAATTATTAGTTCAAGTATTTGAGCACAATCTTTTAATTGTGCTGGTCTTATCTCAAAAGGTTTTGGCATCTATTACGAATCGGTATTTAACATCACTTGCCACAACTCGATCATAAGCTTTATTAATGTAGTCAGCTTTAATAACTTCAACATCACTAACAATGTTGTGTTTACCAGCAAAATCCAACATTTCTTGGGTTTCTGGCATGCCACCAATCATTGATCCAGCAATTCTTCTTCTTTGATTAAGCATTTGGAATGCATCAATTGGATATGGTTGACCACTTAAACCAACCATGACTATTGAACCGTTGAGTTTCAACATATTTAAATATTGATTTAAATCAAGTGGGGCAGATACGGAATTGATTAATAAATCAAAATGCATTTTGTATTTATCGAAAACTGATTCATCTTTTGTCAAAATAAAGTTGTGAGCACCCATGTTTTTTGCATCTTGTTCTTTATTTGCTGAATGTGACAAAACACTAACTTCTGCTCCCATGGCAACCGCAAATTTAACACCCATATGGCCTAGTCCACCTAAACCAATAATTCCAACTTTTTTACCTTTTCCTGCTTGCCAATGTTTAAGGGGTGAATACAAAGTAATTCCTGCACAAAGTAGTGGAGCTACACCTGCCATATCTAAATTGTCTGGAATGTTTAAAACATAATCTTCATGCACCACAATTGCAGTGGAGTATCCACCTTGGGCAATTGTTTTTCCATCTCTTTCATAACCGTTATAAGTTCCAGTCATTCCTTCTAAACAATATTGGTTTTCACCTTTTAAACAGTTTTCACATTTTCTGCAACTATCAATAAATACACCAACACCAGCTTTCATTCCTGGTTTAAATTTTGTAACACTTGATCCAACTTCTTTAACTCGTCCAGCAATTTCATGACCTGGAACCATTGGGAATAAAGATTCGCCCCATTCTTCTCTAACTTGGTGAATGTCTGAATGACAAATTCCTGCATATTCAATTTCAACTAAAACATCATTTGGTCCAAGTGATCTTCTTTGAAATGTCCAAGGTGCTAAATCTGATTTAGCTTTTTGTGCTGCATATCCTTTAACTTCAATCACTTAAAGACTCCTTTATATTTAATTAGTAGGTTTAAGGTTAAATCACGCATGTTTGATATGCAAACGCAAGGTTAAACAATAAGCCTGAATTAGGCTAAACCATATGACAACTGGTGGATATTCAACAGCACAACTTGAGAAAGAAGAAAAAGAATTATCTTTAAACACTTTTTCAAATGAAGATGCTATTAATTTAGGTCAAGAATTATTAAAGATTGCAATTATAAAAAAAGCTCCAGTAATTGTGCAGGTTAGAAAATTAGATCAAATTCTTTTTCATGCAGCCCTTTCAGGTTCAACTCCAGAAAATGATTGGTGGATAAATAGAAAAGTTAGAGTGGTAGAAAAGTTTAATCATTCAAGTTTGTATGTCAGAGTTAGTTTTGAAGAAAAAAATCAAACATTTGAAGAAAATTCAGGTTTAGATAATGAACTTTATGCAGCACACGGTGGTGGTTTTCCTATATTTGTAAATTCACAACTTGTAGGAATTGCTTGCGTTAGTGGGCTTCCTCAAGTTGAGGATCACCAAATGCTTGTTCAAGGCTTAAAAAACTTCCTGAAGAAGTGATTGGTTTCACTATTTAAGTGTCGTAATCCAAATCACACCAGTCACTCGTGTTACTTTGGAATGAGGAAACTTTTTACATGAGTCCTTTAAGAATTACCAGGAGTAGCTGAAATTGAAATTACAAAAACAAATTGTCAGTATTGCATTTTCAATCTTTTTAACCACTTCTTTAATTAACCCAGTCTCTGCAGAAACTTTAACTAATCCTTTATTAGTCACTATTAATAGTCAACCAGGTTTATTAATTAATCCTGTACCAAGTGAAATTGCATTAGGTACCAAATTTTCCATTTCAGGAAGTATTGATCCGGTTAAGAAAAATGTCACGATTTTAAGGCAAACAAAAAAAGGTGAAAAGTGGACCACAATCGGTTCTACAAAAACTAAAGAAGATGGTACTTGGAAAATGACTACCACGGCACCTTTAAAAAAAGCTAAGACAACTTATCGAATTGTAATTGATAATAAAGATAAAACTAAAACTGATAATTTTATTATCAGTTTTAAAAAACCAAAACTAGATTTTGTAACTCAAAATCCTGCGGTAAGTCCTGCAAATCCAATTGGTTTTATCGGAAAAGTAAATCCACCAACTCATAAAGTTGGCGTGCAATTACAAATTTATGACAAAAAGAAAAAGAAATGGGTTAAAAAAGCTTCTGCAAAAACTGCAGAAGATGGCTCATTTAACTTTACAGTTAATGCTTCTCGTACAACTTCTAAATATAAATACCGAGTAGTCACAACATCTGGTGTAACAATTGCAGCAGAAAGTGATTCACAAGAAGTTTCTGTTGTGCCAAAAATTGAAGGACTTGGTCCAAATGGACGAATTTTAGGAACAGATATTTCACGTTTCCAAGGTGAAGTTGATTTTGCCAAAATGTATGCAGCAGGTGCACGTTATGTTTTTATTAAATCTTCAGATGGTGCTCCAAATGCAAATGCTAGAGCTATTGCATATTCAGATCCACGAATTCCAGCAGCAAAAGCAGCAGGATTAATGGTTGGACAATATCATTTTGCGCAATTACCAAATACTGACGATATGAATGTAATTTTGCAAGCTGCTAATGATCAAGCAGATTTAGTTATTTCAAGATGGAATGCTCACGGTGGTTATTCCCAAGGCACCCTTCCTTTAGTTCTAGATTTTGAACAAGCAGGAGTTCCTAGAAATGTAACAGATCCAGAAGCAATTGCTTTTGTGAAAACTTTTATGGATAAAGTAACTAATGCAACGGGAAAAGTTCCTCTACTTTATTCCAATCCAACATTTTTAAAAAATCATTTATATGGAGATACTTCTTTAGCAAATTATCCTTTATGGATTTCAAATTATTTTGATGTGTCAAATCCTGGTATATCTCCAAAAGTTGGCTGTATTAATACCGTGTGGACTAAAGATGGTTGTAATTTGCCATGGACTTTTTGGCAATATTCGCAAACTGGTCCAGGACGTGATTTTGGAGTAAGTAGTAAACATATTGATTTGAATGTGTTTTCAGGAACTGCAGAAGAATTATTGGCTCTAGCTGGTTATCCTGCAGCGACATAAGGATTTGCGCAAATGAAAAAAAGAAATCATTGGCGCAAGTTATTAATTTCTAGTTTTACTATTTCTTTAATTTCAAATTTATTATTAATAAGTCCAAGTAATGCTGTGCCCAATGAATGGATCATTGTTGGTTCAGGTTGGGGACATGGTGTGGGCTATAGCCAATATGGTGCTTTTGGGCAAGCACTTGATGGAAGAAGTTGGCAAGATATTTTGAACCACTATTACCCAGGCTCATCTTTAGCAGATGCTCCAGGTGATAAACAAATAACTGTTGGTTTAAATCAAGACAAGTTAGCAGTTTTTGTTCGACTAGATAAAACAAGTGATGATGCACAACTTGAGATGTCGATTGATGGAAATCCTGTTGCCACAATAAGTCCTGGAACCATAATTCGAATTGAAAGTAACGGTGCTTCAGTTGTCACAAGTGGTGGTGATGATGGCAGAGCTGAAAGTAGAGGCTCTGGAAAAAAAATATCTTTTCGAATATCTAGTGGTGGTGGAGTAATAAATACAAATAGTGGAACTCCTGATTCAAATCCAAATTCATTATTAAATTCACCAGGCCATAGATATAAATATGGAACATTAAATGTAGTTTATGGCGGAAATAATGATGGCAGACCTGATCTTTATACCTCTTTAACTATGCGATTAGTTGATGAATATTTATTAGGAATTGGGGAAATGAGTTCTTCTTGGCCAAAAGCTGCGTTAGTTTCTCAAGTTGTGGCATCACGTTCTTATGGATTAGGAAAAGTTAACGAAGGTCTAAAAGGAAATTGTGGCTGCCATATTTATAACAACTCAACAGATCAAGTTTATGTAGGTGCATCAAAAGAAAGTAGTAATTGGAATGATGCAGTTAGTTCTGCTACGACAAATTCTGGTCAACCTGCAATCTTAACTTTTGGTGGCAAAGTAATAACTGCTTACTTTGCCTCATCCACAGGTGGAAGAACTATGTCTACAAAAGATGCTTGGGGTGGAAATGTTTCTTGGAGTCAATCTGTTGATGACAATTGGTCTTTAAATGCTAGAAATCCAAATGCACGTTGGGGTGTAAGAATGAGTCAAAGTGCAATGGCTACAGCTCTTGGTTTATCCAGTGTCCAATCAATTGATGTTGTTGAAAGATTTATTAGTGGCGCTGCCAAAACAATTGTTGCTAAAGATCCAAATGGCGCAAGTGTAACTTTAACGGGTAGAACTTTTCAGGCAAGAATGAAATTAAAATCAACTTATGTTGTTGGTGCAGTCGATATTGCTTTAGCAGATACATTAGGTGGAATTCCAACTCAAAGTGGATTTGATGAATTTGCTTATCGTGCACAACAAGCAGCCGCAGATATTGCAGCACTAACTCCCCAATATATGGCAGCAAGTGAAAAAGCAGATCAAGCAAAAACACAAACTGATGAAGCAAGAAAAAAATATTTAAATATTAAAAATGAAATTGAAAAAGCTAAAGAAGAATTAGCTGTAATTATTTCAGATATTGAACAACGTGAAAAAGAAGCGCTGAATGCACAATCTCAAGTAGCTGATTCAATCAGACTTTTATATATGCAAGGCTCTTTAGAAACAATTTCAGTGTTGTTAAATTCTGCATCCCCAACTGAATTTACAGAAAATCTAGTGAATTTAAGTCTTTTTGCTGAATCTCAAGATCGAATAATGAAAAAATCAATTGAATTAATTAAATTACTAGAAGTGCAAAAAGCCGAAGCAAATCAAAGAAAAAATGAACTAGAAGCATTACTAAAAGAAGCAAATTCAGCCTTAAATAATGCCAAATCTGTGCTCAAAGAGGCCCAATTAGCTGAAGAAAAATTAAAGAAACTTATTGAAGAAAAGCAAAAAATCATAGATGCTTATAACAAGAGTAAATTGTAAAAAGGGAGATTTACTTACTTGTTAATAGCAAAGCCCATCAAGTTATTAGCTAATCAATTTGACCACTTTTATAAAGGTGGAAATCGAATTGGAAAATTACGAAAAGGTCCAGGTGGACCTATGCGACCTGAAGAATGGTTGGGCTCAACTACAACTCGTTTTGGCACAGATAATCAAGGTTTAACTGTTTTAGAAGATGGCACAACTTTAAGAGAAAGTGTTTTAACAAATCCTGAATCCTGGTTAGGTAAAGCTCACGTTTCAAGATATGGATCAAGTATTGAATTATTAGTTAAATTATTGGATCCAGAACAAAGACTTCCAGTTCACTATCATCCAAAAAGAAATTTTGCTAAACAACATTTAGGTGTGCCACATGGTAAAACTGAAGCTTGGATTGTGTTGGATGCACCAAGTGATGCTTGGGTTGGAATTGGTTTTTCTAAGAATATGTCATTATCAAAAGTTAAAACCATGGTTGAAAATGAAGACACTAATGGTTTAGTAAATTCTTTAAATAAAAGAAAAGTAAAAAAAGGTGAAGGAATTTTAATTCCAGCAGGAATTCCTCATGCTATTGCAGAAAAGATTTTTATTCTAGAGCTTCAAGAACCTACTGATTTTTCAATACTTTTAGAGTGGGAAGGTTTTGCCATAGATGGTAAAAAAGATGGGCATTTAAATCTTGGTTTTGATTTAGCTTTGCAAGCACTTGAATTAAATGCATTAGAAAAATCTGAAATTGAAAAATTTGTAGTTTCTGAAAACTCAGATTCCACGTTGATGCAAAGCATGCTGCCTGTTCAAGCAGATCCATATTTTAGATCTCATTTAATAAAGCCAAACAATGCAACTATTGAATTTCCTCCTGGCTTTTCTATTCTTTTAGCAACGGATGGAAATGGTGTAATTAGCACTGAAAAACAAGGGAATTTTGAAATTAATCAAGGAGATGCATTTATTATTCCATTTGAATCAGGTGGTTGGTCTATAAC
>JAYQPE010000017.1:0-9071 GCA_038145175.1 Actinomycetes bacterium | reverse complement strand
GGCTTATATTTCTCCCAAAAAATTCATTTCCGTGGTATGAGGAAAAAGTTGTTGAGTTTCAATGGGTTCCGGGATTGGCAAAGAGCCAAGCTCAAAAAAGTATTAAAAATTTACATGCTGCTGCAATCAATCAATCAAATATTAAAAATCCAATTGAAATATCTACAAAATCTAATTCGGATTTAGGAGTTGCGTTCAGCGCCTTTAATTTAAAAATGAAAATAAATAATCAAAATCAATCTAGCGTCGAATCCATATATCAATCTTCAAAAGTATTTGAAAATGGTGGACCATATACCGATTTAATTAACATGGAATCCATTGATGCTAAGCGAGATTCTCGATTGAAAGAGTCAGGAAAACTAATTGGTTTTAAGTTTAGGGATACAAAATGGAAAGTAACTTATTCGCCAAATTTTTATGATTATATCTATGTTTCCGCTTTACTTGAAAATGATAAAAGAACTGACCTGCAAAAATATGACGGCTTCACTGATATAGCATTCAATCAAACTTCCTTAAAATTTAAAAAGAATCTTTCATTTAATTGTCAAGCCCGTTCAATTTGTATTTATTTATCCCTTAAATCAATTTATAAAGATACTGAATTATTAGGATACTTAAAGAATCTAACTCAAAATAATAAACAAGAAGTTAAAATAGAACAATTGGAATTGAATTTTTAATTAGTCTTTCCCCTTTGCTACTCTGTTTATATGTCCCTCAAAAGGTACAAATATTCTCTTTTCCTCTCAGTCCTATTTGTCCTAATCCCTCATACTTCTTTTGCTGACTCTCTAACAGATTTAGAACAACTAATAGTTAGAGAAGAATCAACCACTACTTATCAAAGATCCTTATTTAAACACTGGATAGATAGTGACAAAGACTGCTTTGACACAAGAGTAGAAGTCTTAATTGATGAATCAACCACTTGGCCAAGCTTTAAATCTAGATGCAAAGTAGCAAAAGGAAACTGGAAATCAGTTTATGACAACAAAACCATCACTGATTCATCCCTTATAGATATAGATCATCTAGTACCCCTTCAAGAAGCTTGGCAATCAGGAGCAGATCAGTGGAGTAATAAACAAAGACAAGATTATGCCAATGAACTAAAAAGTAAAAACACTTTAATAGCTGTAACTAGTTCTTCTAACAGATCAAAAGGAAGTAAAGAACCACACAACTGGTTACCAGTTTCTGAATATGTGTGCCAATACTTAAACGACTGGGTAGATGTTAAAAAAAGATGGGGTTTAAGTGTTGATAGTCAAGAAAAAGAGTTCTTAAAAAACTCTTTAACCACTTGCAATAACGGCTCAATTCCAACAGGTAGTAATTACACCCCAAAATCAAATTCAACCAATAACAACAATTCATCAAAGACTAAAACTTCAGGACCAGTGGTTTCAGAAACTGGAGCACCAGCTGGATCAACTGCTAAATGCAAAGACGGCACTTATTCTTTCTCCAAAACTAGAAGTGGCACCTGCTCCAGACATGGTGGAGTTGCTGAGTGGTTAACCAATTAATGCGCCCCTGGCGGGATTCGAACCCGCTACCTTTTTGGTCGTAATCAAAATGCTCTATCCTGTTGATCTACAGGGGCGACTTATAAGAATGACAAAATTCCAAATTTATTTCTTTAAATGTTTTCTTTTTGTGAATAATTAATCATTGTGGATATTAATACTTTTGGATTACAAAACTTGACAAATTGATTTAAATTATTTACATTAGTGGTTCGTAATCAAAGGTTGTCAGAAATGACAATCAACCTTTTTGGTATTAACGGGGCCAAGTTTCTTGGCCCCGTTAAATATTTTAAATCTCTAAATCTTATTTGTTCCAACTGTTTCTAATTTTAGACAAATTCTTAAACACTTTTCTTTATTTGCACAACAGCTTATCCACAAGCTCTGTTCGTTCACAGTTTATTTCCTCTACCAAAAACATGGGCTCTAAATGATAAATCATGAGTTATGGACAAAAACTTACTCAACTGCTACATTTATGTCGGACAGTATTCTTGAGAAGAGATCCACTAAAACTTCTCAAGTTTGCTCAATCCTCGAGAAAACATAAGATAGGCCGAGAACGAATTACATATGTGATCAACACATATGAAGGAAGTTACTTAACCAAAAGATTTTTTGAGCAAAAGATTATTTGGGTAGGTCATGATTTTACAGGATTAGAACTTGAAGTGATCGCTATTTAGCTAGGAGATCACTACTTCGTAATTAATGCAATGCCCAGAATTTTTAGGAGGGAAAATGGCTAGAAAATCTGCTTATGTGGATCTAAAGAAAACAATTGTTAAAGATTCCCAAGGTAGAAGAATAACTGATGCATACATAAGAAAATCCTTAAAGGAATCTGAAGAAGATATCAAACAGTTCTATGCAGGAAGACCGTCTCTATCTGAAGAAGGAGTTACCTCTCCCAGAGTTTCGGTAAGACTGCCAGTAAAACTTCTCAAATTGGCAAAACAAAAAGCTAAGCAAAAAGGATTATCTTTATCTGATCTGACCAGACTTGCTTTAGAAAAATACTTAAAAGCAAGTTAATACTTTTGGATTACAAAACTTGATTTTAAAAAGCTAATAATTTATTTTTGTTGTAAGCAAACATAGGTTGTCAGAAATGACAATTAGCATCCATGTTGATAAAGGGGCCAAGAAATTGGCCCCTTTAAAAATTTCAAGGCTTCAAAAGATTTTTCATCTGTTTATAAATCATATTGGCGGCAAATTTAGGTGAAATTCTGCTCAATAAATTCATTGTTTTTGCATCAGATCCAATATAAATCTTAGTTTTATTTTGTTCTAGTTTTGTAATTATTTCTTGTGCAGCTTTACTAGCATCTAAAGCTTTATAGCTTTCTGCTTGCTTCATCATTTCAGCAGTTAATGAAATTCCAGAATTTTCTGTGATTGATGTTTTCATAGCTCCTGGGAAAACTATCGCAACTTTGGTTTTAGATTGTCTCAATTCCATTTCTAAACCTTCTGTAAGTAACTTCAATGCAGCTTTGGAAGCTCCATAAATACTTTGACCTGGCACAGGAGTGTATGAACCCATTGAGGAAACATTAACTATTAAAGATTCTTCATCTTTTTTAACTAAAGGTAGAAATAAACGAATTAAATTCAAGGGAGCAAAGAAATTTATTTCAAATACTTTTCTAATTTCTGCATCACTTAAATCTGCAACTGGCACAAACTGCTGAATTACGCCGGCATTGTTTACTAAGACATCTATGCTTTTCCAATGAGCATTGGTATTTATGATTACTTTTTTAATTTGATCATGATCTGTTAAATCAACTTGTTGTATATCTAGGCTATTTGGATAAGAGTTCTTTAATTCATCTAATTTTGAAATATTTTTATCAAAAGCAATAACAACTGCTCCAGCTTTCAAAAACTGGGTTGTAAGTTCTTTACCTAAACCTGATCCAGCGCCAGTAATCAGAATTCTTTTATTCTTAAATTCCATAAAACTAGTTATCTAAAAACTAAACCGCACAACTCATATCTTGTCCACAGCACATTGGTGATTTAATCTTTCCGTTGCAAGTTGGACAACTTGATATTTGAACAATTGTGCCATTTCCAAGATCAAGACTTCCATTAACTAAAGCTTCATTACATTTAGCACAAGATGCATTAACGCTCATCCCACACTTATTACATGAATAGGTAGCACCCATTTTTACTCCTTTGAATATGGCCTTAAGTCTTTCACTACTACAACAATCTTGTCTATATGCATTTTTACTTAAGTTGCCCTTATCTGGATTCGAACCAGCAGCATCTATGCCCGCAAACCTAGTGCTCAATCCCATTGAGATACAGTCGCGAATAATAAGATTGATAAAATTTTTAAGATTTTGATTTTAAAAGTTTACTTTTTGTTAATACTAAACATTGAAATATTAATACTTCTAGATTACAAAATTTGAATTCTTTCAATTAATAATTTATATTTGTATTAAGCAAACATAGGTTGTCAGAAATGACAATTAGCATCTATGTTGATAACGGGGTCAAGTCACTTGGCCCCGTTTAATTTTATAATTTAATAAAAAGTATTAAATTTTTTGACTAAGTGAATTTGAAACTAGGCTTTAATTAATTTTTTACATTTATATCAGCTATAAAAGTAATTCTTAATGCTACTTGATCTGTTCCAATACTCGTGGAAGAACTTATTATCGTAGAAGCTTTTTCTAAAATAGTAGGGTCAGCTTTATCTATTTGATTAGAAAAATTAACAGCTTTATCTATTGCCTTTGTTGAATCTTCTATTGCTTTGTCATATCCGCCCACTATTTGAATCGATCCAACAAATGCAGTGGTAGGTAGACTTTCAGAAACTAAAAAATTTGCTATATCTTGTTTTATTAAATTTATATCAAAAGTGTTATAGACCTTAACTAGAGGATTTTTATAATATTGAGAATAGCTATAAGCTGGTTGATTATTTTCAACCAAATTAGATCCACTGGTAATTGTTCCATAAATCTGAGGCACAAAAGAAATAGTTGCTAAAAATATAACCATTAAAGCCAGCAACAAATCTGTGTACATCCAGCCAGCTAGACCAGTTAAGTCTTCCCCTTCATTTAGTTTTTTAGAACTAGTTCTCATCTTGATTCTTCAACTTTTCAAGAGAACTATTAATTTCTTTAGTTAAATTTTTCAATTCTTTTTCTAATTGTCTTGCACTTTTCTTAATAATACTATTGGAATCATCAATATCTTTTGACATATTTCCAACAGAATTAGTTAATGATGAGTCTAATAAATTAGTAATACTTGTAATACTTTCATTTAATTGATCAACAAAATTATTGAGTTCTAGCACGCTTGAATTCATTTGAGTGGTAAAGGAAGCAAGAACCTTCTCTAGGTCTGTATTATTTGAAATTCCAATTTTATTCATACTTTCTTGCAAGTTTTGCAGTTGAGGCACAACTCTAATTAAATCATCAGAAAGGGTTTCTATATTTTGTGAAATTTTGTTGTATTCTCTAATACCTTGATTTAATTTTTCAATTGAAACAATAACATCTTGAGTAATAGAAGTACTCTCAACCGGTTTAGCATTATATAAATACTTCTTTATTTCAATTGCTAAAGATATTTTTTCTTTTTCCAGTTCATCAAATGCCACATCGTGCATTCTTTGCCCACTATTTTGCATAATGTTTGAGAATAATGAAATAACAATAACAAACATAATTATCCAGAAATCAAACTCAGCGATAGATCCGATCGTCCAGAATTGGTCTAAATAACCATATCCGTTTTGCCAAAATTCTAGGAAATTAACTGGCGTGGCATTATTTGTAGCAACAAACTCAGCAAAACCAGAAGTGGCATCAGAAACCGCTTTCCAAGTCACGGCAACTGGTAAGAAAACCAACATATTTCGAATAATGGTTAAGAATTTTCCGAAATCTACAATTCTTTGACCTTCTTTAGTATCAACTAAAGGTAATAATTTTGCTGGATCTTCATTAGCCCAAAAACTAATATTTCTATCTTCAGTAATATCTCTAATTAGGTTTAACACATAAGGATCTTCAATAACGTCATATTTAGTTGCCCAGGTAGAAAATTTTCTCAACAAAGATTCTTTCCAGGTATTTTTATTTGTTGATATATCTTGGGTGCTCATTTTATAACCTTCCAATCACGTCTTGATCTAATGATGTGTCAACTTTTAAAACTAATAAACTACCCAATCCTTCTGAATTTTTCATTAATTTCCAATTATCTCCACACAGCAAATTGAAGATTTCAGTGCCCATCCCAGAATTATTGCTTAGAGGTTCACCGGTGCCATTATCCTTAATAGTTAATTCAAGCAAGGTTTGATCAACTTGATTAAAAATTACTTGCACTTGGTCTGCTGCTCCATGACGTACCGAATTTGCCACAGCTTCAGAAATAGCATCAACTAAAAAGTCTTTGATGATCATTTCATCGATTTTCAAATTCTTGTAACCCAATATTTCAACTTCACAAATGCCAAACCAGGAGTTCTTGATCTTTTCTAACTCATCTGCAAAAGTATTTTCTGAATCAAATTGCTCAAGGACTCCAAAATTTTGTGATAAATCTTTGGTTAACTTGTCAATTTCTTTAGTAGCTAAATTAACATCTTGATCTTTATCAGCATTTTCAAGGCGAAGAACATTTGACATAAGTCTGGCTTGAACATAACCGTGAAGGAATTTTGCTAGTTTTGTGTTAATCCTTTTTTCTAATTGTGCAAGTGTAGCTTTGTGAATTTTTTGCTGGTTTAAAGATGTCTCAACTTCCTCAATTAGGTTTTCTTTGGATAACCCAACTGTAGTTACTAAGGAAGAAAAGAAAGTTAATAAAACTAGCCATAAAATTCCAAAGAAATTAAAAGCTGAACTCATATTAAAATTTCTAATTTCAAGAACTATATTTAAATTTAGAACTAACAAAATACAGGTTAAACTTAAAATAGTTATATACACAAATAATGTAAATTTACCTATACTTTTGATGATAAAGTTTCCCGTTGTAAACATAACAAAAATAATAATTGAAACAAAAAGTAATAACTGTATAGAAATAAAGCCGTAATTTGAATACATACTCAAAAAAGAAGTAATACTAAAAATTGGAATCACAATTTTCCATGGAAATGGATTCAAATAAATGGCAGATTTTATAAAGTACCAAATCGATAATTTCTCTTTGTACTGAGTCGGTTGTTCCCATAGTTGATGACTTTTTGGGCGAACTCTATTTATCGCAACATTTCTAACAAGATCCGCTATTTTAGGCCATTCGTTTTCAAACGTTTTATTCTCTTCAATTTCATCTAATTTAATTTTGATATCTGAAAAAATCTCTTCTATATCATTTTTTAAAGTTAATTTTGACTCTTCAATTAAATTTTTATAGCTTAGATTCTCTAACTTTAATTTAATTGACTGCATCATTAAATCATTTCTCATATTTTGAAACTTTTTAATTGAATTAAAAATCCAAGATGTTGTTGGAACAAACCAAAAAGCTACTACCACTGCAGATAAAATTTTAGTAACGAGATGCCAGTGAAAGAATCCATGAACATGAACCCTAAATTGCACATAGAAGAAAAAAGTACTTCCACCTTTAACTACACCTAAAAGAATGATAAAAAAAATGATTTGAAGTAAAGGTATTGTATTTTTTTTATAAGGTGCAAATATTACAAATTTATAAAATAGAACTAGAAAAGAAGTAACTAAAACAGATAATAAAGCAACCTGAAATTGCTTTGCCAAATTGCTTAGTTCTCTAAATTCAGGATCACCCATAACGGTAAAAACTACAATCAAAGGTGATTGAATTATGTATAAATTTAAAGGAATTATTGATTCACCTGTTATAGATGAAAATAGATACTTAATTCTATTTTTCATGTTTATTTCCCATTAATTCAAAAACTTTTTTAGCCAAAACTACTCTTTGATTTGATGCAGCATCATAGGGTATATCAAATTTTTTAGCTAAACGAGCAATTGTTACTTCTATTGCCTTTTCAGTTACAAATCTCCTTTTCGCAATTTCACCATTTGATAAACCTTCTGCTAAAAGTTTTAAAGTTTCTATTTGAGAATCAGTAAATTCAGATTCAATCACAGGTGATTTATCTTTGTTACCAATTTTATAGAGTGCTGCTTCCCGTATCTTTATTTCTAAAACTGACGGATCTGAAATATCTTGCTTAACCAAGAAAATTGATCCAGCTGGTAATTCCGGTAAACTAGATCTTAATAATCGAGGATCTTTATAACTGGTTAAAAATACAATTCCAATATTTGGTAATTTTTTCCTTAAAGCTATGCTTAAATCAATTCCGGTAGGACCAATTCCTAAATCTAAATCAAGCAGAGCTACATCAGGTCTTTTTTCTAATGATTTAGCAACAGCTTCTCCAGCATTTTTTGCTTCTGCTACTACGTCAAATCCATTTGCTTTTAATGTTGCCGATAAGGTAAATAAAGTAAAATCATCGTCTTCGACGATAATAAGTTTTAATGGATTCATGTCTCTTTCTTAGAATAAGAAATATACACTCAAAATATAGTGCTAATTCTGTCCTAATTTAGATAAAAAGTAACTAGGGGTAGTCCTACTGGTTTTTAAAAACCACTAGTAACAGCCCAACAGTTTTGCTTTTTAAAGCCAAAATATTTGCCTATAAATACAGTGATTTTCTATTCTGTTTAAGCACCTGTTAGTCCCTTTGTCCTTGGCGGTAACTATGAGTGATTATTTGACCAATCCTCTATTTCGCTCATCTAAAAATAAGTTCACTATATTATTGACAGTTTTTTTCACTGTATTTATGGCCCCAGCTTCAATGGCAGCTGATAACAACACTGATTTAAATGGCCCTCTATCTCCTAAAGGAGTTAAGGGTCCAATTGTTTTCATTGGATCAAACTCAAGCACAAATATGACCTCAGTTTTGTTGCCCAACCGCCCAAGTCTTAGAGGCCCAATGGTTTCACTCGGTCAAAGTGCACCTGCAAGTGATGTTTTAGTTCTAAACAACGGTGGAGGTTCAGTAGTTGGAATACCAGGACCTCAAGGTCCGGAAGGTCCACAAGGTCCTCAAGGTCCAGCTGGTCCTGCGGGTCCTGCGGGAGGTTCAGGAAGTGGTACTGGAGTTCCAGGCCCGCAAGGTGAACGAGGACTTCAAGGTATACAAGGAGAAACCGGTGCAACCGGTGCAACAGGTCCACAAGGAATTCAAGGTGAACGAGGTGCACAAGGACTCAAAGGCGATAAAGGTGACACCGGCGAAACTGGTGCAACAGGTCCACAAGGAATTCAAGGCCCAATTGGACTAACTGGTGCAACCGGTGCAACAGGCCCGCAAGGTGAACGAGGACTTCAAGGTATACAAGGAGAAACCGGTGCAACCGGTGCAACAGGTCCACAAGGAATTCAAGGTGAACGAGGTGCACAAGGACTCAAAGGCGATAAAGGTGACACCGGCGAAACTGGTGCAACAGGTCCACAAGG
>JAYQPE010000016.1:0-9840 GCA_038145175.1 Actinomycetes bacterium | reverse complement strand
AGATAATTTGGCATGTGTTTTAAATCCCATTAGTCCATAAACCACATGAACTCCTGAATCTTCTAATTTTCTTGCCCATCTAACATTTGCTAACTCATCAAATCTTGCTCGAATTTCAACAACGGCTACGACCTGTTTTCCAAGTTCTGCTGCCTCAATCAATGCGTGAACTATTGGCGAATCTCCTGAAGTTCTATAAAGAGTTTGCTTGATTGCCAAGACGTTTGGATCTCTAGCAGCTTTTTGTAAGAAAGAAACTATTGAAGAAGAAAATGTGTCATAAGGATGATGAAGTCCAAGTTCTTTTTCTTTCAAGACTTGAAAAATGTCATGTTTCCCATCTTGGGAATCTTTAAATGCTTTCGGAATGAAACTCTTATACGGTGGATACTTGAGTTCTGGAATTTTTAAATCTGCAATTTGGTAAAGCGCTGTTAGATCCAAGGGTTCTTTGTATTTAATGACCTCCTCTTCAGGAATTTCTAATTCATAAGCCAGAGTTTTTAAAAGTTCAGGATCAATCTCTTCGTCAACTTCAAGTCTTACCGCTGGGCCAAATCTTCTTTTATGTAATTCCTGCTCTAAAGATTCAAGTAAATCTTGAGTATCGTCATCTAAATCTAAATCTTGATTTCTTGTTAATCTGAATGTGTAGTAATTTTTTATTTTCACTCCAGGAAAAAGTTCAGCTAAATGCTCGATTATTAATTTTTCTAATGTAATAAATCTGACATTTTGCTCACTTGAAGTTGCGATAAATCTTGGAAGATTCGGTGGGATTTTAATTCTGGCAAAAAACTTTTCTTTCTTTTTATGCCCTTTTAAATTAACTGCCAAGTTAAGGGATAAGCCAGAAATATAAGGAAAGGGATGCGTTGGATCAACTGCCAATGGAGTAAGAATTGGAAAAATTTTCGTTTGAAAAATGTCACTTAAGTAATCTTTTTCATAACTTGATAAATCATTCCAATCAACAAATTCAATTCCATTACTTTTAAGTTCTGGCAAAATCTCATTGTGAAATAAATCAGATTGTCTTTTTGTTAATTCACGAGTTCTTTCAGATATCTCTCTCATTAACTCTTTAGGCTTTATTTGAGAAGGGTTATACACTTCAGAATTTGTTTCTAATGCTGTTCTTAAATTTGCAACTCTAACCATAAAAAATTCATCTAGATTTGAAGAAAATATTGCTAAAAACCTAATTCGTTCCAATAAGAGAATATTTGGATCTTCTGCAAGTTCAAGTACTCTCTTATTGAAATCAAGCCAGCTGAGTTCCCGATCAATAAACCGAGCCTTAGTCGTCAGTAGCATCCGGTAAGTATGTCTTAATTCAGTAAACAAAAAGTTAACAAATTATCCACAAAACTGGGTATGAAAGTTTAAATCTTTTTTAAATATTCGATTTCCCCACAAATTATCAAAAATTAACCCTTGCTCTTGATTGAGTTAACCAAATGTTCACTTTTCATTTTTAGGGTTAAGGAGAGGAAAAGGTAAATAAAACCGAAATTGAGTTAAACCCGTCTAGGGGCTAACTCTAGAAAGAAGTGAAAATTTGACCACTTCATACGCTATGGATATGGCTGAATTAGAAAATTCTGGACTTAGAAATCTAATCAACCTACTTCCTGGCATTGTCATATTACTTAACGACAAATTTGAAGTTGTCTATTTTTCAGCAGATGCAGCGATTCTAGGACTTGTTAGAGAACGCGAAATTACTTTAAAAGAATTAAATAAATATGTTAAGTCTTTAAAACCTAGTTTTATTAAAGCAAATACTTTAGTTAACCACTACAACAAAGAAAACAAAATAACTCAGCAATTAGATATAGATGCTATCCAAATCGAGCAAGGTTTTATTTTACTTCTTATTACTGATCAAACTTTTGCTTTAAGAATTGAACAAACCAGACGTGATTTTATTGCAAATATCTCGCACGAACTAAAAACTCCAGTAAGTGCTTTAGAGTTATTAAGTGAAGCAATAAAAGAGTCTGATAATGACTCGGCTTCAATAAAAAAGTTTGCTGAAAAAATTCCAAATGAAACAAAAAGACTAGCTAACTTAATTAAAGACATTATTGATTTATCAAGAATTCAGTCAGATAATCCTTTAGAAGAACCTGAAATTGTATCTGTTTCAAAACTAATTTCTTTAGCGCAAGATGCAGTTGAAAGTATTGCTAACAAAAATGGAGTTACTATTGAAGTGATAAACGGAATTAAAGCAACGGTAATGGGTGATGAAAAACAATTAACTACTGCTTTAAAAAATTTATTAGTTAATGCGATCTATCACACTGGAGATGACAAATTAGTCGTTGTTACTGCATCAGAAAGTGAATACTTTGTGGATATAGATGTAAAAGATTCTGGAGAGGGAATACGTCCTGAGGATCAATTAAGAATTTTTGAACGCTTTTACCGAGTAGATTCTGCAAGATCTCGAAATGAAGGTGGATCTGGAATAGGATTGTCGTTGGTTAAACACATTTGTAATAACCATGGTGGTCGAGCATTGGTTGAATCAAAACTTGGCAAAGGAGCAACTTTCACCATGCAGTTGCCGATCAATCAGACATTGAATGAGATCTAAATGACCAAAATATTACTTATTGAAGATGAATCTTCTATTAGGGAATCTGTTGCTTTCTTACTTGAAAAAGAAGGTTTTCAAGTAATCCAAGAAGAAGATGGCGTTGAAGGTTTTAATTACTTTCAAGCAAATTCAGCTGATTTAATTTTGTTAGATCTAATGCTTCCTGGAATGGATGGCTTAGAAATCTGTAAACAGGTTAGAAAAATTAGCAATGTACCAATAATTATGTTAACTGCTAAAGACACTGAATTAGATAAAGTTCTGGGGCTAGAACTTGGTGCTGATGACTATATAACTAAACCATTTTCTGGAAGAGAATTAACAGCTCGGGTAAAAGCAATACTTAGACGTGTAAATGAACCTTTGCCAGATTCCTCCCCCACTGATTCTGGCGAAGTAAAAATTGATCCAGTCCAACACAAAGTAATGGTGAGAGGAAGTGAAGTAAGACTGCCCTTAAAAGAATTTGATTTACTACTTTATTTATCTCAAAATCCAGGACGGGTATTAACCAGAAATCAATTAATTGATCGTGTTTGGGGCAGTGATTATTTTGGCGATACTAAAACACTTGATGTTCACATAAAACGAATCAGAGCAAAAATTGAAAAAAATCCAAACAATCCAGAAATTATTCAAACCATCAGAGGTTTAGGTTATAAATTTCAGGTAACAAATGGCTAAAACAATATTGTTTGTTTGTGTTCATAATGCTGGACGTTCCCAAATGGCAGCAGGTTTTATGCAAGCTTTGGGAAAAGAAAAAGTTAAAGTTCTTTCCGCAGGATCAATGCCTAAAGATCAAATAAATCCTGTGGCTATTGAAGTTATGAAGGAAGTAGGAATAGATATTTCCAACAATCAACCAAAAGTTTTAACCACAGATGCAGTGAAAGAATCAGATGTAGTTATCACCATGGGTTGCGGTGATGCTTGTCCAATATTTCCTGGCAAAAGATATGAAGATTGGGAATTAGAAGATCCTGCAGGAAAAGATATCGATACTGTGAGAAAAATAAGAGATGAAATTAAATCTCGTATAGAAACATTACTTTCAGAGATATAAAAATCTAAAGAATCTGTCTTAATTCAACTTTTCTATTGCAACTTAAAGATGCTTTCAAGGCTAAATCTTTGGCTTGAGTTTCATCTTTTGCTTCAATAATCCAAAAGCCAATATAGAATTCTTTATTTTCTAACAATGATTTATTTTCAACAATGTTTACATTTTCTCTATTATCGATAAGAATTGAAGAATCAGGGTTAGCAAGACCTGCTGCAAAAACAAAATGGTTATTGGCTTTTAATTCCTTGTTAAAAGCAGTTATATCTTCCATCTCTTTTTGAGTGGCAAGATCAAGCTTGTCAAAGATGACAAAGAGAATGAATTTCACTTGTGGTTAACCTTTCTTGATTACATAAATATAAGTTATGCCTCTGACATAGCAATTATACCTAGATTGTGGATAACTTTGTTATTTTTCTCAGATTCTTTTAAAAAAACTTGGAGTCTTTTTGCAGTTACGCCCCTTTAAATAGAACTAGAGCCAAGGAGGTGAATTTCACCGATGTTGAATAAAAAAAGATTAGTTTCACTAGGTTTAGCTTCTTTATTAGTTACTGGACTTAGCGCAACTTCTGCTTTAGCTGACACTCAAGATGCAGCAGCTAAAGCTGCTTGGAGAACACAAATTACTAGTTTTAAAGCTGCTAATGCTACTTATAAATCAGCTAAAGAAGCTATTAAAGCAACTTTCCAAGCAAGCAAAGCAAGCGCTGCCTCAACTAGAGATGCAGCATTAGCAAGTGCTACAACTGATGAACAAAGAGAAGCTGCAAGAACTGCTTTTAAACAAGCAGTTACACAAGCTAAATCTGTTCGCGATGCAGCAATTGCTCAACTTGGAGCAAAACCTGTTAAACCTGTAAGACCTAGTTAAAAAATAACTATTTAGCCCTCATAATTTTAAATTATGAGGGCTAATTTTTTTATAACCCTTTCTTTATCTAGTTACTGGTTTAGAATAATTTTGTTATGGACTTTTCCTCCCTAAATAAATCAAGAAGAAGTATCAGAGACTTTAAAAAAGATCTGGTGCCTGATTCATTACTCAAAGAAGTCCTGGATGATGCCCTTTGGTCTCCTTCCTGGAGTAATACTCATCCATATCATTTAGAAGTAGTAACGGGAGAAAAGTTAGAACTAATTAAGAATGATTATTTGAAGCTTTTTGATAAAGCTTGGCCCTTAATGAATGGCAATTTATGGCAAAAAATAAAACTAGTTCTATTCAGACAAGGATTTCCTGATGGTGATTTTAGAACCATCTTTAAATACCCTAAAGAACTTCAAAGAAGAAGAGTTAAAACAGGTAAAGCTATATATGACTTTTTAGGGATTAAAAAAGATGACAAAAAGGGTAAAGAATTAACTTGGCGTAGAAACTTTGAATTCTTTGGTGCTCCTGTGGTGATGTTTTTATTTGTGCATAAGAGTTTAAAAAACTATGCCGCATTAGATGCAGGAATTTTCCTTCAAACTCTTATGCTTTCTGCTCACTCAAAAGGTTTAGGAACTTGTGCTCAAGGAGCATTAGCTACCTGGGCAAGTCCGGTTAAAAATCATTTAGATATTCCTAAAGATTACAAACTAATAGTTGGGTTATCACTTGGTTTTCCAAGTGATAACCCAATCAATACTTTTAATGTGGGAAGGAAAGATTTAGATCTAGGGTTTTAAAGAGCTTCAAATTCTGCTCTACGAGCAGCCATCCAGGCATCCATTTTTCCTGAGTTCATGATTTCCATCATTTCACCCATCTTTTGCATGTGTGCGGCATCGTTTTTGCCAAACATTTCTTTACCGTGATTTTGACTCAAAGCAGATATTTCTTCAAAAGTATTGGCAGAAAATACTTCTTCACAGGCTCCACCAAGTTGACTACATGTCATTGATTTCATTTAACTTCCTTTTCAGTTAATTGAAATTATACGCTTTCCACAGCTTGTCGTAAACGACGAGAGTTCTCTAATAAATCACCATCGTGCAATGCGCCACCAATCAAAATAGTTATGTCTTTACCAAAGTTGTTCACTATTTCAGGAGTTCTTTCAACAGTCATTCCTCCTGCTAAAGCAGCTGAAGTGGTTTTGATATTTCCAAGATTTGCTAAAGAAGCATCAACGATTGATTTACATTCATCAAGTGAAAAACTAAATCTTCCTCCATGGTTTGGAAATATAGTGAAATCTCCCCCCGCAATTCTTACCAAGGTTGCAAAAACTAGAGCATGAGTTAAGCCATGATTTGGATTCATCACTAATGATCCAAGTAAGGCAGGATGACTTAATACCGGTAATGAAATTGAGTCATCTTCTGCAATGGTTCTCATCAAATCAAATCCACAAATTCCTGGAAGAATAAGAAGTGCACCACAACCTATTTCTTTAGCAAATTTTGCAGAAGTTATTAGTTGATCAGCTGGTCTATTTAAACTTGGGGCATAGATTGCATTTGTGCCAAAATCCTTATTAGCATTTGCAATTGCACTTGAAATAGTTTCAACTCTTTCCTGCCACATAGCCCAAGGCTGATTTGCCAGAATGTGATCATCTTTGATCACATCAATGCCACCTTCCACAAGAGTTCTTGCCATACTTGCTAAATCTTTTGAACTTTCCCCCATGGGTTTTAAAGCAGTCATCAATATTGGTCGTTGTTCTATTTTGAGTATTTTTCTTAAACCATTCATGCCAAATCTTGGGCCTTTAAAAGAATTTAAAAACGAGGAAGGAAATTCGATATCAGTAATCTTTACTCCATTGAATAAAGAAACATTGCCCCATAACAGATTTAAGAATTGGGTTAATTCATTTCCTACTACCCCATCTTGATATGAGATCTTTACTATTTTTTTATTATTTTTTTCTTCTATAGAAACTACTTGGCCAACTATTTCTTCTTGAATCCATGATTTTGCCAAGCGGTATGGAAATTCAATAGTTTGTTCAACTCTGATTGCATCAATTAAGTCTTGACTTGAATTTGGATCTAATTGATATGTGATGACAAAGGCCATAAGAAATACTAACTTGCACGAGTATTCAAAGATGGGACTGCCAAGTGTGAGGGCAAGAGGCTGATAAATTGCTTAAATGGCCAATAGAGAATTTGGTTTTAAAACAAAATCATTACATTCAGGCACTTTGCCTGATCCAAATACCGGCTCTAGAACTGTGCCAATTTATCAATCAACAGCATTTGTATTTGAAGACACCAAAGATGCAGGGGATTTATTTGCGTTAAGAAAATATGGAAACATCTATTCTCGTATCGCTAATCCCACAGTTGCAGCTTTAGAAGAAAAAGTGGCTGCTTTGGAAGGTGGCTTAGGAGCTGTTGCAACAGCTTCTGGATTATCTGCACAGTATTTAGTTTTTGCTTCCCTTACTTCAAGTGGGGATCATATTGTTTCTTCAGCTAATTTGTATGGCGGAACTATTACTCAACTTGATGTGAGTTTAAAAAAGTTTGGGGTAGAAACTACTTTTGTTTCCAGTAATGATCCAAAAGATTTTGCTAAAGCTATAAGACCTAATACCAAATTAATACTTACCGAAGTTGTGGCTAATCCTTCTAATCAGATTGCAGACATTGAAGGTTTAGCAAAAGTTGCCCATGAACATGACATTCCCTTAATGGTTGATTCAACATTGACTACTCCATATTTAATTAGACCTATTGAGTTTGGGGCAGACATTGTGACTCACTCGCTTACCAAATTTATGGGAGGCCATGGCACAACTTTAGGTGGAGTTGTAGTTGAATCTGGAAAATTTAATTGGGGCAATGGCAAATTTGCATCCATGTTAGAAAAAGTTCCTCATTATGGAGATATAACTTGGTGGGGAAACTTTGGTGAATATGGATTCTTAACCAAACTTCGAGCAGAACAATTAAGAGATATTGGTCCATCTTTAACCCCAATGGCAGCATTCTTACTAATTCAAGGCATTGAAACTCTTGCCCAAAGAATGCAAGATCATGTTGCAAATGCTCAAAAAGTGGCAGAGTTTTTAAAATCAGATTCCCGCATTAGTTGGGTTAATTACGCAGGGTTAAAAGATCATCCTCAGAAAGATCTAGTAAATAAGTATTTACCTAAAGGCACAGGTTCAGTGTTTAGTTTCGGTGTAAAAGGTGGAAGAGAAGCTGCTGAAAAGTTTATTAACTGCGTTGAGTTGCTATCACATCTTGCAAATGTGGGAGATGTAAGAACTTTAGTGATTCATCCAGCTTCTACCACTCATCGTCAATTATCAGATGAACAATTAGAAAATGCTGGGGTTAAGCCAGATTTGGTAAGAATAAGTGTGGGAATTGAAGATGTGGAAGATATTATTTGGGATATTGACCAAGCACTTTCTAAAGCAACAGGAAAGACTCAATAATGACTTGGATTGAACCTACAAATCAAGAGATTTCTCAAATCATCAATAATTCAAAAAATATTGCCATTGTTGGTGCCTCGGGCAATAATTCTAAACCTTCATTTTTTGTAATGACCTATCTTGTAGGCAGCACTAATTACCTTCTTTTTCCCATAAACCCAAATGAAGAAAATATCTTGGGAGTTAAGGTTTATAAGTCTTTAAAGGAAGTTACTGAACCAATAGATGTAGTGGTTGCTTTTAGAAGAGCAGATGCCCTAGATGAATTACTAACTGAAGCTATTGAAATAAAAGCTAAAGTCTTTTGGATGCAATTAGGTATTAGAAATGATGAAGTAGCAAATCGTGGTGTAGCAAATGGTTTAAAGGTTGTGCAGGATAGATGCATCAAGATTGAACATGCAAGGTTTCATGGAGGACTTCATTTAGCAGGTTTTGACACCAAAGTCATAACTAGTAAAAGAATGAAGTAAGTATAAAAAATTTATGAACAGTGCTGATGATTTTCGCCCGATACACTTGCCTCAAGAAGAACCCTTTAGATGGGAAGGGGTATCTGAACATGTGTATAAAGCTGAAAATGAATTTGCTTCATTTAGAGAAGTAACTAGAAGAAAACTATTTATAGATCCTGAAAAATCAGGGATAGAACTTAGATATTTTGAAGTTGGCCCTAATGGGCATACCACTTTAGAAAAACATGACCATATTCATTTAGTTATCCCTATTAGAGGAAGTGGGTCATGTTTAGTTGATGACAAGATCTACAACTTAGAAATTAATAATGTGATTCATGTTCCTTCTTGGACTTGGCATCAATTTAGAGCTTCAAAAGATGAAACTTTAGGGTTTTTATGTTTAGTAACCTGTGAAAGAGATAGACCAACCCTTCCTTCTAAAGAGGATTTAGAAGCATTACAAAAAAGTCCTGAGGTTGCTGAATTTATTAGGGCAGTTTTGTAGGAAAATTTCAAAATGTCCGATTTTTACAATTAAAAATTTGCTAAAGAAAAATCTTAAATATACTTAAGAAAACAAATTGAAAGGTTTTCATGGGTTTTGGTTTAAGACTAGGTCCAGTAAGAATAAACAAAAGGGGGATTTCTGTAGGCGGTGGAATTGGCATTGGACCAGTTGGAGTTGGCGGTGGAGTCAGAGTTGCTAAATTCAAAAGTGGAAAAGCGAAACCGGTTTCTAACACAGAACTTATTGAAGTATTTGTTGGATTTACAAATGTATTTTTAAGACCAATAAATAATTTATTGGTAAAACTAGAGTCTAGAACTAAAAAATATTTTAAAAAATTTCAAGTTAATAAATATTTATTGTTTGTAATTTGTCTTGTTTTTGGTTTATTTGGTGGTCATAGATTTATAACTGGAAAGATAAGAACCGGAATTTACTATTACTTAACTATGGGTGGATTTTTAATTGGATGGATTTTTGATCTCGTAAATATTTCAAGAAATCGATACAAAGATGTTTGGGATAGAAACATTGAAGGACATGCTTTAGATTTCTTTTTTAACTCTAAACTTGTTTCAAAATTTAAAGGATTTAGTAAAGTTAAAAAAGGAATTTTATATTTTATACTTGCTGCGCAAATTTCAAACTTTATAAATTTAAGTCGAGATCAAAATCGTATAGGTGGAATTGTTTTTAGTACTATTATTTTTTATTTGGTTTGGAAATATTTAGATAATAAAAATTACAAGCCAAATAAAAAATAGTTATTATCGCTTACATTCAGCAAGACAGGCATCTGCTTTGCAACCAAGATC
>JAYQPE010000015.1:0-10446 GCA_038145175.1 Actinomycetes bacterium | reverse complement strand
TCCATATTTTAGATCTCATTTAATAAAGCCAAATAATGCAACTATTGAATTTCCTCCAGGCTTTTCTATTCTTTTAGCAACTGATGGAAATGGCGTAATTAGCACTGAAAAACAAGGTAATTTTGAAATTAATCAAGGAGATGCATTTATTATTCCATTTGAATCAGGTGGTTGGTCTATAACTGGAAAAATTCAAGTTTTGTTATCTAGACCACCTGCGCCAGATGCACCAATTGCGACTTTGTAAATTAATTAATCACTAAGATAAGTTTAGAAAAAATGAATTTAATTCACGCGCCTTTAAAACTTAATAATTTATCTATTTCTTCAGGTATTGCCATATTTGCAGTTATGGGTGGTTTCACTTCTTCTTACGGCGTGATGGTGCCTTTTTTTAGAGAAAAATTTAGTTTAAGTCTAGGCCAAAGTGGAATCATATTTTTTATTCATGGAATTACCGCTCTTCTTGGGGTTGTACTTGGCACCTTTACAGTTTCAAAATTCAAAGCATCACTTGTTGGAGGTCTGGGAGTTCCTGTGATGGGAGTAGGTGCGTTATTAATTGGTAATGCAACTAATTGGTCGTTGACTCTTTTTGGAGTAGGCATTGTAGGAATTGGTTTTGGTGCATGTGATGCATCAATTAGTCAATTTTTATCTCGAGGTGGAAGTTCAAAAGCAGTAAGACTTGTAAATATTTTAAATGCAGGCTTTGCCTTAGGTGCAGTTATTGGTCCGGTACTTATTGCCTGGTCTGTACCAGAAGATTTTAATTTATTACTTTTAGTTTGGGCAATTGTATTTTTTGTTATTGGTTATTTATTTATTAGTAATACAAAAGGTTATTTAAAAAGAGATCACTCAAAAGTTAAACCAGATGGACATAAGTTTGTATTTTCAATGTTGCTTGCTGGAATTTGTTTTTATGTTGGAGTAGAAGTCGGTGCTACCGGTTGGATTCCCACTTACATGATCGATAAAAACTATTCCGCACAAGTTGGAGCAACAGCATTAGCTATATTTTTTATAAGCCTTGCAGCAGGAAGAATTGTTATATTGCCATTGGCAAAAAAATATTCACCAACAGAAATTGTGATCGCATCTTGTGTCCTTATTATTCTTAGTATTTCCTTCATAGGATTAGCAGATTTGCCCCTAATTGGCTTTGCCATTATGGGTTTTGTTTGTGGACCAGTTTTTCCAACAGCCATGGTTTGGGCAGTCAGAATTAATCCAGGAGATCCAAGAACTGCTGGATTTATGATGTTTGCTGCAATATTGGGTGCCACAATTTCTCCATCATTGATGGGCTTAATTATGGATTCAACTGGAACCGGAATTGCTCCCTGGCTATTGATGGTGCCAGCTCTTTTATCTTTTACAGTTTATGCAATTGCCGCAAGACAAAAAATTGCTGAACATATTGAACATCACTAAATATCAAGTGATTTAATAGCTTCGTTAAATTCTTTTATTTTAGTTTTAATCTGATCTTTATTTAATTTCAAATGTTCTAAAATCGTGAATCTATCAGGTCTTGTGCTTGGTGCTTTATCAATTATTTGAATAAATTCTTCATCACTAAAACCTAGATCAATATGTGTCAAAGGTAATTCATGTTGAGCAAGTGCAAAAGCTAATTCATCAAAATTTTCTTGGCCATCTCGTAAGAATGTTGCAAAAAGTGCACCGACTCCGACTTGTTCACCATGTGGTTTGGTTCTATCTGGGTATAAAAGATCTATCGCATGAGAAATTTCATGACATGCGCCACTGCAAGGTCTACTTGTTCCTGCAATTGCCATTGCAATTCCAGATAAAACTAATGCTTCAGAAAGTGCAACTAAAAATTCATCACTACCAATTGAATCTGCTCTACCTAAAAGTGCTTCGGCACTTATTCTTGCCATGGATGCAGCTAAGCCATCCATTTTTTCACCATTTACTTTTACTGCTAATTCCCAATCTTTAACAGCAGATAAATTACTTAAAACATCTCCAATACCTGCTTTTATAAATCTATTTGGAGCAAGTTTTATTGCATCTAAATCAACGACCACTGCTAAAGGCGCATTAACTCCAAAAGAACCACGACCACCTTTGTCTTCCAAAATACTTACCGGAGAGGCAATTCCATCGTGAGCTAAATTTGTAGCAACTGAAATCATCGGTATTTCTAGTTTTGTTGCAGCATATTTACAAATATCAATTACTCTGCCGCCACCAACTCCTACGATTGCATCATAATTATTTGGTTTTAATTCATTAGCTAACGAAGTCGCATCAGTTAAAGAGTTTCCTGGAGAAATATAAACCTTGGCATTAGGAGCAATTTTTTTAAGTTTTTCAGAAAACTTTTTACTGCCACCTTCACTCATCACTAAAGCAATATGGCCTTTTGTTGAGACTCTTTGATCAGCTAAAACTTGTGTTAAGTCTTCTAGTGCACCTTTTCTAATATCTATATATAAAGGTGTTTCAACCATTCTTTTTAATAGTGACATGCAATAGACCTTGCCTTAGCTAAATCATCATGATTATCAACTTCAACCCAAGATACTTCCCCAATTGGTTGTAGACCTACGACGCCACCTCTATCAACATATTCTTGGTAACCATCTTCGTAATAAAGATTTGGATCTAATCTCCAAGTTGCTTCAAGACTTGCTTCTAGATCATCTGCTGCTTCTGCTTCAACAATTGTTAAACCGATGTATTCTCCATAGGCAGAATTTGGATCCATTAACTTAGTAATTTTAGAAAGATTTCCCGCACAATCAACTGTTAATTTCATTTCTTCTTCAGCTAATTTTTTAACAGTATCTACAGCTAATAAAATTGCTGGTCCTCGATTTGCCAGAAGTGTTTCTTCAACTGAATGTGGATGAACTGTGTCACCGTTTGCCAACAAAAAACCTTGGGGAAATAAATTTCTCGCACACCATAAGGAATATGCGTTATTCCAAATTTCTGCTTTATCGTTATAAATTAATTCAATACTTATTTTGTGTCTATCTTCTAAATCTTTTTTACGTTTTTCGACTTCTTGAAATTGATATCCAACAATTACCGCAACATCTTTAAGTCCAACTTTAGAAAAATTACTTAATGTTAAATCAAGGATTGTGGTTTCATTATCAATTGGAATTAATGCTTTAGGCAATGTATCGGTATAGGGACGAAGGCGTCTTCCTGCACCAGCCGCTAAGACCATGCCGATCATTTAGAGAAACTCTCTTTCTCAATAGGTTTTGAGTAAAAATCCCCTCGTAAATAGTCTTTCACGCATACTTATTTAATAAGCGTATTGAGTAGGCTCGTAATCACTATGGCTTTTAATTCAAGAAGATTTGATTCCAATCCTTGGTATTTGCGCTTACGCAGAATGGTTGGGGCTGCTTATCATGCTTGGATTGCTAATGATCCTGATGCAATTAACGAATTTCAAGATTTAAAAAATAATTCTTCCAACTTTGAAGTTTTAGCTTATTTTGGCGATGATGTTTCTCGCTCTTATCAAATTCAACAGTGGTTGCCAGTCTTTGAAGAGTTAAATAAAACCCATAAAGTTCAAGTTATTTGTCGTCAATATCCAACAACCAAATTAATAAGAAAGTTGACTTCACTTCCTGTTAATTCTGTTTATGATTTTTTCACTCTAACTACTTTGATTGAATCAAATAATTACAAAGTAATTTTGTATGTAAATAATTCGTTCACTAATTTTCAAGCCATGGCTGCAAAAAGAGCTTTTCATGTTCATTTAAATCATGGAGAGTCAGACAAAATGAGTATGACTTCTAGACAAATGTATGCCTACGATGTTGTAGCAGTTGCAGGTCTTGCCGCCAAAGATCGTTTATCAAATGCATTAATAGTTAAGGATGAAAATAAAGAAATAGTTATTGGCAGACCTCAATTAGATTTGTTAAAAGAACCTATACAAGTTCCACCAAATAGAAAAGTTTTGGTTTATGCCCCAACTTGGCATGGAGATCAAGATGCAAACAATTACACATCAATTGATTTATATGGAGAAAAAATAATTGAAGCAATGCTTAAAGTTTCTAATACCACAGTGTTATATAAACCTCATCCAAAAATTGTTGCCTCGAAAGCATTAATTTCTGCTAATCCACATAAAGCAATTTTAGAAAAAATAGAAATTGCAAATAAAAAAGATCCTGAAGCTAAACATAAATTTGTGGCAGGAGATCCAATGCCAGTTTTACAAGTTGCAGATTTAATGGTTTCTGATGTTTCTGCAGTAACAATTGATTATTTATATTTAAAACCAAATGGGGCAATGCTTATGTGTGATAGACGAAGTGACACCAAACTTTTTAATCAAGTAGCACCTGTTTCAAAAGCTGTAACAATAATAAATAAGAACAATATTGAAAATATAGATTCTTTAATTCTTGATCACGTTAATGGAAATTTTGATAGAAGCAGATATCAAGAATTAAGAAATTACTATTTTGGTGACACTAAACCAGGAGAAAGTGTTAAAAGATTTATCGATATGGTTGATTCTCTTATTAAAAAACGTGATCAACGTGTGGCACAAATGCCCACGTCAAGTAATTAATAAACCCGGCCGCTTTAGCTCAGTTGGCAGAGCGTTGCTCTCGTAAAGCAAAGGTCTCGGGTTCAATTCCCGAAAGCGGCTCAATTACTTTTATATTGATCGTATAACTTATTTTCTAAATCCTTGTCAAAATAGTCGACTAATTGAAATTCTTTAATATTTAAATGAGGGTAAAGAATTGCTCTTCCGTTGATTTTTGATTTTTGCATTTCTTCCATAATAGGAATTGCATGTTGTAAAGAACCAATTCCATAGACGTAATTACCAACATCAATTTGTTTTTCAGCTATCAACTTAAGGGTATTTTGCAAGTCCCATGGATCACCACCACTGGATCCAACAATTTTTGTTTCGCGATAATGAACATCTAACGAATCTAAATTTAAAATATGATTACCTTTTGGTAGTCCTCCAAAAAAATTTATTACCCCTGATCTATTTAGCCAGGAAAGAGAATCTTGTTGAATACTTTGGTTTCCTACTGCAACAATAATGTCATCTGAACCATTTGGAGCTACTTGATAAATTTTTTCTTTTAAATTATTTGGTTCAACAATAATTAAATTAATGTTTAATTTCTTAGCTTTTTCTAAAAGAGTATCTTTAACTTTTTGAGCCGCTTCTGGCTTGGCAGAGACAATTATGTTTTTAGGTCTAAATCTCATTGCCATCTCTATATGCATTCGTCCAATCGTGCCTGCCCCAATGACAACTGTTGTGCCTCCAGGAAGAATTCCAATTTCAGCACGACGAGGATGCGTAGGAGACTCTTTTACTAGGTGAACGTGTTGCTCTTGAGATTTATGAACACATGCAATTGGTTCAGAAATAGCTACTTCGAAATAAGACATTTCTTGATTTGGTAACGGAATTAAACAATCACCTTTAATCACTTCCTGTGGCGGAATGAAGTAATCTGCCAACATCCCACTTAACGTGTAGCCAACTGCAGCTTTTGTCATAAATTGTGCAGAGTCGTTATATCTTTCGGGATGAGTAATAGGTGTTAAATCAACTGCTGGTTGAATTCCTAATCTTTGATTAACGAAATATTTTGACGAAAGATTTTTTCCAACTTTTACAACAGTCAAAGAAGCTTCTTCCCCAAGAGTAAGTGGAAATTTTGTGATATCCCATCCGTTAATTAAACTATGAGCGCTTCCTTGAGCTATCAATTTTAAATTTGAAGTGCAAACTCCTGTCGCATCAACTCGACAGAGAATTTCATCATCACTAATTTCTGGAACTTGGTTGCTAACTAAATGCAAATTATTAAATCCAATTCCAGATAACTGCACTTGTCTATTTATTAAAATGTTAGCTGTCATTAAAGTCTTCCAACTATTTCACTTAATTTCATTCCATCTTCAGGTATATATTTTCTCCAATATTCAATTGACTCTTTAATTTTGCTCAAAATATTTCTTGAGGTTTCAGAAGTTGAACCAAATATTTCAAAAGAAAGATAAATATTTTCTGCAACGGGAGGCAAACCTTCTTCTACAGGTGCAAGATATGACTTATTCAAAGCCTTTAAAAGTTTATCTGGTTTAATTATTCCTTTAATATTTTTTTCTGAAGTAAATGCGTCATGGGCTGAATGAGTACCATCATGTTGTTGAAGATGAACAATTGGAGAATATTTGCCTGTTAATTCAAACCATTTATACACATCTGAATCATTTTCATCTGCAAATAGATAACTATATTTCTTAATGTTTTCAAATATTAATTCGATTTTTTGGCTAGTTGTCAAAGTTAGGTTGGAAACGATTTCATAGTTAATATCTGGACCTAACCAAACATTATTAAGATCTAGCGAATTAAAATTCTTACTGACAATATTTTCAATTGTATTTTTTTCTGGTACCAGAAATTTATTTTGACCTACATGATGTCCAACATCAATAGTTATATAACTTGGAGAATGTGCAATTTTATAGATATTTCTCAAATAATCTAAAGATTGATTGATTGTCCATGGAGGTTGATGAGGTGTGTACATTTGCTCAAAACTAATTTGTACATTTTTTTGTTTTGCATAGCTGGCAATTTCGGACATATTGTTAAAAAAAGTTTGAGAAGTTTTTTGATATTTTTCTGGATTTTGCAATATTTCTTCAGTCAATGCAAACATGAAAAAGCCTAAACCTGCATTAAATTGACTCGAAAAGTCAATCATTTTGTGAAACCAATTATTAATTAGTTTTGTTTTATTTGATTCGTTTTGATGGGCTAACCCTATTGTTCGATAAGTCTGATAGCCAGTATAAAAATTTACTAATTTTATTCCATTTTTTTCTTCTGCCGTTTTAACTTCTTCAGCCCATGAATTCATGTATTGTTCAGAAGAAAATAGTGGATCGATTTCATTATCTGTTGAAGCTTGCATGTATTTAATTCCTAAATCGCTGCCAACTTGCATCCAAATTGACGGTTTTACCCAACGTTTTATTGCAAAACAATTATCAAGAACTAGATAAATTTTAGGATCTGTCATTATTTACAGTCTCCAAAAAAGCATTGAATTTGTCGTTCCAAATTTGAGTATTAGAAGGCAGGTAATTTTCAAAATTAAAGGAGTTTTTACAAAACTCTCTACCTTCGCTGACATTGCTAATTATTCCTTGATTTTTCATTTGAAATATTAGATTTCCTACAGAAGTTGTTTCTGTTGGTCCTGCAATAACGGGCAGCGAGGTTGCTTCGGAAGTCCATTTACAAAGAAGTTTATTTTCTATCCCTCCACCCACTAAGTGAAGCACTTCAAGTTTAGAGTTAGTTAATTTTTCAATTTTGTTTAATTCGTTCTTAAATTTTAATACAAGACTTTCATAAAAACATTTAGCAATCTCACCGATTGTATTCGGAATAGGTTGATTTGTTTCTTTACAAAATTTTTGAATTTCACTTGGCATATTAACTTGAACCATAGAGAATCTAGGGTCGTCAATATCAATGAATGATTTAATTTCTGTTGCATTTTTTACTTCGTGGATAATTTCATCCCAGGTAATACTTCTGTTTAATTCTGTTTCCCATCTTTTTTTGCATTCTTGAATGATCCAAAGACCTACAAGATTTCTTACTAATAAATTTTTCCCCTCGCTGGCACCTTCATTTCCAAAACCAGATTGCAAAGCTTCACTTGAAATTATTGGGGAATTTGTTTCAATTCCACAGATGCACCAAGTTCCCATGCTGATAAAAGCCCATGAACCAGTTTTAAAATTAGAATCAACAGGAATTCCACTTACGGCACTTGCCGTGTCATGTGTGGCAGGAATTATTACTTCTAAAGTTTTTATATCTAATTCACTAGAAATCTCATTTTTTATTTTACCTAATGAATTTCCAGCTTCAGAAAGATTTGAAAACCAATCTGGATTAAATTCTAATTTTTTCATGACGCTGGTTTCCCAGTTACGCGTTTTTTGATTCACTAAAAGTGTCATGGTGGCATTAGTGAATTCATTTGATATTTCTCCTGTGAGAAAATAGTTCATTAAATCAGGAATCATTAAGAATTTAGAACCATTGTTAAATTCTGGAGATTTTTCTTGTTGGAATGAAAATAATTGATAAATACTCATAATTCGATCTAGAGGTGCTCCTGACAAGTTATATAAGTCAGATTCAGGTAAAAGCGCATGTAATTTTTCTGCAACTTTGTGACGTTTTGGTTCTCGGTAAGTGTAGGGGTTGGCAATCATTTGACCTTTGTTGTCTATAAAAGCAAAATCACACCCCCAGGTATCTAAAGCTAAAGTTTTAATTTCAGGAAAACTCTTTACGCTTTTATGTAGAGCATTTTTAATTTCAGAAAATATGTTTAGTGCATCCCAATAAATAGAACCGGAAACTGAGATTGGTCCATTTTTAAATCTATATGTTTCTTCTAATTGAAAAGAATTATTTAATACTTTGCCAACAGTTGATCTACCACCACTTGCACCAATATCAAAGATTAAAAATTGTTTTTCAGACATTACTAGTCCATGTAGTAGCCACCGTTTATATTTACAGTTTCACCTGTAATAAACGAAGCTTCTTCAGTAGATAAATATCTCATGAGACTTGACATATCTTCAACAGTCCCAAGTCTTTTTACGGGAATTTTATTAGCAATTTCATTTCTTTTTTCTTCATCCCAATATTGCATCATTTTTGTCATAACTGCATGTGGTGCTATTGAATTGCAAGTGATACCAAATGGACCTAATTGTCTTGCGACTGAACGAGTCAAAGAAATTATTGCACCTTTGGCAGCACCATATGCAAATATTGTTGAATTATCGCCATTCTTACCTGTGATTGAAGAAACATTCACAATTCTTCCATATTTTTGCTTTTTCATTATTGGTGTTACTGCTCTAATAAAATATAGAACACTTTTTAAATTGATATCGATTGTTAAGTCAATTAATTCATCTGTCGTTTCTTCTATAGTTCCAGAAGTTAAAAATCCAGCATTGTTTATTAAAATATCAATTTTGTTATATTTACTAATTGTTTCTTTGACAAGATTATCCACCTGAACTTTATTTGCAACATCACAAATAATAGATTCACACTTTCCGCCATTTGTAAGTATTTGTTTTTTAACGAGTTCTAACTCTTCTCGATCAATATCTGAGGCAATAACTGTTGCACCTTCTTCAGCAAAATCAAGCGCGGTTTGTTTCCCCATTCCGCTTGCAGCACCTGTAATGATTACAACCCGGTCTTTAAACCTTTGATAAGAGACCAATTTGAACTCCCTCATGTGTTTTACTCAATCACTAGTTAGTCTATTGGTATCAGAGTTAAACCCAAATAGAGTCTTAAGAAAGATTTAAATGAGCCATAAAGTAATCGTTGCTATTTTCAAACCAAAAATAGGCTTGAAAGACGAATTGCATAAAAGATTGCTCGAAGGGGCAAAACTTTCGTTAAATGAACCAGGCGTTATTAAATACACTGTTAATTTTAATGAAGAAGAAAACTATTTTCTGAATATAGAAGTATATAAGTCAAATGAAGCTTTTCAAGAGCACTTAGAAAAAGATTACGTTAAAAATTTTATTAAGGATTTTCCAAATCTTCTATCGGAAGATCTAATTTTATTTGAAACAAGACCGGAAATTTTTAGTGAATCTATTAAAGGAAATTTATAACTATTTTTGAATCACGTCAGGTAATTAAGCAAGAGTTTAAAGTGGATTTTATGGACTCACATTGCAATATCAAGTTATTAAAGACTTGTCTCAAGTAGTATAAAGAAATGCTTGAATTTGCCGTTAATTTAATAGATCAAATTGGCCTAGTTGGTGCAGTACTTCTAATTGCTATTGAAGTTGTAATTATTCCAATTCCATCAGAACTTATACTTTTACTTTCAGGTTTTAATATTTCAATTGGAAACTTTAATTTTGTTGCCGCAATTATCGCAACTACACTTGGTTCACTTTCAGGTGCTTTATTTCTTTATGGAATGGGTAGGGCTTTTTCAGAAAAAAGACTTGAACAAATAGTAGGTAAATATGGAAAATTTGTAGGGCTTCAGGTAAAAGATCTACAAAAAACTGCATCATGGTTTGAACGTCATGGTGCTCAACTTGTTTTCTTTGGTCGACTTATTCCCTTAATTAGAAGTTTGGTGAGTATTCCCGCTGGATTAACAAATATGAAGCTTTCTAAATTCATAATTTATACAACTTTAGGAAGCGGAATCTGGAACACTCTTTGGATCTCAATCGGTTTTTTTCTAGGAGATCGTTGGTCAAGTGCGGAAAAATATACAAAATATTTAGATTATTTAGTCTATATAGGAATTGTTATTGCTGGAATATATTTTGTTAGAAAAATTATTATTG
>JAYQPE010000014.1:0-10520 GCA_038145175.1 Actinomycetes bacterium | reverse complement strand
AAGATACAGGGTTTGGGGTTTGAGGTGCTCCTAAGAAATACCCCCACAGTGGAACTCCAAAAAGCTGGGCATCATGTGCCATAGATACCAAATTTGGGTAATTCAAAAAGTAACCAACCGCTTTTTCTTGGGAAATTCCATATTGGAGAACTCTAAAAAGAGCAAAAAATATTGGTGCTTGTAACAGGATTGGAAAGCAAGAAGCTAGGGGATTGGTACCAGTTTCGCGATAAAGCTTCATCATTTCTTGACCAAGTTTTTCCCGGTCTCCTGCATACTTTTTTTGCAGTTCTTTCATTTGAGGCTGAATCAGTTGTAAATTTCTTTGGCTTTTCACTTGGCGCACAAACAAAGGAATGATCAAGATACGAACCACGATTACTAGGCCCACAATTGAAAGTGCCCAGGTGACACCTGCTGTTGGATCTAGAAAGGTTGAGAATCCTTGATGGAAGAAATAAAGCAGGGCAGAAATTACCCATTCCAATGGTGCTAAAAGTGTGTCAATCACTTAACTAAACTCCAAAGCTTTTTGGTCTTACTTTTTTCAGGCGGGCATTAATTCATTCAAGACTTAAATCGTCCCATGTCTTTGAAAAAAGCGCTAGTGCCGGGGGGAGCCATCCGGATAGACCGAGGCAAACCAAAAACCTTTTTCCGGAACTGGATTAAATCCACCTTTACTTAAAGGATTACATCTAAATATTCTTAACATTCCTAAAATTAATCCTTTAATAATTCCGTGAACTTTTATAGCTTGCACAAAATAATTTGAACAACTTGGATGATATTTACAACGTGGTCCTAAAAGTGGAGAAAATATTTTTTGATAAATAAAAATAATTGGTAAAAATAAAATTAAAAATATTTTTCTGGGAAATTGTAAAATGTTCAAAAAAGCCTTATTTGACAAGGGTTTTTTAAACATTTGCTTTCTCGATTGATTTTAAAATTGCTTTTGTTAAAACATTTTCAATTTCTAAAAATTCTAATTCATTTATTTTTGGTAATGCTCTAATCACTATTTGAATATTATTAGGAATTTTGTTTAAAACTTCTTTTACAATATTTCTAATTTGTCTTGACACTTTATGTCTAACAACAGAATTGCCCACAATTTTAGAAACAATTAAACCGATTTGAGAATTAGTTTGCGTTAACGGATTTGCGATGGCATAAATGACAGCAATTTCGGTGTTAACCTTCACACCTTTTTTGGTTACTTTTTCAAAGTCTTTGGAAAGATTAAGTCGATGTTTTTTGGGAAGCATCTAGATGCCCCTTTTTTAAACCTTTTACAGGATTTAGTTAGCGGGAAGAAACTGAAATAGAAGCTCTACCCTTGCGGCGACGAGCAGAAAGAACAGCACGGCCTCCACGAGTGCTCATGCGTTCACGAAAGCCATGAACTTTGGCTTTCTTTCTGTTGTTTGGTTGGTAAGTGCGCTTCACTTAAAGTTGCTCCTATTAATTCTTGAAGTTCAACCATATTGCAATGAGTTAACTTGAGTAACACAAGGGGTAGATCTTGAGACTGGAAAACTGATAAACCTAAATGGGGTTTTTATCCACAGAAATTGTTCATCCGCCTTGTCAGACCAAGTAGTGACCCTGTATTGTCCACAGGTCAGGGGATTTTTTAGGGGAATTTAGCCTCATAAAAACCTCATCTCCACATCTTGTGGATAACTTTGTGGATAGATTAAGGATTTTTGTGGAAGAAAACGTAGACCTTCATGAGGTCTGGACTAGAGCCATTGGTGGCCTAGGTGATGACGCTTTAACTGCTCAACAACGAGCATTTGTTTCTTTAACCAGACCTTTAGCGTTAGTTGAAGACACAGCTTTAGTTGCTGCTCCTAATGAATTCACTAAAGACGTTTTGGAAACTCGGTTACGTCCATTAGTTGTGAGTGCTTTAAGTAATGCTTTAGGAAGAGAAGTTCGTTTAGCTATTTCAGTTGATCCTTCAATTGCACCAAACTTAGATGAAGATGCAACTGATGAATTAGCTGATGCAACTTATGCCGAAACTGTTGCACCAATTCCACAATTCTTAAATCAAAATCGTCCAGGAACTGGCTCCCCTGTTTCTAAACATGATGAATCTTCCAGATTAAATCCAAAATATACTTTTGACACATTCGTTGCTGGTTCTTCAAACAAATTGGCACACGCTGCAGCTGTAGCAACTGCTGAAATGCCAGCTCGTGCATACAATCCACTTTTTATTTACGGTGAATCTGGATTAGGAAAAACACATTTACTTCACGCAATTGGTCACTACACCAGAGATTTATATCAAGGTGCAAAAATTCGTTATGTTTCTTCTGAAGAATTTACCAATGATTTTATTAACTCAATTCGTGATGATAAAGCTTCCGCATTTCAAAGAAGATATAGAGATGTTGATGTTTTGTTAATTGATGACATTCAATTCTTAAGTGGAAAAGTTCAAACCCAGGAAGAGTTTTTTCACACTTTCAATACTTTGCATAATGCTGATAAACAAATTGTGGTTACTTCAGATTTACCACCAAAACAATTACAAGATTTTGAAGATCGTATGCGTTCCAGATTCGAATGGGGATTAATCACTGACATTAAACCTCCAGAATTAGAAACACGTATTGCAATTTTAAGAAAAAAAGTTGGTCAAGAAAAACTTCAAGTACCTGGAGAAGTTTTGGAATACATTGCAAGCAAAGTAACCACCAACATTAGAGAATTAGAAGGAGCACTTATTCGTATTAGTGCTTATGCAAACTTAAACAGAACTCCAGTTGAAATGAATTTGGCTGAAGCTGTTTTGAAAGATTTACTTCCAGAACAAAGTGGTCCAGAAATTACCGCAGCTTTAATTATGAATGAAGCTTCTAGTTACTTTGGAATCTCAATTGATGATCTAATTGGCTCTTCTCGCTCCAGAAATTTGGTAACTGCACGACAAATTGCCATGTATTTATGTCGAGAGTTAACAGATTTATCTCTTCCAATGATTGGCCAATCTTTTGGCGGACGTGATCACACCACGGTTATGCATGCAGAGCGCAAGATTCGTCAACTCATGGCAGAAAGACGTGGTCTTTATAACCAAGTTGCAGACTTAACCACCAGAATCAAAGTTCAGACCCGGGTTTAATAACTTTTCGCCCCAAAAGACCTCTTATTTCACATTATTCACAATTGTTTATATTCTGTGGATAAGTCTAAAGTCCTTATTTATAGTTAAACAGCCCTGTGGATAACCTGTGGTTTCCTTGAGGGAAGTAGACCGAAATACTGTGGATAGATCAACCCCTGCCCACAGGAAGAACTGACCAACCGGTGCTTTCCCCAAGTTATGAACGAAATTACAAAGCTTCGACACAATTAACAGGTGTTCACGCCACCCAATCTGAACTGGGTAAACGCCTGTTTTCCCACATATCAACAAGCCCTATTACTACTACTAGTTATATAAATATATATAAGTTAACTACTAATAGGACTTTTAAAATTTACTTGCTTTTACCCCTTTCCCTGCGTCTAAGAGCATGAAAGCATTGGTCTAAATTAAAGAGTTCGAAGAATTACAACCGGGTAATACTAAAAAATTTAAAAGAAAGAAAACATGAAGTTTCAAGTTGAAAGAGATGTCCTAGCCGAAGCAGTTGCTTGGGCGGCCAGAACCTTACCTACCAGACCTGCCCAACCAATGTTGGCTGGAATTTTAATTGAAGCAGATAAAAACTCATTAACACTTTCAGCTTTTGATTATGAAGTTTCTTCTCGAGTTAGTTTTGATGCAGGAATTTCTGAAAGTGGAAAAGTTTTAGTTTCAGGAAAATTGTTTGCAGATATTTCAAGATCATTACCTAATCAACCAGTAGTTGGAACTTTAAATGGATCAAGATTAGAAATTAAATGCGGTAAAGCAAATTTTGCATTACCAACTTTACCTCCAGATGATTATCCAACTTTGCCACCGTTACCAAAAACAAGTGGATCTGCAAAAGCAAAAGTGTTTGCAGAATCAGTAGCTCAAGTTGCAGTAGCAGCTGGCAGAGACGAATCATTACCAATGCTTACTGGAATCAGAGTTGAAATTGAAGGAAACACAATAACTCTTGCAGCAACTGATAGATATCGTTTAGCTGTTAAAGAATTTTCTTGGAATCCAAATGATCCTAAAGTTTCTACTGCTGCATTAGTTCCAGCAAGAACTTTAGCTGAAGGTGCTAAAGGATTTTTAAATTCAAATGAAATATTAATTTCTCTTGCGTCAGACAAAGATAAATTAATGGGTTTTGAAGGTGAAGGAAGACGCACCACAACTAGATTGTTAGATGCAGATTTTCCAAAATATAGATCTCTTCTACCAAGTGAATCTTCTTCTACTGCAGATGTTTCAACTCAAGAATTATTAGATGCCATAAAAAGAGTTGAATTAGTTGCAGAAAGAAATACTCCAATACGTCTTGATTTTAGAAATAACGAATTAGTTTTAAGAGCAGGCGCAGGAGAAGATGCCACAGCTGAAGAAGTTGTCGGTTTAACTTTGAATGGCGAAGGATTAGAAATAGCTTTCAATGCGGCATATCTCAAAGACGGTCTAGCAAGTGTTAATGCCCCAATTACTCGTATGAGTTTTACTGCGGCTTCCAAACCTGCTGTTTTAAGTGGTGTGAATAACGAGGGAGTAAACGATGACTCTTATCGTTATTTGATCATGCCGGTTCGTTTAGCTGGCTAAAAACTTGTGCACGTTATATCTTTGGCGGCAGTAGATTTTCGAAACTATTCCTTTGTTGAAATAAATCTAGATAAAGGCATAACCACTTTTATTGGCAGCAACGGTCAAGGAAAAACTAACCTTGTCGAAGCAATCTCTTATTGTGCAACTTTGTCATCACATAGAGTCTCACAAGATTTACCATTAATTAAATTAAACCAACCCAGAGCAATAGTTAGAACCGGAATTAAATATTTAGATCGAACTAATTGGGTGGAAATTGAAATTTGGCCTGGAAAATCTAACAAAGCAAAACTTAATGGTTCAGAATGTAAAAAAACAAAAGACGTTTTAGGCATATTACAAACCATTACTTTTTCTCCTGAAGATTTAGTTTTAGTAAAAGGTGATCCAAGTGAAAGAAGATATTTTTTAGATTCCTTATTAGTCCAAAAAAGCCCTGTATTTGCTGGTTTAAAAACAGATTATGAAAGAGTTTTAAAACAAAGAAACGCACTTTTAAAAAGTTCTTATGTAGCAAGGAAAAATAATCAAGATTCTGTGCTTTCCACTCTTGAAATTTGGAATGAGCAACTAATAAATCTTGGAAGCCAAATTACTTTTTACAGAAATCAGCTAGTAAATGATTTAATGCCTTATGTTGCAAAGGCTTATGCCGAACTAGCACCTGCTAGTAAAGCTTTAAATATTAAATATTTACCTAACGTTTCCTCAATCGAGATGACTTTGGAAGATATAAAAC
The DNA here is from genome assembly GCA_038145175.1 of Actinomycetes bacterium. Lineage (GTDB taxonomy): Bacteria > Actinomycetota > Actinomycetes > S36-B12 > UBA5976 > ATZT02. Next base: position 5,043 of record JAYQPE010000014.1, on the reverse strand, counting down.
AAAAAATGAGTGAACAAATTAAAGAAAGACAACTTGATGAACTTGATCGAGGGCTAACTTTAGTTGGACCACATCGAGATGATGTGGAAATTACTATCGGAGAACTTCCTGCTAAAGGTTATGCAAGTCATGGAGAGTCTTGGTCGGTTGCTTTGTCATTAAAACTTGCGTCTTTTGATCTTTTGAAGGCAAATTCAAGAGCAGGAGATCCAGTTTTAGTGCTTGATGATGTGTTTGCTGAACTAGACACGACAAGGCGTAATCAACTAATTTCTAGGCTAAATAGTGTGGAACAAGTGCTTATTACAGCAGCTGTTAAAGAAGATGTACCTAGTGAATTAGGTGGTAGAAAACTTTTTGTGACTAATGGACAGGTTTTAGAAAACAATGAATGACAATTCCAAAAAAAGTGACGCTGCAGCAAATGCTTTAGCACGAGCAAGAGCAAGAAATTCAAAATTTAAGAAACAAAAATCTGTTTTAAAACGTCCAAGGTTTGGTAAAAGTGAAGAATTTAGAAGTGGAGCACATCCTGATCAAAGAGATCCACAAAAAATTGACAATCTTTTGAAAAAAATTATGAAAGATTTTGGTTGGCAACAACCAACATCAGTAGCAAATCTAATTTCTAGATGGAATGAAATAGTTGGTGATGAAATTGCATCACATGTTTCAATAGAAATTTTTAATGCAGATGTAAACGAATTGATTTTAAGAGCTGATTCATCAACTTGGGCAACTCAAATCAGACTTTTAAGTAGTGATTTAAAGAAAAGAATTGCATTAGAGGTTGGAGATGGTGTTGTCAAGACCCTAAAAGTTTATGGACCAGCAAAACCTACGCAAAAAGGCTTATGGAGAGTGCCTTCTATGCGTAAAAATGACTACTAAAAAGGCCTATCAGCCGATTTCACACCTGTAACAACACACTAGAATTGTCTTAACTAGTTGAGCATTTTTACAAAATTCATTTTTTAGGAGTTGAATCAAAACTTATGTCATATGACGCCAGTGCGATTCAAGTTCTTGAAGGTTTAGATGCAGTTAGAAAACGTCCTGGAATGTATATCGGTTCCACTGGTGAACGCGGATTACATCATTTAGTTTATGAAATTGTTGATAATTCAGTTGATGAAGCATTAGCTGGCTTTGCAACTGAAATTGTTGTAAGTATTTTGGATGATTCAAAAATTTGTGTCACAGATAATGGTCGTGGCATACCTGTTGACATACATAAAACTGAAAAAAAACCTGCACTAGAAGTAGTTTTTACTGTGCTTCATGCTGGCGGAAAGTTCGGCGGTGGCGGATATCAAGTCTCTGGTGGCTTGCATGGTGTTGGTGCATCAGTCGTAAATGCACTGTCTTCTGAACTACATGTTGAGGTAAAACGCGATGGATTCTTGTGGACGCAAAGTTACAAAAAAGGAGTGCCAACAGCTGCACTAAAGAAAGGTAAAGCAGTTGAAGGATCTGGCACCAAAGTAACTTTTAAAGCCGATAAAGAAGTTTTTGAAACCACTGAATATTCATTTGACACTTTGTCTACTCGATTTAGAGAAATGGCATTTCTTAACAAAGGTTTATCTTTAACTTTAATTGATGAAAGAAAAGCAAGAATTGATGAAAAAGGTGAAAAAAGAATTGTTAATTACAAATACGATGGCGGCATCATCGATTTTGTTAACTTTTTAAATAAAGCTAAAGGTGAAACCTTAGTTCATAAAGATGTAATTCATATTGAAAATGAAGATAAGAAAAAAGGATTAAGCGCAGAAGTTGCTTTGCAATGGAATCTTGGTTATCAAGAAGCTGTTTATACATTTGCTAACACAATTAATACTTCTGAAGGTGGTATGCATGAAGAAGGTTTTCGCGCAGCACTAACTGCCACAGTTAATAAATATGCCAAACAATGGGGAGTGTTAAAAGAAAAGGATCCAAAACTAACTGGTGAAGATATTAGAGAAGGTTTAACTGCAATAGTTTCAGTAAAACTTAGAGAACCACAATTTGAAGGTCAAACAAAAACAAAATTAGGAAACACTGAAGCAAAAACATTTGTTCAAACCATGACAAATGATTTATTAGCCAAATGGTTTGAAGAACATCCCAGTGAAGGAAAAGATGTTGCACGAAAAGCAGTATCTGCTGCGACTGCAAGATTGGCTGCTAGAAAAGCAAGAGATTTAGCAAGATCAAGAAAAGGATTATTAGGTTCTTCCGGCTTACCTGGAAAGTTAAGTGATTGCCAATCAACAGAACCATCAGAATGTGAGCTCTACATTGTGGAAGGTGATTCTGCTGGAGGTTCAGCAAAAAATGGTCGAGATTCCAGAACCCAAGCAATTCTTCCAATCAGAGGAAAAATCCTTAACGTTGAAAAAGCAAGATTGGACAAAGTTTTAGCAAACACAGAAGTCCAAGCTTTAGTTTCTGCTTTAGGAACTGGTGTGCAAGAAGAATTTGATGCCAACAAACTGAGATATCACAAACTTATTTTGATGGCAGATGCTGACGTGGATGGTCAACACATCAGAACGTTGCTCTTAACACTGTTATTTAGATTCATGAGACCACTAATTGATTTAGGCCATGTTTATTTAGGTCAACCTCCTCTTTACAAAATTAAATGGATAAAAGATAGTCCAAGTTATGCCTATACCGAAAGAGAAAAAGACGGACTTATCGAAGCAGGATTAAAAGCAGGTAAAAAACTTCCTAAAGAAGAAGCATTACAAAGATATAAAGGTTTAGGTGAAATGAATGCGGATGAATTGTGGGAAACCACAATGAATCCAGAAACAAGAGTTTTATTAAGAGTAACTCTTGATGATGCAGCAGCAGCTGATGAATTATTTAACGTGCTTATGGGTGAAGACGTTGAATCAAGAAGAAGTTTTATTCAACATAATGCTCGCGATGTTAGGTTCTTGGATATTTAAATGGCGACAAAGCAAACTAAATTACCTGAAAATTCAGGAAGAGTTGAACCAGTTGATTTACGTTCGGAGATGTCTCGTTCTTATTTAGATTACGCAATGAGTGTAATTGTGGGCAGAGCGTTACCAGATATTAGAGATGGATTAAAACCAGTTCATCGTCGCGTTATTTATGCAATGTATGACGGTGGTTATAGACCTGATCGAAGTTTCACAAAATGTTCTCGCGTCGTTGGTGATGTTATGGGTAATTATCATCCACACGGTGACACAGCAATTTATGACACATTAGTTCGTTTAGCTCAAGAATGGGTAATGCGTTATCCATTAGTAACTGGACAAGGAAACTTTGGATCCCCTGGCAATGATGGCGCAGCAGCAATGCGTTACACCGAATCCAGAATGTCAGCTTTGGCCATGGAAATGGTTAGAGATATTGATGAAGACACCATTGATTTCATTCCCAACTATGACGGCAGAACTCAAGAACCAACAGTTTTACCGGCCAGAATTCCAAATCTTTTAGTTAATGGTTCAAGTGGCATTGCCGTGGGCATGGCCACAAATATTCCTCCACACAATTTAAGAGAAGTAACAAATGCAATTTTGTGGGCATTAGAAAATCCAAAAGCAACCAAAGAAGAATTATTTAAAGCAGTAAAAGAACATGTTAAAGGTCCAGATTTTCCAACAGGAGGCGTAATTGTTGGAAGAAACGGAATTGATGAAGCGTATAAAACAGGTCGTGGCTCAATCACGATGCGTGCAGTTGTGGATGTCACAGAAGATGCTCGCGGTAGACAAAATTTAGTAATTACTGAACTTCCTTATCAAGTAAATCCAGATAACTTAAAACTAAAAATCGCTGAACTTGTTGATACAGGAAAAATAACCGGTATTTCTGATTTAAGAGATGATTCTTCTTCTCGAACCGGAATGAGAATTGTCATTGTTTTAAAGAAAGATGCTGTTGCAAAAGTAGTTTTAAACAATCTTTATAAACACACTCAGTTAGAAGACACATTTGGTGCCAATATGTTGTCACTAGTTGATGGAGTGCCTAGAACTTTAAGTATTGATTTATTTATTTCTAATTGGATTACACATCAAATAGAAGTAATTCAAAGAAGAACTAAATTTAGATTAAGCGAGGCAGAAAAAAGAGCCCATATTTTATCTGCTCTTTTAAAAGCTCTCGATAAATTAGATGAAGTTATTGCTTTAATTAGAAAATCAAAAACTGTTGAAGATGCAAAAGCAGGATTACAAAAACTACTAAAGATTGACGAAGTTCAAGCTACTGCAATTTTGGATATGCAGTTAAGAAAACTTGCAGCATTGGAACGTCAAAAAATCACTGATGAATATGAAGAATTAATGAAATCTATTAAAGATTTTAAGGATATTTTAGATAAACCAGAAAGACAAAGAAAAATTATTGCTGAAGAATTAAGTGAAATTGCTACCAAATATGGTGATGATCGTAGAACTAAATTTGTGGTTGATGAAGGTGATAAATCAGCAGAAGATTTCATCAAAGCAGAAGATGTCGTGGTCACAATTAGTCGTGGTGGTTACGTTAAACGAACCAGATCAGATTTATATCGCGCCCAAAAACGTGGCGGTAAAGGCATCAAAGGAGCTGCGTTAAGAGAAGACGATGTAATTGAACACTTCTTTGTTGCTTCAACTCATGATTGGTTATTAGTTTTTTCAGATCGAGGCAAAGTTTATCGAACTAAAGTTCATGAATTACCTGATAAAGGTCGCGATGCAAAAGGCCAACATGTGGCAAATCTTTTAAGTTTTCAACCAGAAGAAAAAATTGCAGCAATTTTATCTATTAAAAACTATGAACAAGCACCATATTTACTTCTTGCAACTGCTAAAGGAATCATTAAAAAATCTCCACTTTCAGAATATGACTCAACTAGAAGTGGTGGAATTATTGGAATTAACTTAAAACCAAACGATCGGGTAATTTCTGCTCAACTAGTTTCAAAGAAAAATGATGTAATTCTAGTTTCTAAGAAAGGTTTTTCAGTTAGATGTTCTGTTGCAGAAGATACTTTAAAATCTGCTGGAAGAGTAAGTACTGGGG
>JAYQPE010000013.1:0-11552 GCA_038145175.1 Actinomycetes bacterium | reverse complement strand
CACCAGGAGTATTACCAATAAATACTGCTCCACCTATTACTAATCCAGAGGATGAAACTCTTCCAGAAAATAGTGTGGCCCCAACACCAATAGTTACACCTTCTCCAATTCCTACAATCACAATTACGGTGACACCAACTTCGACACCAACACCTACTCCAACTCCAACAGTGACAATTACAGTTACGCCAACTCCAACAGAAACTAGTTCTGCAACACCAAGTCCAACTAGTTAATTATTACTGAATCAAAATTTGTTGTCGTCATTCTTAAATGCGCAACAATTTCACTACCCACTTTTGGTGGTTTAATATTTTTTGGAAGTTTCAACATAGAAACATTCATGTGAGGACTTTCTGCAAACCATCTTTGTTTACCTGAAATAACAAATGGTGAAAGATGTTGATCAAAAGATTCTAAAAATCCAGAAAGAATTGCTGTAAGTCTTGATTTCAAATTTGTATTAGATCTAGGAGCTTGCAAACCAACTCCATGACTTGTGCCACCAGAAACAATAACAACATTTTGATCATTAATTTTTCTTTGCCTATAACCAATTTGTTCGTCTTTAACATCATGGACTGCTAAAACCGTTGATTTAATTTGAAAATCATTTAAATCGTTTAACCAAAATTTTGTTCCCAATCTTAATTTAAAAATAAATTGAGGAAATTCATTCTTAATAGTAAGAAACTCATTTTGCGTTAAATGACTTAAATAAACATCTTTCTTGGCATTAGGCAGAAAATCTTGATAAATCTTTAACCAAGTTCTTACTTCATTAAGTTTTCCTGCTAACGAATTCTCAATTGGTAAGTGAAGCGATAAACCTAACACTTGAAAACTAGATAGAGTTTTTAGGTCATTTGCAGTTAGACCAAAGCGTTTCATACTGGTCAAAACTTCAACAATAACAGGAGTTTTTTCAAGATTTGTTGCATCATTTACATCAGATAAAGTCAAAACGATTCGATCATTATTTAATTTCTTTAATTCATCAAAAGCATTTTTGTCTAAGTCTTTAATTGGATCCATTACTATTATTTGTTCAAAATTTTTATCAATTAACTCTTTAACTTCAAAAATGGTTCCAACTGCAATTTCTTTTAATCCAAGTTCATTTGCTTTATTTCCTAAATTTGATTTATTAATGCCATAACCATTTCCTTTTATAACTGGAACAATTTGATTTTCATAGGAGTTTAAAACTTTAGTTAAATTATTTGTCCAACTTTGATTGTTGACATACAAAGATAAAGACATTATTAACCCCTTTGTTTCAAGGCTAGGCTAAATAATTTATAAATCAATGGCTTTAACACAAAATCCCATTCGCCAACGTATTGCACAACTTTGCCACCAGTTCCTATTTTGAAACGAAGCAATCCAAACAAAGGAGATTTTTCATTTAAAGTTGCTGCAATTCCTCGCATGTCATAAATCTCTGCACCTTCATCTCTGGCATCTCTCATCATTTGCCATTGAATTGCATTGCTGGGTCTAAGTTCTCGACCACTGGTAGAAGATGCACCATAGGTGTACCAAACATGTGTGCCTACTTTTACCCACAAACAAGCTGCATGCGTCTCGTTATTTTGTTTAGCCAAATAAAGCCTTAAAGAAGCTAAGTTCTTGGAGTTTTCATTGATTTCTTTCCACATACTTTGGAAATAGTTAAGTTTTCGAGGCGTAAATTTATCTCTTTTGGCAGTTTCAACATAAAGAGTGTGGAAAATACTTAAATCATCAAATGATCCTTGGATAACTTGTACTTCACTTTTTTCTGCCTTTTTAATATTTCTTCGCCACTCTTGAGAAAAGTTAGCTAATAATTCTTCATCAGATTTATCTTTTACTTCAATCGCAAAGACGTATCTTGGTTGAATATCACCAAAACCTTCATCATTGGTTTCAACTTGTAATCCACCTAAGTTTCTTAATTTGTTTGCAATCTCTAAGCCGTATGGATTTGTTCTATCCGGATCAACATCTTTAAATTTCTTATAAACATTGTCATTAATAGCATTTTTAATAGTTTTGGCATACCAAGTTTTAACATTTACTTGTGGTCCAAGTTTTATTGCAAAAGCTTTATTTTTTAAAGCAAAATCTTGTAAAGGACTTAACCAATCAATCACATTTTTTGCATAATCGGAAGTTAATACTGGACCTTCCGGTAAATAATAAAGTGAATATTTAGTTCTTGGAATATTTCTAATAAGTATTAATCCTGCAATGACAAGTTTTTTGTCATCAAACCAACCAACAATTTTGTTGTTCCAACCACTTTTTACTTTTGCCCAAGAAGGAAGTTGTAGGAATGAAAATGATGATTGTTGCGATAAAAATTCATAATATTCTTCTTGAGAAATTTCTCTGATAATGAGTGACAATTTAAGAAACCATTTTCTTTAAATAAGTAATGTCTTGTTTAATACCTTCATCACTTGTTTCAATAATTACATTACATTTTGCTTCACTTACAACTTTACCAATTAAATCTTTTGGTAACAGCGAATCATCAAAATTTGCATGCCTATCTCTACTAGAATCAAATTCATCCCTGGAACCATTGGCGTGAATTAGATCAATTCTTTTTGTTAATTTCTTAATATCTTTAACTGCAGTTTCTAATTTAATTCCTGCAGCCCAGGCATGACAGGTATCTAAACAAAAACCAATTTCTGTATGCCCAACAAATTCCCACAGATTAGAAATGTTGTCTAATGTTCTTGCCATAGCATGACTTCCACCAGCAGTATTTTCAATTAGAACTGGAACATGCATTTCTGTTTGCTCTGCAGCTTTTCTCCAATTATCAAAACCTTTTTTAGGATCATCATCTTTTGTGACATGTCCGGCATGAACAATGACACCATGAGCATTTAATTCTTTAGCTAAGTCAACTGTTTGTTGTAATAGTTTTCTGCTTGGAATTCTGATTCGATTATTAGTACTTGCCACATTAATTACATAAGCAGCATGGATATAAACAGTTAACTTTTTTTCTTTTATCAAACTGGCTAATTCTTTAACCCCACCTGCAAAATCCACTTCCGGTTTTTTCCAACCCTGCGGATCTCCTGCTTGAATTTGAAAACATTTCACCCCTAAATCTTGGGCATGAGAAACAGGATCTGGATCTAGTCCAAAGGCAGCACCGATTAATTGGCTCATTTGCTTCTAAGGCTAATGACCTCAAAACCACTCACCTAATACCTCACGGGTAATCTTTAACCCTGTCACAAAATCTTTGTTAAAAAAGGTTTTGTAACTTTTTAGCCTCCTGTCGAAGCAAAGGGCTTTGACCGAATGAGACCAGAGGGGGAAGGCAAAAGTTATGCGTAATTATGAGGTCATGGTCATTCTCGACCCTGATTTAGAAGAAAAAACAGTATCTCCAAGTTTAGAAACTTTTCTAAACGTTGTGCGCCAAGATGGCGGCAAAGTAGACAAAGTTGATATTTGGGGACGTCGCCGTTTGGCATACGAAATCAACAAGAAACACGAAGGCATTTATGCAGTGTTGTCCATAACATCATCTGCATTTGCTGTATCTGAACTTGATCGTCAATTGAATTTGAATGAATCAGTGATGCGTACCAAAGTTATGCGTCCTGTTGCTAGATCGGCTAAGTAAATGGCACAAGGCGATATCAACGTCACAATTGTGGGAAATCTTGTAAGAGATCCAGAATTGCGTTTTACTAAAAACGGTCAAGCAGTTGCATCTTTCACAGTTGTTTCTTCATCTCGTTATATGGATAGAACAACTAATGAATGGAAAGACTCTGAACCTGTTTATATGAATTGCAACGTTTGGCGTGAACACGCAGAAAACGTAACCAACTCATTAACTAAAGGAACCAGAGTCTTAGTCACTGGAAAATTAAAACAACGTTCTTACACCACTAAAGAAGGTCAAGAAAGACAAGTTGTGGAATTAGAAGTTGAAGACGTAGGTCCAGCTTTGCGTTATGCAACAGCGAAAGTTTCCAAAGTAAGTCGTGAAGGTGGAAACACAAATGCTGCTGCAACTAATTCAGCACCTGCAACCAATGAAGATCCATGGGCCACACCAGATTCTGGTTGGGGCACAAATGAAGAAGCACCTTTTTAAGAAAAGATTAGGAAAAATTTAAATGCCAAGAAAACAGGTTAAACAATCAAAAACTGGTAAGAGTTCACCAAAGAACTTAAAACCAATCAAAATGAAAGCTTGTCCTTTCTGTAAAAAGGAAGTTGCTTATATTGATTACAAAGATTTAAATTTACTTCGTAAATTTATTTCAGATCGCGGCAAAATTAGAGCACGACGCGTTACAGGAAATTGCACCCGTCACCAAAGAGATGTTGCAATTGCTGTGAAGAATGCTCGCGAAATGGCTCTTTTGCCTTACACCTCAACTACAAGATAGGAATTAAAAAATGAAACTTATTCTTACTCAAGTTGTAGATGGCTTAGGAAATCCAGGAGACATAGTCACAGTTAAAGATGGTTTTGGCCGAAACTATCTAATTGCCAGAAGACTAGGTGTGGCTTGGACTAAAGGTGGTCAAAAACAAGTTGACCAAATTAAAAGAGCAAGATCTGCTCGTGCAGTTAGAGATTTAGATCATGCCAAAGAAATTGCAAACGCTTTAAATAATTTAAATGTAGTAGTTAAAGCCCAAGTTGGTGAAACCAACAGATTGTTTGGTTCAGTAACTACTTCAGACATTGTTAAAGCTGTGCAAGATGCTGGTGGACCTAAATTAGATCGCCGAAGCCTTAACTTGAAACACCCAATCAAAATTGCAGGAAAGCATAAAGTTCCTGTGAAATTACATCAAAGTGTTTCAACAGTTATAACAATCAATATTGTTAATAAGTAAGTATTAATTTAAAAAGGCCCAGCTATTGCTGGGCCTTTTTTATTTCTTCAACTAAACCGTTTGATGCTTGTTCTAACATTTCTAGAACTTCATAGAAAGCATCAATTGGTTCATAATATGGATCTGGGACTATTAAGTTTTTCTTGTCTTTTGATTCAATTGATTTATCAAATTCTCTAAAATATTTAATTTTATTCTTATGTTCTAAAGGAGCAATATTAATTAAATCTCTTTCATTTTGTTGATCCATCACAAGAATTAAATCTTTTTCTTCAAACCAATTTTGTTTGAATTGTTTTGCTGTGTGTTTAATTGTGTAACCTTTTTCCGTTAATACTTTGATGCTTTTTGAATTAGCATTTTCACCTTCATGCCAATTTCCAGTGCCTGCAGAATTAACATCAATACTTAAACCAACTTCTGTAAGTTTTTGTTTTAATACAACTTCACCAATTGGTGATCTACAAATATTTCCGGCACAAACAACCGTAATTGATTTAATATTTTTTAAATTCATTTATAGAAGTTTCTCATGTTTTCAATGTGACAAACGTTGTTGGGTTAACAAAATATATTTTTTACCCACAAGCACTTTTCAATATTTGTGCAGGTCAAAGCCAAATTGAAAGGAAAAATATTTTTATTCTCCCCACTCTTTCCACAGCTTGGCTTGTATTAACCCACACGAAAAACCGGTTTTCCCCGTTTTTTCCACAAGTTCATCCACAAGCAATTTTGTGCCCTGGGCGGTAGTTGACCTAGGTTATTTGTGAGGGAATTAGTTCATAATTAACGATGTCAGTGGTTGCTGGCACATTTATTTGTGGTGACTATTGCCCAAAAACTATTTAAAGGAAAAGGAGTGAAATGAGCGTATCTGAATTACCTCTTCCTCCCCAAGATCCAACAAGAACTCCCCCTCAAGATGTAGCAGCTGAACAAAGTGTTTTGGGTGCAATGCTTTTATCCAAAGATGCAATTGCAGATGTAGTTGAACAAGTAAGAGAACACGATTTTTATAGACCAAATCATCAAACAATTTTTTCAACAGTTATTGATTTATATTCTCGCGGTGAACCAGCCGATGCAGTAACTATTGCAGCTGAATTAACTCGAAGTGGTGAATTAGCAAAAATTGGTGGTGCTGCTTATTTACATACTTTGGTTGCATCAGTTCCTACTGCAGCTAATGCTGGTTATTACGCACGCATCGTAAAAGAAAAAGCAATTTTAAGAAGATTAGTTGAAGCTGGCACACGCATTGTGCAAATGAGTTATGACGAAACAGGCGAAGTTGATAATTTAGTTGATCGCGCACAAGCAGAAATTTATGACGTAACAGATAGAAGAACAGCAGATGATTATCAAAAACTAGATAAATTAATGAATGATGCGTTAGAAGAAATGAACGCAATTGCTCAACATGGTGACAAATTAGTTGGTATTCCAACTGGATTTAATGATTTAGATAAATTACTGAATGGTTTACAACCTGGACAATTAATTATGTTAGCTGCACGTCCTGGTATGGGTAAATCAACTTTAGGTTTAGATTTTGCTAGAGCTGCTTCAATAAAAAATAATGCAACTTCAGCAGTGTTTTCTCTTGAAATGGGTCGAAATGAAATTGTAATGCGTTTATTATCTGCTGAATCTGGAATTGGTTTAACTGCAATGAGAAGCGGCAAGATGAATGAAAATGATTGGCAAAAACTTGCTCGAAAAATGAGCGGGGTTTCAAATGCTCCACTATTTATTGATGATTCACCAAACTTAACTATTACTGAAATTAGAGCTAAATGTAGAAGACTAAAACAAAGACATGATTTGAAATTAATCATTGTCGACTATTTACAGTTGATGACAAGTGGTCGAAGAGTTGAATCAAGACAACAAGAAGTTTCAGAATTTTCAAGATCATTAAAACTTTTAGCTAAAGAGTTAGATGTTCCAGTTGTAGCGATTTCACAATTAAATCGTGGTCCTGAACAAAGAACAGATAAGAGACCAATGTTGGCAGACTTACGTGAATCAGGTTCTTTGGAACAAGATTCAGATGTGGTGATTTTGATCCATAGAGATGATCATTACAACCGTGAATCCGACAGACAAGGTGAAGCAGACTTAATTGTGGCAAAACATAGAAACGGTCCAACCGGAGTAATAGAAGTTAGTTTCCAAGGTCATTATTCTCGTTTTGCTGAGATGCCTAACAATATAAATGCAATTGCACCTGTTGTAAATTAACTAGCATGACAAGTGCTAACAGAGATAAATTAAATTCTGCGTTAATTAAAGAACGTGCACTTTATAAAGAACGTAATCCTAAATCTTTGAGTCTTTTTAATTCAGCAAATAATTTATTTGGCAAAGTTCCGATGACTTGGATGAATAAATGGTCTGGTGGTTTTCCAATCTATTTAGATTACGCAAAAGGAAACACAATAGTTTCAGTTGATGGCCATACATATATTGATTTTGCTTTAGGAGACACTGCTGCAATGGCAGGACATTCTCCAGATGCAGTAAGTGATGCAATAAATCTTCGCTACACCAAAAAAGGTGGAGCCACCACAATGCTTCCCACCGAGGATGCTCAATGGGTAGCTCAAGAATTAAAAAACAGATTTAAAGTTCCACTTTGGTCATTTTCACTATCTGCAACAGATGCAAATAGATGGGCACTTCGTTTAGCCAGAATGGTTACTAAAAGATCAAAAGTTCTAGCAGTTTCTTACGGATATCACGGAACAGTTGATGAAACATTTGTAGTAAGTGGCAAAAACGGAGAAACTTTATTAAGACCTGGAAATGTTGGTGCACCTTTTAATGTTGAAGAGACCACCAGAGTTGCAGAATTTAATGATTTAGAAAGTGTGGAAAAAGCATTAGCAAATGGTGATGTGGCAGTAATTATCACCGAACCTGCTTTAACCAATATTGGAATTGTGCTTCCAGAACCAGGCTTTCTAGAAGGTTTGAGAGAACTTGCTACTAAATATGGATCACTTTTACTAATAGATGAAACCCACACATTTTCTGCAGGTTATGGCGGGATGACGTTAGCAAATAATTTAAATCCTGACATTGTCACAATTGGTAAATCAATTGGTGGAGGAATTCCATCTGGTGCTTATGGCATAACTCAAGAACTTGCTGAAAAAGCTTTAACTCAAACAGGAGTTGATTTAGTTGACGTTGGTGGAGTGGGTGGAACACTATCTGGCAATGCATTATCTGTTGCAGCAATGAGAGCTACTTTAGAAAAAGTATTAACTAAAGATAATTTTTCACACATGATCAAATTAGCCACAAAATTTACAAATGAAGTGCAACAAATATTGGATGAAACAAATATTAATTGGTCAATTAGTCAATTGGGAGCACGAGCCGAATACAGATTTACTAAACCTGCACCAAAAAACGGCACACAATCAGCAAATGCGAGTGACGATGAATTAGATGAATTTATGCATCTTTACACAATTAATAGAGATATTTTAATGACACCTTTTCACAACATGGCATTAATGTGTCCAGTCACAAAAGAAAGAGATGTGGATACTCACACTAAAATATTTAAAGAAGCAGTTAATTTAATACTTTAGATTTTTTATTAACAAAAATAAAACTAATTAAGATCGCTAAAGCAAAAGCAACACTTCCTATAGCCCAAGTTGTTAATGGACTTGGCAAGAAACTCCACCACCACTCAACATCTTTGTTTAAATTCCAGTCAGTTTTATCAGGTCCGGTGAAGCTGGAACTTACACCTGTGATGTATCTACGCATTGTGTAGTGAAGTGCAAATGCATGAGCGACTACAGCTGAACCGATAAGCACAAAACTTTGAGATTTAGTAAAAAATATGTTTTTATCGTTTTCAAAACTCAAGAGCGCAATTCCAAGAAACACCATTAATAAAGGTAAGAAATATCTAGGTTGCACTCCTTCTCCCACAAAGTTAAAACCTAGATAAAGAATTCTTAAAGGAATGTAAAAAATGGCACCCATTAATATCAATAGCGCAATATTTTTCTTAACGTTAGTAATTCTTAAGCCCATAAAAAATACGGAAACTAAAACTAATAATGCAAAGAAAGATGTCATTGGAGGCATTGGTGTATCAAACCAACCAAGAGGCCATCCCCCTACAGATCCATCAATGAAACGTGGCCATTGACTTAAGTTTCTAAAAAATAGTTCCCCTCTAGTTCTATTTGGATCGCCACCTTGTAATCCAGTTGACCAACCTAAAGTTGAAGGTGTTGTCCAAAATTCGATAAATGCAATTACTCCGATAATTAACGGAATTAAATATTTAATATTTAATTTGAATAAATTACTAAATTTAGTATGCAAGAAAAGAATTAGCAAAGTAGTTAAAATTAAATAAGGGCTTGATTCAGATCTTGAATTAATAGACATTAATCCTGTAATTACTGTAATAATCCCAGTAACAATTGTTTGCGTTTTATTATTCGAAGTTAAGAAAGATAAAAGTGCTGCCCAATAAATTCCTAAACCAATTATTGCCCAGCTACTTGGATTCGTGGATGGAATTGTAAAACTTGCCAACGGAGTAATTAAGGCAATCCAAGAAATGATTAAAGCAAATCTAATATTTTTACTAGAAAATATGGCTGTTATAGTCAACAAGATTGTTGCAAGAATTGCGTTGAAAATTCTCATTAGCATTGCAGAATTAAGTGTGTTTTCTCCAATCAATAAATTCATCGTCCAATAAAAACCATTAGGGAATCTTCCGGTTTCATTAGTTCTAGAACCTCTTAATTCTTTGCTGTTCCAATCAACTTGACTTGATTGACAAGCAGCACTGGTTTCAGAATTAAATGCAAAACAAATTGCAGAAGGTGATAACGGACTTAAGGTTTTTCCATAACCATCACCTGCGAATTCAGGATCACAAATACCTTCAACTTTGCCGTGAGAACACCAAATAGCGGGAAGGTGAAAATCATCATCAGGGGCAGAACCTGGAGGTGAAGCAAAAGCCCAGATGGATAAAGAAACAAAAAAACTCAAAGCCCCAAGTGCAATTCCGATGGTTTTTCTCAAAAGCAAAGACTCCTAAATTGCTCTATTTACTCACTTGAGATTAGTGCAATGGCCAACATCTAATCTTTACTTATGACTGAACCTCGCATGCGTGCCGATTTAGAGAGCATGCCCGCATACAAAGCAGGTGCGCTACCTGCAGAAATTCCAGGGAAAAAGTCATTCAAAATCTCTGCGAATGAAAATCCTTATGCTCCAATTCCTGCCATTGTCGAAGCCATAAATAAAGCAGCCAGCACAGTTCAAAGATATCCAGATCCTGCATCGTTAAGACTTAAAAATAAATTAGCGAAAAAATACAACGTCGGTATTGAAAATATTCAACTTGGCACAGGTTCAGTTGCAGTATTGACTCAACTAATACAAGCATCTTCAACTGTTGGTAACGAAGTTATTTTTGCTTGGAGATCATTTGAGGCTTATCCAATAATTACAAAAGTTTCTGGTGCTAAACCTGTAATGGTTGCGTTAACAAATAGTTTTGAACATGATCTAGATGCAATGGCAAAAGCAGTTAATGAAAAAACTAGTTGCATATTGTTATGTTCGCCAAATAATCCAACAGGACCAGCAATAAAGAAAAAAGATTTTTTAGAATTTATTAATAAAATTCCAAAATCTATTTTAGTAGTGCTTGATGAAGCGTATTCAGAATTTGTAACTGATCCAGAAATAGTTGATGGAGTAAAAGATGCTTTCGGTATTCCAAATGTGGCTATCTTAAGAACTTTTTCTAAAGCGTATGGAATGGCAGGACTAAGAGTTGGATTTTGTATTGCTCAACCTAAAGTTATCGAAGCTTTAACTAAAGTTGCTTTAACTTTTGGAGTGACTAATTTAGCCGAAGAAGCAGGTTTAGCTGCACTTGATCACGAAGTAGAATTACTAAAAAGAATTAAGTTATTAATTGCTGAAAGACAAAGAGTTGTTGAAGCTTTAACAAATGCTGGATGGAAAATACCTAAAGCTGATGGAAATTTTATCTGGCTAGATTTAAAAGAAAAAGCTTTGGAATTTGCCAAAATTTGTGATCAAAATGGGTTAAGTGTTCGAGTGTTTGCTGATGATGGAGTACGAGTAACAATTGCTGAAGAAGAAGCTAATAACAGATTTATTGAAATTGCCCTCAATTTTTAAGGATTAACAATCTCTTTTTTAGTTTCACCTAAAACTGTTAAAGCAATTCCTATCACAACAATGAATCCTCCAGTTAAAATCGTAAAAGTAATTAATTCATTTCTTAATACTGCACCTAAGAAAACTGCAACTACAGGATTTACGAAAGCATAAGTTGCTACTAAAGAAATTGGTGCATTATCTAACAAAAATGCATAAGCACTATAAGCAATCGCACCCATTATTGAAATATAAAAAAATGCGACCCATGTTTCTAGTTCTCTAGCTTGGAAAAATAGTAAAGTTTCTTCACCTCTTAAAAATCCCACACCAATCGCGCAAGTTCCACCAAATAAAGTTTGCCAAGCAGCAGTAGTTAAAGCAGATTTTGGTAATTCAATTTTTTGTGCCCAAAAAGACCCAATAGCCCAAAGAACAGTTGAAGCTATTGGAATAAGCGTGTACCAGCCTTGGCCAGGAGT
>JAYQPE010000012.1:0-11663 GCA_038145175.1 Actinomycetes bacterium | reverse complement strand
TTAAGGAACAGTTTAAAGTCTATTTAAACCTAGCTAAATATATCAAAAATCTATTTTGCTTTGTGTAGTTGCGTAAATCTTGCATTCAGTTTAATTTCAATACTGCTTCGTTCAAAACTTTTCTCACAATGTGCTCAATTTCATCAAATTGAGTTTTATTTGCAATTAGTGCTGGTGCTAATTGTATTACTGGATCTCCTCTGTCATCAGTACGACAATATATTCCATTTTCGAATAAAGCTTGCGAGATAAATCCTCTCAATATTTTTTCAGATTCTTCCGCGCTAAAACTTTCTTTGGTCTCTTGGTTTTTCACTAATTCAATTCCGTAGAAGAAACCTTCTCCACGAATATTTCCAACTATTGGCAAGTCATAAAGTTTTTCTAAAGTTTTTCGAAATAAACCTTCATTGTTTCGCACATGTTCATTTATTTTTTCGTTTTCCATAATGTCTAAATTTTTCATTGCCACAGCGGCTGCAACAGGGTGACCTCCAAAAGTTGAACCATGAGCAAACATATTTGTTCCAGTTGAAAATGGTTCAAATAATTTGTCACTTGCAATCATGGCACCCATTGGGGCATATCCAGATGTCAAACCTTTTGCACAAATTAAAATGTCTGGTTGAACTCCAAATCTATTTATCGCAAAAGTTTCACCAATTCTTCCAAAAGCAGTGATGGTTTCATCTGCAACAAACAAAATGTCATATTTAGTGCAAATTTCTCTAACTTTTTCTAAGTATCCAGGTGGAGGTGGAAAGCAACCTCCAGAATTTTGAACTGGTTCTAGAAATACGGCTGCAACTGAATCTGGACCTTCAAGAATTATGGTTTGTTCAATTTGATCAGCAGACCACTTCCCAAATTCTTTCTCATCATGTTGTAAGTGTTCTGGTGCACGATAAAAATTTGTATTTGGAACTTTGTGACCACCTGGAACCAGAGGTTCAAAAGGAATCTTGGCAAATGGAATTCCAGTAATACTTAAGGCACCTTGACTTGTGCCATGGTAAGCAAGAAATCTACTTATAATTTTGTGTTTAGTAGGTTTACCAATCATCTTGTAATAGTTCTTGATTAGTTTCCATGCTGTTTCAACTGCTTCGCCACCACCTGAAGTGAAGAAAACTTTATTTAAATCCCCTGGAGCCAATTTGGCTAAACGTTCAGCCAAAGCTGCCGCCATTGGATGTGCATATGACCAAAGTGGGAAGAAAGCTAATTTGTCAGATTGTTCTCGTGCGGCCTCACCTAATTCTTTTCTGCCATGACCAATTTGAACAGTGAAAAGTCCAGCCAGACCATCGATAATTTTTTTACCCTTATCGTCATACACGTAGCATCCATCGCCACGAACGATCATCGGCACATCATGTTTTTCAAAATTTGAGTGTCTTGTGAAATACATCCAAAGATGATTTTTGGCTGCTGTTTGCAAGGCGTGAGGGGAGCCATTTAGTAAATCTGAACTTAACAAGTTCTCACCCCAGTGTGAATTTTTTACTTCCTTTCCTATAACTCTAGATTTACTGGGGTTTGAATATCGAGTCGATGGGTGGGCTTTCCTCAAGGTCGGGATAATTTTTGAGACTTTTTTGTCAAATTGTTACCAAAACCTGGGTTTTCAAGAGGGGGTTTCAGCAGATATTGTTTAAATAGTCCCAAAGCCTTTTCTCTATATATAAGGAGTATCCCAGCGTGGCCGAAAAACGAATTGTTAAAAATTACATAAATGGAAAATTACAAGATTCAGTTTCAGGACAATTCACAGATTTAATAAATCCAACCACTGGTGAAGTTTTTGCAATGGCTGCTTTATCAAATGAAAAAGATATTGATATGGCTTATCAAGCTGCAGCAAAAGCTTTTGAAAGTTGGAAAAATACCACGCCTAGCGAACGCTCAATGGCGCTTTGGAAAATTGCAGAAGTTCTAGAAAAAAATATTGAAGAAATAGTAAAACTTGAATCTGAAAACACCGGAAAACCAATTGCGGTAACTATGGCTGAAGAAGTTGGTCCAATGCTTGATCAAATTCGATATTTTGCAACTGCAGCTAGAAATCTAGAAGGAAAATCTGCAGGCGAATATATGAAGGGTCATACTTCAATGATTCGTCGCGAACCAATTGGTGTAATTGGTCAAGTTACTCCTTGGAATTATCCAATGATGATGGCAGTTTGGAAATTTGCACCAGCAATTGCTGCTGGTAACACAACAGTTTTAAAACCAAGTGACACAACTCCAGTTTCAACTGTTCGCATGGCTGAATTAATTACAGAAGCTGGAATTCTTCCACCAGGTGTATTAAACGTTGTAACTGGAGATCGTGACACCGGAAAAGCATTGGTTGAACATAAAATTCCACAAATGGTTGCAATTACAGGTTCAGTAAGAGCAGGTATGCAAGTAGCGCAAGCCGCATCAGCTGATTTAAAAAGAGTTCATCTAGAACTAGGTGGAAAAGCACCAGTTGTAGTTTTTGATGATGCCGATATCCAAGCCGCAGCTGAATGGATTGCAATTGCTGGTTACTTCAATGCTGGTCAAGATTGTACTGCGGCGACAAGAGTTATCGCACATCAAAAAGTTTATGCAGATTTTGTGCAAGCTTTAGCAGAACAAGCAAAGAAAACTCAAACAAGTTTTGGTAAGGGTCCAGAACATCCAGATTCATTTGTTCCACCAGTTAATAACGTAAATCAACTTGAAAGAGTTACTGGATTCTTAAGCAGAACTCCAAGTCACGCAAAAGTTTTAGCAGGCGGACATCGCCAAGGTGATAAAGGTTATTTTGTCGAACCAACAGTTGTTGCTGATTTGAAACAAGATGATGAAATGATTCAAAATGAAATTTTTGGTCCAGTAATTACGGTTCAAAAATTTAGCGACGAAGCAGAAGCATTAAAAATGGCAAATGGAGTTCCATACGGTCTTGCTTCAAGTGTTTGGACAAAAGATGTAGCAAGATCTATGAGAATGGCGAAAGGTTTAGACTTTGGAGCTGTTTGGGTTAACACTCATATTCCAATGGTCTCTGAAATGCCACATGGTGGATTCAAACATTCTGGTTATGGAAAAGACCTTTCCATGTATGGATTTGAAGATTACACACGAATCAAGCACGTAATGTTCAAAATTGACAACTAATTCTGACAAGATAAATCCCAACAAGAAAGGAAAGTGCAGTGAGCAAACAAGATAAAGGTAATGACTTGCCGAAGGAAGTTAAGAATCTTCTAAATAGAAGAAGAGTTTTACAAGCTGGTGCTATTGGAGGTGCCGCTGCATTTGCTGCAGCTTGCGGTGCAGGTTCTAATACTTCAACATCTGACTCAGCAACAGAGTCAAATGATTCAAGTGGTTCTTCAAACAAAGTTGTTTGGTCAAATTGGCCTCTTTATATGCCTGTTGATGAGAACACAAAAGAATTTACAGAAATAAAAGCATTCAGTGAACAAACTGGAATTGAAGTTGAATACATTGAAGATTACAACGACAATAACGAGTTTTATGCTAAGCAAAAACCACTGCTAGATAAAGGTGAACCAACTGGAAGAGACATTGTTACTCCAACAGATTGGATGGCAAATATTTGGATTCAAAACGGATTTGCTTTAGAACTCGATAAAGCAAACATTCCAAATATTTCGAATTTAAATGCTGCATATCAAAATCCAGCATGGGATCCAGGTAGAAAATTCTCACTTCCATGGCAATCAGGATTTGCAGGTTTTGGTTGGAATAAAGCAAAGTTAAAAGATGCCTTAGGAACAGACAAATTAACTTCTATGGATCAATTCTTTGATCCAAAACTTAAAGGACAAGTAGTGGTCTTAAGTGAATTAAGAGACACCATTCCTTTGGTTTTGGCTTGGCAAGGAAATGATCCAACAAACTTTGGAGACGTAGAATTCCAAAAAGCAATTGATTATTTACAAACCAAAGTTGATGATGGTCATATCCAAGCATTCGTTGGAAATGAATACGCAACCGCTTTGGAAAACGGCGATGTAATTGCAGTAATTGGTTGGTCTGGAGATCTTGGTCAATTAGGTGATGAATATGGATTTGATTTGCCAGAATCTGGTGGATCAATATTTGTTGACAACATGATCATTCCTGCAGGTGCAGAAAACAAAGCTGGTGCAGAGAAATTGATGAACTATTTCTTCGATCCGGTTGTGGCTGCAAGAGTTGCTGCTTATGTTCAATACATCTCGCCAGTAAATGGTGCTGCTGAGGAATTAATGAAATCAGATCCAGCTTTAGCTGAAAATCCATTAATTTTCCCACCAGCAGATTTATTGAAACGCGCATATTCAGCTATGCCATTTACCTCCGAACAATCTGCCAAATATAACGAAATTTGGGCAAAACTGATCGGTAACTAAATCGCGTGGTAAATAGTCGACCTAAAGTAGAAGATTTACATTTAGTTAATCTCACCAAGAATTTTGGTGATTTTAAAGCAGTCGATAATTTAACGCTTACAATTCCGGCGGGTTCTTTCTTTGCATTATTAGGCCCGTCGGGTTGTGGCAAAACCACAACATTAAGAATGGTTGCAGGTTTAGAACAACCAACGTCTGGTCAAATTAAACTTGGAAATGATGACATTACTGATTTACCCCCGTATAGACGGTGGGTAAATACCGTTTTTCAAAGTTATGCATTGTTTCCTCATTTAACAATTTATGAAAATGTAGCGTTTGGTTTAAGAAGACAAAAAGCTTCAAATATAGATGATCAAGTAAAGAGAATGTTAGAACTTGTCGAATTAACAAGTTTGGCTCAAAGAAAACCACAACAACTATCTGGTGGTCAACAACAAAGAGTAGCGGTAGCAAGAGCATTAATTAATGAACCAGATGTTTTATTACTGGATGAACCATTAGGCGCACTAGATTTAAAACTTAGAAGACAAATGCAACTTGAACTAAAGCGAATTCAAACAGAAGTTGGTATCACATTTGTTCACGTAACCCATGATCAAGAAGAAGCTATGACAATGGCAGATACGGTAGCGGTTATGAATGAAGGCCGAATTGAACAAATGGGTTCACCTGTACAAATCTATGAACATCCAAGAACTGTATTTGTGGCCAACTTCTTGGGTCAATCAAATCTTTTCGAAGGAACAGTTGCAGGGGTAGAAAAAGATGAAATAGCAGTTAAGCTCGCAGATTCAATCATCTATGTACCAACTTCATCAACTGAAATCAGAAGTGGTCGAATTGTAGTTGGGGTAAGACCAGAAAAAGTTAAAATTGTTGATCAAGGTAAAACTGGATTACCAAAAAATCAAATTAACGGTTCAATTAAAAACACCGCATTCGTAGGAGTTTCAACTCAATATGAAGTTGAAACTAATTGGGGATTAGAAATTTCTGCGTTTGAGCAAAATGTTGACCCAACTGATTTAGGAAGACCGGGACAAGCAGTAACTATTGCATGGGAGCCACGACATTCATTCGTTCTAGATCCTGATGAAGATTTAACAGCAGGTTTAGATCCAACTTGGACAGAATAAATGTCAGACGTTCAAAATTTAAGTTTGATTAAGTCAATTAAAAATCGTAAATCTCGAACTCCTTATTTATTGTTAATTCCTGGAATTGGTTGGCTTTTTTTCTTTTTCCTATTTCCACTTTCAACACTTTTAGCAACATCATTACAAAAACCAGCAGGCGCTAGTCCAGATGATGGATTCTTACCGGCCTTTAAAGTTTCTAATTATTCACTTGCTTTAGTTGAATATTATCCGCAATTTATAAGAGCTTTTACTTATTCTGCAATCGCTACAATTGTTTGCCTATTACTTGCTTATCCAATTGCTTATTACATGGCATTTAGAGCCAGAAAATATAGAAATTTAATGCTGGTGCTTATTGTAGCTCCATTTTTTGCATCATTTTTGTTAAGAACTAATGCTTGGAAAACTATTTTATCTGGAGATGGGTTTGTTGTTACTTTTTTAAATTCAATTAATTTGTTACCGCAGGGAAGAATTTTAAATACTTCAATTGCAGTGATTGCTGGGTTAGTTTACAACTTTTTACCATTTATGATTTTGCCTCTTTACACTTCTTTGGAAAAAATAGATTCAAGACTTATAGAAGCAGCCGGAGATCTTTATTCTCCACCTTCACAGAGTTTTTGGAAAGTTGTTTGGCCACTTTCTTTACCTGGAGTTGTCAGCGGAACACTACTTACATTTATACCCGCGTCGGGGGATTACATAAATGCCGAATTGTTAGGAAGCATTAATAACAAAATGATTGGAAACGTTATTCAGTCACAATTTATTGATTTACGAGATTATCCAACGGCATCAGCTTTATCGTTCACCTTTATGGCAGTAATTTTAGTGATGATTTATCTTTATATCCGAAGAGCTGGAACAGAAAACTTAGTCTGATGAACACCGTTATCAAGATTATTAGAGAAAAAACGCTACAAGTCTTCTCAGTTTTGATTTTATTTTATTTAATGTTGCCCTTGCTAGTAATTATTTTACTGTCCTTTAATAAACCAAAGGGAAGACAAAATACTTCTTGGAATGAATTTTCACTTGATGCTTGGACAAATATTTGTAGAGACCAAACTATTTGTCGTTCTTTTTCTACAAGTATTCAAATTGGTTTACTTGTAACAATAATTGCAACAATCTTGGGTACCATGATTTCTTTCGCATTAATTAGACATAGATACAAAGGGCGAGGAACAACAAGTTTATTTGTGTTTTTACCTTTAGCTACACCTGAAGTTATTTTAGGTGCTTCTTTACTCGCTTTATTCTTAAATATTTTTATTCCACTTGGATTTTGGACGATTTTATTAGCTCAAATTACATTTACCATTAGTTTTGTAGTGGTAGTTGTTAATGCGCGACTAGCTGGGATGGATCCACGGTTAGAGCAAGCGGCTATGGATTTATATGCAACACCTTTTCAAACATTTAGATTAGTAACTTTGCCTATTGCCTTGCCAGGTATTTTAGCTGCGGCTTTGCTTTCGTTCTCGTTATCTTTTGATGATTTTATTGTGACAAGTTTTAACTCAGGAAGAATTGTCACATTTCCTATTTATATTTGGGGAGCAGCCCAAAGAGGAATCCCACCACAAGTAAATGTAATCGCAACAATTATGTTTGTAGGTTCATTGCTTCTAGTACTTCTTGCAAGTTTGATAAGTAAAAGTCGAAAAGCAAAGGTGTAGGTTGTGTCTGCTGAAATTGGAAGTAAAGCCCCAGAGTTTTCTCTAAAAAATCAGTTTGGGGAAACAATAAATTTGAGTGATTTTCTAAATAAAAAGAATGTGGTTTTGATGTTTTATCCATTTGCATTCACGGGAAAGTGCACTCAAGAACTTTGCACAATCAGGGATGAAAGAAATGACTTTGTAAATGATCAAACCCAAATACTTTCAATTTCTTGTGACCCTGTTGCAAGTTTAAAGATATTTGCAGAACAACAAAATTTAACAACTCCTTTACTGAGTGATTTTTGGCCTCACGGAAAAGTAAGTAAAGACTATGGAGTCTTTTTAGAGGATTTGGGCTTTGCAAATAGAGGAACATTTGTGATCGATAAAACAGGAATTATTAGGTGGAAAGTAGTCACAAGTCCAGGAGAAGTACGAGATACCTCGGACTATCGAAAAGCACTTTCAACGCTTTAGGTAGATTGAACTAATTAAAGATTTATTTAATTAAAGTTAAATAATTTCGGGCCTATAGCTCAGTTGGCTAGAGCGCCGCCCTTACAAGGCGGATGTCGGGGGTTCAAGTCCCTCTGGGCCCACGTGACTAATCCAACTCTTGCTCAGTTGGCAAAAATTATTGAAAAACGCTACCCAAAAAATTTGGCAAGTGATTGGGACTCTGTTGGATTAATAATTGGTAAACAAAAAAATAAAGTTCAAAAAATACTTTTAACTGTTGATGTAACCAAGGATGTAATAGAAGAAGCCTTGGGAGGCAATTTTGAATTAATTATTTCACATCATCCATTTGTATTAGAGCCACAAGAAGTAGAAGATATCAGAAAATTTAAAGATGAGTTAAAAGAAAAAATGAATAATAAAAATTTAGCGCTTTATGTTGCGCATACAAATGCTGATTCAGCTATTGGTGGAGTAAATGATTCCATAGTAAAAACATTAAAGTTAAAAAATATTCAAAACTTTGGGCCATTGAATATTGCAAGATATGGAGATTTAGATTTTAGTGAAAAGATTGAAGAGATAATTACTAAATTAAAAAATATTTTCCCAAGTAATAACAATGCAATTTTAGTTAGTGGTGACTTAGATAAATCCATTAAAAAAATTGCGGTGTGTGGAGGTTCGGGTTCATTTCTTTTAGAACAAGTTAGACAGTTAAAAGTCGATTTATTTATAACTGCAGATCTTAAACATCATGCTGTTTTAGATAATAAAGAGTTAAATGGTCCAGTTTTGATTAATATATCTCATTGGGCAAGTGAAAGAATTTGGCTAAATGACCTGGAAAATCAATTAAAAGAAGATTTAAACAAAAATAATTATTCAGTTGAAATTTCTATTTCTTCAAAAGTAACAGATCCTTGGGATTTAAGCGTAGGATCTAATAGATGAAAGTTGCTCCCGAAATTCAAAAAAAACTAATTGACCTTACTTTAATTGATAATGAAATTGCTACTTTAAATAAGAAAATACAAAATCACCCAATAAAAGTTAGAGTTATAGAATTGCAAAATCGAATTCCAGGCATTGAAGCGACCAAAGTTGAGAATAAAGCCAATATTGACGAAATTAAAAAACAAATTAACAAAATTGAATTGGATGCAGATAATATTAAGAAAAGAATCGAAAATGACACAAAACGATTGAATTCCAGTGAAACCAATCCGAAGCAATTGACGCAAATTCAACACGAAATTGAAACTATGAATCTAAAATTAAGTGAGATTGAGAATAAAGAACTTGAGCAATTAAGTCAGTTAGAAGAAATGCTAGATAAGCAGAAGAATTTAGAAGTAATTCTAGACCAAATAAATCATGACCTAAAACTGCAAAAAGATAATCTAAATAAAGAATTATTAGAAATCGAAAATAATTTAGTTGATTTAAATAAATCTAGAGCAGAACTTATAAATGTATTTATTCCTGAATTAATTAAGCTTTATGAAAAAATAAAACAGGATCATGGCATCGGAGCAGGAATATTGGATAAAAATAAGTGTGGAGCGTGCCAAATAACTATTTCACCTGCTGAATTTGAGCAAATTAAAAAAACTGATCCCAGTGAAATTTTGCGGTGCGAAAATTGCCGTTGCATATTGGTGAGAAATTGAACTTTATTATTGAAGCCGACGGAGGTTCCCGAGGCAATCCTGGTCCTGCTGCGTATGGATGCTTAGTACGAGATGCTGAAACAAAAGAAATAATTTTTCAAGAAGGAAAATTTCTTGGAATACAAACTAATAATTATGCAGAATATTCAGGATTAATTCGCGCTTTAGAAAAATGTTATGAATTGGATTCGAAGGCAAAAATTGAAGTATTCATGGATAGTAAATTAGTTGTTGAACAAATGAGCGGTAATTGGAAAATTAAACACGAGACAATGAAAATTTTAGTCGAGAAGGCTAAAAAAGCCTTTCCCGAAAATCAAATTACTTATAAATGGATTCCACGAGAAGAGAATCTAGTTGCTGATGCTTTATTGAATGAAGCTTTAGATAAAGCTTTAAATTAATGACCTCTAAGTTTACTTAAAAGTTTCGTTACAAAAGTTTCTCTCTTGAATTTCTTTTCAACAACATCTGCCGCTTTTGCCATTTGTAAAGTTGAATTAACGCCTATCCATCTAAATGGTTCTATTTCCCATTTTTTTGATTGATGTTGTACCCAAGGTAAATTTGTAAGATTTGTATTTCTATCTAGAATTAAATCGGAGATAGTTCTTCCTGCAAGGTTTGAAGTACCAACACCATCCCCAACGTAACTTCCTGCGCTGATAATTTTTGTATTTTGATCTAATGTGACATGTGCGGCCCAATCTCGAGCTATTGCAAGTGGACCACCCCAAGTGTGCGTAACTTTCACGCCTTTAATGACAGGAAAAATATCGGTTAAGGTCTCTAGTAAATCTTGATGAGTTCTTTTATGTTGATCAAAACTTTGATTAATTTTTGAACCAAAATGATATGGTGCACCTCTGCCCCCAAAGGCAAATCTATTATCTTTTGTTCTTTGACCATAAATAATTACGTTTCGATAATCTGCAAAAGTTTCTCTATTTCTTAAACCAATTTGATCCCAGACTTCTGGTTTTAAAGGTTCTGTCGCAATCATTAAAGAATAAACAGGAATACTGGCGCGCTTATATTTTTTAAAATTTGACCTGTAAGCTTCCGTGGCATTAACAATAAATCCTGCGGTGATTTTAGAATTATTAACTAATACTTTATTTTTTGCAAAAGTAGTAACTTTAGCGTTTTCAAAAATCTTAACACCCATGTTTTCAACCACGGTTGCAAGTTGTCTGACTAATTTTGCAGGATTAAGTGCCGCGCAATGGGGAGTAAACGTAGTTCCTAAAATATTTGAAGCATTAATTCTATTTTTTGCTTCAGTGGAATTATAGAAAGTAAAATCATTATCTGTAAAACCCCAATCTTTAAAGTGCTGGGCTTCTTCTAAGGCACGTTTTAATTGAATCTCATCGCGAGCGATCGAAAAGCTACCGCCTTTTTCCCATTCAGTTTCAAGTTTTTCTTTATCAATTATTTTTTTAACTTCATCAACTGTTTCAAACATAGTTTTTTGCATACGAATTGCAGTTTCTCGATTGGATTGTTTTGCTAATTTTTCTAATCCAACCGGGAAAAGAGCTGAGCACCAGCCACCGTTTCTGCCACTTGCACCAAATCCTGCAACATTTGCTTCAAGCACAGCTATTTTTAAGTTTGGTTCATTTTGTTTTAAGTAATAAGCAGTCCAAAGTCCTGTAAATCCAGCTCCAATAATTGCTACATCTACTTCTAAGTCTTGGTTGACTGATTCTCGTAATTCAAGGGGAGTGGAAAGAGAATCCCACCATAATGATTTAGGTGGTTGACTCATAATTATTTAATCTATTACATGGCAGGTAGAATTAATAATTAAACGAGTTGATTGGGCAATCGCTATCTTTTGATAGAGGAAAGTCCGGGCTCCGCAGAGCAAAGTGGTGGATAACATCCACCCGGGGTGACCCGAGGGAAAGTGCAACAGAAAGTAAACCGCCAAAAGAAATTTTGGTAAGGGTGAAACGGTGGTGTAAGAGACCACCAGCATTGCAAGAGATTGCGATGGCTAGGTAAACCCCACTTTGGAGCAAGATCAAGAGATTGCAAGTAATTGCAATTGTGTGAACGTTTGAGGACTGCTCGTTCAAGTTCACAGGTAGATCGCATGACACTTGAAGCAATTCAAGCGCTAGATGGATGATTGTCCCTTAGCAATAAGGACAGAACCCGGCTTACAGATCAACTCGTTTATTCACAAATGCATGTTCAATTTGACTAACCCTGAATCAAGGGGTTTATAGTTTTAAGTAGTGCTAGTGGCACTTGGTTAATAGTTCAAAGTTAGGGGTGAGATCCGGACACGTAGCACGGCCGTGTTGTGCC
>JAYQPE010000011.1:9908-12135 GCA_038145175.1 Actinomycetes bacterium | reverse complement strand
CTAAAGCCAAATGCAGTAATTTGGCTAGAGGTAAAGACAGAAAAAATGACTTTTGACTACTTATATGTATGGGTTGAAAGACTTATTCTGTTCATAGTTAGGCTATGAAACAAGGACGATCACGAGGCCAAAAGCTTTTCCTCGTCTGAAAGGGACTAGCACAAACGTGTCTACAAGTTTTGAATCAAATCCTCTAGGCAATGCCCATATTCCATCTCAATATGTAGATCAAGATCCTTCAGAAACCAATGAGTGGAAAGATTCTTTAGAATCTGCTGCTAAACATCACGGCAATCGTCGTGCGAAATTTTTAATGCTTGAACTTTTAAGAAAGTCAGCTGAATTAGGTCTGGAAGTTCCAACAATTGCAAGCACTGATTACATAAACACCATTTCTCCAGATCAAGAACCTTGGTTTCCAGGGGATGAACATATTGAAAGAAGAATTCGTGCATTCATCAGATGGAACGCGGCAATTATGGTTCACCGTGCACAAAAATATGGCGTTGGTGGACACATTTCAACTTATGCATCCAGTGCATCACTTTATGAAGTTGGTTTCAATCATTTCTTTAAAGGACATGATGCACCTGGAGGTGCTGATCAAATATTTTTTCAAGGACACGCTTCTCCAGGAATGTATGCTCGAGCATTTTTAGAAGGAAGACTTTCCGAAACACAACTCGATGGGTTTAGGCAAGAACTTTCGCATTCTGGCGGTGGGCTACCTTCATATCCACATCCTCGTTTGATGCCAAACTTTTGGCAATTTCCAACAGTATCAATGGGACTTGGTCCATTAAATGCTGTTTATCAAGCAAGATTCAATAGATATTTACATGCTCGCGGAATTAAAGATACTTCACAACAAAGAGTTTGGGCATTTCTTGGCGATGGAGAAATGGATGAACCAGAATCAATAAGTGGAATTTTATTAGCGGCAAGAGAAAAATTAGACAATTTAACATTTGTGGTAAATGCAAATCTACAAAGACTAGATGGACCTGTTCGTGGTAATGGAAAAATTATTCAAGAATTAGAAAGTTTATTTAGAGGTGCTGGTTGGAACGTTATAAAAGTAATTTGGGGAAGAACTTGGGATCCACTTCTGGCAAAAGATACCGATGGTGCATTAGTAAATCTAATGAACACTACTCCAGATGGAGATTTTCAAACTTATAAAGCAGAAAGTGGCGCCTACATTAGAGAGCATTTCTTTGGTAGAGATCCTCGTACAAAAGCTTTAGTAGAACCAATGACTGATGATGAAATTTGGGCACTACAACGCGGTGGACACGATTATCGAAAACTTTATGCCGCATATAAAGCAGCGTCTGAGCATAAAGGACAACCAACTTTAATCATTGCTAAAACCATTAAAGGCTGGACTCTTGGTTCTCATTTTGAAGGACGAAATGCAACTCACCAAATGAAAAAGTTAACTTTAGATGATTTAAAGAAATTCAGAGACACACTTTATTTAGATATTCCTGACTCAAAACTTGATGAGAAACATCCTCCTTATTATCATCCAGGTCCAAAAGATCCAGTAATTGAATACATGCATGAGAGAAGAAAACAATTAGGTGGATATTTACCAGAAAGAAGAACTACAAATAAACCACTAGTTTTACCTAAAGAAGACGTTTATGCCGATGCCAAAAAATCCTCAGGTAAGCAACCCATTGCAACAACTATGGCATTTGTTCGATTGATTAAAGATTTAATGAAAGATAAAAATATTGGCCCAAGATTTGTTCCAGTAATTCCAGATGAAGCAAGAACATTCGGGTTAGATTCAATATTTCCTACCGCAAAAATTTATTCACCATTTGGTCAAAGATATACATCTGTAGATAGAGAATTGTTCTTGTCTTATAAAGAATCTGAATCCGGTCAAATACTTCATGAAGGAATTAATGAAGCCGGATCTGTTGCATCTTGGACAGCAGTTGGTACAAGTTATGCAACTCATTCAGAATCCATGATTCCAATTTACATTTTTTATTCAATGTTTGGTTTTCAAAGAACAGGTGATCAATTCTGGCTAGCCATGGACCAAATGGCTAGAGGTTTTGTTATTGGGGCAACGGCTGGTCGAACAACTTTGACTGGTGAAGGCCTGCAACATGATGATGGTCAGTCCATGGTTTTGGCTTCCACAAATCCAGCAGTTGTTGCCTATGATCCAGCTTTTAGTTTTGAAATCGCGCACATTGTTAAAGAT
>JAYQPE010000011.1:328-9898 GCA_038145175.1 Actinomycetes bacterium | reverse complement strand
GGCTTAAATAGAATGTATGGAGAAAATCCAGAAAATATTTATTACTACATGACAGTTTATAACGAACCGTACATTCAGCCAGAAGAACCAAAAAGTATTAATACTGAACATTTACTAAAAGGTGCATATCTTTATTCAGAATCTAAATTTAAGAGCAAATATTCAAAGATAGCGATTATGGCTTCTGGTGTCGCTATGCCTTGGGCGTTGAAAGCTCAAGAAATTTTAGAAAAAGAATATGAAGTTAGTGCTGATGTTTACTCTGTTACATCCTGGAATGAATTAAGAAGAGATGGTTTGGAAATAGAAAGAAGTAATTTATTAGAAAATGAGAATAAGAAACCATTTATCTCCCATCTGTTAAAAGATCACAAAGGCCCAGTTGTTGCAGTATCTGATTGGATGAGAATAGTTCCAGAGCAAATTAGACCATATTTGAAACAAAACTTTGTAAGCCTTGGAACAGATGGTTGGGGAGTATCTGATACTCGAGGTGCATTAAGAAGACATTATTTAGTTGATGCAGAATCCATAGTTGTACAAAGCTTAAAATCACTTTCACAAATCGATGAAATCAAATCATCTAAAGTAGTAGAAGCCATCAAAAAGTATCAATTAGATGATCCTTCATCTGCTGATCCAGGAAGTACTGCTGGGGATAGCTAGTTAAAACAAACCTTCAATTTCTCCTGAATAATTTAATTTAATTGAATTAGCGGAAGGTACTTTCGGTAATCCAGGCATTGTCATTATTTCTCCTGTAACAACAACGATGAATTCAGCTCCAGCTGACAATCTAATTTCTCTAATTTGCACAACATGTCCTGATGGTGCCCCTTTTAAATTCGGATCAGTTGAGAATGAATATTGAGTTTTTGCCATACAAATCGGGAAATTTCCATATCCTGAATCTTCGAATACTTTAAATTGATCTCTTACAGATTTGTCAGCAACAATTTCACTTGCTCCATAAATATTTTGGGCAATTGTGGAAACTTTATCCCATAATTTAACTGAATCTTCATAAAGTGGTTTGAATTTGGCGCTACCAGATTCAGCTAGTTCTACTACTTTATGGGCTAAATCAATCGTTCCTTTTGAGCCTTCTGCCCAATGTTTACACAGAATGGCTTCTACATTAAGGCTCTTGCAATACTTACTGACTTCTTCAAATTCATTTTGAGTGTCACTTACAAAATTGTTAACTGCAACAACGACAGGTACTCCAAATTTTTGAACATTTTGAATATGTCGGCCAAGATTTTCTAATCCTTTTTTAACAGCTTCAACATTTTCTTTGCCTAAATCCTCTTTAGCAACTCCGCCATGCATTTTAAGCGCTCTAATAGTTGCAACGATTACTGCAGCATCTGGTGCAATTCCAGCTTTTCGGCACTTGATGTCAAAGAATTTTTCTGCACCTAAATCAGCACCAAATCCAGCTTCAGTTACAACATATTCACCGAGTTTTAAAGCTGTTTTTGTCGCTAAAACTGTGTTGCAACCGTGTGCAATATTTGCAAAAGGTCCGCCGTGAACAAATGCAGGATTATTTTCTAAAGTTTGAACTAAGTTGGGCATGAGTGCATCTTTTAAAAGAACTGTCATTGCGCCATGTGCATTTAAATCTTTTGCAGTAATAGCTTTTTTATCTCGGGTATAGCCAATTACGATATTTCCCAATCTTCTTTCTAAATCTTCTAAATCCATAGCAAGACAAAGAATTGCCATAACTTCACTTGCAACAGTTATGTCAAAACCTGCTTCCCTAGGGTAACCATTACCTGGTCCGCCAAGAGATGAAACAATTTCTCGCAATGCGCGATCATTCATATCTATAACGCGTTTCCAAGTAATTCTTCTAACGTCAATTCCTAATTCATTTCCCCAATAAATATGGTTATCAATCATTGCTGAAAGTAAATTATGAGCTGCACCAATTGCATGAAAATCTCCGGTGAAATGAAGATTTATATCCTCCATAGGTACAACTTGGGCAAATCCACCACCAGCTGCGCCACCTTTCATGCCAAAACAAGGACCAAGCGAAGGTTCTCGTAAACAAATGATTGCCTTCTTTCCAATTGCGTTTAAACCATCACCTAAACCAACAGTTGTAGTGGTTTTGCCTTCTCCAGCTGGAGTAGGAGTCATTGCTGTAACCAGGATTAATTTTCCATTTTTTTTTGATGCAAGTGAGTTTACAAAATCAAGTGAAATTTTTGCTTTTGTAGGCCCGTAGTTAAAAATTGAATCTTCAGATATGCCTATTTTTTTTGCTATTTCATTAATTGGTTTCGATTTGGCGGCTCTTGCTATTTCAATATCTGATTTCATTTTTTCAATTCCTCCGACCTTTTAGCAACAAATTCATCTAATTCCTGTTTTATCGCGGCATCCATTTCTGGCATTTGATACTCTGCAATTTTTTTCTTGGCAATTTCATTTGCTCTCACATCAGTAGTTTTTGCACCAGTTCTATTCCATTTTTCAAAATTGTCACTTGAAGAAAGGAAAGGTCTGTAGAAACAATCTCTAAATCTTTCCATCGTGTGAGCCGCTCCCAAGAAATGTCCACCATGACCAACTTCTACGTGGGCATCAAATGCTAGAGACTCTTCAGTTATTTCAAGTGGAGTAAATTCTGCTTGTAACATTCTCAAAATTTCAACATCCATTACAAATTTTTCGTAACTTGCAACCAAGCCACCTTCAAGCCAACCTGCTGTGTGCATTACCCAATTTGCTCCTGCAAGAAATGTTGGAAGCATTGTCATAAGTGATTCATAGCCAGCTTGTGCATCTGTAGTTTGTGAAGAATTTAATCCTCCACCAGATCTAAAAGGTAATCCAAAATGTCTAGCAATTTGTCCTGTGCAAAGTAAACCAATTCCAGACTCAGGTGTTCCAAATTGTGGGGAACCTGACTGCATATCAATGTTTGATAAAAAAGAACCAAAAATAACAGGGGATCCTGGTCTAATTAATTGTGACAAAGTGATTCCAGTTAACGCTTCAGCGATTTGTTGCGCAAGTGTTGCAGGAATAGTGACTGGACTCATAGCACCCATTAATAAAAATGGTGTTAATAAAACTGCTTGATTTGCTGCAGAATATTCAAATTGTGCATCAAGCATACGATCATCCCAACGAAGAGGGGAGTTGCAATTGATTAAAGAAATTGTGCAAGGTGTTTTTTCTATCTTTTCTCTGCCACCAAAAACAATCTCTGTCATTTTCAAAACATCTTTTGCATTTCTTCCAGAAACCACATTTCCCATATAAATTTTGTCGGTCAAGGTTTGAAGTGCGTAAGTCATATCAATATGTCTGGTATCTAATGAAGCGTCGTTTGGTTCACAAATCACACCACCAGCTGAATCCATCTCAGGAAATGCTTGAGCAAGTTTTGTAAAGTTTTTGAAATCTTCAAGTGTTGCATCTCTTCTTACATTTAAATCTCTAACAAAAGGTGGTCCATAAACACCACTGAATACCATTGAATCTCCACCGATGTGGACAGTATTTTTTGGATTTCTTGCTTGAACATCAAATTCTTTTGGAGCTTTTTTGATTTGTTCTAATATAAATTCTGGATCAAATTTAACATTGTGTCCTTCAATTTTTTGTCCTGCTTTTTTGAATAATTCGATGGCACGATCACTCATGAATTCGATACCGATTTCACTTACAATTCTTTTCCAGCCTTTATCCAGGGTGGCCATTGCATCTTGAGACAAAATTTCATATCGAGGCATTTTGTTCTGAAACATCTAAAAGGTTTACCTTTCTTTCGGAAAAAGTCTGGTGAGCACCAAATCTAGTACTTGACGACACCCTACTGAAACACCCTACAATATGAAACAATAGTTTCATATAGTGAAAACTAGAAGGGGGTTTCCAGTGACTGCAGCGGCAAAGCGTGCCACCGGCACCCAAGCTGTTGATCGGGCAGCTGATCTTTTGGTTGAAGTCTTGAAATCTGAAAAACCCGTCACCTTTTCTTATTTAACTAACAAATCAGGTCTAGCTAAAGGTACAGCTAGTCGACTTATCAGTGCATTAGAAAGAAACGGTTTATTGCAAAGAAATAAAAAAGGTGAAATTGAAACTGGGATAACTATTAACCAATTTGCTTCTCGAATAAGTTCTGTGAGCAGGTTGGTTTCAAAGTTGCAACCACTAATGAGACAAATTGGCAATGAAACAGGGGAAACCGTCAGTTTAGCTATTTCTGGAAATGACTCAGTAGAGAATATTGCTCAAATTGATGCTAAGTATTTATTAAGTTCAAGAAATTGGGTCGGACAAAAAGTTCCTTTTCATGCATCCGCAGCGGGTAAAATATTACTTGCTTTCCAAGAGATAGATATTTCAAAATTAAAATTAGAAAAATTAACAAATGCGACAATCACTTCAAAAACTGAATTGGAAAAAGAAATTTTAAAAGTGAAACAAAATAATTATGCATTAATTATAGACGAACTTGAAATAGGACTAGTTGCAGTTTCTGTGCCTGTAAAAAATGAGGTTGGAGAAGTTGTTGCCGCTCTTTCAGTTTCAGGTCCTTCTACAAGGTTAAATCAAAATAAGATAAAAGAAACAATAAGTTTATTGAGCAAATATTCCAAAAATTTGAATTTAAGTAATTTTGATAAAAATGAAAACAACAGGGGGGCAGCATGACAAACGAAGAAATATTAAAAGCACTATATGACGAAACATTAGTTGGAAATGCACCAAGAGTTTTGGAATTAACTAATGAAGGAATTGGTCAAGGCATGACTCCTGATTCAATTCTTTTTGAGGCACTAATTCCTTCACTAGAAGAAGTTGGTGCGCGTTTTGAACGTGGAGATTTCTTTGTTCCAGAAATGCTCATTGCAGGAAGAGCTATGGCTGGAGCGCTAAATGTTTTAAGACCATTACTTGCAGATACTGGTGCTGAAACAGTTGGTACTTTTTTAATGGGAACAGTTAAAGGTGATGTACATGATATTGGGAAAAATCTTGTAAACATCATGCTTGAAGGTGCTGGATTCCAAGTAATTGATTTAGGAGTACAAGTACCACCTGAAAAATTTGTAGCAGCAGTCCAAGAACATAAACCTGACATCGTAGGTATGTCAGCATTTTTAACCACCACCATGCCGATGTTTAAAGTAAATATTCATGAATTAACAAAAGCAGGATTGCGTGACAATGTAATAGTTATGGTGGGTGGAGCGCCAGTAACTCAAGAATATGCAGATGCAGTTGGCGCTGATGGATATGCCGCAGATGCATCAACAGCTGTAAGAAAAGCAAAAGAATTAATTAATGCAAAAAGAGAATTAGCGAAAGCATAAAATTGCCAAAATTCTTACCAATAGTTGAACACGCAATTAAAGGTCCTATGTGGGATTGCCAAATGTGTGGTCAATGTGTGCTTCATTCCACAGGAATGACTTGCCCCATGAATTGTCCAAAAAATTTAAGAAATGGACCATGTGGCGGAGTCAGAGAAAATGGTCATTGCGAAGTTAAACCTGAAATGAAATGTGTTTGGTTAAAAGGATTTGAAAGAAGCCAAAACTGGCCATTGCCAAAAACTTGGAAAGAAGAATTCAATCACTTAAGACCTCCGGTTGATCATCGTTTAAAAGATGGCTCGTCATGGATAAATTTCATTACTAAGCGCGATAAATGGACACCAACAGGTTGGAAAAACTCTTCGGACGTAATGGATAAACACTAAATGTCTTTATTAGAAGAAAAAATTACTCAAACAAATGAATTAGTTTTTACGGCCGAATTTCCAGTAATTGATGGAGAAGGTTTTGCCAAAGTTGAAAAGTATGCCAAAAGATTAAAACCTTGGTTTGACGCAGTAAATGCAACTGATAACACAGCAGCTCATGCACATGCTTCCAATGTTGCAAGTGCCATTGCTATGAAAATGCATGGAATTGAACCAATAATGCAAGTTGTTTGCAGAGATAAAAATAGATTAGCTATTCAAGCAGATATTGTTGGCGCCAGTTTGCATGGAATTGAAAATATTTGTGCATTAACTGGAGATGATGTAACTGCAGGGGATGAAACTGAAGCTAAAAGAGTTTTTGATTTAGATGGTCCACAATTAATTAGAGTGGCTTCTACATTGGCAAGAGGGGAATATCTTTCAGGTAGAAAATTAGATCCAGCACCTCATCTTTTTATTGGCGCAGTAGAAAATCCGTCTGCACCTCCATTTGAATACAGAGTTCAAAGAGTAGCTAAAAAAGTTGCCGCGGGGGCTAAGTTTTTACAATTACAAATTTCATATCACCCTGAAAGACTGGAAAAGTTTTGTAAAGGTGTGGTTGAACTTGGTTTAGATAAATTAATTGCAATAATTCCAACAATTGTTTTAATTAAAGGTGCACGACCACTTAAATTTATGAACGATAAAGTTCCTGGAATAGATGTTCCAGCAGAAGTTATAAGCAGAGTTGAAAAATCAACAGATCAAGCAGAAGAGGCATATAAGCAAACTTTAGAATTTGCTCAACATGCTTTATCGTTACCCGGAGTTAGAGGACTTCATGTCACTGATTTTCGACACGACGAAACTTTAGATCGTTTCATGCACGATTTGGGTCGAGTTCCCAAATCTCTAAATTAAGGAGAAATCAATGCATTCAATTCTTCGTTCGGCAACAAAAGAAGTAGTTATTGGACATGATGTTCCATTTGTAATTATCGGAGAAAGAATTAACCCAACTGGAAGAAAGAAGTTTCAAGAGCAACTTCGAGCAGGCGATTTAAGTCAAATCGAAATAGATGTTCAACAGCAAGTTGAAGGTGGAGCAGATGTTTTGGATGTCAACATGGGTGTTCCACTTACTGATGAACCTGATTTATTGAGTAAAGCGATAAAACTAGTTCAATCAAAAACAGATCTTCCAATTTGTATCGATTCTTCAGTAATCGAAGCTTTAGATGCTGGATTAAAAGCATATGAAGGAAAAGCTTTAGTTAATTCAATGACAGGTGAAGATGATCGAATGGAAGCAATTTTGCCTTTAGTTAAAGAACATAAAGCTGTCATTATGGCTTTATCTAACGACGAAACTGGTATTCCAGCCACAGCAAAAGAAAGACTGGATATAACAGAAAAGATTGTTAGAACTGTTGAGAAATATGGAATTCCGTTAGAAGATCTTGTGATAGATCCACTTGCAATGACAGTTGGTGCAGATACCGAAGCAGTAAAAATTACATTGGAAACTATTCATTTAATAAAAGAAAGATTTGGTTTGAACATGTCCATGGGAGCATCAAACGTATCTTTTGGTTTGCCTAACAGGCATGCAGTTAATGCTTCATTTTTACCAATGGCGATGGCTGCAGGACTAACTAGCGCAATTATGGATGCAAGAACTAAAGAAATTGTTACCTCAGTTAGGGCTGCTGATTTATTGCTTGGAAATGACGCTTGGGGTGCAAATTGGATTTCAGCGTTTAGAGCACAACAACCTACTCAATAAAGATGCCCAAAGAAAAGATTGAACCTGAATTAATAGAACATTCAGGTCAGGGAAGAGTCAAAATTGAACTCTTACCTGCAAATAAATCCATAAGTGTTCCACCTGGAGTAAGTGTTTTTGATGCGGCTTCTTGGAATGGGATTGCAATTGATTCTACTTGTGGTGGTCACGGAACTTGTAAAAAATGTAAAGTAAAAATCACAGAAGGCAGAGTTCCAATTTCAAGATTGGATATCAGAGCTTTCACTGAAAAAGAGTTAAACGAAGGTTGGCGATTAGCTTGTGTTTCTCGAGCTGTTGAAGATTTAAAAATCGAAGTACCGCCACTTTCAACCAGACCAAAAGCTGCAACAGTTGGAGTTGGAAGACAAGTTATTTTAAGACCTTCAATCCAAAAAAGATTCTTGAAACTTTCAGAGCCAAGTTTGGAAGACCAGCGAACCGATTTGCAAAGAATTATTGATGAAGTAAGTGATATTGAATTGAAAACAGATTTATCGGTTTTAAGAAAAATTCCAACGATTTTAAGAAAAAATAATTTTGAAGTAACTGCTGTAATAGCCGATGAAGAGTTAATTGATCTTGAGAGTGGAGATACGACAAATCAAAAATATGGCATTGCCTACGACTTGGGAACGACCACAGTTGTAGCAACTTTAATGGATTTAAACACCGGCACACCTGTGGCAGTGAAATCTATGTTAAATAAACAGCAACCATTTGGAGCTGATGTAATTTCAAGAATTTCGGCAACTATGTTAGATAAAAACTCATTGGAAAAATTAAGCAAATTAGCAAAAGAAACTTTAAGTGAATTAACTGAGCAAGTCATTTTTGAAGGAAAAATTGATCGCAATAATATTTATGAAATCGCTTTAGCTGGAAATGCAACTATGGTTCAACTTGTTTTGGATATTGATCCAGAACCAATTGGCGTTGCTCCGTTCATAACCGTAAGTAAAGATTTTCCAACCCTGAAAGCGTCAGATTTTGGAATAAATGTTAACGAAAATGCAAAAGCATTTGTATTTCCTTCTTTTGGTGCATATGTTGGTGGAGATATTGTTTCGGGAGTATTAGCATCTGGCATTGATAGAGATAAACGAATCAGATTGTTTATTGATGTGGGAACAAATTGCGAAATAGTTTTGACCGATGGAGAAAAAATATTAGCAACGGCTGCTCCTGCTGGACCAGCTTTTGAAGCCGCTTCAATCAAATGTGGGATGCGTGCAGCAGATGGCGCAATCGAGGTAGTAAAAATAAACGAAACAGGTCTTGAGATTCAAACCATTGGTGAAGTTGAACCAGTTGGAATTTGTGGTTCTGGATTGGTAGATGCTGTGGCTGAATTAGCCAGAGTTGGAATCGTAGATAATTCTGGAAAATTTGTGGAAGAAAAGGATTATTTAGGCAAACATATAAATCTTTTTGAAAGAGTTATGAAAAATGAAAATGGTGAAAAAATATTTGTTTTGCACGGCACAAAAGAAGAACCCATTGTTTATTTGAGCCAAAGAGATATTAGAGAGCTTCAATTTGCAAAAGCCTCTATTGCAACTGGGTGGGCGCTTTTAGTAGAAGAACTGAAAATTAACCCTGCAGATATTCAACAAGTATTGCTAGCAGGATCATTTGGCTCATATTTATCGCCAACATCAGCAGTTAATATCGGTTTAGTTCCAAAATTACCGATTTTGAGAATTGTTAGTGCAGGAAATGTTGCTGGAGAGGGAGCGAAAATGGTCTTGCTTTCAAGTAATGAAAGAAAAGGTGTTCAAACTCTGTTAGATGAAGTTAAATACATTGAACTATCAGATAGAGCAGATTTTAATGATAAATTTGTGCAGAATTTATCTTTTACTTTTTGAAACGTTAAAACTAATCAGAATATTACCTTTGAGCCAGTTATAGAGTCCAATAGAGATATTAAAGACTTTTGTAATCATAGAATGGGAGGTGGAGGGGCGATAGCTCAGTTGGTTAGAGCAACGGACTCATAATCCGTCGGTCCTGGGTTCGAGCCCCAGTCGCCCCACCACAAGAGATAGTTTTGTGT
>JAYQPE010000011.1:0-318 GCA_038145175.1 Actinomycetes bacterium | reverse complement strand
AACCAAAGGAAAGTAAATATGGCACATAATTATTTCAAAAGAATTTACGCATTAACTTTTATCATAACCTTAATTTTTATTCCTTCTCAATCAAATGCTGCAAGTAATCAAAATGTGGACAAATTCATGCAGGCTTTGAAGACTGCTCAACCATTAAAAATTGAATCTGCTAGAAAAAAATATGTAGCAGCAAATTCTAGTGCTGATCTATTCGCTAAATTGGTAATTAATCATTTCAATGCCACTGAATATTTGAAGACTTTAGATAAGTATGGCAACGTTAGTCCTTCAGATCACGATCTTCCAGGTGTATTAAAG
>JAYQPE010000010.1:0-24013 GCA_038145175.1 Actinomycetes bacterium | reverse complement strand
CAACCGTTGGAGCAGAACCATTCATTCTTCACCCAGGTGAATTTGTTTTAGGTAGTACGTATGAAGTAATTTCGCTGCCAGACGATATTGCAGGTCGCCTAGAAGGAAAATCATCCTTAGGTCGTCTGGGACTTTTGACTCACTCCACAGCAGGCTTCATTGACCCAGGCTTTTCAGGACATGTGACCTTGGAGTTGAGCAATGTGGCAACACTTCCAATCAAGCTTTGGCCAGGAATGAAAATAGGTCAACTATGCCTCTTCCGACTTTCTTCCCCTGCAGAGCATCCATATGGTTCAGCAATTTATGGCTCAAGGTATCAAGGCCAACGTGGCCCAACTCCTTCTAAAGCCCATTTGAACTTTCATAAGACTGAAATCAAGTAAATATCCCTATTCTTGAGTCTTAACCACTCAAGTATCCTTAGTTGACTTGGCTAAGAAAAGTTGCATGTTGAGTTGACTTGCGTCAATATAGATAACAATTAGCCCAAAAGTGGCTATACCAAGTATCAAAGGAGTATCAAATATGGCACGTGCGGTCGGTATTGACCTTGGAACCACCAACTCAGTGGTTACGGTCCTAGAAGGCGGCGACCCAACAGTTATTGCCAACGCTGAAGGTTCTCGCACCACCCCATCAGTTGTAGCTTTTGCCAAAAACGGTGAAGTACTAGTTGGGGAAGTAGCAAAACGTCAAGCTGTGACAAACCCAGATAGAACTATTCGTTCTGTTAAAAGACACATGGGTTCATCTTGGTCTGTAGATATTGATGGCAAAAAATACACCCCTCAAGAAATCTCTGCCAGAACATTAATGAAGTTAAAAAGAGATGCAGAAAGTTATTTAGGTGACACAGTAACTGATGCAGTTATTACTGTTCCTGCATATTTCAACGATGCACAACGTCAAGCCACAAAAGAAGCTGGCGAAATTGCTGGCTTAAATGTTTTAAGAATTATTAACGAACCAACCGCAGCAGCGCTTGCTTATGGTTTAGATAAAGGACACAAAGAAGAATTAATTCTTGTTTACGATCTTGGTGGTGGAACATTTGACGTTTCATTACTGGAAATCGGTGAAGGTGTTGTTGAAGTAAAAGCAACAGCTGGTGATAACAAATTAGGTGGCGATGATTGGGATGAAAAAATCATCAATTGGATGGTCACAGAATTTAAAAATAAAAATGGTGTTGATCTTTCTAAAGACAACATGGCAATGCAACGTTTGAAAGAAGCTGCAGAAAAAGCAAAAATTGAATTGTCTTCTTCAACTTCCACAAATATTAATTTGCCTTACATAACAGCATCACAAGCTGGACCATTGCATTTAGATGAAACACTAACTCGTGCTCAATTTGAATCAATGACACAAGATTTATTAGATCGCACAAAAAATCCTGTTGAACAAGTAATTAAAGATTCAGGAATTGCCAAAGAAAAAATAAATCAAGTTGTTTTAGTTGGTGGATCAACACGTATGCCACAAGTTACAGATTTAGTTAAGAAATTAACTGGTAAAGAACCAAATAAATCTGTTAATCCAGATGAAGTAGTTTCAATCGGAGCTGCGTTACAAGCTGGTGTATTAAAAGGCGAAGTTAAAGATGTTTTGTTACTTGATGTAACACCACTTTCTTTAGGTATTGAAACTAAAGGTGGAGTTATGACCAAGTTGATTGAACGAAACACCACTATTCCAACCAAACGTTCAGAAATCTTTACCACTGCTGAAGATAATCAACCAAGTGTGCAAATCAAAGTATTCCAAGGTGAGCGAGAAATTGCTGCCTACAACAAAAATCTTGGAACATTTGATTTAACAGGATTGCCACCTGCTCCACGTGGAGTTCCTCAAATCGAAGTTGCTTTCGATATTGATGCCAACGGAATCGTGCACGTAAGTGCTAAAGATTTAGGCACAGGTAAAGAACAATCCATGACAATCACTGGTGGATCTGGTTTAAGTAAAGAAGAAATTGAGCGCATGATGAAAGATGCTGAAGCTCACGCTGAAGAAGATAAGAAGCGTAAAGAAGAAGCAGACGTCAGAAATGGTGCTGAAAGTCTGGTTTACCAAACTGAAAAATTCTTAAAAGATAATGCAGAAAAAATTCCTGCCGATGCTAAAGCAAACGTGGAAGAGCCTTTAAACACTTTGAAAAAAGCGCTAGAAGGAACTGACACTGCAGCGATTAAAACTGCAATGGAAACAGTTGCTCAAGCTTCTCAAGCAGTAGGAGCTGCGATGTATCAAGAACAAGCAGCAAATGCGCAAGCAAATCCAGATGCTGAAGCAAATGGAGAAAAAGCAGAAGACATTGTGGATGCAGAAATTGTTGACGAAGGAGCTAACAACAAGTGAGCAATGCGTCTGAGCTAAACGAAGAGTCGAGCGAAGGCGTAAAGATTAGCGACAAACGTCGAATCGATCCTGAAACTGGTCAGCCAAGAAACGAAAACTTTACTGACCAGACAGGTAACAATGTTGCTGATCCTAGCCTTGATAAATCGCAAGAAAAAATTTCAGAATTAACTGCTGATCTACAACGCATAACTGCAGAATATGCAAATTATCGCAAGAGAGTAGATCGCGACAAAGAATTATTTCGCGAATTATCAACAGCAACTGTCTTAGAACAGTTAATCCCAATTTTGGATGATATTTCTCGCGCAAAAGAATTTGGTGATTTAACTGGAACTTTTTCAACAGTTGCAGATGCTTTAAACACTGTGGTTAAAAGATTAGGACTTCAACAATTTGGTGAAGTTGATGAAACTTTTGACCCAATTGTTCATGAAGCACTTTCCACCATGGAAGACGAAAGTGTGACTGAACAAAAAATTGCCACTGTTGCCCAAGTTGGTTACAAAGTTGGTGAAAGAATTCTTCGTCCAGCTCGAGTTGTGGTTAAACAACCAAAAGCTTAAGAAGTTTTACTTAAGAAAGAAGGTGAATAGTTAATGAGTGCTAAAGATTATTTAGAAAAAGATTACTATTCAATTCTTGGTGTAAGTAAAGATGTTGATGAAGCAACATTAAAAAAGAAATATCGAAAACTTGCTCGCGAACTTCACCCTGACACTAATAAAGATAAAAATGCTGAAGAAAAGTTTAAAGAAGTTTCAGAAGCATACGATGTTTTGTCAGATCCAAAGAAGCGCGCTGAGTATGACCAAATAAGAACTTATGGTGCAAGTGCTGGTGGGTTTGGTGGATTTGATCCAAGAAACATGGGTAATCAACAAGGTTTCAATATTAATTTAGAAGATGTTTTAGGTGGATTTAATTTAGGTGATTTATTTGGTGGAGGAAATCGTAGACAAAGATCACGTCGCGGATCTGATTTAGAAACTGAAGTAACAATTTCATTTAATGATTCACTTGAAGGAACCACAATTCCAATAACTTTAAGAGGAGAAACAACTTGTTCTAATTGCAAAGGAACAGGTGCAAAACCTGGAACTACACCAAAGAAATGTTCCAGTTGCAATGGCACTGGTCAAACTATGCGAAATGCAGGTGGTTTTGGTTTTGCTGATACTTGTTCTGTTTGTTATGGCAGTGGTCGAATTGTGGAACAAAAAGATAGCGCTTGCAAAGGAACTGGAATTGTTAATGAAACAAGAACAATTACAGCAAGAATTCCTGCTGGAATAAAAAATAGTTCCAAATTAAGACTTAAAGGCAAAGGTGAACCTGGAGACCGCGGTGGCGAAGCTGGAGATTTAATAGTTCACGTTTTTGTAAAAAATGATGAGATTTTCGAAAGAGATCAAGACAATGTTCGAATCACCATTCCTGTTCGCTACGACGAAGCAGTCTTTGGTGCACAAATTGCAGTGCCAGTTCCAACTGGAACCACTGTTACTTTAAAAATTCCAGCTAATACCCAAAATGGTCGAATATTCAGAGTTAAAAATGAAGGAATGCCAAAAACCAATGGTGGCAAAGGTGATTTGTTAGTAAAAGTTGAAGTGGTTGTGCCACAAAACATTCAAGGTAAAGCAAAAGACTTATTAGAAGAATACGCAAAAGAAGTAACTCACGATAATCCTCGCGCTGAAATTATTGCTTTGAATGCAAGAAGGAAGCGTTAATTATGACTCAAAAGAAAAATTATCGCGGAGTGGAAGATCATGTGCCTGTGTTTGCAATTTCTATTGCAGCAGAATTAAGTGGTTTGCATCCTCAAACACTTCGCCAATACGACAAATTAGGAATTGTTTCACCCTCACGTCAAGGTGGTTCTCGAAGACTTTATTCACGTATTGATATTGCCAAATTAAAATACGTTGCACAATTAACTGCTGAAGGAGTTAATTTAGAAGGCGTTAAAAGAATTTTAATTTTAGAA
Organism: Actinomycetes bacterium; assembly: GCA_038145175.1. GTDB lineage: Bacteria > Actinomycetota > Actinomycetes > S36-B12 > UBA5976 > ATZT02. The sequence goes on along the minus strand of JAYQPE010000010.1, from coordinate 19,656 downwards.
AATCATATAAGAGCACTTGAAGCAAAACTTGCAAGTGGAATTAGACCAGTCAATTCAACTGATGTTGAGTTGTGGAAATCAAGACGAGTACAAAGAGGTTAAGTAAGTGCAGTACACAAATAAAACAAATGAAATATTAGGAAATAGTGTTAAAAAAGCAGCCACATTAGGAAATCCAAATGTGGAACCAATTCATTTATTAAATGCTTTATTAGAAAATAATGAAGAAAGTATTCATATTACTTTATTAAAAAATTTAAATGTTGATTTAAATAAATTAAGAAATAATATTTTTACTTACCTTAATAAATTGCCGCAAGCATCTGGAGCAAGTGTTTCTACCCCACAATTATCAAGAAGCACATTCCAAATTTTGCAAGAAGCAGAAAATTTTGCTACCAATAAAGGTGATGAATTTTTATCAACAGAATCTCTTTTAATTGCCTTAGCTAAATCAAATACAGATGCCAGTAGTTTATTAAAAGAATTAGATGTAACAAGTTCAAAATTAGAAGAACAACTTAATTTAATTATGGGTGACAAAAAAATTACTTCCCAAAACCCAGAAGATACTTTCCAAGCTTTAGAAAAATTTGGAGTTGATTTAACAAATAGAGCAAGAGAAGGAAAATTAGATCCAGTAATTGGCAGAGACCAGGAAATCAGAAGAGTTATTCAAGTTTTATCTAGACGAACAAAAAATAATCCTGTGTTAATTGGTGAACCTGGTGTTGGAAAAACTGCAGTGGTTGAAGGACTAGCTCAACGAATTGTGGCAGGTGATGTGCCTGATCAATTAAAAGGTAAGAAATTAATTTCTCTAGATTTAGCAGGCATGATTGCCGGTGCTAAATATCGTGGCGAATTTGAAGAAAGATTGAAATCCGTTTTAGAAGAAATAAAAAATTCAGGTGGACAAATCATTACCTTTATTGATGAAATGCACACAGTCGTGGGTGCAGGGGCAACTGGTGAAGGCGCCATGGATGCAGGCAACATGTTGAAACCAATGCTTGCCAGAGGCGAATTACGCATGATTGGTGCAACCACATTAGATGAATTTAGAGAACGAATTGAAAAAGATCCTGCTTTAGAAAGAAGATTCCAACAAGTTTTTGTAGGCGAACCAAGTGTGGAAGATACTATTTCGATTCTTCGTGGTTTAAAAGAAAGATATGAAGCACACCATAAAGTTTCAATTGCTGATAACGCGATTGTGGCTGCAGCAACTTTATCTAATCGATATATAACTTCAAGATTTTTACCTGATAAAGCAATTGATTTAATTGATGAATCAGCATCAAGACTAAGAATGGAAATTGATTCAAGTCCTGAAGAATTAGATCAACTACAACGTCAAGTTGATCGTTTAATGATGGAAGAATTTGCTTTAGCTAATGAGGAAGATGCTGCAAGTAAAGATCGTTTAGGAAAATTACGTGAAGAATTAACTGAAAATAAGAAGAAACTTCAAGAATTAAGAACAAAATGGCAACAAGAAAGAAGTTCATTAGATCGAGTTGGTGAATTAACTAAACAAATAGATGCCACTAGAACTGAAATTGAAAAAGCTCAACGAGAAGCAGATTTAGAAAAAGCTTCCAAATTGATGTATGGACAAATGCGTGATTTAGAAAACCAATTAGCAAAAGCAAGAGAAGACGCAACTAAATCTTCCCAAATGGTTGCAGAAGAAGTAACAGCATCAGAAGTTGCTGAAGTTGTGGCGAATTGGACTGGCATTCCGGTAGGAAAACTTTTAGAAGGAGAAAGTGCCAAATTACTTAATTTAGAAAATGAATTAGGTAAAAGAGTTGTTGGACAAAATAAAGCATTAACAGTTGTATCTGATGCAATTAGAAGATCTCGTGCTGGAATTTCTGATCCAAACAGACCAACTGGATCATTCTTATTTTTAGGTCCAACCGGTGTTGGCAAAACTGAATTAGCCAAAGCTTTAGCAGAGTTTTTATTTGATGACGAAAAAGCAATTGTCAGAATTGATATGAGTGAATATCAAGAAAAACATTCTGTGTCTCGATTAGTAGGTGCACCTCCAGGTTATGTCGGATATGACCAAGGTGGTCAATTAACAGAAAGTATTAGAAGAAGACCGTATTCAGTTGTATTACTAGATGAAGTTGAAAAAGCACATCCTGAAGTTTTCGATGTTTTATTGCAAGTTTTCGATGATGGTCGTTTAACTGATGGTCAAGGAAGAACTGTTGATTTTAGAAACACAATATTAATTATGACTTCTAATCTTGGTTCAAACTTTTTAGTTGATCCAATTCTTGATAAAAAACAAAAAGAAGAAGCTGTTTTAGGTGTGGTGCGACAAATGTTTAAACCAGAATTTTTAAACAGACTTGATGACATTGTCATGTTTGATTCTCTAGATAGAGATCAATTAGCAAGTATTGTGAAAATTCAATTAGAGTTATTAAACACGAGATTAAAAGATAGAAGAATTACTTTAGAAGTTACCGACAAAGCACAATCTTGGTTGGTGGTTAATGGTTATGACCCACTTTATGGTGCAAGACCATTAAGAAGATTAATTCAAACTGCAATCGGAGATCGTTTATCAAAAGCAATTTTGAGCGGGGAAGTAAAAGATGGCGACAAAATTACTTTTGATGCAGAAGATTCTTCCAAGGAATTAATTCTAAAAGCTAAATAAGTTGTACCAAATTGGGAACAATTTGGAGACTTTATTTAATTATTAACTCGTCACACGAGTATCAGTTACTCGAGGGACGATTATGAGGAAGAAAAAGACTTATTATTTATTACTAGTAATCCCAATATTTTTAGCACTATTGAAAGAAGTGCCAGCACTTGCTACTTCCAACGATGCAATTACTTTGGAATCAATTTCGGCAGTTTCCAGCACAGTTTTAACCGGCGAAGATATTGTTATGCAAGTTCAAGTTGCTGTTCCTGCAGGTTATTCATGGGATCCAAATGTCACTGCTCTTGGTGGAAAGATAAAAGTTCAAGTTTGCCCAGAGTCACTTTTTCTTATGTCGGGTGGCATCCCAACTTGTAATTATGGAACTCAGCAAGCAAAATATTCGTTGACAACTATTTCAAATTTGAGTTCAGAAAATCAAGGTTTATTTGATATTAAATCTTTTAGAATTTCTGGCCTTGCAACTTTAAACGTGGTTGAAAATTATAAATTGATGATTGTAAGAATTCCAGCGGCAAATATTCCAAATAGAGATGAAATGCATTACTACTCAAGAGGCAAAACTTTTGCTACGGATGACTATGGAAATTTGCCGTATCCAGTTCCAACTTTCATCAAAGGAGATGTATCTGTAGCTAGCTCTCTTCCAACTCCGTCACCCACTCCGACCCCAACACCAACAGCGACTGAAACTTCTTCCCCTACTCCAACGCCATCGCCCACTCCAACACCTTCACCTACGGAAAGTTCAACACCTTCTCCAACTCCGACTAGTCAAATTGTTTCTGTGTCATCCCCAAGAAATTCAAATTCCGCAGTGATCCCAAGTATTACAACAAATAGTCCTATAGCAATACAAAGTTCTGGAATTTCAATTTCAAAAACACCAGGTAGAAATGGGGATTTAACTTGGAAAAAAGCTGAGGACTTAACTACTAAAAATTTAGAATGGAAAACCAAACGAAGTAATTTAGCAAATAATGGGAATTTTTTGGAAACTAATGTTTCTAACTCATCTATAAAAGTTTCTACTAAAGGTGATGCATTCACTTTAAGATTCTTAACAGGTAAAAATAGAGGCAACATTCAAATTAATGTTGACGGTAAAAAATTAGCAATTTTCTCCACAAAATCAGCAAAATCAAAAGTAAAAGTTAGATCTTGGATAGGTATTGGACCTGGAAAACATACGATCGAAATTATTCCTATTGTTAAATCAGGTCAGAGTGTTGGTATTGATGCAATCCAAGTAGCAAAAGCAGTTTAAATTACTAACTGCTAGCGTTAAAGCATGAAAGCTTTAATTACTGGTGCAAGTGCTGGAATTGGTCTTGAATTTGCTTATCAATTAGCTGAAAGAAATTATGATTTGATTCTGGTTTCTAGAAATCAACAGAAATTATCAAATGTAGCAAATGAAATCTCAAATAAATTTAACAATAAAAACGAAGTATTAATCGCAGATTTAGCAACTGATGAAGGTATTAATAAAGTATTAAGTAAATTAAAAACCGATCAAGATATTGAATTTATTGTTAATAATGCAGGCTTAGGAATAAATAAACCTTTCCACAAAGCATCTTTAGAAGAAGAAACAGATCTATTAAATGTTTTAGTAAAAGCTCCTCTACAAATTTCTCATACAGCAATAAATGAAATGATTAACAGACAAAAAGGATTTATCATAAATGTTGGTTCAGTTGCTGCTTGGACAACAAGTGGAACTTATTCAGCAGCAAAAGTTTGGCTAACTTCATTTAGTGAATCATTAAATACTAATTACAGAAAAATGGGTATAAACGTAAGTGTTGTGGCACCAGGTTTTACAAGAACTGAATTTCATCAGAGAGCAAATATGTCTGTTTCAGAAATTCCAAATTGGATGTGGTTAAGTTCAAAACTAGTTGTCAAAGATTCAATAAAAGCAGTTTTGAAAGGAAAAACAATTGTGGTTCCTTCACTTCGTTATAAATTACTTGCGGGATTTCTAAAACTTATGCCTAGAAGTTTTATCAGAAAATTTTCTGACTCTTACCAATCTAAGCGTTAAATAGTTGTCTTATTTCACTAAGAGCTTGGGAAACTTCGTTTTTAATTAGTTTCCATCCTCTTACTTTTACTTGTTCAACCCAAACATTTGAGTCATCTTTTGTTTGCACATAAATAACTGGTGCATTTGGCCAATCTTCGGTTAAAGGTATCGAATCAAAATAGTGCTCTAAAAGTTGAGCATTCGGAGGAGAAACAGGATTTGGAGTTGGCAGATTTCCATCAATAAACACATAACCAATTAGTTTTCTATAACTTGCTCTCAAGCCACTTCCGATTCCTGGCAATAAAGTGCCAGATCTTTCGTGAGCGATTAAAACAATTGGTGAAGTATTTGCAACTTGCATACAAATGTTAAAAACTGAACTTGCAATGTCTTCTCTTGCAGAATTGGCACTAGAAGTTCTGATTACTACATCAAATAAATTTTCATCTAATGGGATTTTTTCAAAAGGATCTGTAATTAAAACTAATTTGGCAGATTCAGGTTTTTCAAAAGGATTCATTAATTAGATTAAGAAAGTCCAAGTTCCTGTAAAGAAACTACAGAAAGATATTTCAATCCATTTTCTTCAATTTTTTTCCCAGCACCTCGATCAACTACAACAGCTACACCAACCACAATTGCTCCTGCTTCTTTTAATGCTTCAACTGCAGTTAACACTGAACCACCAGTTGTAGAAGTATCTTCAACCGCTAAAACTTTTTTACCTTTAACGTCTGGTCCTTCAATTCTTCTTTGCAAACCATGTGCTTTGCCTTCTTTTCTAACAACAAAAGCATTTAAATTTCTGCCATTTTGTTTTGCTACATGCATCATGGCTGTTGCCACAGGATCTGCTCCAAGGGTTAACCCACCAACACATTCAAAATCTAAATCTTTTGTCACATCAAGCATTGCTTGTCCAACAAGTGGGGCTGCCACACTATCTAAAGTGACTCGTCTTAAATCAACGTAATAATCAGCTTCTTTACCGCTAGACAAAATAACTTTGCCGTGAACAACGGCTTTTTCTTTGATTTGTTTAATCAATTCAGACTTGGTGGATTCAATACTCACAATTAATACCTTAAACCCAAGTTGCTTTTTTATTTATAGTGCGCTTGTGGAATACTTAAAACTAGTCAAATTCAATCTCTGGTAAAGGAAAATAAGTTGAATACTGAGCAATTAAACAGAATGAAAACCGGTAAAGGTTTTATTGCAGCCCTAGATCAAAGTGGTGGCAGTACACCAAAAGCATTGAAGCTTTATGGCATTGAAGAATCCGCCTATTCAGGTGAAGACCAGATGTTTGATCTTGTTCATCAGATGAGAACCAGAATTATTAAATCTCCATCCTTAAATAAAGAAAGAATTCTGGGCGCAATTCTTTTTGAAATGACCATGGATAGAACTATTGACGGAAAAGGCACAGCAGAATTTCTGTGGGAGAACAAAGGCATAGTTCCATTCTTGAAAGTAGATAACGGTCTAGCTGCAGAAAATAACGGTGTGCAGTTAATGAAACCAATTCCAGAATTAGATGAACGCTTAGACAAAGCTAATTCTCACAAAGTATTTGGTACCAAAATGCGCTCAGTAATAAAAGACGCAAACAGAACTGGTATCAAAGAGATAGTAGAACAACAATTTGATTTAGGTAAAAAAATATTAGCTAAAGGTTTAGTGCCAATAATTGAACCAGAAGTTGATATTAATTGCCCAAATAAAACAGAAGCAGAAAGTATTTTAAAACTATTTTTGTTAGATCACTTAAACAAATTAAGTGATAATCAAAACGTGATGCTAAAACTAACTCTGCCAACTGAAGATAATTTTTATGCAGATCTAGTAAAGCATCCAAGAGTAATTAGAGTTGTAGCTTTATCCGGTGGCTATTCAAGAGATAAAGCAAATCAAATATTGGTCAGAAACAATGGAATCATTGCAAGTTTCTCTAGAGCATTAACCGAAGGTTTAACAGCTCAACAAAGTGATCAAGAATTTGATGCAACACTAGATAAAGCAGTGCAAAGCATTGCTGATGCTTCTAATTCTTAATTAAATTTAAGTGCAAGAAACTGTTGCGGTAATTGGTTCCGGGATTTCTGGAATTTCAGCAGCACACACTTTAATTGAAAACAATTACTCTGTAACGATTTTTGATCAAGGTAAAAATCCTGGTGGAAGATTGGGATTAAGAACCTTAAGAAATCATCCCTTTTTAATCAGAGTAATTGATGTAGGTGCTGCCTATTTCACCGTTTCTGATCCAATTTTTCAAAAAAAGTTAACTGAATGGACTAACAATGAGTTAGTCCATGAATGGACAGACACTTTTCATGTTTTTAAAGATTTTGAAATTACTACTACAACTGGTCCCACTAGATATGCTGCAAAAAAAGGTTTAAGAAGTTTAGCTTTTTATGAATTAGCTCAATTAGAACAAAAAGGTGTAAAAGTATTACAAGAATCAAAAATAGAAAAAGTAAAAAAAGAAAACAATAAAATAAAAGTCGATAATCACATTTTTGATGCAGTGGTTTTTGCTATGCCAGGTTTACAAGCAGCTCGAATATTAGAAGATGAAATAAGTAGTCAATTAGCCGCGCAAACTTGGGATTCAGCACTTTCAGCTTGGCTTGTTATTGATGGAGAAATACCTAAATATGATGCCATGTTTGTAAATGAACATGAAGTTATTTCTTTAATTGTTAATGATGGAAAAAGAAGAAAAGACAATGCTCCAGTAATAAATGCCATTACTACTAGTAACTATGCAAAAGAGAGATTAGAAAATTATCAAGATTATGTTGATGAAGTAGTAGATCATGTTTTAGAGCTGTGGAATATAAAAAGTGAAGTTACAGAAAAAGGCATAGCCCGATGGTCAATTGCCCAACCAAGAAATTGTCAAAGAGTTAAATTGCCACAAAACATGGCAATAGTGGGCGATGCCTACGATTTGAATCCTCGAATTGAATCTGCGTGGTTAGATGGTGTTGCGGTGCTTAATCAATTATTAGGTGTCGACTAGATTCATCCAGGTTGTATTTATTAACTTGAAGGAAGTTTCATGCCAGCCATAGTTTTACTCGGTGCACAATGGGGCGATGAAGGCAAAGGTAAAGCAACAGATTTATTAGGTAATCGAGTTCAATATGTAGTTCGTTATCAAGGTGGCAATAACGCAGGACACACAGTTGTAATTCCTACAAAAAATGGTCCAGAAAAATTTGCACTACATCTTCTTCCCTCAGGAATATTAACTCCTGAAGTTATTCCTGTAATTGGAAATGGTGTGGTGATTGATCCTGGTGTTTTATTACAAGAAATCAAAGGATTAAACGAACGAGGAATTGATACTTCTAAATTAAAAATTTCTGCAGATGCACATATTATTACTAGTTATCATGTAATGCTAGATAAAACTATTGAAAGATTTTTAGGTAAATCAAAAATTGGTACCACTGGTCGAGGCATTGGACCAGCTTATGGAGACAAAGTTTCTAGAGTTGGAATTAGAGTTCAAGATTTATATGATGAAAATATTTTAAGAAAAAAAATAGAAGGATCCCTTGTTTCAAAGAATCAAACTTTAGTAAAGGTTTATAACAGAAGAGCTGTAGATGTTGATTCCATCGTTAAAGAACTATTGGGATATGCAGAATTATTGAAACCATATGTTGCAAATACTTCCCTTTTATTAAACGAAGCTTTAAATAGAAATGAAATTATTTTGCTGGAAGGTGGCCAAGGAACCCTATTAGATGTCGATCATGGAACTTATCCATTTGTGACTTCTTCAAATCCAACAGCAGGTGGAGCTGCAACTGGTTCTGGGATTGGTCCAACGAAAATAACTAGAGTAATTGGAATTTTGAAGGCTTACACCACTAGAGTTGGCGAAGGACCATTTCCGACAGAACTTCTTGATGCAAATGGTGAACGTTTAAGAGAAATTGGTGGCGAAAGAGGAACCACCACTGGAAGACCAAGAAGATGTGGTTGGTTTGATGCCGTAGTTGCCAGATATTCCTTACGTATAAATGGTTTAACAGATTTTTTCTTAACTAAATTAGATGTATTAACAGGATTTAAAGAAATCCCAGTTTGTGTAGCTTATGAAGTTGATGGTCAACGTTATGAAGAAATGCCTATGACTCAAACACAGTTTCATCACGCTAAACCAATTTATGAGTATCTGCCAGGCTGGGATGAAGATATTTCGTCTGCAAAAACATTTGAAGATTTGCCTATAAATGCGAGAAAATATGTGGAGTATTTAGAAAAGATTTCGGGAGCGCCGATGAGTGCTATTGGGGTTGGTCAACACCGCGATGCCACTATCTCTCGAAGAGACCTGATTAACTAAGGACTAATTATGAGTGAATATCAAGGAAATCCTGAAGAAGGAAAAAAAGTATTTGATTTAGATCGTGCACATGTTTTTCATTCTTGGAGTGCACAAGGTGCAATTAAACCAATGCCAATTGCTAAAGCTGAAGGTTCATATCTTTGGGATTATGACGGTAAAAAATATTTAGATTTTTCTTGCCAATTAGTAAATACCAATATTGGTCACCAACATCCAAAAGTAGTTAAAGCAATTCAAGAACAAGCTGGAAAATTAACCACAATTGCGCCACAACATGCAAATGATAAGCGCGGAATTGCTGCACAAAAATTAGCAGAGTTAGCACCAAATGGTTTTGAACATGTGTTTTTTACAAATGGTGGTGCTGATGCAATTGAAAATGCAGTGCGAATGGCACGCATTCATACCAAACGTCATAAAGTTTTAAGTTTTTATCGTTCCTATCATGGCAACACTGGTACTGCTATTCAAATGACCGGAGATCCAAGAAGATGGCCAAATGAATTTGCCTATGGCGTAATTCATTTCTTTGGACCATTTCCATATCGTTCACAATTCTGGTCTAATTCACCAGAACAAGAAACTGAAAGAGCATTACATCATTTAGAATCTGTAATTCAATTTGAAGGACCAGCAACAATTGCTGCAATTTGTATTGAAACTGTTGTTGGCACTGCTGGGATTATGGCGCCAACTCCTGGATATTTAGAAGGATTAAGAAAAATTTGTGACAAATATGGAATTTTGTGGATTGCAGATGAAGTTATGGCAGGTTTTGGTCGAACAGGTAAATGGTTTGCTTTTGATAATTGGACAGCACGACCTGACTTAATTGTTTTTGCTAAAGGTTCAAACTCAGGTTATATTCCAGCCGGTGGCGTAATTATTGACAAACCAATTTATGAAACTTTTGTCGATCGAGTTTTCCCAGGTGGCTTAACTTATTCAGGACATCCTCTTGCTATGTCATCAATTGTGGCAACACTTGATGCAATGAAGGAAGAAAAAATGGTTGAGAATGCTTATGAAATTGGAAAAAACATTATTGGTCCAAAATTAAATGAATTAAAAGAAAAACATTCTTCAATTGGTGAGGTTAGAGGACTTGGTGTGTTTTGGGCAATTGAGTTTGTCAAAAATAAAAACACTAAAGAAGCTTTAGTTCCCTATAACGCAAGTGGCAAAGATGCAGCACCGATGGTAGAACTTGGCACTGAATGTAAAAAACTTGGACTTATGCCATTTATCAACATGAACAGACTTCATGTCGTGCCACCGTGCAATGTGTCGAAAGCAGATGCTGAAAAAGGACTAGAAATACTTGATCAAGCAATCACAGTTCTAGATAAATTCACAAATTAATATTAAATATTTAGTCAAAATTGGCTAAATCTATTCGTTAAATGCTTTGATTTTAAAGGAATTTTTTCTAGGTATGCAAGAATAGTGTTCGTGACATTGAATCCGGATGTACTTGCTACCCGGTATGCGTCTAACCAAATGCAGGAAATTTGGTCTATAAATAACAAAATAATTGCTGAAAGAAATCTTTGGGTTTTAGTTTTAAAAATACAAAAAGAATTAGGTTTAAAAATTAATGAGCAAGCAATTTCAAATTACGAAAAAGTTGTAAATGAAATAAATCTTGATTCAATTAGAAAACGTGAAGAAAAAACAAGGCATGATGTAAAAGCAAGAATTGAAGAATTTAATGCTCTTGCCGGATTTGAGGAAATTCATAAAGGTCTCACCAGTAGAGATATCACTGAAAATATTGAACAATTACAAATTAAGAAATCATTAGAATTAGTTCAATTTAAGACAATTGCTGTCTTGTCAATATTGTCAAAGTTGGCTAAAGAATATAGCGATTTAGCAATTGCAGGTAGAAGCCATAATGTTGCTGCTCAAATTACTACTTTAGGAAAACGTTTTGCCAGCACAATAGAAGAATTATTAATAAGTTTTGAAAATTTAAATCATTTTTTAGCAAATTATCCATTAAGAGGTTTCAAAGGACCAGTTGGCACCAGTCAAGATTTACTTGATCTATTTGATCAAGATGTGGTTAAAGTTAATTCTTTTGAAAAAAGTATTGCAAATAAATTGGGTTTTGAAAAAGTTTTAAATAGCGTTGGTCAAATTTATCCACGATCCCTTGATTTTGATGCAATTTCAAATCTTTATTCACTAAGCTCACCACTTTCATCACTTGCGATTTCAATTCGCTTAATGGCAGGAAATGAACTTGTGACAGAAGGATTTAAAGAAGGACAAGTAGGTTCTTCTGCGATGCCGCACAAAATGAACACAAGATCATGTGAGAGAGTCAATGGGCTTCACTTAGTTCTCAAAGGTTTTTTAAATATGGCTAGTGATATCTCTGGTCAACAATGGAATGAAGGTGATGTGTCTTGTTCAGTGGTTAGAAGAGTTAGTCTTCCAGGAGCTTTTTATGCAATTGATGGGATTCTTGAAACCACATTAACAATTTTGCACGAATTTGGAGTTTTCAAAGGTGCCATAAAAGCAGAATTAGAAAAATATTTACCATTTTTAGTGACAACAAAAATATTAATGGCAGCTGTGAAAAATGGCGTGGGAAGAGAAAAAGCTCATGATTTAATAAAGAAACATTCAACTAAAGCAGCTTTAGCTTTAAGAGAAGGAAAAGACTTAGATTTAATTAATGATTTAGCAAATGAAAAAGAATTAATGCTTAAAAAAGAAGATTTAGAAAGAATAATGACAGATGAATTAAAAGTTGTTGGAAATGCAAAAAATCAAATAGAAGATGTATTAAAAAATGTCGAAAAAGTAATTAAAAATAATCCAGAAGCAAGTAGTTATAAACCTCATAAAATTTTGTGATTTAAATGCTAAATAAGCAAGGAGTGAGAAACCCACCTTCAAGTGCTGAAGGTTTAAATGCCTTAAAAAAATATTTTGAGCTAAATGTAGGAAAAGAATTAGAAAAGGAAGACAAAAAAATACTTGTTAAATATTTACTAGAGATACTGCACAAAAAAGTTCCAGGAAATAGTGTGGAAGTAAGAATTCCACCCTTTGCAGCAATTCAAATTATTGAAGGAACAACTCATAAAAGAGGTACACCTCCTGCAGTTGTGGAAATTAATCCAGAAATTTTTATCAAAATTTCTCTGGGAAAAATCTCTTGGCAAGATGCGTTAGCTAAGGGTCAAATTCAAGCTTCAGGCCAAAGAACTGACCTAACCGAGCACTTTCCCCTCATAAGCTCACAGGAATTTAAGTAGAAATTTGCTTTTCTAATAAGGTTTTTTTGTGCCAAAAAATACAGGGATGAAAACTTTTATTTTACTTATTGTTTCTGCATTTGTCTTATCAAGTTGTGCACGTGATGAAGAACCAGCCACAGATGCATTGGAGAAACCAAAAAGTAATACTGATTTTTACGCAGGCCCTGTGGGGGAAAGTGAAACAAATTTAAATGTTTTAGTTTGGCCAGGATATGCAGAAGATGGTTCTACTGATCCAGTCATTGATTGGGTAACTCCGTTTGAAAAATTCACAGGATGTGATGTCTCGGTAAGGACTTTTAACACTTCAGAAGAAGCCATTCAATTAATGCAAGAAGGAGGTTATGACGTCATTTCTGCTTCAAGTGATATCTCATTTAACTTTATTGAATCTAAAATTGTGCAAGCCATTAATACAGATTTATTAGAAAATTACCCTGATTTATTTGCAGATCTCAAATTTAAACCATGGAATGTAGTGGATGAACAAACTTTTGGAATTGTTAGCGGTAGAGGTGCTCAACTTTTAACCTCAAATGTTACAAAAGCGCAAAATCTAACAAATACTTGGCAAAGTATTTTTGATTTAAATACTGAATATAAATCAAAAATTGCTATTCATGATTCACCTATGACAATTGCCATAGCTGCTCTTTATTTAAAAGCAACCAATCCTGATTTAGAAATTGAAAATATTTATGCATTAGATAAAAATCAATTTGATGCAGTTATGCAATTAATAGAGCAACAAAAAAATATTGTAGGTTCTTATTGGATTGACTATCCAGGAAGTGTTGAGTCATTTAAAAATGAAAATTCTTTAATAGGAATTAGTTGGCAATCAACTATAAATACTTTGAATGAAACAATTGCTTTAGTTAGAGGAATAAAACCAATTGAAGGAACTACTGGTTGGACAAATAACTGGATGATTTCAAATTCAACAAAAAGTATTAACTGTGCATATAAATGGATTGATTGGGCAATAAGTCCTCAAACAAATGCTCAAATTGCAGAATGGTTTGGCGAAGCGCCAAGTAACAAAAATTCTTGCACACTGATGGCAGATAAAAATCATTGCGCAAAATTTAATGCACAAGATTTAGATTTTTGGAAAGATATAAATTATTGGCAATATCCGCAAACAAATTGTTTAGATGGACGAACTGAAATTGAATGTGTTGGTTATCAAGACTGGTTTTTAACTTGGACCAACTTTAGAAACGCGCAGTAAGTTACTTATCTTTTTCTAATTCTTGCCAAGCAGCTTCTATTTCATCATCTTTTGATTTTGTGGATCTTAATTCTTTGGCTAATGCCTCTAAATCAGTTTCTTGGTTTCCATACTTTAAATCGCGAGCAACTTTGGTTTGCTTAGCTTTGGAACGACCTCTACCCATAACTAGTGACTCTCCTTGCAAATTTTTTACTGTTTCAAAACGGGACTTTAGGTTAACCCGTGTGTTTTGATCACTTTCTGAAAGTTTGTGGTTTTTAACTATCTTTAGCCTACCTTGTTTGATTCAACTCCGAGAAAATTAATTATTTTGTGGGGAAAATTAGGGTAAAATGTCTAGAACCTCCCTATTTTTCCCAAGTTCACTTGTATACAGACAAAATAAAAGTTGCCTGGAGTCGATGTCCATTGTCGTACCTTGCTGCCAGAGTAATTAAACAGGGGAAAATTTAGGGGGAAACCTTTTTATGGGTGAGGAAAATATCGAAAACCTATTGCTTTCTCCTGGTCAAGTCGCAGAAATGTTTAGTGTTGATCCCAAAACTGTTACTCGTTGGGCTAAAGCTGGCAAACTAACCGCAGTTAAAACCCTGGGGGGACACCGCAGATATCACGCTGATGAGGTCAGAGAGCTACTTAGAAAAGTCAACGAAAAGTAAATTCATCACCCTCTATCTAGTGCTTAATTTGGCCTAGTGTCGTATCCTTATAAGAAGAAACCTACGGTTCGGTAAGTTACCAGACCGAAGGTTAGCATTCTTAAATCTTCAACAAACAGGACAAAAAATGGCAGCACTGGGACTACCCGCAATCATTCAAGGCGGAATGGGTGCTGCAGTTTCTAATTGGAAGCTTGCCTACGAAGTTGCCAAATGTGGTCAACTGGGCGTGGTCTCAGGCACTGCACTTGAATCAGTAGTTGCTCGCAGACTTCAAGATGGTGATCTTGATGGAAAAATGCGTGAAGCATTAAAACATTTTCCATATCAAGATGTTGTAGAACATATTTTAGAAAAATGGTTTTTACCAAATGGTAGAAATGGTCAACCATATAGACCAATGCGAAGAATTAGTTTAAGTGCACATAAAGAACATGATCAATTAGTAGTTGCTGCAAACTTTGTAGAAGTTTGGTTAGCAAAACAAGCAGGTAATGGAAAAGTTGGAATTAACTTTTTAGAAAAATTACAAACTGCAACTCCCGCTGCACTTTATGGTGCAATGCTGGCAGGTGTTGACGCAGTATTAATGGGTGCAGGAATTCCTAGAGAAATTCCACAAATCATTAGAGATTTTGCAGAAGGTAAAGCTGGAACTTTAAGTGTTGATAGTGACAGACCAAGTGGTATGGCAGCACCAACTTTAACTTTTGATCCTTTGGAATCTTTTGGAAAAAATCCAAAGTTAAATAGACCAATGTTTTTAGCAATTATTACTGCAGAAGTTTTAGCATCTTATTTAGCAAGAAATGATGTAACTAAACCAGATGGTTTTGTTGTGGAACATTGGAAAGCTGGTGGACATAATGCACCACCTAGAAGAAAAGTTGAAACTGAATCTGGATTTGGTCCACTTGATGAAGTAAATTTTGAAAAAATGCAACAAGTTGGTTTGCCATTTTGGTTAGCAGGAGGACGTTCAACACCAGAAGCTGTTAAAGAAGCTTTTGATTTAGGTGCAGAAGGTGTTCAAGTTGGAACGTTGTTTGCATTATCAAATGAATCAGGATTATTACCAAAATATCGTGAACAAATGTTAGATGCTGCTAAAAAAGGAAACTTAAGAGTAAGAACAGATCACAGAGCTTCTCCTACCGGTTTTCCTTTTAAAGTTGTAGAACTTCCAGGAACAATTGGTGAGGAAAGTGTTTATAAAGCTAGGCCAAGATTGTGTGACTTGGGATATTTAAGATCTTCGAAATTAGATGAAACCGGAAAAGCAACTTATACCTGTGCGGCTGAACCTGAAGCACCATTCTTGAAAAAAGGTGGTCAGGAAGAAGAATTAAAAAACCGTATGTGTTTATGTAACGGACTACTTGCAGCAGTTGGACTTGGTCAAGAAAGACCAGATGGTTACAAAGAAGCACCTCTTTTAACTCTTGGTGCAACCACTACTGATGTTGAAGACATGTTGAAAACTCATCCAAATGGATGGAGTGCAAAAGAAGTGGTAGAAAGATTATTAAGTGCAGTTCCTGTAACTGCGTAAGGAGTTAATTTTGAAAAATAGAAGAAATGTTTTAAAAATAATGATTGTAGGAGCAATATCTTTTGTGGTCGCAGCTTGCACTAGAAATTCAAATGTTGCAACTAGTGAAACAAAACAAAGTGAAAATACTGAATCGTTAGAAACCACTCAACCAGAAACTACCACTGAATCAGATTCTGCAACCAGTGCAACAAATGTAATAACTACAGTTAATGATTTAGCAGTTGGACAAAGTTTAGAATTTACTTCCGTTGCCGGAATTAGTGCAATTTTATTTAGAAGTAGTGAAGATAAAGTTTATGCACTTTCAAGAATTTGTACCCATGAAGGTTGCAGTGTTGATTTTGATATGAATCAAAATAGATTAATTTGTCCCTGCCATGGAGCAAATTATGAAGCAAGTGATGGTTCAGTTATTTCTGGTCCAACCACAAAATCTTTAGCAAAAATTAAAGTTGCAATTCAAGATGGCAACATTGTCGAATTAGTTTAAAAACTAATTCGTGGCCAAGACCGGGATCGAACCGGTGACCTACCGCTTTTCAGGCGGTCGCTCGTACCAACTGAGCTACCTGGCCGTAACTTGAAATAAAAATTTTAAATAAATTTAAAACTTTTTCTTTCAACTTAAGCGACCCAGACGGGACTTGAACCCGCGACCTCCGCCGTGACAGGGCGGCGCGCTAACCAACTGCGCCACTGGGCCTTGCTTTTTCTACAAGTAAATATCTACTACTTATTTACTTGCAAAAGTACCCCCGACGGGATTCGAACCCGCGTTTCCGCCGTGAAAGGGCGAGGTCCTAGGCCTCTGGACGACGGGGGCAAACTTTTTGAAGTTGTCACATAAATTATTTAGGTGAGACATTAAGTTTACGCAAGGCTCAACTCAATAGTGACAAGTGCATCTGGTCTATGAAGCAAAGCATCTGCTATTTTGATATATCTAATCGATATATCAAAGGATTAAACTCTCTTTCAATGGCTAAAAAAAATACTTCTTTGGAACTTGTGGTTTTAGGGCTTTTATCCCAAGGTCCGATGCATGGATATGAATTGAAAAAAAGAGTGTCTTTAACTCTTGGCCCACTTTCAGCTATTTCTTATGGATCTTTATATCCAGAATTAAGAAGATTAGAATCTTTAGGTTTTATTGGCGAAGACTCGAATGAATCAGAAATTGGTTTAACTAGAAGAGCAAGAATTTCTTACAAAATTACAAAAGAAGGAAAAGAAAAATTTAGTTCACTTTTAAAAGAAGCAGGACCTGAGTCTTGGGATGATGAAAACTTTTTAACTTATTTTGCTTTTTTTGCTAAAACCGCATCTGTTGTCAGATTACAGATTTTGCAAGGAAGACGTGCTCGTTTGCAAGAAAGAATGTCACTTTTGGAATCACAAATTGAAAAGACTGAAAAACAAATGGATCAATACACCATAAAACTTCAGAATAGAAATTTAAATTCTGTAGAAAACGAATTGAAATGGATTGATGAATTAATAATAAATGAGAGGAAGCAAGCATGAGCAAAGTAAAAGTAGCGATAGTTGGATTAGGTAATTGTGCTAATTCATTAATTCAAGGTGTTGAGTATTACAAGAACGCCGCTGAGAATGAAGACGTACCAGGTTTAATGCACGTTAAATTAGGCGACTATCACATTAAAGATATTGAATTTGTAGCTGCATTTGATGTTGATGGTAAAAAAGTTGGATTAGATCTAGCAGATGCAATGTGGGCAAGTGAAAATAATACAATTAAATTTGCTGAAGTAAAACCCTTGAAAGTAAAGGTTTCTAGAGGACATACTCTAGATGGATTAGGTCGTTATTACCGTGAAACTGTTCAAGAATCTGATGAAACACCAGTTGATGTTGTCAAAGTATTAAAAGAAACTGGTGCAGATGTTTTAGTTTGCTATTTACCTGTTGGTTCAGAAGAAGCAGCAAAGTTTTATGCCCAATGTGCAATTGATGCACAAGTTGCTTTTGTAAATGCGTTACCAGTATTTATCGCATCTGATCCTGTTTGGGAAAAGAAATTTAGAGACGCAAATGTTCCAATTGTGGGAGACGATATTAAATCACAAGTTGGTGCAACCATTACTCACAGAGTTTTGGCAAAACTATTTGGTGATCGTGGAGTAAAACTTGATCGCACCATGCAATTAAATGTTGGTGGAAATATGGACTTTATGAACATGTTAGAAAGAGATCGTTTGGAATCAAAAAAGATTTCCAAAACTCAAGCTGTAACTTCACAAGTTGAGCACGATATGGGTAAATCAAATGTTCATATTGGTCCAAGTGATTATGTTTCCTGGTTAGATGATCGTAAATGGGCTTATGTTCGACTTGAAGGTAGAGCTTTTGGTGATGTGCCATTGAATTTGGAATACAAATTAGAAGTTTGGGATTCACCTAACTCAGCAGGTGTAATTATTGATGCGTTGCGCTTAGCCAAAATTGCAAAAGATCGAAAAATTGGTGGTGCACTAATTTCTCCTTCCAGTTACTTGATGAAGTCTCCTCCGGTTCAATTCAATGACCAAGAGGCAAGAGACAACACCGAATTATTCATCCAAGGAAAACTAGAAAGATAAGTTAACTCTTACTCTCCATAACTTAGGAAAGTGTGATTTGACTAGCATTAGTCAAGCGGGCCTTTAGCTCAGTCGGTAGAGCAACAGACTTTTAATCTGTGGGTCGTCGGTTCGATCCCGACAGGGCCCACATTTCTAAGCAAAATCTAAGTTTCAAAGTTGGTAAATCTGTCCGAATTAGGTTAAGTTCAGGTTAACAAAATGAAAAAATTACTATTTATTGCAGCCAGTTTTGTGATCTTAATTGCTATTGCTGGTTATTCAATTTATACATTTAGAACTGAAACATTTTTAACAAACGATAGTATTACTTTTAAAAGTGAAATTGCTCCTGTTTTTAATCCTAAAGTAGAGAATTATTTTGCTAGAAATTGTGAAGAAAACAAAGTTGATATTAAAGTTGATAAAGATTTAAATCACAAAGTCACAAATTCTGGACCTATTACAACTGTATCTATTAAATATTTAAATTTACTAACAAAAGAATATTTTATCACTTGTGTAGAACCTCGAGTTTCAATAATTTCGTTAACTAATGTTGAAGGAAAACGTGAAGAATTTGTACTAATGGATGAATTAGTTATACCGAATCAAACAAATGCTCAATACAGCGGAACTATTACTCTAAGAGATTCTTTAGGAACTCCTATTTGGTGGCTTTCGCCAAATTCTGCACCTATTGCAGATTTGAATCTAAATTTTTTACGAGATCCAAAACTTATTGATAACAATTCTAAAGTTTTATTTGTCGGCTCAACTAGTCCAGCTCTTGGAACTTCTTTAGATGGTTTTTATATGGTGTATGACTTAAAAACTCATCAAATTACAAAAACTTACACAGGAGACAAAGTTTTAAACGGAAAAGGGACGTTAGATTTTCACGACTTACAAGTTTTGCCTAATTCAGAAGCTGTTACAATTAGGTATGCAAGAAGAAGTGGGGTCGATTTAAGTTCCATTGGAATAGCAAAGGGACTGGAGATTTTGGATTCAGAAATAGTGATTTTAAATCCAGATGGAACTGAAAAAAGAAAAATTTCAATGATGGATCTAATAAAACCTGATGAAATATCGGTGAATCAACCTGCTTACTACAACCCAACGGTTCCACCAGTTGATGTTATCCACACGAATTCAGTAGAAGTTGTTGGTGATTATGTCTATATTTCATCACGACATCTAGATGCAGTACACAAAATAAACTTAAAAGACCGCTCTATTG
>JAYQPE010000009.1:0-25444 GCA_038145175.1 Actinomycetes bacterium | reverse complement strand
GACACTTTAAAGCCGGCAACTTAATTTAGCAAATATCTTTAATAAGCAAATATTCTTCTGCCCTGGTTTTTCTTCCTAATTTCGGAAGCCTCTTTATCGTACTCGCGGTTTTCAATAATATTTCTAACGTAACTTTCTGGATCATTTTTGAGAATATTCCAAGCTGTCTCACATTTTGTGCTTCCAGCAACAAGGGACCTGACTCTGTATTCTGAATCTTTAGCTAGTGTGATGCTCACCCAATCAGGTAATTCGTTTGATTTTGAAGCAAGTCTTATTCTTACGGGCAATGTCTTTAAACATAGAATTTTTAATACTTCTTCATTCAAGTCATCTCTTTGCGCTAATTGGTTCCAAACAATCTCAGAAGAATCCATAGAAAGCTTTGCAATATCCGAAGGCTGTAAATCACTTCTAGCTGCAACTTCTGCTCTCACGCTATCTGCTGGATCATCCATTAATAAAACCCAGATAGTTTTTGGAGTTATAGGATTTCCTGCCACACCTAAACGCACTTCTTCGTGGACATCACTTGCTAATGCGCCCAGAATAGGAATAGGTGTTTTGCTATCACGAGCTGTTTGGTGTCTTGTAAAGAATTTTTTAGGAAAAAAGTAGATTCCATTTTTCATTATTTTGTGTCCTCATTTCTTGGTGCAGCAATATACGGTCTCAAAAGTCTTAACCATCTATCATTATCATTTTGTAGTCTTTGATTACTAATTTGCCATTTAGGATGTTTGGGATCATAGGTTCCCTTTCTTTTCTCCAAAATCTTAACAACTTCTAAATCTTGATCCAATTCTAAAATATCTAATACTTCAGGATACGTTGTAACAGCTGCAAGAATTACTCTAACCCTAAAATCAACATCTTGAGAAAGCTTCAAAGCCACATCTTTAGAAAGATCTTTTCTAATTGCTAGTTTTTGTCTAACTCCTGGTCCAGATTTCGATAGCATTTCTTGCTGATTTGGTTTTAATTTTTCTCTTACGGACAAGGCAACCAAAACTGTTTCGTTGGTGTCTTGAATTAAAGTATCAATGACAAAGTCTGTTAGTTTATTTCTTCTAGCAACACTTGATCTAACTATTGAATTTTTATCTTTAGTAAGTATTTCAATTATTTCCTCGGTAGCGCTAAAATTCTCTGCCACAGTCTGTCGAACTTGATGGGATCGATCGGTTGCCAAACTTTTCAAGACTTCAATATCTGTTTGAGAATTTCTGGCTAACTCTAATCTTTTTGGCAATCGCGAAGAAATGAGTTTTCGACGCGTTTTTGAAATCTTGCGATTTAACCACCACTTAAGCATAAGTTTGCCGTTTCCCCACAACAAATTTGAATTCAATTCAATAATCTACTGCCCTGCCCTAGCCATGGCGACTGGGGTCACATGACCTGCAAGAATGAAGTAAAAAGACCCAAAACATCCAGGGACCAGATATGGCCTTGAGAGAAGAGTTGGAAATGTTTACTCATGTTTCAGTTAATGACTTACTGGAGTTCAAAAAATATAGTAAAAAATGGCTGATGCTTACCAGCTATGACTCACTTACTTCTTCCATATACGATGAACTTGAAATCCCAGTAGTTCTTGTTGGTGATTCTGCTGCCCAACTTGTATTTGGTCATGACTCAACTGTGCCTGTGACCATGGAAGAGATGCTTCCCATTGTGGGTGGTGTATCAAGATCTAATAAGCATTCGTTGGTAGTTGCTGACATGCCTTTTGGCTCCTATCAAACTTCATCCCAATTGGCGTTAGAAAATGCCACAAAGTTTCTAAAAGCTGGAGCACACGCAGTAAAACTTGAAGGTGGTCAAAGAATTTCTCAAACAATTTCAGTTCTAGTTGAGGCTGGAATTCCAGTAATGGGCCATATTGGTTTAACCCCACAATCAGTAAACGTTTTTGGTGGATACAAAGTGCAAGGAAAAGGTGAACAAGCCCAACTACTTATGCAAGATGCTAAAGCACTTGAAGCCGCTGGAGCTTTCTCAATTGTTTTAGAAGCAATTCCAAGATCACTTGCAAGTGAAATAACAAAATCGGTGTCAATTCCAACAATTGGAATTGGGGCAGGTCCTGATACAGATGCTCAAGTATTGGTTTGGCAAGATCTTGCAGGATTAACTAACGATCCAATACCTAAATTTGTTAAAAGATTTGCAAATTTACGAAAAGATTTAACGCAAGCAGTAAAGCTAGCTAAAGAAGAAATTGAGTCAGGATCTTATCCTGACGAAAATCATTCTTATCAGTAATTACTTTTTCATTGTTGCAAATATTGCATCAAATATTTTAGAAAATCTTAAAGAATCTTCTAAAGGCAAAAGCCAAGCTTTTTCTCCTCTTATTGCTTTAGCAAAAGAATCTGCCATTAATTGATATGGATCACAAGCAGCAAAGTTTTCAACTTCGGTTTTGCCATCAATTGTGATCTCTAATTGACTTGATTTGTTGTGAGAATTAAAAGCATCATTTCCAAGGGTTGCAATTTTGCCTTTTTCTCCAATTATCTCCAAATAAATAGTGTCTGGAGTATTCATTGAAGTTAGAGTTTTTGCCTGAGCGTTACCAATTTTGTAAGTGGCAATTGTGGTTTCATCACTTCCACCAGGATGCCAAGTTACTTCAGTTTTAATATCACTTACTGGGGCAAAATCCATGATCCACAATGGAGCCACTGTTGAATAAGGCCCAAGATCGTAAAGACTTCCCCCACCTAATTCAGGAATTGCTCTAATGTTTTGAGGATCTAATCCGTCATAGGTAAAACCAGCATTTATTTCTTTTATTTCACCAATTGCTTTTTGATCAACTAATTGTTTAATTCTTATTGTTCGAGGATGCCACCTATTCCAACTTGCTTCCATAATTAGCATTCCTGTTTCATTCTTTACTTTTATTGCCTCTTCTAATTCTTTAGAATTCATCGCAACTGGTTTCTCGCATAAAACGTGTTTACCAGCTTTCATAGCTGCAATTGACCATGGAATATGTAAAGAATTGGGTAAAGAAATATAAACTGCTTCAATTTCTGGATCATCAACTATTTGTTGATAATCTGTATAGATTTTTCCACTTGGAGATAACTTTTTAGCTCTTTCAGGATCTTTTCCAGCTACTGCATTAATATCACCAAATTCTGAATTAATTAATGCCGGATGCAATGCTTTTCTAGCTATTTCTCCTGCTGCAATAAATCCCCATTGAACTTTTTTCAATTTATAGTTCTCCTATTTGTGGCTGACAACGTTAGATTTAATTACACCTATTCCATCAATTCCGGTTTCAACAACTTGACCAGCTTTTAAATACTTTTCTGGTTTGTGCCCCATTCCAACACCTTCAGGAGTTCCAGTATTAATAATGTCTCCTGCTTTTAATTCCATGAATTGAGAGATGTACCAGACACAATGATTAATGTTAAAAATCATGTCACTTGTCTTGGAATCTTGTCTTTTTTCTCCATCAACTTTTGACCAAAGTCTTACATCACTTGGATCAAATTCGTCTTTAGTAACAATCCAAGGGCCTACTGGATTAAATGTAGGAAATGATTTACCTTTAACCCATTGGCCACTTCGTTCAATTTGCCAATGACGTTCACTAACATCTTGAGAAACTGTGTAACCAAGAATTACTTCTTGAGCTTTTTCAGGAGATTCTAAATACAGTGCGTTTTTTCCAATAACTACACAAATTTCAACTTCATAATCTGTTTTTATTGAATTTGGTGGAATAACAATGTCGTCAAAACCACCAACAACAGTGTCTGGAGCTTTCATAAAAATCACTGGTTCTTTTGGAGGTTCTGCACCTGATTCT
This sequence comes from Actinomycetes bacterium, assembly GCA_038145175.1. GTDB lineage: Bacteria > Actinomycetota > Actinomycetes > S36-B12 > UBA5976 > ATZT02. The sequence goes on along the minus strand of JAYQPE010000009.1, from coordinate 21,609 downwards.
TTTGCATGCTTTGCATAATTTAATCCCACACAGATTGCTTTTGTAGGTCTTGCAACAGGAGAACCTAATCTAAAATCTGAAAGATTAACTTTTGGTTTACTTGCTAAATCTATTTTTTTTACTTTTTCTAAAGCACCATTTTCTAATTCTGTTCTATTCCAATCAGAAATAACATCATCAATAAACACAGCTTGAGTTTCAGAAACCACTACTGCTGGTTTTTCTTTGCCAAATTCACCAAGTCGGGCAATTTTCATGAAATCCTCCTTATTCTTAAATCATACCCTCATCTAAAGTGTGCATATTTACTGAATCCAATTCAATCAAATGAAACTGTTAGAATAATACAAATAGTAGAAAAGAAATTTGTGGATTTTAATTTTCCTTCAAACTACCTAGACATTAATAACACGCATCGAAAAATTCTGCTTGAATCAGAAAAGATTCTAGGTAAACAAGGATCTGCAGGACTTGAGTTAAAAAATGTGGCAAAAATATTAGATATAAGTCCAGGAAATATACATCATTATTACAAAACTGGTGAAGAATTAATTTTAGACACTGTAATTTATTCATATAAAAAACATGTTGTAGGAATTCAAGAACTTAATGCTGATGAAATTAGTCCCGAAAAAATAATTAGAAGCTGGGTAGATAGAACTATTAAATGGACCACCGAATTACCCGGTATTGGAGTAATTCTTGAATTTCCTTATCAGGTCATAAGATCTGGTTCAAAATATTCAGAAGATGTTAATCCCATCATTAAACATTTCTTGAAACATGTTGGAGAAATCGGTATTTCAAACGTAACATTTCTTGCTTCAGCAATTAGGTCATTGCAAAAGAAGCAGGATTTTAAGTTATATAACGCGGTACAAATTGCCACATTTAATAAAACTGACACAAAATTTGTTACTTATTTAACAGTTATCGGCTTTGCAACTTTAGGTGGAGGACTTTGGATGGCTGGTCGACAACCTGAAAACCAGAAACTACCTTTTTGGATGAATTTTGGTTTCAATCCCAAACAGCAAATGCAAACCACTGTGGATGAATTAATTAAGATGATTAAAAAGGAAAGCTAAAATAATATACTAACTCTGTAACAACAAAAAATATTACTTTGTAATTAGAATTTCGACTCTTCGATTTGATTTTCTTGTTTTTTCATATTTATTTGATTTTAAAGGATTTTTTTCGGATAATCCAGCTAATTTATAATTAATATTTTTGTATTCTTTACCCAGTTTTGACTCGATTTCTAATTTTACATTTAATGCGCGAGAGTCTGAAAGATTTTTTCTGAATATTTTATAATTTGGAGAATCTTGTTTATCTATGGAAGTGTAGCCAACTATTTTTACATTTTTATATTCACATTTTTTAATCTCATTTATTGTATCTTTTAATTTCCTCAATGCTGCTTTCGTTAATTTGCTCGAACCGCCTTCGAAATTAACAATAACCTTTAAATTATTACAAATATTTAAAACAGGAACTGCTTGATTTCCTGAACCACCTCCACCACTTGATGAATTAACTGGTATGTCGCTTTCGACATTATTTGTTGTAACTCCACTTCTTTGACCAATAATGAAACGACCTGGAGTCGTTGTATTGATTGATTTAGAAATTATTTGATCCGTACCACCATTAATTAATTCAGCAATTGTTGAGTTCGGAATTAATTCTGTTGTTGTAATTGTTGAACCGTCATAAATGCTCCACCCTATCGCAAGACTTTTACTTCCATCATCAACGTATAGTTCATAAAAAGCTTTGCCATTTGCGCCTTCATTTTGTAACGTCGTGAAATCTATCCGTGAACTAGTGCAACCTGGATCTGTCCATAATGAAATAGATTTCGTACTTGCATTTTCTAATTTGAAATAATAATTAGATAATCCAGAAAAAACATTACTCGTCAGAGTACCAAATGACCCATGGCTAATAACGCTCGTACAAGTTGTTGGTAAATCATTCGAATAAATACCAGTGACTAAGTCAGAAGCAGTATTGACTCCAGAATTTGCATCAACGATAAAATACGGTGCATAGTAACCAAATTGATTATCAAAATTTGAAAGTTCATCATAATTAAACCAAGCATCAAAATCTCCACTTCCAAGATTTAGAAAAACTAATTGATAACTAAACTTTTCATTTGCATTTCCCCATGTATCAAATTTTTCCCAACTTAAAACAAATGCTGGTTTTGAGTTGACTGTAGTTTGAGCCATCCAAAAATTCGATTTACCAGCTCGGTAAACCTGATCGGCTCCTAATGGAAACAAAACAGACGAATTTGATGAGAATGCCAAATGGGGCAAACTATCTTCATATTGTATTTTTGGGGAATCAAAGTAAACGCCACCATTTGTAGAAGGCCAAAGAGATGTGTAGTTCGTTCCATAAAAATTGATTGAAAAACCAATAGGTAATGATCCAAGTCTTGAGCTATCATTTATTGGATCGTAAGCAGAACCATTTTGTGTGCAATGTGTTTGATTTAAATCAACGGGTGTTAAGAATGGACCATTAGCTGTCACGGAATTATAAGTACAAGTGACACCACTTGCCACATATCGCAATGCTGCATCATCCCTATTTCCGCCACCAAAATTTTCAAGATAAATTCGCTCTGAATCAGGGACGTTTACCCAGGATTGTCCTTGAACCGTGAACGAATTTGGAGAGGAATTCGCTTTGGCGTCTGAAACAACATTTATTTGCAAGAAAATAATTCCGAGAATAACGAATAAACTTAGCGGGTTTTTTTTACCTTTTTTTAAGCGTTCGAGCAAGCCATTTCCTTAAAAATTGAATTGGATTCAGTTTAACACATGGTTAAGTTTAATGCGCCCCAAATAAAGAATTTGATTTGAAATAAGTTTTTAAGAAATAACTTTGCAAGCTTCATAAGGAGAAAAATAAATTGGTTCTAAATCTATAGTTGTTAGATTTAAAACATCTAAGTTTTGGGATGAATGTGGGCTCTAATCCCAAACAACAAATGCAAACCCCTGTGGATGAATTAATCAAAATGATCAAGAAGGAAAGCTAGTTCCCAAATAGATTTTGCTTTTTTCCCGCAATTCCAGGATTACAAATAAAGGTAAGTCCTGCATGCTTATTTAATTCAAGTTTTCCATCATGAGCGCTGGTCACAATTAATTGATCAAGTTCTTTGCCAGCAAAACAACAAGAAGTTGTATTTTTAACAGGAAATGAAATCTTTTCACTTAATTTATATTTTTCGTCATAGCGTCTAACTTCTGAACCATCCCAAAAAGCAATCCATAAACCATCTTCACTATCTATACACATGCCATCTGGGATGGTGGAGGAATCAAATTGAATCACAATTCTTTTTTCTGTTATTTCTTTTCCGTCGTAAGAAAATGCATAAACACAATGTTTGAGTGAATCAATGAAATAAAAGGTGTGGCCATCAACACTCCAATCAAGTCCATTTGCCAAAGTAACTTCAGCTAACACTTTATTTATTTCTGTGCCATCTTGAGAGATTTTGTATAGAGCACTTTGATCAGGTACTAAATCGTAGGTTAGTGTTCCTAGAAATAGTTCCCCCGTTGGAGAAACTTTGGCATCATTCCATCTTGTTTTTATATTGTCAGATTCTCGTGAAGGAAGTTTTTTAACATTTCCATCCTCATCTCTTAACACAGGTCCTGAATTAATTCCTAAAACTTCTCCCCCATTAATTCTAGGAATAGCAAAACCAACATGTTCCTTAACTTCGTATTCACTGGTTTTCCCAGTTTCAAGATTCTTTTTTAAAACTTTTCCATTAATAATGTCAACCCAAGTAATTAATTCATTATTTGTTCCACTTGCAGTAGGGCCTTCGCCAAGATGACATCTTCTGTCATCAAATACTTCAACTTCAATCATTTATTTAGGTGGAACTCTTAATCCACCAACTCCACCATCAACATTTAATGCAGTTCCTGTAGTTGAAGCAGACATAGGTGACGCTAAATAACAAATAGCGTGAGCAATTTCTGTTGCTGTCACAAGTCTTCCCATAGGTTGTCGTGCAATAAGTGCAGCTTGAGTTGCTTTTGGATCAAGACTATTTTCTAAAAGTCTTCCCACCCAAGGAGTATCAGCTGTTGCAGGCACTACACAATTAACTCTTATTTTGTCGTTTATATGATCTGCAGCCATTGCAAGTGTTAAAGCATGAACTCCACCTTTAGAAGCTGAATAAACAGCTCGCTGTGGGAAACCATCTGTTGCCACAATGGAAGAAACATTAACTATTGCAGCATTGGAAGAATTTTTTAAAAAAGGAATACTGGCAGCACTCATTCTGGCTGTGCCCACAATATTTACATCTAATACTTTGTGCCATTCTTCATCTGTTGCTTGAGTGACATCACCAGTTGCGCCAATTCCTGCGTTATTTATCAATATGTCTAACCCATTTTTTGCAATATCAGTGACATGTTTTACAACATCACTTCTGTTTGTGATGTCACAAATTACATATCTAATTCCATTAATTGGATCTTTTGGTTGATTTCTATCAAAAATAAAAACAGTTGCCCCACGACTTTTTAACATCAGTGCGGTTGCTTCCCCAATACCTGAAGCTCCACCTGTAACTATTACTTTTAAACCTTCAAAATCATTCATAACTAAAATCTAGTCTTTCCTTGGATCAATGTGAATCTTTGGTCCAACTCCAGCATCATTTGGTCTTTTACCTGCTAAAACATTTGAAGTTTCACTTAAACCAACAGTTGCTGCAACAATTAAAGATGGATCGATCTTTCCTGAAGCATAAGTATGAATTGTGCCTTCTAAACCAGGAGAAGCTGAAAGAATTCCTACTGCAGTGACATCTTTCAAAACTAAATCCCTTGAATCTATAAAACTTTCTACTCCAGAAATTCCAATATAAACAACTCTTCCACCTGGTTCTACATATTTGACAGCTTTATTTGGAATATCCTTATCGAAAGTACAATCAATTACTGCATCAAAACCTTCATCAATTTCTTCAAAATCATTACTGGTAGAACTTGCACCCATTTGTTTAGCCAAAGAAAGTGTTTGTGGATTTCTACCAATGACGTGAACGTATGCACCCATGAAAGATGCAAATTGTGCAGTTAGTAATCCGATAGTTCCAGAACCCCACACTAAAACTTTTTTACCAGGACCACTTAATGCTGCTTCTGCTGCTCTTAAAGAATTACCACCTGGTTCAATTAATGCTCCCACTGTGTCATTTATTGAATCAGGTAAAAAATGGATGGCAGTAAATGGAACCAAAAGTTTTTCTGCCAACGCTCCTGCCCAACCATTTCTAATTCCAATTTCAAATCTATTTTCACAAACATGTTGTCTTGAATTTTTACAGCGATAACAATTACCGCAACCTAACATGGTGTCGCCTGTGACACGTCTTTTTAAATGTTTTTTATCTACACCTTCACCAACTTCACTAATTACTCCACACCATTCATGTCCAAGTCTTATAGGATATTTTTCATGGCCTGAATGTAGATAAGCCATTTCTCCGGTAAAGAATTCAACATCAGTTCCACAAACCCCAACTCGACTAACCTCAACAACTACTTGACCAGGGCCAGCAACGGGTTCTGCAACATCTTGCACTCCTGATGTGAGCGGAGCCGTAACCACGAAAGCTTTCATAAAGCAAACAATATAGATTGAGCATTATTAAAGCCAAATACCTTGATAGAAAGGTAAAAGCTTCCCATGAGAAGTGATGCCTGGTACAAAGGCAAAGATCGAGATTCCTACATTCATCGTGCCTGGATGCGCAGAGGTTTACCTGCAAATGCATTTGATGGCAGACCTCATATTGCAATTGCAAATACTGCTTCTGATTTAGCACCATGCAATTCACATTTAAATGAAGTAAGTGAATATGTAAAAAATGGAATTTGGGAAGCAGGTGGTGTTCCACTTAATTTGCCAACTGTTTCGTTAGGTGAAACTCAAGTAAGACCAACTGCGATGTTATGGCGCAACATGTCAGCGATGGCAACAGAAGAATTATTAAGAGCAAATCCAATTGATGGTGTGGTTTTGTTAGGAGGCTGCGACAAAACTATTCCTGCTCTATTAATGGCTGCCGCTTCTGTTGATTTACCAGCAATTGTTGTTCCAGGTGGTCCAATGCTTACAGGAACTTATAAAGGAAAACCTTTAGGTTGTGGCACAGATGTTTGGAAATTTAGCGAAGAACTTCGTGCCGGAAAAATGAGTGAAGAAGATTTTCTGAAATCAGAATCATCCATGATTAGAAGTCGTGGTCACTGCAACACCATGGGAACTGCTTCAACTATGGGTTGTGTGGCTGAAAGTTTAGGAATGACAATTCCTGGAATTGCAGGAACTCCAGCCCCTGATTCAAGATTGTTACAAACAGCGCAAGAAACTGGCAGATTAATTGTGCAAATGGTTAAAGATGATCGAAAACCAAGTGAAGTTTTAACAAAAGGATCTTTCTTAAACGCCATAGTTGCCTTGGCAGGAATTGGTGGCTCCACAAATGCGGTGGTGCATTTATTAGCCATTGCTCGAAGACTTGGAATTGATTTAACTTTAGATGATTTTGATAAAACTGGATCTAAAGTTCCACTTTTAGCTAATCTTCAACCAGCCGGACAATTCTTGATGGAAGATTTCTTTAGAAGTGGCGGATTACTTGCACTACTTAAAGAACTTAAAGATCTCTTGGATCCAAAAGCAATCACAGTGACCGGTAAACCATTAGTTAGCTATTTAGATAATGCGGAAATTTATGATGAAACAGTAATTAGTAGAAGAAATAAACCATTAAAAGATTCTGCAGGTATTGCTGTTTTAAGAGGAAATCTTGCCCCACTTGGTGCAGTAATTAAACCTGCTGCTGCAAGTAAAGAATTGCTTAAACATAAAGGCAAAGCCTTAGTTTTTGATTCAATTGAAGATTTTCATAAACGAATAGATGATCCAACTCTAGAAGTAGATAAAGACAGCGTTTTAGTTCTAAGAGGCTGTGGACCAAAAGGTTATCCAGGTATGCCAGAAGTGGCCAATATGCCATTGCCGCAAAAACTTCTAAGTCAAGGAATTAGAGATATGGTACGAATTTGTGATGGTCGAATGAGTGGAACTGCTTATGGCACAGTCATTTTGCATGTTGCTCCAGAAGCTGCAGCACTTGGTCCATTGGCTTATATAAAAACTGGTGATGTAATCAGTTTGGATGTAGAAAATAGATCATTAAATGTAGAAATTAGTGATGAAGAACTAAAGAATAGAAAACCAAGTCAAGAAATGCTCGACTCTTTAGCTAAACCAGATCGTGGTTGGCAAAAACTTTATGTAGATCATGTTTTACAAGCTGATACTGGTTGTGATTTAGATTTCCTTGTGGGATCAAGTGGTTCCCAGGTGACTCGTGAATCTCACTAAGCAAAATATTGACTCAATAGTTAAAGAATTAAAACAAAATAACGTTGAATTTAGTTCCCAAAATCTTTTTGATCGCCTCACCTATGCAAATGATGCCTCCCACTATTTACTCACTCCTTCCCTAATTGCTAAGCCTAAAACTGCTCAAGAAATCTCTTCAATATTTAAAGTAATAAATAAACAAAATCTAGGAATTACCTTCAGATCTGGTGGAACATCTTTAAGTGGTCAAGGTGTTACCGATGGCTTATTAGTTGACACAAGAAAAAACTTTAAAGAGATAGAAGTTTTAGATAATGGCAACAAAGTAAGAGTTGAACCAGGTCTAACAGTTAATCGAGTCAATGCCAGTTTAAGAAAATACGGAAAGAAACTAGGCCCAGATCCTGCCAGTGAAATTGCTTGCACCATCGGTGGTGTAATCGCTAACAATTCAAGCGGAATGGCTTGTGGCACGACTTTTAATACTTACAAAACTCTTTCCTCTTTAAAATTTGTGCTTTCATCTGGAACCTTAATTGATTCCAAAGAAAGTGATGCCGATGAAAAACTCAAAATTACAGAGCCCAAGATTTATCAAGGATTACTTAAATTACGTAATCAAATTATGGATAAGCCATATTTAGTTGAAAAAATAAATAAAGCCTATTCCATAAAAAACACCATGGGCTATGGACTTAATTCTTTTGTTGACTTTGAAAAACCCATCGATATTTTGACTCATTTGTTGGTCGGCAGTGAAGGCACTTTGGGTTTTATCGCAGAAGCAACTTTTAACACAATTGATCTATTAAGTGAAAATGCCACTTCCATACTTATTTTTGAAGATCTTAAACAAGCAACCCTTAGTCTTTCGCTTTTAAAAGAAAGTGATGCCCAAGTCATAGAACTACTAGATATTTCTTCTTTAAAAGTTGCTCAAAGAGAACACATGGCAGAGTTAGTGTTGAAAGATTTGAATTTTTCCAATAATGCTGCCCTCTTAGTTGAATATCAAGCCAAAACCAAACCTGAATTAGATGAATTAGTAAACAATGCTTTAAAAACATTTTCTCAAATTGGGCAAAAAGATGCCAAATTCAGTAATGATCCCGAAATACGAAATCAGTTATGGCATGCCCGCAAAGGACTTTATGCCGCAGTTGCTGGAAATCGAGCTAAAGGTACAACTGCTCTGTTAGAAGATATTTCAGTTCCAATGCATAACTTGCATGAAACCACTATGAATTTAAGCCAAATTTTGGTTAAACACAACTATCTTGATTCAGTAATTTTTGGCCATGCCAAAGACGGCAATCTGCATTTTCTACTCAATGAAAAATTCAATGATGAAAAACATTTACAAAGATATATAGATTTCACAAATGACTTAGTTGAACTTGTGTTATCCCAAGAAGGTTCTTTAAAGGCAGAACATGGCACAGGTCGGATCATGGCCCCATTTGTGAAGAAACAATTTGGCGAAGAGCTATACCAAATCATGGTTGATTTGAAGAAATTAATAGATCCAAAGAATTTATTAAATCCTGGAGTAATAATTAATGAAAACGAAAAGATTTATATTGAAAATTTAAAGTCACAAAATTCAATTGATCAAGAAGTAGATAAATGTGTGGAATGTGGCTATTGCGAAACAGTGTGCCCAAGTAAAGATTTAACCCTTACCCCTCGACAAAGAATCACCTTAAGAAGAGCAGAGGTTGAGGCTAAAGCAAAAAATGATTTAGAAGTTCTTGATGCTTTAAAAGAAAACTACGACTATCAAGCAGTAGACACTTGCGCTGTTGATGGCATGTGCCAAGTGGCTTGTCCAGTACACATAAATACTGGAGATTTAGTAAAACGCTTAAGAAGTGAAAATCAAAGTAGCGTCTCAGAATTAATTGGATTTACCGCGAGCAAAAACTGGTCAAATGTGACCACACTTTTATCAAGTGCTTTAACTACTGCTCAAAAATTACCTTCCAGTGTTGTAAAAAGTGTAAATAAGTTAGCAAGACAAATTGGGGGCAATAATTCGATGCCGCTTTGGAATGAGTCTTTGCCTAAAGGAGGAAAGAAAAGATTTGGAGTTAAAACTCAAAATCCTGATGTGTTGTATTTTCCAAGTTGTACTAGTTCTTTATATGGCGAAGATTTAATAATTGAAAGTTTCTTATCTGTTTGTAAAAAAGCAGATATCAATGTTTTAGTTCCTGAACAGATTAATGATCTTTGTTGTGCCACTCCTTGGTCTTCCAAAGGATTAACCACTGGATTTGAAGAAATGGCTTTGAAAACAAGTTCAGAGATTTTAAGAAATTTATCTAACCCAAATATCAAAGTGGTATCTGATTCATCATCTTGTAGCCAAGGCTTACAAAGTATCTTGAAAGAAACTTCCGTCCAAACTCAAGATCTAGTGCAATTTGTTGCCCAAATCGCTTTACCTAAATTGAAAATAAAACAAAAATTAGTCTCCCTAGCCCTTCATCCAACTTGCTCTGGAACTCAACTAAATACCACCAAGTATTTAAACCAGATTGCAGAATCTATTGCAGAAAGTGTGATCACCCCACTTGATTGGAATTGCTGTGGTTTTGCAGGAGATCGTGGCTTACTTCACCCAGAACTAACAGAATCTGCCACAAACAAACAGGCGCAAGAAATCAAAAACAGTGATATCAAATTCTTTGCTTCAACGAACAAGCCTTGCCAGATTGCTTTATCGAAGGCAACTGGTAAAAAATATGTTCACATTATTGAACTATTAGATGAACTTTGCTGATATCACTTTGCCAATTACTGGACTGATTTGATCAATAATCATCGAGGCACTAATTGGTCCATGCTCAGAAGCCTCTAGTGCTGCCTCTTGATGAATTAAGACCCCTGCACAAGCGATTTCAAACATAGAAATTGTCTTATCTCTTAGCCTTAAATAATTTGTGGCTACAAGACTTCCCAAGATGCCAGCTAAAACATCTCCGGTGCCTGCCGTTGCTAAATAAGTAGTTTCACTTTGAATTTCCATCAATGATTTCCCATTAGTGATGATGGTGGTATTTCCTTTTAAGAGCACCGTGGTTTTGAATTCCAGGCTTGCTTTTTTTGCCCATTTGACTGGATCTTTCTTAATATCTGCAAGGGATACTTCAATATTTTTACTTTCAAATAATTCTTGTAATTCTTTATAGTGCGGCGTGATTAAACAATTGTCGTTTGTTTCAGGCACAAAATTTATCGCCCCAGCATCTAGCACTACTGGAAGATTTTGCTTTAAAGCAGATTTAATCTTTCGTCTAGTTTTAAAATTTCCCCCATTTTTTTCAACCCCTGAACCTATGAGAAAAGATTGAACCTGGCCATCTTGAATTACCACTTCAGGAGTTTTTTCTAAAACTAAATAATTTAAATCTTTTAATCCAGTTAAAAATCTGATCATGCCCACCCCAGTTCGAGAAGCTGCCTTGGTGGTCAAAGTTGAGGCTCCGGGAAATGATTTAGATCCAGTGATTACTCCAAGAACTCCCCTTGAATATTTATCATCAAAACTAGAAGGGGTGACAAAGACTTTCTTGACTAGATTCTTCTCACTTCTTTTCATGCTTTTAAGACTACTTGAAAAAGACTCATGCAACCAAACCCTCACTTTTCATAGGTAAGTAGACTTATGGGGCTTTAAAAAATATGACAAAAACAAATAAAAAACAGATCCGCATAGATATTTCTGCCTTGAAAATATCTCGTGATTTTCGCTTGATCTTTTCTGCTGGGGTTATCTCCAATATTGGTTCGATGATGACTTATGTGGCTATGCCATTTCAAATTAAAGAAATCACGAACTCTTATCTTTGGGTAGGAGCAGTAGGTCTTGTTGAGACTTTGCCATTAATCGTTTTTGGGCTTTACGGTGGTGTTTTAGCTGATGCTATTGATCGAAGAAAACTTATTTTGATTTCAGAATTTGCGGCCATGATTGTTTCCATCGCACTTTTAGTAAATGTTTGGTCTGGTTTTAATTCACCATTGTTAATTCTTTTTCTAGCAGCAATTTTTGCTGCCACAGATGGAATATTTCGACCAGCAGTTGATGCCACAACTCCCCAAGTTGTGCCTTATACAAATTTGCCTTCAGCTGGAGCCCTAAATTCGCTTCGCCATCAGACAGCTTCTATTGCAGGTCCCATGATTGGTGGACTAATTCTTGCCGCAGGTGGCATCGCTGTTGCGTATTTTATTGATGTATTAACTTTTGTTATTTCTTTAATTCTTCTAATAAGAATTAGTCCAGCAATTCCAAGTCATGGTGCAGAAAATCCATCCCTAAAAAGAATTAAAGAAGGCATCAGTTATGCACTTTCTAGAAAAGATTTACTAGGAACTTATTTAGTTGATCTATCTGCCATGTTTTTTGCCTTCCCTTATGCGCTATTTCCATTCGTGGCAGATGAATTAGGTGGTCCTTGGACACTGGGTTTTCTTTACGCTGCCATTCCTGCAGGTGCATTAGTAGCAACCTTGACTAGTGGTTGGTCAAATCATGTTTCAAGACATGGTCGAATCATTGCAATGGCAGCTTGTGGTTGGGGTTTTGGAATCATAATTTTTGGATTAGTGCATTCTTTAATCTTTGCAATCATTGGCCTGATGATTGCAGGATTTTTTGATCAAATCTCTGCAATATTTAGAGGACTTATTTGGAATCAATCCATTCCAGATCACTTAAGAGGTCGTCTTGCTTCCATTGAAATGCTTAGTTATTCAGTTGGACCACAGCTTGGGCAAGTAAGAGGTGCATTATTTGCACGCTTTGGTGGCTTGGAATTCTCTTTAATATCGGGTGGAATTCTTACAATTATTAGTTCTGTATTTTTTAGCACTTTGTTAAAAGATTTCTATAAATATGATGTAAATACCAATGTTTTTGCAAAAAAATTAAAAGAATTTCGTGAAAAAAGTGTCAATTTTGACCCCAACATATAGATACTTTTTACAAACTAAATTTAATAAACATTTTTAACACCCCACAAAAAACCCCCTCTGACCTGCGAAAACGCACCCTTATTTGTTTTAAATTTTTAATATTTTTATTAATTTTTTTGTAGTAAAAATGTTAAAAATTTAATAAAAAATAATTGCGACACGGCGTGTCAAAATACGCGTTACTTGATGACAATATGCATTTCTTCTGGAACGATTAGGAATTAAGAAACTTCTGTGCTTTCCGGAACAGAAGTAAACTCGCCAGGAGGAATTGTGGCAAAAAGAAGAAAAAAGGCAGCTGCTCCAAAGCGCCGTCGTAAGAAAGCAGCAAAAGCTGCTCCAAAGCGCCGTCGTCGTAAAAAAGCAGCAAAGAAAGCAGCACCAAAGCGCCGTCGTAAAAAAGCAGCAAAAGCAGCTCCAAAACGTCGTCGTCGTAAAAAAGCTGCATAACCTTTTTAGGTTTGCTAAAAAAACCCCGGGCTTAATAGCCCCGGGGTTTTTTATTTGGCGTAAAACTTATTTATTTAATTATTTCTTCGGCGATATATCGCCCAGACTCCGCAACTAAATGAAAACAATCCCATAAACCTTGCCCCGCTTCCTATGGGAAGTGAAAATAACCATGCACCGGCAAATATAGCCAAGATTGCAAATATAAAAGTTAGAATGCGCGACCACAGTTTTGCTTTAATGAATGAGAACCCAACTGCAATTGGGCCCACAGCTAATGTTGTCAACACAACTAGTGCTGCAATTAGCGCCAATGACTCCATTCAAGTAGTCTAAATAGAAATGAAAAAAATTACTACATTATTAATAGCAATTTTTCCTTTATTTATAAGCCTTTTCCAGACACCTGCAAATGCGGTTGTAGGAGGAACAGATGCCACTGGATCTGGATTTGTTGTAGCAATACGAGTTGACCTTGGTGGAAATTTACAAACAGCTTGCACTGGTGGACTTTGGAAGCCAAAAATTGTAGTAACTGCTGCCCACTGCGTTGTGGAAGAAGGAACAAGTAATGTTTATCCAGCTTCAAATGTGAATGTATATAGTCAAGGTGCAAATCTTGCAGTTTCAGGACCAGTTGCAAAAGCAACTGCAATCATTTTGACCTCTGGATACACAAATTCCAAATCAGGTTTTGTGGAAGCAAATGATATTGCTTTTCTGATCTTAGATAAAGAAATTGGAATACCGCTAGTTACAAGGTTGGCAAGTGAAGCAGAAGTTTCAGCTGCCACTCTCAATGGCAAAAGTTTAAATTTTTTTGGATATGGTCAAACTGCTTTAGACAGTGATGTGTCCTTAAGTGCCTTGACGCTTAAACAGACTCCTTTCCAATTTTTAGGGGGAAAGACTTACCTATATTCAAGAACAAGTAAAAACACGGGAGCCTGTTTTGGAGATAGTGGAGGACCCGTAATTCTTTCTACTGAAACCGAAAATCTTTTAGTAGGACCTGTTTCTGGTGGTAGTGGAACTCCTTGTTATCCAGAAATAAAAACCAGAGCAGTACTTTCATTAGTAGCGAGTAACTTTTCAGCTATTGCAAAATCGGCACTAGAAACAGCAGGTTATTCACTTGATGAACCAATCACAATTAGTCGCCCAACTCTAAAAAAAGGTACTTTGTCTGCACGAAATACTGCTAAAAAATTAGGCTTAAAAATAGCTTCAACAACAAGTGTGAAATTTGTCGGAGTAAAGGCAAAACCCAAAGGTGCCTGTGTAGCAACTGCCTCGAGTGTCATCGTTAAAACCAAAGGTACTTGTACTTTGACAATTTCGATGAAGAAATCAGGTAAAACCACGAGGACTGCAAAAACCACTTTCAATATTGACTAACCTGTACTAATGAAAGAAAAATTTAAAATACATCCAGCTTGGTTAGCTGCACTAATAACTTTTATTACGTTAGTGGCATCAGCTGGATATCGCTCAGCACCTTCCGTTTTGATAGTTCCTTTGGAAGATGCATTCGGTTGGTCTCGAGATCAAATATCTCTTGCAATATCTGTAAATATTTTGCTTTATGGATTGACTGCTCCATTTGCGGCAGCTTTGATGGAACGCTTCACTATCCGAAAAGTAGTAATGGGTGCCTTATTTTCCGTTGGTCTTGGATCTTTTTTAACACTTTTTATGACTCAACCTTGGCATCTAGTTTTGCTGTGGGGAGTGGTTGTTGGCATAGGAACCGGTTCTATGGCTTTAGTTTTTGCTGCATCAGTTGCTAATCGTTGGTTTGTAAAGAGAAGAGGATTAGTAGTAGGTGCACTTACTGCAGCAGCGGCTACTGGACAATTAATTTTTTTACCAATAATTTCAACTTTAGCTGTCAATCTTGGTTGGCAAAGTGTCTCAATAACTATTGGTTTCGCAGCATTAATAGTCATTCCCCTTATTTGGTGGGGATTAAAAGAAAGCCCTCAAAGTATTGGAATTAAACCATTTGGTGCATCAGATGATTGGATTGCCCCTGATCCAATTAAAGGATCAGCAGCAAAAAATGCAATCATAACTTTGAAACAAGCCAGTAAACGAAAAGATTTTTGGTTGCTATTTGGAACATTTTTTGTTTGCGGACTTTCCACTAATGGACTAATTGGCACGCATTTCATACCTGCCGCCCATGATCATGGAATGCATGAAGTGGTAGCCGCTTCGCTTTTGGCCTTAATCGGAATTTTTGATGTAGTTGGAACTCTTGCTTCAGGTTATTTAACAGATAAATTTGATCCCAGAAAATTACTCTTTTTTTATTATGGTTTAAGAGGAATTTCCTTAATCCTTCTTCCCTCACTACTTTTCTCTACCCTGCATCCATCCACATTGGTATTTGTTATTTTTTATGGTCTTGATTGGGTTGCAACTGTTCCACCCACTATTGCACTATGTAGAACTGTCCTTGAACCAACAAAAGCAACAATTATTTATGGATGGGTTTTTGTGGGACATCAAATTGGTGCTTCATTTGCAGCAATTGGTGCAGCAGTTCTAAGAGTCAAATTTGGAGATTACGCGCTTTCTTTCTACCTTGCAGGATTACTATGTTTTATCTCAGCTATAGCAGTTTTATATATTGCCAAAAATAAAAGTTTCGTAGAAATAAAAAATTAATTCAATGAATTATCGAATCGTTCCCGACCACATTCAAAAACCTGAATATGTAGGCAAAAGATCTCCTGCCACATATCAAGGTTCTGATGTGCAAACTAGTGAAGTAATTGAAAAAATGAAAATTGCTGGAACCATTGCTGCAGATGCCATGCATCTTGCAGGAAGAAATATTAAACCTGGCATGACAACTGATCAATTAGATGAACTGGTCCACGAATATATCTGTGATCAAAAAGCTTATCCTTCAACCCTTGGTTATAGAAGTTTTCCCAAATCTCTTTGTACTTCAATAAATGAAGTTATCTGTCATGGAATTCCTTCTAATCAAGTAATTAAAGAAGGAGACATAATCAATCTTGATGTGACAGCTTTTAAAGATGGAGTCCATGGCGATACAAACTTCACCTTTTTAGTTGGCGAAGTGGCTGAGGAAGTAAAACTACTAGTTGAAAGAACTAAAGAATCACTTGATCGAGCAATTCAGGCAATAGCACCTGGAAGACCAATAAATGTGATTGGTCGAGTTATTGAAAGTTATGCCAAAAGATTTAACTATGGCGTCGTGAGAGATTTCACCGGCCATGGTGTACATACTCATTTTCATTCAGGTTTAGTAATTCCTCATTATGATGATCCAACTAGTACTCAACTGATGCAAGAAGGTATGACTTTTACTATCGAACCAATGTTAAATCTTGGAACGCACGACTATGACATGTTGGATGATGGCTGGACTGTGTTAACTAAAGATAGAAAAGTATCTGCCCAATTTGAACACACTCTAGTTGTGACAAAAACGGGGGCAGAAATCCTAACTTTGCCTAGTATTGACTCATGACCATTCCTAAGCATCTGGAATATGCCCACTCAAAAATTGCTGATGTCTTGGATTTTCCAAAACCTGGAATTGTTTTTAAAGATATAACCCCAGTTTTACAAGATGAAAAAGCTTTTAATGATGTGTTAGATGATTTATCTAACCAATTAAAAGGGGCAAATAAAGTAGCAGGAATTGAATCTAGAGGATTTATTTTTGCTTCTGCTTTAGCTGCTAGAAATAATTTAGGTTTGGTTCTTTTTAGAAAACCAGGAAAACTTCCACGTCCAACACATGTAGTGCAATATCAATTGGAATACGGATTTGATTCACTTGAAGTTCATACAGATGCAATAAACAATTCAGATTCTGTTTTTATTGTTGATGATGTTTTAGCAACAGGTGGAACCATGTGGGCGGCAACTGAATTAGTTAAGAAATCTGGCGGCAAAGTTGCAAATTGTGCTGTTTTTATTGAAATTTCAGCGCTAAATGGCCGCACTCGCCTATCTTCAATCCCAGTGCACTCAAGCATCATCATCTAAGTTCTTTTAGTAGAAAAACAATTTAAGGAGTTTAAATGAAAAATGCCACTTCTCGTTTAATGGCAGAGTTTGTGGGAACTTTCACCCTAGTTCTTTTTGGTGCAGGCGTGGTTTTAAGTGGTGGAGATTTAGCAGCAATTGCGTTAGCAAATGGTTTTGCAATTTTAATTTCAGTTGCAGCTTTTAGACATATTTCAGGTGGTGCATTTAATCCAGCAGTAACAATTGCGCTTTGGGCAACAAAAAGAATGCCTTGGTTAGATGCATTAAGTTATGTTGTTGCACAATTACTTGGCGGATTACTAGCTGCAGTTATTTTAAAAACCGCTTATGGAAGTTATGCTCAAACAGTTGGTGTTCCTACCCTTGCTCAACCAATTGCACCTATTTATGGAGTGTTAATTGAAGTTTTAACCACATTTATTTTGATGATGGTCATCATGGGAACAGCAATAGATGGCCGTAGCACTTTCAATGGTGTGGCAGGAATTCCAATTGGTTTTACAGTTGCAGCTGGAATTTTATTTTCAGGACCTTTAACAGGTGGTGCAATGAATCCTGCTCGTTGGTTTGGTCCCGCAGTTGCATCAGGACAATTTGCAAACTTTTGGATTTGGATTGTTGGTCCAATAGTTGGTGCAATCCTTGCCGCCTTGATTTATGACGTAGTTGTTAAACCAAAGAAGTAAATAAGACATAATTAAGGCATGTTTAATTGGCCAGCCGATACATTAACGCTGGCCATTGACATTGGTGGATCAGGAATAAAAGCTAGTGTCATAAATAAAGATGGCGAAATGATTTGCGAAAGAATTCGCATGGAAACTCCATATCCATCACATCCTGAAGGCTTTAGTGAAGTAGTTGCAAGTTTTGTTAAAGATTTACCCAAAGCACAACGTGCAAGTGTTGGTTTTCCAGGATTAGTTAGAAGTGGTGTCGTAGTAATGGTTCCTTCCCTATCAAGAAGAGTTAAAGATGGACCAAAAGATCCAGAATTAGCAAAAGCTTGGGCCAATTTTGATTTGCAAACTCCCATGGCAAATGCTTTAGCAATACCTACCAAAGTTGCTAATGATGCTGATATTCAAGGTGCTGCAGTAATTTCTGGTAAAGGTTTGGAATTTGTTATGACTTTAGGAACAGGTGTTGGAACAGCACTTTTTCAAAACGGAATACTTCTTCCCCATCTTGAACTAGGACATGCTCCATTTAGACAAAGTGAAGAGTTTGAAGAACAAATTGGAAATGCGGCAAGAGAAAGAATTGGTGTTGAAAGATGGACCAAAAGAGTAATTAAAGCAATTAGTAAATATGACCAATTTCTTTATTACGATCACTGCTATGTAGGTGGTGGAAATGCTAAGCACCTAAAGGGAATTGAGTTAGGTCCAAAAGTTACTCGAGTAAGTAATAAAGCAGGACTTTATGGTGGTGCTCGAATTTGGGATTTAGAAGCTAGTTAAAACTAGTCGTCGTCGCCTTCGTTTTCTCTTTCACCCTCTTCTCCGCCAACTGGCGCTGTTGGAGAAACAAGTTTTGTTGAACTATTAGTTAATGTTCCCAATAAAAATCCTGATAAAACGTTATTAGGTTTTGCTTGACCTCCATGTTGAATTTGGAAAAGTCCTGAACCATCTTTACCGCAAATATTTACAATATTGCCAACCCCACCTGGATGAGTATTTACATAACTTGTTAAATCATAAACTTGATTATTTACTACACTCCAACAATCATTTTGTTTGTTATGTAATGCAACTTCTTCTGCTGTTAAATTAGTTGCACTTTTTGTGACACTAACTGAAGGTTTTGAATTTGAATTATTTGAAGTCGTGGTTTGTTGAGTCGTTGAATTTAAGACTTGACCAAGAGTTCCTAAAACTAAACTCTTTAATTGTGAATTTGGTTTTCCTTGATCTGCATGTTGTGATTTAAAAGCATCTGTACCATCAATTCCGCACAATCTGGTGATGTTTGGAATTCCTCCTGGATGACTATTTACATAACTTGTTAAATCATAAACATCGTTACCAATGATGGTCCAGCAATCATTTTGAGAATTGTGTTTTGCCACTTCAGTAGCATTCAAAGTTATAGCACCCGTTACTTCAGCTTTACTTTGACTTGGAGCTGATTCTTGCACAATTGGTTGTGAATTTATTTTTGAATCCCACACGGCTTTTGCTCCAGAATGACCAGTTAAAACTGTGAAGACTATTGCTGCAACTGCAAGTAAAACAGATATTAGACCAATAGCTTTTTCTACACCACCATTTTTTTGTCTCTTTAGATAAAACCAAACAACACTAGAAACAAATAATCCAAAGGAGATTAAAACTAAATTTTCACCTAGATTGGCATGTTGAATTGGCGTACCTACCCTTAAAGAAAGTGCTTCACCAGACTGCTTTGCAATAAAAGCTGAGACAAAAGATATGCCAAGCCCAGCTTGAACTAGCAATCCGTACTTTTTTGCAAAATTATCAAATATGAAAGATGCAATCAGTGCCATTGAAAAAACTGGCAAGAATATGACAACCACGTGATCGATGAGTGGGTGAAGTGGTAATCCAAATACTAAATCAAATATTTTTTCCATGAGATTATTTAATCAGAGCAATCTGAGAGTTTTCTTAACCAACCTTAAAGTTTTCTAAATGTTTATTCTTGAAAAGTTTTCCAACTAATTCGATGATATTTTGAAGGACCGTATTGTTTGATGGCCAATACGTGTTGAGCAGCGGCATAACCCTTATTTTCATTCCATAAATATTCTGGAAATTCTTCACTTAATTCGTCCATCACTTGATCTCTTGTGACTTTTGCCACAATTGATGCAGCAGCGACACTTGAACATATTAGATCTGCTTTGATCAAATTAATAATTTTTAAGCTGGCAGAAATTGGTCCATCATCTACTTCTTCTTCAAAAATATTTAAAGTTTCTTTTTCAGGCATTAACCAATTGTGTTTTCCATCCAAAATTAAATAATCAGGCTTGTTTTGCAATGAATTTAAAGCGCGTCTTCCAGCTCTTCTTAAGGCTCTGGTTAAGCCAATTTGATCTATTTCTTGATTGCTTGCTTGACCAATGCTGTGTTCTAAAACCCAAGATTTAACTTTTGGTAATAATTCATCTCTTTTTTCTTTAGTCAATTCTTTGGAATCTGTTAATCCTTCTGGTAACAATTCATCTTTTGCTAAATCCTCTTTTAAAACTGTCACGCCGACATAAACTGGTCCTGCTAAACAGCCTCTACCCACTTCATCCATTCCAGCAACAAGTTTTGCACCTTTAGAAAAAAGAGATTTCTCTAAATCAAGGTTTGTTTTATTTTTTTTAGTTCTTGGCATCAGGTATTGATTTAAAACTTTCAGGAATATTAAGGGTTGAAAATCTTGAGAATGGCCAAATTCTTAAATTAACTGGTCCCACAATATTTTTAACAGGAACGGTGCCATAAGCAGTTTCTAAATGAAATCTTGAATCTCTACTATCTGGTCTGTTGTCACCCATTACAAATACGCGGTCCTTTGGAACTGTGATGTCAAATTCAACTTGATTAGTTTCTACTTCAGGTTTGATAAATGATTGATCTTGAAGTTCAAATCCATTAACTATTATTCGACCATTTTCAGAGCAACATTTAATATTGTCGCCTTCAATGCCGATTACTCTTTTGACTAAATCATCTCCAGCATCCGAAGGAAGAAGCCCTACCACACTTAAAAAGTGTAAAAATACATTTCTGTCTGATTCATATTCTGGTAACCAGTCACCTGGATCTTTAAAAACAACGATTTCACCACGCTTAATGTGAGTAAACGGTTTAGTTACTTTAGTTGCAACTATTCGATCTTGTAAAAGCAAAGTATCTTCCATCGAAGCAGATGGAACATAAAATACTTGGAACAGAAATATTCTTACCAGTGAAGAAATAACAAGTGCTATTCCAACTGTGATCAGCAGTTCTCTAACTGCTGCCCAAAGTGTGCGCAAAGTTATTATTTGTCTGCTTCGGGTTTTACATCAGCAGTTTCTTCAACAGCTGCAGGTGCAGTTTCTGTAGGAGTTTCACTTACAGCAACTTCCTCTTTTGCTGTCGGTGCTTCAACTTTTTCAGAAGTTTCTTCAACTGGAGTTTCATCATTTGCAACTTCAACATCTTCTTCAGTTACAACAGCTGCTGCTAAATCTCCACGACGTTCTTTAATCTTTGAAGCTTTACCTCTTAATTCTCTTAAGAAATAAAGTTTGCCACGACGTACATCACCACGTGAAACTATTTCAACTTTTTCAATTGTTGGAGCATGTATTGGAAATGTTCTTTCAACACCGGTTCCAAATGAAACTTTTCTTACAGTGAAAGCCTCAGAAACTCCATGACCGGAACGAGAAATTACCACACCTTGGAAAATCTGAATACGAGAACGATTACCTTCAACAACTTTTACGTGAACTTTTACTGTGTCACCAGTTCTAAAATCTGGTACAGATTTCTTTAATGATTTCTTGTTAATTGCATCTAATTTATTCATAAGAGTTTTTTCCTCTTGATCTGCAACGCTCACAGGTCGTTCAGTCTTGCTAGTTTGGGGCCGGATTTCTTGAACTTCTAATTTTCTCTAAGTATTTCCCTGTGGCGAGATACTTATACAAACCAATCCGGTTTCAGACCTTCTATTCTGCCA
>JAYQPE010000008.1:0-49539 GCA_038145175.1 Actinomycetes bacterium | reverse complement strand
GTTTTAGGTACAGCTTTTAAAGCAGAGGTATTTAAAACTTATTTAGGTGATGGGTCTTTTATGGAAGTAAAGCTTGATTATGCCTATGAACCAGTACAGCTGGGCACAGGTGGGGGAATACGAAATGCAAGCCAATTTTTGACCTGTGGACCAGAAGATCCAGTAGTCATTTTTAATGGCGATGTTTTAACTGGAGTAAACATTGAAAATGTTTTAAAAATTTGGAAAGAAAAAAAAGCAGATGTAGCTCTTTATTTAACTAAAGTAAAAAACCCTAAAGCTTATGGTTTAGTCCCTACAGATAAAGAAGGAAATGTTCTAGCATTTTTAGAAAAACCTGAAAAAGATGAAGATATAATTACTAATCAAATAAATGCGGGTATGTATATATTTAAAAGAAAAATTATTGACACCATACCAACAGAAAAAGTGGTTTCTGTGGAACGAGAAGTATTTCCAAATTTATTAAAAAATAATTACAAAGTAATTGGAGTTGTTGATGAAAGCTATTGGCTTGATTTGGGAACTCCACAAGCTTTTGTAAAAGGTTCAAGTGATTTAGTTACAGGCGAAATCAAAACTGGATTAGTCACAAATAATTTGCAAAAGTTATTAGGTGAAAATGTGACTATAAATGAAAATGTTGAACTACTAAATGGAACCTTTGTTGGAAAAAATTCTTCAATCGGGAAAAATTCTAAATTAGATAAATGTGTAATTGGTGAAAATGTTTTCATTGGTCAAAATTGTGTAATTTCTTCAAGCATTATTGCTAGTGGTTCAAAAATTGGCGATGATTGTGAAATTTATGATTCTGTAATTGCAGACAATGTTGAAATAGAAAATGGTTCAAGTTGTAAAAATGATTCAAGAATTTGGCCTGATCAAAAATTACCCCAGGTTAAGTTAGACAAAATGACCATTCCCGATGACCCTGATTGGCAAAATTAGTAACATTTAATGTCCCTAGAAACGGACATTTGGCCTAAAAATAAAGAAATATGTAAAAAAGTACCCAAAAATACTTGACGTACCCCTAATTACAAGCGTGTAATTCGTTCAGGTAGTTTCTTTATAGACACCGGGTCAACAACTCGGTGCCAAATATATGGGGGTTATTAATTGTCCGACTTCACGGGCTTACGTCTGGTTGAAAACGAAGATGCACCTAGTTGGCAAGAAAAAGCACTGTGTGCACAAACAGACCCAGAAGCCTTTTTCCCTGAGAAGGGCGGATCGACAAGAGAAGCAAAGAGGGTTTGTGGATCTTGCGAAGTTAGAGCTGAATGTCTGGAATACGCATTACAAAACGATGAACGTTTCGGAATATGGGGTGGACTTTCCGAAAGAGAACGTCGTCGCATGCGTCGTTCCCAAGCCGTCTAAATCACTTAGATATTCAGTAATAACAAAGGTATATATAAGTATCAGGCGCGCCTTCGCGTCACTTTAGTAACAAATTTACTAGTTTATTGCTCATGGCATATTTAAGAAAATGCACGAGATTGTCTTGCGGCAAAATTGCTGTGGCAACTCTTACTTATGTTTATGCCGATTCCACAGCAGTACTTGGACCTTTAGCTACCGTTCCAGAACCACATTGTTATGACCTTTGTGAAATTCATGCCCGTAAATTAACTGCACCACGGGGTTGGGAAATAGTCAGATTAGAAACAGAACCAGAAGAACAAATTCCTTCTCCAGATGATTTATTAGCTTTAGCAAATGCGGTCCGAGAAGCGGCTAAACCACAACCAAGTGTTTGGCAGGAACCAAGTTTTGCGCAAGATTATGCCAAAAGAGCACATTTAAGAATTGTGCGTGACGAAAACTAAAAGCAAAGTTATTTTTCCCAATAATCTGCACTAGTCTTAAATCCTAATGAATGCACCCGTTACAGAAAATTCTTTAAAGACTCTAATAAAAGCCTACGATGTTCGAGGAATTTTTCCTGATCAATTAGATGAAAATCTTTCATATCTAATCGGTCAAGCGTTTGTGGAAGTTTTAAAACTTAGAAAAAATGATGGGGGAAATAATCAAGTTGTAATCGCTCACGACATGAGACCAAGTGGTCCATCACTAGTTGATGCTTTTGCTCGCGGTGTTATGAAACAAGGAGTAGATGTAATTTTGATGGGGCTTTCATCAACTGATGGACTTTATTTTGCTTCAGGATTTTTAAATGTTGCAGGAGCGATGTTTACAGCAAGTCATAATCCTGCTGAATATAACGGAATTAAATTAGCAAGACCAGGAGCACGACCAGTTGGTCAAGATTCTGGTTTGAAAGAAATTACCCAAATGCTTTTAAAAGGTGTAAAAAATTATGAAGGAGCTCAAGGCACAAGCCACTATAGAGACTTAAATCAAGATTATGTGAAGTTTGTTCATTCACTAGTAGATGTTAAAAATTCTAGAAAATTAAAAGTTGTCATTGATGCAGGAAATGGCATGGGTGGATTTATTGTGCCTAAAGTTTTTGAATCATCAAACTTTGAAATTATTCCTATGTATTTTGAATTAGATGGAACTTTTCCAAATCATGAAGCAAATCCAATTGAGCCTAAGAATCTAGTTGATTTACAAAAAAGAGTACTTCTTGAAAAAGCCGATATTGGTATTGCTTTTGATGGGGATGCAGATAGAGCCTTTTTTATTGACGAACTTGGTCAAAGTATTACCCCAAGTGTGATTACAGCTTTGATTGCAAAAAGAGAATTAGCCCGTGAAAAAGGTTCAACTATTATTCACAATTTAATAACTTCAAGAAGTGTTGCAGAAGTTGTGAAAGAAAATGGTGGAGTTGCTAAAAAAACAAGAGTAGGCCACTCATTTATTAAAGAAGTTATGAAAGAAACAAACGCAATTTTTGGGGGAGAGCACTCAGGACATTTCTATTTCAGAGATTTCTGGTTTGCAGACAGTGGCATGTTGGCAGCATTACATGTTTTAGCAGCACTCGGTGAAACCAAAGCTGGAACAAGTTTTTCTTCACTTCTAAAAGAGTTCGACAGATATGTAGCAAGTGGTGAAATCAACACCAAAGTAACTAATGTGTCAGAAACTTTAAACAAAGTTAAAGAATATTTTTCGGATAAAAAAGATGTCCAAATTGATGATCTTGATGGTTTAACCTTTAGTACTGACCAGTGGTGGGTCAATATCAGGCCAAGTAATACCGAGCCATTGCTGCGTCTTAACGCTGAAGCAAAAGAACGTGCAACAATGGAAAAAGTTAGAGATGAAGTTCTTAGCATTATTCGAAAGGATGCTAAATGAGTTCAGTCATTAAACCTGAATTATTAGAAATTCTTGCTTGTCCGTGTGACAAACATGCCGATGTTGAAGTTTCAAGTGATGACACAAAAATAGTTTGTACTAAGTGCGAAACCACTTTTCCAATTAAAGATGGAATACCGGTAATGCTTCTAGATGAAGCAACACCAGGTCCTCGAGGCATTGGCGGATAATACTTTTTCAAATGAGTAACAACGTATTAGTTGTTAAAGGTTCTTTAAAAGATTATCTTTGGGGAAAAGTTAACGGCTTAAGTAAATGGAATACCAATACCGATAAACCTCAAGCAGAACTTTGGTTTGGCGATCATGAATCAAGTCCGTCTATTTTAATTGAAAACAATAAAATTATTAGTTCAAAATCTAGTTTTCCTCTTTTAGTAAAAATTCTTTGTGCAGCAGAACCTTTATCTATTCAAGTGCATCCTGATAAAGAAACCGCCCAAGAAAAATATGAACAATACGCTTTATCTGATTCTCACGGTAAAGATGAAATGTTGTTTGCACTAGAGCATTTTTTAGCGTATGCAGGTGTTAGAAATGCAAAGAAAGTTCAAGAAATATTTAAGATATTAGTCAATGATTCCAAGTTAGATTCATTAAAAGAACTTCAAGACCACAGTAGTTTTACAAAATCAGCGCAGATTATTTTTAATTTTAGTAAAGATGAGATTATTAAGGCAATTAACACTTTAAAGATTAATTTGACTAGTTTAAATATTTCATTAAGTGAACAAATTGTTTTGGAAAAAATTATTAATAAATATCCAAATGATCCAGGTATTTTAATTTGTTTGTTGATGCAATTTCACGAGCTAAAAAAAGGAGATGCCATACACGTCAAACCTGGAACTCCTCACTCGTATGTTTCGGGTCTAGCAATAGAAGTTATGACAAGTTCAGACAATGTTTTAAGAATGGGATTAACTAATAAGCCCATAAAAATTGAGCAAGCACTCGAGTTAGTTATCGAGCACGAAGTTCAAGTTTTAAGTCTTCCTACAAATGATGGAATTCATGTTTATAAACCTGAAGCAAATTTTGAATTAATTGCTATTGATAATGCTAAAAAGACAGATATTAATGCAGACTATTCATGTGTTTTAAGTGTGGAAGGCAAAACCAAGTTAAAAGTAGATTCAAAGGAAATTGAATTACAAATTGGCCAGGCTGCATTAATTTTGATGAAATCTTTCGATATTGAGGTAAATGGTCAAGCCTTTGTTGCAAGAACCGTTTAATCTGGCAGAATTAGACACTAGTTCAATAATCAATAAATATTGGGAGCAAATTTAAAGTGAATCATTTTTCAATGAACGCAGACAAAATAGGAAATATTGATTTCAAAGTTAAAGATTTATCACTGGCAGATTTTGGCCGTAAAGAAATTGAATTAGCAGAACATGAAATGCCTGGCTTAATGGCAATGAGAAAAGAATTTGGTGCAAAAAAACCTTTGAAGGGCGCCAGAATCACTGGTTCTTTACACATGACAATTCAAACTGCAGTTTTAATTGAAACTCTGGTTGAACTTGGAGCAGAAGTTCGTTGGGCTTCTTGCAATATTTTTTCTACCCAAGATCATGCCGCTGCAGCTGTTGTAGTTGGTCCAAATGGAACTAAAGAAAATCCGCAAGGTGTACCTGTATTTGCTTGGAAAGGTGAATCTTTAGACGAATATTGGTGGTGCACAGAACAAATTTTGCGTTGGACAGATGGTGAAGGTCCAAACATGATTTTAGATGATGGCGGAGATGCAACTTTATTAGTTCATAAAGGTGTGGAGTTTGAAAAATCAGGTGAAGAACCACAACCAGAGAAAGCAGACAGCGAAGAATTTTCTGTCGTTTTAAAACTCATTCAAAAAACTTTAAAAGAGAATTCAAGACTTTGGACAGATATTGCAAATAACATAAAAGGTGTAACTGAAGAAACTACTACCGGTGTGCATCGTTTGTATGAAATGTTTAAGTCAAAACAATTATTA
This sequence comes from Actinomycetes bacterium, assembly GCA_038145175.1. GTDB lineage: Bacteria > Actinomycetota > Actinomycetes > S36-B12 > UBA5976 > ATZT02. The sequence goes on along the minus strand of JAYQPE010000008.1, from coordinate 44,253 downwards.
TTTCCAGCAATAAATGTCAACGATGCTGTTACAAAAAGTAAATTTGATAATAAATATGGAACTCGTCACTCATTGATTGATGGCATTAATAGAGCAACAGATGTTTTAATTGGTGGAAAAGTTGCTGTGGTTTGTGGATATGGCGATGTTGGTAAAGGAACAGCCGAATCTCTTCGTGGACAAGGTGCTCGAGTTATCATTACCGAAATTGATCCAATTTGTGCTCTCCAAGCTGCAATGGATGGTTATGAAGTAAATACTTTGGAAAATGTTTTACCAAATGCTGACATCATTATTACAGCCACAGGTTGTGTAAATGTAATTACTGTTGATCACATGACCAAAATGAAAGACAAAGCAATCGTGGGAAATATTGGTCACTTCGACAATGAAATTGATATGGCAGGTTTGAGTAATAATAAATCTGCTAAAAGAATAAATATCAAACCTCAAGTTGATGAATGGGTATTTGATAATGGTCGTTCCATTATTGTTTTAAGTGAAGGAAGACTTCTAAATCTTGGAAATGCAACGGGGCATCCTTCATTTGTGATGAGTAATTCATTTACTAATCAAGTCTTAGCCCAAATTGAGTTGTTCACTAAAACTAATGAATATCCAGTAGGGGTTTATACCTTGCCAAAAGAATTAGATGAAAAAGTAGCAAGATTACATCTTGATGCACTCGGAGCAAAACTAACTAAATTAACAAAACCACAAGCAGAATACTTAGGCGTTAATGAAAATGGCCCATACAAGCCAGATCATTACCGCTACTGATTTTTTGCTTGATTTAGTTGATTAGCTAAATTTTCTTTTCTAATTCTTAAATCTGTATAAAGTAAAACTGTGAATGCTGCCATGAAAGGTAACATCACAGTGTAACCAATTATGGAACCCATTGAATTAAAAAATACTGAAGTTGTATTTGGATTCTCTAGATTTCCCACAGAGGCAAATAAAGTAAATGGAGTCGCTACCACAATAGAAAGTGCTTGACTTGCTATTACTCCAACTAGGCCAATTCCAAAAACTCTAAACATCATAGATTTTGACAAAGCAAAAGATCTTTTTAAAGATATAAATACCAGTGAATCTTCTAATATTAAAGTCGGGACTGAAACATAAAGAGCAGTCCATAAATAGATTGCTCCAAATAAACCAATACCTAAACCAGTAAAGGTAATAAATACTCCAAAACTTCCGGGAATACTAGATCCAAGTCCAATTCCAATAGCAAAACCTAAAATTAAAGAAGCTACCGGAAGAATTATGCCAAGCAACGAAATTAAAAACACTCTAAATAACTGAGGTTTAGCTTTTTGCCATGCTTCGTTAACGTTTAGTTTTCTTCCAGTTATTGCATTGCCTACAACGTGAGTAAAAAGTGTTGTAGAAATCAATTGCACAAAAAATAAAACGACTGCAGCAAATGCAGCTGCTTGAAGACTGGGGATTAAAGCATTTATTAATTCTTGTATTTGTTCTTGATCAAAATTTCCAGTTGGTTCAGGAAGCTCTGGTGTGGTTAAATCTCCGCCACCTCTAATAATTAAGGCAGATACTAGTAAAGAACTTAATTCAATAATAAAAGCTGCAAATAAACCGATGCCCAGCATTGTCTTTGGCATACGTCTTATTGAATTAAGTGCACCACCAAGCATCTCACTAAGGCTTAGTTGTGTTAAAGGAATCAAATTTTGGCTAGGACCTTGAGTCATTTCTACCTCCAATTTGATTTTGTCATAAGACAGGTGAAAGCATTGCATTATGGCTCGAGTTCTCGTAGTTGATGACGATCAAGCACTTTCTGAAATGTTAGGAATTGTTTTAAGAGCCGAAGGATACGAACCTTCATTTTGTGATGATGGGGCTAAAGCTTTTTCAACTTTTAAAGAATCTAAACCGGATTTGGTTTTATTAGATTTGATGCTTCCCGGATTAGATGGAATTGAAGTTTGTAAACAAATTAGGAATGAATCAGTAGTTCCTATTGTGATGCTTACAGCTAGAGGTGACACATTAGATGTAGTCCAAGGTCTTGAATCTGGTGCAGATGATTACATAATTAAGCCATTTAAACCAAAAGAATTAATTGCAAGAATTAAAGCAAGATTAAGAAAAGAAGATTACAAATCAGAAACTCTAACTTTAGGTGATTTGAATATTGATGTGTTAGGTCATTCAGTTAAAAGAAATGGCAAAACAATTATTTTGACGCCTTTAGAGTTTGATTTATTAGTTGCACTAGCTAGAAAACCTTGGCAAGTTTACACACGCGAACAATTACTTACTGAAGTTTGGCATTATCGAAATCCAGCAGATACTCGTTTAGTAAATGTGCATGTGCAGCGTTTAAGAGCAAAAGTTGAAGAAGATCCTGAAAATCCAAAAATTGTTATGACAGTTAGAGGCGTTGGGTACAAGGCAGGTCCGTGAGTTTTTTTCGCAACGTTAGAAGTTTGTGGAATAGATCATTAAGTATCAGGATTATTTCCACCACTTTTTTAATGTCAACAATTTTGATAACAATAATTGGATTAGCACTTATTAATCGGGTAAGTACAGGAATTCTTTCTGCTAAAGAAACTGCATCAATTACTGAAGCTAATTCAGCAATTAAAGATGCTCAAAGAGTTATTACTGCAACTGATACTGGGGCAAGCTCTTTAACAATTACTTCAATTGTTGATACAGCAGTAAATGCTTTAGCTGATAGAGCAGGCCAATCAGGTTTATATGATGTTCTATTTTTAACGTCTCCAGAATTATCAAGTTTTGGTTTTCCTGAACGAGGAACTAATTTAGTAGCAGTCACAAGTGTGAGTGAAGAGCTAAAATCTCAAGTTAAAAATTCTAGTAATTTGCTCTGGTCATATACCCAAATCAATTATCTAGATGGTAGAAGTGTGCCAGGTTTGATCATTGGTGCTCCAATTGAAATTAGAAATTTTGGAACTTATTTACTGTTTTTACTTTTTCCACTTCAACAAGAAGAAGAAACCATTAACATCATCCAGTCTTCTGTTTTAGCAACAGGGATATTTCTAGTTATAGGTTTACTTATTTTAGTTTGGTATTTAACAAAATCAGTTCTTTCCCCAGTTAGAAAAACTGCTAATGCAGCAGAAAGACTCAGATTAGGCTTACTTAACGAAAGAGTTCCTGTTAGCGGTGAAGATGATCTAGCAAAATTAGCCGGCTCATTTAATTCGATGGCTGCATCTATTCAAGAACAAATTACTCAACTTGAACAAATGTCTAGAATGCAACGAAGATTTGTTTCTGATGTTTCCCATGAACTTAGAACTCCTTTGACCACAGTAAGAATGGCTGCTGATGTTTTGTATGAAGCAAGAGATCAATACAAAGGAGAAACTGCGCGAGCTGCAGAGTTATTAAGTACACAAATAGAACGCTTTGAAATTTTACTTTCCCAATTATTAGAAATTAGTCGATTTGATGCAGGCGCTGCAGAATTAACTTTAAGAAAAACAAATATTAAACAATTAATAGAAAAAACTGCAGATTCCTTAGCAAATTTATTGACAAGTCAAGAAACACCAGTTGTGATCACAGGCGATGCTCCAGAAATTGATTTGGATACAAGACGAGTAGAACGAATATTAAGAAATTTAATTTCAAATGCATCAGAATATGGGCAAGGCCATCCAATTGAAATTGAAATAGGAAGCGATGATGAGGCAATCGCAGTAGTTGTAAAAGACAAAGGTCCAGGATTAAAACCGGGAGAGTCTTCACTTGTGTTTAATCGTTTTTGGCGAGCAGACCCTGCTCGTAATAGAAAAACTGGTGGAACAGGTCTTGGTTTAGCAATTGCATTAGAAGATGCTCGATTACATTCTGGATGGTTAGATGCTTGGGGTTCTCCTGGTGTGGGAAGTATGTTTCGTTTAACTTTGCCCAAAGTTGCACATAAATCAGTAACAAAATCACCATTAGCAATTGGTGTTGGTGAAGAAATCAGTCTTGAATTAGACAAAAATTTAAATATTGATTTAGTTCATCAAGGTAAAAGTTCTGATTAATGTTAAAGAAATTATTATTAACTTTATCAAGTTTGCTAATAATTTCTTGCGGAAATATTCCTTCAACTAGTTCTATTAAACAAGGACCTGAAATCGGATCTAATGAACAAAATTCCATAATTCGAGTTATTGCAAGTAGACCACAACCTGGCATGAGTCAAGAACAAATAGTCAATGGATTTTTAAACGCTTCTGCGTCAAGTGATAATAATTTTGCGATTGCAAGAGAATATTTAGTACCAAATAAAAAAATCTCTTGGAATCCAACTAAATCCATTGAAGTATATGAAGGCCAAGGCCAATTCCAATACATAAATGAGAATCAAATCGATTTTTCAGCAGCACTGCACTCGCGCGTCAATGAATCTTCCAGAATAGTTTTAGCAAACCCTGAAGATCAATTACTAAAAACATTTAATTTAAAGAAAGTAGATGATCAGTGGCGAATTGATATAAATTTTGATGGTTTAATTATATCTAAGACTGATTTAAATAGAAGTTTCTCGTTTTATCCATTGTGGTTTGTGGATCCTTCCAAAACTTTTTTAGTGCCTGAAAATGTAATTTTACCCAGAGCGATTACTGCAAATGCAACAAGATTGATGCAATTACTTTTATTAGGACCAAGTGATCAACTTAAAAATTCAGTTATTACTTCTTTTCCAGTTGGAAGTGCTCTTTCTTTTGATTCAGTACCAATTACCAATGGAGTGGCAAGTGTTTCATTAAATGAAGATGTGCTTAAAGCAGCAAGTCAAGAAAGACAATTATTGGCCGCTCAAATCGTTAAAACACTGACAAGAATTTCTGAGGTTAATTCTATTCAAATTAAAGTTGGGACTCAAAACTTGAGTATTTTGAATGCGCCGATAAATCAAACTGCACCTACTTGGGATAAATTTTATTCTGATTCAAATAGAAACAATGATGCTTATTTTATTTCTGATAACAAGTTATGGAAAAACACTCCTGAAAATAAATCAGCAATTGGAAAAACTGAAATTGACTCAAAAACTTGGTCCTTTGGCACATCTAATAGAGCAGAAACTGTCTATGCGCTACTTGATGAGACAAGAAGCAATTTAAATATTTACAGTTATAGTCCTGAATTTAAAGAAACAATCTATAATTTTGCAAGTATTGGAAATCCTAAAATTGATGTCTTTAACACCATTTGGGTAAGTATAGACAATCAGCCCGCAGTTTTTACAAGTGATCAGAAATTAAATTTAGTAGCTCAAAACTTTGACTTAGCAAATATTCTAGAAATTATTCCTGCCCCCGATGCAACGCGAGTACTTTTAATTGTTAGAACAGTTTATGGAACAGAATTAAGAATTGCCAACATAATTAGAAATCCTGGAACAATCATCTTAACTAATATTCAAAAACTTATGCGAGATGGTTTTTCGATTTCAAAAGCTATTTGGCAGGATGAGACAACAATTTTGTATCTGGACTCTGCTACTCAACTTGCAAACATTTATAGTTTAGACATTTTCACTGGAATATCGAGAAATATATATTCCATAAATGGAGCACAAGATTTAGCAGGGGCAGCTAGAAAATCTACTTTGTTAGAAATTAATGATGGCACAGTTATACAACGAGTAAGTGGTCAATGGGAAGTTATCCCTAATGCCAAAAGCCCTAATTACCCAAATTAGTTATCCACAAGTTTTAATTAACCACAATATAAAATTGAAGTAAAATATATTTAAGTAATTTATTTTAAATTTGATTTTATGTCTTTTTTTAAATCTTTATTATTTGAAAAGTATTGTCACTATTGTGGAAAAGTTGACGAAACTATTTGCCTTAATTGTTTAAATTCTATTTTTAGTAGTTTTTCAATCCGTGAAATCAATAACAAAAGAGTATTATATTTTTTCAATAAAGATTCAAAAATTATGGAATTAATTGTTTCATATAAAGATAAACAGATTTATTCCCTAGGACCTTTATTTAGTTTTATAACTTTTATAGGCTTAGAAATTTTGACTCAAAATAATTCATATGTAGTTGTGAATGTGCCAACTAGTTCTATCAACATTAAAAGACGCGGAAATGATCCAATTGCAAAAATGGTAGAGCAAGCATGTTTTTTTAATAAATCAAAGTATCAATACAGGAAAAATTTAATCAAAAACTTTCAAAATCGTTTAGATCAAGTGGGTCTAGATTATAACCAGAGAAAATCAAACTTAGATAATTCTTTCAAAGTTACCAAGTTTGAAAAACGACCCATAATTTTAGTTGATGATTTGATAACAACAGGAGTTAGTCTTTCAGAATCAATCAAAGCACTTGAATCTAAAGGAAATACTGTTCAAGGTTGTGTCGTGATTGCTAGTAATTAAATTGTGAGTAAAAACAGCGTTTTAAGGACTTGCGTTCGCGTAAAAGTAACAATTGCGTAACATATACTCATAAAGATTTTTTACCGTAGAGAAATTAAAGGAATTCATTAAGTGGTTTTAGTTCTAGATAAGTTACTTCGCGCAGGCGAAGGAAAAATTTTAAAGAAACTAGAAAGTTTTGCAAAACAGATTAATCAACTGGAACCAGAGTTTAAGAACTTAACAGATGATCAATTAAAGAATTTTACTTCAAGTTATAAACAAAGAGTTAAAAATGGAGAGTCTTTAGACGATTTACTCCCAGAAGCTTTTGCCACAGTAAGAGAAGCAGCAGTTAGAACAATTGGTCAAAGACATTACGACGTTCAATTGATGGGTGGGGCAGCACTTCATTTAGGAAACATAGCTGAAATGAAAACAGGTGAAGGAAAAACTTTAGTTTCAACTTTGCCAGTTTATTTGAATGCATTAAGCGACAAAGGAGTTCACGTAGTTACAGTTAATGATTACCTCGCACATCGTGATGCTGAGTGGATGGGAAGAATTCATCGATTCCTAGGTTTAACTGTTGGAACAATAAGTCCAAATATGGACATGACTGAAAGAAAAAATGCATATCTATGTGACATTACTTATGGAACAAATAATGAATTTGGTTTTGATTACTTAAGAGACAATATGGCTTGGTCACCTAATGATCGAGTACAAAGGGGTTACAACTTTGCAGTAGTTGATGAAGTTGATTCAATTCTTATTGATGAAGCACGAACTCCATTAATTATTTCTGGTCCTGCTGATGGAACAAGCACTCACTACAAAGACTTTGCACGTATTGCAAATTCACTTCAACCAAGTACAGATTATGAAGTTGATTTAAAAAAGAGAACAGTTGGCGTATTAGAAGTTGGTATTGAAAAAGTAGAAAAAATGCTTAACATTGATAATTTATACGAATCAGTTAATACTCCATTGATTGGATTTTTAAACAACGCTTTGAAAGCAAAAGAATTATTTAAAAAAGATAAAGATTATGTGATTATGAACGGTGAAGTTTTAATTGTTGATGAACATACTGGTCGTATTTTACAAGGAAGAAGATATAACGAAGGAATGCATCAAGCAATAGAAGCTAAAGAAAATGTTGATATCAAACAAGAAAATCAAACATTAGCAACTATAACTTTGCAAAATTATTTCCGTATGTATAGAAGACTTTCTGGTATGACAGGTACAGCGATGACTGAAGCTGCCGAATTTGACAATATTTATAAATTAGGAGTTGTCCCAATTCCTACGAATAAAAAAATGATTCGTTTGGATAACTCTGATTTGATTTATCGCACTGAAGAAGCAAAATTTAATGCCGTAGTTGAAGATATTGCAACGCGAAATGAAAAAGGACAACCAATATTGATTGGTACAACAAGTGTTGAGCGAAGTGAATATTTAAGTGGATTATTAAAAAGAAGAGGCGTTCCACACGAAGTTTTAAATGCAAAGAATCATGCTCGAGAAGCATCAATCGTTGCCCAAGCTGGAAGAAAAGGTGCGGTAACAGTTGCAACAAATATGGCAGGTCGTGGTACCGACATTATGTTAGGTGGAAATCCTGAATTTCTTGCAAATGCTTCATTAATTCAAAAAGGATTAGATCCAGAAGAGAATTTAGAACAATACAATCACGCTTATTTAGAAGAGTTAAAAATTACAACTCAACAAGTTGCAAACGAACACGATGAAGTAGCAAATTTAGGTGGGTTATACGTTTTAGGCACGGAAAGACATGAATCAAGGCGTATTGATAACCAATTAAGAGGTCGCTCTGGTCGTCAAGGTGATCCTGGAGAATCAAGATTTTATTTGTCTTTACAAGATGAATTAATGCGTCGCTTCAAAGGTGATTTAGTTGATGCTTTCTTAAGAAGATTTAATGTGCCAGATGATGTGCCAATTGAAGCAAAAATGGTTACCAATGCGATTAGAAATGCTCAAACACAAGTCGAACAACAAAACTTTGAAATAAGAAAAAATGTATTAAAGTATGACGAAGTTTTAAATAAACAAAGACAAGTAATTTATGAAGAAAGAAAACAAGTATTAGAGGGTGAAGATTTATCCCCGCAAATAAAGGAATTCATAGAAGAAACCATCAGAGCTTATGTAATTGCAGCAACTAGTGAAGGCTATCCCGAGCAATGGGATCTTGAACAATTATTTAATGCTTTACGTAACCTCTATCCAGTTGCAGTTTCAATCGAAGCGTTAAAACAACAAAATGGTGGATCAATCGATCAAGAAATTCTTCTGGAGGCATTCTTAAAAGATGTTAATCAAGCTTATGAAACCAGAGAGGCATTATTAACTCCTAAAGTTATGCGCGAGCTTGAAAGACAAGTTGTATTAAGTGTTTTAGATCGTAAGTGGCGAGAACACCTTTATGAAATGGATTACTTACAAGAAGGTATTGGTTTACGAGCTATGGGGCAAAGAGATCCATTAGTGGAATATCAAAAAGAAGGTTATGACTTATTTGTTGCCATGATGGATGCCATAAAAGAACAAGTCGTAGGTTTTGTTTTTAATGCTCAAGTTCAAGTGCAAGAAAATCAACAAGATATTGAAGCTAAAGGTTTCACAAAAGTAGAAAAACAAAATCTTTCATATTCAGCACCAACTCTTGATAATTCTGAAAATGTTAAAACAGTAACTCAAACAAAAGTAGCTGAAGTTGGTAGAAACGAACCATGTCCTTGCGGTTCAGGGAAAAAATATAAACGCTGTCATGGCGCAGGTGGTAATTAAATTTAGGCCACAAGTAATTCCGTACAACGCCATCTATCTTCTTCTGCTTCAAGCCTTATCCCCATACCTCTACCTCGTTTTCCTTTTTGAATAACCGCGATTGCCTGAACCACATTTTCACTGGTTTGGTCAATGTGAACACTCCTAATTAAAGGTCTAACTCTTTGATTATTTCTAAAGTTTCTTTGTCGAATATTTTTATCAATTTCTAAATAGACATCAAAAGAAACCCAGCGCATTAATTGAAATATTGGTCTTTCCCCAATTAAGACTTCAGCAATTCCTGTTACAAGTTGTTTTGTCCAAGCTTTTGGTTCTGGTAGTCCAGGAGAAAAAGTCTGCTTTTGTTGCAAAATACTAATTGAATCTTTGTCATCATAAATTAATTCGTCTTGAAACCAGTTACTTGGTTGAAAGGATTCTGGCTTGAGCCTGATTAAGAGATTTGAATCTATATTTTGCTGCAAAGGAATTAATTTCATATTTACTCCTTAAATATGTGAGATAGTAGAATGAATTATTTTTAACAAGATGTCAATAAGTAATTTAAATTTAGTTGGGTAGAATTTGCCCCAATTTACTAGCAGTAACTTGGTTATTGAGTAAAAATACTTTAATGAATTACAAGTATTTAAATGAACTAGAAAGAAATTTAGAAATACAAGCCCATTCATACTTATTACACAAAGATGATTCTTTATTTGAATCCCAGACTAGGACTGAATTAAATCAGATTACTTTAGTCAATAGATTAAAGGCACATGTTGGCCAGTTCAAAAAGTTTTACCTAGTTGATGCAAATATTTATGCCAAAATAATTGAAATATGTACAGAATTTGTGTTATTGGAAGAACTTGAATTTAGATATTTAATTAGAATAAATCAATTATTGGGAGTAGAAGAACTTTGTAGCTTAAATTCAAAATTAACACGTTTTGAGGAAAAGTGGAATATAAAATCAAGTTTGAGAGATTTAATGCTAAGAAAAGTGATAGTTCAAATCAAAATGATGAATCAACAACAGGTGCAGGGAATTTTAGCAAATTTCTTCAATGATCACTTTGATTTAATGACTAATAATGGGTCATTATCTTTACAAACAAACATAATTACATGGGTTAAATATAGAAGTGAAATTTAGATTTTAAGGTCATGAAAAAATCTAAAAGTTTGACGTTAAAAAATCATCGAATAATTTATGTAGCCTTAGCTTTTCTAGTTTTTATCTTTACAGTTACAAGTTTCTATATTTCAGCAGAAAATGCTAAAAAAAGGACTAATTTTTGGGTTGCCACAAAATCCATACCTTTGGGTCAAATTATCACTGAAAACGATGTAGAACTTCAAGCACTAGATCTTGGACAGGTAAGTAATGTCTATATGCAACAAGATCAAAGCCCAATAGGTTTATTTACTAAAAAAGCTGTAAATAACAATGAAGTTATTGCAACCCTTTTTGTTGAAAGGTCTACAAATTATCGCAATGTTTCACTAAAAATCCCTAATGGACATCTGCCACCAACTTTAAAAATAAATGATGAAGTTGATATTTGGTTCAGTGATTCTTTGACAAATTCCTCTACATTATTAATTCCCAAGATTTCAGTCGTCTGGGTTGATGATTTAAATACCAATTTCGGAGGCGTTTCAACTGTCGTGGTGGCAATTCCTCAAGATATGGTTGCAAATTTAATTAAATCATCAAGAACTGAAGGAATGGATCTAGTGCAAATTGAAAACTGAAATAATTCTAGGGTTAAATGATCAAACTTGGCAATTGGAATTGATTAGTAACTTAAATGATCAAAGTAACTTGATTATAAAAAGAAGATGTGTGGATGCAATTGATTTAATCTCAAGCATACAAACAAATAAATCAGTAACAATTATAATAAGTGCCGATTTTGCGTTATTAAATTTAGAGACTATAAAACATATTAGCCAAAATAATTTAAAAGTTATTGGTGTGTACTTAGCGGACGACTTAGATCAATTTGAAAAACTTAAAAATCTCGGAATTAAGTTTACTCAAGGAATAAATTTTAAGGATGTAGAAAGTTCAGCTCTTCAATTATTTAATTTAATAGAAACTAAAGAAGAAACCATAACTAGTGAATTCACAATTCCAGGTCTAATTTCTATCTGGGGTAATCCAGGAGCACCAGGAAGAACTAGTGTTGCCATAAATACTGCTTTTTGTTTGGCAAAAACTAATCGACCTACATTGTTAATTGACCTAGATGCGATAGCACCTTCAATTGCTTCTAGTTTAAGTCTATTAAGTGAGATACCTGGAATTTCATCAGTTATTCACGATGCTATATATGGAAAATTATCAAAATCAAACTTTGATAAAAATATTTTTGAAGTATCAAAAAATTTACACGTAATTACAGGAATTTCAAATGCAAAAAGATGGTTAGAATTACGAACAACAGGACTCATCGAAGTCCTAAATTATGCTAGCCAAAATTATGCCCATATTGTTTGTGATTTAAGTTCAGTTTTACCTGATCAAATTGATAAAGATAAATTTGATCAAGGAATTTTCAAGCGATTTGATCATGTTCCAAAAATTTTGGAGTTATCAAGCCACATAGTTTATGTCATGCAGGCTAATCCACTCTCACTTATAAGATGTAATGAAAATCTAGAAGTTCTGAAAGAGTTTAACCTTTTGGATCCATATATTGTTTTGAACAGAGTTAACCCAGTTTATTTAGGAAAAAAATACGAAAATTTGGTTAATGATATTTTGCTACGTTGGACAAAAATTGAAAATATATTCATTGTCGAAGAAGATATAGAACTTTTTGCAAAGTATTGGTTGAAGGCTCAAGAAGTTGTTTATAAGGAAAATAAGGAAATTACTAATTCATTTAATCAATTAACAAATAATTTAATTAATGAAAATTTTCTAGTCACCAAAGGTGTAAAAAAACTAAGATCTGCAAGTTAGGCGCTAAGGTAGTACTTATGTCTAATCACCTCATTTTGCCAAAAGCTTTAATCGTTGACTGGGGTGGCGTTTTAACAAATGGCCTTGATCATATGTTGACTAATTGGACTAAACAAGAAAATATTGATCTTCAAACTTATTACAAAGTATTTAATGACTGGTTAGGGCCTGAAGCTGAAAAAGAATTAAGAATTAATCCAATTCATGCCCTGGAAAAAGGTGAAATGAATGTTCCAGATTTCGAAAAAGAATTAACGCACGCTTTAAAAACACTAGGAAACATAGAAGTTGAACGAGAAGGCTTGCTTTCAAGAATGTTTGATTTTTTTGAGCATGCTCCAGATATGAATGGTTTAGTTCACAGAGCTAAAAAAATGGGATATAAAACTGCTTTACTTTCTAATTCATGGGGAAATAATTACCCTCGTGATGGTTGGGATGAAATGTTTGATGAGGTTGTGATTTCTGGAGAGGTGAGGATGAGAAAGCCTGATCCTGAAATATTTCACTACACCTTAGATTTATTAAAAGTTAATCCAGAAGAATCTGTATTTGTAGATGATTTAGTTCATAACATTAAAGGTGCAAGTGAATTGGGAATGATAGGAGTTTTACACGTTGATTATGAAAATACCAAACTTGAATTAGAATCTATTTTTAACACTAAATTTGATTAATCGACCACTTAAGTAAAAGTTCTAAATCTTTTTCTATCATTTTCTTCCAAATTTTAGCAACATGTTCTTCAACAAAACTTCCCATCATAAAAACCATTGAAGTTATAATTGATTTAACTTCGAACATATTTTGATTATTTTTTATAATTTCAGTTTGAATTTTAGTCTGCACTTTAGGTATTTCAACTATAAGAAATATATTATTTTCATCTTCTAAGTTCCATGTTTCAAATATTTCAAATGGATTTGACACCATTGCTGAGACATTTGCAGCAAGCTCAAGTTCTAAAATTTTTTTAATTTTGATACTTGAATTTTCTTTCAAAAATTCATAACTTATGCCTTTTAAATCATTAAATCTTTGTTTTTGAAAAGAATCATTTTGAATGACCGATTTTAATTGATTCAAATCAAGATTGCTTTTAAAGTTTTGCATCAAAGTTAAAGCCATATAGATACTTTGCCAGATATAACTGATATGTTTTACTTTATGTCTGCATTTTTAGCACTTATCTCGAGTTTGATGTGGGGAACTGCAGATTTTTTTGGCGGTTTTGTAAGTAAAAAAATTTCTGCAGTCAAAGTATTAGTTTTGTCTTATCCAGCTGGATTTTTCTTTTTACTTGTCTATGCTTTCATGTTGCCCGGAACTATTTCTGATCAAGCAATTTATTTAGGACTTATCGCGGGAGTAGTTGGAATTTTGGCGATGGGATTTTTATATGTCGCTCTTGCCATTGGACCCATGGGGGTTATGAGTCCGGTAACGGCAGCAGCTTCAACAATGATTCCAATAATTGCAGGCATATTTTTTGGCGAAAATTTAACTTGGCTTGCTTGGATTGGTATTGCACTAGCAATTATTTCTGTTTTCTTAGTAAGTCTTGAGACTTCGCCAACGGGAAGTAAATTAATTGTTAGTGGAAAAGGCTTAGTTTTAGCAATACTTTCAGGACTATTAATAGGGACATTTCTTTCTATTGTTGGTTTTTCTTCTGAAGCAAATGGAATGTGGACTTTAGTAATTGCAAGAGCCACATCTTCTGTTTTAGTCATTATTTTCTTCTTTGCCAAAATTAAAGAAAAACTAAAAACTGGATATGACTCAAAAATGTTGTCTCTAGTTTTAATATCAGGGGCATTAGATGCAAGCGCTAATGCGGTTTTTGTAATTGCGGCTTATCAAGGAACTGTTTCAATAAATGCTGTTATTGCCTCTTTATATCCTGCAGCAACAGTGATTTTGGCTGCGGCATTTTTGGGAGAAAAACTAAGACTAATTCAATATCTTGGAATTAGTTTTGCATTTATAGCCGCAGGGATATTGTCTTTAGTTTAAATTCAGACATACCAAATTAGGTACTTACTTTGATTTATTAATTTAAATTATTTAAAACATCTTTTATTATTGGGTAATTAAAGGTGGTTCGTATGAGTTACCAAAGTCCGAATTTAGCAAGATCATTATTTCGGACTAAACCTGTGCCAAATTCAAAACAAGATCGAATCTTAGGTGCTCTAATGGGTTCTGCGATTGGTGATGTGATGGGTAGTTGTTTACAGGGAAAGAGTAAAGAAGAAATTATTAATCTTTATGGAGCTAAAGGCATCACAGCCCCTCCTCACGATTCATTAGTAAGTCATAACTTTCAATTGGTTTTATTTGCCATTGATGCATTAATTCTTAGTGCAAGGCAAAGTAAAAAATTAAGTATTCCTGAGATTTCAAACTGTCTTCTTAAAGCAAGTAATGAATGGAATTATGTTGTGAATAATCCCAGATTATTTTATGAGGAAAAAGAAAATTTAAATAATAGTTGTTCTAATTTTATGAAGAATCATCCTTTATGGAAAGTAAAGAGAAGAAATCAAAACTATCTGACAAATTTGAAAGCAAATCAAATAGTTCCTTTAGCAATAGCTCTTTTCCTATTTGCAAACGAAAGAACTTCACGAGAAGTCATAAAAGAATTAAACAAAAGACTTGGTTTTCCTGAAATAGATTTACAAGTATCAAATGTCTTAAATCTCTTTGGCGAAAGAGTTGAAGCTTCTAAAGAAGTAATTTTTCACAGCATGGAGGAGTTCAGAATCAAAATCAATAACTCTAAATATCCAGCACTCGAAGGTTTAATCGGTGGATTTGAACAAGGAGCACATTATGGAATCAAAGGTTTTAAAAATCTATGGTATTTAAGAATTGATGCAATTAATCTAATCGAACAAATGGGTTGGCAGGTTGGGCGATTCTTTGGTATTTAGTTAGTTTGAATGAACAAATAAATTGCAGCAATTGCTGCAATAATCAAAATAATAAGTCTAAAAATCGAAGCATCTAATTTTTGAGCTATTCTACCTCCCAAAATTCCTCCAATAATTGAACCAAGTGCTACTGCAAGTGCAAATTTCCAAACAACCAAACCTGAAAGAATGAAAATAAAAGCGGCTATGGCATTACCAGCTCCAGATCCAAGATTCTTTAAACCATTTGCTTGCTGAATATTTGCTAATCCTGCTAAACCATAAATTGCTAAAAGAATTACTCCAGTGCCAGCTCCAAAGTAGCCGACATAAATGCCTGAAATAATAAAGCCTGGAATAACTAATTTAAGAGATACATTTTTACTTTGTTTAGGAAATAATTTGTACACAAATGGCTGGATTGCCACTAATAGACCAGCAGTGCCGATCAAGAAAGGCACAATAAATTCAAAATTCTTTTCTGGTAATTGAAGCAATAGCAAAGCACCAAAAAAAGAAAATAAAGGCATGAAAATTATTGAAAGAAGTGCTAATTTTTTATTTTCTAGTAATAATTTTCTGTAAGTCCAACTTCCAGCAAGAGATCCTGGAAAAACTCCTACCGCAGCAGTTACGTTTGCAACTAGTGGTGAAAGCCCTAGCGCTACAAGAGTTGGAAAAACAATTAGAGTTCCACCACCTGCAACGACATTTAAGAAACCACTTGCCATTCCTGCAAAAAGTGCAAGCAATAATTCCATTACTTTTTAATTAGTTTCCAAGTTACTGGAAGTAAAGAAGCAGCCAGTAGCGCTTTTACGATATCGCCCAGGATAAAAGGTAATACTCCTTTTGAAATTCCATAAGCTAATCCATTACCTGTATAGAAAGCTAACCAAGTAGCACCAAAAAAATAGATTAGAAATGTTCCTAGAAAAAAACCAACAAAGACATTAATAAATTTACGGGTTGATAATTGTTTTGCTACGAGTCCAACCACATAACTTGAAACTAAAAATGCAAATAGGTAACCTGCCGTTGCGCCAAAAAGTGCTTCAACTCCACCTTTATCGGATGCTAAAACTGGAAATCCAATGGCTGCAATAAGTAAGTAAATGAATTGTGCCGCGGTTGATTTATATGGACCAATTGCAGCTGCACCAAACAAAATTGCAAAAGTTTGAAGCGTCATTGGTACAGGGGTAAAAGGAAGAGGAATAACAACTTGAGCACTCACGATTGTTAAAAGTGTCAAAGCACCAACTTGAACGTAGGTAGAACTTTTGGATTTTTCCCAAATAGAATCGATTACATATGGTGAAGAAATTGTTGTGCTCAAAATAATTCCTTTTCTAGGTGACTAGATGTTACCAATTAACTTCACTTCGATACGGGGGATTGGCCCCTTGTCTTGAACAAGTTATTCCTGAAGCATGAGCACAATTTTGAAGCATAACTTCTAATTCAGTATTTTTCAGGGACTTTAACTTTTCAACTGAAGTTGCACCTTTCTCAATTAATTGCGCAAGAAAAGCTGCTGAAAAAGTGTCGCCAGCACCAATTGTGTCTATTACCGTAACGTCTTTGGCCGCTATTTCTAATTCATTTTTTTCTTTTGTTAATACCCAAGCACCATTTTTTCCTTTGGTAATAATTACAATTTCAGTACCATTATCTATTAGCTTTTCTGCATGAGTTTTGAAGTTTTTAGATTCAAATATCCATTCAAAATCTTCATCACTTGCTTTAACAATATGTGATATCAAACAAAGTCTTGTAGCTCTATTCCTTACATCAATTGTCTTTTGTCCATCCAAAGGATGTCTAATGTTTGGATCGAAACTAAGTAACAAATTAGTTTCTTCACGTAATTTGGTAAACCATTTCTCAACTTCAAATGCACCTGGTTCTACATAAGAAGTCAGGGAACCTAAATGGACAAATGTAAAATCACTTTCATCAAAATTTAGTTCTTTACTAGTCCACCCAAAATCTGAAGCGCCAATTAAATTAGCTTCATATTTTGCTGATCTATCTTTTTGAATAAATGCTTTTATAACAGTTGAAGGTTCTTTTACAATCACTCCATCACTTAAATTCACATTTTCATTTTCTAAGTATTTCCTAATAATTTCGCCAAATTCATCTGTTGAGGTTCTAGACTTCATGAATGTGTTTATACCTAGTCTTGATAAGGCAACGGCAGTGTTTGCAGGAGATCCACCAACAATATTTTGAACTTCTCCATTGGGGGAGTGAACTACATCAATTAAGGCTTCACCGATGACAAGGATTTTAGAAGTCATTATTTAATTATATTTAAATTAAATAATTAACGTCTACGTACTTTTTGCACTACTTTATAAATTGCAGCAAGAAGAGCAAGTAAAAGTACCCAAGGAAGAATTAGGCCAAATATCGATGTCAAATTGATAACAAAATTAAGCATTGCATAGAAACCCTTTTCAAGGCCTTGGACAAATCCAATGGGTTTTATGGTGTTTAGATATTCGGGAAGATACATGGAAACATATATTGCAGACAAATCTACCTGTTGACTCAAATATTTCATTTGCGCGTTTAATGAATCTAATTCAGCTTGTCTTTCAGCTAATGCACTTTCTGCTGCTATCAAATCTGATGCGTTTGTTGCACTTGAAATTAATTCTTTAAAACGCGCAATAGAAGTTTCAAGAGAAGAAATTCTTGCTTCAAGATCTACTTTTTGCATAGTTACATCAGAACTTGAAAGTGAATAATTTTCAACTTCGCCTACAGTTCTTAATTTTTCGACAGTATTTTCTAATTGATCTGCAGGTACTCGGATAGTTAAATTAGCACCGTTAATTTCGTTTGTTCCAGGATTTTTATATATAGAAGAGTCATCAACTTGTCCATTAAATTCTTTTGCAATTGAAGTTGCGTTATCTACTGCTTTTTGAATATCTTTGACGCGTACCCCAAGGGAAGCAGTTTTAATTACGGCACGAGCATCTGGCGCAGTTGCCATTTTGTTATCCATTGCAATTTCAGCACCTGGCATTGGCATAGAACCTGCACTCATACTTGAAGAATCCGTGCTAGATGCACCACATGCAGTTAAGGCAAATGTTACAAAAAATATCGCGAAAATACTGATTCGTTTATACAAATTAAACTCCTGTGATTTAATTTAATACTTTCATTTATTAGGTTTTTATGCAATTTTCACACGATAACAATCGTTTAACTTTTGGATTTCTTTTATATAACTTTTAGAATTGAAGCCTTAAGGCTTTAACTATATGATTTACTTATATAAATCGATAAAATGTGAGGCTTACTTGGAATCAAGGCAGCATCACTTAAATAACCTCAAAGATAAAAATTTTCAAGTTGCAATTGTTGGTGCAGGAATAAATGGAGCTGTTTCTGCTGCGGCACTTGCAGCTGGAGGAGTAAAAGTCGCCTTGATTGACCGAGGCGATTTTGCTGGAGTCACAAGTCAAGAATCTTCCAATATGGTTTGGGGCGGTATTAAATATTTACAAACCTATGAAATACCTTTGGTGTGGAATTTATGTGGTTCTAGAAATCATTTATTAGAAGCTTTTCCAAATCGAATCAAAGCAATTTCTTTTTTAGCTGCAATTGGTCCAACTGCACCATTTGGAAGATTTTTAGGAGCATTAGGAACAATTCTTTATTGGGTTTTAGGAAGATTTAAAACTAAACCACCTAAAGTTTATTCTCCAGAAGAAACCTTAGAAGTCGAGAATTTAATAAATTCAAATGGTTTAAAAGGAGCAGTTCGATACGACGACGCGCTTTTAATTGATAATGATGCAAGATTTGTTTGGGATTTTGTAAAAAACGCTAAAGAACACGGTGCAGTGATTGCCAATTATGTTTCAATGATTGATGCTAAAAACGAAGATGGAAAATGGAAATTATTTTTAAATGATGAAATAACTAACGATGAATTTCAGATTAAAGCAGATGTTGTAATAAATGCGGGAGGACCTTTTGGAAAAGATTTAACGACTAAATTTCATGATCAAACTCTGCATCAATTAGCTTTATCTAAAGGAATTCATTTAGTTGTTCCTAAATTAACAACAAATAATCGAGTGCTGGCTTTTTTTGATGATAAAGGAAGATTATTTTACGTAATTCCGATGCAAGATCGAAGTGTAATTGGTACAACAGATACCAGAGTAGAAAACCCAGTTAGTGAAGTTACTGATGAAGATAGGGATTTTGTTTTGGAGCAAGCAAATCGTTGTTTAAATTTGGTTAAACCTTTGACTAAAGATGACATTATTTCAGAAAGATGCGGAGTAAGACCTTTAGTAGTAAAAGGTAAAAAAGATGTTTCAAAAATTGAATGGACAGCATTATCTCGAAAACATGAAATTGAAGTAAATAAGAAAACTAAAATTATTACAATTTTTGGCGGTAAGTTAACAGATTGCGTTAACGTTGGTGAAGAAATAGTTGACTATGTGAGAAAACTTGGAATTTCAATCCCCAAAGTCAAAAAGTGGTACGGAGAAGATGATCAAAAAATATTCAAAACCTTTGAAACAGACTTTAAGCAACTAATTGGAGTAACTGAAAATGATATTGAAGTTATAGCACCTGCAATTTGGAGAAGACACGGAAATGAATCTTTTAAAATATTAGAGATTATGAAACAAGATCTTCAAAATCGTGCAAGAATTTTTCCTGATCTTGATCTAACTTATGCAGAAACTCTTTTTATTGCTCAAAATGAAATGGTGCAAAAGCCAGAGGATATCTGGAGAAGAAGAACCGCGATTTCATTGTTGAGAACGAAAGAAGAATTGGCACAGAACCCTTTAATTCAGCGAATAAATTCCTTAATTTAAGTATTGGGTGTAAATTTCTCATCTACAGAGCGTAGTCTTGGATAACTATGACAAACATTGACTGGCAATTATTAAGAAGCGAAGCAAAGAAAGCTCAGCAAAATGCTTATGCAAGTTATTCAAATTTTCCAGTAGGAGCAGCTGCATTAGTTGACGATGGAAGAGTTGTCACAGGCTGCAATGTAGAAAATGCATCATATGGTTTAACTCTTTGCGCTGAATGCGGTTTAGTTTCTCAACTTGCCTTGACTGGCGGGGGAAGACTAGTCGCATTTTCTTGCGTTGGTCCTGAACCAGGAATTTTGTTACCTTGCGGAAGATGCAGGCAATTACTTCAAGAACACGGCGGAAGTGAATTATTAATTGATCACAACGACGGTCCAAAAAAACTAAGCGCACTTCTTCCAGATGCGTTTGATGGAAGTAACTTACATAAAAAATGAAATCACCATTAGGAATAATTGCTGGTACTGGTTTTTATTCTCTTTCTCCACTTGAAAATAGTGAAGTCAAAGTTATTGAAACCAAATACGGGTCTGCTCAGGTAACTGAAGGAACTTGGCATGGACGTAAAACATATTTTTTAACAAGACATGGAGTAAAACACTCAGTACCTCCACATAAAATAAATTATCGAGCAAACATTCAAGCATTATGTGATTTGGGTGTTAAAGAAGTTTTAGCAGTAAATGTATGTGGTGGTTTAGATAAAACAGTTCCAGTTGGTGGATTTCAAGTTGTAAATGACTTTATTGACTTTACAAAAAATAGAACTTTAACTTTCTTTGATGGTGAAGAAGGTGTAAATCATGTTGATATGAATGAACCTTATGCTCAAAACTTAAGAAAAGTCATATTGCAAGCAGGTAAAAATTTAAATATTCAAATTTCTGATGGTGGAATTTACGGAGGCTTTGAAGGACCTAGGTTTGAAACTAAAGCTGAAATTCAAATGGCTAAACAATTTGGCGTAACAATGGTGGGAATGACTGGAGTTCCAGAAGTAATCTTAGCTGTAGAAAAAGGTTTAAAATATGCAGCAATTTGTATTGTGGCAAATCCTGGCGCTGGATTAAGTGAAGACATAATTACTATGGAAGATGTTCAAAAAGTGGTATCAGATTCAGCAAAGACAGTTGTAAGAATTCTTGATGAAGCAACAAAAATATTGGCAGAATAATAGATGAGTCAAAAAGCAGATTTAATTCTTCACAATGTTCAAATAGCGCTAACAGTAAATCAAAAATCTGAAGTATTAAAAAATGTAAGTATTTTAATTAAAGATAAAAAAATTATAAATATTATCTCTTCTGATCAAATTAATTCAGTTGAATCAGAAAAATTAATTGATTGTTCCCATCATTTAGTTATGCCAGGTTTAATAAACACTCACACCCATACACCCATGGTTCTTTTAAGAGGAATTGCAGAAGATGTCGATTTACAAGGATTCTTAGAAAAAGTTTGGGCTGAAGAAGCAAGAATTATGAATGAAAAAGGAACTTATATAGGTGCAAAACTAGGTGCTTTAGAAGCGCTCTTAGGAGGAACTACTTGCACTCTAGATATGTATTTACATCCACACATGGCACACAAAGGAGCAGTTGAAGTTGGTTTAAGACATGCAATCGGTCCCGTATTTTTTGATTTTGAAGGGCCAGATGGATTGGATTGGGAAAAAAGAATTGAATACTTAAAAAATTGGAAAAAAGTAATTGACGAAATAGGTGGAGCCTTTATTCCGTTAGTTGCACAACCTCATTCAACTTATACAGTTTCGCCAGAAAATTTAGCTCAAGTTGCAAAAATTTCTCAAGAAATTGGAGCAATTTTTAATACCCATATTTCAGAAAACCAAAAAGAAAATGATGATGTTTATACTAAATATCAAAAATCACCTACAAAAGTTCTTGCTGATATTAATGCCCTTGATAATGCAGTTTTTGCTCACGCTGTTAAATTAATTGATGAAGATCGAGAAATAATTAAGAAGAATCAAGTTAGTTTATGTCATTGCCCTGGATCAAACTTAAAATTAGCAAGCGGTGCATTCGAATGGAAAAAAGCAATAGATAAAGGTATTAATGTTTCATTGGGCACAGATGGTTGTTCATCCAGTAATGATTTAGACATGTTTAACGTTATGCGACAAGCAGCAAATTTAGCAAAATTAATCAATGAGGACCCATCGGTTGTATCTGTTTCTGAAGTTGTAAAAGCTGCCACAATTAACGGGGCAAAAACTTTAGGTTTAGAAGATCGAATTGGAAGTATTGAAATTGGTAAAGAAGCAGATTTAATTGTTTTGGATTTAGATCAGCCACATTTGGTACCGGTGGGTGATCCTCACGCTTTGATTGTTTATGCAGCGGGAAGATCTGACGTTGTGCATGTTTTGGTAGCAGGAGATCCTGTCATCGTGGATAGAGTACCTACCAAAGTTGACAAAGATTTCATAATTAAAGAAGCAAGAAATCACATCGCAAAATGAAAAAGTTCCAGAGTAAAACAGCATTAGTTACAGGGGCGACTTCTGGACTAGGTAAAGAAATTTCTTTAGATTTAGCCCAAAATGGAGCAAATGTTGTCATTCATTACAACAAAAATAAAAAAGAAGCAGAATTTTTAGCAGAAGAAATTAATTCCTTTGGCGTTCAAAGTTATTTAATTCAAGAAGATTTTTCTCTCGGTGATCTAGATGAAGTTTGTGGAAAATTCATTAAAAATATAACTACTAACTTCAAACCAATTGATTATTTAATAAATAATGCTGCAGATCAATCATTAGATCCAACTGATCCAATGGATGAAACCATATTAAATTCTATAATGATGACAAATGTTTTTGCTCCTCAAGCATTAGTTAAAGCTTGTCTTGATCAATTTCCAGAAAATTCTGCAATTGTTAATATAACTTCAATTGAAGCAAATTTTCCTTTTCCAAATCATTCTTTATATGCAGCAAGTAAAGCTGCCCTTACTCGCTATACAGAACTTGCCTCAATTGAGTTAGCAGAAAGAAAAGTTAGATGTAATGCAGTTGCACCCGGTCTTATTTATCGCGATGGTTTAGAAAAATCTTGGCCTGAAGGTCTAAAAAAATGGATTGAAAAATCTCCCATTAAAAGACCTGTCACTGCTTCCGAAGTTGCAAAAACAGTGTCATTTCTTTTAAGTAACGATGCATCTGGAATTACAGGAGTTTCTGTTACCGTTGATGGTGGTTGGAGCGTGGCATGAATTTTCAAGATTTGATTTACACCAAACGTGATGGTGGAGTTTTAAGTGAAGAGCAAATTAGGTGGTTTATAAACAAATTCACTAAGAATGAAATTCCAGACGAACAAGCTGGATCATTTCTTATGGCGGTTTTTTTTCAAGGCTTGAATAAAGAAGAACTAAATGTTTGGACAGATGCCATGATAAAAAGTGGTGAAAAATTAGATTTATCAAAAGTAGGAAAACCAACTGTTGATAAACATTCCACAGGTGGAGTGGGAGATAAAATTTCGCTGCCACTTTGTCCTCTGGTTGCCTCGTTTGGTGCAGCGGTTCCACAATTATCTGGAAGAGGATTAGGGACGTTTGGTGGAACATTAGACAAAATGGAATCAGTATCTGGTTTTAATATCTCTTTAAGTAATGAACAAATGATAAATCAATTAAAAAATGTAGGAGTTTTTATTACCGCTGCAGGCGTTGGATTAGCTCCGGCTGATAGAAAAATGTATTCGTTTAGAGATGTAATTGGTGCCGTGGAGTGCATTCCATTGATTGCTTCATCAATTATGAGTAAGAAAATTGCCGAAGGTACTCAAAGTCTAGTTTTAGATGTCAAAGCAGGTCGTGGTGCTTTTATGAAAGATTTTGCAAAAGCTAAACAATTAGCCGAAACAATGGTTGAAATTGGAAATAATGCAGGAGTTAAAACGGTTGCTTTAATAACTCAAATGGAAACACCACTTGGCAATGCAGTGGGAAATGCGCTAGAGGTAAGTGAATCAATTGATGTTTTAAATGGTAAAGGTCCACGCGATGTCATCGAAATAACTTTGGCTTTAGCAAAAGAGATGCTAACTCTGGCAGGAATTAATAAAGATCCAGCTGAAGGATTAATTAATGGATCAGCTTTTAACGTTTGGAAAAATATGATTAAAGCGCAAGGTGGAAATCCTGATGCAGAAATTCCGATAGCCAAGAAAAAAGAAATTGTGTTGGCAAAACAAAGTGGTTACATAACAGATTTAAATGCTTATTCAATTGGATTATCTGCGTGGAGATTGGGTGCAGGAAGAGCTAAAAAAGAAGATGCAGTTTCACAAACTGCTGGAATTATGTGTTTAGCAAAAGAAGGTGATTTTGTTGAAAAAGATCAACCGGTTTTAGAATTACACATAGATGATGACACCAGAGTCAATTCTGCAAAAGACGCATTGGTCAATGCTTTTGAAATAGGTCCTGAGCCTAAAGAAAAAAGAAAAATAGTCTTAGAACGTATCTCTTGAAACTCTTGTTAACACTAGTAACATTTGTTTCATAACGCTTTTATCACGTAATTGAATTCACCTAGATATATAGAAAAAATAAACCTTCGTAGCGTAGGGTTTAAACATCAGTCGTATTTTGCAACTGATTCAAAAAGTTCCCACAAGGAATGACAACAAAAGGAGCAATACTAAATGCAACGTATGCGCACGTTGGCAGGAATTTCAATTCTTGCTTTAGTACTAGCAGCATGCAGCAGCGGAACATCAGATACAGCAGCAGAAGGTGGCATGGAAGAAACCACCGCAGCAGTTGCTGATGATTCAAACTGCGCAGCAGCTGAAAGTTTCTGTGTTGGTCTTGTAACTGACATTGGCAAGGTTGATGACAAGTCATTCAACCAATCTGCACATGAAGGTGCAATGGCAGCAGCAGCTGAAGTTGGCGGTTTCTATAAATATATTGAAACAACTGACACCAAAGACTACGCAGCAAACATGAAGCAATTCACCGATAAGTCTTACGACGTAATTGTTACAGTCGGATTCTTAATGGCCGAAGCAACAGTTGTTGCAGCAAAAGAAAATCCAAACACTAAATTTATTGGTGTAGATCAATTCCAAGCTGAAGAAGTTGCAAACGTAACAGGTTTGATTTTCCCTGAAGATCAAGCAGGTTATGCAGCAGGTTACTTAGCTGGTTTGTTAACAAAATCAAATAAACTTGGTCAAGTTCTAGGTTTAGAAATTGCACCAGTTCAAAAATTTGCTAAAGGTTTCGAAGCTGGAGCAAAAGCAGCTAACGCAAATGTAAGCGTTACAACTGTTTATCATCCACCTGCAGATAATGGTTTTGCTGATCCTGTATGGGGTGCAGCAGAAGCCAAGAAGCAATTGTCACAAGGTGCCGACATTATTTTCGGCGCTGGTGGTGGAACCGGTAACGGTGCACTAATTGAAATTGCAAAAGCAGAAGGTGCAGGAACTTCAATCTTTTGTATCGGTGTTGACACTGATCAATGGGGAACAGTTCCAGAAGCACAACCATGCTTAGTTACATCAGCAATGAAAGGTTTAACTGAAGGAACTTCAGACCTAGTCAAAGCTGTATTTGACGGAAGCATCAAGGGTGGAAACTTCTTGGGAACCACCGGTTTAGCTGACTACCACGATTTAGCATCAGCAGTACCTGCAGATGTTCAATCAAAGGTTGCTGAAGTTGTAGCTGGACTAAAAGATGGCTCAATTCAAACTGGCGTGACTCTCTAGTCAAATCAGTTAATTAGCGACAGAATGTAAGTGGGACGCAAGATTTCCTTGCGTCCCACTTTCTTAAGTTAAGAACGGGAATTATTAATTGAGTCTGGAACAAAAAGATAAAAAATCAGACAAATTTTCTTTCTTGGTAAGAAATCAATCAATAGTTGTTCCAATAGTTGCATTAATTGTTGCTTTTTTACTTGGCGCAATTCTAATTGCGTTCCAAGGTGTAAATCCAATAACAGCTTATAGATCTATTTTTTCTGAAGCATGGTTTGATTCAGACGGTTTATTAAGAACTTTTCAAAAAACTACTCCACTAGTGCTAGCAGGTTTAGCAGTTACGGTTGCTTTAAGAATTGGCTTGTTTAATATAGGTGCACAAGGTCAATTAATCTCTGCTGCTCTTGCCGCGGCACTTGCAGGAATATATTTTTCTAATTTGCCAGCTATATTGCATGTTTTTGTTTCACTATTAAGTGGAGTAATTGTTGGTGCTTTATGGGCGGCAATTGCTGGAATTTTAAAAGCTTATAGAGGAGTTCATGAAGTAATTTCAACAATTATGTTAAATAGCATTGCAATTGGAATTTTGGATTACTTAGTCAGTAATCCATTTAAAGAACCAGATCAAGCTTTACAAAGAACTAAAAAAATTGCTGAAACTGCAATGCTTCCTAATTTTGGTTTTATTCCTCTGGGTTTTATTTTTGCAATCGCCGTGACCTTACTTATTTCGTGGTTTTTGAATAAAACCACGGCAGGATTTCGATTTAACACAGTAGGAAAAAATAAATTTGCTGCAGTTTATGCAGGTATAAATACCAAATTGATGATTATTACAGGCATGCTTTTAAGTGGTGGATTAGCAGGACTAGGTGGAGCAATTGAAACTCTTGGAATTACTTACAGATTTGAACCAGCTTTTAATGCTGGGTTAGGTTTTGATGGAATAACTATTGCACTCCTTGCAAGAGCCAATCCCTTAGCTACAATTCCTGCTGCAATTTTAGTTGGAACTTTAAGAGCAGGAGCTGCTTCACTTCAATTTGAGACCGGTATTGAACCTGAAATTGTTGATGTTTTACTAGCCATAACTTTGCTTCTAGTCTCAGCACCAATTTTGGCTAAATTCTTGTTTAAAAATAAAGCTCAAAAGAATGCCAATGTAACAAGTGGATGGGGAAGTTAAAATGGATTTTATTAGGGAAAATAAAAAACCTATTGTTACTTTGATTTTAGTAGCAGTTATTGCTTACACTTTTTACTTTTTGGATGAAATAAAAACTACTTCCGTTTTAGTTTTTGGTTGGGGGTATGCGGTTCCGTTAGTTCTAGCGGCGATGGTTGGAATTATTGGGGAAAGAACCGGAGTGGTAAATATCGGCATTGAAGGCCAAATGTTGATGGCTGCATTTGCTAGTTTCTTTGGCTCAGTTTTTACGGGAAATCTATATCTTGGAATATTGATTGGTATTGGTGCAGGCTTAATTATGGGTGCATTTTTAGCCGTGGCAGCGGTTAAATGGGAAATGGATCAAATAATTGCAGGAGTTGTGATAAATATTGTCGCTGCAGGTTTAACATCATTTTTTTACGCACAAGGAAAAACTCTTCCAGATTTAATGCCTGTTGTTTCAATTCCCTTACTTAGCCAAATTCCATTAATTGGTCCTGTGTTTTTTAGAAATGGTCTGTTTGCTCTGTCTACACTCTTTATTGTTGCCGCTGTTTACTACGGATTATTTAAAACTAGATGGGGTTTAAGAAGTAGAGCAGTTGGAGAATATCCAAGTGCAGCAGATGCAGCAGGAATAAATGTTACAAGAATTCGAATGCTAAACGTAACTTTTGCAGGAGCGTTAGCAGGTTGTGCTGGAGCATTTTTAGCGCTGGAGGCAGCCGGAACTTTTGCTAGAGGAATTACTGCTGGGCGAGGATTTTTAGCTTTAGCCATCATGATCTTTGGTGCATGGAACCCACTTGGAGCTCTTGCTGCAGCATTGTTTTTTGGTTTATCAACAGCAATTGCAAGTCAATTGCAAGCAGATGAAGTAATAAACATTCCCCAACAATTTGTTAACCTGCTCCCATTTGTAATGACACTTGTTGTATTAGCAATCGCAGTTGGCAGAGTAAGACCACCTGCGGCAGCTGGTCAGCCTTATACAAAGGAAGGCTAATTTAAATTGAGTCAAACTTTAATTGAAGCAAAAAACCTAGTAAAAAAATTTCCTGGAGTTTTAGCAAACGACAATGTTTCATTAACTTTAAATAAAGGCGAAATCGTTGCTCTCCTGGGAGAAAATGGTGCAGGAAAATCAACTTTAGTAAAAATGATTTATGGCTTGTACGGTGCCGATGAAGGTGAATTGTTTATTAAGGGTGAAAAAGTAATTCTGAAATCACCTGCTGATGCAATTGCCAGAGGTATTGGCATGGTCCACCAACACTTTCAATTAGTACCAGTAATGACGGTGGCAGAAAATATTGCATTGGGTGCAGAAAAAACTAAGGGAATTAATTTTGATTTAGAGGCAGCAGAAAAAGAAGTCGCACAGTTATCTAAGGATTATGGCTTAGAAGTTGACCCAACAGCACGTATTGAAGATTTGCCTGTTGGAATGCAACAAAGAGTTGAGATTTTGAAAATGCTTTACAGAAAAGCAGATATTTTGATTATGGATGAACCAACTGCTGTTTTAACTCCACAAGAAACTGATGAATTATTAAAAACAATGAAAAGTTTTGCTCAAAAAGGTGTGGGTGTCATTTTTATCACCCATAAATTACGGGAAGTTTTAGCGGTAGCAGACCGTGTTGTGGTTTTAAGAAATGGAAAAGTTGTTGGCACGACTGAACCAAAAAATACAGATCAAGAAGGTCTTGCAACCATGATGGTTGGAAGAAGTGTTGTCTTGGATGTTCAAAAATCAGTTGCTAAACCAAAAGATGTTGTTTTAAAAGTGACTAACTTAAATGTTACAGACGATAGAAAATTAGCTGCAGTTAAAGATTTAACTTTAGAAGTCAAAGCTGGTGAAATACTTGGAATAGCAGGTGTTGAAGGAAATGGGCAAAGAGAACTAGTTCAAGCAATTACTGGTTTAAGAAAAATTGATTCAGGAACAGTTGTAATTAACAATGTTGATGCTACAAAATTAAGCCCTCATAAAATACATGAATTAGGCGTGGCCCACGTACCTGAAGATAGAGAGAAAGATGGATTAGTTGCAGGCTATTCAATTGCTGATAATTCAGTTTTAAATCGATTTGATGAAAAAGAATTCTCTAAAGCAGGTGTTAGACAATTTGGTGCAATTCGAGCGTTAGCTAAAAAGTTAGTTGAAAAATTTGATGTTAGGACGCCATCGATTGATACCACTGCCAGTTCTTTATCTGGTGGAAATAAGCAAAAATTAGTAATTGCTAGAGAACTTATTTGGAATCCAAAACTACTTATAGCTGCACAACCTACTCGTGGAGTAGATGTTGGTTCTATTGAATTTATTCACAACCAAATAGTGGCAGCAAGAGATGCTGGATCTGCAGTTTTATTAGTTTCTGCAGAACTTGATGAAGTTTTAGGTTTAGCAGATCGAGTAGCAGTTATGTATGCAGGAAAAATTGTTAAAATACTTGATGAAAAAGATGCTGAAAGAAATAAAGTAGGAAGATTAATGGCAGGCGGAGACGCCTAAAAAATGGATGAAAAATTAACATTTGAAGTTTTAAGAACTGTTCCAAAAGTACTTCTTCATGATCATTTAGATGGTGGAGTAAGACCAAGTACTGTTGCTGAATTAGCAGTTAAAAATGGCTATAAAGGATTACCAACCACTGATCCAGTTGAGTTAGCAAAATGGTTTAGACAAGCTTGCGATTCAGGCTCTTTAGAAAAATATTTAGAGACATTTGTTCACACTGTTGGTGTTATGCAGTCAGTTGAAAGTATTAAAAGAGTCGCTTTTGAAGCAGGTGAAGATTTAGCAAATGATGGTGTTGTTTATGCAGAAATCAGATTTGCTCCAGAACTTCATCAAAATAATGGATTAACCCTGGATCAAGTAGTTGAAGCAGTGTTGTCAGGTTTTAGTGACGCTGAGACTCAAATGAAAAGACTAGGTAAACCAATAGTTATAAGAGCTCTATTAACAGCAATGAGAACAGCTGCAAGATCAAGTGAAATTGCTGAATTAGCAGTTAAGTGGAGAGAAAAAGGTGTAGTTGGTTTTGATATCGCTGGCAAAGAAGCTGGTTTTCCACCAACCAGGCATTTAGATGCATTTGATGCTGTTAGAAGAGCAAATTTTCATATGACTATACATGCGGGTGAAGCTTTTGGCTTACCTTCAATTTGGGAAGCTGTACAAATTTGTGGAACAGATCGCTTAGGTCATGGAGTAAGAATTGTTGATGATTTAAGTTTTTTATCTAATGGCGAAATTAAATTAGGTGAATTATCTGCATATGTAAGAGATAAAAGAGTACCTTTGGAACTTTGTCCATCATCAAATATTCAAACAGGTGCTGCAAAAAGTATTAAAGAGCATCCCATTGGCGTTTTAACTAAATTAGGTTTTAGAGCTACGGTAAACACCGATAATCGCTTAATGTCAGATACGTCTATGACGAAAGAAATGTATTTACTGGTAACGGAACTAGATTTTACTCTCAAACAATTGCAATGGCTGACTGTAAATGCCATGAAAAGTGCATTTATTCCTTTTGATCAAAGATTAAAATTGATCAATGAAACAATAAAACCAAAATATGCTCAAATCGCAAAAGATTTAAACATCTCTTTTTAAAATCCTCTAGGGTGCCAAACAGTTTTAGTTTCTAAAAATGATTTAATTCTTGTCAAATCATCAATTTTAGTATTTGGTCTAATCACTCTTTTTAAGTTGCTAGCACAATCTTTTTCTAAACTTAAAGCAAGTTTTCTATCATTTACTCCAGTTAAATCAAATGCATTTACATCCATATGTGTTGCAAGCCATGGTGCTATTTCTTCATAGTCACCCGTCAAAATATTTACAACACCTGCAGGAACATCACTTGTTGCTATAACTTCAGCAAGGGATACTGCAGTTAATGGTTGAGTTTTTGAGGCGATCACAATACAAGTATTTCCACTTAAAATTATTGATCCTATTGTTTTTACTAAATTAAGAAGTGGTTGTTCCTTGCCACTAACTGCAGCAACCACACCAGTTGGTTCAGGAACTGAAAAATCAAAGAAAGGTCCAGCTACTGGATTATTTGAACCTGTAACCATGGCAAGTTTGTCAGTCCAGCCTGCAAACCAAACCATTTTGTCAATTGCTACTTGAACTTCATTTTTAACTTGGGATTTATTTTTATTCCATAATGAGAGTTCTTCTACAAATTGATCAAATCTTCCTTGCATCATTTCAGATATTCGATAGAGAACTTGGCCCCTGTTGTATGCAGTTGCTTCTGACCATTTACTAAAAGCACCTCGTGCAGCAACCACTGAATCGCGGGCATCTTTTCTTGAGGCAAGAGCTACGTTTGCTACAAAGTTTTTATTCTTATCGAATACTTCATAAGTTCTTCCTGATTCTGATCTAGGAAATGCTCCACCAATGAATAACTTGGCAGTTCTTTTAACGTCTAAATTAGTCATTATTTTCCTGCCTTTAGATAAGGTTCTAAACCATGTCTGCCACCTTCGCGACCATAACCAGATTCTTTATAGCCACCAAAAGGACTCGTTGGATCAAATTTGTTGAATGTGTTTGCCCAAATAACACCAGCTCTTAATCTATGAGCAACTTCTAGAATTCTGGAACCTTTTTCAGTCCATATTCCTGCACTTAAACCATATGGAATGTTATTTGCTTTTTCGATAGCTTCATCAGGAGTTCTGAATGTCAAAACACTTAAAACAGGCCCAAAAATCTCTTCTCTTGCGATTCGGTGCGATAAAGATACGTTTGTAAAAACAGTTGGAGCAAACCAAAATCCTTTATTTGGAATTTCACAAGGAGCTGACCACATTTGTGCTCCTTCTTTTGTTCCAGATTCTGCTAATTCTCTAATTTTTTGTAATTGACTTGAGGAATTGATAGCTCCTACATCTGTGTTTTTATCTAGCGGATCACCTAGTCTTAAAGTTTTCATTCTTTGATAAAGCAAATCTAAGAAATTATCTGAAATTGATTCTTGTAATAGCAATCTTGAACCAGCACAACAAACATGTCCTTGATTAAAAAATATTCCGTTGACCACACCTTCAACTGCTTGGTCCATAGCAGCGTCATCAAAAACTATGTTGGCAGCTTTTCCACCTAATTCAAGTGTTACTTTTTTATTAGTTCCTGCAACACTTTGAGCAATTAGTCTTCCGACTTCTGTAGAGCCAGTAAATGCAATTTTGTCGATATCTGGATGTTCAACTAAATATTTACCAGTTTCACCAGCGCCAGTAACAATATTTACAACTCCGTCTGGAAGTTCTGCCTGTTGACAAATTTCAGCAAATAAGAGCGCAGTTAAAGGAGTTGTTTCAGCTGGTTTTAATACGACTGTGTTTCCGGCGGCAAGTGCGGGAGCAATTTTCCATGAAAGCATAAGTAATGGAAAATTCCAAGGAATAATTTGTCCAGCAACACCAAGTGGAGAGGGATTTTTTCCTAAACCAGCATGATCTAATTTGTCAGCCCAACCTGCATAGTGAAAGAAATGTGCTGCAACTAAAGGAATATCAATATCTCTACTTTCCCTTATTGGTTTTCCGTTGTTCATAGATTCCAAAACAGCTAATTCCCGAGAACGCTCTTGAATAATTCTTGCTAAACGAAATAAATATTTCCCTCTTTGACTTCCGGTTAACCCAGACCAAGTTTTAAAAGCCTTTCGGGCTGATTTAACTGCCAAATCGACATCTTTTTGGCTAGCTTCAATAATTTCAGCTAAGACTTCTTCAGTTGCGGGATTAATTGTTTTATAAGTTTTTCCACCATTTGACTTAACGAATTTTCCACCAATAAATAGTTGATAATTATTTTTTAAATCAACTATTTTTGTTGATTCAGGAGCGGGTGCATATTCGAAAACCATAATTAATCTACCGTCACATAATCTGGTCCAGAATAAGAACCAGTTTTTAGTTTTTGTCTTTGCATTAAAAGATCATTCAATAAACTTGAAGCTCCAAATCTAAATAAATCTGGAGTAAGCCATCTATCACCTAAAGTTTCTTTGACTAAAACTAAATATTTCATAGCATCTTTAGTTGTTTTAATTCCTCCAGCAGGTTTCATACCAATAATTTTTCCAGTTGCTCTTTCAAATTCATTTATTGCTTGAAGCATCACAAGTGTTACAGGCAAAGTTGCTGCAGGTTGCACTTTTCCAGTTGAAGTTTTTATAAAGTCAGCTCCTGCAAGCATTGCAATCCAAGAAGCTTTTTTGACATTATCGTAAGTTTTTAATTCACCAGTTTCAAGAATTACTTTTAAGTGGGCACTTTTACATGCTTCTTTGATGGTAAGAATTTGTTCATAAATATCAAAGAATCTTCCTTCATGAAATGCTCCACGATCGATAACCATATCGATTTCGTCTGCACCTTGAGAAACAGCATCATTGGTATCTTGTAATTTCGAAGCTAAAGAAACTCTTCCTGCAGGAAATCCTGTTGCAACAGCAGCAACTTTAATATTTGTACCAGTTAAGTTTTCTTTTGCAATTGATACTAAATCACTATAAACACAAACGGCTGCAACGCTTGGAACAGAATTATCTAACGGATCTGGTCTTCGTGCTTTTGCACAAAGAGTTTTAACTTTGCCTTTAGTATCCATTCCTTCAAGTGTTGTTAAATCAATCATTCGAATTGAAAGATCAATTCCTTCTTTTTTTGCATTGGTTTTAATTGATCTTGTTGCTAATTTGGCAGCTCTTTCTTCAACGCCAACTTTGTCAACACCAGAAAGTCCATTTAGAAATTTTTTGAGAGACTCTTCATTTTTAGTCGCATCACTTAGAAGGCTAGGTATTTGAGTCAGATAATTAGTGCTCACAGCCCTATCGTATCCAATGGCTTAATTAGTCAGTATTTGCTGAGTAATTCTTGCATTTTTTCGGCTAGTTTATTAATTTTTTGATTAGCTTTTTCTAAATTTATAGCAACATCTCCTGCAGAAGTAAATACTTCTAAATAACACTTTAATTTAGGTTCAGTGCCACTTGGACGAATTATTATTCTTCCATTATTGAATTTTAAGCGAACTCCAGATGAGGCAGGGAGATAATCTATACCTTTATTCATATCGTCAACTTTTTCAATTACAAATTCATCTATTTCTTTTGGAGCATTAGAAGTCAATTTGAAAGTTATTTCTTTAGCTTTTTCAACCGAATCAAACCTGAAACTTACTTGTTTAGTTACATGTACTCCATAGTCTTCATAAATTTCATTCAAAATATCTGATGCTTCTAAGTTTTGGCTTTTTAAATAAGAAAATAATTCGACAATTAAAAGTGCTGTTGCCACACCATCTTTATCTCTGACATATTCTGGATCCACGCAATAGCCAATTGCTTCTTCATAGCCAAAAATTAAATTTTCAATATGACCCATCCATTTAACACCTGTAAGAGTGGTAGTTCCAGTTAATAAATTATTTTTAGCCATTTTTGGCACTAAAGAACTTGAAACAATTGAAGCAGCAATTTTTCCAGATAATTTCTTATTTTCTAATTCTGCTTTTTTTAAAATCCACCAAGTGATTAGATAACCAATTTCATCTCCAGTTAAAACTTTCCAATTTCCTTTACCTTTAACTGCTAAGGCACACCTATCGGCATCTGGGTCATTTGCAATTGCGATATCGGCATTTTTAGATTTTGCAAGATCAAGCAACAAATCCATTGCTCCCTTTTCTTCAGGATTTGGAAAAGAAACGGTGGGAAAATCTGGATTTGGTTTAGTTTGTTCCAAAACATCAAAAGATTTAGAAAATCCTACTTTTTTCATGCATCTATCAAATGTTTCTTGACCAACACCATGCATAGGAGTGTAAGCAACTTTTAAATCGCCATATTTATTTGAGATAACTTGAGATATTCTTTCGACATATTCCTCAACTAGATCAATTTGTTTGTAATTATCTGACTTTTTAATTTCATCTGCAAAAGGAGCAAGTTTTATTAAGGATGCAATTTCTTTATCCATGGGAGGAATAATTCCTGCACCAAATTCATCATAAACTTTGTAACCATTATCTAAAGGGGGATTATGTGATGCCGTAATCATCACTCCAGCATCTGCTTTTATTTGTCTTACTCCAAAAGCTAAAACTGGGGTAGGTAGTTTTGTGGGTAATTTGTAAACTTCTAATCCTAGAGCCGCTGCAACTTGGCAAACGTCAAGCGCGAATTCTTCAGACATGTGTCTTGCGTCATTTCCAACAATTAATTTAGGTTTTTTATTGGGATTTTTTTGAATTAAGTATTGGCACAATCCATAAGTGGCTCTAATTACTACTGCTCTATTCATTCTGGATTGACCAGGTCCAATTTCAGCTCTTAATCCTGCTGTACCAAACTCTAAATCTCCTGAAAATATTTTATTTAATTCATTAAAATTATTTTCATTTATAAACTTAAAAATTTGATTTTTAGTTTTTGAATCTGGATCGTGATCTGCCCATGATTTAGCAATTTGAAAAATATCAGGCATTTATATTTTTTCTATTACTTTCTTTAATAAATTACCCATTTTTGTAGCAGATGCTAAACCAGCTGCTAATACTTCTTCATGATTTAATCGTTCTTTTGTTAATCCGGCACCTGGATTTGTTACTAAAGAAATTCCTAGAACTTCTGCGTTTGCTTCTCTGGCGGCAATTGCTTCTAACGCTGTTGACATACCGACCATGTCACCGCCGATTTTTAAAGCCATTTGAACTTCTGCGGGAGTTTCATATTGAGGGCCATGAAATTGCACATAAACTCCTTCAGTTAACGAAGGATCTATTTCTTTAGCAATGCTTCTAAGTCTTTGAGAATAAACTTCACTAACGTCTAAAAATCGTGCTCCAACTAGAGGAGTTGCTCCAGTTAAATTTATGTGATCTTTAATTAAAACTGGTGTTCCTGGTTTCCATTCCAATCGAAGTCCACCACAAGCATTTGTCAGAATCACAGTTTTTACTCCGTGACTGATCGCAGTTCTTACGGCATGAACTACTGCAGGAACTCCTTTTCCTTCGTAATAATGAGTTCTGCCCATTTGCACTAAAACATTTTTATTTCCAATTTTGATACTTCGTAGTTTTCCGCTGTGGCCTTCGACCGATGGAGCAGAAAAACCTGGAAGCTGGGATACCGAAATTTCAAATTGAGCATCACCTAAAGCATCTGCTGCGGGAGTCCATCCTGAACCCAAAACTACTAAAACATCATGACTTGAAACATTTGTTAATTTTGTTAACTCTTGTGCTGACTGTTTAGCTAATTGATATGGATCTTGGCTCACATAGTCACGCTACTACAACTAAATCTTTTATTAAATGTTATAGATACTAATTAGTCAACGACTTCTGTAATTCTTTTAATTCTTGGATCTGTGAATAAGTCGTATTCGTCTGTGCTTCTTGTTGAAAATTCAGTCACGATAGCACCTTCAGGTCCTGCTTGAAACCAATGTTTGGTGTCTGGATAAATAGTGTGCTGATCACCGGGGTGTAATACTTTTTCATGCCACACTGTATAAATATTTTTTTCAATTTCATGGGGATTAGCTTTTGGATTAGGAGTTTTTTCACCTTCAACATACAAATAGACGCTTCCTTTTCGGCAACGAAATGTTTCTTCTTTACCAGGATTTCCGCTTACCGAAACGTGTCTATGTTCAGGACAAACTTGAAATGGGGTCATCACGATTTCTTTGGCACAAACTCTTTCGGTATTTACATAAACTAGTAATTGAATTCCAATTTTTTCTAAATTGGATAAACCAAAGTCAGAAACTTCAATTTTACTTTTTTCTTCAGCGGTTAAAACTATTCCAGCACTCTTAAATTCATTAAAGGCCCATTCTTGTTTTTCTTGAATAAATTTCTTTTCAAGCATTAAATAGTTTCACCTTCATTGCCGACATAAGCAACTAAATCTCCGGTATTAAGAACAGTTCCTGGTTCTGCCACAATTTTTAAAAGCACCCCTTCTTCAGGTGATTCAACATCTACTTGGGCTTTATCTGTTTCTACTACCAATAAAGGTTCAGCAATACTTACTTTGTCGCCAATTTGTTTATGCCATAAAATAATTTCCATTTCATCTGCTGTTTGTCCTAAAGCTGGTAGTCGAATTTCATTTGCCATTTACTTTAACTCCATCTTGTGTAGTTGTATTATTTTTTCTTTAATTCTTTCAATACTTGGAACTACTGTTTGTTCAAGTATTGGAGTAACTGGTAGAGGCACATCATAGGCAGCAATTCTTTGTACTGGTGCTTTTAGTTTGGAGAAACAATTTTGTGAAATTAAAGCAGCAACTTCAGCTCCCCAGCCACCTGTAAAAGTATCTTCGTGGGCAATTAAAGCTTTACCAGTTTTATTTACTGAGTCATAAATAGTTTTGGTGTCTAGGGGAAGTAATGAAACTGGATCTATAACTTCACATTCGATTCCTTCATTTTTAAGATCCTCTGCAGCTGCCAGACATCTGTATAAAGTTAAATGAGTTGAAATTATTGTTAGTGAATTTCCATCTCTTTTTTTTAGTGCTTTTCCAATGGGAAATAAATACTCTTCTTCGGGAACTTCAGCAGTTAAATCCATACCACCGGCAGATTCTCTACCTTTACTTCCATAAAGCAGCTTGTGTTCAAAGACAATTACCGGATCATCATCTCTGATAGCACTTTTCATGACGCCTTTTGCAACATATGCATCAGAAGGACAAACTACTTTTAAACCTGGTACATGTATGAAATAACTTTCTGGAGATTGACCATGTTGGGCACCTCTATTAGCAGTGCCAACAGGGCAGCGAAGGGTCAAAGGAACTTTTAATTTTCCACCAGACATGTATCTCATCTTTGCTGCTTGATTAACAATTTCATCCATACATTCAAAAATAAAATCTGAATATTGTAAATCTGGAATGGGTCTCATTCCCATTAATGCGGCACCGACGGAAGTTCCGATAATGGCTTTTTCACTAATTGGGGTATCAATAATTCTTTCGTGACCAAACTTTTCAGGTAATCCTAAATAAACTCCAAAAGCACCACCAAAACCTCCAGGTATTCCAATATCTTCACCTATGAGAAATACATTTTCATCTCTTTGCATTTCTTCTGCAATTGCTTCTCTTATTGCTTCACCAATACCAATTCTTCTTGTGGTCATTATTTTTGAACCTCAGTCGGTGAACTCATATCTGATGCATAAGCATCTATGAAAGCATCTTCAACTTTTGGAAATGGAGATTGTTGCGCAAAAACCACTGCATCATCAATTTCTTCTTGAATATTCTTAACAATTAAGGCAAAAGTTTCATTATCAATTAAGTTATTTTCAATAAGGGAATCTTTCATGCGATCTATGGGATCAAGTGTTCTCCAGTAGTCTTCCTCTTCTTTAGTTCTATATTTTTTAGCGTCACCTCTACTATGTCCTGCAAAACGATAAGTTTTAGCTTCAATCAAGATAGGTCCTGAACCATTTGCAATGGCATCTCTTGCTTCTTTAACTGCTTTATAAACTTCAACCACATTCATGCCATCAACAATTTTTGAAGCCATGCCATAGCTACTTACTCTGTCAGCAACATTTTCCACAAGAGTAGTTTTGTTATAAGCAGTTGAGGCACCGTAGATATTGTTTTCGCATACATAAATAATTGGTAATTTTTGAACTGCTGCAAGATTTAAACCTTCATGAAAGGCACCTTCATTTGTAGCACCTTCACCAAAAAAACATGCTGCAACTTGTTTGGTATTTTTCATTTTAAAAGCTAAACCAACTCCAGTAACAATGCTTACTCCGCCTGCCACAATTGCAATTGCTGGAAGCATTCCAACTTCAGGATCTCCCAGATGCATTGATCCACCTTTTCCTTTACAGCAACCAGTTTCTTTGCCATAAAGTTCTGCCATTGCAGATCGCATCGAGACACCTTTAGCTATGGCATGTCCATGTGGTCGATGAGTTGAAGTAATCCAATCTGTTTTATTTAATGCAGTGCAAACTCCAACAGCAACCGCTTCTTGGCCTTGGTATTGATGAATTGTTCCTGGAAGTTCACCTTTTAAAAATAATTGATAAACTTTATCTTCAAATTTTCTAAGTCTTATCACGTCTGTGAAAAGAGAAATTAGTAATTCTTTGTCCAAATTATTTAAATTTATAGATCTTTCAACCATTATTTGGCTTTTCCATTTGAACCATAACGGTGAATAAATTTTTTAACATTTCTTTTTATTCCAACTTTTCCTTGTTCTAAGAAATCTTTTTCTTTATGTGAACCTACAATATCGTGAATAAATGGTTCAGGTTCTAAACCTAAGACATACTTTCTAACTTCATTAAAAAAGTCAGTTTTTAACCTTGTGCCGACGTTAAATTTTGATACTCCATTTTCAATAGATGATTTGATTTGATCATCTGGAAAACCCGTTCCGCCATGAACAGCGATGGGAATATCAACTAGTTTTTTAATCTCTTTTAATCTATCAATATTAATATTTGCACTACCTTTGGTTAATAAATGCACATTGCCAATAGCAACTGCTAAACAATCTATGCCAGTATCTTCAATAAATTGTTTTGCTTCAAGAGGATCTGTCATATAAGAATGGGCGTCAACTATTTCACCTCCAAGATAATCAGGCAAACTTCCAAATTCAGCTTCAACTTCCACATTATTTTTGTGAGATTCTTCAACTAAGTTTTTAACTGCTTTTTTAGCATCTTCAACTGGCCATCTATGACTATCGATCATGACCGTGTTAAATCCAACTTCAATTCCTTTTAAGGCTTGTTCTAGCGTGTGAGTTTCGTTCAATAAAAAAGCAACTGGTACCGAACATTTTTCTAGCATGGCTTTTCCACTTGCACCCAAGAAAGAAATACCAGTTTTATTTAGCCAATTGTCTTCCAACATTGTGGCACCAAATCCCATAATGATGGGTGATTTTTCTTCTTCAGCAGTTTCTAGTATCGCCTCAAATGAGTAACTATCCCAACTTTCAAAATATCCAACTGCATATTTATTTTTTGCAGCATCGTTTAAAAGGGTTGACATTGAAACTAGAGTCATATCAATTAATAACTTTCAACTTTTGCATTTCTACTTGAGCTTTAGATCTACTAAATAGTGTTGTGTTACAGCCTAATCCTTGGCAAACAGAAGCTCCTAAGACTGCTCCAAATTTTAAAGATTCAGTTAAGGGCCAAGATTCACTTATTCCTATAGCCATGCCTGCAGTGAAAGCATCTCCTGCACCTGAACCGTCAACAAAATCTATTTTGTATGGTTCGATTTGAAAAAAATCTTTTGAATCCCGATAAATTACGCCATTGGTTCCACAAGTAATTGCAGTAGCAGCCACCCCCCAATCTAGAAAACATTTAGATTGCTCTTGGGGATCTTCAATTCCAGTAAGAGCTTCTGCTTCGTCATCATTGGGAAAGAAATAATCTACAAAAGGTAAAACATCTTGAACTTTTTCAACTAGTTTAGTTTCATCACTTGAAATAGCGATATCTAAAATAATTGTGTAATTTTGTTTCTTTAAATTTTTTAACAATTGAGCTAATTCTTTTGATTCAATCTTAGGCATCAATAAATATCCACCAAGTATAAAGATTTTAGAATCGTTTGTGAATAAATAATTATTTATTCCGCTTTCTAAATTAGCTACATTAAAATCTGCATTAGCTCCAAAATAATGAATATATCTACGATCTTGGTTTTGAACTGGAATAATTATAGTTTGTGAAGTGGAAGAATTTTGAGATTTAAAAATTGCATTTGTATTGATATGTTCATTTATTAAAGAATCAATTAAATTTTTGCCCATGGAGTCATTTCCAACCATGCCAATAATTCCAGTTTTTTTTCCTAATCTCGAAAGAGCAATAGCGGTATTGGCAGCACAACCTCCAACCTGATGAATTGGTTCACCCATTTTTAACAGCTCACCTTCGTGAGGCAGTCGAGATAATGGTGGTAAAAAAATGTCAGAAACTATAATCCCGGCACAAATAATTTCTAGATTTTTTTGGCCAGATTCTGATTGCATTTCATCACTATAGAAGTTTTTAACAATCAAGGTCAATTAAAAAATAGCGCTTTTGGTAAAGATACAAAATTGAGATTTGGCCTTTATTTGAGTGTTATGAAATGTTTATGGGTTTGTGATAATCGCAATTTTCCCCACAGTTTTCGACTCACCTAGTGACTAAAAGTGGGACCTTGCTCCATATAAATAGAATGAATGATTGTGCGCTTTCTAAACCAACCGACTTATGACCTTACATACGATGACGTATTCATGGTGCCAAGTCTTTCTACTTTATCTTCTCGGCTAGAAGTTGATTTAAATTCAACAGATGAAACAGGAACCACAATTCCATTGGTGGTTGCAAACATGACTGCAATTTCTGGAAGAAGAATGGCAGAAACTATCGCTAGGCGTGGCGGCTTAGCTGTAATTCCCCAAGATGTACCAATTGACATTATTAAAGAAATTATTAATTGGGTAAAAAGTAGAAATACATTTTTTGATACCCCACTTACTTTAACTTCAGAACAAACTGTTGCAGATGCTTTAGGAATTATCCATAAAAGATCTCACGGAGCCGTAGTTATTGTTGAAAATGATAAACCAATTGGAATTGTCACAGAAGATGATTGTGTAGATGTAGATAGATTTACCCAAGTAAAACAAGTTATGAGCAAAGAATTAATAACTTTACCTGACTCATTAAGTGCTAGAGAATGTTTTGATTATTTAAATGAAAATAGAAGTAATGCAGCTCCTGTTATAAATAAATCAGGAAAACTTGTTGGAATATTAACTAGAGTTGGAGCTTTAAGAGCAAGTTTATATAAACCAGCATTAGATAAATCAGGAAAATTAAGAATTGCAGTAGCAGTTGGAATAAATGGCGATGTGGCTGGAAAAGCAAAACAAGTACTTGATGCAGGTGCTGATGTTTTAGTTGTTGATACAGCTCATGGACATCAAAAGAAAATGCTTGAGGCTTTACAAGCAATTAAATCTATAAATCCAAAAGTTCCAATTGTGGCAGGAAACGTAGTAACTAAAGAAGGTGTCAAATCATTAATAGATGCAGGTGCAGACATTATTAAAGTTGGCGTGGGACCTGGGGCGATGTGTACAACCAGAATGCAAACAGGCGTTGGCCGTCCTCAATTTTCAGCAGTTTTGGAATGTTCTGAAGAAGCAAAAAAATATGGCAAAACTGTTTGGGCAGATGGTGGAGTAAGGCATCCTCGAGATGTAGCTTTAGCTCTTGCCGCAGGAGCAAGTCATGTGATGATTGGTTCTTGGTTTGCTGGAACTTATGAGTCTCCTGGTGATTTACAAAAAGATTCAAATGGAAAGTTATATAAAGAGTCTTTTGGCATGGCTTCAGCAAGAGCAGTTGCGGCAAGAACAAGTGGGGAAGATGCATTTGATCGTGCCAGAAAGTCTTTATTTGAAGAAGGTATTTCAACTTCAAGAATGTATTTAGATCCAAACAGACCAGGAGTAG
Organism: Actinomycetes bacterium; assembly: GCA_038145175.1. Lineage (GTDB taxonomy): Bacteria > Actinomycetota > Actinomycetes > S36-B12 > UBA5976 > ATZT02. Next base: position 1,781 of record JAYQPE010000008.1, on the reverse strand, counting down.
AAGATTTAATTGATGAAATAATTTCAGGCTTAAAATCTTCATTTACTTACGCAGGGGCTGCAAATATAAAAGAGTTTTCCGAAAAAGCAGTGGTAGGAATTCAATCTGCAGCAGGTTATGCAGAGGGAAGACCTTTATACACATCTTGGAAAAATTAATAGTTTTAAAAATAAATTAAGGGCCAGAATTTCTTCTGGCCCTTAATTTTTACCCTAGGTAAATAACGACTTTTAGGAAAGCCAATTGTTTAGTGGGTATGATGCGAAATAAATTACGAAGGCAATTGCAGATGCCCATAGCAATGGGTGAATCTGTTTTGATTTGCCAGTCGCAAGTTTTAGCAACACATGTGTCACAAATCCTGCACCGATACCTACTGCAATTGAGTAAGTAAATGGCATCAAGATAATTGTCAAAAATGCTGGAAGAGCAATAGTTATATCGCTCCAATCAATATCTTTGATTTGTGTCATCATCAAGAATCCAACAATTAATAATGCTGGAGTTGCAGCTTCGTAAGGAACCAAAGCAACAAGTGGTGACAAGAAAGTTGCAAGTAAAAATGCAATACCGGTAACAACACTTGCTAAACCAGTTTTTGCACCTTCACCAACACCTGAAGCAGATTCGATGTAAGAAGTATTTGAAGAAATACCACTTGCACCACCAGCCATAGCTGCAATTGAATCCACTAACAAGATGCGATCTGCACCTTCAACGTTGCCGTTTCTATCTGTTAATCCTGCTTCTGCACCAATAGCAGTCATTGTGCCCATGGTATCGAAGAAGTCAGTGATTAAAAGAGTAAAGACAAGCAATGCAGCAGTAATAAATCCTGCTGTTGCAAATCCACCAAATAAATCAAAACGTCCTAACAAACTAAAGTCAGGTGTGGCAATTATGGAACTTGGAATTGCCGGAACGTTTAAGTTCCATCCACTTGGATTTACTTTGTCTGGAGCAGTAAATAATGGCCCAATTTTGAATAGGGATTCAAGAATTACTGCCAACACTGTTGCAGCAATAACTCCTATTAAAATTGCACCTTTTGTTTTTGTTGCATACAAGACAGCAATCAAGATAAGGCCGAAGATAAATACAATTACTGGCCAACCTACGAGACTGCCACCTGCGCCTAGTTCAACTGGAACTGGTCCAGATTGAGTTCTACGCACAAATCCTGCATCAACTAAGCCGATAAGCGCGATGAATAAACCAATACCAACAGAGATTGCTAGTTTTAATTGAGTTGGTACTGCTTTAAAGACAGCAATACGAAAACCAGTAAGAACTAAAACAGTAATAATGATTCCTTCAAGAACCACTAATCCCATTACTTGTTCCCATGGCATGTAATTTGCTGCAAGTCTTGCCACGAATGCATTAATGCCTAACCCAGTTGCAAGAGCAAGTGGGAAATTAGCAACAGCACCCATCAATATGGTTAAAATTCCAGCAACTAAAGCAGTTGCAGCTGCAATTGCTGGAAGATTAGGTGCATCTCCGCCACCTAAGAACTTTCCATTCACATCTTGAGTAAATCCAAGAATGAGTGGATTAAGTACCACAATGTAGGCCATCGTTAAGAAGGTCACAAGACCTCCACGAATTTCTTGCCCAATTGTGGATTTTCTTTGCTTTATTTTGAAATAACCCGCTAATGTTGCCACTAGTGTTTTTTTCCTCCCCTATATTACTTGCGCATCAAGTAATAAGGCAAAGGATTCCAGAACACTGGACACTTTGGACCTAGGACACTCTTAGGTATTTGTTAAAAATTT
>JAYQPE010000007.1:0-55440 GCA_038145175.1 Actinomycetes bacterium | reverse complement strand
GCTTTAGATATTTGGCGAAGCAGAGGAAACACAGGTTCTGAACAAATGTTTTTAAATTCATTAATCGGAGCTCAAGGTTTACAAGGTTTAACTGGTGCTCAAGGACCACAAGGTGAAAGAGGAATACAGGGACTAACTGGAGCAACTGGTGCACAAGGACCTCAAGGATTACAAGGACTAAAAGGCGATAAAGGTGACACCGGTTTACAAGGAATCCAAGGACTAACAGGAGCAACTGGTGCACAAGGACTTCAAGGACTTCAAGGGTTACAAGGATTAACGGGGGCAATAGGTCCACAAGGATTAACGGGTGCCAGCGCTTTTGAAATTTGGAAAAGTCGTGGCAACAATGGTTCTGAGCAAATGTTTTTAAATTCGTTAATCGGAGCTCAAGGACCACAAGGTTTAACGGGAGCCACGGGTGCTCAAGGACCACAAGGTTTAAGAGGTGATACAGGTCCTCAAGGTTCACAGGGTTTACAGGGATTAATTGGTGCCACAGGTTTACAAGGACCAAAAGGTGATACAGGTGCAACTGGAGCTCAAGGACCACAAGGTCCACAAGGAATAAAAGGAGATACTGGAGCTCAAGGACCACAAGGTTTACAAGGTGTACAAGGTGTTACCGGTTTAACGGGATCACAAGGTGTTCAAGGAATGCAAGGACCAAAAGGTGACTTGGGATCCACTGGAGCGCAAGGAACAGTGGGAGCAAAAGGCGAGACTGGAATGCAAGGACCACAAGGACCACAAGGTTTACAAGGAAGTCAAGGTTTGCCTGGATTAAGTGCTTACGAAATTTGGTTAGCAAGTGGTAACACAGGAACTTCGGCAGACTTTTTAACTTCATTAAAGAACGGACCACAAGGACCAAAAGGTGAGACAGGTCAGCAAGGTATTCAAGGTTTACAAGGTATAGCTGGATTAAGTGCATTTGAAATTTGGAAATCAAAAGGAAATACTGGAACTGAATCAGACTTTTTAAATTCTTTAAAAAATGGTCCACAAGGACCAAAAGGTGACGCAGGTGTCACTGGTCCACAAGGTCCTGCTGGCCCACAAGGCCCACAAGGCCCTGAAGGTCCATCTGGAACTACTGGATTTAATACCGGTGAAATTTGTGCTGGAGCAAATGGAAACTTAACTTGGGGTGCTTGTGGAAGTAAAGGTGGAACCACCATAAGAATCTTGTACCAATAAACAGTGAATAGTGGAGAATAATGACACAAAGCATAGGAGATCGAGTGGAAAAAGAAGAAAAAGATCCAGTAATTGATTCTTTAATTAATCAAATTAAATCTAACTATATGGAAAATGTTGGAATTGATGAATTAATTGAATTTGATAAATCTAAAGAAAAAAGTAAGTTTTCAAAACAATTTGATAAATTAAAAACAAATTTACAAAATATAAATAAAACAATTCTAGTAACAGTGATTTTAACTGCTTTAATTACTTCAGTATCAACTTTTGGTTTAACTTATTTTTTCTCAAATAGTAATTCATCAACTACGGCAACTGAAACTTCTGGACAAGTTGCATTAACTGAAGCTGAATTAAAAGCTGCAGTTATCAAACTTAACACTGTTGTTTATTGGGCAGGACCTTTAGAAAATGCTAAATACACATTAACCATGAATGAAGCAGGAGCTGCATTCATTAGATATTTGCCAAATGGCGAGGGAGCTGATGACACAACAAAGAAATATCTGACAGTTGCAACTTACATGGTCAATGCTGCTTATGACGCAGTAAAAGCTGCAGGTAATGAACAAGATGGAATTGGATTAATGACAGCAGATGGAGCTGCGGTGTATTACAACAAGAACTCAGCCAGTAATGTTTATATGGCTTATCCAGGACAAGATTTACAGATTGAAGTATTTGATCCAACTCCAGGAAGAGCACTTCAACTAATTAATACAACCGGACTATTACAACCAGTAAGGTGAAGATGAAAAATAAATCTAAAATTTTAATTGCCCTTGCAGCAATTTCGTTAATTTTAAGTAATAGTTCTTTGGCATCAGCAGAATCAAAAAATAGTCCAAATGAAAATGCTAAAGGTTATTGGGATGATAAAAACTTAAATGACGCTGTTCCAATTGAACTTGTGGTTGATGAAAAAACTAAAGTTGGAAAAATTGAAAAAGTTGCTAAACGAAGTGGTGGAAGTACATCGCCAAAAAATTCTGGATCGTCTTGGAACAATCGTGGCTTACCGCTTACTGCAACTGGAAAAGTATTTTTTACCATGGGAACTGATACATATGTTTGCTCAGGAGCGTTAGTTTCAGAAAATGATCCTGATAGAGCAATTGTGTTAACCGCAGGTCATTGTGCCTATGATTATGCTTCAAAACTAGCAACTAACTGGATGTTTTACCCTGACTACGATTCAAATCCAAATCCAACTTGTACAACTGGTAGATGTTTTTATGCAAGTGCTTTAATTTTAAGACCAGAATTTACCAGCGCTGGATCTTTTAACACCCAAGCTGTGCAACATGATTGGGCTTTTGCAGTTATTAAAAAGAACTCAACTAATGGCAATGTATTACCAGATACTTTTCCAGTAAATCCAAATAGTTTTGAATTAAATGAATTTGGATTTACAAAAACCAATGATGTGTCATATGCATTTGGCTATCCTGCAGGTAGTCCTTACAGCGGAAATGATTTAGTTTATGCATTTGGTCCAATTGGAACAGATTCTTTTACTTCAAATACCACTTGGTCAATGTCATCTAATTTAACGGGAGGATCTTCCGGAGGTCCATGGTTAAGCGGATTTAATACTTCAACTTATGTTGGAAAATTGTCGTCAGTAAATTCATATAAATACGGAAGAGACAAAACTAAAATGTATGGGCCAAAATTTAGTTCAAAAACTAGAGAGTCATTTAATCTAGCTTTGATAAATTAATCTACTTAACAAAATTTTTATGTCTATTTATTCACATTTTCTAAGTATTTAAAATTTTGTAATTTGGTTCTAGAATAAATATAAAAGGAGGCACATATGCCTGAAGTAACAAATAAATTTGTTCTATTAACAATTACCAGAGATGAAGCAAAGGTTTGGGCTACAGGATTAGAAAAAGCTACCAAACCAGAAAAAATTAAAGCACTTGATGATAAAGGGAAACATCATCATGTGAGACAAGCTCAACATCATAAAGGCCATGGTGTAGATCCTGATGAAAAAGTCTTTTTTGAATCAATCACCAAAGCAATAAGACCAGCAAGTGAAGTTCTAGTTATGGGTCATGGCAAGGGAAAGTCAGATTTAGCAAAAATATTCATTAACTTCTTAAAAGTTAAACATCAAGATGTGGCAAAGAAAATAGTGGCTGAACTCGATATTGATATTGAAAGAATGAGTGAAAATGAAGTTCTAGCGCAAGCTAGAAAATGGTTTGAAGCTCACCACAAAACTGGATTATAAAGAAATTATTTTTTAAATTTCTTAATTTCTTTATCTAAATCCTGATATTCAGCACAACTCATACCACAATAAGTTTTAAGTAGTTCCAAATTCTTTTTAGCCTTATCCAGTTGCTTTAACTTTAAAAAGAGTTCACCTTGATACTCCAATGCACCTAAATGTTTTGGATCAATACTTAGCGCTTTTTTATAATAAGTAGCTGAATTCTTTAAGTCCCCTGAATTTCTTGCCGCAAATCCTAATAAATTCCAAACATCAGCATTATTTTTATTTGTTTTAGAAAGCTTCTTTAACTCAACTATTGCGCTTTTCCACTTCTTTTGGGTAACTAATTTTCTTGCTTTTTCAAGTTTCGTTTCAAAAGATTCAGTAGTAGTTGAATCATTGCTTGTTGTTGGTCCTGAATTATCTGCTGCAAAACTTGAAATTGATGTAAAGCTAAGAATTAGAGTGAAAATTAATGTTATTAATCTTTTCAAAAACAGATCCGATCTTTTATCGACTATCTAAAAAGGCTTATCTTGTAATAGTATTAAACAATTCACTAAAAGGAAAATGATAAAAAATGCACCCTTTAGATCCCTTAAGCGCTCGCGAGCTTGAGGATGTAGTGAATCACTCACGAAAAGCTTGGGATTTAAAAGACCATCACTTATTTGCCATGGTTCAACTAAATGAACCTAAGAAAGATGATTTACTCAATAATAAAACTGTTGAAAGAAGTGCCAAGGTCACAGTTTTAGATACTTTAACGACAAAAGTTTACGAAGGAATTATCACAACTAGTGGTGTTGTATTAAGTGAAAAAGAAGTAGAAAATGCTAAAGCTCCCGTATTAAGTACTGAATCAAGAAATGCAATTAAATCTGTTTTAGAAAATCCAGAAATCATAAATGCGTTAAAAGATCGTGGTGTTAAAGATCCACAAAACCAGGTACATATTGAAACCTGGCCTATTGGTGCTCAAATTCCAGAATTTCTAAATGATGGCAGAAGACTTATTTGGACTCCAATGTGGTTTAGACCAACTAAAGAATCAAACATGTATGCCCATCCCATTAATGGACTTTATGCCATTGTTGATTTAAAAACATATGAAGTTGTAAGTATTGAAAATAGTGAAAAAACTCCCATACCTCAAACTCCTGGTGATTACCGATTAAGTCAAACTGGAGGAGAAGTTAAATTAAATAGTTTAGAAATAGTTCAAAAAGATGGTGTTTCTTTTAAATTAGATGGTTGGAAATTAACTTGGGAAAGATGGAACTTAAGAATTGGCTTTGATCAAAGAGAAGGATTAACAATTCACGATGTTAACTTTTTAGACAACAAAAATTTAAGGAAAATAGCTCATCGAATGTCGATTGCTGAATTAGTTATTCCTTATGGGGATCCAAGTCAGGGAACTTATCGAAAAAATGCTTTCGATACAGGAGAATACGGCTTAGGAAATTACACCAATTCCCTATTGCTTAGTTGTGATTGCTTAGGAGAAATAGTTTATTTAGATGTCTCTTTAGTTGAACCTGAAGGAAATGTAAGAACCATCAAAAACGCCATTTGTTTACACGAAGAAGACTTTGGAATTCTTTGGAAACACGTTGATACAGATGGTCATGTAGAAGTAAGAAGATCAAGACGCTTAGTTATTTCCTCTATTGTCACCATCAATAATTATGAATACGGTTACTACTGGTATTTCTACCAAGATGGATCCATCGAATTTGAAGCAAAACTTACTGGAATTGTTTTAACCATTGCAGATACTCCAGGAAAAAATCATCCTTCAGCTACAGAAATTGAAAAAGGTTTATGGGCTCCATATCACCAACACTCATTTTGTGCTCGCCTAGATTTAGACATTGATGGAAATCAAAACACTGTTTTAGAAGTAGATTCAATAGCTCATCCTATAGGGCCTGAAAATATTCATGGCGCAGCTTATATAACAAGTGAAAAAGTTTTTGAAAAAGAAAGTGAAGCTACAAGTTTAATCAATATTGAAAAATCTAGATATTGGAAAATAATTAATGAAAATAAGAAAAACCACTTAGATAAACCAGTTGGATATAAATTAATTCACAACACCAATACTCTTCCCTTAGCTTCAAAAGATTCAGTTATTGGGCAAAGAGCAGGATTTATGTATAAACACTTATGGGTTACTAAAAATGATGAAACACAAAAATATCCTGCCGGAGATTACCCATTTCAAAGTAAAAAAGATGAAGGCCTTCCAACATATATAAAAGAAAATAGAAATCTAAAAAATACTGATGTGGTGCTTTGGTATGTGTTTGGACTAAACCATATTCCTAGAACTGAGGATTGGCCAGTAATGCCTGTTGAAAGATTAGGTTTTAGCTTAAAACCAGTTAACTTCTTTAGAAGAAGTCCTGCCATGGATGTTGCTCCAAATGAAGCAAAATGTCATTGCGGTTCAAATTGCAATTGCAAACATTAATTTAATTTAGCTAACAACTCTTTCATTTCTATAATCTCTTTAGTTTGGCTATCAATGATATTTTCGGCCAAAGTTTTTACTTCTGTGTTTGAACTATTTTGAATCATTTGTGTCATTTGAATAGCTCCTTCATGATGTTCAATCATCGCTGTTAAAAACATCTGATCAAATGCTTTATCCTTTAATGTTCCAAGTTTTGCCAAATCTTCTTCACTTAACATCCCACCCATCTGATGTCCTGAGTGATCCATCATCGAGTAGCCGCCGTCAAGCCAAGTGTTCATTTGCACAATTTCTGGTTCTTGTGCGTCTTTAATTCTTTTTGCTAGATCCAACACATCTGGATTTGTGGTGTTAGCCAAAGCCAGGTTTGACATTGTTACTGCTTGTTCATGATGAGGAATCATCATGGCAGCAAACATAATTTCATTTTGTGAATATTCACTATTTTGTGAATTATTCATCATTGAACCCATACGTCCATTATCTTTTGAGCCGTTATTTATTAAAAATCCTGCGGTGAATGCAATTAAGACTGCAATGATGACCAAAACAATTGTGTTGATGTTGCTTTTATTTTCTAGTTTTTTTGCCATTCCTACTCCTTTTAACCAACATTGATTTTAGTTACAACTTCATTTTCAATTTCGACATTAATTCTGGTTGGTGAATAATCCATAGTTAAAGCATAAAATTCACCATCTCTTGCTGCAACTCGATATGTTAAACCCTCAAAAGCAGCGCAATATTCAACATTCTTTTCAGTTTTACCCACTAAATCTTTTGTAGTTTCTTGTACAAGTTTTGCTACTTCATCCATATATTCAGCCGAATTTTCATCAACTGTGATTAATGATAAATCTAGATTTGGACAATTTTCCAATGTTGCTTCCTCATTACTTTGAGCTGCACAACTAGTAATAAGTATCAAAGTAAATAAGAGTGCGATTAACTTTTTCAAAGTTAGTTAACTTCAAAAGTTACTGAAACAACTGCTCTAACACTTTTTTCAATTGTTGAAGTGTCATAGCTTCCATATTCTGATTCAACAGAATCTGGAGGGTTTACCTGTACTGAACCACTTGATCCAGAAATTGGATTACCGATTTCTCCACCTAAAGATCCAACCATTGCTTCTGCTCTTTGTTTAGCATCTTTCACAGCTTCAGCAATAACTTTAGGTCTAATACTTGCTAAATCTGATAAATAATATTCAGGTGAACCAGATGATGCAGCAATTCCAGTTTGTAGTACCGAACCAATATTTTCTGATGCAGTTTTAATCTTTTGCACATCTTTAGTTCTAACTTTGATGTTGTTATTAGCGGTATAACCAATGATGTTTGAAGTTTGAGAACCATTTACTACTTCAAATGCAGTTGAAGTGGAAACTCCACCAACGGTAATTTCTGCATTAGAAATTCCTTGGCTAGTTAAATAATCTGTGATTGCTTTGGTGTCTGCTTCAACTTTTTTAACACTTTCTGCAATTGATGGAAGTTGAGTGTTTACATATATGTACCAAACGGCAGTGTCTGCTGTTTCTGAAACTTGGGCAGAACCAGTAACAGTTATCCCTTTTTTGCCACGATCACTTAAGCCACCTGATACAAACCAGAGTCCAAAAAATATACCTAGGGAAACTAATAGTGAACTTAAAAAAATTGAGATAAATACTAAACGTGGTTTCATACTTATTACTCTAGCGTCTTGTTTTTACTGCCTTTTTATTCGCTAGTCTCCAATGAACTAAAAATAATGGAACGACGAGAACATAAGCCACAAAATTTCCCACTAGCCCAGTTACTGCGCTTCTAAATTCAGTAGCTTCTTGTTGTGATTTAAGTAACTCTAAATTCACGTTCGAAGGTTTAGTCATATTTGGATCAACATAAAACGGATTTGGATAAACCAAACGCATGAAGTTATCTACAAGTGAAAAGGTAGTGAAAATTACAGTTACGATACATACAAAACAAACTGCATATAAATATAGAGATCGCCAATCAGTTAATGAAGGTTTTTGCATACTTTAAATGTAGCAGAGTTTTAAGACTTAATTTATGTATAACTTGAACTACAAGTTATGTATTTTTTTGCATTCATCAATCATTGCTTGTTGATGAGGATGCAGTTTCTGATCTTTTCTTGTCATTGCTTCATTGGCAATCATGAGTGGATCTCCTACATTTGAATCTTTACCAAGAAAACTCTCTAAAACACTTAGTCCGCAAAAAGGCACATAAACTTCTGAATAACCACCTTCATGAGTTGCAACCAGTCTTCCTCCACAAAATTCATCAGCTAGTTTTAATGCTTCTTGGGCCATCCATTTATATGTAAAAGAATGAAGTGCCATACGAGAAAGTGGATCATAATAAGAAGCATCAAATCCTGAAGCAACAAATATGAATTCTGGTTTGAATCTTTTAATTGCAGGAATTACTACATTTTCAAATGCATATTTATAAGCGCCATCTCCACTTCCTGCAGGAAGTGGAATGTTGATATTGAAACCTTTACCTTCATTTTCCCCAATATCAGTAACTTTTCCAGTATGTCTTGGATATAACTCATCTTGATGTAAAGAAATAGTTAAAACATTTGGATCAGAGTAGTAAAGACTTTCTGTTCCATTTCCGTGATGAACATCCCAATCAATTACAGCAAATCTTTTTAAATTAGTTGTTGATTTTAAATATTCAATAGCAACTGCAATGTTATTAAACATGCAGTAACCCATTCCGTGTTCTTTAACAGCATGGTGACCCGGTGGTCTTATTAGTGCATAGGCAACGTCAACTTCTCGTTTAAATACTTTTTCACTTGCAACTATTGATCCGCCTGCTGCTAAAGCTCCTATTTCATAACCAAATTTTCCAAACAAAGAGTCGTCTTCAAATCCCATCAAGCCACCGCCTGCATCAGATCTTTGTTTCATCAAGTCGATGTGTTCTTTAGTGTGAACTCGATTTAATTCCGCAAAGCTTGCTTGACGTGGTTCTAATTCAATTAAGTCTTTTTTAATATTCGAAACATCAACTAAGGATTTGAATCTTCTTTTAGATTCAGAAGATTCCCAATGCTTACCTGGTTGAATAAACTCCCCAGGTTGATAACTTCCCGCATGGGTTTTAGTGTCATGCCAAAAGTAATACTCGTGGCTTAAAAAACCTACTTTTCGAGAAGTGCTCATAAGAATCTAAAGCCTAGTTGTCTTTTTTGTTCAAGTAAAGTGAATTTTGTTTAATACCAGGTAACTAGGTATTTTATTTATTAAATAAAGAACATTTAGCCATAGAATTATCCATATGAAATTAAGGCAATCTAAAATAATCCAAATCTTTGTTAAAAGAAAAGCTTGGATTAGACAAGTTTTGGTTGCATCTATAGCGGCAAGTTTTGCTTGGTTTTTAGGGGATGCTTTAGTTGAAAATGGCGGCTTAGTAGCAGCAATAATCTGCAGTTTAAGTATTCGTATCTCTATGTATAAATCAGTCAGAGAAGGCTTTGGCCAAATTATTGGAACAGCCATTGGCGCAGCTGTAGCTTTAGCAACTGTCTATTTTTTTGATTTTGGTTCTCTTGCAATTGGTACCACGGTTTTATTTTGTGCGGTAGTTGCAAGAGCTTTAAGACTTGGTGAAGTTGCTTCAGTAAACGTGCCAGTAACTGCCTTAATTGTGATTGGTCCTGGTCTTGATCAAAATTTAGCCATACATAGATTAGGTTCTACTTTAATTGGAGCAGGTGTAGCAATTGCTTTTTCATATTTTTCTCACGCTAAAACTCCTGCCGGAAGAACCCTTGATCAATTAACAAACTTAGGAAGAAAAATCTCAGCCTTATTTTTAACAATGTCAAAAGAAATTCAACTAGGACTAAATCAAACTAATGCCAGCGAATGGTTAACTCAAGCAAGATTACTGGTGGAAGAAATTCCAAAATTAAAAGCACAAGCTTTAGAAGCCAAAGCTTTTGCTAGATGGTCTCCTTTAGAAGAAGTTGATGAAGCAGAAGATTTATATTTAAAAGCAGTAGCACTAGAACACATAGTGGTGCAAATAAGAACTATTGCTAGAACATTATTTGATTTAAGTATTGATAAAACTTTACCTAAACGTGCCCAAGATGAAATCTCTAGTGCCCTTTTAATTGCAAGTGAAAACATGAAACGAAAAATTGAAGTTATCAAAACAGATGACAAGTTTTCTGCAACTCATGAAATAGCAGATGACTTAAGAAAAGCTGCAAGTGATCTAGCAACAGCTTTAATTTCAAATAAAGAATTAAAGCAAGATGATTTAGTTAGAAGTATTTCTATTGTTTCAAATCTTGAAATCATGGCTGACTCTTTAGACGAATCAAGTCCTGCCTTAAGAGATGTGATGACTCCTGATGAAGCACCTGAGAACAAAGTCTTAAAAGTGCCTGTCAAAGAACAGTCCAAAACCTTGGCCCAGAGGATTTGGCGATTAATCAGGATATTTCTTCGTCGATAAATAACTGTAGCACTTTATCATAATTGTGCTACACTTGTGTTTATGAAAAGTTACGGCGTAAGAGAACTTCGCCAATCAGCAAGCCAAATTCTGAATGAAGTCAAACAAGGAGAAATTGTTGAAATTACAGAATGGGGTGAGTCAATAGCTCGCATAACTTCAACGAAAAAATCACGATGGGATGATTTGATATCAACTGGTTTAATAACTCCTGCTCAAACTGGATGGCACTCTAAAGTTAAAAAACATAAATTAAAAGGAAATAAAACTACTACAGATATATTAAGTGAATTAAGAGACGAAGAAAGATAATGTACTATCTTGACGCCAGCGCAATTCTTAAATTAATCATAGAAGAAAAAGAATCAAATAAACTTGAAAAATTCATTAAAAATAAAAGCTGTACCTCAAAAATTTCTAGAATTGAAGTAATGAGAGTTATCAATCGAACAATTCCTGAAGCCTCTGAATCTGCTCAACAAATTCTTTCTAGATTTGATTATGTAAATATCACAGATCTTATAATAAGAACTGCTGAATCTTTTTTGGGTCTACCAACATTAAGATCTTTAGACTCAATTCATGTTGCAAGTGCATTATCTATCTCTAATGAAATTGAAGGAATTATAAGTTATGACAAAAAAATGATTACAAATGCAAAAAGTTTAGGATTATTAGTTTACTCACCAAATTAAGGAAAATATGAAAACAGTTGTTTTGATTGGCACTTTAGATACCAAGGGTGAGGAATATCGTTTTGCCCAAGAAAGATTTCAAAAAGCTGGATTAAAAACAATCTTGATAAATGCAGGAATTATTGGTCAATCATCAGTTAGAGCAGATATTTCTAATGAAGAAGTAGCCAAAGCTGGTGGCACAGAACTAGCAGCATTAATAAATGTTGGAGATCGTGGTGTGGCTGTTGGAGTTATGACTAATGGAGTTAACCAAATTGTTCAAGAATTATTTGCCAAAGGTGAATGTGATGCAGTTTTTGCGTTAGGTGGAAGTGGAGGCTCCACAATCTCATCATTTGCCATGAGAAATCTACCTATTGGAATTCCTAAAGTTTTAGTCTCAACTCTAATTGCAAGTAATGCCGGATCCTTTATCGGCGAAAGTGATATGGCACTTTTTGCCTCTGTGGTTGACATTGCAGGAATTAATTCAATTTCTGCCAAAATTATTGCCAATGCAGTTGATGCAACTATTGGAATGATTAAGGGTGAAAAAGTTACTACTGCTAACAACAAAAAATTAGTTTGCGCTTCAATGTTTGGAGTAACAACAACTTGTGTTACAAATGCTCGAAAAATATTAGAAGAAAATAATTTAGAAGTCATTACATTCCATATGACTGGAAGTGGTGGAAGAAGTATGGAAAATCTTATCCGCCAAGGATTTTTAAATGCAAGTCTTGATGTCACCACGACAGAATTAGCAGATGAAATAGTTGGAGGAACTTTAAGTGCAGGAGCCCTAAGACTTACAGCTGCTCGTGACTTAAAAATTCCTCAAGTAGTTTCTGTAGGTGCACTAGATATGGTTAACTTCGGAGCAAAAAGTACAGTACCTGAGAAATTTAAGAATAGAAATCTTTATATTCATAATGAAAATGTCACTTTGATGAGAACTACAGCTGAGGATTGTGAAAAAATTGCTTTAGATATCTGTGGAAAATTGAATCAATCAACTTCAAAAGTTGCTTTAATGCTTCCGCTTTTAGGTGTATCCGCTATCTCAACCAAAGATCAAGTTTTTTATGACCCAAAGGCAGATGATGCGCTTTTTTCAACAATCAGAAAAAACTTAAAACCAAATGTGGAACTAATTGAACTAAATTGTGCAATCAATGATCAAGAATTTAGTGATGCACTAGCATTTAAACTACTTTCCTACCTGTAACAGAAAGATGAAACAAGATGCCAGCAATAGCTAGAAAAGATGCGTTAGCCAATTTAAGAAATCAGATTAAGAATAAAAAAGCTGTCATCGGTGCTGGAGCAGGCACAGGAATCAGTGCTAAATGTGCCGAAGAAGGTGGCGTTGACATCATTATCATTTATAACTCCGGTCGTTACCGAATGGCAGGACGTGGATCTTTATCAGGCCTTATGCCTTATGGCGACGCTAACGAAATAGTCATGGAAATGTCTCGCGAAGTTTTACCAGTAGTGAAAAAGACTCCAGTATTAGCAGGAGTTTGTGGCACAGACCCGTTTAGACAAATGCCAATATTTTTAAAGCAAGTAAAAGAAATAGGTTTTTCTGGTGTTCAAAACTTTCCCACAGTGGGTCTAATTGATGGAAGTTTTAGACAAGGTTTAGAAGAAACTGGCATGGGTTATGAACTAGAAGTAGAAATGATTAGAAATGCTCGAGAACTTGATTTATTAACAGCAAGTTATGTTTTTGATGCAAAAAGTGCGGAACAAATGACTAAAGCTGGCACAGATATTTTGGTTCCTCATATGGGTTTAACAACTAAAGGAATGATTGGTGCTACTACTGCCTTAACTTTGGATGATTGTGTTCCACTAATTCAAGAAATGACAGATGTGGCAAAGAAAATAAATCCAGAAGTAATTGTGATTTGTCATGGTGGTCCAATTGCAGAACCTGAAGATGCTAAATACATCTTGGAAAAAACTAAAAATGTTGAAGGATTTTTTGGGGCATCTTCCATGGAAAGACTTCCAACCGAAGTTGCAATGACTGAAAATATGAAGAGATTTAAAAACTTAACTATTTAAAAAGGGAGAACAATATGTCAAAGTTATTCTATAAAAAAGATGAATTACCAATCACTACTTTTGAGTGGGGCGATGTTGTCAATCGTCTAGAACCAAAAGCTTCAGGTTGTGATTCCATGGTGGTTATGGATGTAACTCTTGAACCAGGTGGTATGCATAACTTTCATAAGCATGTTGATCAAGATGAAATTATTATTGTTTTAAAAGGCAAAGTTGAACAATGGGTAGATAAAAACAAACAAATTTTAAATGCAGGAGACTCAGCTTTTGTTCCTAAAAATACTGTTCATGCTTCTTTCAACATCTTTGATGAACCAGCAACTTTGCAAGTGGTATTAGCAGCGGCAAAAGGTGACACCGGCTATGAGTTGGTGGATGTGGCTGAAGAAGAACCTTGGAAATCAATTAGATAAACCCCTTTAAATCTATCCTCATGGCATGGTAATCTTGTATCAAGATATTTCAAGAAATTTCAGGAGACATCATGACGATCATGAGAGAGAAGTTCTCTTCCCAAGCAGATCCAAAACTATTAGCCAAGGTCAGAGAGATTGCGAACACAGAGGGCAGACTCTTTCAATCTGTTCTGGAAGAAGCATTACAAGATTTCTTGGAAAAAAGAAAAAATACCACTCCTCGAAAAAACGTCATGGACGCTTTAAAGGCAAGCATGAATGAATTTGATGAATTGTATAAGAATCTGGCCAAGTGACTCAGACTATTTATGTCACAACTAGTGAAGCACTAATTATTCATTCAACACTTTTAAAAAAGTATGGAGGAACTACTGGAAGTGTCGATTTAGGACTACTTGAATCGGCACTATTTAGACCTCAGACTGGATACTATCCAAATCTAATTGCTGAAGCTTCAGCATTATTTGAAAGTTTATTGATGAATCATCCGTTTACTGATGGAAATAAAAGAGTTGCGTTTGCTGTTACAGATATCTTTTTACGAATAAATGGTTATAAGTTCATAATTGGCTCTAAACAAATATATAAAGAAATGATTTCTATGATGGAATCAAACTCTGTAAATCATAAAAATATATATGTTTGGTTTGAAAAAGTTATTTCAAAATCTTGAAATAGATCTATAACCCAAAGAAAAAAAGATTAAAGCAAAACCAGCAGGAATCATCATTAGTAATGGCGCAAAACTTGTGCCAAGTGAATTCATATAGTTTCCAATTAAGTAAGGAAAAATCATTGAACCAGATATTGAGGAAAAGAAAATAAATCCTGTGATTCGTGCATTACCCGGACTAATTTTTACTACCCATGCAAATGCCATCGGAAAAACTGGGGCACAAAACATAGCCAAAAGAATAATTGCCAAGTAGTAAAGGTTAGTTGCAAAAAGTAAATAAAGTGCAGGAATCAACAAAGCTGTTGAAAGTACTACTAGTAAACCAAAATTAATATTATGAATAAACTTCAAAATAATTAATCTTACAATTAAAAGAACCACAAAAAAGACTGATAAACCAAGCGAACTTTGAGAAGTTGTCCATCCTTTATCTAATAGATATGTTGGAATCCAGCCCGTAGCAGCAGATTCAAGGCCTACATAAGTTGAAATTCCTAACAACAAAAGACCAATTGATAAATTATGATTTGCCTTCTTATGGTCTTGTTCTGGTTTATGAACTAACTTTCCTTTTGTGCTGAAATAAAATACAAATGAAGTAATAAATGTGGCTATTGCAAAAATAATCATGAGCAAGGTATAACTTTTAACTAATAGCAATCCAAAAATAATTGGTACCACAATTGAAGATAAAGCAAAGGCAATGTTATTTTTATTTGTTCTTCGAGCAGCTTCAATCCCGCCAATATCAACAACTAATTGACTAACTCCCACTTGACCAGCTCCAAAACCAGAACCAATTAAAAAAACTCCAAATAAGATTGTGTTCCAGTTATTGGCAAAGGCAAGAATTAATATTCCGACCCCAGTTAAAAATGTTCCTAAAGATCCTGCAATAGAAGCCTTAACTTTATCGATTAGATAAGAAGTAATAAAAACTCCCACTAAACCACTAAAACCAGTTAAGGCAAAAAGTCTTCCCCCGATTTCAATATCGAGAAGATATTTTTCAATATAGAAAGGAACTAGTACGCCATAACCTGAAACAAAACCACCAATTATTCCAACGGTGGCAATTCCAGCACGAACACTATTTTTATTTAAAATTAAATTAGACATTTAAGTTTTATCAAGTTGCGTCTTGATCAAACTTTTTCTGTTGCGCAGATTTTGAATCTGGTTTATCTTCAAAAACATTATCGGCCAATTTCTTTGAATCTAAGTTAGATAAATTTTTTAAATCCATATCTTTTATTCCTGCAGATTCCACAATGTCATCTTTTGCCTTAGTAGCCATATCTCTAACATTTCTTAAGGTCTTTATTCCTTGCGCAATATATTTAGGAAGCTTTTCAGGACCTACAACCAAAAGACCAATAATGGCAATAACAAGAAGTTCAAAGAAACCGATATCTAACAAGTATTAGACCTTCTTCTAAGTAGTTAAATCTCTTAGGTTTAAAGATACTAAAGAGGCCTCCCGCATAAGAATTGGAAGGACTTACAACACTAAAATCGACCTAGTTGGTAAAAATATGAGGGTCTAGGAGTAAAACTTTTGAGTGAAATAACCAAAGTGGCCGTTTTACTAGGTGGCAGAAACTCTGAAAACTATCGCTCTTGCCTCTCTGCCAAAGACGTGATTGATGCTTTAGAAGCCAAAGGTTATTTGGTTAAGGCTTACGGCATGACCATGGAAGCAAACTGGGTCGAGTTCAATGATCTTGCAGATTTGCGGAATAACTTAAATAAAGAAAACTTTGAATTAACAGATCAAACTGTTAAAGGAATAAAAGAAACTAATATTTCAGTCTTGCCACCAGAATCCTTGTTAGAGTCACTTGTAGTTTTTTCCACTCTTATGGGAGCCTGGGCAAGTGATGGAACTGTTCAAGGTTTATTAGAAACTGAAATTGTTAGATTTGTAGGCTCAGACACATTAGGTGCTGCAATTGCAACAGACAAACCCACTGCCAAATTATTAATGCAATCAGTTGAAGTTCCAACTCCAGCACTTGTCATAATAAATGATAAAAATTGGAGACGAGATCCACTATCTTGTGTTGCTAGAGCAAACGCTTTAAGAATGCCTGTTGTGATTAAACCTGCTCGAGGCAGTAACGGTGTAGGTGTTTCCTACACTCGTGTGCCACGAGACTGGAAGAAAAATATTGAAATTGCAAGAAATTTTGATGGAAGAGTAATCGTAGAAAAATATCATGAACCAAAATTTTTAATTGAATGTAACATTATTGAAGATATTAAAAGAAAAACTATAACCAGTGAAATTATTGAAACAAAATTAGTAAAGACTGAAAAATTATTTAATTACATTGTTCGTAGTGATAAATCTAAATATTCATTTGAAAAATTAAAAGACTTAGATCAAGAAGTTATTAAACTTGTTCATGAATATGCCCAAAAAACTTTTGAAGTATTAAAACTTTCAGGATTTGCCCAAATTGAAATGATGATAGACAAAGAGGGTGAACTGCTAGTTATAGAAGTAAATAGTCAACCTTATTTAGGTAAAGATGGATCCTTTGCTCTTTCTTGGAAAGAAAAAGGTATCGCTTATGAAGATTTAATTGATCAAATTGTGCAGGAAGCATTAGCTCGTCCTGTAGGGCTTAATTAATTTGAATCTGCCCTTAGAGCTAAATCTATTTGGATTTTTAGTTGCAGCTTTTGCTGTTTTTGTAATAGGTCTTGCTAAATCTTCAGTTCCCGCAGCAGCCACCATGCCGGTTGGTTTGTTTGCCCTGGTAATTCCTGCCAAATTATCGGTAGGTGCAATATTGCCTCTTTTAATTTTGGGAGACATTATGGCTTTACTTGCATATCGAAAAGCAGGTCGTTGGGACATTGTGGCAAGAATTTTGCCTTCAGTATTTGTGGGAATGGTAATTGGATATTTTCTTTTATCTTGGTCAACTTCAAGAGAAGTTGCTTATGTAATTGGAGCAATCCTTGTTTTTACAGCAATTTATGAGATAAGAAAAAGACTGAAACATGAAAAATTACAAGAACACGAAAAAGCAAACCTCAAGCAAAGATCAAAACTTACAGCTCAACTCATGGGTGTTTTAGTTGGAATTATGACAATGACTGCAAATTCTGCAGGACCAATTTTTTCACTTTATTTACTTCATTTACAACTTCCCATGCAAACTTTTGTGGGAACAAATAGCTGGCTATTTTTTATAATTAACACTTCAAAAATTCCATTCAACACACATTTAGGAATAATTACTTTAGAGACTTTGAAACTAGCAGTTTATTTAGCTCCATTTGTTATTCTTGGAGCACTTTTTGGGCAAAGAATTATGAAAAAATTAAATCAAAGAGCATTTGAATATGCAGCTCTTATCTCAACCTTGATTGCTGGCTTTTTGCTCTTTATCCCCCGCTGATTCGTCTATTTCTTTAACTGTATTGGGATAAACTTTAGAAATTTCATCCATGGAAACACTTCCTTCTCGAACTAACACTGGAAGCTCTGTTGTTAAATCAAGAATTGAAGATAAAGAACTTGGATTTAAAGTACCTGCATCTAAATAAACAGCAATATCGTTACCAAATTGGGCTTTAATCTCTGCAATATTTGTTCCCAAAGCAGATCCTGCTTTATTTGGACTTGTTGTGGCAACTATTTCTTCTTCTCCTAATATTTCAGAAATCACAGGATGAAGTGGCATTCTTACTGATACTACATTTGGAATGATTGATTTATTCCACAATAAATTATTTAATCCTTTATTAATAATTGTGAGGGATCCTGGCCAAAAGTTTAAAAATTTTGTTTTTGTTTCATCAGTTATACCTGCACAAAATTTATGAAGAAGTCCAATATTTGAAACAAATATAGTTAAGGGAGTTTTAGGGGTTTGATTTTTTATTTTCCACAACAAATTTACTGCCTTTTCATCCATTGCTCTCACCGCTATGGCATAACTGGTGTCAGTGGGAATAACAATTGCACGCCCTAAAGCTAATGCTTCTTTAGCAGCCTTTATCCCATTTTCTCTAGGGGTTTGATGACTTAACGAGAAAACTCTTGCAGTAACAAACATAAATTAAATCTTAGAATTTAGATTTATAGCCTGCATAGGCTTTTTCAAAAACATTTCTAAATCCATCTTTACTCCAAGCACTTCTTCCCACAAATAAGCCATCACAACTATCTAATGAGGCTAGTTGTTTGGCGTTATCGACATTAACACTTCCTCCATATAGCAGAGGAAAATTTTCTGGTTTTCGCTCCAATTCTGTTAATGCCTCTTTTATCAATTGAAAAGATTCTTCAACATAACTAGGTTCTGCGGGAATACCTTTATCTCCTATTGACCAAACTGGTTCATAAGCAATAAGTGTTTTTTCAATATACAAATCTCTTAAAACCTGTAACTGTTTTTTAAACCAAGCTTTTCTTTTCTTTGAATCTTTTTCTAAATGTTCCTCCCCGATGCAATAAAGAATAGGAAGTTTAACTTCGATTAAAGCTTGTAATTGATTAAGAATTTCTGCTTCGCTATCTTCACCAAATGCTCTTCTTTCAGCATGACCAACCATTACTAGATCTAAATCAGAATCTGCTAATAATTGGGCAGATATTTTTCCTGTTATATTTTTTTGTGTCCCAGAAACTCTTTGTGCCCCAATCCAAAGACCTGTGCCATGCGATGCTTTCTTTAATTCTCTAACTAATGGCATAGTGGGCAAAACAAATAACTGCACATCTTTATTGGATTTAGCTAACAAAGATGCAATATCAACTACATCTTCGTGATTTTGAATATCTAGGTGCTGCTTGGTGTTAGTGCCAAAATAGAACATACTTCTAATCTATCCAATTAATAATTGATCGCAATTTTAATTAATTAAATTGCTTTGCCAGATTTATCAAAAAATGTGATGTTTTCTGACTCAATCGTGGTCCATACATTTTCTGAAACACTTCTTCCAATTGAGTGAGAAACTCTAGCTTTTACTAAAAGATTGTCAACTGCTAGATCAAGTAAATATTGACCACCTGCACCAATTGATTTTCTAGTAACTCGAGCTTTTACTCCACCTTTAATTTCTGTAGGGGAAACAGAAATTCCTTCTGCTCGAACCCCAAAAGTGTCAGCTGAGGATGCTTTTGAACCTAAATCAATTGTTTGAGAAAACATTTTTGAAGTTATCTTTGAACCTGAAACACTGATAAATTGTGGAGGCACAAAATTCATACCAGGATTTCCTAAAAACCAGCCCGCAAATTGTGAAGCAGGATTTTCGTAAATCTCTTTAGGTGAATCACTTTGTGAAATGACCCCGTCTTGCATTAAAGCAATTTGATCAGCCAAAGTCATAGCTTCTGTTTGATCATGAGTTACATAGATAATAGTTTGTTGTAAACGACCAAAAAGTTCTTTCAAACTTCTCTTTAATTCCAATTTAGAAGTTAAATCAATATTGGTAATTGGTTCATCAAACAAAATTATTCTTGGTTGACGAGCAACTTCACGACCTACGGCAATTTTTTGTCTAGTTCCATTATCTAATTCTTCAACCAGTTTCTTTAATACATCTGTTAGACCTAAGATTTCTGCAACTTCGTCTACTCGTTTATCTAATTCTTGTTTGGATAATTTTTCTGATAAAAGTGGCAATTCAAGATTTTTTCTAACTGAAGTATTTCTATAAATTACTGGATATTGAAACACCATGCCAATGTTTCTTCTTCTGGTTGGCACATTGGTGACATCATGTTCACCGAAAAATATTTTACCTTCTGTTGGATTTTCTAATCCTGCGATCATTCTCATCAAAGTAGTTTTGCCACAACCTGAAGGTCCCAGTAAAACTGTTACAGATGATTTTGGAATAGTGAAATTTATGTTATTTACTGCAGTAAAGTCACCGAATTTCTTTGTGATATTTTCTAATCTAATATCATACATGAGAAACTCCTTGCCCTACTCGTTTGCCAGATTCTGCATCAAATAAAACAATTGCTTCTGGTTTAAAAGTAATTGTGGTTGATTTATTTTTAACCTTTGCTAAAGCATCATTATCTGTTCTAGAAACAACAGTGACAAGATTAGTATTTTTCACATTAAAATAAACGGCAAATTCTGAACCAAGATTTTCCAACAAAGTAATCTTGCCATCCACAGAACCTGAACCAGAGCCTACTTGGAATCCTTCCGGTCTAATACCTGCAACAACTTTTGAAGAATTTGAATCCATTTTCACTTTGATGCTTCCTAAAACTGACGTAAAGGTAGTTCCAGAAAGATCTCCAGGCAAAATATTTGCCTCAGGAAACCCTAATGAATTCATACTGGCAATGGAGTTTGGAAGATCATAAACCACATCAAGAGAGTCTTGCTGCACAATTTTTCCTTGAGCTAAAATCATGACAGTTCTTGCTAAAGATAAAGCTTCTAAAGGATCTGAAGTTAGATAAACAAAAGAAACTTTTAATTCTTCTTGAGTTTTTCTTAAATCATCGATTAATCTTTCACGTAGTTTGAAATCTAGACCAACCAATGGATCATCTAATACATAAACATCTGTGGCTTTTGCTAAACCTCTAGCAATTGCTACACGTTGCTTTTGGCCACCAGAAAGTTGTTCTGGTTTTTTACCTAAAAGATCTTTGATTCTTAAAAGTTCACTTACTCTTTCAACTGCTTCTTTCTTTTCAGCTTCACTAGCTTTTGAAAGATCGAGTGGATATTCAATATTTTCTTTTACTGTGTAATGAGGATATAGTGCAAAACTTTGAGGCACATAGCCAATATTTCTTTCTCCAGCTGAAACTTGGGCTACATCTTTGCCACGAACAATAATTGAACCTGCATCAACTGGTTCAAGTCCCATAATTGTTCTTACCAAAACTGATTTACCATTACCTGGTTTTCCACAAATAACAGAAAAGTCATTCATATCTGCTGTAAAAGATAAATTTTCCAAAACTACTTTGCTGCCATAAGACTTGGTTAAGCCTTTGACATCAAGTGCTAATTGGGCCATTTTAAAATTATCTCCTGTTTAAAAAGCTCGTTTTGGTCGACCAAGTTCGACCAAATAGGGGGTGACAAAAACTGAGAATGCAAAAATCAGCGCAATAATTAATAAAATCACCAAAGTTTTTCTAGCTGACTTTTTAAAACCCCATTCAGAATTTATGTTGCCAAGTGCTACTTGTAAAGTAACAACCACAAATAGCAATCTAAAACCCCAAACATAGATTGTGTAAGTAAATTGTTGAGCAAGCATTAATAATGCAATTATTAATAAATAAATATTTAATCGCTGCGCACGAGTGGCAAATGGAAGTTTTTTATTTGTGATAACAGCCATTTATACTTCACCTCGAACTGTTCCAAATGTTAAACCAACCAACAAATATTTCTGGAAAGCATAGATAACAATAACTAGAGGTAACACATACAAAGTTCCAATTGATGCAACATATGCCCAGTCGATAGCTCCACCTTTAGTTGAACCGGTAAATAACCCAACTGGAATACCAAAAGTTTTTGCACCACCTAATTGGAAGTTGAACAAGAATTCATTCCACACAAACAAAATGTTGAACACAAATGATGCAACCAAACCTGGTTTTACTTGCGGCAAAATTACTTTAAACATAATATGCCAACGAGATGCGCCATAAACTAATCCAGTTTCATCAAATCTTTGCGAAATTCCATCTAAGAACCCTTTGAGAATCCAAACAGAGAAAGGAATAGAAAACATTGCATAAAAAGCAATCAAACCAACGTATGAATCTTTTAATTTCAATAGATTAAACAATTGGAAATATGGCACAACGAAAGCTGCTGCTGGAACGAAGCGAGTTGATAGAAGTAAGAACATTAAAAAGTCTGTTCCTGCTGGTTTGTATCTGGAGAAAGAATAAGCAGCCAGATATGAAACTAAAATTGCAATGGTTACAGATCCAAATGAATAAACTATTGAGTGAGTGAAGTAATCCAAAGTGTTGTCAAAACTTAGGGCTTCAGTGATGTTTTGAAATGTTGGTTTGAAGAAAAATACTGGAGGAGAAACCACGATGCTGCCTTTTGGCTTGAAAGCTGTAGACATAATCCAAGCAACCGGAAGAAAGAAAAATATTGCAACTGCCCAGGCTCCAATAGTTGAGAAATTGATTGGACCAGATTTGCGCTTTGGTTTAAAGGTTGTTTCAGCCATGTTATTCCTCAGCTTTCTTTCTAGCATTTAAGATATATAAATAAATTGAAGTTAACGCAATCGCGATAAACATTAAAAACACTGAAACAGCAGTGGCATAACCTAATTTGAATGATTTAAAGGCGAAACGATACAAAGAAACTGCAATTAACTCTGTTCTATCGCCAGGTCCACCACCTGTCATTACGTATGCCAAGTCCATGGTCTTAAAAGCATCAATGGTTCTTAATAAAATTCCCAAACCTAAAATAAATTTTGCATGTGGCCAAATAACAGTGGTAATAAGTCGATGTAAAGGTAGTCGATCTACTTGAGCAGCTTCTAGTTCTGCTTTAGGCACAGATCCTAAAGCTGCTAAAGTCATCAAAGTCATAAATGGTGTCCACATCCAAGTATCAACTAAAACTAAAGTTGGAAAAGCTAAAGTTTGATCAGTTAAAGTATCAAATCTTTCAAAACCTAAAGATGCTGCAAAATAATTTATAACACCAAGAGTTGGATCCAAAATAAATTTCCAGAAAAGTGAAGTTGCAATAGGAGTAACCACCATTGGGGTAAAAAATAGGGTTAGGGCTAAACGACGACCTGGCATCTTGTCGTTTTTCCAAAATAAAACCCCAATTAAAATTCCTAAAAATGTTTGCAGAATTACTGCACATAATAAAAATATGAAAGTTCTAGAAACAGATGCAGCTAATTGTTGATTTGCAAGAAAATCAAAAAAGTTTTTAAAACCAATTAATTTTGGTTTATTTGCAGAAGTTAAAGTGTAATCGTAAAACGCTAAACCAAACATCCAAATAGTTGGAAGAACGCTCATCAAAATGAAGAAGAATAAAACTGGAGCTAATAATCCCCATGAAAAAAGATTTTTCTTTTTTGCTGGATCTACAGGCTTAGGGGTTTGTTTGAAAGACTTTTCTAAAGTCTCAACACTTTTAGCCATTAACTTAAATCCCCTTAAAGTTACCTGTTAAAAAAACTTAGTTGCCGTCAATCATAGAAGTTGAGTTGGTGCCCCATTAACTGGGACACCAACTCAATTGACTTTTCTCTGTTAACTCTTAGAGAGTTAGAGAGTCCACATTGTCTGGTGGAGGAGTCTGGGTACGACCTGCGTTGAACAGAATTTGTTGTTGCTTAGCAGCTGCGTATTCCAAAGCTTCCTTGGAAGTCTTAACCGTTCCGGTTGCAACTCCGTTGAATGCTTCTTGTTGCACTGCGAGCATTTCTGCGTATTCAGGTAAGTGCCAGAAGTCTTGTGAACGTCCTTCTTCCAACATGTAGAGGAATGGCTTCACATAATGTGCTACTTCTAGATACTCAGGATTTGCAGCACCTTCTTTGCTCCATGGCAAGCCACCGTTTTCTTTGATGAACTTGTCTTGAGTTTCTTTGGTGTACCACCACTTGAGAACGTCAACTGCCACTCTCATGTGATCGTCATCATTGAATGAGTTGATAACCCATGGTTGACCACCCATTGCACCGATAAGTTGTCCATTCCACTTTGGAAGAGGAATTGAAAGAACCATATCTGGTTTAACAACAGCGTCAGCGCCACCCATGAATGCTCCAACTGCTAACCATTGCCAAGCGGAGAAGCATTTTCCTCCGTTGAAAAGGTCGAGAAGGCTTCCGATACCAAATGATGCAGCGTCTGCTGGTTGGTACTTCATCAATGAGATGAATTGATCCATAGCAGCTGCGTTGATATCAGAGTTTAGAATTCCGTAAACATCTGAAGTTGCAGGATCCCAAATCTTTCCGCCTGTTGAATAAGCGAATGGATAGTAGGCGCAACTAAAGAAGTCGTATTCTTTCGAATACATAATTGCTGTTCCGTACATTTCCTTATCTGGGCGATGGAAGAATTCAATAATCTCAACTAGATCTGTGAATTCAATTTCCATCATTGCATCTTGAGTTGTTGGAAGATCTTTTCCGTATTTAGCTTTGAATGCAGCTTGTTCGGCTGGATCTTCTAACATATCTTTACGCATGAATATTCCTTGAGTATCAGGCATTTGTGGGAAGCCCCAACGAATTCCTGAACCGTCTGGATAAACCTGGTAAGTGTTTGTTACCAAACTTGAGAATGGTTCGATATCTAGTTCTGGGTTTGCTGCGAAGACATCATCTGCCTTAACAATCCAACCTGGTTCTGCTAGAGCACCTAACCATTGTGAATCAACGATCATCAAATTGTAATCTTGTGATCCTGATGCAAGTGTTGGAGAAATCTTTTGGAAAAGTTCTCCGAATCCACCTTCGATGAAGGTGATGTCATTAACTGTATAGCCATATTTTTCTTTTGCATATGCTTGGAAATCTGGCCATTGTGTTGTTGGAGCGGCGCTTGGAGGCCATCCAGCTACACGTGAGTATGCAAAGTCAATTGTTTTTCCTTGCATATTTTCTGCATTACTGCCGTACAGAGGTGAATCTGCAGATAGTTCGGCTGAGCCACCTTCTGCTGAATCTCCTCCACTGCTGCAAGCTGCCAACAGACCTGCTGCTGGGATTGCAACGCCTGCCGCGGCGCCAGCCTTGATAAGGCGACGACGGTCAAGCTTCATTTTTGTCTCTTCTGACAAGTGAGCTCCTTCTCAAAAAAGATCGACCAAGGACTGGTCGGTCTTAGAGACAATCTTGGGATACAGGTGTGTATTCCGTCAATAGAATCGGACAGATTTAAGTAACAATTTCATAACGCAATTTAAGCGTTAGTTATAGTTGAAGTATTCCCACAAACCCCACACGAAACAAGCTTTGAAGAAAGGGTGCGAGTTGAGTAAATACAGAATTGCCCTCGGATCCGATTTTGCAGGTTTTGAATTGAAATCAATTTTGAAAAATTATTTAGAAAAAGATAATCGAGTTGAAAAAGTAATTGATCTAGGTGTTAATTCGTTAGATGACAAAACTGATTATCCAAATATTGGTTTTGCTCTTGCGACAAAAATTGCTAATGGTGAAGCAGATCGAGGTTTATTAGTTTGTGGCACAGGAATTGGAATGGCAATTTCTGCAAATAAAGTTGCAGGAATTAGAGCAACAACAGTTCAAGATCCATATTCATTAGAAAGAGCAATTCTAAGTAATAACTGTCAAGTAATCACGATGGGTGCAAGAGTTATTGCAAGTGAATTAGCACTTAATTTAATTAAACCTTGGCTTGATTATAAATTTGATGAACAAAGTTCAAGTGCACCAAAAGTAAAAAGAATTAACGAATTAGAACAAGAACAAAAAGGATAAGAAAATGAGTAAAGGAACAATTGCATTTCCAATTGCAGATGGTGTAGAAGATTTGGAATATCACGTAACCAGAATGCGTTTAGAAGAAGATGGTTACAAAGTAGTAAGTGCTGGTTTAGATAAAAAACAAATCGTTGGTAAGAACGGATTAAAAATTGATATTGATGTTTTAATTTCTGATTTAAAAGCAAATGATTTAAAAGGTTTAGTTCTGGCAGGTGGTTGGGCTCCAGATAAATTAAGAAGATATGACAATGTAATTAATTTAATTAAAGAAATTAATTCACAAAATAAAGTTATTGGAATTATTTGTCATGGTGGATCATTAGCGGTATCTGCAGATATTTTGAAAGGTAAAAAAGCTACCGGATCTTTAGGCATCAAAGATGATTTAGTAAATGCTGGAGCTACTTGGGTTGATGAAGCTGCCTTTAGTGAAGGCAATCTTGTTTGGGGAAGAGTAGTTGCCGATATTCCAGACTTTTGTAGAGAATTAGTAAAAACTCTAAACAAGTAAACTAGTTTCATATTCTGAAACTGGAAGTTTTTATTTGTCGCTATATATATAGTGTGATTTCCCCACAAATTTATCCTTGACCAAATCTTTAACCACGGAGTAATGTCCTTAGTTGTATACAGACTTGCATACCAAGATGAGGGATAACAAGACAATTCATGACAATAGAACATAGAAGCCAATATTTAATTAGCCAAATTGCTCGCGAACTTGGTGCAATTGTGGGTCATGACCAAGTAACTCTGGATAAAGAAAAAAGAGTTGAACAAGCAAGTGATTGGTCTTGGATGAGTAAATATTTAATTTCTAAAAACCAAGAATTACCAATCGCAGATTTAGTAGTTTCACCAAAAACTAGTGCAGAAGTTTCCAAGGTTGTAGCTTTAGCAAATGAATATCGCATGCCAGTAATTCCAAGAGGTGGAGGTTCTGGAACTCAATCTGGAACATTTGCTCTTTATGGCGGTATCGCACTTGATTTAAGAAGATTAAACAAAATTGTTGAAATTGATGAAAATTCAATGATTGTCACAGTTGAAGCAGGACTTGATGGATCAGAATTAGAAAAAGTTTTAAATGCAAAAGGTTTAACCATGCCTCACTATCCAGGTTCACATTTTTTTGGTGCAACTATTGGTGGATGTTTAGCTGCAAGAGGTTCAGGTGTTGTTTCAACTAAATATGGAAAAGCAGAAGATTTGGTTTTACAAATCGAAGCAGTAATGGCAAATGGAAAAGTAATTGAAACTCTTCCAGTACCAAGTCATGCTTCAGGTCCTGGAATTATTCAAACTTTAGTTGGCAGTGAAGGAACACTTGGAGTAATTACCAAAGCTGCAATGCGTTTAGAAAGATTACCTGAGTCAAGAGTATTTCTTTCTTACGGATTTAAAGATGTAAATACTGGAATTGAAGCAGCTCGAAAAATAATGACAGACAGATGGCGTCCTGCAGTAATTCGTTTATATGACGAAGCAGATACTGCAAAACTTTCAAGTTGGTTAAACCTTGGTGTGCAAGGAGTTTTAATGGTGATTATGTGTGATGGCACAAAATCATTAACTGATTTAGAAAGTAAAGAAATTCAAAAGATTTGTGAAAGTGTGGGCGGTAAACCACACGGACCTGAAGTAGGTCAAAACTGGTGGGACGGAAAATATGAGCCATTCAAACATGGCAATATTCCTGCCCCACCAATGATCTATGGCACCACCGATACTTGTGCCAAGTTCAATGACTTGCCAGCTATCTATAAAGCTAAGAAAGAAGTGGTGGAAAAACAATTTGCTCACCACAAAGCCCGATACACCGCTCACTTTTCTCACTGGTTTCCTTGGGGCGGCATGATTTATGACCGCTTCTATGTAGATAACCCACCGCAGGATATTGACGAAGCGATGAAATTGCATGACGATTTATGGAATGCAGCAATTGATGCGTCTTTGAAAAACGGAGGAACCTTAAACGAACACCACGGTGTTGGTTTAAAACTAGGACGTTTCATGAAAGACCAACATGGCTCAGCATGGGAATTCATGTTGAGTTTGAAAAAAGCGTGGGATCCAAACGGCATCATGAATCCAGGAAAACTTGGATTTGGTCCGCCGGGTTCTACGAATTAAAAAGGTTTAGTAACTAAGACTTAGTTACTAGAAGGGAAAAAGCAATGCATTTATCTATGCATAACTGGATGCGTGCCGAGCCGCTGGAAACAACCATCGCCCGACTAGCAAAATATGGTTACAAGAGTATTGAAATCAGTGGTGAACCAGAAAAGTTCCCATCTTCAACTACTCGTGATTTATTAAAGAAATACAACTTGAAGTGTTGGGGTTCAGTAACTCTGATGCTTGGAGAAAGAAATCTTGTTGCAAAAGATGAAGCAAAAAGAGCAATGAGTGTTAAGTATGTAAAAGACTGCATCACTATGGTGAAAGAACTTGATGGAACAGAAATGACAATTGTTCCTGCCACTGTAGGAAAAATTACACCAGATGCTTCTCCAGAAGAAGAATGGAAATGGGCAGTAGAAGGCATGAAAGATATTTATGCACATTCACAAGCTGCTGGTGTAAAACTTGCAATCGAACCTCTAAACAGATTCGAAACATACTTCATCAACCGTTGCGAACAAGCACTTGCTTTAGCTGAAGCAACTGGACCAGATTGTGGTGTGTGCTTAGATGCATTCCACATCAACATTGAAGAAGAAGATTTATATGCAGCAATTCGTTTAGCTGGAAAGAAACTAAACGACTTCCACGTTGCAGATAACAACCGTATGCCAGCAGGACACGGTGATTATGACTGGAAGAAAGTTGTGGCCACTTTGAAAGAAATTGGTTATGACGGCGCCTTAACTGCAGAGTTCGTTGCTCCAATCGATAGAACTCCTGCAAATAAATTCAAGAATGCTTTGGATATGAATCCACCAGGAATCGATCCAGAACAATTGAAGTTCATCATTGACCACGGTTCATCAATTCTTACCGAAGAATTTTATGACTGGTTGGTTAAAGAGAACTCAGATCATTTACTACCTCTTATTTAATTAATAAGAGAAAATATTTAGCGACTTCGGGAGTCATTAGTGAAAGAGTTAGTGCTGGTAATTGGCACACTTGACACTAAAGGACCCGAAGTCGCTTATTTGAAAGACAAATTAAAAGAATACGGTCTTAATCCATACGTAATAGATGTAGGAATTTTAGGTGAACCAGTAGGAATCACCCCAGATTTTTCAAAAGCACAACTTGCCCAATTTGGTGGCACCACTATTGAAAAAGTTCAAAACGCAGGATCTCGCGGAGCTGCTGTTGAACAAATGCGCGAATTTGTGGTGAAAAAAGTTAAAGAAATGGTTTCAAATAATGAAGTAGTAGGAGCAATCGGTATTGGTGGAGCAGAAGGTGGCGTAATGACTGCTGCTGCATTAATGGTGCTTCCAATTGGTGCTCCCAAGATAGTAATTTCACCAATTGCATCAGGAAAGCATGAATTTGCACCCCTTGTGGGCACAACTGACATGATGACCATGCATTCAATTGTAGACATTTTAGGTTTAAACGATATTTCAAAAACAATTTTTGATAACGCAGCTGCTGCAGTTTATGGCATGTTACAAAAAGGTCATCAATTACAAAAACCAAAACCTGGCACAAAAGCTGTAGCAGTAACAATGTTAGGAAATACCAACACTGCAATTACTGCGATGCAACCTTTGATGAAAGAAAAAGGTTATGAATTAGTGGTATTTCACGCCAATGGTGTTGGTGGACCTGCGATGGAAGAATTAGCAGAAGCAGGACAATTTGTAGGAATAATTGATTTCACCACTAATGAAATGGCTGCAAACTTAGTTGGTGGAATTCACGTAGCAAATGAAAATAGATTAAAAGTTGCTGGACGCTTAGGAATTCCTCAAGTAGTAGTACCAGGTTGTGTTGATTTTGTGGTGTTTCACGCCAATACAGTTCCTCAAGAATTACAAGACAGACCTCTTTATAACCACAATCCTGAATATTGGTTAGTCAGACTTGATGGCGATGAAATGGAAAAGTTAGGTAAGAAATTTGCTGATTCATTGAATGAAGCAAAAGGTGCAGTAAAAGTTGCAATACCAACAAAGGGAATTTCAATTCCTAATAAACCAGGAGGTGTTTTCTTTGATCCAGAAGCTGATAAAAGATTTATGGATCAGATGAAAAACACTTTAAGAAAAGATATCGAAGTCTTGAATTTTGATTATCACGTTAATGATCCTGAGTTTGGAATTGCGGTCGGTAAACTCTTTATCGATCTTTTAGAAAAGGAGAAATAAATGGCAAAACATCCCATCCGTAAGTTTCAACGATTAACAACCGGTGATGATGCGTTCCGTGCAAAATTTAGATCATGGGATATGACTGAATTAAGTTATGTTGACATTAAAGAATATTTAAAAGATAAAGACACAGTGCTTGTGCCAATGGCATCAACTGAACAACATGGTCCACATTTACCTCTTTACACAGACACCATCACTGCCATTGAAGTTGCTGAAAGAGTTTCAGAAGCAATTGGTGTTTTTCACACTCCACCAATCTGGACTGGTTACTCACCACAGCACATGCATTTACCAGGTGAAGGCAGAGGAACTATCACAGTTAGAGCAAGCACTTTAACTAACTTGATGTATGACGTGGCACGTTCATTAATTCACCATGGTTTTAACAGAATCATTTTCATTAACGGTCATGGATCAAACACTAAAGTTGTTGATCCAGTTTTAAGAAAACTTCGTTATGAAACAGGAGCACTAATTGGGTTTGTTCGTCCGTACATGGAACGCTACGTTGGTGTTTTAGAAGGTTTGATGGAAAATCCACCAGAAGAAACTCCAGGTTGGCATTCATCTGAATTAGAAACTTCTCAAGATATGGCTTACGACCCAGACTTGGTGAGAATGGAAAGGGCTTATCCAGAAAAAGCACATATTCCAGGATTCCTACCAAAGAGTTTCCAAAAAAATGATGGTATGCCAGATGTGGAATTTGAAGGTTATCAATATTTCACCTTCCCAATGGATCACCATGAATTCGTAGAATCAGGCACTATTGGAAATCCAATGAGAGCAACCATTGAAAAAGGTGAAGAAGCTTTCAGAAGATTAAGTGAACACACAGCAAAAGCAGTATTGGAATTAACAAAAGTTCCTGTTAATGTCACCAACAGAGAATTTGTTGACAGAGTATAAATATGAAAACGGACACTAAATCGTCGCAGGCATCATCACTTGTTAATGATGCCTACGACTATTTAGTCGACGCAATTACTTCTTTCAAACTTCCATCGAATGCTGCAATTAGTGAAAATAAATTAGCCACTCAATTAGGAATTTCTCGTACTCCAATTAGACAAGCATTACAAAGATTAGAAGCAGAAGGTTTAATTACTAAAACTGATTCTTCAAGATTTACCGTTGCCCTATTAACTCCAAAACAAGTTGAAGAAGCTTGTGATTTATTACAAATTATTGATACATATTTATTTACCAAAGCTGCAAAAACATTAACTAAAGAAAAGAAAGATGAATTACTCAAAGTCTCTCAAGAAATGATTTCAGCAGCGCAAAAAAACGATAGAGATAACTGGAGTAAAGCTGATACTAAATTTCATGATTTAGTTATTCAAGCAGCTGATAACCAAACAGTTTCAGATCTTGCTTTAGTTACCAGAAGAAAAATTCAGAGATTTTGGACTAGATCTGCCCAATATGAAAATAGATTAGAGACCTGCTCAAAAGAACATGAAGTATTAGCTAAAGCAATAGTTAATCAAAATATTGAGGCAATTGGACCTGCTGTAACAGAACATATCAATCACATGCGTTCAAGTATTTTAAGAATTTTAAATTCAGCCGCAAGTATTTTGGGCTAATTAAAAACAAATACCTGCTGAATCTGTGCAGCTGTAAACAAAACCAGTATTTTCCTGATCCATTTCAGCAATTGCGGTTATTTCAATCGTTGGTTCACTGGCCATATCTGCTTCAGGATCTCGATCTAAATAAGTAACTTGAAATTTATTATCAACAAACTTTAAATCTTGAACCTTGATTCGATCCCCCAAATTATAAGTATTTTCAATAATTGGATTTGAACCTGATGTAAAAATTGCCAAATAATAAAAAGTTCCACTTCCTCCAGAATCATTTGCCACTACAACTGCAACGTCATCTGAACCATCTTTATTTAGATCCCCAGTGGCTTTGAATTCAAGGAGAGTGAACTTATTTACCGCACTTGATTCTTCAATTGGTTGTTCTAATGCACCATTTATTAAGGTATATAAAATTCCATCTATGTAATAGCCACCATTAGCTGGATCTATTGCTGCTTGAACATTAGTTTCACTTGTTTCATTTTGATTTTCTGTTGATGTAACTTCATTATTTGAACCACAAGCAACTAGTAAGAAACTTAAAACACTCAATAATGCATATTTAGTTTTCATTCACACAATCATATAGACATTTCGCATAGAATCCAAACATGTTCAAAAGAAAAATAAAATCATTTGAAATTCCATCAATGACTATTGCAGGTCTTGAATTGATCACTGATTCAATAATCATGCCGAGTTCAAATTATGATTCATCTGCAATACCTGCTTTGTGGGAAGAATTTTGGGCAGTATTTCCCCGCTTAAATATAAAAGTTTCAGGAACCACATTTGGAGTAAGTGTTCCAATGGATCAAAAATTACATCCAGGAAAAATTAAATATATGGCAGGTGTGCAATTTAATCGCGGAGTTGCACCTGGATTGGAATTTAAATCAATTGTGGTACCAAATGGTAAATATGTTAAATACACTCATCGCGGCAGCATGGATAAATTAAAAGAAAGCTACCTTGAAGCTTATACAGAATGGTTTCCCAAAGCCAAAATGGAAATGCGCGATGGACCACATCTAGAAATTTATGACGAAAGATACATTCCCACAAGTAATAAATGTGAAATGGATATTTTAATTCCAGTTAAATAAATAGCCTGCAATAATTTTGCAGGCTATTTATTTAGAATTAACCTTTTTTTACTCCGTCTGCAAAACCTTTCAGCACCACGGCTAAAGAAGTAGCTCCTGCATCTTGATGACCTTTAGCGCGATCACCTAAACGAGAGGCTCTACCCTTTTGTGGAACTAAATCTTTCGTCGCAATAGCTGCATCTAAAGCTTTTTGTGCTGTAGACAAAAGTGCATCTTCTAACTTTCCACCTTGAGTTGAAAGTTGTTGAATGTGATCAACGGCTGGGAAAAATGCGTCAAGCAAAGTCTTGTCGCCTAATTCTGCTTTTCCTAATTGTTGAATTGCAGTTGCCATTGCCCTATAAACTTTGGCCCAATCAGCAACATCATTCAAATTGTCTTTGCCTTGAACAGATTCAGCTGCTGCTGCAAATGCTGCTTCATAAAGTGGTCCAATTGTTGCTCCCACTTCATCTGCATAAGCATCAGCTGCTGATTGAAAGGCATCAGAAGGAGTGCAATTAATTGGCAAAGCTTTAGCTGCACGAGAAACAGCACGCATTCCAATGGTCATAGAAACTCCATGGTCGCCATCGCCTACTTCGCCATCAAGAGCACATAAATAGTCTTTATTGTCTTCAACTTTTTTAGCAACTAACACTAAAGATTTAGCAACTAAATTTCCGTTTACATTAGCCATTTATTTTGTCCTCTTTAAACTTTCTTATACATACAAGTATCAACAGTTGTGTTCTTAATCAATTGATACATTTCTTCATCCAAACGCATCAATGAAACTGAAGTTCCTTGCATTTCTAGTGCGGTTACTTGATTACCAACATGTTTAAATTTGATGTTGATTTTATTTGCATCACAAATTTGTTTTACTCTGCGAAAAACCACATAAAGTTCTTCAGCAGGAGATCCACCCAGACCATTAACTAAAAGTGCAACATCTGTGCCTTTGTAATCAAGATCTGCCAAAATAGCTTCCATAATTTCATCAATTACAGAATCAATTGGACGAACCTTTACTCTTTTAATTCCAGGTTCACCGTGAATTCCTAAACCAATTTCCATTTCATCATCTGGTAAATGAAAAGTTGGTTTTCCATTTGCAGGAACTGTGCAAGAAGTTAATCCGACACCAACAGTTCTTGTGTTTGCATTTGCTTTTGCAGTAACAGCAACAACTTCATCAAGGGAAGCCATTTGTTCTGCTTTTGCTCCTGCTACATGCCAAACTAAAAATAATCCACCAATTCCGCGACGTCTATGTGCTTGATCTTTTGGTGCAGATAAAACGTCATCATTTAACACAACTGTTTGAACTGGTATTCCCATTTCACGACATTTGTCTTGTGCTTTATCAAAGTTGATGCAATCGCCTTGATAATTTCCGTAGGTGTACATAACACCTGCACCGGAATTAACTGCCAATGTTGCTTCCACAATTGGTTTAGCTGGAGGGGATGCAAATACGTTTCCAAATGCTGCACCATCTGCCATACCTTTGCCAACGTAACCAGCAAATGCAGGTAAGTGGCCAGAACCGCCACCAACCACAATTCCAACTTTGCCTGGAATTGGTGAGTTGGTGCGAGCAATAGCTCTTTTACCTACTCTTTTAATTAGGTGATCATTGGCTGCGACGTAGCCTTCGACCATTTCTTCGACCATGTCGAAGGGATCATTAATAAGTTTTTTCAAAAGTAAACCTCAACCTCTCTTCATTTCTTGGGAAGATTTCCAGGTGCTTAATTAAGAATCGTATTCTCTCTTGAAATGTCCGTAAAGATGCGCCTAGGGTTGGTGGTGTACGGACTTGTATACAAGGGGGTTAGACAAACACCATGGCCAAAAAAACAATAGGTGTGGCAATGATCGGCTATGCCTTTATGGGTAAAGCCCACTCTCAAGCTTGGCGAAATGTAGGCAGAGTTTTTGATATTCCAGCAGAAATAAAAATGGTTGCAGTTTGCGGAAGAAATCAAGCAAATACTCAAGAAGCAGCAGATCGTCTTGGTTGGGATGGAATTGAAACAGATTGGAAAAAATTATTAACTCGTTCAGATATCGACATTATTGATATTTGTACACCAGGTGATTCACATGCAGAAATTGCAATTGCAGCATTAAATGCTGGCAAACATGTTATTTGCGAAAAACCTTTAGCAAACACAGTTGCAGAAGCAGAACAAATGGTAACTGCTGCAAATGCAAACAAAAATTCAAAAAACATGGTGGCATTTAATTATCGAAGAGTGCCAGCAGTTTCTTTAGCAAAGAAAATGGTTGAAGAAGGAAAACTTGGAAAGATCTTTCACATTCGTGCTAGATACTTACAAGATTGGATTGTTGATCCAAACTTTCCATTAGTTTGGAGATTAGAAAAAGATAAAGCAGGTTCTGGTGCATTAGGTGATATCGGAGCTCATGCTATTGATACAACACAATTTGTAACTGGACAAAAATTAATTGGTGTGTCAGGTGTAACTGAAACATTTATTAAAGAAAGACCATTGCCTGGAGATTATTCAGGATTACAAGCAAGTGCTTCTGGAAACAAAATGGGCAAAGTAACTGTTGATGATGCTGCAGTATTTATCGGTAAAACCGATGGTGGCGCATTAGCAACTTATGAAGCTACTCGTTTTGCAACTGGTAGAAAAAACGATATGGGATTTGAAATATTTGGATCCAAAGGATCATTAAAGTTTTCTTTCGAAGACATGAATGAACTTTGGTATTTCGATAATTCAGAAAGTAGTGAAACTGCTGGTTTCCAAAGAATTTTGGTAACTGAGGGAGTCCACCCATACATGACTGCATGGTGGCCACCAGGACACATCATCGGTTATGAACATCCATTTACTCACGAATTAAAAGATTTCGTGGAAGCAATAGTAAATAACACTGAAGCAAAACCAACTTTTGCTGATGGTTTACAAGTTCAAAAAGTATTAGATGCAGTTGTCAAGAGTTCAGAAAACAAATCATCTTGGCAAGAAATTAAATAAAAGGAGGAAAGAAATATGTCAAGACCAGTTACGTTATTCACCGGTCAATGGGCAGATTTGCCATTTGAAGAAATGTGCAAACTTGCATCTGGTTGGGGATACGACGGTTTAGAAATTGCATGTTGGGGTGATCATTTAGATGTAGTGCAAGCTGCTGAAAGTGATAAATATGTCAGAAAACAAAAAGACATTTTAGAAAAATACAACTTAAAGTATTGGGCAATTTCCAATCACTTAGTTGGTCAAGCAGTTTGCGATAACCCAATTGATGAAAGACACAAAGCAATTTTGCCTTCTCGTGTTTGGGGCAATGGTGATCCAGAAGGTGTGAGACAACGTGCTGCTGAAGAAATGAAAACCACAGCAATTGCTGCTAAAGCTTTTGGAGTTGACACAGTAATTGGATTTACTGGTTCTTCAATTTGGCATTACGTAGCAATGTTTCCGCCAGTGCCACAACACATGATTGATGCAGGTTACAAAGATTTTGCTGATCGTTGGAACCCAATCTTGGATGTGTTTGATAAAAATGGTGTGAAGTTTGCACATGAAGTTCATCCATCAGAAATTGCTTACGACTACTGGACCACAGTAGAAACAATGAAAGCAATTAAAAATCGTCCAGCATTTGGTTTGAATTTTGATCCAAGCCATTTCGTTTGGCAAGATCTTGATCCAGTTAATTTCTTACTAGATTTCAAAGATCGCATTTACCATGTTGATTGCAAAGAATCACGCAAACAACTAAACGGTAAAAATGGCCGCCTTGGTTCACATTTACCTTGGGCAGATCCACGTCGTGGTTGGGATTTCGTTTCCACCGGACACGGACATGTGCCTTGGGAAGATGTTTTCCGTGGGTTAAACGCAATTGGTTACAAAGGACCAATCTCTGTTGAATGGGAAGACGCTGGAATGGATCGTTTATTCGGTGGCCCAGAAGCTTTGGAATTCATCAGAAAACTTAACTTCACTCCACCAAGTGCTGCATTTGATGCTGCATTTAGTTCA
Organism: Actinomycetes bacterium; assembly: GCA_038145175.1. Lineage (GTDB taxonomy): Bacteria > Actinomycetota > Actinomycetes > S36-B12 > UBA5976 > ATZT02. The sequence goes on along the minus strand of JAYQPE010000007.1, from coordinate 18,655 downwards.
AAGAGTTAATTAGTTAAAACAAAATAGGGGCCAGGAAAAATTCCTGGCCCCTATTTAATTTCTCTAATCCCTTAACGGCAAGGTTGGATTTGAGTTCATAAATTTTATTGTTGAATCAAAGTCAACAATTCCTGCATCAGAACCTAAACCAGTTGCTACTAAAGAGCCACATGCACTTGCAAGTTTTGCTGCTTCTTCCAGGCTCATTCCTTTTGAAAGGCCAGTAATAAATCCACCCGTCCAAGCATCTCCGCAACCGGTGGTGTCTACAACTTTTACTTGAAACGCAGGAACTCTTAAACGCAAATCCTCTTTATTCTTAATTAAACTTCCACGATCTCCCATTTTTAATACAACATGTTTTGCTCCAGCATTTAAAAACACATCGCATATTTCATCAACGTCTGTTAAACCAGTAATCATTTGTGATTCTTCTAAATTTGGCATAAAGAAATCTAAATATGGCATACAAGGCAGTATTTTTTCTTTCATGTTTTCTTGCTTTATGCCTAAAATATCCATCGTGGTTATGGCTTTACCTTCTTTAACGACTTTTAAGACTTTGGCAGCATCTCCTGAGTCAAACTTGGGCATTAAATAAAATCCACCTACGTGGACATAATCTGCACTTTTTACAGTTTCTTGATCGACATCTTCAAAACAAAATTCAGCATTTGTGCCCATCACATGAAGTGCAGGTCTTTCCCCATTTGGTCTAATAGGAAGCATTGTGCCTGAAGTTTGCACACCTTTTTTTCTAACCATTTTGGATGTATCAATGCCATAGCGTTGCATGATGCCTAACAAAATATTTCCCATTTCATCTTCACCAACAGCACCCATTGCAATAACTGATGCACCAAGTTTTGCCATATCAACAGATGTCCCAGCTGCAGTTCCTGCGGCAGTGATTCTTATTTCATCTAAAAGCGCAATATTTTGACCAGGTGGAATTTCAGAAACATGTCTTCCTAAAACATCTAATATGTGAACACCCATTGAAACTATTTTTTTCATTTACTTTTTCCTAAATCTCTGTGGATGGTTTTGGTTCAGGAGATGCTTCATCATCTGATAAACCTAAAACTGGATCTTCTTGTCTTTTCCTAGCACGGCGACGATCATTTACCCATGCAATGCCTGTAGCAATAGAAATAAGTAGTAAAACCGGAACTGCTAAAAGCGTCATGTTCACTGGATCTCCAGTAGGAGTGGCAATAGCAGAAAAAGTAAACACGATCAAGATAACTAAACGCCATCTTGATGTTATAGCTTTTGCTTCTAACACATCAAAAAGATTAAGCATCACAATAAACAATGGTGCTAGAAAACTAATACCAAAAACTAACACCATTCTTAAAAAGAAACTTAGATATCTATCAACTGGAACATAATTACCAACACCAAGAGGTGTGAAACCAAACAAAATATTTAAACCAACTGGTAGAAAAATATAAGCAAGAACTGCTCCTGAAACAAACAATGGCGTTGCAATTCCAGCAAATAAATATGCTCTAAGTTTTTCTTTTTTATAAAGTCCTGGAGTAATAAATCTCCATAATTGATAAATCCATAGAGGAGCAGTTACTAACATTGAAGTTACAACTGAAACTTTTATTTGTAAAACAAAAGCGTCAGCAACTCCTCCTAAAACCAGACGCACATCACGCCCATTTGCTTGAGCTTGTTCCACAATGGCATTAACGGGTTGACTTAGGATTTCAAAAATTTGAGGATAAAAAACCCATGCCACAACAGTTCCAATAACAATAGAAACAGAAGCTTTAAAAAGTCTGGTTCTTAATTCGCGAAGATGTTCTTGCAACGACATTTCTTTAAATCGTTGCACTTTAGTTTCAGGCAATACTAAATACACCTCCCACTTAAAAATTTAAGCGGAATAAAAATAAGAAGTTATGCTTCTGGTTTTTTTTCTTGATCTTCTGATGATTCTTGTTTGCTGGCTTCATTTTTTGTTTCAGCTTTCAAGATTCTTACTGATCGACCAAGACTGCGTGCCATATCTGGCATACGCTTTGCTCCGAATAACAACAGAATGATGAACAAAATGATCAGCAATTCTGGGCCTTGAATGTTCTTAAACATCTAGTCTCCTAAATAAATCTTGCCTGTTTTGTCAAAAATACTCCTCTAAGGATTACCCTGCATCCTCGAGGCTTGGGTTCAAGGATACCTACCTTGGATATCTAGAAATAAGACTTGCTTTATAACAATTTGGCTAATTTAGCCAGTAGTAGCCAAACGATAAAGATGTGGCAGTAAATAGCCAGAGTAAATATGGCAACAAAATTAATCCTGCCCAATTTTGAGTTTGAAAAGCAATAATCACCATAGGAATAGTAAGTAATGCAGTTATAAGTAGTGCAATCCAAGCAAGTAATAAATTATGTTGAATATAAAAACTATGTGCCCATAAAAGAGCGGTAGCAACACTTAATGCAAAAAGTATTGAATAAATAGTTTTTGAAAAAATACTTGCATTATTTGCAATAAAAATTCCAGCAATAATTAAAACTAAGAAGTTATAAGGCCAAGCAATTCCGAAAACAAAATCAGGTGGTTGCCAAGCAGGTCTTTTTAAAGATCTATAAAATCCATCACCGGTATTTACCCATAGTCCTGAACCAATAGCATAAACAAAAACTAGGCCAACATTTATAAAACTAAAAATAAGTTTAGTCACTTAATTCATACTTTCCATTAATTAATTTAATAATACCTCTTTTTTCAAGTTCTAATAAATATTTTTTATGTCCTTTGTTTCCACGGCCTATGAAAAGTGGCATAAGTTTTGGTAATAAATCAGGAACTAACATCACAATTCTTACTAACCAAGATTCACTTGGTTTAGGATATCTTTCAAACTTTGGATTATCTAAAGTTTTCTTAAAACTTTTTATGACATCTTCTGTTGTTTGAGGTGGATCTAAAAATTGCAAAGTGTTACCACCTTCAATTGCTTCTTTATGAAGCATTGGAGTATCTGTTGCTGAAGGTAAAATTGAAGAAACTTTAATTCCTTTTTTCTCTAAATCAAGAGCAAGACTTAACATCGCCCCTCTTAAACCAAATTTAGAAGTTGTATAAATTGGAGTTTCCCCTAGCGGAAAAATACCACCTAAAGAAACAGTAGAAATAATTCTTGGATCATTTGATTTTTTTAACAAATCTATCGCTAATCGGGTAAAAAGTAATGGTGACAATAGATTTATTGACAATTCCTGTTCAATTGAATCAAGGCTACGTTCATCAAATCTTTCAGCTGAGGTAATTGCTGCATTATTGACTAAAACATCAATTCGCCCATATTTATTAGATATTTGCTCAATGGCATTTTTCATTTGATTTTTATCTGTTAAATCAAAACAAATAGAAAGATTATTTAAACCAGGTAATTCTTTCATTAATTGATTTAACTTATTTTGATTTGCATCAAGTGCCACCACAATTGCCTTATTTAAAGATATTTCTTTAGCTAAATGTGATCCAATTCCTCCGGCTGCTCCTGTGATAACAAAAACTTTATCTTGGTAATTAAATTTCATGAAACTTTTGATTATGCCCAACCCATTTGTTTAATAAGTTTTAAGAATTCTTTTTTAATAGCACTTGCATCCACATATCCTTCGTGGCGAGCAGAATTTATAAATTTAATTCCTCCACTTAAATCAGGATTGTTTGCATGAATCTTTTTCTCAAATTTATGGGCTCGTTCAGGATTTCTTTCTACATCAGATAAATATGAGGCTAATACTTTGGCAGCAAATCCAAATAAGTTATAAGCCCCAGAATTAGTTTCGATGAAACCCATTGCGTATAGATTTTTATATTTCTTTGAAAATATTGTCAAATACATATCTATCGGATGCTGGGGATTACCAAAATATTCTTGTGCATAAGGAATTGAATGTTTGTAGCCTGTAGCAAAAATTACTACGTCTACCTTCTCCTTTGAACCATCTTTGAAAATAACTTCATTTCCAGAAAACTCTTTAATATCAGGTTTGGCAATTACATCTCCGTGTTGTAATCGTTGCAATATTTCAGTATTTAGTGTGGGATGGGTTTCAAATAATCGATGATCAGGTTTCGGTAATCCAAGTCTTGTCACATCACCATTAAGAAGTCTCAATAAAATTCCAAAAATCTTTTGTTGCACAAACATTGGTAATTTGGGCCCAGTTTCAGCAAAAACATCGCTGGGGATTCCAAATACGTGCTTGGGAATAAACCAATAACCACGTCTTACTGAAAGGTAAGTTTGCTCAGCAACTCTTCCGATATCGCAAGCTATATCACATCCAGAATTTCCTGCTCCTACTATTAATACTTTTTTTCCTTTTAACTCTTGCGAATTCTTATACTCAACCGAATGCATAATTTGGCCAGAAAAATTTCCTAAAACATTTGGTTTAACTGGATCCCATTGCATACCAGTTGCACAAATTACTTTGTCATAGTTTTTTACTTCTCCGTTGGATAGTTCTACTTGCCAAGTTTGATCTGATTTTTGGGTTACTTTTTTAGCAAATAAATTAAATTTAATATTTTCATACAAATTAAAATTTCTAGCATAATCTTTTATATAACTTAGGATTTGTTTTCTAGATGGATAATCGGGATAACTGTTTGGCATGGGAAAATCTGGAAATGCAGATAAAGTTTTACTAGAAATAAAATGTGCTGTTTCATAAAGAGGTGTACCAGGATTTTCAATATCCCAAAGTCCACCCACATCAGAATGTTTTTCAATTTGCTCAAAAGAAATATTTCGCTCTTTTAATTCTTTAGCAATTGTTAACCCTGCTGGTCCTGCACCAATTATTAAAATTTGAGACATAATCTTGAAATCCTAGTTTTGTTTTGAACTTCGGCGCAATAGATAAAACCCCATGGCAACCATTAGGGCAGGTATAGCATTCCATCTTTCAACCGGACTTCTAGAAATTGCATTAATTAATGCACTAAACACACTCAAAGTGATTAAAAATCCCACAGTTCTATTTGTTCTAGAACTCCAAGGAGTAGCTAAATTAATTAATTTATTTGCATAAAGAAGTTGCCAAATCATAAATACTGAAAATCCCAAATATAAAAGTCTTAAACCAACAGGTAGTGATTCAAAACCTCCGCCTGCTATACGAGGAAGCATTGACTTGATGTTTAAAGCCCCTGAAAAAACAAGGTAAAAATTAATAACTAAAGCTGGAAATAACAAAATATTAAATACTTGTTTTTTCATTTTGCTTCCCATAATTTACAAGACATTAATTCTGGAATTAATAATTCAGTCAAAATTTGGGTTAAAACATCATCACTTTCAATCTCAATTGAAGCGATATTTCCTTGTTGATAATTTCCAATTGATCCAAAAGATGATTTTCTATTATTTAACCAATCAATTGCTTGTTGATCCCAAACAGATCCAGAAAAAATTAATGCTTTGTAATCTAGAGTTTTTGTTAAGTAAACATCAACATGAGACCAATCACCAGTTTCGCAACCATCGGCAGGAAATCTTGGACCTTCCCGAAACATTAATGCTCCTTGCAATGAACTGCCATATCGTTCAGCTGGTGACATTAAATAAATCCCATTACTACTTTTAGTTAAATTCATAAAAGATTCCAGCCATTGATTTTTGGAATCTAATAATGTTTTGATTTCTTTAGATGCATTTAATACAGATTCTTTGACAGAACTAAAGAGTCCAAGATTTTCAATTATTTGAAATAGTGCAATAGATGTAGCTCGATATGACCAAATGCTTACCCCTCCTGATTCTTCCTTAATTGGAAGTAACACAACTTCATCAACTACTTTGGCTAGTTTGCTGTTTTGTTCTCTTGTTAATGCAATTGTTTTTACACTACTTGGAATTTTTTCTACAAACTTTAAAACTTCAATACTATTTCCTGAGGCGGATGTAGCAATAACTACGGTGTTTTCTGGAAAACTACTTGGAGTTTCAGCACTTGCAATTTCTGCAATTGCTAAATATCCAACACTTCTTAAATACCGGGCAGCATCTTGAGCGGCAAAATAACTTGAACCCATTCCCACCAAATACAGAAGTTGATTCTTACTTAATGAGAAGTTTTCAAAAATTCTTTTGGAACTTAATTCCTTTAAAAGTTCAGGTAAATCATTTATATCGTTAATAAATCCGGCTACATTGGTTTCTGCCATTTACCTATCCTAATTCTTCTTTTAAAGAAAGTATTGGGGCATAAAGCCAGCGGGGTAAGAATTTCAGGCCATAAATGATTTCAAAGTAATACTGCCTAAATCTTAAATATTCAATTAAGTCTTGATTAGGTGAGTAATTATTGAAATTCTTAGTATTTTCTTGATAATTAGTTAAAAATAAATTTTGGCATTTTATGACCTCGCTATTTAAACTGCCATATTCTAACTGGTTAATTCTTTCTGCCACCCTTGCAGCAAGAGAAATTGATAAAAGTAAATGAGCAAGATCATCCTCGACGGGAGATGCCATATTTCTTAATTCTTTATTCAAAACAGGAGAACCATCAAAGTCAATCACGTAATAGTTTGTTTCACTTTTTAAAATTTGTCCGATATGAAAATCGCCATGCGTTATTTGACTTTTATAATTATCTTGTAATTTTTGTTTTTTACTATCTAGTTCGATAAAGTATTGGTTTTCTAAATTATTCCAAATATCTAACATATTTTCTGGATTAGGATATTTTTCGATTCCTGATAATAATTCCTGATTTAAATTTGGTAAATCTCTTTTTACTAACTTATCTGTTAGTTGCAGAAAATCTTTTGAAATATCTCCATTAACTTTCTTCAAATCTCTATGCATTTGCGAACTTAAGATCGCAACTTCGTTGACCCAAGAATCATTTTTGTTTATAAGTTTTTTTGGTAACCATGTCCATCCATCTAAAGAATTATCGATGAACTCATAAATTGAAATAAATTCAACCAATTTGTCATAAATTTTTAAAGATAAGCTGCCATAGTATTTAGGCATATAACTAAAGTTTGAATCACTCAAAGAATTAACAATATTGATATTTCTATTTGTTAAATCTAGTTCTCTTTTTATTTTGATTAAATAATTACCATATTGAAAACTTAAATTGCTTTGATCAACTTCCAAAGGATTAATATCGGTGTCAATCACTTTAAAATTGCTTACTCTGGTCGTCTCAAAAGTTTCGCCATGTTCCAAATTGGCAATAGTGTTTATCGCCCTATGGGCAAGAATTGATGCTCTATTTTGGTCTAGGGAAATGACTAGTCCCTCACTTATTTCAAGTTGAAAATCTTCGTATAAATAGAGTGAAATCCCGGCCATGACCCCCATCTTGCCTGTTAATTAGATAACAAATTGATATTGATGTCCTTTTCTAGTTGCAAATACAGACATCTAACTGACAGACTCATAATTAAATCAAATTCTTAAGGCAAAAATTCAAACCCTTATGAATAAATTGGAGGAGATATAAATGGCGACAGTGCGAAAATTTAAGTTTTCCGCAACTGTTGTTGCAGCAGCAGCTCTTGTTCTTGCCGCTTGCAGTAGCGGATCAAGTGACGAAGCATCTTCTGCATCAGTAGATCCAAATGTGGATATCACTACTCAAAAATTAGTTATTTCTAACTGGGCTGGTTATTACCCAGAAGATTTAGCTGCAAAAGTTAAAGAAGCAATTGGTGTTGACATCACAATCACAAATCACGCCACTAACGAAGAAGTCATGGGTAAATTAACTGCCTCTGATGATTCAGGAATTGACGTAGCATTTGTGTCTGGTCAATACGCACAAGCACTTGCATCTGCAGGAAAAATTATAAACTTTGATAAAGCTGCCATTCCAAATTTGGCAAATCTTTATCCAGAAGTTGCAGATCTTGCATATGACAAAGGAACAAATTATTCAGCTCCATATGCATGGGGAACAACTGGAATTTGTTACCGTTCAGACCTAATTGATTTCACCCCAACTTCTTGGAATGACCTTTTGAATCCAAAAGATTCAGTTAAAGGTAAAACCACAATGTTGGCAACTGAACGTTGGTTAGCTTTGCCTGCAATGAAAGCACTTGGTTTTTCAGTTAACACCACCAATGCTGATGAAATTGCAAAAGCAAAAGAACAACTAATAGCAACTAAGCCAACACTTCTTGCTTATGATGACACCGCTTTCTACACCAAATTAGTTTCTGGTGAAGCAGTGTTAACAGAAGCTTGGGATGGCTGGTGCAACTATGGAATTGCTGAAAATCCAAACATCAAATTCGTAATTCCAAATGAAGGATCTGATCTATGGGCAGACACCATGGTGATTTTGTCTTCCAGTAAGAACAAAGAAGCAGCACATGCATTTATTAACTACATCCTTCAACCAGATGTACATGCATGGGTTGCAAACAACATCCTTTACAAAGTTCCTAATAAAGCAGCAACAGAAACTTTGGATCCAGCATTAGCAACCTCATATCCAAATATGGGACTAACTCCTGCTGATTTATTGAAGGGTGAAGTTGTAGTTGATCTTGGTGCAGATTCAAGGATCTACACCGATCTTGCAACTGAAGTTACTTCTAGCTAATTAGAAGGAAAAGATATTGAATAAAAGTGGCGGGAGCAAAAGCTCCCGCCAACTTGGTTGGTTCTGGTCTTTACCAGGTTTAATTTTTTTAGGTGTATTTGCAGCGTTCCCTGTTATTTCCATGCTTCTTATGTCAGTTTTAACAGCTGGCAGATTTGGTGGAGTTACTACTCCATTTACTTTAGATAATTTTGTTAGAGCAACAGATCAAACTTTTTTAAAAGTTATATTAACTTCGATTTTAATTGCAGCAGCAACTGCAATTCTTTCTTTATTGATTGGTTTTCCAACGGCTCTATTTATTTCAAGATTAACCAGAAAATGGCAGATAATTTTAATAATTGCAATTATTCTTCCTTACTGGACTAACTTTTTAGTTAGAACTTATGCTTGGTTAGTTTTATTAAATAATGAAGGAATTATTAATAAATTTTTACGAAATATTGGTTTAATTTCTCAACCAATTGAAATGCTTTATACCCCATTTGCAGTAATTATTGGAATGACTTATTTATATTTACCTTTAATGATTTTGCCAATTTATGCAGCGTTAGAAAAAGTTGATAAGAATTTAGTTGAAGCATCCTTAGATTTAGGATCTTCTGCTTGGAAATCTTTAAGGACTGTTTCAATTCCTTTAGCAATGCCTGGAATTCTAATTGGCTTAATCTTTGTTTTTGTTCCAAGTATGGGAAATTTTGTGGTTCCAGAATTACTTGGTGGCGGCAAAACAGTAATGATTGGAAATCTGGTTAGGGATCAATTCTTAAAAGCTAGAGATTGGCCATTTGGCGCTACATTTGCCTTAGTTTTAACAATAATTTTGATCATTTTAATTTCTATTCAATCAAGAGTAAGTAGAAAAGTTAACATAAATGCCTAAAAAAATTAATCTTTCAACAATCGTGGCAATTTTTGCCTTGATTTTTTTGTATCTTCCAATTACTGCAGTAGTTGGACTTTCTTTTAATACCAGTAGCAATTCACTTATTTGGAAAGGTTTTGGTTTTGATTGGTATAAAAATATTTGGTCAAATGAAGCTATAGTGCAAGGATTCCAAAGAACTTTATTCGTTGCGATAGTAACCACAATTTTGTCACTTGTCATTGGAACCACTATTTCTATTGGATTAAACAAAATGAAAGCAGGAGGCTTTTTAAGAACATTCTCAACCGCACCAGCAATAGTTCCTGATCTTGTTTTAGCAATTGGTTTATTAACAACTTTTTCAATGTTTTCATTTAATTTAAGTCTTCTAACTGTGATTATTGCTCATACTGCTTTTTGTACAGCATTTGTTGTCGCAGTGGTACTTGCTCGAATTGGTCTAATCGATCCCTCTATTGAAGAAGCTTCTACTGATTTGGGAGCAAGTGCGACTAAAACACTTTTCAAAATCACAATTCCTCAATTAATGCCTTCCTTGACTGCCGGGGCAGTCTTATCTTTCACTCTTTCTATGGATGAATTTGTGATTGCTTTTTTCACAAACGGTCCTGAAACTCCAACTCTTCCTATGGTTATTTATTCCATGATTCGCTTTGGTGTTACTCCTGAAATCAATGTCTTAGGCACGCTGTTACTTTTGGTTAGCTTTGTAGGTGTTATTTTTGCACAAAGAATTGGAAAGGTTGCTGACTCAATTTGAGTAATACTTTGCTAAGTGTCAAGAATTTAACAAAAAAATTTGGATCAGTTACCGCATTAAATAATATTTCATTAGAAATTAAAAATAATGAAATGTTTGCTTTACTTGGACCTTCCGGATGTGGCAAGACAACCCTATTAAGAATTATTGCTGGGTTTGAATCTCCCGACTCTGGAGAAGTACTAATTAACGATTCAGATTTACTTTCAATTCCAACTAGAATTCGTCCGGTTAATTTAATGTTTCAATCTTACGCACTGTTCCCACACATGGATGTTTATTCAAATATTGCATATGGTTTAACAAATACCGATTTAAGTAAATCAGAAATTGAAAAACAAACTTATGAAATTATTGAAAAAATTGGTTTAATAGAACATGTTAAGAAAAAACCAAACCAACTTTCAGGAGGCCAGCAACAAAGAGTGGCTTTGGCTAGAGCAATTGCAAGAAAACCAAAACTACTTTTACTTGATGAACCACTTAGCGCTCTTGATAAAAAAATTAGACAAGAGATGCAAACTGAATTAAAAAGAATTCAACATGAAGTTGGAATTACTTTCATTATCGTTACTCATGATCAAGAGGAAGCAATATCTCTGGCAAATACAATTGCTGTGTTTAATAAGGGTGAAATTAAACAAATTTCTACACCACAAGAACTTTATGAAAATCCTCAAAATGAATTCGTGGCAGATTTCATTGGAGAAGGAAATATTCTTTCAGCAGAGGTAACTAGTTCGGGAGTAATTCATCCAAGTTTAGGAAGTATAAAAAACTCTGAAAATAAAATGGCCGGAAATAAAGTCAAGTTGCTTATTCGTCCAGAAAATATAACTTTAGAGAAAAATTCAAATGGATCAGGAATTATTCAAGATGTAGTTTTTGCAGGCTCTAAGAAAAATGTGACTGTTCAACTTTCGAGCAATGAAATCATTAGGGTTTATGCGGATAAAGCACTAGACCTTGAAGTGGGCAGCAAAGTGAACATATTATTTAAACCAGAAGATGTCAGGTTATTTTAAAAGGAGAAATAAATGAGTGGCAAAACAATTCTTTTTTGGCCAGAATCTGCTTACGGGCCAACTAATAACTGCATCGGTATTGGAAACGTTCTAAAAAATAGAGGCCACAAAGTTGTTTTTGCTGCTGAATCTTCTTGGGGAGGAAGACTTGAACCACTTGGATTCACCGAAGCTTTAGTTGATTTAGCCCCACCACCAGAAAACCCAGATGCACAAAGTGCTGGTCAATTCTGGAAAGACTTCATTAGAGATACTGCACCTGAATTTAGAAAACCAACAGTTGATCAACTTTCCACATTCATTGGACCTACCAGACAAGCATTAATTGATGGTGCGATTTATAGCAAAACAAGATTAAAAGAAATTATTAATCAATACAAACCAGATGTAATTATCGAAGATAACGTTGTTTGTTTTCCTGCAACTGTAACTGCAGGTGTTCCATTTGTTCGTATAGTTTCTTGTAATCCATTAGAAATTATGGGAGAAAAAATAGCTCCCCCATTTTCTGGCTTAGCTGAAAATGATTCTGAATCTTGGAAAAGTTATTTAAAAGCTTATGAAGAAACACAAAGACCAATGTGGGAGAAATTCAATGACTGGGTTATTTCTCAAGGAGCTCCTGCTCTCCCAGATTTAGATTTCATTCACACTTCTAAAGATTTAAATCTTTATGTTTACCCCCAAGAACTTGATTACACTGACAAAAGACCTTTAGGAAGTAATTGGCACCGTATTGATTCAAGTGTTAGATCAACAGATAAATCATTTGAGTTACCAAACGAAATAGCAAATCGACCAAGTGATTCAAAACTTATTTATTTATCTCTTGGTTCCTTAGGATCTGCAGATGTTGAATTAATGAGACGTTTAGTGGGTATTTTGGGAAAAACTAAGCACAAATTTATTGTTTCCAAAGGTCCACAAGCTTCAGAGTTTGAACTTGCTTCAAATATGTATGGCGCTGAATTCTTGCCTCAAATTTCAATCATTCCAAAAGTAGATTTAGTTATTACTCATGGTGGAAACAACACCACAACTGAATCTGTTCACTTTGGTAAACCAATGATTGTTTTGCCATTGTTTTGGGATCAATATGACAATGCGCAAAGAGTTCATGAAAAAGGTCATGGCATAAGACTTGCTACTTATCATTTCAAAGATGAAGAGTTAATTAATGCCATTGATAAACTAACAACAGATCAAGCATTATTAACTAAATTAAAAAATATTGGTGAACAAGTTAGATCACGAAAAGGTATTGAAGAAGCTGCCAGCAAGATTGAAGCACTAGCTAAATAAGTGAAGCGTTCAATATTTAATCCTGCAACTGCAGAAGTAACCAGGCAAGTTGAAGACTCGACTTCCAGTGAAGTTGATCAAGCAATTAATAATGCGCAAATCGCTTTTGAAATTTGGTCTGGATTTACTCCGGGAGAACGTTTCAAAAAAATACTTGATTATGCAGATTTATTAGAAAAAAATGCAGATGCAATTTGTAAATTAGAAGTTGAAGAAACAGGTAAACCTTATTCAACTATGCGTGACGGGGAATTTCCTTTTGGTTTAGATAACTTAAGATTCTTTGCTAGTGCGGCACGATCTTTGGACGGCACAGGTGCTGGTTCTTTCAACCATGGTTATACATCCATGCTGGTAAGAAAGCCTTTAGGAATTATTGGTTCGATTAGTCCATGGAATTTCCCATTCATCATGGCAGTCTGGAAAATAGGACCTGCAATTGCAGCAGGTAATAGTGTCATTATTAAACCTGCACCACAAACGCCAAGCTCCACCAAAAAAATAGTTGAACTTGCTCAAGAAATATTTCCAAAAAACTTAATTCAAATAGTTTTTGGTGATGCAGATATTGCTCAACAATTAGTTGCCGATAAACGAATTGCCATGATTTCAATAACTGGTTCAAGTGAATCAGGTAAAAAAGTTATGGAAACTGCAAGTCAAACAGTCAAAAGAGTTCATCTCGAACTTGGTGGAAAAGCACCTGTAATTGTTAGAGAAGATGCTGATTTAAATCAAGTTGCCCAAGCAATTTCATTGGCTTGTACATATAACAGTGGGCAAGATTGCACTGCTGCTACCAGAATTTATGCACACAAAAATATTGTGAAGGACTTAGAAAATCTAATGAAATTAAGACTAGAAGCAATAAAAGTTGGAGATCCTATGGATAAATCAACCGATATTGGACCATTAATTTCAGAGAAACATAGAGATTTAGTTCACCAAAAAGTTCAAAAATCTCAAATTGATGGAGCCACTTTAATTACTGGAGGAAAAATTATTCCTGGGCCAGGTTTTTATTACACCCCAACTTTGTTGTCTAATGTTTCACAAAACAATTCAATTATTGCTACTGAAGTTTTTGGACCAGTTATAACAATAACTTCTGTTGAAAATGATGAAGAAGCATTAAATCTTGCTAATGATTCAGAGTTTGGTTTAGCTTCATCAATTTGGACTAAAGATGTTGGCAAAGCTCTTGAATTATCAAAGCAAATCCAAGCAGGTGTTACTTGGATAAATGATCATCTACCAATTGTTTCTGAAGCACCACATGGTGGTGTCAAAGCTAGTGGATTTGGAAAAGATATGAGTCAAGAATCTGTTTTGGAATACACATCAACACATCACGTAATGATTAAACACAAACAACACGAAATAAAAGACGGGTTTAGGCCAAACTAAGTGACGAAGCACTAAGGTATTGCCCATGACAATTCAATTAGAGCGTGGCACAACTGATCTTCCAGTCTTAGAAGCAGTAAAAACTAATCTAAAAAATTTACCTAAATCGTTTACCTGGGGAGCATTACTTTCAGGATTCTTAATTGTTTTAATTTCAACAACCGGACCAATAGCGATTTTATTCCAAGCAGCTGAAGCAGGAAACTTTACTGATCAACAATTAGCATCGTGGCTCTTAACAGTATTTATTGGTTCTGGTTTGTTTGGTTTAGTTTTAACTTTGCGCCATGGCATACCAGTAATTGGTGCATGGGCTGCTGCTACCACGGCACTTTTAGTAACAGGTCTTACTGAACATTCTTACGCTGAAGTTTTAGGTGCTTATGTTGTGGCATCTATTGCCTTAATTGTCGTGGGTGTAACTGGTTTGTTTGGCAAGTTAATGGCACTTGTCCCAAGACCTGTTGTTATGGCAATGCTTGGTGGTGTTTTGTTTAGATTTGGCGTTGAAGTATTTTCTTCTTTAAAAACAGATGCTCTTTTGGGTTTAAGCATGATCATAATGTTTTTTATTGGAAAAAGATTCAAATGGAGAGCACCTGTTGTTCCAGCACTTTTAGTCGGATTAGTAATTGGATATTTAGAAAAAGAATTAATCAGTCCAAATATCAAAGTTGCAATAACAGCACCACTTTGGGTAACGCCAGAATTTAATTTTAGTTCAATAATTACTTTAGCTATTCCAATATTTTTACTAGTTATGACAACTCAAAACGCAACTGGTACAGCAGTTTTATATAACTCAGGTTATGAACCACCAATCAACAACGTTGTAACAGTTGGTGGTGTTATATCACTTCTATCTGCACCATTTGGAAACAGTGGCGTAAATATTTCTGCAATGACTGCAGCAATAGCTACGCAAAAAGATGCAGATCCAAATCCAAAAACTAGATATTTTGCCGGTTTTGCATGCGGAATTTTCTACATAATTCTTGGTTTGTTTGGTGCAACAGTGATGGGCTTTTTTGGAACATTGCCTTCTGTTTTATTAGCGGTCCTTGCAGGATTAGCTCTAATCCCTGTAATTGGATCTTGCACCAATGAAGCTTTAGAAAATCCTGAATATAGAGAAGCTGGATTAGTGGCATTGCTGATAACAGTTTCTGGGGTATCTGCGTTTAATTTAGGTGCACCTTTCTGGGGATTAATTGGTGGCGTTTTAGTGCATGAAATTTTAACTAGAAAGCGTAAATGAAAAGAAAGTGTGCAGTAACGCAAGGTTTAGTTGATTTAGAACATTATGCAAAACTTGATACATTTTGGAAAAGCATTAAAGTTTCTGCACCAGCTAGGCGTGCTTTAGTTGATAAGAAGTTATTTAAATTAAGTGATTTAAAAAAGATAACTGAAAAAGATCTAAAATCACTGCACGGTATGGGTCCTAATGCTCTTAACATTTTGAAAAAAGAAATGAAAAAGAAAAAGATTAGTTTTAAAAAATTAAGCAAATAAAGGTTTTAAATGATCATTTAAGAAAACACCTTTAGGGTCAAGTTTTCTTCTAATGTCAATAAATTTCTTTGCTTTTGGATATCTATCAAATAGTTGTTCTTTGGTTAAGAAATGTAATTTACCCCAATGAACTCTTGCGTCATATCTTCCTAAAATACGATCAACTTCTTTTAAATAACCCCAGTAGTCAACTCCTGGCATTCCCGATACAGAAACTACTAAAGTATTTCTCTTGTAATTAGAAGATAAGAATCCATCTTCTGCTCCACAGGTTCTTATTTCTAGAGGGAAAATACTTAAAGGCAAACTTCTCAACATATATTCACGCATTTCATTAATACAATCAACTGCTCTTTCAAGTGGAATAAAATATTCAAGTTCATGAAAATTTGGAGAATAAAACATTGGATAAATTTTGTAAGAACGATCTACTCTTCTTTTAGGAGTAGTTGAATCTTGCTCTGATTCTCTTGCTTCGTTGAAAACTTTTACGTGACAAGTATCTGTTGCTTTTTCTCCAGGTGGTAATTCAATGTTATAAAGTGCAGCAGATTCTTCGCTGGGAAACCAAAAGAATGAAAAGTTTCTATTCTTGTTTACTCTCTCATGAAAATTTCTTATTACATCTGAAAATGGTTCGTGATCAATATGTTCTTTTAACCTATATTTTTTAGTGACTTGTAATTCCATACCCACCATCACGCCCAGCATTCCAACTGAAACTTGTGCAGCATGTAATAAATCAGTATTTTTTTCTGTTATCTCGACTACTTCACCAGTTCCAGTAACTATTCGACAAGATTTTAAAATCGAGGAAAAGCTTCCAAATTGAATTCCTGAACCATGAGTTCCTGTTGAAATTGCACCAGCAATTCTTTGAGCATCAATGTCACCTTGATTTCTTAAAGCTAAACCTCTTTCCCAAAGAGGATCTCCTAAAGCACTTATCGGTGTTCCAGAACCGACAAATGCTCTTTGTTTATATGGATCAACTGCTTTAATGCCACTAATTTTTGCTAAATCTAAAAGTAAGCCATCTGTTTGAACAATGGGAGTGAATGAATGACCTGTTGCCATCACTCTAATTTTTTGTTTTTTACTTAAAGCATTTTTAACTGCTTTTACAACTTCTTTTTCATTTTTAGGGGCGGCATAACTTGCATATTTAAAGGATTGATTTCCAACCCAATTAGTCCATTTACCAGCCATAATAAAAATCTACCAATAAATTAATCAATTAGAAAGAGACTTTTCTTTTCTAGCTGCCTCTAAAACTTCTGTTGCTGAATCAAGATTTAACAATAAAATGCCTAAACCAACAAATAAATCAGGCCAACCTGAAACCCAAAAGACCGAAACAACGCTTGCACCAATAATTGCGATATTTGCCAGCGCGTCATTTCTTGCAGAAAAATAAGCTGCTTTTACTAAACTTTCTGTTTCTTTTCTAAACTTGACTAGTAAAAATGCGCAAGTTAGGTTAATCACCAATGCGCCAAAACCTGTAATTCCTAAAGTTAAACTTTCAGGTGTTACAGGATTTTGAAATTTTTGCCAAGCACTCCATAAAACAGCTATACCTGGAATCAGCAAAAGTGTTGAAAATAAAAACCCAAGATTTGCTCTTGCTTTGACACTCCAACCAAAAGCTAATAAAATTAGAATATTAACTGCAGAATCTTCTAGAAAATCAATAGAATCGGCAAATAATGAAACAGATAAGATCTTATTTGCTACAGAAAATTCAACAAAAAAGTAACTTAAATTTAGAATTGCAACTATTGAAACAGTTTTTTTAAGTGTCACTTATTTAATTTTCTTGTAATTAAATCTAAAGTCACTTTGACTCCATCATCTTGTTGCATTAGTTTAGCAACTTGTTTAACGTTTTCTAAGTAATTTTCTGTTTCTATAATTCTTCTCATAACATTTGATTTTGTAAATTTTCTCAACGGTAAAGCTTTTGGACCTAGTTCTAATCTGTGTAAACGATCGGCCCACCACGGTTGATCCACAATAAATGGAACAATTATCGAAACAGTGCCAGCTCTTAAAGCAGCATGCACAGTACCAACGCCTCCATGATGAATTATTGCTTTTACTTTTGGAAAAATCTTTGAATGAGATACTGCTGTTACATACCGAATTGAATTATCATTTTTATATTTTTCAGGAAGTTCAAGTCCTCCCCAACCTTTATTAATAATTAGTTGCAGATCTAATTCTTTACATGCATCAATTATGGTTTGAGCAAGTTTTAAAGGATTTTTCTTCTTCATAGATCCAAAACCTGCATAAATTGTTTCTTTTCTTTCAACAAAATTTATTATTTCTGGATCTATTTCTTCTAACTTTTCTTGATACCAAGGTCCCACAACATATGAATTCGCGGGCCAATCATGAGGTCTTTTTTGTAAAGCAGGACTTACTAAAGAAATAGCTAAATCATGTTCTTTATTTTTAATTCCAAGTTTCTTAGCTAATTGATATGTTTCTAGAAAAAATAGCTTTTCAGCAAGTTTTACTCCCTTAAAAGTTAATTTATTTAAAAACTTTAAATCTGAAGTCCAAAGACCTGCTGAAGCAAATTCTTTTGTAGGAGAAAGCACAGGAATTATTTCAACTAAAACACTTAACGCTTTTACATATTTTGCAGCTATGGGAGCAGTTAGTGCCGTTGGATGATAAAAGACTACATCTGGTTGAATTTCAAGTATTTGATTTGTTATAACTTCTAAAATTTTAATCAACATAGGTCTTACGTTTGGTAAAAAATCTAGAGCATTTTTAATTACCGACACACCATTTCTGTCCACAAACTGCTTAATCGTTCCAGGAAGTTTCAACACATTTATATCTTTATTTTTTACTTCATGTAAAAATTCTTCAGTTACAGCTAAATAAACTTGATGTCCTAACTTTGATGCTTTAGTTGCAAACGCATAGAAAGGTTCAAAGTCACCTCTACTACCAGTAGTGACAAGATATATTTTCAAAATGAGCCTTTAAAAAATATTAATTTAATTTAGATTTTCTATAGTTAATTATTCCAATAATAATTTTTCTAAGAAAATATATTCCAGCAATAACAATTCCTATATAGACTAAATAATCTAAATATTTTGTATATTTTTCCGCACTTGAC
>JAYQPE010000006.1:0-79433 GCA_038145175.1 Actinomycetes bacterium | reverse complement strand
GAGATCGAATTGCCATTATGCGAGATGGCGCTGTTGTACAAATGGGAACTCCTGAAGAATTAGTGGCAAATCCTGCCGATAGTTATGTGGCGGATTTCATCAGAGATATTTCAAAATCACATGTTTTAACTCTGAAATATTTAGCAAGACCTGCAAGAACAAATGAAGTAACTGATGGTCCTGAATTAGCCTCAACAACGATTATTAGAGATGCCTCAAAAATTATTGTGCAAAGTATGAAACCTGTTCAAGTAATAGAAAATGGTAAAAAGATTGGCATTGTTTCGAGTGAAGATGTTTTGAGATTGATTTCTGGGGAGAAATCTTGAGTATTACAAGTTTTGCAAATCCAATAAAACAAATTAAATCTGGTTATTTAATATTGTTACTTATTGGTGTTTGGTCCATACTTGCTTTAATTTTTAAAGGTGTAGCAACACTTGAAATTCCTACATATCAAAATTCTGTAGCAACTCAAGTCGCAGGAGATGCTGCCTCTTCAATTAGAGGAAATCGAACAAAAAGTGCAATATTTATTTACTTTTTTAATCCAATTAGACTTTTTATTAATGGATTTGTTGATCTAATAAGAATGTTTATTGCAACACCAGTTCCTGGTTCCATAATTCCAGTATTGGGCTGGCTTGGAGTAATTGGTCTTGTTGCATTTCTTGTTTATTTAACAAGTAATTTTAAAACTACGATTTTAGCCAGTTTGTTACTTTTTGGTTGCGGTTTACTAGGTATGTGGACTGACACGATGGATACTTTAGCTATGACTGTTGCCGCAGTCTTTTTATCTTTGTTGTTTGGTATTCCTTTAGGTATTTGGGCAGGATTATCTGATCGAGTATTAAGAGTTTTAACTCCATTTTTAGATTTGGCACAAATTCTTCCAACTCTTGTTTATCTTGCTCCGTTAGCACTTTTCTTTTTAATCGGGCAAGCATCAGCCACAATTGCCACAATGGTTTATAGCATCCCGCTTTCAATCAGAATTACTTCTCATGCAATTAGAAGTTTGAATCATTCCCCTGTTGAAGCTTCTATTTCAATGGGTTCAACTACGAATCAAACTTTGTCAAAAGTTCAGCTTCCCATGAGTAAGCAAATGATTGTTTTAGGCATTAACCAAACTGTGATGGCAGCTTTATCATTTGTGGTTATTGCCGCATTAATTGCAGCTCCTGGATTGGGTAAACCAATTGTTACTGCATTAACTATTAGAAATGTCGGCGATGGTTTTGTTGCTGGTTTAGCTGTTGTTTTTCTTGCAATTTTGTTAGACAGATCTACAAGTGCGGCTGCAAAAACTCAACTTAGTTATGTTCCACCATCAAAAAAGGTAATCCAGAAAAGACGAATTTCGATGGTTTTGATGGGAATCTTTATGGCTATTTGTATTTGGTTATCTCGAAATGTTTTATGGGCAGCAATTTGGCCACAGAACCTAGATTTTTCAAAACCAGTTGCCAATATAACAAATTCAATTACAGATTGGATTGTTAATAATTTGCAATTTTTTACAGTAGGATTTAAAGATTTTATATCTAATTATGTATTAAATAATTTACAACTACTTCTTGCTGGATCACCTTGGTTTATTACCGTAATTATGCTTTCAATACTTGCATACCTTATTGGAGGAATAAGAGTTACTTTTGTAGCTATAGGACTAATGATTTTAATAATCTCCACAGGTTTGTGGTACGAAACTATGGTTACTCTAACTCAAACTATTGTTGCAACAATTTTAACAATGATTGTTGGATTAATTTTAGGAATTTGGATTGGAAGAAGTCAAAAAGCAGATAAAGTATTACGACCATTTCTGGATGCAGGACAAACCCTACCCGCCTTCGTATATCTAGTGCCTATGCTTGGTTTATTTGGTCCAACAAGAT
Organism: Actinomycetes bacterium; assembly: GCA_038145175.1. Classification (GTDB taxonomy): domain Bacteria; phylum Actinomycetota; class Actinomycetes; order S36-B12; family UBA5976; genus ATZT02. Next base: position 77,529 of record JAYQPE010000006.1, on the reverse strand, counting down.
TTACCGCAATTGCAACAGGAATTGTTTACTCGATTCCAATTGTTGTAAAAATAGTTGGTGAAGGTATCAGAAGTGTGTCATCTTCAATGGTTGAAGCAGCTACTTCTGCAGGATCTACTGCATGGCAAATTATTACCAAAGTTCAAATACCTGCAGCCAAAAGATCATTGCTGTTAGCTGTTAATCAAGGATTAATTTTCGTTTTAGCTGTGGTAGTAATTGGTGGTTATGTTGGATCTGGAGCATTGGGCTACTTAGTAATTGTTGGAAATTCAAAACCAGAACTGCAGGGTAAAGGATTAGTGGCAGGACTATGCATAGTTTTATTAGGCATCATGATTGACCGAATTGCCCAGGCAGGAGCGAAGAAATATGGAAATTGATAACAATTTCCCAACGATTTCAAGAAAACATCCAAAATGTGTTCTTGAATGCAATAACATGAAAGAAATTCTCTAAAAAGGGAGAGAGCATGACACAAAAGTTAAGAGGTCGCTCAGCAGCAGCCTCACTATTTGTTGCATTAGGTCTGCTATTAGCAGCCTGTTCTGGATCTGGTGTTGATCAAGCTTCAACAGATGCAGCAGCAGATGCACCAGCAGCAGAATGCGGTGAATGGGGAATTGCAATGCACGCATGGGTTGGTTACACAGCCAGTGCAAACGTTGTAGCAGAAGTTGCTAAGAAAGAATTTGGTTGCACTATTAATTTAGTTCAACTTGATGAAGCTGGCGTTACTTATGACGCAATGGAAGCTGGTTCAGTTGATGTTGTTATTGAAGACTGGGGCGGCGGACGTTGGCAAGAATGGGTAGATCGAGGAGCAATTGTTGAAGTTGGTCCAAACGGTCAAGAAGGTCTTATTGGAATGTATGTTCCAAAATGGATGGCTGATGAATATCCAGATATCACTGATTCAGCAAACTTGAATAAGTATGCTGATTTGTTCAAAAACAGTGAATCCGGTGACAAAGGCGCATGGCACGAAGGACCTCCAGGTTACACAACAATCGGTGAAAAAATGATTGCTGCAAATAATTTAAATTACAAAGCAATCAATACCGGTTCAGAAGCTGCCTTAATGACAGGTTTTTCTGATGCTCAAAAAAATAAAACAGCATTCTTGGGTTATTGGTACACACCTCAATACTTCAACGCACAAGTTGAATTAGCGAGAATTAATTTCCCAGCAAATGATTGGGCAGACGCAGCGCAAGCTAGCGGTTTGACTGATTATCCTGCAACTCCATTGATCAAATTGGCTACCAAGAAATTGATGGATTCAGGTTCTCCATTTGCAACATTGATTTCAAATTTCAATTGGACAAATGAAGACCAAAACTCTGTTGCCGCCGATATTGAAGGTGGAACAGATGCTGCAGCAGCCGCTCAAAAGTGGATTGATGCAAACCCTGACAAAGTTAGCGCTTGGTTGGGATAAATAAGTAGTAATAAAAAGGGGCAGGCACTTGACGTGCCTGCCCCTTTTGCATGAACATAGGAGTGTTGTTGCGCAATGAAAGACTTCGTTGCATATAGCGCAACAGCCAAAATGAAGGGATTTCTTTAATGTCAAAGAAAGTAATCATCATTGGTGCAGGAATTGTGGGATGTGCTCTTGCCGATGAATTAACGCAACGAGGTTGGACAGACGTAACAGTTTTAGAACAAGGCCCACTTTGGGCAGCAGGTGGATCAACTTCACATGCACCTGGATTAGTTTTTCAAACAAATGCAAGTAAATCTTTAGCACTTTATGCAAAATACACAGTAGAAAAATTGTGTTCACTCGATTTAGATGGTGAGCCTTGTTTCTTGCAAGTTGGTTCATTAGAAATTGCAACTAATAAAGAGAGATTAGCCGAATTACATAGAAGAGCATCAATTGCTACTGCATGGGGAATTCCTGCAAAAGTAATTTCTGCAAAAGAAGCAAAGAAACTTCATCCACTTTTAGATGAGAAATCAATAATTGGAGCATTACATGTTCCGACAGATGGTTTAGCAAAAGCTGTTAGGGCAGACGAAGCAATGGGAAGACTAGCAATTTCTCGAGGTGCAAAATTCTTTGAACGACACGAAGTATTAGATATTTTACAAAGCAATGGAAAAGTAACTGGAGTTAAAACTAATAAAGGTGATTTTGAAGCAGACATTGTAATTGCTTGTGCTGGAATTTGGGGACCAAAAGTTGGTGACATGATTGGAATGCCAACAGCATTACAGCCACTCGCCCATCAACTTGTTTGGACTAAAGATTTACCTAGTTTAAAAAATCAAATAGAAGAGAGTGTATTACCACTTTTAAGACATCAGGATAAAGATCTTTATTACAGGCAAAGAAACAAAGGATTAGGTGTTGGTTGGTATGGACATAGACCACTTCCGGTAAAAGCAAAAGATATCTTGCCTTTTGATAAAGCTAAAGTTATGCCTTCTGTTTTAGATTTCACAAAAAAAGAATGGGAAGGAGCTATCAAACATTCTGGAAAAATAATTCCTGAATTAAAAAAATCAAAAATTGATAGTGCCATGAACGGACTTTTTTCTTTTACGGTTGATGGTTTTCCTTTAATGGGTGAATGGGCAAACTTAAAAGGATTTTGGACTGCAGAAGCTGTTTGGGTAACACATTCTGCTGGTGTAGCAAAAGCTATTGCTGAATGGTTAGTTGATGGACACCCTTCCTTAACTGTTCACGAATCAGATGTAAACAGATTTGAAAAACATCAATTAAGCCCTGAACATATTGAGATGCGTGGCAAACAAAATTATGTGGAAGTTTACGACTTACTGCATCCACTAGATCCAATGAAAGAGCCTCGTCCTTTAAGAACAACTGGATTTTATCCAAGACAAAAAACACTTGGCGGATATTTTCTCGAAGCAACAGGATATGAAAGACCTCAATGGTTTGAATCAAATAAAAAGTTAGTATCCAAATACAAATCTCCAAAAAGAAATTCCTGGTCCAGTAAGCATTGGTCACCAATAATTGGTGCAGAAGCACAATATGTTAGAAAACATGTTGGACTTTTTGACATTACTTCTTTGAAACGAATTGAAGTTTCAGGCAAAGGTGCTTTGAAATTCTTAGAAACAATGACCACTGGAAAATTAGATAAAGCAGTTGGCTCAATTACCTATTGTTTAATGCTCACTGAAAATGCAGGAATTCTAAGTGATGTGACAGTTACAAGAGTTGAAGAAAATCAATTTATATTGGGTGCAAATGGCAATGTTGATTTAATTCGATTAAAAAATCATGCCCCAGATGATGTGTTCGTTAAAGATATAACCAGTGGAACTGTTGGATTAGGTTTATTTGGACCCAAGGCAAGACAATTAGCACAAAGTGTGTGTGAAGATGATTTATCAAATGAGTCTTTGGGTTATTTCAAAGCGAAAAAAACTTATTTAGGTCAAGTACCTGTTACTTTGTGGAGATTATCTTATGTTGGTGAACTTGGATTTGAAATTTATGCCGATGCTGATATGGCTTTAAAACTTTGGGACACCTTATTTGCAGCAGGAAAGAAATTTGGTTTAATCCCTGCAGGTAGAGGTGCGTTCAACTCAATGAGATTAGAAAAAGGTTATAGATCTTATGGTGCAGAAATGACCAGTGAACATAATCCTTACGAAGCAGGACTTTCTTTTGCAGTTCGAAAAACTGGTGGATTTATTGGTGCTAATGCGTATGAAAAATTGTCTGCAGATCAAATAACTAAAAAGCTATGTTGTTTAGTTATCAAGAATGATTTTGATGTAGTTATGGGCAAAGAACCTGTATTAGTTGACAATAAAGTTGTTGGCTATACGACCTCTGCCTACTACGGTCACACTGTTGGCTCTCCTCTGGCTTATGCATGGTTACCAATTGAATCAAGTGCAATTGGTACTAAAGTCGAAATTCAATACTTTGATAAAAAAGTAAAAGCTGTGGTTGGTAACGATCCTCAATTTGATCCACAAATGACAAGGCTAAAGTCTTAAGCATGACTATAAAAAGACGTCATACTGCCCTACTTCCAGAACATCCAGATTTCTTATGGAAAAATCCATCTCCAAAAAAATCATATGACGCAATAATTATTGGAGCTGGTGGTCATGGTTTGGCAACAGCATTTTATTTAGCAAAAAATTTTGGTTTAACAAATATTGCTGTATTAGAAAAAGGCTGGCTTGCCGGTGGAAATATGGGAAGGAATACCACAATTATTCGCTCAAATTATTTGTGGGATGAAAGTGCTGGCATATATGAACATTCTTTAAAGCTTTGGGAAACACTCGAAGAAGAAGTTGGCTACGAAATGTTTTTTGACCAACGAGGCGTGATGACTTTGGCACACAGTGTGAGTGATTTAAGAAGTAAGAAAAGAAATTTTTATTCAAATTCAATGAACAATATAGATTCTCAATGGCTAACTCCTGAAGAAGTTAAAAAAATTGCTCCAATAGTAAACATTTCTCCAAATGTGAGATACCCAGTACTTGGCGCAACTTATCAAGCTAGAGGTGGAATTGCTAAGCACGACTGGGTGGCTTGGGGTTATGCCAAAGCTGCAAGTGACATGGGCGTTGACATAATTCAAGGTTGCGAAGTTACAGGATTTAAAAAGATTGGCAACAAAGTTGCAGGTGTTGAAACAAATCAAGGATTTATTAGTTGTGAAAAAGTTGGAATGGTAGCCGCAGGACATACTTCAGTTTTAGCTAACCTTGCAGGATTTAGAGTTCCACTACAAAGTAGACCATTACAGGCACTTGTTTCTGAATTATTAGAACAAGTTTTAGACACAGTAATTATGAGTGGTGCGGTGCATGTTTATGTAAGTCAAGCTCATAAAGGTGAATTAGTAATGGGCGCAGGTACTGATGCATACAATTCGTATGCGCAACGTGGTGGTTTCCATGTTATTGAACATCAATTAGCAGCAGCACTTGAATTGTTCCCAATATTTTCAAGGGCTCATCTTTTGAGAACTTGGGGTGGCATAGTCGATATTGCGCCAGATGCATCACCAATTATTGGATTAACGCCAGTTGAAAATTTATTTATTAACTGCGGTTGGGGCACAGGTGGATTCAAAGCCACTCCAGGATCTGGTTGGGTTATGGCTGAAACAATGGCGAAAAATTCTCCACATGAATTAGCTAAACCTTATTCACTTGATCGCTTTACGTCAGGTCATTTAATTGATGAACATGGAGCAGCCGGTGTTGCGCATTAGGAAAAACTCATGTTGTTAATTAATTGCCCTTGGTGTGGATCCCGAGACGAAACAGAGTTTCATTATGGAAGTCAAGCCCACATTGGTTATCCAGAAAATCCTGAAAATCTAACTGATCAACAGTGGGCGGAATACATATTCTTCAGAGACAATCCAAAAGGCTGGTTTGCGGAAAGATGGTTTCATTCAGCTGGATGTAGAAAATGGTTTAACATTTGGCGTAATACTTTGACTCATGAATTTGGTCCTTCATACAAACCATTTACTAAACAACCAAGTAGGCCAAAATGAGTAGTGTTCAATTTGTTTTTGATAATAAGACCTACCATGGAAATAATGGTGAACCTTTATCTGCAGCCCTTTTAAGAAATCACATAAAAGTTGTTACAGAAAGCTCCTACTTATTTAGACCTCGAGGTGTTTTTGGACTTGGCTACGAAGAGCCTAATGCTTTAGTACAAATTGATTCTGGAAGTGGCGAACCAATGGTGCCTTCCACAAAGATTGAATTAGTAGATGGATTAGAGGTAAGAAGCCTTGCAGGAGTTGGTGACTTACCTACTAGAAAAGATGAGGCACGTTATGACAAAAAATATAAGCACGTTGACGTATTAATTATTGGTGCTGGTCTTTCTGGTTTAAAAGCTTTGGAAAAGTATTCCAAAAATAATAAAAAAGTAATGGTTATTGATGACCAACCTTCTGCTGGAGGTTTTATTGGTGACTTGAATCAAGAAATTCCAAAAAAGTTAATGAATTGTTTAAAACTAAAAAATGTTGTTCATTTACAACGGACCACAGCTATCGGTCTATATGACCAAAATTATGTCGTTGCTGTGGAAAGAAGAACAGATCATTTAAATTCAAAAATTGATAAAAATACTGCAAGAATCAGAACTTGGCACATAAGAGCAAAAGAAATAGTTCTTGCCACAGGTGCAATGCAACGAGTTTTAGTATTTCCTAATAACGATAGACCTGGAATATTGCTCTCTCACGCTGCTGCTACTTATTTAGATAAATATAGAGTTGGAACTTTTAAAAATGCCGTAGTTTTCACAGTTGATGATTATGGATACGAGGATGCCTTAAGGATAAATAAAACAGGCACAAAAGTTAAAGCAATAGTTGATGTTCGACAAAATATTTCAAAATCATTAGAACAAAAAATAAAGAAAGCAAATATTGAATTAATTCTTGGTTCTAAAATTATTGATACGAAAGCTGATTTCAATGGGTGCTTAAACACTGTAGTAATTAAAACTGAGACCGAAAATCGTGAAATTGATGCTGATTTATTAGCGATATCGGGTGGATGGACGCCAACAGTTCATCTAGCAACATTTTTAAATCTTAAGCCAATTTGGGATGAAAAAATCCAGGCATTCAAAATGCCAAATCTTCCAAAAGGATTAACTTCAACTGGTTGGGCTAATGGCGAATTTGAAAAAGTTGAGAATAGAACTGCATTGTATTTTGGTGAATTAAATCTTAACCAAGATGAGATTTCATTTGTTGATTTGCAAAGAGATGCAACTTTGCGAGACTTAAAACGTGCAGTTGGTGCAGGCTTAAGTTCAATAGAACACATTAAAAGATATACAACAATTGGTACTGCTCACGATCAAGGAAAAACTAGTGGAACAACCACTATGGGATTACTCAGTGCACTAATCAATAAAAAACCATATGAGGTTGGAACTCTAACTTTTAGACCACCTTATGTAACTTTTCCATTTTCTGCTTTTGCAGGAAGAGAACTAGGAATATTAACTGATCCAATTAGAACAACTCCCATACATGATGAACATCTAAAAAATAATGCACCAATGGAAGATGTTGGCCAATGGAAAAGACCTTGGTATTTTCCATTGGAAAAAGAAAATATGCACGAAGCAGTTTTAAGAGAATGTAAAGCTGCCAGAAATGATGTTGCAATTATGGATGCTTCCACATTAGGAAAAATTGATATTCAAGGACCAGATGCTGCAATATTTTTAGATCGAATTTATACAAACATGTTTTCAAATCTAAAAATTGGTGCAAGCCGATATGGACTCATGTGTGGTGTAGATGGAATGGTTTTTGATGATGGTGTAACAACCAGATTAAGTGAAAATAGATTTCTAATGACTACCACAACAAGTGGTGCCGCCAAAGTCTTAGATTGGCTAGAAGAATGGCTGCAAACCGAATGGCCAAACTTAAATGTATTTTGCACTTCAGTTACCGAACATTGGGCAACTATAGCTTTAGTAGGACCTAAATCAAGAAATTTAATTAAGAAGCTAGCTCCTGAATTAGATGTTACGAATGAAAATTTTGCATTTATGGATAACAAGTATGCAAAAGTTGCAGGAATACCATCAAGAATTGCAAGAATTTCATTCTCAGGGGAATTAGCCTATGAAATAAATATTGAATCTTGGTATGCCAAAGAACTTTGGAAAGAAATATTTAAACAAGGAAAAGAATTTAATCTCACCTCTTATGGCACAGAAACTATGCACGTTTTAAGAGCTGAAAAAGGATTTGTCATAGTAGGTCAAGAAACTGATGGAACTCAAACTCCACAAGATTTAGGCATGGATTGGATAGTTTCTAAGAAAAAAGATTTCATAGGTAAAAGATCATTTAGAAGATCAGATACTGCAAAAACTGATCGCCATCATTTGGTAGGACTGCTTCCAATAGATAAAACTAAATTATTACCTGAAGGAGCTTATATTGTAATTAAAGATACATTCAAAAATAAATCAAAAAATTCACATATCGGTTATGTGACAAGTTCCTATACATCTGACGTATTGCAAAGAACTTTTGCCTTAGCCATGGTTGCAAATGGCAGAAATAAAATGGGACAAATTATTGAAGTTCCAATCGGAAATGATTTAATTCAAGCAGAGATTGTTGATTCAGTATTTTACGATAAAGAAAATAGGCATCGAGATGGCTAAATTAAATAAATTTATGAATAGTCCTTTAAATGGTTCAACTTTTGGAGATAGAAAAAGTGTTTTTATAAAAGAAAACCCATACGCCACAACTCTTGATATAAGAGTAAAACCTAAAAGTAAATCACAAAAAATAATTGAAAACACTCTCAAAATTAAACTACCTTTAACCGTGGGACAAACTTTTAAGAATTCAAAATTCACTGTTCTAGTACTAGGGCCTGATTGGTGGCTTATTGTAGGTGCCAATTTAGATCATGAAAAATTATTGCGAAGTAAATTAAAAAATGAATTTGCCTCAATTGTGGATGTTTCTGCGCAAAGAACTTTTATTGAAGTAAGTGGAAAGTATGCAAAAGAAGTATTAGAGCACGGTTGGGAGTTAAACCTTGATCAAGATATTTTTAAGCCTGGAATGTGTGCTCAATCTGTAATTGCCAGATCTCCAGCAATTTTGTATCACGGTCCATTTAATACTTACCATTTATATGTCAGATCTTCATTTGCCCAACATTTATGGAATTTTTTAACAGATGCTTCAACTGAGTATTTAAACCAATAGACTAGGAGAGATATTTATGACTGCAATTATTTTAGATGGAAAAAAAACTGCTGAAAAAATTAAATCTCTATTGGCTAAACGTGTTGAAATATTAAAAACCAAAGGTGTAACTCCAGGGCTAGGCACAATTTTGGTTGGTGATGATCCAGGTTCTCACTCATATGTTGGAGGAAAACATAAAGACTGCTCAGAAGTTGGAATTTCGTCAATCAGAGTAGATTTGCCAGCAAATGCTTCACAAGATGACGTGATGAAGTCAATTGAGAAACTTAACAATGATCCAAATTGCACAGGTTATATTGTGCAACTTCCTTTACCTAAAGGTTTAAATGCAAATAAAGCACTAGAAGCAATGGATCCTAGAAAAGATGCAGATGGTTTACATCCAGTTAATTTAGGAAGATTGGTACTCGGACAAGATGCACCACTTCCCTGCACACCTAGAGGAATTGTTGAATTACTCCGCGAATATCAAGTTCCAATAGATGGAGCAGAAGTTGTAGTTGTAGGTCGTGGCATAACTGTAGGAAGACCTATTGGATTATTACTTACCAGAAAATCGGAAAATGCAACTGTGACTCTGTGTCATACTGGAACAAAAGATTTAATTAAGCACACAAAAAATGCTGACATAATTGTTGCAGCAGCCGGAGTTGCTCATTTAATAAAACCAGACATGATTAAAAAAGGTGCCGCACTACTAGATGTTGGAATTACCAGAACTGATAAAGGTTTAGTTGGAGATATAGATCCAGAAGTTAAAAATGTAGCAGGATTTTTTGCCCCAATGCCAGGTGGCACTGGTCCTATGACTCGCGCCATGCTTTTAGCAAATGTAGTTGATGAAGCTGAAAGATCAATTAGATGAAAAAAGAATACGATTACATAATTGTTGGAGGTGGTTCTGCCGGATCTGTTTTAGCAAATCGATTATCAGAAGATCCAAAAAATGAAGTTTTGGTTTTGGAAGCCGGTAGGCCAGATTATTGGTGGGACGTGTATGTCCACATGCCAGCAGCACTAACTTTTCCAATTGGTAACAGGTTTTATGACTGGAAATATCAATCTGAACCTGAAGAATTTATGAACAATAGAAGGGTTTATCACGGCCGCGGAAAAATTCTAGGTGGATCTGGATCTATCAATGGCATGATTTTCCAACGCGGAAATCCTATGGATTATGAAAGATGGGCAAAAGATAAAGGTTTAGAAAATTGGGATTTTGCACATTGTCTTCCCTACTTTAAAAAAATGGAGAACTCAATTCATGTTTCTGATCCAGTTTTTAGAGGACATTCTGGACCACTTGAATTAGAAAAAGGTCCTGCAAAAAATCCATTATTTAAGGCATTTTTTGAATCATGTGTACAAGCTGGATTTAATTTAACTGATGATGTGAATGGATATCGTCAAGAAGGTTTTGGACCTTTTGATCGAAATGTTAGAAAAGGTAGAAGACTATCCTCAGCAAGAGCTTATATTCATCCTGTAAAAAGCCGAAAAAATCTAACAATTAAAACTCGTGCCATGGTTGAAAAGGTAGTTTTTGAAGGAAATAAAGCTGTAGGAGTTGAAGTTAATTTTAGAAAACTATTGTCAAGAAAAAAAGAGTTTATTAAGGCTAAAGAAGTAATTCTTTGCGGTGGAGCAATAAACACTCCTCAAATTTTACAACTTTCAGGTATAGGCGATGAAAAATATTTAAGTAGTTTGAATATTCCAGTTGTGAAAAATCTTCCCGGTGTGGGCCAAAATTTACAAGATCATCTAGAAGTTTATGTTCAATATTCTTGTAAAAAGCCAGTCTCTTTACAGCCAAACCTTCAACTATGGCGACGACCATTTATTGGTGCTGCTTGGCTATTTTTTAGAAAAGGACCAGGTGCCTCAAATCATTTTGAAGGCGGAGGTTTTGCCAGAAGCAATGAAGAAGTTTTATATCCGAATTTAATGTTTCACTTCTTACCTATAGCGGTTCGATATGACGGAACTGTCACCGCAAAAGGACATGGATATCAAATTCATATTGGACCAATGTATTCAGATGCAAGAGGTTATGTAAAAATTAAAAGTAATAATCCGTATGAAAAACCTTTAATAAAATTTAATTATTTATCTACAAATCAAGATAAAAGAGAATGGGTTGAAGCCATTCAAATTGCAAGAAAAATCTTGACCCAAAAAGGAATGGATGAATTTAATGGCGGTGAAATCTCACCGGGTCCAAGTGTTTCAACGCCTGATGAAATTTTGAATTGGGTTGCTAAAGATGGAGAAACCGCCTATCACCCATCTTGTACAGCCAAAATGGGAACAGATGAAATGTCAGTTGTTGATCCAAATTCTATGAAAGTACATGGAGTTGATGGATTAAGAGTTGTTGACGCCTCAGTTTTTCCATATGTTACAAACGCAAATATCTACGCGCCTGTAATGATGGTGGCAGAAAAAGCTGCAGATTTAATTCTAAACAAAAAACCATTAGAACCTGAATATGCCAAATGGTATAAACATGGTGAATCTAATTAGTAATTAAGTTTTCTCCTGTTTTAAATTCTTTTCTACCATTTTTCGTCAATACCCAAACTGATTGTCTTCCTTTAACTTTCCAATTATGCCCATCCCCTATTAAGGCGGTGTCTTCATCAATCCCAAGTAATGTCACATTCTCTGGAGTATTGAGTAAATATCTAGTCAATAAATCAGGTATCCAACCAAGCATACGATCAAAATGCGGAATCACTCTTAAATGTGGAAGTAAACCTAAACCTTTTACGTGTTGATCTTTTCTGTTTAATTTTATTTTCATAGTGGGAACCCAATCGGTAAAAGCCATTGCACCAGCACTGCAACCAGCAATCGACACACCGCTTTGCCACTTAGAAACAATTTCGTCCCAAACTAAAGAATTTCTTAATGATTCGGAAAGATAGGTAGGATCTCCCCCGCTTAAATAAATTACTCCGGCATCTTTAATTTGTTCAACTATTTCAAAATTATTTGCAGACTGTTCATCAAAAACTGGAAGCCATCTTTGTTCAACACCTAATCTTTTTGATTGCTCAAAACCTAGTTCTTTCCAATGATTTAATCTTTTTTCTCCTTCTAATCCTGCAGCTGTTGATAATTGGACATACACAGGTTTTTGATTTTCAAATAGTTCTCTTTCAACTTCCAACATCACAGGAAGCCACTCCCCAGATCCCACAAGAGCTATTTTTCCTGGCATTAGTTTTCTCTAACCATATTTTCTGCTCCCGCACCTGGACTCGAACCAGGAACCACTCGATTAACAGTCGAGTGCTCTGCCAATTGAGCTATGCGGGAATAACTTTTAGCGTAAGTTCAAACTTACCAAGTTGTGCTTTGTTTATAAATAAGTGGCCACTAATCAAGAAGTTCCCATAGCCTTTTCTCGAAGTGCTCTTCGATATTCCTCTAGTTCTAGTAAGTCCTTGAACAACTTATCGTGATCCTTAGTATTTGTTTCAGGTTCAAGTCTTTGTAATTGACTCTTTAGGTCTGCAATAGTTCTTGAAGTACTTAATTCAAGTAATCGAGCAAAAATTGAATCTACATATTTTTTATCCACCTCTGCTTTAAAATCCTCTACACTTAATGCAGCAATTAAATTTTTAAATTCCTCATCTTCATTTTTCTCTAATATTTTTGTAATTAAATCTTCATTTAGGTTCATCTTATCTACGACTTCAAACAAATCCCTAAATTTTAATTGGGTAAAGGTTTCTACGTTTACTTGGTTTATCCAGTCCGATACAAGTAGTGGAAATTGAAAAATTAGTTTAAGTGCTTCTTTTTCAATACTAGATTCTATGTTTTCTTTATTGTTTTGATCGACTTTTGCAGTTGTAGCTACATTTCTAATTTGTCGATTATTATCTTTCACTGCCTGTTCAACGGAATTAATTTCAATTCCTAACCAACCAGATAAAAGTCTTATGTACTCAGGTTTTAAAGCTTTATCTTTAATATTAGAGACAATTGGAGCTGCTGCTTTTAATGCAAGAACTCTACCTTCGGCATTATTTAAATCAAATTTAGAAATAGCAGTCTTAATCACAAATTCAAATAGTGGAACTTTTGCAGCTATTAAAGCAACAATTGCATCATTTCCACTTTTTTGTCTTAATTCGCAAGGATCTAATCCATTTTTTTCTATTGCTACAAAAGTACGAGTTGAAAATGTTTGATCTAAATTAAAAGCTTTTAATGCTGCTTTTTGGCCAGCTTCGTCACCGTCAAACGTGTAAATAATTTCTCCGGTAAATTGCTCTTCATCCATCAAAAATCTTCTAAGAATTCTTGCGTGATCTTCACCAAATGCTGTTCCGCAAGTTGCTACAGCAGTTTTTACTCCAGATAAATGACAAGCCATAACATCTGTATATCCCTCTACAATTACAACCTGTTTCTTATAAGTTATTTCTTTTTTTGCTTGATCTAATCCGTAAAGAACTTGACTTTTTTTGTAAACTAAAGTTTCTGGGGTATTTAAATATTTTGGACCTTGATCGTCATCAAATAATCTTCTAGCGCCAAAACCAACGACTTCGCCGCTGGCATCCTTTATCGGCCATATTAATCTTCCCCTAAATCGATCATAAGTTCCTTTTTGACCAGTAATTGAAAGACCTGCAAGAACTAATTCCTGCTCTGTGAATCCTTTTTGTTGTAAATATTTTGTTAAATTATCCCAATTCTTATTTGCATAACCAATATTGAAAAGCAAAGCAGCATTTTTATCAAAGCCACGTTCTTTTAGAAATTTTCTACCAATTTCAGCTTCTGAAGATTCAAGATTTTTTTGATAAAACTCAGATGCTAATTTATTTGCTTCAAGGATTTTACTTCTTTGTCCTGTATTAGGATTAGTGAAATTTTCTTCATATCGAAGTGCAATATTATATTTATTTGCCAACTTTTCCACTGATTCGCTAAAAGTTGAATGTTCAACTTTTTGAATAAAACTAAAGACATCTCCTCCTTCTCCGCAACCAAAGCAATACCAAAATCCTTTAGAAGGCGTCACGTGAAAAGAAGGTGTTTTTTCATCATGAAAAGGACATAATCCTTTAAGAGAACTTCCTGCACTTTTTAATGCAACATGTTCTCTAACTACTTCATCTATTCGAGACTTATCTCGAACTAAAGCAATATCATCGTTTCTAATTCGTCCAGACATATGTCTTAGCCTACAAATTCATTAAATAGTCGGATGGCTGAAGCATCTGTGAGGCTTGCAATTTGGTCAATAAAGACACGGTTTTGCTCACTTGAATTTTGTGCAGTTTTTAAATTGTCTCTAAATTGAGGTAAAAGTCTTTCTGGATTGTTAAGTAAACCCTCATAAATTCTAAAGATAACTTCTTGCTCTTTTGCATATTTTTCTTTAGCCCCTTTGCGTTGCATTACGTAGAGATTAACAATGGATTTCAAAATCGCAATCGTAGCTCTAGTTTTTTCTGGCACAATTAAATTTGCGTTATATCGAGTTAGAATCTGATCTTTATATACACTTTTTGTTGCGAATTCAATTTCTTCAGTAAATTTACCAATTAAGTGACTAGTCATATTTTTTAATTTTGCCAAATCAATTTGAGCGGGTGTAAATTTTTTTAACCACCACTCTTGAGCAACTAATTCATCAAAAGTCTCTTCCAATATTTCTAAATTTAATTCTTTTGCATAATCACTTTTTGCCAATTCAACTATCGCTTGTCTGTCTTTAGTATTTGTATGTATTTCCATATTTAAATGATTTGCATAAATTGCATCCTCTATGTCATGCACGCTATAAGCAATATCATCTGCAATATCCATGACTTGTGTTTCGAAGGATTTATCTTGTGTTTTTATATTTTTTCTTACCCATTGAAAAATTTCTTTATCTTGATCGTAAAAACCAAATTTTTGTGTTTCTTCATCAAAACCCCATGGATATTTCGTTGTGGCATCAAGTGTTGCCCTTGTCAAATTTAATCCAATTGATTTTTCATTTTTAAAAGTTTTTGACTCTAAACGAGTTAATATCCTAAAAGTTTGAGCGTTTCCCTCAAATCCACCAAAATCTTTACTTAATTTATGTAGAGCTTCTTCCCCGTTATGGCCAAATGGTGGATGGCCTAAATCATGTGCCAAACATGCTGTTTCAACTAAATCAGGATCGCAACCTAAAGTCTCTCCAAGTTCTCTTCCAATTTGGGCAACTTCTAAAGTATGTGTAAGTCTTGTTCTTGGAAAATCATCTGCTCCTGCAGTCATCACTTGTGTTTTAGCAGCAAGTCTTCTTAATCCAGATGAATGTAAAACCCTTGCTTTATCTCTGGCAAATGCTCTTCTACCATGTCGCTTCGGTGGCTCATTCACAAATCGTTCTTCATCAAATGGTTCATAGCCAGGTGATAATTGGTCATCATCAAATTTCATACCAATATTGACTTTAGTAAATCCCACTGACTTGGAAAATTGTGCATGAAGTTATACCTCATTGAGGCAACAAATTCTCGAATAAAATATTCAGTAGTCAATTTACTCCCAGGCCCTTGAGTAGTACTTGAGAGAAAAACTTCGAAATTTAGATCTTCAGCCATTAGTTTACTTCTCCATAAATGTGCGGGATCTGAGACTAAAGTTACTTTATTTAAATCAGGATATTTTTCCCTGATTAATTCAAAACTTTCTAAAGTATCTTTGCCATCTTTGATGGAAAGAATATTTTCTTTTGCAATAAATTGAGACAAGTATTTTTTCCCAGCTTCAGCTTCTGTGAATTTATCACCTTTTTGCTTTCCACCTACAGTAATAATTGTGTTTGAAATTTTTTCGTTAAAAAGTTCAACTGCATGATCTAATCTTGATTGAAAAACTGGTGATGGTTGACCGTTAAATTGAGCGGCTCCAAGCACAATTATTGCATCAGTTTTTTCAACAGAATGTACTTTACTTGATGAATAAACTCCGTATGAATGATAAAACAAAAAAAGTAGGCTAATAAAAATAGCAAGATAAATAAGAATTTTAACTAACTTAAAAGTAAATTTTAATAAAAACAACTATCCACCACTGACTGAAAGTTCAGCAAATCTAAGATCTTTTTCTTGTTCTTTATTTACTTCTCTAGAAGTTAGCCAATTATGAGGAAGTGATACTTTTTTTCTTGAACCGACTCGTCCTCTTGGTTTATCTTGTACCATTTCTGGAAAAGATTGATTTTTGTCTAATTTTTCAAGTAAAAAATCTAGTTGTTCTAAACTTTCAACCATGGCAAGTGAAGTTCTAAGTTGATTTCCAACTGAGAATCCTTTTAAATACCAAGCCATATGTTTTCGAATATCCCTAATACCTTTGTATTCACCATAAAGTTCACAAAGTAATGTTGCATGTCTTTTAATGATTAATGAAATTTGCTCTAAATCTGGATCTTGAGGTATTTCTTTTCCTTGAAAAGCTGCACTTAATTGTCCAAATAACCAAGGTCTTCCAAGACAACCACGACCAACCACAACTCCATCGCACCCTGTTTCTGCAATCATTCTTAATGCATCTTGAGCAGACCAGATGTCACCATTTCCAAGAATAGGAACTTTACTTCCTTTTAATTCATTTACTAATTTTTTAATATCTAACCAGGATGCATTTCCTGAGTACATTTGTTCTGCAGTTCTTGCATGTAATGCAATCCAGGTAATTCCAACATCTACTGCAGTTTTTGCAGCGTCAATATAAGTCAAATGCTCATCATCTATGCCCATACGCATTTTTACCGTAATTGGGACAGATTTTAGATTTAATTCTTTTGTTACCTTATTTGAAGTATCAACCGCACTTTTTAATATTTCTCTAAATAAATCTTTTTTCCAAGGAAGAGCTGCTCCACCACCTTTTTTAGTTACCTTTGGAACAGGGCAACCCATATTCAAATCAATATGATCAGCCCTATTTTCTCTAATTAATAACTCAACAGCTTTCGACATGACTTCCGGATCAACACCATAGAGTTGAACACTTTTAATATTTTCATCTTTATCAGGTGTAACCATTCGAATTGTTTCCGGTGATCTTTCAATTAAAGCTCTACTTGTAACCATTTCACTTACATATAAGCCAGCACCATATTCTCTGCACAGTCTTCTAAATGCTTGATTTGTAATTCCTGCCATTGGGGCCAGGACAACTGGAGGATCAACAACAAATCTTGAAGTAACTAATTTCATCTATTAACTAATTTTAAACGGAAAGTCTTTGTGCTAACCAATCTGGTAATTCTTTTATGCTGACTCGTTCTTGTTTCATCGAATCTCGTTCTCTAATTGTTACACAATTATCATCTAATGAATCAAAATCAACCGTGACTGCAAATGGAGTACCAATTTCATCTGCTCTTCTATATCTTCTACCGATTGCTCCTGAATCGTCAAATTCCACCATGTAGTTTTTTCTTAAATCTTGGGCAATTTTTTTTGCTAATGGACTTAGTTTTTCATCTCGAGAAAGTGGTAATACGACCACTTTTATTGGAGCTAATCTTGGATCAAATCTAAGAACTGTTCTTTTATCAATGCCGCCTTTTGAATTTGGTGCTTCGTCTTCATCATAGGCATCTAATAAAAATGCTAAGACGGCTCTGGTTAAACCAGCGGAAGGTTCTATAACGTAGGGAATGTATTTTTCATTTGATTCTTGATCAAAAAAAACTAAATCTTTTCCGCTTGCTTGACTGTGAGTTTTTAAATCATAATCAGTTCTGTTTGCTATTCCTTCTAATTCTGCCCATTCAGAACCTGAAAAATCAAATTTGTATTCTATATCTACAGTTCTTTTTGCATAGTGAGATAATTTTTCTTTTGGATGTTCAAACTTTCTTAAATTATTTTCTTTTATACCAAGTCCCACATACCAATTCCATCTTTGCTCTAACCAATATTCATGCCACTTTTCATCTTCTCCTGGTTTAACAAAAAACTCTAATTCCATTTGCTCAAATTCTCTGGTTCTAAAAATAAAATTTCCAGGTGTGATTTCATTTCTAAAAGATTTACCAATTTGGGCTATACCAAAAGGTGGTTTTTTTCTTGATGTTGTTAAAACATTATTGAAATTGACAAAAATGCCTTGGGCAGTTTCTGGTCTTAGATAGTGCAGGGCTCCATCATCTTCTGCGATTCCTATTGAAGTTGTGAGCATTCCGTTAAACATTCTTTCTGCAGTGAATTCACCTTTTGTGCCACAGTTGGCACAAGCTATATCTGCTAAACCGTTTGCGGGAGTTTTTTTATGTTTGTTTTCATAGTTTTCAATTAATTGATCTGCTCTATATCTTTTATGGCATTTTTTACATTCAGTTAATGGATCAACAAATGCATCTACGTGTCCTGATGCTTGCCAAACTTGAGGAGCAAGAATTATTGATGAATCAAGTCCAACTACATCTTCCCTAGATTTAACCATGGCATTCCACCATTGAGTTCTAACGTTTTCCTTTAAAGCAACTCCCAAGGGTCCATAGTCCCAAGCAGATCTTGTGCCTCCATAGATTTCACTTGAGGGATAAACAAAGCCACGTCGTTTACACAGATTAACGACTGCTTCTACTTTATCTATTGGCATTAACCCTCATATCCATTTATTGATCTTTCCTAAGCCTACTTAAAACCAGCTTTATTACTGGCTAAGTCCTGACTTAAAAATTGAACTTTTACCATCTTTATATTCAACTAAAGTCTCAAAAAAACTAACTTCATTTTGTGCTTGGGACAAAACTGGCCAAACAATCATTCTGTTTTTTGATGAATTAACTGCTCTGCGAGCATCACCAATTTGCTCCCACTCTTGCACTATTTTCCAGGTACTTGGCTCATCAACCGATCTTGTTACTGACAATCTAATAAAACCTGGTTCTTTTGATAATTGCTCAGTCATGACCTCTACAAGTTGTAAGAAGTCGTCACTATTTGCAGGTTGATGTTGAGTAATTACGAACATATCCGTCAGACTAGAGGGTGACGAGGGGTTTTAGTCAGAGAGGCTTAAAGTGTCAGACTTTCAAAAGTATGTGGCAAAAGTTAGTTCTCCATTTCTAGTTCGGTTACACGCTTTGCCTCGATGGGTTATTCCCATTTTGATGACTTTTCTACTTTTAGTTGGATTACTTGCAAACCCAAATGAAGCTTGGGGATTTTGGATTGGATTTTTCGCATTAATGTTCATAGCACTTTTTCTTGGTTGGCTTTTGATTCTTTCGTGGATGATTTTGGTGCCAACTTCAAGATTGCTTCGCATTTTGGTTATAGGGCTTTTACTTTATGCATCTTTCTCAAGATTTACCTCAATTTGATATTGACAATCATTCTCATTTAAGATAACTTGAAAGTAACCAATAAAGGAGACTTTCATGATTACCCCAATCCTCTTAGCCGCCATCACAGTTGTGGCCACATTTTTAGGAGGTCTATTAGCGCTTAAAGGTAAAGATCGCCTTCATCTTGTTTTAGGACTTTCCGCAGGTTTACTGCTTGGCCTTGTGGCATTTGATCTATTACCTGAAATATTTGAAATGAACACAAATAGTTTTGCTGGCGTACAAGTCGTCTCAATATCTTTGGTAGTCGGGTTTTTAGCAGTTCACTTTTTAGAAAAAACTTTTGGATCGCACGAAGCTACAGAATCTGAATTTTCAGGTCATAAGCATCCAATAAATTTTGCAGGTGGTCTGGGTGCGCTAGGAATGGCAGGGCATGTTTTCTTAGACGGCATAGCTTTGGGAATCGCCTTTCAAGTCAGTGCCGCATTAGGAATAACCGTTTTTATTGCACTTTTAGCTCATGCATTTAGTGATGGTTTAAACACTGTCTCTCTTCTAATTAAAAGTGGTAAATGGTCACGATCAGGTTTTGCACTTTTAAGTGTTGATGCAGTCATGAGGATAGGTGGCGCAATTGTTGGTAGTGCTCTAGTAATAAGTGAGGCAACTATTGGAATTTATTTAGCTGCATTTTCTGGAATCATAATTTATCTTGCCACATCACATATTTTGCCAGAAGCTCATTCAAAACATCCATCTAAATTAACTATGCTTTCAACAGTAATTGGTGTTGTTGCAATGTGGTTAATTATTGGGAATTTAGGAGAATAACTTTGAATAGTGTTTTAACTAAAAATACCAAGCAAAGAAAAGCAATTTCTGATTTATTACTATCAATTACCAAATTTAGTTCTGCTCAAGAAGTGCACAAATTGCTGGTTTCTAGAGGAGAAAAAATAGGACTTGCTACTGTTTACAGAACTTTGCAAGCCTTATCTGAAACTGGATTAGTTGATAGTTTAAAAAGTGAAAATGGAGAGACTTTATATAAAATTTGTAGTAAAAATCACCATCATCATTTAGTTTGCACAAAATGTGCAACCACCAGTGAATTTAATACCTCAGAGATAGAAAATTTGATGCAAAGAATTGCTCAAGAGAATAATTACCAAATTTCAGGCCATGTTATAGAAATATTTGGGCTTTGTAAGAATTGTCGTTAATTAGGCTTGGCATCGCCAAAACGACGTTCTCGTTTGGCATAAATTTCTATAGCCTGCCATAAATGTCTTCTGTCAAAATCTGGCCATAAAACATCCATAAAAACCATTTCTGCATAAGCCGATTGCCACAATAAAAAGTTACTTGTTCTTTGTTCTCCTGAAGTTCTTAAAAATAAATCAACATCTGGCATGTTTGGTTCATATAAATATTTTTTAAGTTTCTTTTCAGAAATCGAATCTGGTCTTAATTTTCGTGCCTTAACATCGCGAGCAATTTCAGTTACAGCATCGACAATTTCGGCTCTTCCTCCGTAATTAACACACATGGTCAAAGTTAATTGATCATTTTTTGAAGTTTTTCTTTCAGCTTTCTTAAGTTCATCAACTACACTTTTCCAAAGTCTAGCTTCTCGGCCAGCCCATCTAACTTTTATACCAAATTGATTCATCTCTTCAACTCGCCGGTGAATTACTTCTCGATTAAAATTCATTAAGAATTTAACTTCATCAGGACTTCTTTTCCAATTTTCAGTTGAAAATGCATAAACAGTTAAATACTTAACACCAATTTCAAGGGCGCCATAAACGGCATCTAGTAGGGCTAGTTCTCCTGCTTCATGTCCTGCAGTTCTTGGTAATCCTCTTTCTTTGGCCCAACGTCCATTTCCATCCATAACAATTGCTACATGGTTTGGAATAAATGTTGATGAAATAGCCGGTGGTTTAACACCAGTTTTATGTTTTGGGACAGGTGGAAATTTTTTTCTACTTTTAACCAATTATTTTCTCTCCACCATTCTTAAAGATCTGATTCCTCGTTCAATATGCCATTGTAAATATGCAGCAATTATGCCACTTGCCTCTCGTCTGGCTTTTGGCTCTGAAGCATCTGCAACTATCCAATCTCCAATTAGCAAAGCAGACATTAATTCAAATGTTGCTAAGGATGGAACGACTGAACCTGAGGGCTTACATTCATCACAAACGGCACCCCCAGTTGCAACTGAAAATGCTTTATGTGGACCTGACTTATCACATCTTGCACAATCATAAAAAGAAGGAGCATAACCAGAGATTGCTAAAGATCTCAAAAGGAAAGAATCCAAAATTAAATTTGGATCATGTTCACCCTTAACTAAAGATCTCAAAGCACCAATTAATAGTAAATATTGCTGAGTAGCAGGTTCTTTTTCTTCTGGAGTTAAATGCTCAGTAGTTTCAAGCATTGCTTGTCCGGCTGTCCATTTTGCATAATCTTGCGACAAAATTGCGCCATACGAAAATAAAGATTCAACTTGGCTCAAAATATCTAAACTTTTACCTAAATGAAAATGCGCATCAATATGACCAAAAGGTTCAACTCTTGCGCCAAAACGTGAAGTGGTTTTTCTTACACCCTTAGCAACTGCTCTAACCCGGCCATTATTTTTTGTTAAAACCGTGACGATGCGATCTGCCTCCCCCAATCTTTGAGTACGAAGCACAATTCCTTCATCGCGATATTGAGGCATAGGACTTATTCTGCTGGAAATTCCTATTTTGTTCTCACCACAACACTCCTTAAGTGAATGAAGTTAAGTAGAGTTATCAAGTAGAACAAGGAGCTAAATTGACAAACCCATCTAATCAGGATTCTCAACCTGATATTTCAGGCAAAAGTGGATCTGGAGCAAACTGGGAGTTTTCTGTTAATAGAAGGTTTATTCAAAGAAGCATCATTACCGTTTTAATCATTGTTATTTTTTTTCAATTAGTTGAATGGGCATTTAACAAAAGTAAAGACTTTTTATTTCTAATACTTCTTGCTTGGTTAATTGGTATAGCAATTACTCCTCTAGTTGAAAAACTAACTAAGTCAGGTATTAAGCGTGGTTTGAGTACTTTTATAGTCTTATTATCTTTAGTCGCACTTGTTGTTGGATTTATTGCAGCCTTTGGCCAACTTTTAGCATCGCAATTAGCCAGTTTAATAACTCAAATACCAACTTTAATCGAAGGTTTTTCAAGTTGGCTTAATAATAGTTTTGACTTGAATTTAAGTCCTTCAAATATTGAAGAATCTTTGAATATCTCAAATACACAAATTGCAACATTTGCCCAAAGTATTGCAGGAGGAATTTTTGGTTTAGTTACAAGTATTGCTGGATTTTTATTTAAAATCTTCACTTTATTGCTATTTACTTTTTATTTTGCTTCAGAGACTCCGAAAATTAGAAGGTCAATTGCAAGTTGGTTACCTGCTAAACAACAAGTTGTTTTTACAACGGTTTGGAAAGTTGCAACTGAAAAAACAGGTGGATTTGTAATCAGCCGAGTTATTTTAGCTACGATAAATTCCGTTATTACTTCAGTATTTTTATTAATTATTGAAGTACCCTACTGGCTACCTTTAGGTCTGTTCACCGGAATTATTAGCCAGTTTATTCCGACAATAGGTTCTTATTTAGGTGGCATAATTCCTGCAATTGTGGCAGTTGTGAATGAACCAATTGATGGTTTATTTGTAATAATTTTTGTAACAATCTATCAACAAATTGAAAATTATTTATTAACTCCAAGAGTTTCATCAATGACAATGAACATTCATCCGGCGGTAGCTTTTGCCTCTGTAATTATTTTTGCTAGTTTTTTTGGCCCTGTAGGCGCATTAATTGGAGTTCCTATTGCAGCTGCTGTTATTGCATTAGTTCAAACTTACGGAAAGCGTTACGAAATAATTGACGAACTACACATTCAGGAAAATAAAGAAATTTATTAAAACCCTAGTTTAGTTAATTGATTTTGATCCGTTTGCCAATTAAGTGCAACTTTAACTTGTAAATCTAAATACACTTTCATTCCAACTAATTTCTCTATTTGTTTTCTTGATATAGATCCAATTTCTTTCAATTTAGATCCTTTATTTCCAATTATGATTCCTTTTTGGCTATCTCGTTCAACATAAATTTCTGCATATATTTTCATTAGGGGTTTATCCGCAGGTCTATCTTCATCTGTCTCTATTTTTTGTACCACCACTGCAAGAGAATGCGGTAGTTCTTCTCTTAAATCTTCAAGTGCTGCTTCTCTAATATATTCAGAAATCATTGTTTCTATAGATTCATCTGTAATTACTTCTTGTGGGTAAAGTTCTGGTCCTTCAGGTAGATATTTAATTATTAAATTAATTAATTTATCTAGATTTTCTCCAGTCTGTGAACTAATTGGAATTATTTCTTCCCACTCAAATTCTAAATCTTTAGCTAATTTGTCTAACTCAACTAGTCTTTCTGCAATTACATTTTGTTTTACACTATCAATTTTAGTTAGAATTCCAATTTTTGGTTTTTTTGAATATTTCATTATTTCTTGAGCAATAAATTTATCTCCTGGACCTATTTTTTGATCAGCTGGAATACAAAAAATAATTACATCTACTTCAGACCAGGTTTGCTTCACTAATTCATTTAATTTGGATCCCAATAGTGTTTTTGGTTTATGAATTCCCGGTGTATCAACTAAAACAATTTGACCTTTTTCATTATGAACAATTCCCCTAATTGCATGACGTGTAGTTTGGGGTTGTTTAGAAATAATAGAAATTTTTTGTCCAACTAGTTGATTTGTCAGGGTAGATTTACCCACATTTGGTCTACCTACAATGCAAGCAAAACCACTTCTAAATTCGCTCATAAATATATTTTGCCTGATGAGTTAATTTGAGTGTGCTTCAGCAGTAATTTATACAGTTTCAGAATTTTCAATTTTGCGAATCAGAATTGTTCCTACTTTATTTCTTCGCCCTGCGGCTCTTTCTGCCACAAATTCCCATCCCTCTATATCGATTGAAGTTCCAGGAATTGGGACACGATCAATTTTTTTAGCTAAGAATCCAGATAAAGTATCAACACCCTCATCATCACTTGATAAATCGACTTTTATTAATTCGGCAACATCATCAAGATGAATACGAGAACTGACTCTGAATACATTTGGACCAAGTTCATTTACTTCTTCAATATGAGTGTCATACTCGTCAGTTATTTCGCCAACGATTTCTTCTAAAATATCTTCAATAGTTACTAATCCTGCTGTACCGCCATATTCATCCACAACTACTGCTAAATGAACTCTTGCTGCTTGCATTTCTCGCAATAATTCATCTGCGGGTTTACTATCAGGCACAAAATAAGCACTTCGCATAAGTTGTTCAACTAATTCATTTCTTTCTGACTCTGAATTTTCAAATATTCTTCTTGAAATATCCTTTAAATAAACAACTCCAATAATGTCATCGGAATCTTGACCAATAACTGGAATTCTTGAATAACCTGAACGAAGAGCTAAAGAAATTGCTTGTCTTAGTGTTTTTCCTTTTTCAATCCAGACCATTTCAGTTCTTGGCACCATAACTTCACGAGCAACAGTTGAACCAAGTTCAAACACCGAATGAATCATTTGACGTTCTTCGTCTTCAATGACATCTGCCTCTTCAGCTTGATCTACTAGATCGCGTAAATCTTCTGCCGTTGCAAATGGGCCGTCTTTAAATCCTTTTCCAGGTGTTAACGCATTACCAATCGAAACAAGAATTTTTGCAATTGGCCAAATTACTGGTTTTATAATTAAAGAAATAGATGACATGTAATAGGCAATTGAGTCTGATTTTTGTCGTCCCAAGGTTTCTGGAGCTACACCTAAAACAATAAAGCCTAATAATGAGACAATTATGGTTGATAAAAATATTGAAAAAGAGTTTGCAGAATAGATTTTAATAATTACAAAAGTAAGAAATACTCCCCCAGCAGAAGTTAAAGCAAGTGCTAAAAGCTGAAGTGAGGCGACATGTTTCGTTTTATCTGCAATTACTTTTTCAAGTTTAGCTGTGTTTTTTTCAGTTTCTTTGGCAAAAGCATCCACTCTTGATTCAGAAGTTCGTGAAATAGCAGTTTTAGTCGCAATAAAAACTGCAGCTAAAATTTCAATGACAATAGCAATAATGATTAAACTAGTTAAATTATTCAATTATTTAACTTTCTCAATCATGTCCATTACTTGTTTTTCAAGTTTTTTCATGATTTTTCTTTGTCTTAGTTTTTGGTGATCATGTCCTAAAAGATGCAAAATTGCATGAACATGTAAGAAAACAAAATATCGGGCAGGATTCTCTCTCCTAAAAGTTGCTTCACTCCAAGAAACGCTTGGACAAATAATGACATCGCCAAGTATTTTATCTTTAGTTCTGCCTGAATTATTTACCTCATCCATTGGAAAACTCATTACATCTGTTGGGGTATTTAATTTCATCCATTTGAAATGTAATTCTTGCATTTCTTTAACATCGACGTAAAGAATTGAAAGGGCAAAATGATTAGGAATATTTAATTCTGAAAAGATACTATCTATAAAAAACTTTAGTTTTTTTTCATCAATTCCAAACGAACTTTTATTCTCTATGTCAATCATCTTCGATTATTTCCTATATCAGATTTTTTATCCCAAGTTTCATATGCTTCAACGATACGACTCACTAATTTATGTCTCACAACGTCTTCAGAAGTTAAATTAATAAATTCTAAATCTTCAACAGTCTCTAAAATATCTTGAACTACTTTTAATCCAGATTTTGTTCCTGACGGTAAATCAATTTGAGTTACATCTCCTGTAACTACCATTTTTG
Organism: Actinomycetes bacterium; assembly: GCA_038145175.1. Lineage (GTDB taxonomy): Bacteria > Actinomycetota > Actinomycetes > S36-B12 > UBA5976 > ATZT02. The sequence continues at coordinate 51,576 of JAYQPE010000006.1, read as the reverse complement.
AACCAAATCCAAGTCTGGTTAAAAACATTTTCATTTGCTCTGGCGAGGTATTTTGAGCTTCATCAAGAATAATAAAGGAATCATTCAAAGTTCTACCTCTCATATATGCAAGAGGTGCAACTTCAATTGAGCCATTCGTCATAAGTTTAGGTATTTTTTCTGGGTCAATCATGTCTTGCAAGGCATCATAGAGTGGTCTTAAATACGGATCTATTTTTTCAGACAATGTTCCTGGTAAAAATCCAAGATGCTCTCCAGCTTCAACAGCTGGTCTTGTCAAAACTATTCTGTTTACTTGTTTAGCTTGCAAAGCTTGAACTGCCTTAGCTACAGCTAAATAAGTTTTTCCAGAACCTGCAGGTCCAATTCCAAAAACAACTGTTTTATTATCAATCGCATCGACGTATTTTTTTTGATTAAAAGTCTTTGGTCTAATTGATTTACCGCGTGAAGTCAAAATATCAACTGTTAAAATTTTACTTGGACTTATTTGAACTTCTGCATTCAACATTGAAATAGATCTTTCAATTACATCAGAATTTAAAGATTGACCCGTTCTAATCAAAGATATTAATTCAGCAAATAGTTGATTAACAAGTTTTACTGAATTTACATTTCCATTAAGATTAATTTCATTTCCTCTTACATGTAAATTAACTTCAGGAAATGATTTTTCAACTATTTTTAAATTCTCATCGTTAGTTCCAAGAAGTGAAAACATCGAAATAGAATTTGGAATTATTATGCGAGATTGAAAATCGCTACTTAGACTGGTCATCTATTTTTATGATATTTGTTCAAATAAACTGGACATTTAGCCTGGTGGCCAAGTTAGGCTACGCCCACCTAAAACGTGGGCATGAACATGAAAAACTGATTGTCCACCATCTAGCCCAGTATTAAGCACAACTCTAAATCCATTAGTTAATTTTTCTTGTTCAGCAATTTTTGATGCTACCGACAAAAGTCCAGAAGTTAATTTTTCATCTTTTTTACTTAATTCTGAAATATTTTCAAAGTGTTTTTTTGGAATTACTAAAACATGAACTGGTGCTTTTGGATCAATATCATTAAATGCCAAAAATTCATCATTTTCAAAAACTTTGCTAGAAGGAATTTCTCCTAATACGATTTTACAAAATAAGCAATCAATCATTTGACTATTTTATCCATTTTGTTTGAGCAAGTAAAATTGCTGCACTAATTGCCCCTGCTGAAGAAGTTCTAAGAATTGATTCTCCAAGACTTGCAAGTCTTGCTTTAGAATTTTTAAATAAAAGCATCTCTGTTTCATCTATTCCACCTTCTGGGCCAATTACAAGTAAGACACTTTTTGAAATATTTTTGATTTCATCTGTAAAGTAAAATGGTGAATCTGGATCTAAGATTATAATTTGGTCGTAATTAATAAATTTATCAACTAAATCGTTTGAATTTACTAAATTCAATAACTCTGGCATAAAAGGTCGTCTTGCTTGTTTTGTTGATTCTCTAGCAATATTTTGCCATTTCTGAATTAATTTGTCTGCCTTATCTTCTAATTTTGAAACGCTTCTGTTTGCTTGCCAGGGAATAATTTGATCAACACCCACCTCAGTCAAAAGCTCTATAGATAAATCAGCTCTATCTCCTTTAGCGATTGCCTGAGCAACACAAACAAGCGGTTTTTTTATCTGATGGGTCTTTTTACTTATGGTTTCTGCTTTGAGTATTTTTCCTGGACCAATTTCGACCACTTTTGCTTCAACAACTAATCCATTAGTGTCTGTGACAAAAATAGTCTCATTCAATTGAGTTCTTCTAACTTTTATAGCGTGATGTGCTTCATCACCTATTAAGGTAATTATTTGCTTATTTAAATCTTCAGTTAAAGCAATAAAATAAGCAGGTTGCATTTTTATCTTGAGAACACATCTCTTATTTTAGAAAATAATCCAGTTTCATTTATTTTTTCAGGTTCAATATTTAATTTATCTTCTTTTCGTAATTCAGCTAATTTTTTCAGTAGGCTTTTTTGCTCTTCGTTTATCGCGGAAGGAGTCTCAACGTTAACTTCAAGATGTAAGTCGCCATTACCTTCTCTTCTAAGTCGAGGCATTCCTTTTCCTCTCAAAGTAATCACGGTTCCAGATTGAGTGCCGGGTTTGATAGTTATATTTTCTTCAGAGTCAAACGTATGAAAAATAAAATTTGTGCCTAAAGCTGCAGCAGTCATTGGAATATTAATCAAACTATGCAAATCATCTGCTTCTCGATGAAAAGTTTTATGTGGTTTAACAATAATTTCTAAAAACAAATCCCCAGCTTCACCACCGCCAGGACCAACTTCTCCTCTTCCAACAAGTTGAACTCTGGTTCCTGAATCAACTCCTGCTGGTATTTGGGCATTTAATGTTGCACGTGTTCTAACTCTTCCTTCTCCAGAACATTCTGCACAAGGACTTTGTAATACTGTTCCAAATCCAGAACATTGTGGACAAGGTCTACTAGAAACAACCTGTCCAAGAAGGGAACGTTGCACTGCTTGTACATCTCCCCTACCTCTACACATCGAGCAAACTGTTGGAGAAGTTCCAGGTACACAACAACTTCCTTGGCAAACTGAACAAACTACTGCAGTTTCAACTGTTAAATCTTTATTTAATCCTGTGAACGCTTCAATTAATTCAATTTCAATTTGAATTAAAGCATCCTGTCCTCGTCTAGTTCTAGATCTTGGACCTCTTTGTTGAGTGGATCCAAAAAATGCATCAACGAAATCTCCTAGACCTCCAAAACCAAAACCTCCAGCACTTGGACCATTGCCGGAAAAACCTAAATCATACATTCTTCGTTTTTGATCATCACTTAATGTTTCATATGCAGCCGTTACCTCTTTAAATTTTTCGGCTGCTGATGGATCTGGATTTAAGTCTGGATGTAATTCTCTTGCAAGTTTTCTATAAGCTTTTTTTATTTCATCACCACTTGCATCGGTGTCAACACCTAAAATGTCATAATAATCATTTGCCATTTATTTGTTTCCTAGAATTCTTCCCAAATAACGCGCAACAGCTCTCACTGCGGAAATTGTTCCTGGATAATCCATTCGAGTAGGACCTACTATGCCAAGTTTTGATAATGAATCTCCTGTTATGTAGCCAGAAGAGACCACTGAAGCTGAATGCAAGTTGGCTACTTTATTTTCGTGGCCAATTCTTATGAAAAGCTCATCCTCGTTGACCATTTCACCCATCAATTTGAGCATTACTACATTTTCTTCTATTTCATCCAAAACTGGTAATAATTTTTTACTAAATTCTGAGTCTAATTTTGCTAAATTACTTGCACCTGCTATTACTATTTTCTGATCCGATTTTTGGGTCACCATTACTTTCAACTTTTCAATGACTTTACTAACCAATACCTTATTGTTTAATTCTGTATCATTTTCAAAATTTTTAATTAAATTTGATACTTCTATAAATTTTTTATCAGTAATCGTATTTTTTAATTTATTTCGTAATAATTCTAGAGTGGACTCATCTACATTATTTTCTAATTCGACTGTTACTTGTTCAAGTCTTCCACTATTTGCTACCAGCACAATCATAATTCTTTTTTCATTTATTGAAATTAAGTCAATGTGTTTAACAATTGATCCCGAAAGAATTGGATATTGAACCAAAGAAATCTGACCTGTTAATTGCGATAGTAATTTAACAGTTTTTTGCATCACATCGTCTAAATCAATAGCGCCCTCTAAAACTTGTGTGATAGCTCTTGTTTCTGCTGGCGAAAGTTGTCGTACTTCATTTAATCGATCTACAAAAGTTCTGTAGCCTTTGTCAGTTGGAATTCGACCAGCACTCGTATGCGGCTGAACAATGTAACCTTCGTCTTCCAAGACAGCCATTTCATTTCGAACTGTTGCAGGCGAAACTTTTAAACTGTGTCTTTCAACAAGACTCTTTGAACCGATGGGTTCTTGAGTCGCAACATAGTCCTCAATGATTGCACTTAGAACCGCAAACTTTCTCTCGTCCAAGGAATCACCGTCTTATCATTAATTAGCACTTAAACCTATCAAGTGCTAGATTACTTTATTTTTATTTTAACTGCCACTTTTGGCTTGGTAATTGTGTGGAAAATTTGTTTTTTAATTATTTAATTGAACAAAAACCTGATCTGCAAGCAATCTGCCTCTTTTTGTTAAAACTAAATTATGTTCATGTAAGTAAATAAGATCATTTTTTATTAAGTCATTAATTATATTAGTACTAAATTTTCTTGAGTCTAATCCTGACTTTAACCGTAATGAGAGCATTATTTCTTCACTTATTTTTTGATCCGCAGTTAATACTTCTCGCGCTTTTGCAGGAGATTGAAGTTTTTCCAATCTTTCTCTCCACTGATTTGGTAATTTTAAATTCCACCATCTTATTCCGTCAATATGAGAGTGAGCACCTGGGCCAAAACCCCACCAATTATTATTTTTCCAATAATTTAAATTATGTCGAGAATTTAAATTATTGGAACTCCAATTAGAAATTTCATACCAAGAAAATCCATGTTGTTCCAATATTTCATCCGCTAATAAATATTTATCTGCAGATAGATCGTCATTAACATTTTGAATTTTATTTGTTTTCAAATCTTTACCCATTTTTGTTCCAGGTTCAATAACCAAAGAATATGCCGATAAGTGGGTTGGGTTTAAACTAAGTGCAAATTCAATACTTTCTTGCCACTCTTTTAAGCTTTCTCCAGGTGTTCCATAGATTAAATCAAAACTAAAATTTTTTAATCCATGCTTTTTAAGCAAATTAGATGATTTTTTAATATTGAAAGTATCGTGTGTGCGATCTAGCGTTTGTAATACTTTTTTAGATGAACTTTGCATTCCGATTGAAATTCTATTTATTTGATTTTCAAGCCAAGATGTAATTTTTTCCTCAGTAATGTCATCAGGATTTGCTTCTAAAGTAATTTCAACATCATTTGCTAAATTAAAATTTTCTTTTAGTGCTTCCAGTAAAAAAGAAATTTCTTTGTTTGAAAGTAAAGATGGAGTTCCGCCGCCAAAAAAAATAGTGTCAATTATTAAATCTTTTTTCAAAATTTTCTTTGCAAATTCTATTTCTTTTACAGTTGCTTTAGCCCAACTTTCCACTTGATCATTTGCATCTAATTCACTTGGAGTATAGGTATTAAAGTCACAATATCCGCAACGTTTTTTGCAGTAAGGAACATGAATATATACAGAAAAAGGCTTTTTTAACAGGTTATTAAAATCTATTGCAAGGTTTCCGTCAAGAGGCGCTATATCTGCTTCGGATTCTTGCGCCATTTAATACCTTACTTATTTTTTTCTTTTGCGCCATTTTCAGAAGACGTTTGAAGTGCTGCCACAAATGCTTCTTGAGGAACTTCGACTTTACCGACCATTTTCATTCTTTTCTTACCCTCTTTTTGCTTTTCAAGTAATTTTCTTTTTCTAGTAATGTCTCCGCCATAGCATTTTGCCAACACATCTTTTCTAATCGCTCTAATTGTTTCTCTGGCAATAATTCTTGAACCTATAGCTGCTTGAATCGGAACTTCGAATTGTTGTCTTGGAATTAATTCTTTTAATCTAGAAGTCATTTCAACTCCATAGGAATAAGCTTTATCTTTGTGAACAATTGAAGAAAAAGCATCAACTGGATCGCCGTGTAATAAAATATCAACTTTTACTAATTGAGCACTTTGCTCTCCAGAAGGTTCATAATCAAAAGATGCATAACCTCTGGTTTTAGATTTAAGTTGATCAAAAAAATCAAAGACAATTTCAGCTAAAGGAAGTGTATATCTTAATTCAACTCGATCTTCAGATAAATAATCCATGTTATGCATCTGACCTCTTCTATCTTGGGCAAGTTCCATTACAGGTCCTATATATTCACTTGGAGTTAAAATTGTCGCTTTGACAATAGGTTCAAATATTTCATTAACTTTTCCATTAGGAAATTCACTTGGATTTGTAATTGATATTTCTTGTCCATCTTCCATTACAATTCGATACCCCACACTAGGCGCAGTAGAAATTAAATTTAAATCGAATTCTCTTGAAAGTCTTTCTCTAACAATTTCTAAATGCAACAGACCAAGAAATCCGCAACGATATCCAAATCCTAAAGCAACAGATGATTCTGGCTCGTAAACTAATGCTGCATCATTTAACTGCAATTTATCAAGCGCATCTCTTAAAAGCGGATAATCACTTCCATCAATTGGAAATAATCCAGCAAAAACCATTGGCTTTGGATCACGAAACCCGGATAAAGCTTTATTTGCAGGTTTAATTGAATCAGTTATTGTGTCACCGACTCTTGATTGGCGAACATCCTTTACCCCAGTTATTAAATAGCCAACTTCACCAACACCTAAACCTTTTGTTGATTTTGGTTCTGGAGAAATAACGCCAATGTCCAACAACTCATGTGTGGCACCAGATGACATCATTTTAATTTTTTCTCTTGGTAACAATTTCCCATCGACTACGCGCACGTATGTAACAACTCCGCGATAAGTGTCATAAACAGAATCAAAAATCATCGCTCTAGCTGGAGCATTTGCATCACCAACTGGAGCAGGGACTTCAACTACTACTAAATCTAAAAGTTCTTTAACGCCTTGACCAGTTTTTGCGCTAACTTTTAAGACATCATTTGGTTTGCAGCCTACTATGTTAGCTATTTCAGCCGCATATTTTTCAGGTTGTGCTGCTGGTAAATCTATTTTATTTAGAACAGGAATGACTTTGATATCTGATTCGATTGCTAAATACAAATTGGCTAAAGTTTGTGCTTCAATTCCTTGAGCTGCATCCACAAGAAGTATTGCACCTTCACAAGCAGCAAGAGATCTACTTACTTCGTATGTAAAATCAACGTGACCTGGTGTATCAATTAAATTTAAAATGTAATTTTTATTATCAATTCCTTGCCAAGGTAATCTAACGGCTTGAGATTTAATTGTGATTCCACGTTCTCTTTCTATGTCCATGCGATCCAAATACTGAGCTCTCATATTGCGCTCTTCAACCACCCCAGTTATTTGCAGCATTCGATCTGCCAAAGTGGATTTACCATGATCAATATGGGCAATGATGCAAAAATTACGAATTAGCTCTGCCGGAGTTTGACCTGCAGGATTTATATCAGGATTCACGATTAATTATTAGGTCTTTCCTTTAAGTTATTGAAGCAATTTTTGGGTACTTAATTAGTACTTTCAAGTCACACGCTACTCTGTACTTTGAGAGAAGCAATAAAGCGCCTCACAACTTTAAGCGAAAGAAACGAGTTTTAAATTGGCAAACATTAAATCGCAAATTAAGCGTATCGGTCAAAACAATGCTGCTCGCGACAGAAACAAAACAGTTCGCTCGGCTATCAAAACAACTATTCGTAAATTCAATGAAGCACTAGCCGCAGGTGATGCAGGTGCTGCAAAATTAGCTAAAGAAGCAGGTAAGCAGCTCGATAAGGCAGTTGCAAAAGGTGTAATTCACAAAAATCAAGCCTCAAATAAAAAATCTGCAATTAACAAAAAATTAGCAAAATCTAAAAAATAAATTATTTAGCAGATAAGGCTATTTTTCTCACTGTAGTTTCAAGAAGAAATCTTTTTTGATTTTGATCAAGGTAGGTTCCTTCATAACCAGCTCTTATGAAAGCATCAACTTTGGCCAATTCAACAACAGCATTTGCTAGCGAAGTCTGATTCCAATTTCTTAGTTGTTTTCTTAGGTAAGGAACTTGTTTTGGAGAAACACCTATTTCTTGAGCTACCTGAAAATCATTTGCGCTATTAGGTAGAGAGGCTAATTTCACTAACTTTCTTAAAGAATTTGCAATTATAGTTACAATATAAACACCAGAATTATTATCTTGATCAAGAAGATCATTCAAATTTTTTATAGCACTTTCATAATTCGCATCCCATAATGAATTTGAAATATCAAAAACTTTCACTGCAACATTTCCTTGATAATATTTCTGAACATGTTCAAGTTCAATTTTTCTATCTAAAACATCAAAACAAAGTTGTGAGATTGCTCCAACTAGTTCATCTAAATTTTCTCCAACTGCATCTCGTAATGCCAAAAGTGCGTCTTCATCAATTTCACGTTTATTTCTTTTAAATTCTTGCTTCATAAAATCAATAAATTCAGAAGTAAACTTAATACTTGGACACTTTATTTCTTTAATTTTTAATTTTTGTAAAGATTTGACAATTCCAGTTCCACCAGCTCCTCCTCGGTGAACTACTACCAAATAATTATCTTCTATATTTTGATCGGCAATATTTTTCAAAAAATCTACAAGTTTACTATCTAGTTTATCTTCAGCTACATTTATTTCATCAATTACTAGTAAAGTTGTATTTCCAAATAAATTTGGAGATGTGTATTCTAATATTTGATCAAAACTATTTTCATCTTGAGCGTAAATTATTTGTTTTTCAATTAATTTATTCTTAGATTTTAAATTATTGAAAAGTTCAGCGATTTCTCTGTCAATTAGTAAATCTGTGTTACCCGTTATTAAAAAGATTGAATCAATATTTGCCATAACGGTTCAATCCTAGCCTGTTGAGGAATACTCAATTTGATCATACTTATTTATAAATATTGAAATAGAACCATTCAAACTCGATGAAAGAACTTTCATTTCTGATTTTTCATACAATTCAATTGCTTCTTTAGATGGATGACCATATCTATTCTCAGAACCCACGCTGATTAAAGCCAATCTGGCACCTGACCACTCAGGAAACAGAGCATCCTGAAACTTAGATCCATGATGAGGAATCTTGATAACATCCACTTCTAATTTTTGCCACTTATTTCTTATAACTTCCTGCGCTGCCGGTTCAATATCGCCAGTTAAAAGAATTGAAGCATTATCAATTTCTGCTAAAACAACAAGGCTTGAATTATTTGCTACAGATTCAATTTCCATTTTTTTATTTGTTGGCCAAAAACAAGTCAATTTAATTTCTCCTAATTGAATTCGTTGACCACTTATTAAGAAATTAATTGTATGTGTTCTTAATAATTCTTCGACTCTTTTTGATTCCTCGTGCGGTTCTTTTATCCAGCTAGTAAAAACTGCTTTTATTTCATGATTTCTCATAACTTCTTTTAAGCCAGCTACGTGGTCTAGGTGAAAATGGGTAAGTAACAAAATATCTATTTGCTTTATTCCTAATTTTTTCAAACATTTAGTCATCAATTTACCGTCAGGACCCACATCAACAACCATAGTTTTCCCAGTCGAATCCTGAATGACTAAACCATCCCCTTGGCCAACATCACACATGACAAATTGCCAATTTTTTACAGGCCAAGCCTTATGAAAAAATAATGTAGTACTCATAGATACAAAAATAAAAGTAAAAATGAGAGTAATTAGAATAATAGTTATATGTAATTTTTTAATTAGGTAAATGATAAATATTAAAATAAAATTAGCAATTAAAAATCCTACAATTCCATTGGGAATTTTAATTATGCTCAATTCTTGATCTGCAAAGAAATGAGAAATTGTTACTATCCAATTAGCAAAAATTGAAGCAGGTAAATTAAAAATAATTGCAAGAGACGGATTTATATTTGAAACAATAAGTCCTAAATAACCTAAAATAGTCACTAAAGGAACGATTGGTGAAACTAATGTGTTTGCAATTACTGACCAAATGGAAATCAAACCGGTAAAGCCTGCCACAAGTCCCATAGTTGAAAATTGGGCAGCCAATGCAACGGCAATTACTATGAGTAAGTTTTTATTTAACCAAGGAAAAGATTTTGTTAAGTATTCAAGAATGGGCTCAGTAAACAATAAGAGTCCAAAAGTGGCAAAAACCGAAAGTATAAATCCCCAACTCAAAGCTAAATTTGGATCTAGCAGTAAAGCGATACAAATTGTGATGAGCAAAGCATTAATTCCTTGTTTAGAAACCCCGTAAAGCACAGAAATTAGAACAATTGATGCCATAAATGAGGCACGTATCACGCTTGGTTCAGTTCTTACTAGATAAGCAAAAAATAGTAAAAAAATGAAAATAAATAGAATTTGTATTTTAAAATTAATTTTTGTTTTTCGAAGTAAAAAACCCAGAGCAACGATTAAAATTGCTATATTTCCACCACTTACCGCGGTTAAGTGCGTAAGTCCACTTGATTTCATATCTTCTTTTAATGTTTTTGACTGAAAACGAGTGTCTCCCAATATTAAACCTGGTAATAACTCTGAGCCTTCAGTATTGATTTCTTTAGTGCTTAAAATAAAATTGTTTCTAAAAGTATTTATTGATCTATTTATGAAAGTTGGTTTATTTAAATATATTATCTTTTCCGGAGTCATTTCATAGTCAAAATTTAAATAATTTGATGGCTCTAGATGTCCAATTAATTTTATTTTAGTTCCATATTCTAAGTATTCTGTATTTGTTATATCAACTTTTACTAAGTGTGAAACATTTTTGATGTATGTTTTTTCTTGTTTTAGTTTATCTATTTTGAATTTAAAGTAATATTTAGAAAACATATCTAATGTTCCAAATTTTGGCAGATTCGAAGGTATTAAATCGGAGCGAATTTCTCCAGTCAATTCAAACTTTTCGTTCAAATTTAAATTTTGCAAATTAAAATCATTAGAGCGAAAATAGCTTGTTGTCATTGCCAATATTGCAACAAGAATTAACGAAGTTGAAAACAACTTATTGCTAGAACTTAAAAAGAAAATAGACATCGAAATAAAGACAATTATTAAAATAGATGTAAAATATAAATAATGATTGCCAAGAATTATAAGCCAAATTAAAGTTGCAAATGGAAGAAATCTTACATCGTTATCTAGACGCAAGCTTTTTCACTGATTGTTTTTAACTTAGATTTTCCAATACCTTCAACATTAGATAATTGAGATACTTCTGCAAACCTTCCGTTTGCTTCTCGGTAGTCCCAAATTCTTTGAGCAAGAACAGGTCCCACGCCCGGAAGTGCATCTAATTGCTTCAGATCAGAATCATTTAAATTTATACAATTTAACTGTTTTAGATTCTTTGTTACTTTATTTTTTAAAGGATTATTTTTATTATCAAAATTAATTTGTTCCCCATCTTGTAAAACTCTGGCAAGATTATTTTCACCAATTATCCCATTGCTTGATAGGCCTCCAGCAATATTTAAAGCATCTATTAATCGTGCGTCATTTGGAAGTTCATAAACTCCACTTTTAATTACTTCACCCGAAACATATATTTTTATTTTACTTACTTCCACGATTGAGGAATCGATTGAAGTGTTATTTGAATCTATTGTCTCACTAAGTGTGATATTAGATTTATTTGTTTGAAAATATAATATTGTTAAAATAATGGAAATGAGAGTTATTGTGATTAATTTGATTAAATTAAGCTTAGAAAAATCAAACCGCCAATAATTATTCTTTTTCTTTATTTTTTTCTTTTTACTTGTAGCTATATTATGATTAATAATTTCTTTAATTAGTCTGTCTATTGAGATTTTGTTCTCTGAATTTTGCACTCATTTATAATCACAAATTTAAGTCAATATTGACTGTAAATGTTAAAAATTTGTGGATAAGTTAATAATGTTGATTATTCAGGGACTATATTTACTAGCTTTGGTGCCCTAACAATAACTGTTTTAACCTGTCTTCCATCTAGATTTTTTACTACATTTGGTTCATTTAAAGCAAGTTTTTCTAATTCATCACTTGAGATATCAGGTGAAACATCAAGACGAGCTCTCAATTTTCCAGATACTTGGACCACACAAACAACTGATTGTCTGACCAGTAATTTTGGATCAACAGGTGGCCAGCCTGCCTTTATAATTAAGTCTTTATGTCCTAAGGTTTGCCACATTTCTTCTGCAGTGTAAGGGGCAAATAGAGAAAGAATTATTGCGATAGTTTCAACAGCTTCTCTAACTGCGGGATCACTTGCTCCACATCCTGTGTCTATTGCTTTTCTAGTTACGTTAACTAATTCCATGGTTCTAGCAATTGCCACGTTAAACCTAAATGACTCAATTAATGTGGTCACTTCATCTACTGTTCGATGGACATTTTGTCTTAATTCTAAATTTCCATCGTTAAAATTAATTTCTTTTTCTGATTTAACATCTTTTGATAGACGCCAAGCTCTTGATAAAAATTTCTTAGAGCCTCCTGGGGAAACTTCTGCCCAATCAATATCGTCTTCTGGAGGGCCGGCAAAGACCATAGTTAATCGAACAGCATCGACTCCAAATTCAGAAATTTGTTCGCCTAAATCAACCATGTTTCCTTTTGATTTTGACATGGCAGAACCATTTAAAATAACTTGACCTTGATTTAAAAGTGCTTTGAAAGGTTCATTAAATTCCACATAACCTAAGTCAAATAAAACTTTGGTAAAAAATCTGCTGTAAAGAAGATGCAAAATTGCATGTTCAACTCCTCCAACATACTGTGCCACCGGTAACCAACGTCTTAACAATTTTGGATCTATTGCTTTTTCTTTATCGTGTGCTGATGGATATCTCAAGTAATACCAGGAAGAATCCACAAAAGTATCCATTGTGTCTGTATCTCTTTTTGCATCGGAATTACACTTTGGGCATTTTGTATTAACCCAATCTGTTGCAGCAGCTAAAGGTGAAGTTCCTTTTGGTGCTAATTGTTCTCCAGCAAGTTCAGGTAATTTCACAGGCAATTGTTCATCCAAGACTGCAACTTCCCCACATTTTGGGCAGTGAATAATTGGAATTGGTGCTCCCCAATATCTTTGTCTAGAAATTAACCAATCTCTTAATCTAAAGTTTGTCGCACCTTTACCAAAATTATTTTTTTCTAAGTACTCAATCATTGCTTTAATGGCTTTTTGTTTATCTAAACCATTTAAGAAATCTGAATTTACTAATTTTCCATCACCTGCTGTAGCAATAAAAGATTTACTTGGATCTTCTTCTCCAGTTTCAACAACAACTCTGACTGGCAATTTAAAAGTTTTTGCAAAATCTAAATCGCGCTGATCGTGTGCAGGAACAGCCATTAATGCACCTGTTCCATAATCTGCCAAAACATAATCTGATGCCCAAATAGGCAATTTTTCATTATTGACTGGATTTATTGCATAACGTCCAAGAAATATACCTGTTTTTGGTCTATCTGTTGAAAGTCTTTCAATATCAGTTGCTTTTTTTACTTCTTCAATATATTTATTTAATTCTGTATTTTTATCTTCTGCAACGAGTTCTTGAGCAAGTTTTGAATCAGCTGCTACAACAAAAAATGTAGCGCCAAACAAAGTATCTGGTCTTGTGGTAAAGACAGTAACTTTTTTATTTAATTCATCAATTTCAAAATCAACATAAGCACCTTCAGATTTACCAATCCAATTCTTTTGCATTGTCAAAACTCGTTCTGGCCAAGTATTTTCTATTTGCGACATGTCATCTAAAAGTCTTTGAGCATATTCTGTAATTTTGAAATACCATTGAGTTAGTTCTCTTTTTGTTACTACTGAGTTACATCTTTCGCATTCTCCTGCTACAACTTGCTCATTTGCTAAAACTGTTTGACAAGATGGACACCAATTAACATTAGAAGCTTTTCTATAGGCTAAACCTTTTTTGAAAAATTGTATAAATAACCATTGAGTCCATTTATAATATTCAGGATCTGAAGTATGTAATCTGTGATTCCAATCAAAAGAAATTGCATAGCGTTTAAATGACTCCGCTTGAGTTTCAATATTGTTATAGGTCCAGTTGGCTGGATTTTCGCCTCTTTTTATTGCTGCATTTTCTGCAGGTAATCCGAAAGAATCCCAACCTACTGGATGAAAAACATTAAATCCTTTTTGAAAGTAATATCTTGCGACTACATCGCCAATTGCAAAAGCTTCTGCGTGTCCCATGTGTAAATCACCTGATGGGTAAGAAAACATATCCAAAACATAGATTCTTTGTCGATTATCGTTTGGATCGTCAGATGAATTAAATGGTTGTTCTTTTTCCCAGATTGGAAGCCATTTAGCTTGTATTGCATCAAAATCTAATGCAACATTTTGCTCATTATTATCTGGTTGAGAATTCACAAGGTAAAATTTACCGATTGAGCAAAACGATTTGTGATGCGGTATCTATTTCTTGCTCAAAATTGCCATCTATCCAAATATTACAATGTTTTTTTGTGTCGTGTTTTAAAAAATATTCTTGTTCCTTTATTTGCCAAAGCTGCATTTCTTCTTTTATTTGATCTCCATCTCTATCCAAAACTCGCTTTAATAGAATTTCTTGGCGCCCCTCAATCCAGATATTTAACGCAGATCTATCTCTAATCCCTAGACTTGCTGAACCTACTCCTTCTAAAATTATAAATTTATAATCATTGATAATAACTAAATCATTTCTCAAATTAAGATGCCAGTCAAATTTATTGTAGATAATAGGCTCATTATTTTTCATAGGAAAGATAATCCAATTATTTATATTTAATACTAAGTTTTCATTCAATGCATTTTGCCATCCTTCATAAATTTCATCCATGTGGATAACGTGAGAATTATCCAATAGTTTTTGAAGATTTGTTGCTAAAGTTGTTTTCCCAGACCCTGCAGGTCCATCAATACAAATTAGTTTATTTGCACCACAGTAATTTTTAGAGGCTTTAACAAATCCAACTAGATTTGATAATTGTTGAATTTGCATTTTAAATATTTACTTTTTCTAACCATTTTTTCCATCCAACAAAAGCTATAAAAATAAATACTAAATATAAAAGAGAGGTAAACCATAGTTCTTGTCTTGCATAATGAAATGTTGCCACCACATTAACAACAACCCAAATTGGCCATGCCTCATATTTTTCTCTCACCATTAATACTTGTGCCACTACACTTCCTACTAAAATAAAGGAATCAAACCAAGTTGCAGCCGCTCCAATTTGAGCAAGTAATGGTGCAAGTATTAGCCAAGAAGTTAAAGAAAGTGCAAACCAAATTAATTTTTCTTTAATAATTAATTTGCTTGGTTTTGCACCATCTTTACCCCAACCAAACCAACCCCAAATTGCTGCAACAATAAATACAAATTGCAAGATGGCACTTGCATATAATTCAAAATTGAAAAATAGAATTCCATATAAAGAACTACTTAAAATCCACCAAGGCCATGTAATTCGAGTTCCAGTTGTACCTAACCAAACACCAATTAAGGATGCAAGTACGGCAAAAATTTCCAAAAGTGTTACTTGATAATTCCAAGCGGTAAATATAACAATCATGATCACTCCTCCCGATCTGGCATTACCCAAACGGTCTAAACGGTCAGTGACACAAGTTTTGTCACTTTCTCAGTCCGATGAAGTTCGAACTCCCGTGCAATTTCTTAAATAAAATGTAACACAAAAATTTGTGGAGCTAAGGGGAATTGAACCCCTGACCTCTTGCATGCCATGCAAGCGCTCTACCAACTGAGCTATAGCCCCAAAATAATTGAAATGTAACTCTATCGAAAACTTATTCCACTAAATTTTATCTGTCGTCACTAAGGGCTGGAGTTGGTAAAGATCCAGCGTTATATTCAACCAACCTCCAAGGAAGTTCTGGATTTAATGGTTCGTCTAAAACAATCCACGAACAATTACTAATGATGCCAAGTGAGCTCCAAGTTTTTGGTGGTAAGCCCATTAATTTTCCTGCGGCAACTCTGGCAGCACCTCCATGGGTTGCCACCACAAAAACATTTCCATCTGGCACAAGTTTCATATGATCATAAATTCCTTCTACCATTCTTTGGGCCACTTCACTTCTAGTTTCCCCGTTATTACCTGGTTTTATTTCTTCTCCATTTGACCAGCGTAAATATTCATCACCAAATTTTTGTTTTAGTTCTGGATAGGTCAAACCTTCCCATTCGCCATGAGCAGTTTCTCTAAATCTTTTATCTTTTGTAATTTGTAAATTTAACAAATCTGCCAAAATCGAACCTGTTTGATTTGCTCGAGAAAGATCTGACGAAACTATGTAACTGGGTTTCAAATGCTTCAAAAGTGATGCAGCATTTTTTGCTTGAGAAATTCCGACTTCATCTAATGGAATGTCAGTTTGACCTTGAAATCTTTGTTCTAAATTCCAACTTGTTCGTCCATGTCGCCACAAAACTAATTGTCTTTTACCCATGTAATTCCTCGATTGGACAGTCTTTCCATAATCTTTCTAAACCGTAATAATCTCGATCTTCTTCTAATTGAATGTGAACTAAAATTTCAGAAAAATCAATCAAAAGCCAATGACTTTCAGAATTTCCTTCTCGATTGATAGCTTTAACACCAATTTTATTTAACTCCTCTTCGATTGCATCTGAAACAGCTTGGGCTTGTTTAACATTGTTGACTGAGGCGATCAAAAAAATATCTGAAAGTGGAAACCTTGAACTTACATCTATCATTTTTACATCAGTTGCTAGCTTTTCAAAGGCTGCTTTTGCTGCGATTGCGGCTAATTCTTTTGACTTTAAAGACGCTGTCACTTAATTAACGAAACTTTCTATCATTAGTAATAATTATGTCACACTCAAGATTTATAGAGTTGGTTGGCTTTGATGTATTGGATTACTTCTGCAGGAACAAATTCTTCAATTGATTCTTGGTTCTTTATTTTTTCTCTTATTTGTGATGAAGAAATGGAAATGGGACTAAATTGCAAACGATCAAAATGCCAGTCAACTATAGGATCATTTTGTCTTGGAACTACATAGATTCTGGCTAAAGTTTTAATCGATTCTGGTTTTTTCCAAGTACCAAAATTTTTTATTCCATCACTTCCAATTAAAAAAACGAATTCAGAATCAGGATAAATAGAATGTAATTCTTCTAAAGTTTGATAAGTGTAGGAGGGGTTAATCTCATCTTTTTCAATTTCAGAAATTTCAACATTCTCTAGATTTTTTATTGCAAGTTTTAACATTTTAAATCTATGCTCAAAAGAAATAAAATCACCTTTTTGCCAAGGATTACCAGCAGGTATAAAAATTAACTTATCTAGATTCAATAAATTTAAAGCCGCTTTGGCAATTTCTAAATGTCCAAAATGAATTGGGTTAAATGTTCCACCCAATAGCCCTATACGGGATTTCACTTTATCTGTCTGCGTTTAACCTTGTGACCACAATTAAAGCCACAACTAATAATCCAAACATTCCAAATCCAAACACCAATGGATGAAATGGAAGTTCTACACCCTTTTCGGCAACTTCGCTCAATTTGATCATTTTTTAATTTCTCCAACATTTCCTCTGATGTGACCTTTACCTTTAACAACATACTTAGTACTTGTCATTTCTAGTAATCCCATAGGTCCCCTGGCGTGGAGTTTTTGATTAGAAATACCCATCTCTGCACCAAATCCAAATTCTCCACCATCTGTAAAACGGGTTGAAGCGTTAATCATTACTGCTGCAGAGTCAACTTCTTTAACAAATTTTTCAACATTTTGAACCGAATCAGAAACTATCGCCTCAGTGTGATTGGAAGACCATTTTCTAATGTGAGAAATTGCTTCATCAAGTGAACCCACAATTCCGGCAGCAATATCTAAACTGTAATATTCGCAAGTCCAATCATGATCTGTTACTTCTAAATATTTAATTCCAACTTTTTCACAATACTTCTTTATTTTTTGGTCTCCATGAATGGTAACTTCATGATTTTTTAGTTCATTCAAAGCTTTTGGTAAAAATTCGTCTGCAATTTTTTCATGAACTAAAAATGTTTCGGCGGCATTGCAAACGCTACAACGAGAAACTTTTGAGTTAACAAGTATTGAAACTGCCATATCAATATCTGCGTATTCATCTATATAGACATGACAATTACCTACTCCAGTTTCAATTACGGGTACTTTAGAGTCATTGACGATAGATTCAATTAGAGAAGCGCCTCCTCTTGGAATCAAAACATCGACTAAACCTCGAGCGTTCATTAATTGTTTGACTGATTCATGAGAATCAGTAGGAATTTGAATAATCGCATCAGATGGAATATTTAATTTATTTAAACTTTCACGCATAACTTTAATTAAGGCAGCATTGGTATTTTGAGCTGAAGATGAACCTCTTAATAAAACTGAGTTTCCACTTTTTAGACAAATTCCTACCGCATCTACTGTTACATTTGGTCGTGCTTCATAAATAATTCCAACCACACCTAGAGGTACGCGTATTTGTTCAATTTCTAATCCATTTGGTTGAACCCAACCTCTAACAACTTCACCAACAGGGTCTTTTAATTGCGATATTTCAATTAAGCCTTTGGCTACCTCTTTGATTCTTGCTTCATTTAAGGTTAAACGATCAATCAGGTATTTATCAACTTTGTTCTCAATAGCATTTTTAATATCTAATTCATTTGCTTTAACAATTTCACTTGATTTTTCTACTAAATCCTTAGCCATTAAATTAAGTGCTTTATCTTTAACTTCTCTGTTTAGTTGCGATAATTTATAACTTGCCTCTTTAGCACTTCTTGCTAAAGTTTCGACTGGATTTAGGTTTACATTTGTCATTTTTATCTCTTTAGTTATCCACAACTATATCGGCACTTAAAACTAAATCGTCACGATGAATGACTTCTTTTTCATAACCTGAGCCAAATTCCTCAAAAAGTTTGGCAGAATTTTTTCCCATCATTTTTGGTAGTTCTGACGAATCAAAATTAGTAAGCCCTTTTGCAATTACTTTATGATTTTCATCTATTACCTCAACTACTGCACCATCTTCAAAATCTCCAAAGACTTCTTTAATTCCTGCACTTAATAAAGAAGCTTGCTTGGTTAAAAGTGCATTTACTGCACCTTGATCCACTTTTATTTGGCCTTCAATATCTGCAGCATGAGAAATCCAAAGTGATCTTGCGGATAATTTGGCTTTCTTTGGCCAAAATATAGTGCCAACTTCTTTTCCATTTAGTACTAATTCAAGATTTTTCGCATCAGTAATTAAAACTGTTACACCTCCAGCACTTGCAATTCGAGCAGCCTGAACTTTTGTAAACATGCCCCCAGTTCCAACACCACTTGTGCCTGCTCCACCAATTTCTAAAGTATCTATTTCCGTGAAATCTTTAACTTCAGAAATAAATTTAGAATTAATATTTCCTGGAGGTGCTGAATAGAGTCCATCAACGTCTGAAAGAAGAATTAATGCATCGGCATTAATTAAGTGAGTAACAATTCCAGCTAATCTGTCGTTATCTCCAACCCTAATTTCATCAGTAGCCACCGTGTCATTTTCATTAACGATTGGGATAACTTTCATTTCTAGTAACTTACTAAAAGTCCTTTGAGCATTTCGATAATGCGAACGCCTGCTCATATCTTCTGCAGTTAACAAGACTTGACCAACATTTATATCGTATTTTGAAAATTCTTGGGAATATTTATTCACTAATAAACTTTGTCCCACACTTGCAACGGCTTGTTGTAGAGATAAATCTTTAGGACGTGAATCAAGTTTCAATGGCGCAAGACCAGCAGCTATAGCACCTGATGAAACTAGAACAATTTCATGCTGTTTTTTATGATGCTTTGCTATTGCTTCTACGATTTGAGTTATTTTTTGCTCATCAATTCCACCTTGAGCTGTAGTAATCGAAGAAGAGCCAACTTTAACAACTATTCTTTTGGATGTAGAAATTAGATTTCTTAAATCTTTACTCATCTTCCATCCAATCTAATATCTGTGCCTCTTGGGCCACGAATATTTTTGACACCGGAATCAATTTCTGGATCCCAATCAAAAAGTACAGCGTCATCGCCTTCTCCAATTGCAACTTCAACTCCTGGTGTGGCTCCAGCTTTTCTAAGTGCATCCTCAATTCCTAAAGTGGCAAATCTATCTGCCAAATACCCCACTGCTTCATCATTTGCAAAATCGGTTTGTTTGATCCATCTTTCTACTTTACTTCCCGTAACAAAAAATCTTTCGCCATCTTTTTTAACTTTGAATTCAATATTTCCAACACCTTCTGGTCTAATTATTATTCGAGCTTTCTCATCTTCCGTATGATCTTTTCGCCATTTAATTACTAATTCAGACATCGCAAATATCAAATCTTTTAAACCTTCTCTAGTAACTGCTGAAATCATAAATGCTTTTAAATTTCTTTTTTCTAATTCAGGAATCATCATTTCTGCTAATTCTCTAGCATCTGGAACATCTATTTTGTTTAAAGCAACCAATCTTGGTCGATCTTGTAATCCACCATAGATCTCTAGTTCTTTTTCAATTACATCTAAATCATGCAATGGATCTCGTCCTGGTTCCAAAGTTGCACAATCAATTACATGAACTAAAACTGCACATCTTTCCACATGTCTTAAAAATTCCAGTCCTAAACCTTTTCCGGCACTTGCACCTTCAATTAATCCTGGAACATCTGCAACCGTGAAACTTTCTTCACCTGCTTCTACAACACCAAGATTTGGCACCAATGTTGTAAATGGATAGTCAGCAATTTTTGGTTTGGCAGCACTAATAACTGAAACTAAACTTGATTTTCCAGCACTTGGAAAACCAACGAGTGCAACATCTGCCAAAGATTTAAGTTCAAGTTTTACATCATTTATTTCTCCAGGTTCACCAAGTAAAGAAAAACCTGGCGCTTTTCTTTTATTAGAAGAAAGTGCTGCATTTCCTAAACCACCAGCACCACCTTCAGCAATTACATAACGCATATCTGGTTTAACTAAATCTGCAAGAATTTCATTTTGCATTGAATATACAACTGTGCCAGCAGGTACTGGCAAAATTAAATCAGGACCATTTGCGCCATTGTTATGACTTCCTTGACCTGGTTTTCCATTTGGAGCAATTTGATGTGGATGTCTGTGATATTCCAAAAGAGTTGTTACATTTGAATCAACAACTAAGACAACATCTCCACCTCGACCACCATTGCCACCATCTGGACCGCCAAGTGGTTTAAATTTTTCGCGATGAACTGATGTGCAACCACTTCCACCGTTACCAGCTTTTGCATGAATGAGTACTTGGTCTATAAACATTTCATCACCACCTTTTTATTAAATTCAAAAGGGCGGACATTTTTCTGCCCGCCCTTTTTTAAAAAATTTTTAACGGGTTACTCAGCCGGAACGATATCTACAACACGACGTCCACGACGTGATCCAAATTTCACAGCACCAGGTTGCAAAGCAAACAATGTGTCATCAGAACCAATTCCCACGTTTACACCGGGATGAAATTGTGTTCCACGTTGACGAACAATAATTTCGCCAGCGCCAACTAGTTGTCCGCCAAATCTTTTAATTCCAAGTCTTTGAGCATTGGAATCGCGACCGTTTCTAGTACTTGATACACCTTTTTTGGATGCCATTTATTTACCTACCTTGATATCTGTAACTTTTACAGTTGTTAATTCCTGGCGATGTCCTAAACGGCGTTTGTAACCAGTTTTGCTTCTGTAATGTTGAATTTTTATTTTTGGTCCACGATCATGTGAAATTACTTCAGCTTCTACTTTTGTTGCAGACAAAGTTTGTGCATCATGAGTAATTTTTCCATTATCTACAACCATTAGTGCTGGAAGATTAATTTTTGATCCTGGTTTAGCGTCTTGTCGATCCATGACAACAGTGTCACCAACAGATACTTTTTCTTGGCGTCCACCGGAACGCACTATTGCATACACTGTCGTTTTCTCCTTTTAATGCTTTCTTTTTACAAAACCAAATTTTGCCAAGTGGAAAGGGTGTCTTCCTAGATTACTAAATCTGGAAATTAGCCTTATCTATTGCCTGGCAGTCTCTTCAGAATTTGCTTCTGTTGCCTCAGTGTTTTCTCGTTTGAATCGTCTATCTGAGTGTTTGTGGTCTACCGGTTCAGAAAACACCTTTACCCCTCGACCATTGCAATGTTCGCAAGCTTCTGAAAAAGTTTCTAATAATCCAGTGCTGATTCTTTTTCTTGTCATCTGCACCAGACCTAATGATGAGACTTCGGCCACTTGATGTTTAGTTCTATCTCTACCTAAACATTCAACAAGTCTTCTTAAAACTTGATCTCTATTTGATTCAAGCACCATATCAATGAAATCAATAACAATGATTCCACCCACATCTCTAAGTCTTAATTGTCGAACAATTTCTTCTGCTGCTTCAAGATTATTTTTAGTAACTGTTTCTTCAAGATTTCCACCCTGACCAATAAATTTGCCAGTATTGACATCAATTACTGTCATGGCTTCTGTTCTGTCAATTACTAAAGATCCACCTGAAGGTAGATAAACTTTACGATCAAGTGCTTTAGAAATTTGTTCATCAATTCGATTCGCTGCAAATACATCACCTTCGCCATTCCACTTTTCTAAACGATCAGCTAAATCTGGAGCAACATATTTCACATATTCTTCAATAGTGTCCCATGCATCATTTCCTGCAACTATTAGTTTTTTGAAATCTTCATTGAAAATATCTCTGACAACTCTGATTGCAAGATCTGGTTCAGAATAAAGAAGTGAAGCAGGACTACTATCTTTTGTTTTATTTTGAATATTTTCCCACTGTGCTTGAAGTCTTGCAACATCTTTTTGTAACTGTTCTTCAGTTGCACCTTCTGCAGCCGTTCGAACAATAACTCCAGCACCTTCTGGAACTATGTTTCTTAAAATTCTTTTTAATCTAGTTCTTTCCACATCAGGAAGTTTCCTACTTATTCCAGTAACAGATCCATCTGGTACATAAACTAAATATCTACCTGGCAAAGAAATTTGACTAGTAAGTCTTGCACCTTTTTGCCCAACTGGATCTTTTGTAACTTGAACTAAAACAGAATCATTAGTTTTTAATGCAAGTTCAATTCTTTTTGGTTGCCCATCAAGTCCGGCTGCATCCCAATTAACTTCTCCTGCATAAAGCACACCATTTCTGCCACGTCCAATATCAATGAATGCAGCTTCCATACTTGGAAGAACATTTTGCACTTTTCCTAAGTAAACATTTCCAATTAAAGATGCAGATTGTCCGCGGGAGACATAATGTTCAACAAGCATGTTATCTTCCAAAACTGCAATTTGAATTCGATCTAAATTTTGGCGAACAACCATAACGCGATCAACGCTTTCGCGGCGAGCTAGAAATTCAGCTTCAGTTAAAACTGGTGTTCTTCTTCTCCCAGAATCTCTTCCGTCTTTTCTTCTTTGGCGTTTTGCATCAATTCTGGTTGAAGATCTATTAGAAGTTCTTTCTCGAGGTGCACGAACGCGAACAACTGTATTTGGATCTTCTGCAGCAACTTCTTCAGAATTAACATCTGTTGCTCTGACTCTTTTTCTTATTCTTCTATGGGTTGCCTCAGTTGCGTCATCTTCTTTAGTAAAATTATTTTCTTTTGTTTCATTACTTTCTACTTCATCTTCACTGCCACGTCTTCTTCTTACCCCGCGAGCACGTCTTAAAAGTCCACGTTCTTCTTTATTTTCAGAATCTGGTTTGTTTGCACCAGGTGCTCTTGGTGGAACAACTGCTTGTTGAAAAGCAACAGAAGGTGAACCAACTGGAGTTTCTACAACTGGAGTTGGTGAATCTTCTGATGCTGAAAATGTTGCGATGCGAAAACGCTTACGCAAGGATGGTTTTTCTTCGTCAGCCATAACGGCTTTACTCCTAAATCTTTTTAGTGCAGATAAGCAATGCTTACTAAGCTTGTTTACCTACACAAATTTGTTTGTGTTGGTAAAACTGTTTGGTTCAAATAATTAAATTCAAACCTAAAAGTTTCTTAAGGTCTTTTGTTTAGAACTTCAAATAAATTCGTCTAATTACCAATTTGGCACTACGCAAATCTTTTTTGTCGTTCTTCCGAGCACCGCTGCTCGGCTAAGTCTTTTTTGGTTCTCTTCACCTTTGGAATTAACCAGGTGTTTAACCAGTACCTAAAGTATCTCACAACTTAAACCCTCATTTTTCAAAAGACGCCTTAGATACGAGAAGAAAAAGAGAATTCAAGCCTGTTTTAGCGAATTATCGGGGTGACCCGATCATCAATTTCTCGTCCAATTGCAACCGCTAATCCAATTGCCATCCACGAAACAAACATGGAAGAACCGCCATAGGAAACAAAAGGAAGCGGCACTCCAGTTACAGGCATAATTCCTAAATTCATTCCAATATTTTCAAACGATTGAATAGCAAACCAACCTGCAACACCCACGGCTGTTAAACGTCCAAATCTATCGGGGGCTTTCAAGGCAATCTTTGATAATCGATACAAAATTAAACCTATTAAAAGAATTACTAAAGTTGCTCCAAAAAAACCTAGCTCCTCTCCAGCTACTGTGAAAATAAAATCGGTTCTTTGTGCTGGAACATATTTACCTTGAGTTTGAGGTCCATTTAAATAACCTTGCCCAAACCAACCGCCTGAGCCAATAGCAATTTTTGCTTGCAAAGTGTTATATCCAGCTCCTAGTGGATCAAGAGTTGGATCAACAAAAGTTGCTAATCTTTTTAATTGATAATCCTTAATAAAATTAAGTTGAGATGCAATATAGCCGGCAAAAAGTACTGCGAAAAGTGAACCAAAAACCCATCTCAATTTAGTTCCAGAAGCAACTAAAACCATTAACAAAGTTGCCCCAATAATCATCACAGTTCCAAAATCATTTTGTAATAAAACAAGTAATGCAGGAATTCCAGCTAGAGATAAACCTAGTAAGACATCTTTATCGTGTGGAACTAATTCTGAATCTCTTTTTTCAGTCAGAACCATTGCAAGAAGAGTAATTAAGGCAACTTTAGTAAACTCACTTGGTTGAAAAGTAAAACCTCCAGGAAATGCTAGCCAAGCTTGAGCTCCACCTTGAGATTTACCTACACCTGGAATTAAGACCAGTAACAAACCAATTACTGCAAATGCATAAATAACAATTGCATATGCTCTTGCTGTCCTAAATGAAAAACGAGAAACAATTAAACCTAAAATTAAACCTAAAATTAAATTAAAAATATGCCTTTGTAGATAAAAATCTGACGGTAGTCCTGCATCTTGCAATCTTTGATTAGATGCGGAATAAACCAAAGCAGCTCCAATAACAGAAAGCAACAAAGCACTTGTAATTAAAACCCAGTCGTAACCAATAAAAAATGAATCATTAACTCTATTTCTTTTAATTGCTTTTGATTTATTAACCGATAAGTAACTCATGAAGAAGCTTTCGTAATACTTAAATCAGAAATTGAAGGTGAAGGACTTGGATTTAATAATTCATCAATTTCAGGATAATTAGGTAATCCATCAAGTCTTATTTTTGGTAATGAATTATTTGGTGAACCACCAAATAAAATACTTGAATCAGGATCAATTGTGTTTCCTCTTACGCCAAATATTTCTTCATAAATTCTTCTTACACTTGGAGCCGAAGTTCCAGATCCAGTTCCACCTTGAGCAACCATCATCACCACAGCATATTTCGGATTATCTGCAGGAGCATAACTTGCAAACCAAGAAGTTGATTGTTTACCTAATACTTCACCTGTTCCAGTTTTTGTTGCAACAGGAATTCTAGAAAGTGGAAATCCTATAAATGGTGGTGCTCCAGTTCCTGAAATTGTTACACCCACCAAAGATTTTTGAATGTATTTTAAAGTTTCTTCAGAAATAGGTAATTTACTTTTTACTTTTGAATTTATTTGTTGTGCTATCGTTCCATCAGGGTTCATGATTGCTTTAACAACTCTTGGTTCATAAACTGTGCCACCATTTGCAATAGCGGCATAAACCATAGCCATTTGTAAAGGTGTAACAACTGTGTCACCTTGGCCAATGGAAGTGTTTACTGCATCTCCTGCTCGGAAACGCATTCCCTCGGTACAGTTTTCAACAGCAAACTTTTGCAACATTCTTGCTCGCTCTGGGTCTTTTTCTGCAACTTCGGGATACCCTTTTTCAGCTCTTTCGCACCAAACTTCATGGTTTTTTTCCCAAAATTCTTTTTTAAATATTCTTCCTCCAACGCGACCTTTATTATCTTCAGGTAAATCAATGCCACTTTTTGAACCTAAGCCGAAGGCAAATGACATTTTTTCTAATGCGTCTTTAGGATTGTCTACTGGATTTAACCCACCATCTCTAAGCCATAATTTGTTTGCAATGTCGTAATAAACAGTGTCACAAGAAACCTCTAGAGCTCGTTGCATCGTAATTGCGCCAAAACCAATTGATTCATAATTTCTAAAAACACGGTTACCGATTTCCATTTGCGGAGGACACTGATAAATGTCATTCAAATCAAAACCGTTTTCTGCTGCTGCAGCAGTTGAAATCACTTTAAAAATTGAAGCTGGGGCAAATAAACCTTGTGTAGCTCTACTAATTAATGGAACCCCTGATTTTGGATCAGATAAAGCTTGAAATTGTTCACTCGTGATTCCACCAAGCCAAATTCTTGGATCATAACTTGGATAAGTTGCCATAGCTAATACATGACCATTTGTAACATCAACAACAACTGCGGCACCCGATTCACCTACATAATTTTTTGCTCGAGCTCTTTCAATGGCTGCAGCTAACTGTTCTTCAACTAATGATTGCAATTTAGCATCAATATTTAACACTACATATTTACCAGGATCTGGATCAATTTCTTTTACAACACCTTTTATATTTGATGCTTTATCTACAGCTAAAACCGTTACTCCAGGTTTTCCTCTTAACCAAGCATCATAAAAACGTTCAACACCTGATCTTCCAATTTTGTCATTATTTTGTAATGCAAAATCTTGTGAAGAGATTCCTTCTTTTTTTTGTTTATCAATTTCTTTATCTGTGACCGGTCCTACATAGCCAATAATGTGTGCCATGTTTACATCAAATGGTCTAGGAATTTGTCTTAAAGCGTTTAATTCTGCTGTAACACCTGGAAAATCACTTCTTTGTTCCATAATTTGTAATGCAATTTTGTTATCCACATCTTGCGCAATTGGAATTGGTTGGAAAAGTGATCCAGACCAACAAATAGGTGGTTTTTTTGCACCTTTTGTTCCACAAGGAGTAAGTCTATCTTTTATTTCATTTTCAGGTAGATTTAAAACCGAAGATAATTTAGAAATTACCGATGCTCCTTTATCTTCAAAAGATTCAAGAATTCGAGTGTTAACACTAATTACTACGGTTGATTTATTAGCAACTACAGGCCTTCCAACTTGATCTAATATAAGTCCACGAACTGAAGGTGTAAAAACTTCTCTAAAAGCATTACGTTGTGAAGCTTGTTGAAAATCTTCTCCAGAAGTGATTTGTATATAAAACAATCTTCCAACCAAAGTAAACATTAAGGAAAGCAAAACTGCCCTTAAAATTCTTAGACGAATATGAGTTTTATCTTGCATTTATACTCTTAATTCTTCTGCTCTAGATATAGGTCCCAATTTTTTATCTAATAAACCAATCGCTGGATAAATAAACACTGCAAGTAATGCGGCGTAAAGACCTTGAGTTAGAAAATTAACTGCAAAAATATTTAGAGAAAATTCTGCTCCTGAAATATTTGCCCAGATACTTCTAACAATAAAGAAAACATTTGCTACTGATGCAGAAATTACTAATGGTCTTACAAAAGATCTACTTTGATTTTGGCTCAAATATCCCACTAAATACCCAATTATTGTCAAGAATATTGAAGATATTCCCATTAAATGATCTCCTGGAGGTAAAACATCAATTAAAAAACCAGTTAAAAAGCCAGCAATTGCTCCAACAGCAGGACCTTTCAATAAAGCCCAGCTTGTTAAAACCACAATTAAAATATCTGGAGTTGCTCCCGGAAGAAAAAGTTTTGCAAAAAAAGTAGGTTGAAGAACAGCCGCTATAACTATAGAAATTACTAAAGCGAAATATTTATATACATTCATTCTTATTCCACACTAGGACTTGGACTTGGGGAAATCGAGATTGAAGGGCTTGGAGTTGGAGTAACAGGAGCTGGAGGTAACAATGAATCTCTTGGATCAATTCGAGGTTGTTCCACCACAACACTTACTAAATCAAGTGTGGACAAATTAACGTAAGGTTTTACTCGGGCAGATTTGGTTAATAAGCCAGGTGAGGATTTAATGGAAATAACTTCACCAATGGGAACTCCTGGAACAAAAGGTCGACCATTCTCTGAACCCCATGTGACAATTCGATCTCCTTTATTTATCTCTGCAATTGGATCGAATAATTCAAATTCAAGTTCACTTGGTAATCCCGTTCCGCCAATGAATCCTAATTCGCCTTTACCGCCAATTCTTGCGCCAACTTTGCTTGAGGGATCTGCCAAAAGTGCAACTGTGGAAGATGAATTTGCAACTGAAACTGTTCTTCCAACTAATCCTTGACCCGTTAAAACCGTCATATCGGTGGTTATTCCATCTATTTGTCCAACGTCAATTGTGATGGTCCATGAATAATCTTGTGCTGAACCAATAGCAATTACTTTTGCAGGAACTATTTCATAAGTTCCAATTCCAGCTAATTTAAGTAAAGCATCTAACTCTGCTGCCCTTCTTCTATTTTCTTCTGATTTTGCAAGTTCTTCTTTAAGTAATAAATTTTCTGATTGTAAATCTTTTACTTGACTTCGTGCCGTTCTAATTTCAGTCCAAGTGTTAGAAAAATTTTTTATTGAATTTGTGAAATTACTAGATGATTCTTGAATGGGTGAAATTACATTAGCTGTGAATTCTCGTAATGATTTAGTTAAGCCACTTCCTGAAGTTCTTAACTCAAGGGCAACAAAAGTAAATGAAAGCAGTAATAACACTGCTAAAACTGTTCTTAATCTAGTTGAATCTCTCACGGCAAACCGCCGATCATGCTATTAGGCGCGTGGTTCTGAGATCAATACTTGTTGTAAAGCCTCGAACTCTTCAACGCATTTACCTGAACCATTTACTACGCAATTCAAAGGTTGCTCTGCAATGATTACTGGCATTCCAGTTTCATGTCTTAATCTTTCATCTAAACCTTTTAATAAAGCTCCCCCACCAGTTAATACAATTCCACGATCCATTATGTCTCCACAAAGTTCTGGTGGAGTTCTATCAAGTGTAGTTTTAACAGCATCAACAATTCTGGTTAATGGTTCATCAAGTGCTCTTCTTATTTCTTCAGCAGTAACAACAATTGTTCTAGGTAATCCAGTAACTAAATCTCGTCCTCTTAATTCTGCTGAAGATTCATCTGGCACAGGAAATGCAGTTCCAACTGTGGTTTTAATTTCTTCTGCAGTTCGTTCACCTAGCATTAAAGAATATTCTTTTTTAACAAATTGAACTAGCGCATCATCAAGTTCATCTCCACCGGTTCTAATAGATAAAGAAGTAACAACTCCACCTAAAGAAATCACAGCAACTTCTGAAGTTCCTCCACCAATATCTACGACCATGTTTCCTGTTGGTTCATGAATCGGTAAACCTGCTCCAATTGCAGCAGCCATTGGTTCTTCGATTATGTAAACTTTTCTAGCTCCTGCGGCATAACCTGCATCTTTAACTGCGCGTTGTTCAACGCCTGTAATTCCACTTGGAACACAAATTACAACTCTTGGTTTCGCTAAAAATCTACGTTTATGAACTTTTTGAATAAAATATCTGAGCATTCTTTCGGTGGTATCAAAATCTGCAATAACTCCATCTTTTAAGGGACGAATAGCAACAATGTTTCCTGGAGTTCTTCCAACCATTCTTTTTGCTTCAGCACCTACTGCAACAATTCCACCTGTGTTTTGGTTAATTGCAACAACAGATGGTTCATTTAAAACAATTCCGCGACCGCGTTCGTAAACTAAAGTATTCGCAGTTCCTAAATCAACTGCTAAGTCACGACCTAGAAAACCACCACTAAATCCAGCCACAATTATCCTTTAATTTATTTTTGCTATTTATATTACGTAAAACTACTTTAATCCTGGAAAGAAAAGACCAATCTCTCTGGATGCTGACTCTGGAGAATCAGAACCATGAGTGACGTTATTTTGCGTTTCGGTTGCAAAATCTCCCCGGATTGTTCCTGGTTGAGCATTTGCAGGATTAGTTGCACCCATCATTTGTCTCCAACCCAAAATTGCATTGGGACCTTCAATAACTAATGCCACTAATTCTGAGGAAGTTATAAAGGAAACTAAATCTTTAAAAAATGGCTTGCCATCATGTTCAGCATAATGCGCAGCTGCTGTCTTTTCATCTAACTTTTTCATTTCTAATGCGATAATTTTCCAACCTTTAGTTTCAATTCTTCTTAAAACTTCGCCAACCAAACCACGTTTAACACCATCTGGTTTTATTAAAACTAATGATCTTTCGCTCAATTTAAATCCCTTCAATTCCTATTGATCTAATACTACTTTGAGTCTGTTTTAGGTTTAAGTGAACTCTTCATTTGATCAGTTTTCTTGCCTATTTTTATTGAAGCTACCCATAATCCTAAAAATATCAAACCTAGAACATACATCCAGTTTACAAAAAAACCTAAGCCAATCAATATTGCCTGCAACACTGAGCCAAGAATTAATCCAATTCTTTTTTTCAACAAACCTAAAATTATTAAAGAAAAAATAATCAAAACTAAAGAAGTATAAATAATAAGATTACTATCAAGTTCATCATTTTGAAGTGCAGCTGGAATGAATAAAATGATTATTAAAATTTCAAAACTAATAACAGCAGAAGTCAGTGCTCTCACAATAATCCTTAAACAGATTTGGAATGCTGAAGTATTTCTCCAGCTAAAGCTATTGAACCTAACACAATTATGCCAGTTGAATTATTTTTACTTTTTGCAATTTCAACTGCATCTTCGAGAGCGGTTTTTGAACTACTCTTCCAAGTAATATTTTGTGAAAAATTTGGAATCATATTTACTTTTTTATTCAAATCTTCTGCAGTAATCGCCCTTGTTGAATTTGCTTGGGTCAGTATTACATCCTGAGCATAACCTTTTAGTAAATCAAGCATTTCTTCAATATCTTTGTCCTTCATAAAGCCAATAATTAATATTTTGTTATTAAATTTAAAAGTTTCATTTATTGCTTCAAGAGTGTTTTGAACGCCTGAAATGTTATGCGCTGCATCCACCAAAATTGTTGGATTTCGTTTAACAATTTGTAATCTTGCTGGTGACTTAAAATCAGCAAACGCGTCTTGAACAAGTTCGAGATCTAGTTTTTTTCCTAAAAAAATCTCAACAGCTGTTAAGGCACATGCAGCATTTGATGCTTGAAATTTACCAAAAAGTGGTAAAAATAAATCCTGATAATTTCCAAAAGGAGTTGCAATATTCAATTGTTGTCCACCAACACCAACTGTTCTTTCCAAAACATCAAATTCAATACCTTCTCTAATTGTTTGACTACTTTTGCTTAACGCCACCTCATTTAGAACAAGATTTGCTTCTTTAACTTGTTTTGAAATGACCACTGGAATATTTTCTTTTATGATTCCAGCCTTTTCAAATGCAATTTCTTTTATGCTTGATCCTAAAAATTCTTGATGATCTAATCCAATTGCTGTTATTACAGAAACTTCTGGTGTAACAACATTCGTTGAATCCCATCGTCCTCCCATGCCAACCTCTAGGGATAAAACATCAATTGGCTCATCAGAAAATGCTAAAAAACCCATCGCAGTTAAAACTTCAAAAAATGTCATAGGTGCATCTACAAATTTTTGATCAATAATTTCTAAATAAGGATTTATTTCCTCAAATATTTCTTGGAATCTAGTTTCGGAAATAATTTGACCATTAATTTCAATTCTTTCTCGAGGATGAATTAAATGAGGACTTATAAATAGTCCTGTTCTTAAGTCAAGGGTTCGAAGTAGTCTTTCTATCATTCGAGAAGTGCTGGTTTTTCCATTAGTTCCAGCTATATGAATAGTTTTAAAATTGTTTTGAGGCTGTCCCATTAAATCCATTGCCATCAATATTCGATCTAGGGATGGATTAATTTTATTTTCAGGAAAACGATTAGAAAGTGCCGAAACTGCGTCTAAATTGACCATCATTAATTAAATACTATGTATTGCATAAGATTGCATCCATGAGTGATTCTGCAATTTACCCTCAAGTTCCTGAAAAACCATCATTAGATGGTTTAGAGGAAAAATGGGGAAATTCTTGGGTAAGTAAAAACACATACGCCTTTGATAAGAATTGCGACAAAAATTCTGTCTACTCAATAGATACTCCTCCTCCAACAGTAAGCGGATCTCTTCACGTTGGGCACGTATTTTCTTACACTCACACAGATTTAATAGCTCGATATCAAAGAATGGTTGGCAAAAAAGTTTTCTACCCTATTGGATGGGATGACAACGGTTTACCAACAGAAAGAAGGGTCCAAAATTATTTTGGAGTTCGTTGCGACCCCTCCCTTGCATATATTTCAAATTTTGAACCACCTAAAGAGCCTTCAGATAAACAAATTCCCATTTCAAGAAAAAACTTTGTGGAATTATGTGAAAAATTAACGTTAGAAGATGAAAAAGTTTTTGAATCATTGTTTCAAACTTTAGGTTTATCTATTGACTGGAATTACACCTATCAAACGATAGATAAAAGGGCTAGATATGTTTCCCAAAAAGCATTTTTAAATAACTTAAATAGAGGCGAAGCTTATCAAGCTGAAGCTCCAACTCTTTGGGATGTAACTTTTAGAACTGCAGTTGCCCAAGCTGAATTAGAAGATAGAGAAAGACCTGGGGCATTTCATAAAATTGCATTTAAAAAAGAAGATGGCTCAGATGTGTTTATTGAAACCACTCGTCCAGAACTTTTACCAAGTTGTGTTGCACTAGTGGCAAATCCAGAAGACGACAGATACAAGTCACTTTTTGGTAAAACTGTAACAACTCCACTTTTTGAAGTTGAAGTACCAGTTGTTGCTCATCATTTGGCAGATCCTGAAAAAGGTAGTGGAATCGCCATGATTTGTACTTTCGGTGATGTGACAGACGTAGTTTGGTGGAGAGAATTTAATTTACCCACAAGAGGATTAATTGGTTGGGATGGAAAAATTCAAAATGACTTACCTGAATGGATAAAAACAGATAAGGCTATAGAAATTTTTTCAAAAATTATTGGAAAAACTTCACACACAACTAGAGAAATTTTAGTTGAAGAATTAAAGAAATCAAATCAATTAATTGGTGAACCAAAACCAATAACTCATACTGTTAAATTTTTTGAAAAAGGTGATAAACCTTTAGAAATTGTTACTACAAGGCAATGGTACATAAGAAATGGTGGTAGAGATCAGAATTTACGAAAACAACTTTTATCTCGAGGGGATGAATTAAGTTGGCATCCTGATTACATGAAAGTTAGATATCAAAATTGGGTTGAAGGACTAAATGGTGATTGGTTAATTTCGAGACAAAGATTTTTTGGTGTGCCACTTCCCATTTGGTACAAATTAGATGAAAATGCTAATCCAATTTATGATCAAATTTTAATTCCTAAAGAAAATCAATTACCAATCGATCCGCAAAGTGATTGTCCTGAAGGATTTAGTGAATCACAAAGAAATAAACCAAATGGTTTTATTGGTGATCCAGACGTGATGGATACTTGGGCCACTTCGTCATTAACACCACAAATTGCTGGTTCTTGGGGAATAGATAACAAATTGTTTAACACAATATTTCCTATGGATTTACGACCACAATCACATGAAATAATTAGGACCTGGTTATTTTCAACTGTTGTAAGAAGTCATTTAGAAGAAAATTCACTTCCTTGGAAAAACACCAGTATTAGCGGTTGGATTTTAGATCCGGATAGAAAAAAGATGAGTAAGTCAAAAGGAAACGTAGTCACTCCAATTGATTTATTAAAAGAGTATGGCTCAGATGCAGTGAGATATTGGGCTGCGATGGGAAGACCTGGCACTGATACTGCATTTGATACAGGTCAGATGAAAATTGGAAAAAGATTAGCTGTAAAAATTCTTAACGCAAGTAAATTTGCTTTAAGTTTAAATGCAACGTTGAAAAAAGATGATGTAAAACTTGAAGTAGACCATGCATTGTTAAACAAATTAGCCCAAGTCGTGGAGGCTTCCTCAAAAGCATTTGAAAAATACGACTACACAAAAGCTTTGGAAGTAACTGAATCCTTCTTTTGGTTTTTCACCGACGACTACTTAGAACTTGTTAAAGAAAGAACCTACGGAAAACAAGGTGAAGAATCTGCCAATTCGGCTAAAGCAGCCTTGGGAATAACCATTCATACCTTATTGAAACTTTTTGCTCCTTTCGTTCCATTTGTAAGTGAAGAGGTTTGGTCTTGGTGGCAAAAGGATTCAGTACACCTTCAAAGCTGGCCAAAACCTGAAGAAATTTCTGCAAATAGAAATATTGGAGTTGAAAACCTTGAATTAGTGACCAAAGTATTAGCAGAAATTAGAAAAGCAAAAACTGAAAAGCAACTTTCCATGAAAGCCGAAGTTTTAGATTTAGTTATAAATTCAAATAATGAAGGAATTGAAATCTTAAAGAAAGCTGAAAAAGATTTAATTGCAGCAGGAAACATCAAAAATTTATCTTACAAAATTCAAACTGGAGAACTCAAACTAGAAATTAAATTGCCTTAAGCAGACTTTTCTTCAGGTTGCTCCGGTAGTTCTTTTCTTGGAACCAAAGTAGGGTTTACGTTTTCCAACACAGTGTCACGATTTACTACAACTTTTCCAATGTCTTTTCTACTTGGAATGTCATACATAACATTTAATAAAACTTCTTCCATGATCGCTCTTAAGCCTCTAGCGCCTGTGCCTCGAAGATGTGCTAATTCAGCAACTGCTCTTAAGGCATCTTCTGTAATTTCTAATTCAACATTGTCTAATCCAAATAATCTTTCATATTGTCTAACGAGTGCATTTTTTGGTTTAACTAAGACTTGCATAAGTGCTTCTTCAGAAAGAGCAGTAACACTTGTCACAACTGGAAGTCTGCCAATAAATTCTGGAATCATGCCAAATTTTAATAAATCCTCAGGCATAACTTTGCCAAAAATATCTCCAGGATTTGTGTTATCAAGGTCAGTAAAATCAGCAGTAAATCCAAGAGATTTTTTGCCAATTCTAGATTCAATAATTTTATCTAAACCAGCAAAAGCTCCGCCAACAATAAATAAAACATTGCTGGTATCAATTTGAATAAATTCTTGATGAGGATGCTTTCTACCTCCTTGTGGAGGAACTGAAGCGGTAGTGCCTTCTAAAATTTTTAATAAAGCTTGTTGAACACCTTCGCCACTGACATCTCTTGTAATTGATGGATTTTCACTCTTTCTAGCAATTTTATCTATCTCATCGATATAAATAATTCCAGTTTCTGCTTTCTTAACATCGTAATCTGCAGCTTGAATAAGTTTTAATAAAATATTTTCAACATCTTCACCGACATAACCTGCTTCAGTTAGTGCTGTTGCATCTGCAATTGCAAATGGAACATTCAATAGCCTTGCCAAAGTTTGGGCTAATAAAGTTTTTCCAGAACCAGTAGGCCCTAGTAATAAAATGTTCGATTTAGCAAGTTCAACAGCATCATCTTTTGCTCTATCGTTTGCACCAGCTTGAACTCTTTTGTAATGGTTATAGACAGCAACAGACAATGCTTTCTTAGCATGTTCTTGACCAATTACATAATTATCTAAAAATTGATAAATTTCTTTGGGTTTTGGTAATTCATCAAAAGGTAAATCGGTAGTCTCTTGCAATTCTTCATCAATAATTTCGTTACAAAGTTCAATACACT
Source organism: Actinomycetes bacterium (assembly GCA_038145175.1). Taxonomy (GTDB): domain Bacteria; phylum Actinomycetota; class Actinomycetes; order S36-B12; family UBA5976; genus ATZT02. Next base: position 15,723 of record JAYQPE010000006.1, on the reverse strand, counting down.
CATCACAAATATAAACACCAGGGCCAGCTATTAATTTTTTAACTTGCTTTTGACCCTTGCCGCAAAAAGAGCACTTTAATGGATCTGTTCCTTCTCCAAGACGTGCCAATTTAGCGCTCCTATTTTTTAGTGATTAAAAGAAACGTTACCCTGAAACACCCACAAAATTGAGTACATTTGTCACTTGAATAACATTTTGTTCACAATCAGCGAACAAAATTATTTAATTTGAATTCTTTCTGGAACTAATTACTTGGTCAATTACGCCATATTTTTGCGCATCTTCTGCAGTCAAAATTTTGTCACGTTCAATATCTTTTTGAATTTCAGAAAGTTTCTTGCCAGTATGTTTAGCTAAAATTCCTTCCATCTCAGAACGCATTCTTAAAATTTCATTTGCTTGAATTTCAATGTCAGAACCTTGACCGCCACCTTCTGTATAAGGTTGGTGAATCAGAATTCTTGCGTGAGGAAGCGCAAATCTTTTACCAGGAGATCCAGCAGCAAGAATTACTGCAGCAGCACTTGCAGCTTGTCCTAAACAAATAGTTTGAATTTGGGGCTTAATAAATTGCATCGTGTCATAAATTGCAGTCATTGCTGTGTAAGAACCACCAGGTGAATTTATGTACATTGAAATATCACGTTCTGGATCAAGTGATTCTAAAACTAATAATTGCGCCATCACATCATCAGCAGATGCATCATCAATTTGCACACCTAGAAAAATAATTCTTTCTTCGAATAACTTGGTGTATGGATTGTGAACTCTTTCGCCATTTGCAGTTCTTTCCCTAAATTCAGGAAGAATATAGCGAGATTGTGGATTTAACTTTGAATTTAATTTAGATTCAAATTTCATCTATCTAGTTCCTCCATGACCAGTAACATCACTGGCTGATCTAACAACTTTGTCTACAAAGCCATAGTCTTTTGCTTCATCTGCTGTAAACCAACGATCACGATCTGAGTCTTTTTCAATCTGTTCAATTTTTTGCCCAGTATGTTCAGCAATTAATCTAGCCATTTGTTTCTTAATATGAAGCATTTGCTCTGCTTGAATTTTGATGTCAGAAGCTGTTCCGCCAATTCCTCCTGATGGTTGATGCATCATAATTCTTGCGTGAGGAAGTGCATATCTTTTTCCTTTTGCACCAGCAGATAATAAAAATTGACCCATGGATGCGGCTAAGCCCATCGCAACTGTTGCTACATCATTTGGAATGTATTGCATTGTGTCATAAATTGCCATGCCTGCAGAAATTGATCCGCCTGGGGAATTTATATAGAGATAAATATCTTTCTCAGGATCTTCTGCTGCTAAAACTAATAATTGTGCTGTGAGCATATTTGCCACAGAATCTTCCACTTGTGTGCCTAAGAAAATAATTCTTTCTTTTAAAAGTCTTTGAAATATTTGGTCGTCATAACTTCCTGGACCACTTGGATTTCGCATTTGCTCATCCTGAAACACGATATTTATACTCTCCTAATTTCTTGTTACTTCGACCTTAACCTGTCTTTCAAGAATTCTCATCTTGAAAACAAGAATGTTCGCTATGAGGGAAAATTTATTCCTCAGGTGCTGTAAATGGTTTTAAAACACTAGCTACATCGACAGCTTTACCATCGGAGTCTTTAACTTCTGCTTGAGTTAACACAAGAGTAAGTGCTTTGCTTCTTCTAATTTCACCCATAACCAAATTAATTTCACCCGATCTAACTAGTGCATCAGCGAAAGTTTTTGGTTCCATCCGATACTGAATTGCGTTTTGGGTAATCCATTCAGAAAGATCAGCGTCGCTAACCCCTATTTTTTCATCTTCAGCAATTCGGTCCAATATAAATTGAGATTGCATAGATCTTCTTGTATTTTTTTCAACTTCTTGTTTATGGCTATCATCGCCATGACCATCTTTAAAATGAGCATCAATTTCTGCTTGAATAGCATTTTCTGGCAAAGGAACTTTTTCCATAAGCTTTACTAGTTCATCAGAAACTTTGTCGCGAGCAAGATAAGTTTGTTCAATAACTCTTGAATTTTTTACTTTTTCTTCCAAATTTTTCATTAATTCAGAAAGAGTGTCGAACTCACTAGCCATTTTGGCAAATTCATCATCTGCATCAGGCAAAACTTTTTCATTAACTGTGTTTATTGTTATTTCAAGCTTGATTGTTTGATCTTTAAATGGACCATCCTCGGGTTTAAATTCAAAATTGACTATTTCAGAAGCTTTTTTACCCCTCAAAGCTTCATCTGCACCTGGAACCAATCCATTTGTACCAATTGTGTAAGCAAGTGCTTGACCTGAATATTGATTCACTTGGGTTTCATCTTTTTTACCCACGATGTCAAGAATTACTACATCTTTATCTTGAGCAGCTCTTTCTACGGCACTTAAACTAGAAAATCTAGTTCTTAAGTCTTCTAATTCTTTCTCTACATCCTCTTTTATGTCTCGAGGCTTTTCCACTGTTACTTTTAGTCCTCTATATTTTGGTAATTCAAAATCTGGTCTCACATCTACTTCTGCTGAAAAAACAAAATCTTTATCTTCTGCTAACTCCTGAACATCTACTTCAGGTTTTCCAATTGGATAAAATTTTTTATCTTTCAATGCTTCGGCATATGCTCTTGGAACTGCTTCATTTACAGCTTCTTGCAAAACTGCAGGACGTCCCACTCTTTGATCAATAATTTTATTAGGAACTTTTCCTTTTCTAAATCCTGGAACATTGATTTGGCTAGCAATTTTTTGATATGCAGAATCAAGACTTGGCTTTAATTCAGTAAAAGGAACTTTTATTGAAACTTTAATTCGTGTGGGAGTTAAATTTTCAATTGTGCTATTTACTTTAATAATTAATCTCCTTGATTTGGTTTGTGTCGGGGCGGGGAGATTCGAACTCCCGATCTCCTGCTCCCAAAGCAGGCGCGCTAGCCACTACGCTACGCCCCGCGAGCGCTTTTCAATCGTAGTTGTTAACAATAATTGAGTCTGCCATCAGGTTCAGAATTAGTGAAAACCTAAGATGAACTTACAAATATTTGCGGGTGTAGCTCAATGGCTAGAGTTCCAGCCTTCCAAGCTGGATATGCGGGTTCGATTCCCGTCACCCGCTCCAACTTTTATTGGTTAGGTAACTTCCCAGTATTTTCCATCTTGGATAACTGGTTAATTCTTCTTACATGACGTTCATCATTTGAAAATTTAGTGTTAATAAATGAGTCAACAATTTTTGTTACCTCTTCAAAGGAATGCATTCTGGCACCTATGCCAATTACATTTGCATTGTTATGCTCGCGAGCAAGTTTTGCTGTTTCCTCGCTCCAAGCTAGTGCTGCACGAACTCCTTTAATTTTGTTTGCAGCAATTTGTTCTCCATTACCAGATCCACCTAAGACAATTCCTAAAGATGAATTATCTTTAGCAGTATGTTCTGCGGCTAGAAAACAAAAAATTGGATAATCATCCAACGCGTCATATACGTGTGCCCCATGATCTACTACTTCATGATTCTTTTCTTTTAAATATTTAACTAGTTTTTCTTTGACTTCAAAACCAGCATGGTCGCAACCTAAATGAATTTTCATGTTAATCAAAGATTGGTCTTGCGGTTCTAGTTCTTTTTAATTCAAAAAAGCCCGGCACACTTGCAGCTGCAACTACTGCATCCCAAAGTTTCACAGCATCTTCACCTTTTGGTGCAGGAGTTATTACCGGTCCAAAAAACGCCACGCCTTCTACAGAAATTACTGGTGTTCCAACATCACTTCCCACAAGATCTAAAGCTTCCTTAGTTGAATCTCTTAAATCTTGATCAAAATCTGGATTGTCATATGCCTCGATTAATGATTCATCCAAATTTATATTTTTTAAAGCTTCTAAAACTGTTTCTTTGGCAACTGGTTTTGCACCAGGGTGAAACAAAGTTCCAATTGCTGTATAAAGAGGAAGTAAAACTTCTGCGCCTTTTTGTCTTTTCGCTGCTGCCAGCACTCTGACTGGTCCCCAAGTCTTGTTAATTCTTTCTCGATAGTCAGGTTTTAAATCTCTACCTTCATTTAAAACTCCCAAACTAAATATTTTCCATTCAACGTTAATTGGTTTTTGTGCTGCAACATTCAAAACCCAACGTGAGGTCATCCAAGCCCAAGGACAAGATGGATCAAACCAAAATTTTGCATTTGTCGTCATATTTCAATCCTTAAAATAAGTTTTGGTAAATCTTTACACCAGCCTATGCCAAGTCTTGAAGGCTCGTGCCAAGATTGCTATACATACTTTATTCATAGAGGTTAAATTGGGCAAAAATTTAAACATCACCCGTAATGAAGCCATCCAGCGAGCAGGATTAGTTAGTGATCCCGTTTATCGAGTAAGTCTTGAACTCGATGGTAAAGGTGATACGTTTTCTTGCTTTGCTTCCATAGATTTCAATTCAATAGACAATTCTTCAACTTGGATTGATTTGGTATCTCCATTAGTTGAGTCAATTTGGTTAAACGGCGAAGAATTAGATGTAAAAAATGTTTTTGATGGTTCACGGATTCAATTAAAAAATCTAAAAAAAGAAAACCAATTAAAAATAAAAGCTCAATGTTCTTATATGAATACTGGTGAAGGATTACATAGACACATAGATCCGGTTGATAATGAAGTCTATATTTACACTCAATTTGAAGTTCCCGATTGCAGAAGAGTCTTTCCGGTATTTGAACAACCAGATATAAAAGGTGTTTTGAATTTAACTGTTAAAGCACCAAGTAAATGGACAGTAATAAGCAATTCTGCAACTCCATTACCAAAAAATATTGAAGAAAATTTTTCCATTTGGACATTTGATCAAACACCGAAAATGTCTTCTTATCTTTATGCAATTTGTGCAGGACCTTATGCAAGAAAAACAGATTCTTACACGGGCAAATATGGAACCTACCCACTTGCTATTTATGTCAGACCATCACTTTCTCAGTACCTAGACCATGAAGAAATCTTTGAAGTGACCAAACAAGGTTTCAAATGGTTTGAAGACAAATTTCAAATTGGCTATCCATTTAAAAAATATGATCAAGTTTTTGTTCCAGAATTTAATGCTGGTGCAATGGAAAATGTTGGATGCGTAACTTTCAGAGACGAATATATTTTTAGATCTCGTACTACTAGAACTGCATATGAATCGCGAGCAAACACTATTTTGCATGAACTTGCTCATATGTGGTTTGGCGATTTAGTGACCATGAAATGGTGGAATGATTTATGGCTTAACGAATCTTTCGCTGAATGGGCCGCACATTGGGCTAGCACAGGTGCTACGCAATATAACGAAGCTTGGACTTTATTTCATGTACAAAGAAAAGCCTGGGCCTATCGACAAGATCAATTACCTTCAACTCATCCAATTGCTGCAAATATGCCAGATCTAGATTCTGTTTACGAAAATTTTGATGGCATTACTTATGCCAAAGGTGCATCTGCTTTAAGGCAGTTAGTTGCATGGGTAGGAGAAGAAAATTTCTTAAAAGGTTTAAAAAATTACTTTGACAAACATGCTTGGAAAAATACTGAATTAAAAGACTTATTAACTGAACTCTCAGTTTCTTCAGGTAGAGAACTAGATAGTTGGTCAAAGATTTGGCTTGAGTCTTCTGGCGCAACTTTACTTCGACCTGAAATTGAAGTTGATTCCAAGGATGTAATAACTAAATTGACTATTAAACAAGAACCTCCAAGTTCACCTCCTGGATTAGAACCGGTTTTAAGACCACACCGACTTGCTTTGGGGGTTTATGAAAAACAAAAAGAAAAATTAGTGCGAATAAACAGAATCGAAGTCGATGTTGTTGGAAGTCACACAGAAGTTAAAGAATTAGTGGGAAGTAAGCGTCCATCTTTATTACTTATTAACGATGATGATTTAACCTACGCAAAAATTAGATTAGATTCACATTCATTGAACACTGCGACAAAAGAAATTGCCACAATCGCATCTTCTTTATCGAGAGCTCTGATTTGGGGTGCTGTGTGGGACATGGTGCGAGATGCTGAAGTTGGAACTGGAAAATATTTAGATCTAGTACTTGCAGGAATTGAAAAAGAATCCGATATTGGACTTGTTCAACAGGTATTAATGCAATGTCGAAGTGCAATTGATGTATTTGCAGATAGAAAAAACAGAAGAAATTACAACATAAAACTTGCGCAAGGTTTAGAGAGATTAATAAAAGAGGCAAAACCTGGTTCTGATAGACAACTTGCATTAATCAGAACATTTAGTGCTGTGGCAACAACGGATGAACAAATTACCAAAGTTATGAATATTCTTGATGGAATTGAAAAAATTGAAGGTTTAGTTGTTGATACTGATCTTCGATGGGCGTTGCTAAGAAGATTAGTTGTCGTTGGAAAACGCGGTGAAAAAGAAATTGAAGAAGAACTAAAAAGAGATGACACAGTTATGGGTCGTGAGCACGCAGCTGGTGCCAGAGCTGCCATGCCAAGTCTTGAAGCAAAACAAAAAGCTTGGGATCAAGTTATAAATAATGAAAATTTAACTAACTCTGAACTTCATTCAATACTTGCCGGAATTTCATATATGGATCATGAAGAAGTGCTTAAAAACTTTGTAGATAAGTACTTCGAATCAGTTGCATCCCTTTGGAATGCTCGAACTCATGAAATTGGGCAATCATTAGTATCTGGCTTATTTCCCAGCACCAATATAAATAATGAAGTAATAACTAAATGTGATTATTTCTTAGAAAAGAATAAAGATTTAGCAGTTGGGGCAAGAAGAATAGTCGTTGAACAACGTGATTCTTTAGCAAGAGCGCTAAAAGCCCAAAAAGCTGACAGCTTGAATTAAAAATCTGTTAAAGATTTTGGTTTATATGCATGTGAACCAAGTATTGCAAATCCTTGAATAAGTCCACCGACAAAATCAATATTTGCAAAAGCATTCGCCATTGAAACCGCCGCAAGTTTACAAGCTTGATCATCAACCAATGTTGACGCAAAGTTACCTGTCACAATTTCAATTCCATGATTTTGTAAATCAACACAAACTAAAACAGTATGCGAATTATTTTCAAGTAAAGAGTGGAGTTTAATCGCTTCTTTTCTTGCTTCTTCTAATTCTCCAACGTAAAGACTAAAATTTAATTCACTAGATTCTTCAGCTACTGCAATTGATTTTGCAATCTGATTTTGTTCATCTTGAGTAAAAAAATCACCACTTCGCACTTACGCCACCTACTTTGGGAACTAACTTTCCTAAATTTTCGTCAATTTCAACAAAATCAAAATCGTGCGCTTCTTCTCCAGGTCCATTAAGCCACCATTTTTCATGATGTGAGACAAAACCAGATTCTAATTTTGCTTTTCTGGTCCATTGTGGAGCAAGGATTGCCACAGTTACTATTCCAATGATCAATAAAGGTCCTCCCACAAAAATAACTATCGATGCAAAACCTGAAATTGGATTTCCTGGTTCATCACCATCATCTCGAAAGACTGCAAATGCAGGTTCGAAAAAAAACAATGTTTGAAAAAATGTAAGTGTGATAACTTGAACAATTCTTCGTAAATCTCTCATATTTATTACTTTACTGCGAACTCTTATTTATAGACAATCGAGACTAAGAGTAATCTTGGTAACATGCTAAATTTTCAAAATTCTGTGCTGGAAATAATTACTGACTATTTGTCTAGTGTTCCTATCCAAGTTTTATTTATTCTACTTTTCGCATTAGTTTTAAATGCGATTGTCAGAATTGCAATTTCAAGATTTGTCAAAAGTGCCATAAAGAGAGCCAAAGATAAAGCTCCTGCCTATAAAAAAGTTGCTGACAATACTGCTGAATTATCTGCAATGGTTATGCAACAACGTACCGTGCAAAGAGTGAAAGCCATTGGTCAATTATTTAGTAGCACTGCAACTATTGTGATTTGGACTGTTGCAATTATGAGCGATTTAAGTGTTTTAGGAATTAATGTTGCACCACTTCTAGCAAGTGCTGGAGTTGCAGGTGTTGCCTTAGGTTTTGGAGCTCAAACTTTAATTAAAGATTTTCTTGCAGGAATATTTATTATTTTAGAAGATCAATACGGCGTTGGTGACGTAGTCGATTTAGGTCCGGCAATTGGAACAGTTGAAGAAGTCGATTTAAGAGTTACTCGATTAAGAGATATGAGTGGCGTGGTTTGGTATGTAAGAAATGGAGAAATTTTACGAGTTGCGAATAGAAGTCAAGGTTGGACTGTAGCTGTCGTTGATGTTCCTATTGCATACGATGAAGATTTAGAAAAAATAAGAGTAATAATTGAAAGAGTCGGAAAAGAAATGTTGGATGATCCAGCATTTTCAGGAATGTTATTAGACGCACCTCAATACGCTGGAGTAGAACAAGTTTCAGGAGATGCAGTCTTTGTCAGAATAACTGCAAAAACTGCCCCTGATAAGCCAATGCAAAGCGCCAGAGAAATAAGAGAAAAACTTAAAGTGGCTTTTGATCGTGAAAATGTTCGAGTTCCTGTGCTGGCAAGGCCGTTTCCAACTACTGTAAATCCAAATAATCCAACTCAAAGATAAAAAGAAACTGTCAAATAGCCAAATTCAAAATAACAAGGCAAAATTACATACATGGTTGATTTAATGTCTGTAAAAATCAGAAAAAAACCAAATGGTGAAAATGCTACTTGTTTAGTTACAGGTTCTACTGGCTACATCGGTGGCAGATTAATTCGCGAACTTTTAAATGTTGGTTATCACGTAAAAGTTTTTGCCAGATTTCCTGATCGATTGAGAGATTTACCTTGGTATTCCAAAGTTGAAATAGTTTCAGGTGATGCATTAAATCCTAACGATGTAGCAAAAGCTATGAAAGATGTAGATGTTGCTTACTATCTTTTGCACGCTTTAAATAAAGGTAATGAATTTGTTGACATAGAAACAAAAATGGCACAAATTTTTGCAGATGCTGCAAAGTCAAATAATGTCCAAAGAATTATTTATCTAGGAGGATTAATTCCTTCTCAAAAACTTTCTCAACATCTTGAGTCAAGAAAAATAACTGGAGAAATATTAAGAAATTCGGGTGTGCCAACTATTGAACTTAGAGCTGGAGTCGTAATTGGTTCTGGATCTGCTTCCTTTGAAATGCTCAGATACTTAACGGAAAGACTTCCAATAATGGTTACTCCTAAATGGGTTAAAACCAAAATCCAACCCATCGCTGTTAGAGATGTCCTTTATTACTTAGTAGGAAGTGCTGGAATCAGCGAGAACTTAAATCAAGCATTCGATATAGGTGGACCAGACATTCTCACTTACAAAGACATGATGAATCGATATGCCAAAGTTGCAGATTTAAGAAAAAGAATAATTATCCCCGTTCCATTACTTACTCCACGACTTTCAAGTCTTTGGGTGGGATTTGTAACTCCTGTTCCTGGATCAATTGCAAGACCTCTCGTCAGAAGTCTCATCAATGAAGTTATTTGCCATGATTCAGAAATAAAAAAATATTTACCGGATCCAAAAGAAGGATTAACAAATTTTGATAAAGCAGTTGATTTGGCTTTAATGCGAGTTAGGGATGCACAAGTTTCAACTCGTTGGTCTAGTGCGTCAATTCCTGGAATTCCAAGTGAACCACTTCCAAGTGATCCTGAATGGTCAGGTGGATCTTTATATAAAGATATTCGAATAAAAGAAATAGACGCAGAACCTGAGAAAGTTTGGCAAGTTGTAGAAGCCATTGGTGGTAACAATGGATATTTTTCATTTGATTGGGCTTGGGAAATCAGAGGAATACTAGATCGAATTGTTGGTGGAGTTGGTTTAAGAAGAGGCAGAAGAGATCCACATCATTTAAACGTTGGAGAAACCCTTGATTTTTGGAGAGTAGAAGAAAAATTACCTAACAATTTATTAAGACTTAGAGCTGAAATGAAAATGCCAGGAAAAGCTTGGCTTGAATTCAAAGTTGAAAAAATAGATGAACACAAAAGTAAATTGACACAAACCGCAATTTTTTACCCAAAAGGTTTAGCTGGACATAGCTATTGGTGGCTAATTGCACCATTTCACGTATTTGTCTTCCCGGGAATGATTAAAAATATTAAAAAAATAGTCGAAGAAAAATAATGTCATCTGACTTTGAAGAATTTGGGGGTAAAACTTTTTTTCTAAATTTAGTAAATGATTTTTATCAAGGAGTTAAATTTGATCCAATTCTTAAACCAATGTATCCCGAAAACGATTTTGAAGGAGCAATTGAAAGACTTTCTCTTTTTTTAATGCAATATTGGGGTGGCCCAACAACTTATTCAGAAAAACGAGGACATCCTCGATTAAGAATGCGCCATATGCCTTTTGCAATTGATTTTAAAGCAAGAGATGCATGGCTAACACATATGCAAAATGCTTTGAAAAAACAAAATTTAAGTTCAGAGTTAGAAACTAAGATTTGGAATTACTTACAAATGGCTGCAAATTCTATGGTTAATACAAGAAGTGACGAAGTTATTTAACTACTGAAAGTAAATTTCTTACAGCTTTTAAAGGTCTAATAAATACTTGTCCACTTGGAGTGACAAATCTCTTCCATCCTTGACAAGTTGCTGCATTAATTCTTGAATTTGGAAAAGATAACATTCCAAGTCCTGCTGCAACATTTAATGCACCAAAAGTAATTCCGCCCCATAAATTTTCATTCCAGGCATCTTCAGTTACCGTTCCCTTATTTTTGTCATTTTGCAACATTTGTAAAGGTTCAACTTGAGACTTTAAACGGTTTAATCTTTCCTTTACCATTGGGAAAACATCCCCTGCAATACCTTTTTCGCCTGGCATCCAAGGACCTTGTGGAGGCAAAAGTGCAAGTTCAGGTGCAACTTTATTTGAATCCGTAATTTTTATTTCTAATACTTTTTCATCACTTAATTGATTTAATATTTCAGAACAAGAAGTTACTAGATCTGTTTCTTCATATTCTTTTTGTAACGGAAGTGCTATAAATACTAAACAGTTAAATGGAGTTGAGCCAAAAATACCAATATTGCTGCCTTTTATTTGGATTCTTAAAAAAGTTCTTTTGTCCCAAAAAATCAGTTTTTCTAAGAAATTTCTTAAACTTAATATTTCATCTGGACTAAATTTTATTTTCACGACTAATTTCTAGTTAGTTTTCTATAAGTGGTTCTATGAGGTCTTGCCGCTTCTGGTCCTAGTCGCTCAACTTTATTTTTCTCATAAGAATCGAAGTTTCCTTCAAACCAGAACCATTGAGAATCACCTTCGTAAGCAAGCATGTGAGTGGCAACTTTGTCTAAAAACATACGATCGTGAGAAATTACCACAGCGCAACCTGGAAAATCTAAAAGTGCTTTTTCTAAACTTGCCAAAGTTTCAACATCTAAATCATTTGTAGGCTCATCTAGAAGCAAAACGTTTCCACCTTGTTTTAAAGTTAGCGCTAAATTTAATCTGTTTCGTTCTCCACCAGATAGCACTCCTGCAGGTTTTTGCTGATCTGGTCCTTTAAATCCAAAAGTCGATACATATGCTCTAGAAGGAATTTCAATGTTGCCAACTTTAATGTGATCTAATCCATCACTTACAACTTCCCAAACAGTTTTCTTTGGATCAATTCCTAATCTTCCTTGATCAACATAAGAAATTTTTACAGTATCCCCTATTTTTATTTCACCAGAATCTGGTTTTTCATTTCCTAAAAGCATTTTGAACAAAGTGGTTTTACCTACACCATTTGGTCCAATAATTCCCACAATTCCATTTCGAGGAAGTGTAAAAGATAAATTATCAATTAATAATTTATCGCCAAAACCTTTAGTTAAATTTGTAACTTCGATAACTTGATTGCCCAACCTTGGGCCAGGTGGAATTTGAATTTCTTCAAAATCAAGTTTTTTAGTTCTATCAGCTTCCGCTGCCATTTCTTCATATCGTTCTAATCTTGATTTTGATTTAGCTTGTCTGGCTTTTGGACTTGATCTAACCCATTCCAATTCATCTTCAAGTCTTTTTCTTAATTTTGCATCTTTTAAACCTTCAACCTTTAATCTTTCTTGTTTTTTTTCAAGATAAGTTGAATAGTTTCCTTGGTATGGGTAAGTATGTCCTCTATCAAGTTCCAAGATCCATTGCGCAACATTGTCCAAGAAATATCTATCGTGTGTGATTGCAACAACTGTTCCTGGATATTTTTCTAAATGCTGCTCTAGCCACAAAACACTTTCGGCATCGAGATGGTTAGTTGGTTCGTCAAGTAGTAATAAATCTGGTTGTTGCAATAAAAGTTTTGCTAAGGCAACTCTTCTTCTTTCTCCACCGGATAAAACTTTTACATCAGCATCTGCTGGTGGAAGCCTTAAAGCATCCATTGCTTGTTCTAGTTGTGAATCTAAATCCCATGCACCTAAATGATCTAGTTGTTCTTGTAGTTTTCCCATTTCTGCTAATAATTTGTCGTAATCAGCTTCAGGATTAGCCAATTGTTCACTAATTTCATTAAATCGATTTAATTTCGCTTTTGTGTCAGCAACTGCTTCTTCAACGTTTTCTAATACATTTTTGTTATCACTTAGTTGAGGTTCTTGTTCTAAGATTCCTACAGTTGCCCCAGGTGCAAGCATTGCTTCACCGTTACTTACTTCGTCTTTACCAGACATAATTCGAAGCAGAGAAGATTTTCCTGCACCATTTGGACCAACTACACCTATTTTTGCTCCAGGCAAAAAAGCCAAAGTTACATCGTCTAAAACAACTTTGTCGTTATGAGCTTTTCGCGCTTTGGATAAGGTGTAAATAAATTCGGCCACATCTTAAGATTACTCAAAGCCGTCATGCAACAGTTTTTTGAGTTCCTGATTTAGGCTCAGCCCAGTTTTCACTTTCATAAAATTCAGGATTTTTTCTTATCTTGGTAAATTCTGCAACACCTTTGGCTAAATCATGACCAATTGAAATTGCATCGATTTCAACAAAAGTTGAATTTTTATCACCATCAATTACTTGTTTTATTTTTAGTTTTCCAAACACGACCAAAGGTTGACCTTTTTGAATACTGTTTGAGACATTTTCGGCTAAAGCTGCCCAACAATTGACCTGTAAAAAGTTTGGATCTAAATCAACAAAATTATTTGCTGATTTATCAAATTTTCTTGGATTGTTTGCTATTCGAAAAGTCGCAACCTGCCTGCCTGATGGAAGTGTTTTCAAAGACACGTCAGTTACAGCATTACCAACTACGGCTGTCATGATTTCATTCATTTTCTATCTCCTTTAATTGAGGTTATTTAAGGATGCAATACCTATAGATGAACTAACTCTTAGTGACAAATAAACTGGGGATAACTCAAAGGTGTGAGCAATATAGCAAAATAGAGTCTCTGCGCCCGTAGCTCAACGGATAGAGCAACTGGTTTCTACCCAGTAGGTTGGGGGTTCGATTCCCTCCGGGCGCGCGCTTTAAAAAATTTTAATTATTGAAAGAAGAATTAAATGGCAAATGGCAATGACTTAATTGTTTGGGTTGATTGCGAAATGACCGGGCTATCACTTACAAAAGATGCGCTAATTGAAATAGCTGTTGTTGTCACAGACAGTCATTTAAATGAAATGGATCCAGGAATAGACATAGTTATTAAATGTGAAGATGAAAAATTAGATTCCATGATCGAAGTAGTTAAAGAAATGCATACAGCTTCTGGATTATTAAGAGAAGTACCTCATGGGGTTTCATTAGAGGAAGCCAATAAAGAAATAATGCAATATGTAAAACAACATGTTCCAGAAGCTAGAAAAGCACCCTTAGCAGGATCAAGTGTTTATGTTGATAGAGGATTTTTAGCAAGAGACTTACCTGAATTTGACGAACATCTTCATTATCGAGTCATTGATGTTTCATCAATTAAAGAATTAGCCAGAAGATGGTATCCAAAAGTTTATTTCTCTGCTCCAGAAAAAACAGGAAACCACAGAGCGTTAGCCGACATTCGAGAAAGTATTGCTGAACTTCGCTATTACCGAGAAGCAATAATGGTCGCTCAACCTGGACCTGGTTCAGATATTGCTAAAGAATTAGCAAATCGATTCGTTGTTGAACACGAATAATATTGAAAACTTTCTTAAAGATAGAATGAATTTTGCTTTAGAAACAAAACTTGGTGGGTATAGCTCAGCTGGTAGAGCACCTGGTTGTGGTCCAGGACGTCGCGGGTTCGAGTCCCGTTACTCACCCCAATTATTAACCAAAGGACAAAAATGATAAATGCTGAAATTATTGCACTATTTATTTCAGTAGTAGTTACTTTTATTGTAATTATTGACCCCCTTGGTTCATTACCTATTTTCATGGGTTTAACCAGAAAAGAATCAAAAGAAAAGAAAATTCAATTAGCTTTGCAAGCAGTTTTAGTTTCTTTTTCAGTTATTCTTACTTTTGCGTTATTTGGAAATCAAATTCTTGGATTCCTAGATATTTCCCTTCCCTCTTTGCAAGCTTCTGGAGGATTACTTTTACTTTTAGTTTCACTTGAACTTTTGACTGGAAAAGATAGTCACCCCACAAACAAAAGTGAAGTTAGTATTGCCCTAGTTCCACTTGGTACACCACTTTTGGCAGGACCTGGTGCTATCGCTGCAACTATTATTTTTGTTAGAAAAGCAGAAACTTCAATTGAACTTGCCACCATTATTACCGGATTAATAGTGGTTCACTTAGTTCTATTTTTGCTACTGAGATTTTCGATTCCAATAACCAAACTCTTAGGAGTTGGTGGAATTTCAATCCTGACTCGTCTGGCAGGTCTACTGCTTGCTGCAATCGCTGTCCAAATGATTGTTGGAGCGATAGCAGAATTTGTAAAGATTTATTCCTAGGTAGTATTTATTTTCATCAAGCACCGCTAGCTCAGTTGGTTAGAGCAACTGACTCTTAATCAGTGGGTCCGGGGTTCGAATCCCTGGCGGTGCACATGAAAGGAAAGAATGAATAGTCTTCCTAATCCTGGTTCAACACCGAAAACAATTAATAGAAGAACCGATCGAGAAATAACAGACCGCGATGTTCTTTATTCAATATTAGACGAAGCTTTAGTTTGTCATGTTGGATTTACAGACGAAGACGATCAACCATTTGTATTACCAATGGGTTTTGCCCGAGTTGAAGATTCAATTCTTCTTCATGGGTCAACTGGATCGAGATTAATGAGAAGAATTGGTTCAGGTATTCCAATTTGTGTTGAGGTTACTTTATTTGATGGCTTAGTACTTGCAAAAAGTTCTTTTGAATCAAGCATGAATTATAGAAGCGCTGTGGTATTTGGCAAGGGTGAAATTATTGAAGACGATAGAAAAGATTTTTACTTAAACAAATTAACAGATAAACTTGCTCCAAATAGAAGTTCAGAAATTAGAAGTTCTACAAGAAAAGAATTAGCCGCAACCTTATTGGTATCGGTGCCGTTATTAGAAACTTCCGTAAAAATTAGAACTGGTGCTCCTAAGGAAGCTGAATCAGATATTGATTCGAAAACTTGGTCTGGGGTAATTCCATTTAAATTAATCGCTACAACTCCAATTCCTGGTGATGACTTCTCTGAAAAATCTAAATTTCCTGAAAGTGTTGAATCAGTTTTAAAAAATTACAACTGAGATCTAACGCTCCATAATTCTGGCAAGGCTGGTTTGAAAAGT
>JAYQPE010000005.1:0-91235 GCA_038145175.1 Actinomycetes bacterium | reverse complement strand
TCAAGTAATAAGGCAAAGGATTCCAGAACACTGGACACTTTGGACCTAGGACACTCTTAGGTATTTGTTAAAAATTTATTACAGGCTAAAAACTTTTCCAAATTCTAGACCTCTAGTTTCATCTGTGACAGATGTTAATAGTGAACCACCTTCACTTAAGCCAAGTAAGCCCAAACCTTGCTCGCGAAACTTCAAAGCCCAGGAGGGCCAAGTTCCAGAAAAATGTGCCAGCACAATTTTGTCTTTTAATAGATTCAAACCCTGACCTAAATCTTGACCACCTGGCATGACCACTGTTTTACCAAAGAGCATGGCGCCAGCACTTGAACCCATAATTATTGATCCATTTGCAATAGCTTCTCGTAAAGATTCTTCAGCTTTTGTGTTTATAAAAGTACTGGTCAATCTACTGGGAGTTCCTCCCGCAAAATAAATACTTTCTGCATTTTTTAATTCTAAAAGATTATTGGAGTTTAAATCAGAACTACTTAAAATATTACTTTTCTTAGTCTTTATTCCAATTTTTGAAAAATAATTCTTAGCAGTTTCATAAGCTAAATCTTGAGTTGGAAAGGGAGCAGTAACTACTACTAGAAGTTCACTATTTATATTCTTTCTTAAACTTAAAGCTTTTAAATCTGCTTCTTCATATTCAGAATTAAATTCATTGCCACCAGAAGCAAGAATCCAACTATTCATTTAGGCAGTTTTTCTATCCAAATACCAAGTTCTTAAACCTGTGATGATTGAGCCAATAATAAAAAATGCTGCTATGGCATAAGCGGCATTTCTTACAGCAGGAATCGTTGCAGCATAAAAACCAGTCAACGTAATTCCTACGCCCCAACTAATTGCGCCTACAAAATTACTTGATAAAAATTTGTAATAATTCATTCTGCCAATTCCAGCCACCGCAGGAATTATGACTCTGGCCCAAGGCATGTATCTGGCAACTACCACAGCCCACCATCCATATTTAAGATAAAAATTCTCTGTTTTCTTAATCGCTTTTTGAGTTCTCGGTCCACCACGTTTATCCAAGTATGGTCTTCCATAATGTCTTCCTAAAACGAATCCAACTTGATCACCTAAAAAAGCAGCTATCGCAACTCCGGTTACTAAAATTGCAATATTTATATTTTTACTACTTGCAGCAACAAGACCTGCTGCAAATAAAAGTGAATCGCCAGTTACGAATGGAACGAATGCTCCTACAAATAGACCAGTTCCAACAAAAACTAAACCCCAAACCACAATATAAAAAATAAATGGACCAAAGACATCAAGCCAATTATTCAATTGACCGTCAAGTGCTGCTTGAGGAATTAGTAAATTGTTTATCATTTGTTTTCCAGCATATTTGATGATTTCGAAATGTGCATTAAGAGATAAACCACTAGAATGAAATAGTGAAAAATTCTGCAGTTCTTTTTGATTTAGATGGAACATTAGTTAATTCCAAACCTGCAGTGGAACGTGCTTGGATTCAACTTGCTGATGAAGCCTCGATTCCTCTAGAAAAAATGGTTGGTTTACATGGCATACCTGCAGAACAATCTTTGAGAAAACTTTTACCTGACCGAAGTGAAAAAGAAATAGTTAATTGGATAGAAAGAATCGAATATCTTGAAACTTCCGACACCAATGGCGTAGTTGCCATCGATGGCGCCATCGAATTGTTAAAAAAGTTGGATGAACAAAAAATTTCCTGGACCATAGTAACTTCTTGCACAATTCCTTTAGCTTTATCAAGGGTTAAAGCAGCGGGTATTCCATTTCCAGAAAATTCTGTAACTTTTAACGATGTTGAAAAAGGTAAACCATTTCCAGATCCATTTTTACTTGGCGCAAAAAGATTAGGAATGAATCCACAAGATTGCGTGGTTGTAGAAGATGCTCCTGCTGGAGTTGTTGCTGGTAAAGCTGCAGGTTGTGTTGTCGCAGCAGTTTTAACTTCACATGAAAAACAAGAATTATTAATGGCCGATCATCACTTGGAACATTTAAATCAATTGTTACCAATACTTATTTAAAGCGCCCCCGGCGTGAGTCGAACACGCGCGCATGCCTTCGGAGGGCAACGCTCTATCCACTGAGCTACGGGGGCAAAACTTTTTGAACCTAATTAATTTAGGTTCAATACCCGCCGTCGGATTTTTCTTTCAGCAACAAAACTCATAACAGGAATTGTGCCTGCTAATAAAACTAACAAAGTTTGTCCCCAAGTCAGATTTGCTTTTCTAGAAATATCAAAACCAAAAACTAAATAAACCATGTAAACAATGCCATGCACTTGTGCAAACCATGGGATTTCAGGTCCAAGTGTGTATTTAATAATTATTTCTATAGTGAATAAAACTAAAACCACACCAGCAAGGTAGGCAATAAAGCTGTATCTTGTTAATGCTTTTTCCAATTACTTGCCACCTTTCTTCAACTGTCCAATACTAACTAAATATTCATCTTTAAAGAATCTATACCAAAACCATGCAAGGGCAAGTGCAAAAAAGATCCATTGAAAAGCATAAAAAGTACTTTGCAGATTGATCACTACATCTCCAGTGACTTGATCAATTCTTTCTCTTCTAATCCACTGCCATAGCCCAAGTCTTAGACAAAAAACTATTCCGACGATAGTAGCGATATGAAAAAGGATCCATTTTTTCTGAAAAGCGATTTTCCACATATAAATAAGAGTATGGCGCAAACTATTTCTAACTGAGCAACTGCCTACGATTGGTACATGACTCCAGAAGAACTCAGCAATTTAATAAGTAAAGCTACGAAGTCATTAATTGCTGCCAAGAAAATTGAATTAGTTGAATTGCCTGAGATAAAAATTGAAAGACCAAAAAGTAAAGATCATGGGGATTTTGCCAGCAACATTGCTTTAGCGCTGGCTAAACCTACTGGAAAAAATCCAAGAGAAGTTGCACAACTATTGATAGATGAATTAAAAGTAGAAAAAAGTATCAAAAAGATTGAAATAGCTGGACCTGGATTTTTGAACTTCACTTTAGATACAGCAAGTTTAGGTGAACTTGCTCGAGTAATTGTTGAGCAAGGTAAAGATTTTGGTAAAACTGATACTTTAAAAAATCAAATCATAAATGTTGAATTTATAAGTGCAAATCCAACTGGCCCACTTCATTTAGGCCACACCCGTTGGGCAGCAGTCGGCGATGCGATTGCCAGAGTTCTTGCTGCAAGTGGGGCAAAAGTAGTTAGGGAATTTTATATAAATGATCGCGGAATTCAGTTAGATAAATTTGGCGAATCTATTTACGCTGCAGCAAATGAATTACCAATTCCAGAAGATGGTTATCACGGTTCTTATGTAAAGGAAATATCAAAAGAAATTATTCAAGAACATCCAGAATTCTTAAAACAAAGTAAACATGAACAAATTGTCTCTTTTAGAGAAGCGGGATATAAGAAACAATTAAAACAACAACAAGATGTATTAGTTAATTTTCGTACAAATTTTGATGTCTGGTATTCGGAACGTTCTTTACATGATTCAAACGCTGTTGAAAAAGGTCTAGAAAGACTTAAACAACACGGTCACGTTTTTGAAAAAGATGGAGCTTTATGGCTTAGAACAACTGATTTCTTTGACGATAAAGACCGGGTTCTAATCAAAGCAGATGGGGAATACACATATTTTGCTTCAGACACTGCTTACTACGTTGATAAAAGAAACAGAGGCTATGACGTAAATATTTATCTCTTAGGGGCAGATCATCATGGTTATGTAAACAGACTTCGAGCTGTTGCAGCTTGCGCTGGAGATGATCCGGATAAAAACATTGAAGTTTTAATTGGTCAACTTGTAAAAATGTTTAAGAATGGTCAAGAAGTAAGACTAAGTAAGCGCGCTGGAAACATGATCACTTTGGAAGATTTAGTTGAAGAAGTTGGTGTGGATGCAGCTAGATATTCATTGATTAGATATCCAGTTGATACTCCACTTACTTTAGAAATTGAATTACTTACTTCTCACACAAACGATAATCCAGTTTTTTATGTTCAATATGCGCATGCGCGTATTAGTTCAGTATTAAGAACAGCACAAGAAAAAAATCTGAATTGGTTAAACAACAAATTTAAACCTGAAGTTTTAACCACTAGTCAAGAAACAGATTTATTAACTGCTCTAAGCGAATTTCCAAGAATTGTCACAACAGCCGCACAACTAAGACAACCTCACAGAGTTGCAAGATATTTAGAAGAACTTGCTACTTGCTATCACTCTTTTTATGCAGCCTGTCGAGTGCTTCCCCAAGTGGACGAAGAAGCAACCGAAGAAAATTACGCTCGCCTGATGTTGTGTGATGCCACCAGGCAGGTTTTGGCAAATGGATTGGATTTATTAGGGGTAAGTTCCCCACAAAGAATGTA
Organism: Actinomycetes bacterium; assembly: GCA_038145175.1. Classification (GTDB taxonomy): domain Bacteria; phylum Actinomycetota; class Actinomycetes; order S36-B12; family UBA5976; genus ATZT02. The sequence goes on along the minus strand of JAYQPE010000005.1, from coordinate 86,834 downwards.
AAAACTAGAGAGTCACTGTTCCAAAATAAGCCTGTTTAGTTTAGGGTCTAAAACATGACAAAATTAAAAACCCTTTTCGTAAGCGCAATCTCAATCGCATTAACAGTTTCATTTGGTGCAACTGCGGCAACCGCATCTGATGGAGCAAGTCCACTATCTGGTTTACCAGGTGGAGCAGGAAAACCTGTTGTGATGGTGAAAATTGACAATGTAAGACCTGCAAGACCACATGTAAACATTTCAAAAGCAGATTTGGTTTACGTTGAACAAGTTGAAGGTGGTTTAACCAGAATTGCCGCTATGTACAACACAAACTTTCCAACCAAAGTTGGTCCAGTTAGATCAGCACGTATATCTGATCTTGAAATTTTAAAACAATTTGATAAACCAGGTTTTGCATATTCAGGTGCAAACAAAGCTTTGCTGCCAAAAATTGCTAAAGAACCACTTGTGAGATTTGGTCCAAGTTTAAATGGAGCAAAATACTCAAGAGATTCTTCAAAACGTATTCCTCATAATTTAATTTTGAATTTGTCCGCAACAGTTAAAGCTGCAAAATCAAAATTAGGAGCTGCAAAAGATATTGGTTTAACTTTTTCTGAAACTGCACCAGCAGGTGGAAAAGCAACCTCAACTTTCAAAGCTTCTTGGCCAGCATCAAGTGTTGGCGGAAAATGGACAGGTAATGGTTGGGCAATTTCACTTGATAACTCAGCTCAAAAAGATAGAGCTACCGGTAAAGCAGTTGTTGCTAAAACTGTTGTGGTGCAATTAGTAACCCAAACAGTTTCAGGTTATGGAGACAAATTTGGTGGTAAGACTCCATTAGTTAAAACAGTTGGATCAGGTAAAGCATTTATTTTGAGAGATGGTCAACGATTTCAAGGTGAATGGTCAAGACCATCTGCTGGAGCTGGAACTACCTACACCGTAAATGGAGCACAAATGCCATTTGATGTCGGTCAAGTCTGGGTGTTATTGGTACCAAATAATTCAAAAGGAAAATATTCTTTTAAATAATTAACGAATATTTCACACCTTTAAGGGTGGGAAATCTTTATGTTCGGTTAATCTTGAACATAAGAGATTTCCCACCCAAACTTTTTTAGGAAAAATATGTCAGATTCAAGAGTTACAGACATTAATGAAATCTCCGCCCACATTTGGCCTGTAAATGCACACAGGAACAAAGACGGCATTTTAGAAGTCGCAGGTGTTGATGTAATCGATCTAGAAAAGAAATATGAAACTCCACTTTTTATTCTGGATGAAGAAGATGCAGTAATCAGAGCAAAAAGATATATAAAAAGTTTTTCACAAGAAATCCATAAAACACTATCTAAACCAACAAAAATCTATTATGCGTCCAAAGCATTTTCTGCTGTGGGATTTTTACAACTTCTAGTAAAAGAAGGCCTTGGCGTAGATGTTGCTACAGAAGGCGAATTAAGGGTTGCTTTAAAAGCAGGATGTAATCCTAAGGAAATAATTTTCCATGGAAATAACAAAGCATTTAATGAATTAGAATTTGCATTGGATGAAAATGTTGGATTATTTGTAGTCGATTCTTATCTTGAAATTGCTAGGCTTGCTCAAATTGCTAAAGCTAAAGATAAAAAAGCTAATGTTTTAGTACGAGTGACCGCAGGAATTGAGGCTCATACTCACGAATTTGTTGCTACCGCACATGAAGATCAAAAATTTGGTTTCTCTTTAGCAGCAGGTCATGCCGACGAGGCAGTTAGAAGAGTAATAAAAGATGAGAATTTAAATTTTGTGGGACTTCATTCTCATATAGGTTCGCAAATCTTTGACAATAAAGGATTTGAAATTGCAGCCCAAAGACTTGCTCAATTAGCTTCCAGAATAAATCAAGACCATAACGTAGAAATAGAAATGTTAAATCTTGGTGGTGGGATGGGAATTGCATATATAAATAGTGATAAACCTTTGGAAATTGAGTCCATGTCTAAAGAATTAATACAAATAGTTGCAGATAATTTTTCAAACAATGGATTAAAAATGCCCCAACTGGCATTTGAACCAGGTAGAGCAATAGTTGGCCCATCAATGATCACGTTGTACAAAGTAGGAACTATTAAAGAAGTTGAGTTAGAAACTGGTGAGAAAAGAACTTACATTGCAGTAGATGGTGGCATGAGTGACAACATTCGCACAGCACTTTATGGTGCGACTTACACTGCTGCTTTAGTTTCAAGACTTTCAACAAAACCAACAATGCTTTCTAGAGTTGTGGGAAAACATTGTGAAAGTGGTGACATTGTGGTCAAAGATTGTTATTTACCAAATGACTTAGCGCCAGGAGATTTAATTGCAGTTGCAGCAACTGGTGCATACAACAGATCAATGTCTTCGCAATACAACTTAGTGTTAAGACCAGCGGTGGTAGGAGTTTACAAAGGTAGCGTGAAAGAAATATTGCGTCGAGAAACTTTTAAAGATCTTTTTGCAACTGATCCTTTGATGTAAACCTTTCGCTATTAATAATTAATGCAACACCAAGCAAAATAATTAAGCCTCCTACAAATAGTGGCCATTTTAATGGTTCACTCAAGATAAAGAATCCGAGTAAAACTGCCACCACTGGATTTACATATGCATATGTTGATGCAATAGAAAGCGAAGTGTTATTTAATAACCAAATATAAGCTCCATAACCAACAATGGAACCAATTAAAACCATATAAACCCAAGCCCATTTTGAAGTTAAAGACATTTGAGAAATCACTTCTCCATTAACTTTTTCTCCACGAAATAGACCTGCAAAGGTAAGTGCAATACCCCCAAACAGCATTTCATATGACGTTAAAACAAAAGGATCTTTTGGAATTGGAATTCTTTGCGTCATGAAAGTTCCAAATGCCCAAGCAATATTTCCAATCAGAATCATGAACATCCAAAATTTAACTTTGGAAGGATCTGCACCTGGTGCTGGACCAGTTCCACCCGGAAGAACGATGAGTGCTACACCTATTAGTCCAATGAATATTCCTGACAAAGTTATTCTTTTATGTTTTATTCCAACTATTGATTGAAAAATTGTTACCCAGATTGGAAGTGCGGCAATAATTAATGCAGCAATTCCTGAAGGAACATAACGTTCGGCTAAAGTTAAATTTCCAATTCCAAATCCTAATAACAATCCACCTAAGAAAATAGATGAAAGTAATTCTTTTCTAGTTACTTTCATGGCATTTTTTGATTTAAATAAGGTAAGGATTAAAGCTAAAATAAAACCAGCGGCTAAGAATCTGATTCCCATTGAAGTAAGCGGAGGGGCAGATTCAATAACTAATGCGATGCCTAAATAAGTAGAACCCCAAACGATATAAACGGTAGTTAGGGCAATCCAAACTTTGCTCGTAATTTGCTTAACCTCAGTAGCCACACCACATTGCACCATATAGATAGTGAGAGACTTAGACATACCTACTTCATAAAAGGGACGATATTCATGAAAAATGACAATCGTCCAATACGCATTGCCTTAATCGGTGCCGGGACTGTGGGCTCAAAGGTAGCGTCTCTTTTAATTGATCAAGCCCAAGATTTAAAAGCTAGAAGTGGAGCAGCCCTTGAACTTGTTGGAGTTGGGGTTAAAGATACTTCAAAATCAAGACCTGGAATTCCTGCACAATTAATTACTAACAATATTTCAGAATTAATCTCTAAAGATATAGATATTTTGGTTGAAGTTATGGGTGGTATTGAACCTGCCCGAACTCACATTTTGGATGCAATGTCTAGAGGCATCAGTGTGGTGACTGCAAATAAAGAACTACTTGCAAAAGATGGTGCGACCTTATACGCAGCTGCTGAAAAAAATAATGTTGATCTTTACTTTGAAGCAAGTGTGGCAGGCGCCATCCCACTTCTAAGACCATTAAGAGAATCTTTAGTGGGAGACAAAGTCAAAAAAATATTAGGAATTGTTAACGGAACAACAAATTATATTTTGACAAAAATGGATGAAACAGGTGCAAGTTTTGAAGATGCTTTAAAAGAAGCTCAAAAACTTGGTTATGCAGAATCAGATCCAACTGCAGACGTGGGAGGTTTTGATGCTGCTGCAAAAGCTGCCATTCTTGCCCAACTTGCATTTCATACCCGAGTAACAATTGATGATGTTTTTGTTGAAGGAATAACCAAAGTCTCTGCAACTGATGTTAAAGCAGCAAAAGAAATGGGATATGTAATTAAGTTATTAGCAATTGCAGAAAGATTAAATGATGATTCAGTTGTAGTTAGAGTTCATCCTGCAATGATTCCCAGAAGTCATCCATTAGCAAGTGTGCGTGAAGCATTTAACGCTGTATTCGTGGAAGCACAAGCTGCCGGATCTTTAATGTTCTATGGTCAAGGAGCAGGTGGTGCTCCAACTGCTTCTGCAGTTTTAGGAGACGTTGTTGCTGTTGCTAGAAATAAAGTCAGTGGCAAGCGTGGACCAGGTGAAAGTATTTATGCTGATCTTGAAATTAAACCAATTGGCCAAGCTCAAACAAGTTATTATATTTCTCTTCAAGTAGCAGATAAACCAGGTGTGTTAGCACAAATTAGTCAAAAAATTGCAGATCACAATGTGTCTATTGAAACTGTTAGACAAGATGGTTTAGTTAATGATGCTCAATTAGTAATAAAAACACATCGAGCATTAGAAAAAGATTTAGCAAAAACACTTGATGAATTAAAAAATCTTGATTCTGTTAAAGAAATTTCTGACTATATGAGAGTAGAAGGCGAAAACTAGTTTTATGTCCATGACCACAACAACTCATCAATGGCGTGGAGTTATTGAAGAATATAAAAATCGTTTACCAATAAATTCCAAAACTCCCATAGTTACTTTGGGTGAAGGTGGAACTCCACTGGTTTATGCCTGCACTTTAAGTGAAATGTTAAATAACCAGGTTTATCTCAAAGTTGAAGGGATGAATCCAACAGGTTCATTTAAAGACCGTGGCATGACAGTAGCAATTTCAAAAGCTGCAGAAAATGGAGCAAAAGCCGTAATTTGTGCTTCAACTGGAAACACTTCAGCATCTGCAACTGCTTATGCAGTTAAAGCAGGAATGACAAGTGCAGTTTTAATTCCTGATGGAAAAATTGCGATGGGAAAATTAGCTCAAGCAATTGTGCATGGCGCAAAAGTTTTACAAGTTCAAGGAAACTTTGATGACTGTTTAGTTTTAGCAAAAGATCTAGCAGAAAATTATCCAGTTGCCTTAGTTAATTCAGTAAATCCAGATCGAATTGAAGGACAAAAAACGGCATCATTTGAAGTTATAGATCGTTTAGGAGATGCTCCCGATTTACATGTTCTTCCAGTTGGAAATGCAGGAAACATAACTGCGTACTGGAAAGGCTATGTTGAATATAAAAATGATTCTATTTCTTCTAAGTTGCCACAAATGTGGGGATTTCAAGCAGCAGGTGCTTCACCAATAGTTGATGGAAAAATTGTTGAAAAACCAGAAACCCTTGCAACAGCTATTCGAATTGGAAATCCTGCTTCCTGGCAACAAGCATTAAATGCCAAAGAAGAATCAAAAGGAAGAATTGACAAAGTTACAGATGAACAAATATTAAATAGTTACCAACTTTTAGCTGAAAAAGAAGGAGTGTTTGTTGAACCATCTTCAGCAGCAGGAGTTGCAGGATTATTGATGTTAAAAGAAAAAAACGAATTACCAAAAGATAAAATAATTGTGGTAACTGTTACTGGTAATGGCTTAAAAGATCCTCACTGGGCACTTGAAGGTGCAAAAGATCCAATAAAAGTCTCGGTGGATGCAAAATCTGCTGCAAAAGCATTAGGGTTTTAAATGAGTAAATTTTCAGGTGCAGTTCGAGTTGTAGTTCCTGCAACTAGTGCCAATTTAGGTTCAGGATTTGATTCTTTAGGAATTGCCCTTTCACTATTTGATGAAGTTGAAGCATCTTTTACTGACAAACCAGGTGTTTTAGTTGATGTTGATGGGGAAGGTAGAAATTCTCTACCTCGAGATGAAAATCATTTAATTGCAAATGTAATGTTAAAAACTTTTTCTTATCTTTCAGTTCCGGTAAATGGCCTATACATTCGTTGCATAAATCGAATCCCACATGGAAGAGGTCTTGGATCTTCTGCAGCTGCAATAACTGCAGCTGTAGTTGCTGCCAGAGCTTTAGCTGGAACTCAAGGAACCAGAATGGATGATGCAGGTGTTTTAGAATTAGCCAGTGCAATTGAAGGACACCCAGACAATGTGGCTGCATGTTTACATGGTGGTTTCACTGTTTCTTGGATTGATGAAAACTCACTGGCAAAAGCAATTAAATTAACTCCTCATCCTTCAATTATTCCTGTTGTGTTTATTCCAAAATTTATTGTTGATACAGAACAAGCCAGAGCATTATTACCAACTCATGTGCCACATAAAGACGCAACTTTTAATTTATCTAGAAGTGCTCTTTTAGTTCATGCAATTAGTCAAGAACCAGATTATTTATATGAAGCAACTGCAGATAAAATTCATCAGGAATATAGAAGACCTGCAATGCAATCATCAACTGCTTTAGTAACACAATTACGAAATAAAAAGCATGCTGCATTTATTTCAGGTTCTGGTCCAAGTGTTTGTGTATTAACAAATTCAGCAAATTTAGAAGAAGTTTTATCCATGGTCTCTGATGAATTTGATGTTCAGCAATTAGCGTTCTCACCAACCGGAGCCAGCATCTGCTAAAGGCGCTATACCCAAGGCTAGAAGTCTGAACCTAAACCTGCTATTCTTTTATACATCCGGCCGATCTTGGCCAAAGATGGCAAATCAAAAAACAAAAGCTAACTTTTAAAACCAAAATAAACAGGTCCGGATCTCTCATAAGAATCCTTCTTGGTTAATTTTTGTGAAAGAAATTGAAAGGAAATACTTTTAAGGTGAATGACACCTCATCAATGCTCTTGCCTGAATTAAGGCAAGTTGCTGCAAGCTTAGGAATTCCTGATTCTGCAACTATGCGAAAAAGTGAATTGATTGAAGCAATCGAACAACACGGAAACGGTGGAAAGAAAAATATGACAACTTCTGACATTCCAGAAGACGATGTAATTGAAGAATATAGAGAAGAAGTAGAAGTAAGAGCTCCTCGCGAAGATCGCGAAGAAGATCGCTCATTTAATAGAGAAGAAAGAAACTATTCAAGAGAAGATCGAGGTTTTAGAAGAAACGATCGTAACGATCGAGGAGATAGAAACGATCGCAATGATCGTGGTGATCGAAATGACAGAAACTCTAGAAGTAGATTCAGAGATCGCGGCAATAGAAGAGAACGCGAAGATTATGAAATTAAAGAAGATGACGTTTTACTGCCAGTAGCAGGAATCATTGATTTATTGGAAAACTATGCATTCGTTAGAACTTCAGGATATTTACCTGGTCCAAATGATGTTTATGTTTCTATGGGATTAGTTCGTAAATATGGTTTAAGAAAAGGTGATGCGGTCACAGGTTCAATTCGTCAACCAAAAGAAGGCGAACAAAGGCAAAAATTTAATCCTTTAGTAAGAGTTGAAACCATTAATGGTTTGACAACAGAAGAATCGGCCAAGAGATTAGATTTTTCAAAACTTACACCTTTATATCCTCAAGAAAGATTGAGACTAGAAACTGATCCTTCTAACTTAACTACCAGAGTTATTGATTTAGTTGCTCCAATTGGTAAAGGTCAACGTGGATTAATTGTGTCTCCACCAAAGGCTGGTAAAACTATGGTTTTACAAGCAATTGCAAATGCAATTACCACAAATAATCCTGAGGTTCATTTAATGGTTGTTTTAGTTGATGAACGTCCCGAAGAAGTTACTGATATGCAACGTTCTGTTAAAGGTGAAGTTATTGCTTCAACTTTTGATAGACCAGCAGAAGATCACACCACTGTTGCAGAACTTTCAATTGAAAGAGCTAAACGTTTAGTGGAAATGGGTCATGATGTTGTGATCTTGCTTGACTCTATGACTCGTTTAGGTCGTGCATATAACTTGTCTGCTCCAACTTCAGGAAGAATTCTTTCTGGTGGTGTTGATTCAGCTGCACTTTATCCTCCAAAGAAATTCTTTGGAGCCGCTAGAAATATTGAAAACGGCGGATCTTTAACAATCATTGCTACTGCGTTGGTTGAAACAGGTTCTCGTATGGATGAAGTTATCTTCGAAGAATTCAAAGGCACTGGAAATATGGAATTAAAACTTGATCGAAAACTTGCTGATCGAAGAATATTCCCAGCAGTAGATGTTGATGCATCAGGAACTAGAAAAGAAGAAATTCTTCTTTCTCAAGACGAACTAAAAGTTATTTGGACTCTAAGAAGAGTGCTACATGCCCTTGAGCCTCAACAGGCTATCGAGCTCTTACTGAATAAGTTACGTGACACAAAGACCAACTTTGAGTTCCTTATTCAAGTACAAAAGACCACCCCAACAGCTAATGGGGAAGCAACCGAATAAGATTTGGTTACCGAAAAGAAATCGGAGAAATGAAAAGATGAAGCAAGAAATTCATCCAGAGTACGTGGAAACAACTGTTACTTGCTCTTGCGGTAACTCTTTCAAAACACGTAGCACTGTGAAAAATGGTCAAATGCATGCAGAAATCTGCAACCAATGCCATCCATTCTTTACAGGTAAACAAAAGATTTTGGATACTGCAGGACGCGTTTCTAAATTCGAAAAGCGTTACGGTAAACAAGCAAAAAAATAGCTTAACTAACTAAACGTCGGTCTTTTTAGGTGCTAAAAAATTGCATCTAAAAAATAACCGACGTTTTGTTTTTTAATAAAGTAAAAAAGGAGGTGAAAAAAATGTTTGAAGGTGTAGTTGATCTTGCTGCAGAACTTGTTGATTTAGAGCATCAATTATCTGATCCAAAACTTCATAGTGATCAAAATAAAGCAAAAGCTGTAGGTAAAAGATTTGCTGAATTAAAACCAATCGTGGCTACTTGGCGTGAATATCAACAATTAATTGAAGATCACGAGGCAGCATTAGAGCTTGCTAATGATGACTCAAGTTTTAGGCAAGAAGCTGAAAAAATTTCTATAAGAATTGAAGAATTAACAGAAAAATTACAAAAGATGCTGATTCCCAGAGATCCTATGGATGGAAAAGATGTAATCGTAGAAGTTAAATCAGGTGAAGGCGGGGAAGAGTCTGCATTATTTGCAGGAGATTTAGTTCGAATGTATTTAAGATTTGCTGAGAAAAAAGGTTGGAAAGCAGAGTTAATTGATGCAGTTGATTCGGATATGGGCGGATATAAAAATGCTTCTATTGCAATAAAAGCAAAAGGAAATACTGAAATAGGTGATTCACCATATGCGTGGATGAAACACGAAGGTGGAGTGCATCGCGTACAAAGAGTTCCCATTACAGAATCTCAAGGAAGAGTTCATACTTCAGCAGCTGGTGTTTTAGTTTTTCCAGAAGCTGAAGAAATAGATGTACAAATAAATAACGAAGATTTAAGAGTTGATGTTTATCGTTCCAGCGGTCCAGGTGGCCAAAGCGTTAACACCACAGATTCAGCAGTAAGAATTACTCATATTCCAACTGGAATTGTGGTTTCTTGTCAGAATGAGAAAAGTCAATTACAAAATAAAGAAAGTGCTCTAAGAATTTTAAGAGCAAGATTACTTTCTGCAGCCGAAGAAGAAAGAGCAGCTCAAGATGCAGCTTCTAGAAAATCTCAAGTTAGAACTGTGGATCGATCAGAAAGAATTAGAACTTATAATTTTCCAGAAAATCGTTTAACAGATCATAGAACTGGATTTAAATCACATAACTTGGATCAGATATTAAATGGTGATTTAGGACCCGTTTTGCAATCATGTGTTGATCAAGAAATTTCTCAAAAGTTAGCTGAGGTTGGAGAAACTCGTTGAGTAAAGTAACAAGAAGTGTTCTTGTTGATATTGAGTTGCGTTTAAAAAACGCAAATGTTTCAAGCCCTAGATTTGATGCTGAAAGTTTAGTTGCCTTTGTATTAAATACTTCTAGAAATAGAGTGGGTTTAATTTCAGAAATAAGTGATGAGCAATATCGCGAAATAGAAAAATTAGTTGAAAAAAGGGTAAGAAGAATTCCTCTTCAGCATTTAATTGGAGAACAAGGTTTTAGGCATTTAGTTCTAAATGTTGGACCTGGAGTTTTTATACCAAGGCCTGAGACTGAAATTCTAGTTGAATCAGTTATTAGATATATAAAAGATAAAAATCAAGAAAGAATACTTGTTGTTGATTACTGTTCAGGTTCTGGTGCGATTGCTTTATCTTTAGCTAAAGAATGTTCAAATATTGAAGTTTTTGCAATTGAAAAATCAATTGAGGCTTTTAAATATTTAGAGACGAATCATCAAAAATACAACGAAGAAATAAATTCTCATAATTCTATAGTTCACTTAATAAATGCTGATGTTAAAAGTGAAATTGAAGAAATAAACAATTTAACTGGCCAATTTGATGTGGTGGTTTCAAATCCTCCATATATTCCAGAAAAAATGGTTCCAAAGGAAATTGAAGTAAAAGACCACGATCCTTCTATCGCCCTTTATGGAGGTAAAGACGGACTTGAGATAGTAAGAGTGGTAGTGCAAAAAGCAAACAAATTGCTTAAAAAAGGTGGACTTTTGGCAATTGAACATTCAGATTTGCAAGGCAATCCAGATGATGAATTATCTGTTCCATATTTACTAAAAGAATCTAATAGTTTTGAAAAAATTGAGGATAGAAAAGATTTAAATGCTTTACCCAGATATTGCGTTGGTATAAAAAAATGATTCGCAAATTTGATATGCAAAATGAGTTTGAAAGAAAAACTGGAATTGAATCGGCAGCAGCTGCTGCAAGACGTGGAGATTTAGTTGTTTTTCCCACAGATACTGTTTATGGTTTAGGCACAGATGCTTTTTCACGAAGTGGACCAGAAAAATTATTAAACGCTAAAGGCAGAGGCAAAGATATGCCAATTCCAGTATTGGTTGGTCATGCAAAAGCTTTAGAAGGCCTAGCTTTTCAATTAGATTCTGTTACAAAATCTTTAGCAGAAGCTTTCTGGCCAGGTGGCTTAACTATTGTGGTCAAGATGCAGCCCACGCTTAGTTGGGATTTAGGAGCAACAAATAACACCGTTGCAATAAGAATGCCACTTCATCCTGTGGCAATTGAATTATTAAATGTTGTAGGACCAATGGCTGTAAGTAGTGCAAATAAAACTGGACAATTAGCTGCAACAAATATTGAAGATGCAATAAATCAACTTCAAGAAACTGTGACAATTTATTTAGATGGTGGAAATACACCAGGAAACATTGCATCAACAATTATTGACGTTTCACATAGTGAAAAAAGAATTCTTAGACAAGGTGTTATTTCTGTTGAGGAAATTCGTCAAGTAGTGCCTGATGTAGTGGTTGTGGCCTAGACTAAAAGACAACAAATTAAGGGAGTAGTAAATCGTGGCAAATGAAACTTTTTGGGGTCCTGATTGGGACCAGTTAGAAAATCAAGATCCAGAAATTGCTTCCTTGTTGTTAAAAGAATTAGAAAGAGCCCGAGGTGGTTTGCAATTAATTGCTAGTGAAAATTTCACTTCTCCTGCAGTTTTAGCTGCCCTTGGAAGTACTTTCAGTAATAAATATGCAGAAGGTTATCCAGGTAAACGTTATTACGGTGGATGCTCAGTAGTTGATGAGGCAGAAATAATTGGTATAGAAAGAGCAAAAAAATTATTTGATGCAGAACATGCAAATCTTCAACCACATTCTGGTGCAAATGCAAACTTGGCAGTTTATGGTGCATTCACAAAACCAGGGGACACTGTTTTGGCAATGAGTCTTGCGCAAGGTGGACATTTAACTCATGGTTCCCCTGTTAGTTTTTCTGGAAAATGGTTTAACCCAATTGGATATTCAGTTGATCCAAAAACAGAATTAATTGACTATGACAACGTTAGAGATTTAGCAAAACAACATAAACCAAAGATGATTGTGGCAGGTGCTACTGCTTATCCACGTTTAATTGATTTCAAACTCATGCGAGAAATAGCTGACGAGGTTGGCGCAATTTTATGGGTTGATGCTGCACACTTCATTGGCTTAGTTGCTGGAAAAGCAATTCCAAGTCCTGTGCCATATGCAGATGTGGTTTCCTTTACAACACATAAAGTATTACGCGGACCACGTGGTGGAATGCTTTTAAGTAAAGCCCAACATGCACAAGCAATTGATAAAGCAGTATTTCCGATGATGCAAGGCGGTCCACTGATGCAAGGTGTTGCTGCTAAAGCTGTTGCCTTAAAGGAATGTGCAACACCTGAATATCAACAATATGCAAAAAAAGTTATTGAAAATTCGAATGCACTTTCTGAAGATTTAAAAAAAGAAGGCATGCGTCCTGTAAGTGGTGGAACTGACACTCATTTAGTTTTGTTAGATATTTCTCCATTATCTGTAACTGGAAAAGAAGCAGAAAAAAGATGTGATGCTGCAAGAATTACATTGAATAAAAATCCAATTCCAAATGATCCACTTCCCCCAATGACAGCAAGTGGAATCAGAGTAGGAACACCTTCTGTGACCACTCAAGGCATGGGAGTTCCTGAAATGAAAAAGATTGCTTCATATATAGCTCGTGCTGTTAAAAGTGATAACGAATTAGATAAAGTTGCACAAGAAGTTAATGAATTGTGTAAAGCATTTCCTGCATATAAAAGAGGCTAATTAAGTGCGTGAGTATTTACTAGTTTTACTTGCCACGGCTTTCATTACTTATTTAACAACTCCAATGGCAAGATATTTAGCGCTTCGATTTGGTTTTATGGCAAAAGTAAGAGATAGAGATGTGCACGATAGACCTATCCCAAGACTGGGCGGACTTGCCATGGTTCTTGGTTTACTTGCAGGATTATCTTTGGCATCACAGTTGCCACTAATTAGTAATGTTTTTAAAGATGGTCAGCAAATTAGAGCATTACTTGCAGGTTGTGCAATATTAGTTTTACTTGGTGCAATTGATGATAAATGGTCAATTGATGGTCCCACAAAGTTAGCTGGTCAAACTTTAGCTGCTGCAGTTATGGCGTCCCAAGGAATTTCTTTAATTTGGTTGCCACTTCCTTTTGTCCAAGGAACTTTAAGTTTAGATCCCTTAACTGGAGTGTTATTAACTGTATTAATTGTTTTAATCACAGTTAATGCGGTTAATTTTGTTGACGGCTTAGATGGCTTAGCCGCAGGTGTAGTAGGACTGGGAGCTGCGGCATTTTTTGCTTACAGTTATTTACTAAGCGTGGAATTTGGTTTTTCTCGCGCAACTTTGCCAACTTTAATTTCAGCTTTACTTGTTGGAATTACTTTAGGATTTTTACCGCACAATATGTTTCCTGCTCGAGTATTTATGGGAGATACCGGTTCAATGTTGATTGGTTTAATGTTGGCAGCTTGTGCAATTACTTTGACAGGTCAAACTGATCCTGGTGCTTTAGAAATTACTTCGGTATTACCAAGCTTTTTACTTATTCTTTTACCTTTAGCCGTTATTGCAGTTCCATTAATTGATTTAGCTTTAGCAGTATTGAGAAGAACTAGAAGGGGTGCAAATATTTTTACCCCAGATAAAGAGCATTTACATCACAGACTTTTAGAAAGAGGTCATTCACATAGAAGAGCTGTGATGCTCATGCATGCAGGAACCGCTTTGCTTGCTTTTGCCACAGTGAGTACGGCATTTATTCCATTTTTATATTCATTGTCATTTTTGATTGCAGGTCTTTCATCTTTGATTTATTTTGGAAGAAGAAGAGATCCTAAAGTTGTGGTGGCAAATTAAATGACGACTGAAACAAAAATAATCGTGGCAGGTTTAATTCCAACCTCAATTGTGGGAATCGCATTTTCCATAGGATCAACAATTTTCACAGATGCACAAGCAGGATGGTCTTCTATAGGTGGATTGGTTTTAACATTGACTTTTTTTATTTTTGGACAATACATAATTGGCAGAGTCCTTTTAACTAGACCTGAACTTGGACTTGGAGTTGCAATGCTTGTGTATTTAACCCAATTAATTGTGTTACTAGTGTTAATAATGTTACTTAGAGATGCAACTTGGCTCAATGGCCAATATTTTGGCATCTCAATTCTTGCTTGCACACTTGCTTGGACATTTGGCTCGGTTTGGGTGATGGCAAAACATAAAACAACGGTGATTGAACCGGTTACCCCTGAAGTTTTGAAAAAGTTAAAAGACGGCTAACCTTTTAAGTGGTGAGCGAACAGAAAAACTTTCGAAACCGCAAAACAACCTCAGATGATCCTTGGGCAATTGTGGGTCGTCTAATTTCCGGAATATTAATTTACGGAGGCCTGGGTTGGTTAATCGGTTCGTGGTTTAACAAAGTTGAAATGTTTGTTGCTGCTGGATCAATTTTAGGAATTGGTTTAGCGCTTTATATGACTTACAAGCAATTAAATATAAAGAATTAATGAAAGGTTTTAATAAATGTTGCCGGAAATGAAAAGTGATTTTCTTGGCTAACTTTATTTCTTTAGCTGAAGTTACTTGCAAATTTGGCGATACTGCTTGTCCATTCCCAGCACCTGGTGCTGGAATTTTTGTTTGGAAACCTCTTACTTCAATAAATTTAGGCATCACCACAATCGATATAACCAAACCAGTAATTTTGGCATTAATTTCTACAGTGATTGTTTCGGTAGTTTTCTTACTAGCTTTTTCTAGACCAAAATTAGTTCCAACTGGAATACAAAACGTAGTCGAAGTCGGTTACTTGTTTGTCAGAGACAACATTGCTCGAGAAATAATGGGTAAAGACGGTGATCGATTTGTGCCTTTCTTAACTTCTATTTTCTTTTTTGTTTGGACTATGAACGTAATGGCAATAATTCCTGTGGCGCAATTTCCAGTAACTTCTAAGTTTGCATTCCCCGTAGTTTTGGCGGTAATTGTTTGGCTAATTTATATGTTCTTAGGTATGAAAAACCAAGGTGTAGTTGGTTATTTTAAAAACATAGCTTTTCCACCAGGCATGCCAATTGGAATTTATCCACTTCTTACCCCAATTGAATTATTATCAACCATCATTATTCGACCAGTTACCTTGGCAATTCGTTTATTTGCCAATATGTTTGCTGGTCACTTACTTATTACCGTATTTACAGTCTCTGCATGGTACTTACTAAATCTGTCTAATTTCGTGGGAATTGTTTCAGTTATTGGATATCTTGGATCAGCTGTTTCTTTCTTTGTCACAATTGTGCTGACTGGTTTTGAAATGTTTATTCAGGCTTTACAAGCATTTATTTTCACGTTGCTAACGGCAGTATTTATTTCTAGTTCGTTGCACGCGGAGCACTAAAAAAAGGTTTCTTGTAGCAAATAGTTACAAGATTTAAGAAAGAAAAGGAAAAAGGGACACATGAGCATCCTCGCGGAAATCTCTGGTTCACTAGGTTCGATCGGTTACGGTCTTGCCGCAATTGGTCCAGGTGTTGGTATCGGCATCATCTTCGGAAACGGTGTGCAAGCAATTGCTCGTCAACCTGAGGCTTACGGTGTAATTCGCCAAAACATGATTTTGGGTTTCGCATTGGCAGAAGCTTTAGCATTGATTGGTTTCGTTGCTCCATTCGTTTTCGGCGCATAATTTAACAACAAGAAAAACGGAGAGTGAATATGAACTGGATCCTCGCAGCAGAGGGTGCAGAAGGCGGTAGCAATGTTTTATTGCCACCAACTTATGAACTAGTAATTGGCACAATTGCTTTCTTTACTATCTTCTTTTTACTTTCTAAATTTGCCTTGCCAAATATTAGAAAAACATTAGAAGCAAGAACTGAAGCAATTGAAGGTGGAATTGCAAAAGCTGAAAAACTTCAGCAAGAAGCAGCCACCACGTTAAGCCAATATCGTCAAAATCTTGCCGAAGCAAAATCTGAGGCAGCAAAGATTCGCTCAAGTGCTGAATCTGAACGTGCCACATTGATCAGTGAAGCAAGAAATGAAGCACAAAAAGCAGCTCAAGTTGTGACCCAACAAGCTAATGCTCAAATAGAAGTTGAAAAAACTAAAGCAGTAAATGAACTGCGTTTAGATGTTTCCAATTTGGCATTAGGGCTTGCTGAAAAAATCGTGGGTGCCTCATTGTCTGATGATGCAAAAGCCAAAGCGGTAATAGATCAATTCATTAAAGATCTAGAAAGTGTTAAAGGTAAATAAATGTTAGGTGCAAGCAAGAATTCTTACATTGCATTAATTAAGGCTGTTGATTCCAATAAAGGAATTCAAAGCTTTAATGATGCAAAAAGTTTACTTGTTGCTGCAAAAATAATTGCTACAAATAAATCTCTTCTAAATACTTTGACTGATTCAGGTTTATCAAATGAAGCAAGATCAGGTATTGCAAAAGATTTACTTACTAAAATTGGTTCAAAATCAGCTATTGAATTAATTGCTCAAGCAGTAACTCTTCGCTGGAGTGATCCAGAGGATTTAATCCAAGCTCTAGAAGATAGTGGTTTTAGAGCGGCTTTTGCAGGCAGTGAAAATAGCAATGAACTAGATAGAGTCGAAGATGAAATTTTTGCCTTCGAGCGAGCAATTGCAGCAAGTGGTGAATTAGAACTTATGCTTGCAGATCCAAATATCACAAGTGAATCTAGATTAAAAATAATCAATGATTTAGTTGGCAAAACCTTTAATCAAACATCGATCGAGTTAGTTAATTACGCACTTGGCAATCGTCATTCAAGATCAATCACCACAACCTTGAAAGATCTTTCCAAACTTGCAGCAGATAGAAGAGGAAGACTTTTAGCAGAAGTAACAACTGCTATTGCACTTTCTGCTGATCAAGAAACACGATTGGTAAGTTCTTTAAAAACAATTTATAAACAAGATATCCAACTAAAAAAAGTTGTCGATAAGAAAGTAATTGGGGGCGTAGCTGTTCGAATCGGTGATGAAGTTATCGATGGCACAGTTTCAAACCGAATTGCTCAAATAAAAAAAGAATTAGCAGTATAAGAAACTTCCTGTTATTGCAAAATTTGCAAAAACAGAAAAATGAAAAGAAAGGCAGTAACCAAAATGACTGAACTCCAGATCAAACCTGAAGATATCCGGAGTGCTATCGAAAAAAATGTTGCCAACTTCAATCCCAAGACAACTAAGGACGAAGTAGGACGCGTAGCAGAAACTGGTGACGGTATTGCCCGTGTTGAAGGTTTACCATCAGCAATGACAAGTGAATTACTTGAATTTGAAAATGGTTTATTAGGTGTAGCACTTAACTTAGACGTAGCAGAAATCGGCGCAGTACTTCTTGGAGATTCTTCAGGTATCCAAGAAGGACAAGAAGTTAGAAGAACTGGCCGTGTTTTAGAAGTTCCAGTTGGTGAAGCATTTTTAGGAAGAACAGTTGATCCACTGGGAAATCCAATTGATGGACTTGGTCCAATTAAAGCTTCTGCATCTCGTGCATTGGAATTACAAGCACCAACAGTAGTAGAACGCCAACCCGTTAAAGAATCTTTAGAGTTTGGTGTAAAAGCAGTAGATGCAATGACTGCAGTAGGTAGAGGACAACGTCAATTAATAATTGGTGATCGTGGCACAGGTAAAACTGCGTTAGCAATTGATGCCATCATTAACCAAAAAGAAAATTGGAAATCAGGAGATCCAAAGAAACAAGTTAGATGTATTTATGTTGCAGTTGGACAAAAAGGTTCCACAATTGCATCAGTGAGAGCGACTTTAGAAAAATATGGTGCTCTGGAATACACCACAATTGTGGCAGCAACAGCTTCTGATCCTGCAGGCTTTAAATTTATTGCACCTTATGCAGGTTCTGCAATTGGTCAGCATTGGATGTATGAAGGAAAAGCTGCACTAATTGTGTTTGATGATTTAACAAAACAAGCTGAGGCTTATCGTGCAGTTTCTTTGTTACTTCGTCGTCCACCAGGTCGTGAAGCTTATCCTGGAGATGTTTTCTATTTACACTCTCGTTTGTTAGAACGTTGTGCAAAATTATCAAACGAATTAGGTGGCGGTTCATTAACTGGGTTACCAATAATTGAAACCAAAGCAAATGACGTTTCTGCTTATATTCCAACCAACGTAATTTCTATTACTGATGGTCAAATATTTTTGGAAACAGATCTTTTCAACTCAGGTATAAGACCTGCTATCAACGTAGGTATTTCTGTATCTCGTGTAGGTGGATCTGCACAACCAAAAGCAATGAGAAAAGTTGCTGGCCGTTTGCGTTTAGATCTTGCACAATTTCGTGAACTAGAAGCATTCGCAGCATTTGGTTCAGATCTTGATGCAGCCTCTAAACAACAATTAGAACGTGGTTCACGATTAGTTCAATTGTTAATCCAAGGTCAATATGCACCACTTCCAATGGAAAAAGCTGTTGCATCGCTATGGGCTGGAACAACTGGAAATCTTGATGATGTACCAGTTGATGACATTTCAAGATTTGAAGTTGAATTCCATAACTATTTAGATCGCGAGCAAAGTGCAGTATTGAAATCAATTAGAGAAACAAGAGATCTAAGTGATTCAGATATTGAAACTTTAAAATCTGCTATCAATAACTTCAAAAAACAATTTGTGAAAGCTAATGGTCAACCACTTTTGGTTGATTCAGACGTTGAAGCTTTAGCTGAAGAAGATGTTGAGCAAGCACAAATCAAGATTCAAAAGAGAGCCTAAAGACTAAACATGGGTGCCCAGTTACGCGTATTTAGAAGACGCATTCGCTCGGTTCAAGCGACCAAGAAGATCACTAGAGCTATGGAATTAATTGCCTCTAGTCGAATCATCAAGGCGCAAAACCAAGTGGCTGCTTCTTCTCCTTATGCATCTGCTTTATATAAAGCAGTTTCATTGGCCGCATCCAATGCCAGAGGTAATCATCCGTTATTACTAAATAAAACAGATGGCAAACGTTCTGCTGTTTTATTAATAACAGCTGATCGAGGTCTTGCTGGTGCATATTCAGCAAACATTTTGCGTGAAGGTGAAAAGTTAACTGAACTACTTAAAGATGAACAAGGAAAAACTGTAGTCCCTTTCATCGTAGGAAGAAAAGGACTTGGCTATTACAAATTCCGTAATAGAGAAGTTGCTGGAAGTTGGACAGGCATTACAGACAGACCAACCTATGATCACGCCAGAGAAATTGCCAAATCTTTACTTGAAATATTTTTAAAACCAGAAGAACAAGGTGGAGTGCATGAAATTCAAGTTATTTACACTCGTTTTGTAAATAGAATTTCCCAAGTTCCAGTTGTACAAAGAATTGTTCCTTTAGAAGTTGTAGAAGAACTTGTGGCATCTTCCCCAAAGATGACAGAAGTAGATACACATAAACCTGCATTACCTCTTTATGATTTTGAACCAAGTCCAGAAGCAGTATTGGATCAATTGTTACCAAAATATATTGAGTATTTGGTTTATGCCGCATTGTTACAAGCTGCAGCTTCTGAACATGCTGCAAGACAACGTGCTATGAAATCAGCAACAGAAAATGCTGAAGAGTTAATTAAGAGTTTGACCAGACGTGCAAACCAAGCACGTCAGGCCGAAATTACCCAGGAAATTAGTGAAATTGTCGGTGGCGCCGACTCACTAAAGTCCGCAAAATAGGAGAAAAAAAGAAAATGAGCAGCACAACAGATACAAAGAATGTAACCGGAAGAGTTGCACGTGTTACTGGTCCCGTAGTTGACGTGGAATTTCCAGTAGATGCAATTCCAGAACTTTTTCATGCTCTTAATGTGGAAATCACATTGCCTGGAGCTGATACAAAAATTTTAACGCTAGAAGTTGCCCAACACATCGGTGATGGAATGGTTCGTGCAATTTCTATGCAACCTACAGATGGATTAGTTCGCGGCGCCACCGTGAAATCCTCTGGTGCTCCTATTTCAGTTCCTGTTGGTGACGTAACACTTGGTCACGTGTGGAACACATTGGGTAAACCACTTGATGTTTCCGAATCAAGTTTAAACATCAAAGAACGCTGGCCAATTCATCGTCAACCACCTAAGTTTGACGAACTTGAACCAAAAACAGAAATGTTTGTTACCGGCATCAAAGTTATTGATCTTTTAACACCATATGTAAAAGGTGGAAAGATTGGTTTGTTTGGTGGAGCAGGTGTAGGAAAAACTGTTTTGATTCAAGAAATGATTTATCGAGTTTCAGAAAACTTCGGTGGTGTGTCAGTGTTTGCCGGTGTTGGTGAAAGAACTCGTGAAGGAAACGATTTATTCCTAGAAATGACTGAATCTGGAGTTATCAATAAAACATCCTTAGTGTTTGGTCAAATGGATGAACCACCTGGCACACGTATGCGTGTAGCTTTGGCTGCTTTAACAATGGCTGAATATTTCCGTGATGTACAAAACCAAGACGTTTTGTTGTTCATTGACAATATTTTCCGTTTCACTCAAGCAGGTTCTGAAGTTTCAACTTTGCTTGGACGTATGCCATCTGCTGTGGGTTATCAACCAACCTTGGCTGATGAAATGGGTCAATTACAAGAACGTATTACTTCTACTCGCGGTAATTCCATTACTTCGATGCAAGCAATTTATGTTCCTGCAGATGACATCACAGACCCTGCACCTCACACAACATTTGCTCACTTAGATGCAACTACTGTGTTGAGTCGTCCAATTTCAGAACTTGGAATTTATCCTGCAGTAGATCCTCTTGATTCAACTTCGCGCATTTTGTCTCCTCTTTATATTGGAGAAGAACATTATGCAGTTGCTCAAAGAGTTAAGGAAATTTTACAAAGATATAAAGATTTGCAAGACATCATTGCAATTCTTGGTATTGATGAACTAAGTGAAGAAGATCGCGTACTTGTTGGTCGTGCTAGAAGAATCCAAAGATTCTTGTCACAAAACATGTTCGTAGCAGAAGCTTTCACTGGTCAACCAGGTTCTTTTGTGCCATTAGAAGAAACTATTGCTTCATTTAAAGCTTTAGCTGATGGCGACTTTGATCATCTTCCAGAACAAGCATTCTTTATGTCTGGTGGAATTGAAGATGTGCAAAAGAACGCAGCCAAATTGGCAGGAAAGTAAAGAATAATTCATGCCACTAAAAGTTGAAGTTGTTGCAACTGACTCACAAGTTTGGTCAGGAGAAGCAAGCAGAGTTGTGTTAAGAACTAAATCAGGTGAAATTGGTTTACTTCCAGGACATTCACCTTTGCTTGCTTCTTTGGCAGATGGACCAATTTCAATTAAACCTTTAAACGGTGAAGAAATTAAAGCAGCAATACATGGTGGCTTTGTCACAGTTGATAGCAACAATGTAATCGTGTTGGCTGAAACTGCAGAACTAGCAAGTCAAATTGATATCAAACGTGCTCAAATTGCAAAAGAAGAAGCAATTAAATCTGAAGATAAAGAAGCACTTAAACGTGCTGAATCTCGTTTAGCAATAACTGGGAATTAATTTAGTTTTTCTTTAACTTTTGCGGCAAGTTGTGCACCGTCAGTTCTACCAACTGTTTTTGGTTGAACAATTTTCATAACAACACCCATTGCTTTCATGCCTTCAGCACCACTTGCTTTAGCTTCAGCTATTGCTTCATCAATAATTTTGTTTAATTCATCTTCAGTTAAAGCTGATGGTAAATATATCTCCAATACTTTTAATTCTTGAGCTTCTTTGTCAGCTAAGTCTTTTCGGTTTGCTTGATTAAAAGCTTCAACAGATTCTTTTCGCTTCTTAGCTTCTTTTGTTAAAACTGATAAAACTTCTGGATCAGTTAATACTTTGGCTTCTTTCCCAGACACTTCTTCATTAGTAATTGCGGTAAGTGCCATTCTTAAGGTAGAAGATTTGATGCTATCTTGATCTTTTAGACTTTGAGTCAAATCTTTTTTTAATTGATCTTTTAAACTTGTCATTGCTTCATTCTGCCTCACAAGTGAATTATGGCTTTATTTAGGCCAGATATTTTGGACCTTTTTGTCCACTTTTGGCCTAGTATTTATCAAGTTTAAATAGCAACATAAGAGTGGTTAATTTTCCTGCGAAAGAAGTAAAAATTGTCAAAGCGTCTATTAAGACCAGGCGAAGTTGCAGAATTATTTAAAGTAAATCCCAAAACTGTAAAGCGTTGGGTTCAATCAAATAAGTTAAAAGCTATAACTACTCCAGGTGGGCACGCTCGATTTGAATTTGATTACATAATGCGAATTATTCAAAATTCACCAAAAGCTTTGTTGTTTTTTCTCTTTTTTCTAATTTAATTTCACCTAGAAAATCGGACATTTTAAGTCCTTATTGACCGATCTTTATTTGCTGGAGTTAAATTGAGTTATCTATTCAAAAGAGGTAACTCGTGTTAGATGATTGGCAACAATCGATTGCCACAATTCAAGAATTTATAGAATTCTTAAAGTATCCAAATTTAACAGAACAAGATATTTGTCATCATCTTGTCACAAATTCATTAAAGGAATATGGAATTATTTCTTCTTTTATTGTTCATTCAACTAATCGCGGAACGGTCAAGGTTTCTGGGCAATTTGGAATTACTAAGTCTTATGGAAGCAATTGGTTAGAGTTTCCTATTGAAAGAAAAGTTCCAGTTACAGATGCCATCAAAGAGAACAAAATTGTGTGGGTTAACACTTTGCCATATTGGTCTGAGGAATATCGAGAATTGAAAAATTTCGAATTAGACAATAGATCAAAAACCTTTATTGCTGTTCCATATTCAAGCCTTAAGTACTCAAAAGTGGTGTTAGGACTTTTTTCTGACAAGGAGTTATCTCCAAGTGCAGTCTTTGAATCCTTGATTCAAATTTTAGGTAATTTATCTGGTATCAAACTGGATCAGGATTATGAAAAAAGAATTGATTCTTATATAGAGAACACTAAAGTTAAAAGTTTGACACGACGTCAAAAGCAAATAGTAAATCTTTTAATGCAAGATAATTCAAATACAGACATTGCAGATTTTCTTGGGTATAGTATTTCAACTATTAAACAAGAAATTAGTAAAATTTATTCGGAAATTCAAGTCAGAAATAGAGAAGAATTGATGAATTATCTTTCAAGTTTCACGACTCAACTCGAGAAACTTTAGCTCCTAAGCCGATCAAGTTTTCTACAAAATTTGCATAGCCTCTATCTACGTGGTGAACTTCATGTACATATGTTGTTCCTTCTGCAACAAGACCTGCAAGAACTAAAGAAGCACCAGCTCTTACGTCTGTTCCTTCCACAGGTGCGCCAGACAGATGTTCAATTCCTCTAACTAAACAATGGTGACCATTAATTTTTACATCTGCTCCAAGTCGAGCTAATTCATTGACAAATCTAAATCTTGCTTCAAATAGATTTTCTGTAACCATTGATGACCCTTGTGCAATTGCGTTTAAGGTGATCATTTGCGGTTGTAAATCTGTAGGAAAACCTGGATAGGGAAGAGTAACTATGTCGACAGCCCTAGGTCTTTGATTCATTGTTACATGTAAACGATCATCAACAGATTTTATTTCAGCACCAGTATCTCTTAATTTTTCTAAAACTAATTCCATATCAGTTGGTCTAACACCATGAATTGTTATATCTCCTTGAGTTATTGCTGCAGCAATTGCCCAAGTTCCAGCCACAATTCGATCAGGAACTACATCATGTTTAGTTGGATGAAGTATTTCCACTCCAGTAATTTCTAAAACACTTGATCCGATACCTTCAATCTTTGCTCCCATTTTGACCAGCATGTTACACAAATCAACAATTTCTGGTTCTCTTGCAACGTTTTCAATAGTTGAAGTTCCCTTGGCTAAAGTTGCAGCCATCACAACATTTTCAGTTGCACCAACACTTGGAAAATCTAATGCAATATTTGTTCCAGATAAACCATTTTCTGCTCTAACAATTAAATAACCATGTTCGCTATGAACATCACAACCTAATTTTTCTAAACCTTGTAAATGGATATCTAATCCTCTAGACCCAATTGCATCACCACCAGGAAGCGCAATATCTGCTTCAAAGCATCTTGCAACTAGTGGACCTAAAACTGAAATTGATGCACGCATTTTTCTAACTAAGTCATAATCTGCTTTGTGACCAATTTTTTCAGGGACTTCAATTACCAAAGTTGAATTTGCTGAGTCATGTTTAACTTGGCAGCCCAATCTTCTTAAAAGTTCTGCCATTATTTCTACATCTAAAATATTTGGGACATTTGTTAAAGTTGTGGTTCCTTCAGCCATGATTGATGCGGCCATGAGTTTTAAAACACTGTTTTTCGCACCCGGCACATAGACATCACCCTTTAAAGGGCCTGACTTTTCAACTTTAAATGCTTCCATGACTCACAAGGTTACCCAACCAAAGTGTGCAAACTGCAGTTCAGACATAGGCTCTACTCATGGTTAATTTAACTCGCATCTATACCCGCACAGGTGATGATGGAACCACGGCTTTGGGGGATATGTCCAGAGCTTTAAAAACAGATTTAAGACTTGAAGCTTTTGCAGATGTTGATGAAGCAAATTCTGCAATAGGTGTAGCAATTGCAATGGGTAATCTTGATCAAGATGTAAAAGATTTATTAACTAGAGTGCAAAATGATTTATTTGATGTGGGTGCAGATTTAGCAACACCTGTAGGCAAGAAAAACGATATGCCTCAATTAAGAGTTTTACCAAATTACGTTGATGCTTTAGAAAAAGCAATTGATCACTACAACTCATTTCTACAACCGCTTAATTCATTTATTCTTCCTGGAGGAACTGCAGGTGCTGCTCTTTTACACGTGGCAAGAACAATTGTTAGACGTGCAGAAAGATCAACTTGGACAGCGTTAACTGCTCATAAGATTGTTATGACTGAAACTCCTGCCAGATATTTAAATCGTTTATCAGATTTGTTGTTTGTCTTAGCAAGATATGCCAACAGAAGCCAGGGAGATGTTTTATGGGTTCCTGGAGCAAATAGATAACTTAAACTAATTTTTTTAAAAGTTCCTTGGCAATTTTTTCATCTTTTGGCCAAACCATAATTTGAGGTCCTTCTAGAGTAAAAGCTAATGTTGCTTTTATATTGTTTGAAATTAATTTTTGTCGTAATTTTTCACCATCGGCATAATTTTCTGGATTTGCAATAGGAACTAAAACTCCATAATCATCTTTAAAGCTTGCTTTAGTTGGTCTTTCAATCAGAGAAGATTTCTTAGGACTATAAGCCCATTTCAAAATGACTACAAATATTAAAATGCCAAGCCCAACTAATAATGGAACCAGTAAATAAGTAGTGCTGCCCCAAGTCATCATGTATGCAATTGTTGCGCACTTTTAGCAATCCGGCATCATCAAGTTATGAGACTTCTCGTGGCCAAGTGCACAGTTGATTATGTGGGCAGACTTACTGCACATTTACCGGAAGCCACAAGACTCATTCTTTTCAAAGCAGATGGGTCTGTTTCTATTCATGCAGATGATCGAGCTTATAAACCACTTAATTGGATGAGTCCACCGTGTGTCACAAAAGAAATAAATGAAGAAAATAAAAAGATAATAACTGTTCAAAATAAAACCCAAGAACAGTTGATCATCACAGTTTCTGAAGTAATTCATAATTCCACTCACGATTTAGGAGTAGATCCAGGATTAGTAAAAGATGGGGTAGAAGCGCATCTTCAAGAATTATTAGCAATACATTTGGAAACGTTTGGAAAAAATTGGCATCTAGTTAGACGCGAATACCCAACAGCGATTGGTCCAGTTGATCTTTTGTGTAAAGACGAAAATGGAAAAAATGTCGCAATAGAAGTCAAAAGACGTGGCGAAATTGATGGAGTAGAACAATTAACTAGATATTTGGAGCTACTCAATAGAGATTCATTGCTTGCACCAGTCAGTGGAATTTTTGCAGCACAAGAAATAAAACCGCAAGCAAAAACATTGGCGGAAGATAGAGGAATCAGATGTGTGGTTGTTGATTATGAAGCATTACGTGGTTTTGATCGAAAAGAAGAAAGATTGTTTTAGGATAGAACAATGCCAAGAAGAAATAAAGATAAAAAAACTAAAAAATTAGACACAAGTTTTGACATTAATCGATTAATGGGCATTGAAAAAAGTGAAAGTTGGAATGACGGAGATTGGATAGTTAGACGAGTAACAGGATCTTCTGCTACAAAGCCGTATAGATGTCCAGGTTGTGATCAAGAAATTAGAACAGCAACTCCTCATACAGTTGCATACATATCAGGACAGTTGGAAGATAGAAGACATTGGCATACTCCTTGCTGGAATACAAATCGAAAGAAATATAAAAGAGAAGATTAAATGACAGAAATAGTTTCTAATTCAGTTTTACCTGCCAAAAGAGAATTAATTCATTTAGAAACAACTGATGGTCAAACTTTAGTGGGAGAAATTGCATCTCCATTAGACAAAAAAGCAATTGCCACAATAATTACAGTTCATCCTTTGCCTACCCATGGCGGAAATACAGATAGTCATTTATTGCGAAAGTTATCCTGGAGATTTCCAGCTTTAGCAGGAATTAATGTTATTAGATTTAATACCAGAGGAACTTGTTCAAAATTAGGTAGAAGTACTGGAAGTTTTGATTCCTCAAATGATGAAGGAAAAGATTTATTAGCTGCAATTGAATATGTGAAAAAAAATAATTTAGGAAAACCTTTTGTAGTTGGTTGGTCATTTGGCACTGATGTAATTTTGAGACATGCTTATGACCAAGAATTAAGTGGCGTAGTTTTAATTTCTCCACCTTTGCGCTTTACTACACAAGAAGAATTAACGCGATGGAAAAATGTTAATTTTCAAGTCATCGCATTGATTCCTGAATTAGATGATTATTTAAAACCAGAAGAAGCTAGAGAAAAATTTGCCATTTGTCCTAATATTAAAATCATTGCAGAACCAGGTGCTAAACACTTATGGGTTGGAGAACCTAGCGTGCAAAAGGTTTTGAATCACATAATTAATTTAGTTGCACCAGATAAAGTTCCTCTGCCCACAAATTGGGATGGTCCAATGGAAAAGTGGAATGACATTTAACTATTCTTAGAATTAATTAAAAAGTTTGAAGGTGAATTAAATTTTGGCTGGCTCAATACCAATGCGGGGCGCAATTGATTTAGGCGCTCTTGCCCAAGCAAGACAAGCCCAAAGTGCGGCAAATTCTGCTTTGGCAAATGCACCTAGTGGAGTTGTAATTGATGTTGATGAAAGTGACTTCCAACAAAAAGTAATTGATGCATCTAATCAAGTTCCAGTTGTTGTTGATTTATGGGCTGAGTGGTGTGGTCCTTGTAAACAACTTTCTCCTGTTTTAGAAAAAATAGCAGCAGAATTTAATGGAAAATTTATTTTGGCAAAAGTTGATATTGATAAAAATCAAAATATTGCTGCTGCATTTCAAGTTCAATCTATTCCTGCAGTTTTTGCAATAATTGCTGGATCTGCTGCTCCACTTTTTCAAGGAGCAATGCCTGAAGCACAAGTGCGACAAGTGTTGACAGAAGTAATCAGAATTGCAAATGAACAAGGTGTTAAAGGCTCAGTTACGCAAGCCCAAACTGATGAACAACCTGAAGTTCAAATTGAAGAACCAAAAACTGATCCAAAACTTGAAGCTGCATTTAATGCCATAGAAAAAGGAGATTTTGGGCAAGCAAAAATAATTTATCAAGAAATGCTTAATCAAAACCCAAAAGATGAAACTGCCATTGCAGGACTTGCTCAAGTTGGATTGCTAGAAAGATCTAAAACTTTAAATGAAAATGAGATTAGAAAAAACGCAAGTGATAAGAAAAATGTTGATGCTCAATTGCAATTAGCTGATTTAGAGCTTATGAAAGGAAATCCAGAAGCAGGATTTAATGCTTTAATTGCAGCTATAAAAATAACTAGCGGACAAGACAGAGATAAATTGAGAGAAAGACTTTTAGAATTATTTGTCGTGGTAGGCGACAATGATCCTCACGTAATTAAGGCTCGAAGAGACCTCGCAAGCGCATTGTTCTAAATCGTCTAAACTTGAGGTTATGACTTATTTAGATCACGCAGCCACAACTCCAATGTTGCCTGAGGCAGTTGCTGCGATGACAGCAGAATTGGCAAAACCTGGAAATCCTTCATCTCTACATTCTTCTGGAAGAAGAGCTAGAAAAGTTGTTGAAGAATCTCGTGAAGTAATAGCTGCAGCACTTGGGGCAAGACCTGTTGAAGTCATATTTACCTCTGGTGGAACTGAATCCAACAATTTAGCAATTAAAGGTTTGTTTTGGTCAAGAATTAAAAAAGATTCAAAGCGAAATAGAATTCTGATTTCAGCAGTTGAACATCATGCTGTTTTAGATCCCGTCTTGTGGCTTAAAGAACACGACCAGGCAATTGTTGAATTATTACCAGTAGATGAATTTGGCAGAGTAAGTGTTGAAACTTTAAAAAAATCAATCGAGAAAAATCCAGCAGATGTTTCATTTATAAGTGTGATGTGGGCAAATAATGAAGTAGGTACTGTTCAACCAATTAAAGATTTAGTAAAAGTTGCTAAAGAATTTGATATTCCAATTCATTCAGATGCAGTTCAAGCTGTTGGTTGTTTAGAAGTTCACTTTCAAGATTCAGGACTTGATGCTTTAACCGTTAGTGGACACAAAGTTGGTGGACCGCAAGGAATTGGTGTTTTGGTTATTAAAAGAGATATTGAATTAACGCCAGTTTTGCATGGAGGTGGACAAGAAAGAGAAGTTAGATCTGGAACTTTAGCTGCGCCTCAAATTGCAGGATTTGCAGCAGCTATAAAAGTTGCGGTAAGTCAAAGATTTAATCGTGCTTCAAGATTAACTTCATTAAGAAAAGATTTAATCAACAAAGTTCAAGAAGTTATTCCCAATGTTGTTTTAAATGGGGATCCTGAAAATCGCTTACCAGGAAATGTTCATTTTACTTTTAAAGGTTGCGAAGGTGATGCAGTATTAATGTTGTTAGACGCTCAAGGAATTGAATGTTCAACAGGTTCTGCATGCTCTGCAGGTATTCCTCAACCTTCACATGTGTTGCTTGCAATGGGAAGAGATGAACAAACAGCAAGAGGTTCAATCAGATTTTCATTTGGGACTACTTCAACTCCAGATGATGTAACAGATGTAATAAATGTTTTACCTGCAGTTGTAGAAAGAGCAAGAAGAGCTGGAAAACCAGCAGTGAAGTCATGACTAAAAAAGTAGTAGCTGCCATGAGTGGTGGAGTTGATTCCTCCGTTGCTGCTGCAAGATTAGTTGATCAAGGTTACGACGTTGTAGGAATTCATTTAGCGTTAGCGAAAGTGAAAGGGCATGCAGGGGGCAAAGGTTGTTGCACACTAGATGATGCAAGAGATGCAAGAAGGGTTGCTGATCGATTAGGAATTCCTTTTTACGTTTGGGATGTATCTGATGAATTTCAAAAAGAAGTAATTGAAAACTTTGTAAGCGAATATGCTCAAGGAAGAACACCTAACCCATGTGTTAGATGTAATGAAAAAATTAAGTTTGCAGCAGTTCTAGAAAGATCTCTTGCACTTGGATTTGATGCTGTGGCAACTGGCCATTACGCACGAATTATTGAAACACCTCAAGGACCAACTTTGCATAGTGCAAAAGATCCTAATAAAGATCAATCATATGTATTAAGTGTGTTAACTCAAGAACAATTAAGTCACACGATTTTGCCTTTAGGAGATTCTTTAAAACCAGAAATTAGAGCAGAAGCAGATAAAAGAGGTTTAATTACAGCAAGTAAACCTGACTCTCACGATATTTGTTTTATTCCAGATGGCGACACTGCAGGATTTTTGCATAGAAAATTAGGTGAAGAAAAAGGTCAAATAATTGATGCTGAAACAAATGAAGTTTTAGGTGAGCATGATGGAGTTTTTGAATTTACTATTGGGCAAAGAAGGGGATTGAATTTAACAAAACCGAGACCAGATAGAGCAGCTCGTTATGTAGTTGAAACTGATGTTAAAAATAAAACAGTGATGGTTGGTTTACCTACACTTTTGAAAGTTGATGTAGTTACTGCTTCAAATGTAATATGGTGTGGACCAATTCCAGAAAGTCCATTTGATTGTTTAGCTCAAGTAAGAGCACATGGAGAAAGATTAAAAGCTAAAGCTTTTCATAAAGATGGCAATTTAACGGTGGAATTTATTGACTCATTACAAGGACTTGCTCCAGGACAAACAATTGCGTTGTATGAAAACGACCGAGTTATAGGTAGTGGCACAGTAGTAACAACTGCTAGAAATTAATAATGAGTAAATCAATTCCAGATTCTGCTCGAAATAAATGGCTTGAATTAGTTGAGCAAATTGAAGAAGCAAGACGCCAATATTATTTACTTGACTCGCCAACTATCTCAGATGATGAATACGATAAAGCCTTTCGTGAATTAGAAAAATTAGAAGAAAAATATCCAGAATTAGTAACTCAAGATTCTCCAACCCAATCTGTTGGTGGAGAGGCATCAGAACTTTTTGAACCAGTTGAGCACAAAGTTCGAATGATGAGTTTGGAAGATGTTTTTGATGATGAGGAATTAGAAGAATGGGCAAATAGAGTTAAAAAAACCACACAAGTACTTCCAGAAACAATTAGTGAATTAAAGGTCGATGGACTTGCCCTTAATCTTTTGTATGTAGATGGAAAATTAACCAAAGTTGCAACCAGAGGAGATGGACGTGTTGGGGAAGATGTCACCTACAACACCCAATTTATTTCATCAATTCCAAGAATTTTAAAAACAAAAAGTTCAAAAATACCAGATTTGATCGAGGTTAGAGGAGAAATATATTTTGATTTAAAAGATTTTGATCAATTAAATGATGAAGTAATGGATTCAGGCAGAACGCCTTTTGCAAATCCTAGAAACGCAGCTGCTGGCACTATAAGACAACGAGTTGATAAACGCGAAGAAGAATTAGCGTTAGCAAAAAGTGAAAAAAAATCTGAACAAAGAATTGATAAATTAAAACAAGAATTTGATCGCTCAATTTCTTCTCTTTCCAGACTAAAATTAGTAGTCCATGGCATCGGGGCACTAGAAGGCCTAGAGTTTAAAACTCAAAGTCAAGCTTATGAATTGTTAGGAGATTTAGGTTTACCTGTTGCAACAACTACTAAAGTCACAAAAGATTTAAATAGTGTAAAGAAGTTTATTCAAGAATTCGGCGAAAAAAGAAGAGACTTAAGCCATGAAATCGATGGAGTAGTTGTCAAAGTAAATGATTTAGAAATTCAAAAAAAATTAGGCGCAACTTCTAGAACTCCTCGTTGGGCAGTTGCTTACAAATATCCACCAGAAGTTGTACGCACAAAATTACTTGATATTGAAGTAAATGTGGGAAGAACAGGTCGAGTTACTCCATTTGCTGTTATGCAACCTATAAAAGTTGCAGGATCAACCGTATCTATGGCAACACTTCATAATCAGAAAGAAATAGAAAGAAAAGGCGTTTTAATTGGTGACACAGTTTATTTAAGAAAAGCTGGAGATGTAATTCCTGAAATTGTTGGTCCTGTAATTGAATTAAGAACTGGTGCAGAAAAGAAATTTTCTATGCCAACAAAATGTCCTGAATGTGGCACTAAGTTAGCTCCAGCTAAAGAAGCTGATGTGGATTTAAGGTGCTCCAATGCAAGAACATGTCCTGCTCAACTTAGAGAAAGACTTTTTCATGTTGGTTCACGAGGCGCATTAGATGTTGAAGGTTTAGGTGCTAAGTCAGCAGCAGCACTTTTAAATGACAAGATTTTGAAAGATGAAGGCGATTTATTTGATTTAACTGCTAAAGAATTAGAAGTTAGTGAATATTTCACTAGAGCACCAGGAAAGAATGAAACTAAAAGAGTTTTAAATAAAAATGGTGAAGAATTACTTTCCCAATTACAAGCTGCTAAATCAAGACCACTTTGGAGAGTTTTGGTTGCTTTATCTATTAGACATGTTGGCCCAACTGCAGCTCAAGCCTTAAGCAGAGAATTTAAATCAATTGAAAATATTGCCAATTCAAAAATTGAAAAACTTTCAGAAGTTTCTGGAGTTGGTGAAGTAATAGGAATTGCGGTTAAAGAATGGTTTAGCGAAGACTGGCATAAAGAAATTGTTGGCAAATGGGCAAGAGCAGGTGTACGAATGAAAGACGAAGAAGTCACAGGTCCTCAGCCATTAAAAGATTTAAATTTTGTTATCACTGGAAGCGTGCCAAATTATTCAAGAGATGGCGCCTCAAATGCTGTTTTAGAACGAGGTGGAAAAGTCTCAGGATCAGTCAGCAAAAATACTGCGATGCTCATTTTTGGGCGAGCTGATGGAAGTAAATATTCCAAGGCAGTATCTCTTGGAATTCCTAGACTTGATGCAGAAAATTTTGAAGTTCTACTAAATAAAGGCTTTCAAGAAGCGCTGAAATTAGTCACTAAAGACTAAATAATAAGATATTAAACGTGTCAAAAATATCTAAAGAAGAAGTTGCTAATTTAGCAAAACTAGCCAGATTAGATTTAGCAGAATCAGAATTAGATGAATATGCTAAACAATTAGAAATTATCCTGGAATCTGTTGCAAAAGTTGGAGAAGTTGACACCAAAAATATTCAGCCAATGTCACATGCCACAGGTGCCGTAAATATTTTTAGAATTGATGAAACAAAACCATCATTAAAACGTGAAGCAATTTTAAAGTCAGCTCCAGCTAGTGAAGATGACAAATTCAAAGTTCCAAGAATATTGGACGAAGAATAATGGCAGATTTAACCAAATTAACAGCGCTAGAACTAAGCGAAAAGCTTGATAAAAAAGAAATCAGTGCAGTTGAAGTTACTAATGCTCATTTTTCACGAATTGAAGAATTAGATAATAAAGTCAAAGCCTTTTTACACTTAGATAAAAAAGGTGCATTGGAGCAAGCCCAAGATGTTGACAGATCAAGAAAAGAAAATAAGAAATTAAGTAAGTTAGCTGGCGTTCCTCTTGCATTAAAAGATGTTTTGACGCAAAAAGATGTTCCAACAACATGTGGATCAAAAATATTAGAAAATTGGCTTCCACCATATGATTCCACAGTTGTAAAAAATCTAAAAAAATCTGGAGTAATTATTTTAGGTAAAACTAATATGGATGAATTTGCTATGGGTTCATCTACTGAAAACAGCGCATATTTTCCAACTAGAAATCCTTGGGATTTAAATAAAATTCCTGGTGGATCTTCAGGTGGTTCATCTGCTGCGGTGGCTGCATTTTTTGCACCCCTTTCAATTGGCACAGATACTGGAGGATCGATTAGACAGCCTGCATCTGTGACAGGAATTGTCGGAGCCAAACCAAGTTATGGCGCGGTGTCACGTTATGGATTAGTTGCGTTTGCATCTTCATTAGATCAAGCAGGACCATTTGCAAGAACTGTTTTAGATTGTGCAATGTTGCATGAAGTTATAGCAGGACATGATCCACTAGATTCCACAAGTATTAATGAAAAAGTTCCAGATGTAGTTTCTGCTTCTAAAAAATTAGAAATCAAAGGCATGAAAATTGGTTACATCAAAGAACTAAGTGGTTCAGGTTGGCAAAAAGGAGTCATAAATAGATTTAATGAATCAATTGAAACTTTAAAATCTTTAGGTGCTGAAGTTAGAGAAATATCAATCCCTCATTCGGTATACGCACTTGCTACTTATTATTTAATTGCACCAAGTGAAGCTTCAAGTAATTTAGCCAGATTTGATGGAATGCGCTATGGCTTAAGAGTAGATGATCAAAATTTAAGTGCTGAAGAAGTAATGAATAAAACACGAGCAAAAGGATTTGGCAAAGAAGTAAAACGAAGAATAATGATTGGAACTTATGCTTTATCTTCTGGTTATTACGATGCCTATTATGCTCAAGCACAAAAAGTTAGAGCTTTAATTGCACAAGATTTGAAGAATGCGTTTAAAGAAGTAGATGTATTAATTTCACCAACCTCTCCAACAACTGCCTGGGGATTAGGGGAAAGAGTTAATGATCCACTGGCTATGTATTTAGCAGATCTAGCAACACTTCCACCGTCTCTTGCAGGAATTCCTGCAATGAGCATTCCAATTGGATTAGCTGATGAAGATAAATTACCCGTTGGATTACAAATAATTGCACCATTTATGCAAGATGATCGCATGTATCAAGTTGCTGCAACTTTAGAAGCAAGTTTGAAAAATAAATGGAATGGTTTGTTAATTGACTCGATTCCTGATTTGAAAGTAATCTCCCATGGGTAATTTTGAAACTGCAATATCAAAATATGATCCAGTAATTGGTCTAGAAACACATGTTGAATTATCCACAAAATCAAAAATGTTTTGTTCTTGCTCCACAGAATTTGGGGCAGAACCAAATACTCAAACTTGTCCAACTTGTTTGGGTCTTCCAGGTTCTCTTCCAGTAGCAAATGAAACAGCAATTGAATCAACCATCAGAATTGGCTTAGCACTTAATTGCAGCATTGCTGCATTTTCTAGATTTGCAAGAAAAAATTATTTTTATCCAGATATGCCAAAAGATTTTCAAACCAGTCAATACGATGAGCCGCTTTGTTCAAATGGATATTTAGATGTAGTTGTTGACACAGATGAAGGTTCTAAAACTTTCAGAGTAGAAATTGAAAGAGTTCATTTAGAAGAAGACACTGGAAAATTAACCCACGCTGGTGGATCAACTGGAAGAATTCATGGCGCAGATTATTCATTAGTTGATTACAACCGAGCAGGAATTCCACTAGTTGAAATTGTGACTAAACCAGTTGCCGGAACAAATGAATTTGCCCCACTTGTAGCAAAAGCATATGTAACAGAATTACGAGATTTACTTCGTGGCTTAAAAGTTTCTGATGTTCGAATGGAAGAAGGATCCTTAAGATGCGATGTAAACCTTTCGTTAACTCCAAAGGGTGCAAAAGAATGGGGCACACGAACAGAAACAAAAAATGTTAACTCATTAAGAAGTGTGGAAAGAGCTATAAGAAGTGAAATTGAAAGACAAGCAACTGAACTAGATAATGGAAAAAAAATAAAACAAGAAACTAGACATTTTCAAGAAGATACAGGTTCAACCAGAAGTGGAAGAAGTAAAGAAGTAGCAGAAGAGTATCGATATTTTCCAGAACCAGATTTAGTTCCAATTGCACCTGATAAAAATTGGATTGAAAAATTAAGAAGTGAATTACCTGAGCAACCTTCAATTAGACGAGCAAGACTTGCCAAGGAATGGGGATTTACAGATTTAGAAATGAGAGATGTCACAACATTAGGCGCTGTTGATTTAATTTCTGAAACAATTGCAAAAGGCGCTAAACCAGCTGCTGCTAGAAAATGGTGGGCAGGAGAATTAGCAAGAAGAGCAAGTGAATCTAGTGTGGAACTAACTAGTTTAAAAATTAGTCCAGAAGATGTGGCAAGAATAGATCAACTAGTAAATGAAGGAAAATTAACAGATAAATTAGCTCGACAAGTAATAGATGGAATTTTACTTGGCGAAGGAAATTCAGACCAAGTTATGGAAAAAAGAAAGTTAGTCGTAGTAGCAGATGATTCTGCATTACTGCCCGCTATAAATGAAGCAATAGCAGCTAATCCTGATGCTGCAGCAAAAATCAAGGAAGGAAAAGTTCAAGTTGTTGGGGTAATCGTTGGAGCAGTTATGAAAACTACAGGTGGCAGTGCCGATGCGGCTAAGGTTCGAGAATTAATCTTGAAAACATTAGGTAGTTAAAACAAAAAGAATTGATATAGATACAGTATTTATATGGCAACTAAACCAGGTGATTTAAAACCAAGAAGTAAAGATGTAACTGAAGGTTTTGAACGCGCACCAGCACGAGCCATGTTACGTGCAGTAGGAATGAAAGATGAAGATTTTAAAAAACCACAAATAGGAATTGCATCTTCTTGGAATGAAATAACACCTTGCAATATGTCATTAAGACGATTAGCAGAAAAAGCCAAAGCAGGTGTTTTTGCAGCTGGTGGATTTCCCATGGAATTTTCAACAATTTCAGTTTCAGATGGAATCTCTATGGGACATGAAGGAATGCGTGCATCGTTAGTAAGTAGAGAAATAATTACAGATTCAGTTGAATGCGTGATGCATGCTGAAAGATTAGACGGCAGCGTTACCTTGGCAGGTTGTGATAAATCTTTGCCGGGAATGCTAATGGCAGCAGCAAGATTAGATTTAGCAAATGTTTTTATATATAACGGATCAATAATGCCAGGAAATTTAAATGGAAAAGATTTAACTATCCAAGATGTTTTCGAAGGTGTTGGAGCTTGTGCTTTAGGAAAAATAACTGAAAAAGAATTAGGTGATATTGAAAGAGCAGCATGTCCTGGTGAAGGTGCTTGTGGAGGAATGTTTACCGCAAACACTATGAGTTCTGCAGCAGAAGCCCTAGGAATGGCTCTTCCTGGAAGTGCTAGTGCTCCAGCTATTGATTCAAGACGTGATGCTGATGCTTTTGCAGCTGGTGAAGCGGTAGTTAATTTAATTAAAAAAGGAATTACAGCAAGAGACATTATGACCAAGAAAGCATTTGAAAATGCCATCACAGTTTTAATGGCACTTGGTGGATCAACTAACGCAGTATTACATTTATTAGCAATTGCTCATGAAGCAAAAGTTGATTTAACTATTGATGATTTCAATCGAATCGGTGATAAAACTCCACACTTGGCAGATGTTAAACCATTTGGTCGATATGTAATGAATGATTTAGACAAAATAGGTGGAGTTCCAGTAGTTATGAAAGCTTTACTTGATGCAGGTTTAATGCACGGAGATGCCTTAACTGTGACTGGAAAAACTTTGGCAGAAAATCTACAGGACATAAATCCGCCAGATCCTGACGGAAAAATTATTTATGCTGTAAATAATCCAATTCACAAAACTGGTGGTTTAGTAATTCTTAAAGGATCTCTTGCTCCTGAAGGATCTGTTATTAAAGCAGCATCTGTTGAATCACCAATTTTTGAAGGAACTGCAAAAGTTTATGATGATGAAAAATTTGCCATGGAAGCTTTAACCCAAGGAAAAATTGTTAAAGGCGATGTTGTGGTAATTCGATATGAAGGACCAAAAGGTGGTCCGGGAATGCGTGAAATGTTAGCGGTTACAGCAGCAATTAAAGGTGCAGGTTTAGGTAAAGATGTCATGTTAGTTACAGATGGAAGATTTAGTGGTGCAACTGCTGGATTTTGTATCGGTCACGTAGCACCTGAAGCAACTGATGGTGGTCCAATTGCATTGGTTGAAACTGGGGACAAAATTAAATTAGATTTAACAAATAGAAGATTAGATTTATTAGTTGATGAAAAAACTTTGGAACAAAGAAAAGCTAATTGGAAACCAGCGCAACCAAGGTATACAACTGGAGTACTTGGAAAATATGCTCGTTTAGTTGGAACTTCAGCTAAAGGTGCTGTTTGTAATTAACCAACTAGTTCGCGATTTTGTTTAGTCTCGCGATCATGCACACATGGCATTCCAACGTGAGTGGCATAGCAATCATCGCAAAGTAAAACTAATTGATGGCAATTTGGATTTTGACAATTTCTAAATGATTTAGTTTTTGCGCTACATCTGGCACATGTACCAATCAATTTTGTTTTATCACTGAAATCTATGGTTAATCGATCATCAAAGGTGTAAAGAGAACCTTCCCAAAATCCATCATCACCATATTTGTTGCCGTAGCGAACAATTCCACCTTTTATTTGGTAAACCTCGCTAAAGCCTCTATTTTTCATTAAGACAGATAAAACTTCACACCTGATACCACCGGTGCAGTAAGTAACAACTGCTTTATTTTTTAAGTGATCGTATTTTCCGCTTTCAATTTCTTTAATGAAATCTCTTGTGGTAGAAGTTTGTGGCACAACTGCATTTTTAAATTTTCCTACTTTTGCTTCAAAAGAATTACGACCATCAAAGAAGATCACTTCATCTTTTCTTTCTTCAACTAATTTGTGGACTTGTTCTGGCTTAAGGTGAGTTCCACCACCAATAATTCCAGTTTCACTCACTTTAATTTCATCAGTATTTCCAAATGGAACTAATTCTTCTTTAACTTTTACTTTTAGTTTTGGAAAATCATTTCCAGTTCCTTCGGACCATTTAAAATCAATTTTCTTAAATCCTGGATAAAGCCTGGTTTGTTTGATGTATTTTTTTAAATCTTCCATCTTTCCACCCAAGGTTCCATTTATGCCATGTGGTGAAATTAAAATTCTGCCCTTTATATTTAAAGATTGACATAAAGTCTTTTGCCACAACATCAAAGCTTGTGGGTCATTCACGGGAGTGAATGCGTAATAAAGAATGACTTTATCTAGATCCATAATGAATAAGTTTAATTCTTGAGTATTTTTCAAGCCTGACTAGTTCACAGGGGATAGGACTAGACCGATCTAGATTTGGCTGATAATCTTTTGTCCAATGAGAAATGCACTCGTGGTAGTTAGCGAGCGCGTCGGCTAGCAAGAATTAGCCCACGCGCCACCCTCCGTTTGCCTAAAAAAGGCCGGGGGGTTTTTTAGTGGGTTAAAGGCTACTGAAACAATTGAAGAATTCCTTAAAAAGAATTCTTCCCCGATTTAAAGGAAACATGTTCATGACCGAAATCACCGGTGCACAAAGTTTAGTTCAATCTTTGGAATCTGCAGGTGTAGATACAGTCTTTGGAATTCCGGGCGGAGCAATTCTTCCTGCATACGATCCATTAATGGATTCAAAAAAATTACGTCACATATTAGTAAGACATGAACAAGGTGCAGGACATGCTGCAGAAGGTTATGCACTTGCCACAGGTCGCGTTGGTGTTTGCATGGCAACGAGTGGACCTGGTGCAACAAATTTAGTTACACCAATTGCAGATGCCCATATGGATTCTGTGCCAATGGTTGCAATTACTGGTCAAGTTCCTTCAAATGCAATCGGAACAGATGCGTTTCAAGAAGCAGACATTAGAGGAATTACTTTTCCAATTACAAAACATAATTATTTAGTTACTAAAGCAGAGGACATTCCAAGAGCTATTGCAGAAGCTTTTCACATTGCCTCAACTGGAAGACCAGGTCCTGTTTTAGTTGATATTTCTAAAGACGCTTTGAATGCTAAAACTAAATTTAATTGGCCACCCGTTATGAATTTACCTGGTTATCATCCAACAGCTAAACCAAATGCAAAAAGAGTAAAAGAAGCTGCCGAAAGAATTATCAACGCTAAAAAACCTGTTCTTTACATTGGTGGAGGAGTAATTAAGTCAGAAGCTAGTAAAGAGTTATTCCAATTAGCAGAACTTACTCAAATTCCAGTTGTGACAACTTTGATGGCACGAGGTGCTTTCCCAGATTCACATCCACAACATTTAGGAATGCCGGGAATGCATGGCACAGTGGCAGCAGTTGGATCATTACAGCAAAGTGATTTGCTTATTGCAATCGGAACAAGATTTGATGATCGAGTAACTGGACAACTTTCATCTTTTGCTCCAGAAGCAGATGTCATACATATTGATATAGATCCTGCTGAAATTGGAAAAAATAGATTTGCTCATGTTCCTATAGTGGGCGATGCAAAAGAAACCATGATTGAACTAATTGCTGCAATAAAAGATGAACATAAAGCAGGACGAATTGGAAATTATGAAGCATGGTGGGCAAATCTAAATAGATTAAGAAATGAATATCCACTTGGTTATGACGAACCACATGACGGTTCTCTTTCTCCTCAATATGTAATTCAAAGAATTGGTGAAATCACTGGCCCTGATGCTTTGTATGCAGCAGGAGTTGGTCAACATCAAATGTGGGCAGCCCAATTTATTAAATATGAAAATCCGGGAACTTGGCTTAACTCAGGTGGCTTAGGAACTATGGGTTATGCAATTCCTGCTGCCATGGGTGCAAAAGTTGGCGCACCTGATAAAGATGTTTGGGCAATTGATGGAGATGGTTGCTTTCAAATGACTAATCAAGAATTAGCCACTTGCACAATCAACAACATTCCCATCAAAGTTGGATTGATTAATAACAACGCACTGGGCATGGTTAGACAATGGCAATCTTTGTTTTATAACAATAGATATTCCAATACAGATCTTCACACAAACAGAATTCCTGATTTTGTGAAACTTGCAGATGCATATGGATGTCATGGATTGCGTTGTGAAAACAAAGATGAAGTTGATGTAGTAATTGAAAAAGCTTTAGGCCTCAATGATGCACCAGTTGTGATTGATTTCGTGGTTCATAAAGATGCCATGGTTTGGCCAATGGTGGCAGCAGGTATGAGTAATTCTGAAATCAAGTTTGCTCGCGACATGGCACCAAAATGGATGCGAAGTGATGACGAATGAGTAGACACACTTTAAGCGTTCTTGTGGAAGATCAACCTGGTGTTTTGGCAAGAACTGCGAGTTTGTTTGCCAGACGTGGATTCAACATTGAATCATTAGCGGTTGGTCCAACTGAAACTAGTGGTGTATCTCGTATGACAATTGTGGTTAATGTTGCTGAATCTCCGCTAGAGCAAGTAACAAAGCAGCTAAATAAATTAGTAAATGTTTTAAAGATTGTAGAACTTGATAACACTGCTGCGGTACAAAGAGAACTTTTACTTGTCAAAGTTAAAGCAGATGCTCAGAATCGATCAAGTATTTTAGAAACCGTTTCTCTTTTTAGAGCAAAAGTAGTTGATGTCTCTAATGATGCGATAACTATTGAAGCCACTGGAAATCATGACAAAATCCAGGCTCTCTTAAAAGTT
The DNA here is from genome assembly GCA_038145175.1 of Actinomycetes bacterium. Lineage (GTDB taxonomy): Bacteria > Actinomycetota > Actinomycetes > S36-B12 > UBA5976 > ATZT02. The sequence continues at coordinate 45,897 of JAYQPE010000005.1, read as the reverse complement.
TTAGAAGATTATGGAATCAAGGAACTAGTTCAATCAGGCATGGTGGCAATTGGACGCGGAGCAAAATCTGCCTCTGAGCGCACATTACGCTAGTAATTAACCAACCGAAAAAAAGAAAAGGAAAGTAAACGCAAATGGCCGAAATGTTTTATGACAAAGATGCAGATTTAGAAATTATTAAATCTAAGAAAGTTGCTGTAATTGGTTATGGTTCCCAAGGTCATGCTCACGCACTAAATCTTCGTGACTCAGGAGTTGACGTTCGTGTTGGTTTAAAAGAGGGATCTCCAAGTAGAGCAAAAGCTGAAAAAGAAGGTTTAAGAGTTGTTACACCTGCTCAAGCTGCACAAGAAGCAGATGTGATTATGGTTCTTGCACCAGATCATGTGCAAAGACATATTTATAAAGAATCAATTGAACCAAACTTAACAAGTAACAAAGCATTATTTTTCTCACACGGATTTAATATTCGTTTTGGTTATATCAAACCTCCAAAAGATGTTGATGTATGTATGGTTGCACCAAAAGGTCCAGGACATTTAGTTCGACGTGAATATACAAATGGCCGTGGAGTTCCTGTGATCGTTGCAGTTGAACAAAATAATTCAGGTAAAGCTTGGGAACTTGCACTTTCTTATGCAAAAGCAATTGGTGGATTAAGAGCTGGTGGAATTAAAACAACTTTCACTGAAGAAACAGAAACTGATTTGTTTGGTGAACAGGCAGTTCTTTGCGGAGGAACCACCGCATTAGTTCAAGCAGGATTTGAAACTTTAGTTGAAGCAGGTTATCAACCAGAAGTTGCATATTTTGAATGTTTACACGAATTAAAACTAATTGTTGATCTTATGTATGAAGGCGGAATTGCCAAGATGCGTTGGTCAGTATCTGACACTGCAGAATATGGCGATTATGTTTCAGGTCCAAAAGTAATCAATAAGAAAACTAAGAAAAGAATGAAAAAAATCTTGAAGAAAATTCAAGATGGCTCATTTGCTCAAGACTTCATTGATGATCAAGATAATGGAGCTAAAAAATTCAAGAAATTCAGAGCAAAGGGCGAGCAGGCTCAAATTGAAGAAGTTGGTAAGAAATTAAGAGATCTCATGGCTTGGGTTGATAAATCCCAAGATGATTTCGCAGGTAAAGTTTCTCGTTAATTTCAAATAGCGTTATTGGCCCATTTAATAAATAATTATTAAATGGGCCAACATATTTCTAAACATCCTAAATTAGAAAAAATCTGTGTTGCTTGTGGCCGAAAAATGACATGGCGAAAATCATGGGCTAAAAACTGGGATGAAGTTAAATATTGTTCTAATGCTTGTAAAAAGAAAAAATCTAACAAAGTAGGCTAGATATATGCCAAAGCCAATTGTAGTTATCGCTGAAGAGTTATCTCCAGCAACAATTAGTGCTTTAGGTAGTGAATTTGAAATAAAAAATTGCGATGGAACAAATCGAGAAGAACTATTTAATAATTTAGAAAATGCTGATGCAATTTTAATTCGTTCAGCTACAAAATTAGATGCTGAAGCTTTAAGTCATGCAAAAAATTTGAAAGTTATTGCAAGAGCAGGGGTTGGATTAGATAACGTAGATGTCAAGGTTGCATCAGAAAATGGAGTGATGGTTGTAAATGCTCCAACTTCAAATATCACTTCAGCAGCAGAATTAGCAATTGCATTGATATTGGCAACTGCACGAAATGTTGTGCCAGCAAATATAACTTTAAAAAATGGTCAATGGAAAAGAAGTAAATTCACAGGTGTTGAACTTTTAGATAAGACAATTGGAATTGTTGGTTTTGGAAGAATTGGAGTATTAGTTGCCCAAAGATTGTTGGGCTTTGGGGTTAATTTAATTGCCTATGATCCATATGTTCAACCAGCTAAAGCTGCTCAGCATAATGTCAAAATGGTTTCACTTGATGAATTATTAGAACAAAGTGATTTCATCACAATTCACTTACCAAAAAATCCCGAAACAATTGGATTAATTGGAGAAGAAGCCTTAAAAAAAGTTAAACCAAGTGTAAGAATAATTAATGCATCTCGCGGTGGAATATTAGATGAAAATGCACTCTATAAAGCAATAAAAGAAAAAAGAGTTGCTGGTGCAGGACTTGATGTGTTTTCAAAAGAGCCTTGCACCGATTCACCACTTTTTGAATTAGAAGTAGTTGTTAGCACCCCCCATTTAGGAGCATCAACTGATGAAGCTCAAGAAAAAGCAGGAATTGCTGTGGCTAAATCAGTTCGTTTGGCATTAAGTGGAGAACTAGTACCAGATGCCGTAAATGTTAAAGGTGGAGCAATTGCTAAACCAGTCAGACCACTTTTACCTTTAGTAGAAAACATAGGAAGAATTGCAGCTTGTTTGGTAACAAGTTCAGTCACCAGAGTTCATGTTGAAGTTAGGGGAGAAGTTGTAGAAAATGATGTCAAAATTTTACAAACTTCAGCTCTTAAAGGTGTTCTAACTCAATTAGTTGATGTAGCAGTTACTTATGTAAATGCACCAAATATTGCACAAGATCGAGGTATTGAATCCTCAATCTTTACCGACAAAGATTCACCAAATTATCGAGTACAAGCAAAAGTTGAAATCACAACTAATGCAGCAGAACACGTTTCAGTAACAGGAACTATCTCAGGCACTCAATCAACAGTTAAATTAGTTGGCATTGATAAATATGAATTAGATGTGGCAATAAGTGATCACATGGCATTTTTGAAATATTTAGACAGACCAGGCATGCTGGGATTAATTGGTGGAATATTAGGTAAACACGATATAAATATTGCTAATTTGCAGTTATCTCGAGAAGCAAAAGGTGGCACTGCTTTAGTTGCTTTAACTCTTGATTCTGAAATTCCGCAAGAAGTTTTAAATGAAGTAGCAAAAGCTATGGATGCAAAATTTGCCCGTGTTGTTAATTTTAATTAACGACTTGCTCTATTCACTGCGCTAATTATGGCTTTCAAAGAAGAAGTGACAATACTTGGATCAATTCCCACGCCAAATAAAGTTCTTGAATTTATAGAACATTCTAAATAGGCAGCAGCTTGAGCATCTCCACCAGAAGATAAAGCATGTTCATGGTAGTCAAGTACTCGAAGACTTATTCCATGAGTTTCTAGAGCGTTACAAAAAGCTGCAATTGGTCCATTGCCCACACCTTTAATCACAATTTCCTTCCCATTATCTTTAATTGTTGCTGTTAAAGAAGTGTCACCATCAACTGCAGAATCTTGGGCAACTGAAACTAGTGAGAATCTGCCCCATGGTTTTGCAGGATTAGGAAGATATTCATCTTTAAATACTTCCCACATTTCATTAGGTGTAACTTCGCCACCTTCAGTGTCTGTTACTTTTTGAATTACTTGTGAAAATTCGATTTGTAATTTTCTTGGTAAATCAAGTTGGTGTTCTGTCTTCATAATGTAGGCAACTCCACCTTTTCCAGATTGAGAGTTAACTCTAATAACTGCTTCATAAGTTCTTCCTACATCTTTAGGATCTATTGGAAGATATGGAACTTGCCATTTAAAATTATCAACTTCTTCTCTATTTTGATCAGCATCTTTTTGTAAAGCTTTTAAGCCTTTATTAATTGCATCTTGATGTGAACCTGAAAATGCTGTGAACACTAAATCGCCACCATAAGGATGTCTTTCATTAACTGGTAATTGATTGCAATATTCAACAGTTCGTTTGATTTCATCTATATCACTAAAATCAATTTGAGGATCAATTCCTTGACTAAATAAATTTAAACCAAGGGTTACTAAACACACATTTCCAGTTCTTTCCCCATTGCCAAATAAACAACCTTCAATTCGATCAGCACCAGCTAAATAACCTAACTCCGCGGCAGCAACTGCGGTACCACGATCATTATGAGGATGAAGTGAAAGAATTACCGAATCTCTATTATTAAGATTTCGATTCATCCATTCAATTGAATCTGCATAAACATTTGGCGAAGCCATTTCAACTGTTGCAGGAAGATTAATAATTGTGGGGCGATCTATAGTTGGTTGCCACACATCATTTACAGCATTACAAACTTCTGCAGCATATTCTAATTCAGTTCCTGTAAATGATTCAGGAGAATATTCAAAAAATATTTCAGTTTCTCCCATTTGCTCTGCATATTTAGCAACCAAACGAGCACCATTTACTGCAATATCTTTTATGCCATCTTTATCAAGATCAAATACAACTCTTCTTTGTAAAGTAGAAGTTGAGTTATAAACATGTACTATTGCTTGTTTGGCACCCTCTAGTGACTCATAAGTTCGCCCAATTAAGTGTTCGCGTGCTTGAGTTAAAACTTGAATTACGACATCATCTGGAATCAGATCTTCTTTTATTAATTGTCTTACGAAATCAAAATCAGTTTGGCTAGCTGCTGGAAAACCAACCTCTATTTCCTTATAACCCATTTTTACGAGTAATTCGAACATTTTCTTTTTTCGAGATGGTGTCATCGGATCAATTAGTGCTTGGTTTCCATCCCTTAAATCAACAGCACACCAACGAGGCGCTTTGACGATTTTGTTATTAGGCCAGGTTCTATCTGTTAATTCGATTGGTTTAAAAGCTTCATAACGATGAAATTTCATCGGAGAAGGTTTTTGATTATTATTTTTCATTTTTACTTCTTACCTCTTTAGTGGCTAGTCGGAAAAAATCTTTTGCGACCAGCAAATGACTAACTCCCGCAGCGAGGAGGCCAGTCGTTAGGCCTCGCTGCGGCTATGAAGTAGTAAGCAACGAATCATTATTAATAAAGGGTAGCAGGAGATAAAAAAGTAGCGCAGCCCTACGCTTGTATTTATTATGTCTTCCTTTCGAATTGCGTTAATTCCAGGTGATGGAATTGGATCCGAAGTGGTTAATGAAGCATGCAAAGTTTTAGATGCAACTGGTGTAAAACTTGAAAAACAAACTTACGATCTTGGTGCTGCTCGTTATTTAAAGACTGGTGAAACATTACCGGATTCAGTAATTGATGAATTAAGAAAATTTGATGCAATCTTGTTAGGTGCAGTAGGGGATCCAAAAGTGGCTCCAGGAATTTTAGAACGTGGACTTTTATTAAAACTAAGATTTGTCCTTGATCACTATGTCAATTTAAGACCTGTAAAACTTTTTCCAGGAGTTACTACTCCTTTAGCAGGTAAAACTACAAAAGATATCGACATGGTTGTCGTAAGAGAAGGCACTGAAGGCGCTTATGTTGGCTCTGGTGGTGTGTTAAGAAAAAACACCAAAGATGAAGTTGCAACGGAAGAATCTTTAAATACTGCCAAAGGCGCTGAAAGAGTAATTAGAGATGCATTTAATAGAGCACAAAAAAGAAGAAATCATCTAACCTTGGTACACAAAGCAAACGTTTTAGTTTTTGCTGGTGATTTGTGGAAAAGAACTTTTGAAAATGTTTCGAAAGAATTTCCTGACGTTAAAACTGATTATCAACACGTAGATGCAGCCTCAATGTTTTTTGTCACAAATCCTGAAAAATTTGATGTTGTAGTAACAGATAATTTATTTGGCGATATCTTGACAGACATTGGCGCAGCTATTGCTGGTGGCATTGGGCTTGCTGCTAGTGGAAATATAAATCCTGAAAAAACTTCTCCTTCTATGTTTGAACCAGTTCATGGTTCAGCACCTGATATTGCTGGAAAAGCAATTGCAGATCCAACAGCTGCCATCATGAGTGCATCAATGATGTTGTCACATCTTGGACAAGATTTGTTGGCAAAGAAAATAGAAGATGCTGTTTCTAAAGATTTAGCAAGTAGAGGACAAACAAAGCGAAGCACATTTGAAATAGGAGATGCAATCGCTAAATTGGTTAACTTATGACAAATTTTAGTGTCACAAAAAATAATTCAACTAAGTCTGATTCTCAAAGAAAAGAAATTCTTGATAATCCTGGCTTTGGAAAACACTTCACCGATCACATGGTGTTAATTGATTGGGAACAAGATAAAGGTTTTATAAATCCACGAGTTGTGCCATATGCAAAATTAGAAGTAGATCCTGCCAATATGACCTTGCATTACGGTCAAGCAATATTTGAAGGCCTAAAAGCATATCGACATAAAGATGGCTCAATCAAAACTTTTAGACCAGTTGAAAATGCCAAACGATTTGCCAGAAGTGCAAAAAGAATGGCAATGCCAGAAATGCCAGAAGATTTATTTGTACAAGCTATCAAAGAATTAATCTCAGTTGATAAAAATTGGGTTCCAGAAGATAGAGAAAAATCTTTATACCTAAGACCTTTTATGTTTGCCACCGAAGTTGGTTTAGGAGTAAGACCTGCAAACAAATATTTATTTATGTTAATCGCTTCTCCTGCTGGTGCTTATTTTCCAAAAGGATTAAAACCAGTTTCTGTCTGGCTAAGTACTGAATATGTAAGAGCTGCACCTGGTGGAACAGGGGAGGCAAAATTTGCTGGAAATTATGCCGCTTCATTGATAGCTCAAGCAAAAGCAGCTCAAGAAGGTTGTGATCAAGTTGTGTGGCTAGATGCAATTGAAAGACGCTGGATTGAAGAAATGGGAGGAATGAATTTATATTTTGTTTATGGAAAACAAAATAAAATTATCACTCCAGAATTAACAGGATCTTTACTTGCTGGAATCACTAGAGATTCAATTTTAACTTTGGCAAAAGATTTAGATTTAACTTCAAGTGAAGCAAGAATAAGTGTTGAAGATTGGAAAAAAGGTTGCGAATCCGGAGAAATAACTGAAGTCTTTGCTTGCGGTACCGCTGCAGTAATTACCCCAATTGGCACAGTTAAATCAAAAGATGGCCAATTCCAAGTTGGCTCAGGAGAAACAGGTCCAGTAACTTCTAAACTTCGCGATGCTTTATTAGATATTCAAACTGGTATAGCAAAAGATGAACACCAATGGACGTTAAACGTAGGTTAAGACCCCCAGTTTTAATCTTTACCTAGAGGATGAGGCAAACTTAGAACCAATGAAGTACCAGATCATTATTAGATAAGCGCACAAGTTGTGCGGGCAAGTAGCCCCACGAATGTGTGCCAGCCCTTCGCGCAAAACTGCGAGGGGTTTTTTGTTTGGCAGAAAGGATTTATTTATGAGTAAAGATAATTCACTTAATCCTGCTGCATTTCATATTTATGACACAACTTTAAGAGATGGTGCTCAACAAGAAGGATTAAATCTTTCTGTACAAGACAAGTTAAATATTGCTAGACATCTTGATTCATTGGGCGTGGGATTTATTGAAGGTGGATGGCCAGGAGCAAATCCCAAAGATACAGAATTTTTTGCAAAAGCACAAACTGATTTAAAACTAAAAAATGCAACATTAGCAGCTTTTGGTAGCACTAGAAGACCAAATGTAAAAGCACAAGATGATCAATTGGTAAGAGCTTTACTTGATTCAAACGCCAAAGTAATTACTTTAGTAGCTAAATCTTTTGATCGGCATGTTGAACTTGCATTAAAAACAACTCTGGATGAAAACCTAAATATGATTCAAGACACAATTTCGTATTTAGTTTCAGAAGGTAGAACTGTTTTTCTAGATGCTGAACACTTTTTTGATGGATATCACAGTAATAAAAATTATGCTGTTGAAGTTGTGAAGACTGCTATGCAAGCAGGTGCAGAACTTGTTGCACTTTGTGACACAAACGGTGGAATGCTTCCAGATCAACTTGGGCAAGTTGTGCACGATGTTTTGAATGCCACAAATGCTCGCATTGGAATTCATTGCCACGATGACACCAATTGTGCTGTGGCAAATACTTTGTCAGCAGTTGATGCTGGAGCAACACATGTTCAAGGAACTGCGAATGGCTATGGGGAAAGAAGTGGTAACGCAAATTTATTTAGCGTCGTTGCAAATTTGCAGTTGAAAAAAGGAAAAGTAGTTGTGCCAAGTGATGCAATTAAAGAAATGACCAGAATTGCTCATGCGGTAAGTGAAATAACAAATATTAATCCAAATCAACATCAACCATATGTTGGATTCTCGGCATTTGCACATAAAGCAGGACTTCATGCAAGTGCTGTGAAAATTGATCCAATGCTTTACCAACACATTGATCCAAATTTAGTTGGAAATGATATGAGAACTTTAGTTTCTGATATGGCAGGACGAGCCTCCATTGAATTAAAAGGAAAAGAAATTGGTATTGATTTAACTGGTAATAAGGAAGTTTTAACTAACGTTGTTGAAAAAGTAAAAGATATGGAATCTCGTGGTTACACGTTTGAAGCTGCAGATGCTTCATTTGAACTACTTTTAAGAGATGAATTGGGTGAAAACACTTCTAAATATTTCACAGTTGAATCTTGGAAAGTAACAGTTGAACAGGCTCAAGATGGAAAAGTTTCCACAGATGCAACTGTGAAAGTATTAGCAAATGGTCAAAGAATTTTACAAACTTCTGAAGGTAATGGTCCTGTAAATGCACTTGATAAAGCCTTAAGAGCTGCTTTAGAAAAAATTTATCCAGAAATTGGAAATTTAGAATTAATTGACTACAAAGTTCGTATCCTAGAAGGAGTAAAAGGAACAGGAGCAGTGACCAGAGTGCTCATTGAAACAAGTGATGGAAATAATCAATGGGACACAGTTGGTGTGCATGAAAACGTTATCGCTGCTTCATGGAATGCAATTTCTGATGCAGTTACCTATGGATTATTGAAGTCGCATGTCAAATAACATTCGCGTTAGATTCTGTCCATCGCCAACTGGAGATCCACATGTGGGCATGATTCGAACAGCTTTGTTTAATTGGGCATTTGCCAGACACAATAAAGGAACTTTTGTTTTTCGAATTGAAGATACAGATGCTGCCAGAGATAGTGAAGAGTCATATAACGCACTTTTAGATTCATTAAAATGGCTTGGACTTAACTGGGATGAGGGTCCTGTTGTTGGTGGAGATTTTGGACCGTATCGACAAAGTGAAAGATTAGAAATTTATGCAGATATAGCAAAAAAACTTTTAGAAAATAAATTTGCTTATCACTGCTATTGCTCTCAAGAGGAAGTCGAAGAGAGGAGAAAAGCTCAAAAAGAAAAAGGCCAAACTCCAGGTTATGACGGACATTGTAGGAATTTAACTGGTGAGCAAGTTATTAATTTTGAAAGTAAAGGAAGAACTCCGGTTCTAAGATTTAAAATGCCAGATAAAACTATTACCTGGAATGACTTAGTAAGAGGTGAATTAAGTTTTGATCCAGAACATATTCCAGATTATGTTTTAGTAAGAGCAAATGGCGATCCGCTTTACACTCTGGTAAATCCTTCAGATGATGCTTTGATGCAAATAACACATGTCTTAAGAGGAGAAGATCTATTATCTTCAACACCGAGACAAATTGCTCTTTATGAAGCTTTCAAACAAATTGGAGTTGGCACAGGAGTTACTCCAGTTTTTGGACATTTACCTTACGTAATGGGTGAAGGTAATAAAAAGCTTTCAAAACGAGATCCTGAATCAAGTCTTTTAATGTATCGAAAAGAAGGATTTTTACCTGAAGGATTACTTAACTATTTAGCACTTCTTGGTTGGTCATTTGGTGATGATATTGAATTTTTCTCCATGCAAGAAATGGCAGATAATTTTGATATAAAAAGAGTGAGTGCAAATCCTGCAAGATTTGACATTAAGAAATGCACTGCAATTAATGCTGACTGGATTAGAAAATTAAGTACAGAAGAACTTGCCCGTAGAATTACTAATCAATTAATTTCAGAAAAATTCTTCACTAATTCACCCACAAATATCCAAATAGACATGATTTTAAAAGCAACACCTCTGGTGCAAGAAAGGTTAGAAAAACTTTCCCAAGCAAATGGAATGCTTAGCTTTTTATTAGTTGAAGAAAAAGATTTTAAAGTAAATCATGAGGATGCAGAAAGTTCTCTAACTCATGAAAACTTACCAGTTTTAGAAGAAGCCATAAAAATTATTGAATCAATTGAAGAATTTAAAACAGAAAAATTACATGATGAATTCAATAAAGTAATTGTGCAACAAATGGGATTAAAGCCCAGAGTGGCATTTACTGCTATTCGTGTGGCAGTAACTGGCAGAAAAGTATCTCCACCATTATTTGAATCAATGGAGCTTTTAGGTAAAGAAAAAGTTCTTTCAAGAATTCGACAGCAGATCAAAAAATAATTTAAATTCCAGTGGGGTATGGGGTAATTGGCAGCCCAGCGGTTTCTGGATCCGCTTGTCTAGGTTCGAGTCCTAGTACCCCAGCAAAAAGTAAACGCCACCTCTTACTTGTATACAAGTATGTAGTAATTTTTGATTAACAATTAAAGAGGAACTAAATGGTTAAGCGCAGATTTCCTAGACCTAAAGAGGTAATTTCTTTAATAGGATTTCGCTGGCCAAACCTAAATAGAAAACAAGTAAGACTTGCAAAAGCTACTAATATTTGGGATTTGCGTGAACAAGCATCCAAAAGAACACCTAGATCTGTCTTTGATTACACCGATGGCGCATCTGGTTCTGAAGCAAGTCTAAATAGGGCAAGAGAAGTTTTTTCTAAAGTTGAATTTTCTCCCCGAGTTTTAAGGGATGTAACAAATGTTGATACATCTGTTGACATTTTAGGTCAAAAAAATTCACTTCCATTTGCTTTTGCTGCAACTGGTTTCACCAGAATGATGGGCTATGAAGGTGAGCCTGCTGTTGCAAGGGTTGCTAAAAAATATGGAATTTTGTACGGCTTATCAACACTTGGTACAACTTCTCCTGAAGATTTAGCTAAAGAAGTGCCAGATGTTAGACGTTGGTATCAGTTATATGTAAGACGTGAAAGAGAACCTAATGAAAAATTAGTTGCTCGCGTAAAAAATTCAGGTTTTGAAGCAATTGTATTAACAGTTGACACAGTAGTTGGTGGAGTTCGATATCGAGATGTTAAAAATGGTTTAACAATTCCTCCTAAACTTACTTTAAAAACGTTGCTCGATATGGCTAAATATCCAAAATGGTGGGGAAATCTTTTAACCACAGAACCTTTAGTTTTTGCCTCCCTTGATATGAACGATAGTGGTGGCACAGTTGCTGATTTATTATCCAAAATATTTGATCCCTCAATCACTTTAGAAGACATTAAATGGCTAAAAACAATTTGGAATGGAAAATTATTAATTAAAGGTGTGCAATCAGTTGAAGATGCTGTGATGCTAAAAGATGCAGGCGTTGATGGAATTATTCTTTCAACTCATGGTGGAAGACAAATGGATAAAGCACCTGTGCCCTTAGAACTTCTTCCAGAAGTTAGAAAAGCAGTTGGAAAAGACATGACAGTTCTAATTGATGGTGGTGTTATGTCTGGCACTGACATTTTGGCTGCAATTGGAATGGGTGCAAATGCTGTTTTAGTTGGTAGAGCTTATTTGTATGGTCTGATGGCTGGGGGAGAATTAGGGGTTGAAAGAGTAGTGCAATTGCTCAAATCAGAAATTGAAATGTCTATGAGACTCTTAGGAATCACAAAGCTTGAAGAACTTACACCTGATCGTGTGAGAATTCGCAACTAAAATTTTCATTAATTCTTTTCGCTGTTAAGATTTTTTTAAGGCAATGAAAATCTTTGGCCCCGTAGTGCAGCGGCCTAGCACGCTGCCCTCTCAAGGCGGTAACGCGGGTTCAAATCCCGTCGGGGCTACCAAAGGGCCAAAAAAAGATTTCATTATCTAATTAAGGAGAAATAACTTGGGAAAGACACTTGCAGAAAAAGTTTGGGATGCACACATTGTGCACCAAGCAAGTGGTGAACCTGATTTATTATTTATAGATTTACATTTAGTTCATGAAGTAACTTCGCCTCAAGCTTTCGATGGTTTAAGAGCATCGGGCAGAAAAGTAAGACGCCCAGATTTAACTCTTCTTACAGAAGATCACAACGTTCCAACGATAGATATTGATAAACCAATCGCAGATTTAGTTTCCAGAGCACAAGTTGACGCATTAAGAAATAACGCTAAAGAATTTGGATTAAGAATTTTTTCTCTTGGAAATGTTGAACAAGGAATTGTTCATGTCGTTGGTCCACAAATTGGATTAACTCAACCTGGAATGACCATAGTTTGTGGAGACTCCCACACTTCAACTCATGGTGCATTTGGTGCACTTGCATTTGGAATTGGTACTAGTGAAGTTGAACATGTTTTGGCCACTCAAACATTGCCTTTAAAACCATTTAAAACAATGGCCATTACTGTTAATGGACAATTACCACAAGGATCAACTGCCAAAGACATAATTTTGGCAGTGATTGCAAAAATTAGTACCGGCGGTGGCCAAGGTTATGTTTTGGAATATCGAGGTGAAGCAATTCGTTCTTTATCCATGGAAGGAAGAATGACGATTTGCAATATGAGTATTGAAGCAGGTGCTCGAGCAGGAATGATTGCACCAGATGAAACTACTTTTGCTTATATGAAAGATCGTGCGCATGCACCAAAAGGTGCAGATTGGGAAAAAGCTGTTGAATATTGGAAAACTTTAAAAACTGATGATGATGCAAAATTTGACGCAGAAGTAATTATTGATGCATCCACTTTGACACCATTTGTTACCTGGGGAACTAATCCTGGTCAAGGTGTATCTATTGATGATGTTGTGCCAAGTCCTGAACAATTTAATGATCCAACAGAAAAAGCAGCAGCGCAACGTGCTTTGGAATACATGGATTTAAAAGCTGGCACAAAAATTAGAGATATCAAAGTTGACACAGTTTTCTTAGGTTCATGCACAAATGGTCGAATTGAAGATTTAAGAGCAGCAGCTGCAATTTTGAAAGGTAAAAAAGTAGCTTCAAGTGTGAAGATGATGGTAGTTCCTGGAAGTGCCAAAGTTGCCATCCAAGCAGAACAAGAAGGATTGCCTCAAATATTTAAAGATGCAGGAGCTGATTGGAGAAGTGCAGGTTGCTCTATGTGTTTAGGAATGAATCCAGACAAATTAAAACCAGGTGAAAGAGCAGCATCAACTTCAAATAGAAACTTTGAAGGAAGACAAGGTCCAGGTGGGCGCACTCATTTAGTTTCTCCTCTTGTTGCAGCAGCAACTGCAATTAAAGGATCAATTACCACACCGGATCGAATTTAATGGAAAAATTTAAATCTCATACAGGAACTGCAATTCCTTTAAGAAGAAGTAATGTTGATACTGATCAAATAATTCCTGCTGAATATTTAAAAAGAATCACCCGACATGGATTTGAAGATGCCCTATTTAAAGCTTGGCGTGAAGATTCAAACTTTGTTTTAAATAAATCTGAATATAAAGATGCATCAATTCTTATAGCTGGACCTGAATTTGGAACGGGATCTTCTAGAGAACATGCTGTGTGGGCATTGATGGATTATGGATTCAAAGTGGTTTTATCCTCAAGATTTGCCGATATTTTCAGAGGAAATTCTGGAAAAGCAGGTTTAGTTACAGCTCTAGTTTCTCAAGATGTGATTGAAAAGTTATGGGCTTTAGTGGAAAGTGATCCAAAAACTTCCATAACTGTTGATTTAGATAAAAGAAAAGTTATAGCAAAAGATATCGAAGCAGATTTTCAAATTGATGATTATGTTCGTTGGAGACTTATGGAAGGTTTAGACGATATTGGTTTAACTCTTAGACATGAATCAAAAATCACTGAATTTGAAAAAACTAGGCCAAGTTTTAAACCTGTTACTCAGTAGTTAACATAAGTCACACCTGTTACACAAAATTCCTTTATTTTTAAGGTTCTAAAAAAATTTTCCTTATTTTATAAGGACTTTTTGGCGTGTCGAAAGAAAAACCCTTATTTCATTGCGTAATTTTAACTTCGTAATAAAAAACTTTTATTACACGCCTTTATTTAAAGGCAAAAGAGAACTTTAGAAAGGTTCCCCAGTTGAAGAAGCCAGATTTAGCAGACTTAGTGCAACAACACTTTGAAGCAAACCGTCGTCAAGCTCTAGATTTTGTTGACATATTTTTCGATACCATCACCAATGCAGTTGCATCAGGTGAAAAAGTTTCAATCGCAGGATTTGGAATTTGGGAAAAGAAAACCCGTGCAGCACGTATTGCCAGAAACCCAATGACTGGTGCTCCAGTTAAAGTTCCTGCAAAAACAGTTGCCAAATTTAGACCAGCAGCAGATTTCAAAAACATTGTTTTGGGTGGCAAAAGAGCTGCTAAAAAAGCAAAGAAAGCCACTGCTAAGAAAGTAAAAGCAGCAGGAAAGAAAAAGCGCTAAAACATAAGCATTTGCGAGTTGATGCCCGGTAGCAGATTCTGCTATCGGGCATCATGCTGATTGGATACTCTTTATGGCTTTTGTTACTCGTAAGTCAAAACTGGGTTTGGTTTATAGATTTATTGCTGGAGTGCTTCGCCCACTTTTAGTTTTATTTACTAAACGCGATTATCGCGGAGTTGAAAACCTAGCTCAAGATTCAGGAATTATTGTGGCGATGAATCATAATTCTTGGTTTGATCCATTTGTGGTTGCCCAATTTATGTGGGATAACAATAGACCTCCAAAGTTTTTAGCAAAATCTGGAATATTTAGGATTCCAGTTATTGGACAACTTGTTTGGTTAGCAGGACAAATTCCTGTATATAGAGAATCAAGACATGCAAAAATTGCCGTAAGAGGTGCAATAAAAGCTGTTGAAAAAGGTGAAGCAGTAGTTCTAAGTCCTGAAGGAACACTAACTAGAGATCCAAATTTATGGCCGATGGAAGGAAAAACTGGTGCGGCAAGAATTGCTCTTGCTACAAAACTTCCAGTAATTCCAGTTGCACATTGGGGAGCACAATTTGTTTTAGCACCTTATTCAAAAAAATTAAAACTATTACCTAGAAAAACGATGTTGGTAAAAGCCGGACCTCCAGTTGATTTGTCTGATTTATATGATCAAGAAATAACTGGAGAATTACTAAAAAAAGCCACCTCAAGAATTATGGATGCAATTACTAAAGAATTAGCTGATTTAAGAAATGAAACACCACCTGCGCAAAGAATGCCATGGACAAAGGAAAGACCATGAGACAAGTTGCAGTTATGGGTGGAGGAGCTTGGGCGACTGCTTGTGCTCAAGTTTTAGCTGATGCTGGAAATGAAGTTTATTTATGGGCCAGGGATGAAAAAGTTGTTCAAGATATAAATGAAAATAGACATAATTCTAAATTTCATCCAAATGTAAAACTTTCTTCTCGCATCAAGGCAAGTTCTAGTGCTGAAGAAGTATTAAAAGATAAAGAATTAATTTTCTTTGCATTACCTGCTCAATCTTTAAGACAAAACTTAGAAAGTTGGAAAAAATATGTATCTCCAACTGCTGTGTTTGTTTCTTTAATAAAAGGTATTGAAAATTCAACAAAGATGAGAATTACGGAAGTAATGATGGATGTTTTTGGCTGTTCAGAAAATAGAGTTGCAGCACTTAGTGGTCCAAATTTAGCTGGCGAAATAATTCATAGGCAACCCACAGCTTCAACGGTTGCTTGTGCTGATGAAGATGTGGCAGCAGATATTGCAAATGCTCTTGCCACAAATTATTTTAGAGTTTTTTGGACTACAGATGTAATTGGAACTGAATTAGCAGGAGCAATTAAAAACGTGGTGGCAATTGCAAATGGAATAGCAGTCGGACTTGGACTTGGTGAAAATACGCAATCTGCATTAATAACTAGAGGGTTAGCGGAAATGACAAGACTTGGAGTTGCATTGGGAGCTAAAACTGAAACATTTTTAGGTTTAGCAGGAATTGGAGATTTAATTGCTACTAGTCAATCTCCTTTATCTAGAAACAGAACTTTTGGTGAAGCACTTGGACATGGAGCAACTATTGAACAAGCTCAAGAAAAAGCACATGGAACAGTTGAAGGATCTAAAAGTTTGGCACCACTTTTAGCAATTGCTGCAAAATTTAATTTAGATATGCCAATTGCGGCCCAAGTTTTAAGAGTAATTAGAGACGGCGATGATGCCCATGAAGTAATGACAGCCTTGCTTGAACAACCCATAACTGCAGAGCATGAATAGACTTTATTAATAATGGAAAAAATTAGAGTTGGGGTTTTATTTGGAGGAAGATCCTCTGAACATGAAATTTCTTGTATTTCAGCAAACTCCATAATCAATGTCATCGATAGAAGTAAATATGAAGTAGTTCCTATTGGACTAACCAAAGATAATCAATGGGTTATTTTTGAGGATAAGAATCCATTTTTAAAGTTAGAAAAAAAAGATTTACCAGAAGTAACTGCTAAGGGTCTACAAGACAACAAGGTAGTAAAAGTTTCTAAATTTCCACCAGAAGATTTAATTTCACTTGATGTAATTTTTCCAGTACTTCATGGGCCATATGGTGAAGATGGCACAATTCAAGGTCTTATCGATATGCACGCAATTGCATTTGTAGGCGCTGGAGTTTTAGCAAGTGCCATAGGAATGGATAAATTATCAACCAAAGCCTTATTAAAAATTACAGAATTTCCCGTGGGAGATTATGTATCAATTCTTGATATTTCATGGCAAAAAAATAAAAACGAAATTATAAACAAAATAAAACAAATGGGTTTTCCAGTCTTTGTTAAACCAGCGCGTGCTGGAAGCTCTGTTGGCATAACTAAAGTAAAAGACTTTTCCAAACTAGAAGAAGCAATTGAAGAGGCAAGAAAATACGACAAACGTGTAATCGTTGAAAAAAGTATTGAAAATGTCCGAGAAATTGAATGCTCAGTAATAAGCGGGGAAGGTAAAAAAGCAGCTAGGGCAAGTTTACCTGCAGAAATAATTGTAAAAAAAGATCACGAATTTTATGACTATGAGGCAAAATATTTAGACGATTCAGCAGAACTAGTAGTGCCAGCAAAACTAGATAAAAAACTTTTAGATCAAGTTCAAATGCTTGCCACCAGAGTTTTTGATTTACTAAATTGTGAAGGTTTAGCAAGAGTTGATTTCTTTATCACAAAAGATGAGCAAGTTTTAGTAAATGAAATAAACACTATGCCTGGTTTTACCTCAATTTCTATGTTTCCCAGAATGTGGGAAGCAACAGGTTTAAAGTATGCAGATTTAATTGATTACTTAATTAACGAAGCACTAGAAAGACCTTTAGGTCTTCATTAATTCTTATAAATTAACTATTGGACAAGTAAGGGTTCTGGTAATACCTTTAACAGTTTGCACCTTGGTAAGAACTACCTTTGCTAGCTGATCCATGTCTTTGGCTTCGGCTCTAACTATTACGTCATATGGGCCTGTTACATGTTCGGCATTCATCACACCTTGGATTTCATTAATTGCTTTTGCTACTTCATTAGATTTGCCAACATCAGTTTGGACAAGAATGTATGCTTGCACGCTCATATGTTCAACTTTCTTTCAAGTGTTTAAGGACTTAACATACATTTAAGTTGGATAATTGAAAAGAGGTGAATCTAGATGAGCGATGAAACAATTGCCGAATTAGGCGAATTTGGCTTTGTCGAATTATTGAAATCTCGTCTTGCTCCTGCCTCCCAAGTAATTTTAGGTTTAGGCGATGATGCCGCAATTGTTCGTTTAGACAACAATCAAGTTGTTGCTTCAACTGACATGTTGGTTGAAGGAATGCATTTTAAAACCGAATGGTCAAGTGCTAGAGATATTGGACATCGTGCCGCAGCTGCTAATTTGGCAGATTTAGTTGCAACTGGTGCAACTCCCACTGCTTTATTAATAGGCTTAGCAATTCCTAGCAATACAAAAGTTAACTGGTTACTTGAATTGGTGGATGGAATTTGTGAAGAAGCTGCATTAGTTAATGCTGCAGTTGTTGGCGGTGATAGCACTAAATCAGAAAAATTAGTCATTTCAATTACTGCTCTTGGAAACATAAATGATTCAGGTTTATCGCAAGCTCCTTTAAAAAGAAGTGGGGCACAACCTTCAAATTTAGTTATCATGGCGGGACGTCTTGGTTGGGCAGAAGCAGGATTAAATGCGTTACGAAAAGGATTTAAATCACCAAAAGTAGTTTGCGATGCGCACAGAAGACCTAAAGTTAATTATTTTGCTGGCATGATTGCTAAAGATTTTGTTTCATCAATGATTGATGTTTCTGATGGTTTGATTCAAGATTTAGGTCATATCGCTAAAGCATCTGAAGTTCATATTGATTTAAAAACAACTGCTTTAATTCCTGAACAAGAAATACTTGATGTGGCTGCTGCTTTAAATGTTGATCCCATGATTTGGGTTATGACCGGGGGAGATGATCATGCTTTTGTGGCAACTTTGCCAAGATCAAGACAAATTCCAGATGGATTTAAAGTTATTGGAGAAGTTTTTGAAGGAAAACCAGAAGTAACAATTGATGGTAAACACTTTTTAGGCCCTAAAGGCCATGATCACTTTAAGTATTAATTAACGAGTTACTTTTCCTGCACGAAGGCAAGAAGTACAAACATTAACGTGTTTAGGAGTGCCTTTAATTAAAGCTTTTACTCTTTGAATGTTTGGATTAAAACGTCTTTTTGTTTTGATATTTGAGTGTGAAACTTTATGACCAAAACCTGGGCCTTTGCCACAGACATCACATTTAGCAGCCATTAGTTTTTTCACTCCTTAAAATTTATTATTTTCTTACTATTTATTTAACCTTGAAAAAGCCTATCTAAGGCATTGAATGCACCTAGAATCCACCCACTGACTCTAGGCTAAGAACTAACAATGGTCTCACTAAAAACCTCGCTGGTTGATGTCATGGGCGGAAAATCAGCAAAACTTTTGTCCACAGCATTTGGTTATGAATCTGTGGAAGATTTGGTTCGTCACTATCCAAGAAAATATGCCAAACGTGGTGAATTAACAGATTTAAAATCTTTAAAAATTGGGGAACATGCCACAGTTTTAGCAGAAATTGCCAGTGTTAAAGAAGTTCCTATGAAAGGCAAAAGAACCACCAGATTAGAAGTTGTGGTAACAGATGGTCGCAGAACTATTGATCTAGCTTTTTTTGCGATGGCAAGTATGCACAAAAAAAGATTAATTAAAGGTGTTCAAGGATTATTTGCCGGAAAAGTTCAAGAATATAAAGGGCGAAAACAATTAATTCATCCTGAATATATTTTGACTGCTCAACAAGGTGAAGAAACAGATCCTGATGTGATTGAGATGTTTGCCAAAGCTTTGATTCCGGTTTATCCAGCAAGTGCCAATGTGCCCAGTTGGAGAACTAGTAAAGCCATCAAATTCGTCCTTAATCAACTGGAATTAAAACCAGAAGATGATGTTGTTCCACAAGAGATTCAAGATGAATTAAATTTAATTTCTTTTAAAGAGGCAATTTATTCAATTCATGAACCTGAAACTTTGGATCAAGTTTCAAAAGCTTTAGAAAGATTAAAATTTGATGAGGCTTTTGTTTTACAAACTGTATTAATGCAAAGAAAAGCAAAAGAATCACTACTTCCTGCAATTGCTCGAAAAGCTAAAAAAGATGGAATCTTAGATAAATTTGATGCAAAACTTCCCTTTGAATTAACTCAAGGTCAAATTGAAATAGGGGAATTACTTTTTAAAGAAATTAATCAAACTCATCCCATGCATCGTTTATTGCAAGGAGATGTGGGAAGTGGTAAAACAATCGTGGCACTTCGAGCCATGCTTGCAGCAGTTGATGCAGGGGGCCAAACTGCTTTACTTGCGCCTACTGAAGTTTTAGCTGGACAACATTTTCGAACTATTAAAAAATTACTGGCAGATTTAGCCACAAAAGGTGAATTAGGGGGCAATCAAGATGGGACAAAAGTTGAATTGCTTACAGGTTCAGTTACGGGAACAAATAGAAATCAAGTTTTAGCAAGTATTAAAAATGGCGATGCAGGAATTGTGGTGGGAACTCATGCACTTATTCAGGAAGGAGTTTTGTTTAAAGATTTAGCGCTCGTTGTAGTTGACGAACAACATCGCTTTGGAGTGGAACAACGTGCAGCTTTAGCGCAAAAATCTCCTGGAGATAAAAGACCACACGTATTAGTAATGACTGCAACTCCAATTCCAAGAACAGTTGCCATGACTGTATTTGGCGATTTAGATATTTGTTCATTAGAAGAATTACCAAAAGGAAGAAGTCCAATAACAACACATGTGGTTTATTCATTAGAAAAACCTGCACATTTAGAAAGAGCGTGGCAAAGAGCAGTTGAAGAAGTTAAAAAAGGTCATCAAGTTTATATAGTTTGTCCACGAATTGGTGGCGAAGTTGGAGAAGAAGACACCAATATAAATAGTGAAGAAGAAAAACGGCCACCATTAGCTGTTTTAGAAGTTGCTCCGATGTTAAGTGGTGGGCCATTAAAAGAAGTCAAAGTTGGAATTTTGCACGGAAGAATGTCAAGTGAAGAAAAAGATGACATCATGAGACGTTTTAACTTAGGTCCAACAAGTAAAGATGGACTTGATGTTTTGGTTTCAACCACAGTAATTGAAGTAGGTGTGGATGTTCCTAATGCCACGATGATGATAATTCTTGATGCTGATCGATTTGGAGTAAGTCAACTTCATCAATTAAGAGGAAGAATTGGTAGAGGAAATAATCCTGGCCTATGTATTTTTGTTACAGAAAGTCCAGAAGATTCTCTTGCTCGCGATCGTTTAACAGCAGTTGCTGCAACTACTAATGGCTTTGAGTTATCTCAATTAGATTTAGAAATTAGAAGAGAAGGAAATGTCTTAGGTTCAAGACAATCTGGTAAAAAATCTTCTTTAAAACTTCTCCAAGTTGTAAAAGATATAGAAATTGTTGAAAAAGCCCGGGATGCATGCAAGAGATTAATTGATCAAGATATGACTTTAAATAATGCTCCTGCATTACAAAAAGCAGTATTTGATATTGAAAAAGAAGCAGAAACAGAGTTTTTGGAGAAAAATTAAATGACTAGAGTTATTGCTGGAGAATATAGAGGCAGAAGATTAAAAGTTCCAGAATCAGGAACAAGACCAACTCTTGATCGAGTTAGAGAAGCGATTTTTTCATCCTTGGTCTCACTTGATGCTATTGAAGAATTAAATGTTTTAGATCTTTATGCAGGAAGTGGAGCTTTGGGAATCGAAGCAATATCAAGGGGAGCAAAAAATGCTTTATTTGTTGATTTCAATAAATCAGCATGCCAAACTATAACTTTGAATTTAAAAGAATTAGATATAAAAGCAAATGTAAGCGAAGTAAAAGTTGAAACTCTTTTAAGTACACCACCGGCACATAAATTCAATGCACCATTTCATTTAATATTTATGGATCCACCTTATGACTATTCCTTAAGTGATATTTCAAAAGTCTTAAATCTCGGTTTAAAAAATTCTTGGTTTTCTTCCGATGCCATCTTGGTGGTTGAATCTAGTAAAGCCTTAAAAGAGTTTGTTTGGCCAGATGGCTTCGAAAGTTTGAGAGATAAATCTTATGGCGATACAACAGTTTGGTACGGTCAAGTATGCAAAAAGTAGTTTGCCCAGGATCTTTTGATCCAGTAACCAATGGCCATATAGACGTTTTCAAAAGAGCTGCTGATTTAGCGCAAGAAGTAGTGGTTGCGGTATTAGTAAATCATTCTAAAAATGGCTTGTTTTCAATTGAAGAAAGAGTTGAATTAATTAAAGATTCTGTGAAACATTTAAATAATGTTTCAGTTGCAACTTTTGATGGACTTTTAGTTGATTTCTGCAAAGACAATGGTGTGACAGCCATAGTTAAGGGACTAAGAGCTGTA
This sequence comes from Actinomycetes bacterium, assembly GCA_038145175.1. GTDB lineage: Bacteria > Actinomycetota > Actinomycetes > S36-B12 > UBA5976 > ATZT02. The sequence continues at coordinate 24,104 of JAYQPE010000005.1, read as the reverse complement.
AGTGATTTTGACTATGAATTACAGATGTCTCAAATGAATTATCAATTAGGAGATATTGAAACTCTTTTTGTGGCTACTAATCCGTTGTATTCCTTCCTTTCTTCAAGTTTGGTTCGAGAAGTAGCAAGACATGGGGGAGATATTGCTAATCTTGTGCCTCAAAAAGTACAAGAAGAGTTGAGAAAGAAGTACAAGAAGTAAATGGAATCCTTACAAATAATTGAAAGAATTTTAAACGAAATTCAAGAAGCAAGATCTGTGCCATTATCTAGAGACGGTGCTTTAGTTAATAGGCAAGAAATGACGAATCTTTTGAATGAATTAAAAGCAAAATTACCCCCAGATATTTTGCATGCTCAGCATTTACTAGAAAACAAAGAAGCTGTGATGAATGAAGGAAGATTAGCCGGTCAAGCAATTATTGATGAAGCAAAGCATGAAGCAAATAGACTAATTTCTCAAACTGAAATCGTGCAAGAGGCAAATTTAAGAGCACAAGATATTTTGAAACAAGTAGATGAAGAATTATCAAAAATGAGATTAGAAACAGATCAATATATTGATGCCCAACTTGCAAATTTTGAAGCTTCATTGCAAAAAACAATTCAAGTGGTTAGACGGGGCAGAGAAAAAATAAGTAGTAATTATCCCCAAGATTTGAGATAACAAATGAAGAAATTGGATCCTAGAGATCCACTAGTTCTTGATGTGCACGAATTACCTAGAAGAGCTGGTGAATCAAAGAAAATAAATCTAAAAAATAAACTTCCTAATTCTTTAAGTAATGGTCCTGTGTTAATTGAAAAAGATCATGAAGTAGAACTTGACTTATTTTTAGAATCTGTTGTAGAAGGTGTCTTAGTTACTGGAAATATTAATTTAGAATTTGATGCTGAGTGTTCAAGATGTTTAGATCCAATCCATTACGAAATTAGTCCTTACATTACTGAGCTTTATCTTTATGAAGATAAAGAATTAAATGAAAATGAAGAAGATGAGGTTAGACAACTGCAAGGTGATTTGCTAAATCTTGAGCCAGCCCTCATAGATGCGGTGGTGCTTGAATTACCAACTCGACCTCTTTGCAAAGATGATTGTCTTGGACTTTGTGCCCAGTGTGGAATTCGTCTCGATGAGAATCCAGAACACAAGCATGAAATAATAGATCCGCGATGGTCGATACTGTCGCAGTTAAAGAAAGAGATGTAAACCAAAGTGCCAGTACCAAAGCGAAAAATGTCTCGTGCAAATACTCGTCATCGCCGTTCCCAATGGAAAGCAACTGCTCCAACTTTAGTTTTATGTGATCGTTGCAGAACTGAAAAAGTTCCACACAGAGCTTGTCCAAACTGTGGAACATATGCAAAACGTCAAGTTACAAACCCATAAATAAGTAAGTTGTGATGCGCGAATTAGTTACGCGCTTAGGCGTTGAAGTTTCAGAAAAATTATTAAAGCAAGCAATTACTCATCGTTCTTTTTCATATGAAAATGGCGGAATCCCAACTAATGAACGTTTAGAGTTTTTAGGTGATTCAGTTTTAGGTCTAGTTGTCACAGATGAACTTTATAGAAAAAATCCTGATGCTGAAGAAGGACAACTTGCCAAATTAAGAGCAGCAGTTGTCAATGCAAAAGCTTTAGCTGATGTGGCAAGAACTCTTGGTTTAGGAGAATTTCTTCTACTTGGTAAAGGTGAAGAAGCAACAGGTGGAAAAGATAAATCAAGCATTTTGGCAGATGCACTAGAGGCAATAATTGGAGCAATTTATGTTGAACATGGAATTGAAAAATCAAGTGAAGTTATTTTGCAACTATTTGCTCCCATAATTGCTGCAAGTGCTGAACTTGGGGAAGCACTTGATTGGAAGACTAGTTTGACTGAACTTGTGGCAAGTAAAAATTTAGGCTCAATTGAATATTTAATAGATCAATCAGGACCTGATCACGATAAAAGTTTCAGCGCTAAAGTTAAAGTTGGTGACTTAGTTTTTGATCAAGGTTTAGGAAAAAGTAAAAAAGAAGCCGAGCAAAAAGCTGCAGCTATAGCATTTCAAGACCTAAAACAAAAATAAATGCCCGAATTACCAGAAGTTGAAGTTGTTAGAAAAGGATTAGAAAAGTATTTAGTCAATAGAACTATAAGTCAAGTAAAAGTAAGAAATAAAAGAGCATTAAGAAATTTTTCTAAAAGTATTAAAACTTTTGAAAATACTTTAATTGGAATGACCATCAAGTCTGTGGAACGAAGAGGAAAATTTTTCTGGCTAGAGATTAAAGGTAAAAATCTTGCACTCAGTGCTCATCTTGGGATGAGTGGGCAAATGCTTCTAGTTAATAAGGATGAGAAACCAAGTAAGCATGCACGAGTAGTAATTAATTTTAAGAATTACAAAAAATCACTTCATTTTTGTGATCAAAGAACTTTTGGATGGATGAATCTAGAAGATTTAGTTGAAGCAAAAGATAAAAGATTAGTTCCAGAATCAGCATTTCACATTGCCCCTGATTTATTGGAAAAAAGTTTTAATTTATATGAAGTTGTTGCAAATATAAAGAGAAGAAAAACTGGAATTAAACAAGCACTTTTAAATCAAGAAATAGTCTCTGGAATTGGAAATATTTATGTTGATGAAGCCCTATGGGAAGCAAAGACTCATTGGGCAAATATTTGTGAGGATTTAAATGAAGAAAAGATTACTGAAATTTTGCAAGCAGCAAAAAAAGTCATGAAAAAAGCGCTAAAAAAAGGCGGCACGTCCTTTGATGATCTCTACATTGACGTAAATGGGGAGAGTGGTTATTTCGAAAATGATTTAAAGGCATATGGTCGTGTAGGTGAAAGGTGTTACAGGTGTGAATTCAAAATGGAAAAACAAGCGTTTTCTAACAACAGAAGTTCAACAATTTGCCCAAATTGCCAACCTCGACTTAAGGCTCATAGATAGAGTTGGAAGGTAGTAGAAAAACAACTTACTAATTTCGGGAGGTAGATTCATGTATTTAAAGAGTCTGACCTTACGCGGATTTAAATCATTTGCTTCTGCTACAACTTTAGAATTTGAACCTGGAATTACCGCTGTTGTTGGACCTAATGGTTCTGGTAAATCAAACATTGTTGATGCAATTGCATGGGTAATGGGTGAACAAGGTGCAAAAACATTACGTGGTGGAAAAATGGATGACGTTATTTTCTCCGGTTCTGCAGGAAGAGCACCACTTGGTAGAGCAGAAGTTGTTTTAACAATTGATAATTCAGATGGAGCATTACCAATTGAATATTCCGAAGTAACTATTTCTAGAACTTTATTTAGAAATGGTGGATCAGAATATGCAATTAATGGCAATCAAGTAAGACTTTTAGACGTTCAAGAGTTGTTAGCCGATTCTGGAATCGGTCGAGAAATGCACGTAATTGTTGGTCAAGGACAAGTTTCAGCAGTTTTAACTGCAACTCCTGAAGAAAGACGTGGCTTTATTGAAGAAGCAGCTGGAGTATTAAAACATAGAAGAAGAAAAGAAAAAGCTGAAAGAAAACTAGAGGCAACGCAAGCAAATATGCTTCGTTTGCAAGATTTAACAACCGAAATTAGACGACAATTAAAACCGTTAGCAAGACAAGCTGATGTGGCAAGAAAAGCACAAACAATTCAAGCAGAACTTAGAGATGCCAAATTGAGAATTTTGGCTGATGATCTAACTCAAATGCGAGAAGTAATGATGAAAGAAGTCGCTGATGAAACAATTTTGCGTGAGAAACAAGCAGTTGTTGAGTCCCAAATCAATGAAAAGAAATTAAGGGAATCGGAATTAGAAAGATTATTACTAGAAGCAACTCCTAGAGTTCAAACCGCTCAACAGACTTGGTTTAAATTGGCTTCACTTAGAGAAAGATTTTTTGGTACCAGATCATTAGCAATGGAACGAGCAAAACTTGTTGAAGAAGAAATTCAAGAGCAAACCACAGGGGCTGATCCTGAAGCGTTAGAAAAAGAAGCCAAACAAGTTCGGGAAAATTCATATGAATTACAAAAAGATGTTGAAACTGCAAGAAACTTTTTACATAAATCAACAGGAGAAAGAACTGCCACCGAGCAACTTTTTCAAACCGAACAAGCTCGGCATAACAATGCAATAAAATCTGCAGCAGATAAAAGAGAAGAGTTAGCAAGACTTGTTGGTCAAGTTAATGCTGCTAAATCAAGAATTGAAGCAAGAGCAAGTGAAGCAACCAGATTAGAAGTTGAAGTTAGAGAAGCAAGAGAAAGAGCTGAAAAAGCAAAGAGTGAATATTTAAGTCTTGAATCACAAATTGCAGGATTAAATGCTGGTGAAAAAGGACTTGATACTCAGCATGAGCAAGTTGCTCGAGAATTAAAACTTGCCCAAGAAAAAGTTTCTGAATTAGAAACTAAATCACAAGAAGCTTCAAGAACAAAAGCTGCTCTTAATGCAAGAGCAGAAGCGTTAGAACAATCTTTATTAGAAGAAATTGATGGTGGTGAAACTTTATTAAATTCTGGTGATGATTCTTTAATTGGATCTCTTGCAACATTATTAAGAATTGAAAATGGTTGGGAAACTGCAATTGCAGTTGCTTTAGGTGATGCTGCAAATGCAATAGCTGCAAAATCGGTTAATGATGCAATTAGAGCAGTTAACAAATTAAAGAATAGTAAATCAGGAAGAGCTGCGGTTTTATTAGCAGATACTCAGTATGAACAAAATAACGCACCAGCTGTGCCGCCATTTTCCAGAAATGCAATCGAATTGGTAAATGCACCTTATGAATTGCAAAATGCATTGAAAAAATTACTTAAAGACACAGTTGTGGTTGAAACTTTAGAAGAAGGCTTAGAAGCAATTAAGTTGCAACCAAGATTAACTGCAGTAACCAGAGATGGCGACAAAGTTACTACTTATTACGTAATAGGTGGAACAATTAATTCTCGTTCTCGTATTGAAGCAAAAGCAAATGTAGAAAAAGCAATTCAAGAAAAAGACCAAGCAAGTATGGTCGCTGATCAATTAAAGTTTGAATTAACATCTGCAAAAGAAGAACAAAAACGAGCACAAGAAAAAGTAGATGCTGCTCTTGCTTTACTTTATGAATCAGATGCAGAACTTGCAGCAATTGCAGAAAAATTAGCTGCACTTGGCGAACAATCTCGCTCTTCTCAAGCAGAAGCTGAAAGATTAGATTCTTTGCTTAGAGCAAGCCATACTGCAAGAGCAGATGATGAAAGAGTTTTAAGAGAACTTGAATTAAGACTCAATGAAACAGATACAGAGCCTGTTGAGGAAATTTCTGTAGATCCTGTTGAACTAATTCGCTTAACAAATCTTTTAGAAACAACACGAGCTGCAGAAGTTGATGCTCGTCTTGCGATGAGAACTGCAGAAGAAAGACTTGCAGCAGTTGTACAAAGAGCAGAACAGTTAGAAAAAACAGCGCAAAGCGAAAGAATTGCTCGTTCGAAAGCTTTAGAAAGAAGAGAACAAAGACGTCGCGAAGCTTATATTGCAAATGCAGTATTTCAAGGTGTTGAAACTGCGATGTCATATTTGGAAAATTCACTACTAATAGCAGAAAAAGAAAGAGATGAAGCAACTAGTCATCAGCAAGCCATGGAGCAAGAAGTTCAACAGGTAAGACATGCGTTGAGAGATTTAGCAAGTGAATTAGAAAGACTTGTAGACACAGTTCACAGAGACGAAGTGGCAAGAATGGAACAAAGACTTCGCATTGAACAAATGGAAATTAAAGCTTTAGAAGATTATGGAATTGACTCTGAATCTTTGCTTCGTGAATATGGCCCAGATCAATTAGTGCCTCAAATTGTGCATATTGATGAGGATGCAAACCCTGAAGATCCAGTTCCTACTCCAAAAGATCCTGAAGTTTATGTACGAGAAAAGCAAGAAAAAAGAGCTTTGGATGCAGAAAAGAAACTTTCACTTTTGGGAAGAATTAATCCTCTAGCTTTAGAAGAATTCCAGGCTTTAGAAGAAAGAAATCAATTCTTAACCGAGCAACTAGAAGATGTAAAGAAGACGAGAAAAGATCTTCTTTCTGTAATAGCTGAAGTTGAAGAAAGAGTTCAACAAGTATTTAACGAAGCCTATAAAGATGTTTCTGTGGAATTTGAAAAAGTTCTACCAAGACTATTCCCAGGTGGAGAAGGACGTTTGTCTTTAACAGATCCAGACAACATGCTTACAACAGGAATTGATATTGAAGTAAAACCAGCTGGTAAGCGATATTTAAAACTATCCCTACTTTCAGGTGGAGAAAAATCATTAGCTGCCGTGGCATTCTTAGTTGCTTTATTCAAAGCAAGGCCTTCACCTTTCTATATCCTTGATGAGGTTGAAGCAGCATTAGATGATGCAAACCTTGGCCGACTTTTAGTTTTGTATGAGGAACTAAGAGAAAATTCTCAATTGATCGTTATAACTCATCAAAAGAGAACCATGGAAATTTGCGATGCTCTATATGGAATTTCAATGAGAGGCGATGGTATTTCTACAGTTGTGAGCCAACGCCTTCGTGAAGTCCGTGAAAATCAACCTGCTTAATTAATTTCTTTTCATGGGTATATTTTCTAGAAAAAATAAAGAAGAAAATGTTATTAAAACTAAATCTAATTTTGGAAGTAATTTATTAAATATCTTTTCTCAAACAAATCTTGATGATGAAGCCTGGCAAGAAATTGAAGACACATTAATTTTGGCAGATGTTGGGGTAAAAACTACTAAAGAAATAATTTCAGATTTAAAACAGAATCCGGTTTTGAAATCAGCTCATAGTGCCCAAGATGGCAAAAATGTTTTAAAAGATCAATTAACAAAATCTTTAGAATCTACCAATCGAGAATTAAATTTAAATGCTAAACCATCAGTAATCATGATGGTTGGTATAAATGGCACAGGAAAAACTACCACGGTTGGAAAACTTGCTAATTTACTTACTAAAAATGGTAAGAAATGTGTACTTGGAGCAGCTGATACTTTTAGAGCAGCAGCTAGTCAACAATTACAAACTTGGGGGCAAAAAAGTAATGTCGAAGTAGTTGTAGGGGATGAGAACTCAGAACCATCAACTGTTGCATTTAATGCTGTCCAAAAAGGTTTATCCGTTGCAGCAGATGTAGTTTTAATTGACACCGCAGGAAGATTACACACTAAAAATGCCCTAATGGATGAATTAGGAAAAATTAAAAGAGTTATTGAAAAACATGCAACAGTGACAGAAATTTTGTTAGTAATTGATGCTACGACTGGTCAAAATGGATTAATTCAAGCAAGAGTTTTTACGGAAGCAGTAGATGTGACAGGAATAGTTTTAACCAAACTTGATGGAAGCGCTAAAGGTGGAATCGTAATTGCAGTGCAAAAAGAATTAAACGTGCCAGTTAAATTTGTCGGCATAGGTGAAGCAATTGATGATTTAGTTGCATTTGACCCAAATGATTTCGTTGAAGGTTTATTGAATTGAAACTTTCAACAAAAGAAGTTATCGAACACTTTAAGATGACTATTCTTCCCATAGAAGGAACCTATTTTTCAAAGACTTATGAAAGTGATTCAATAAATGCAAATAAAGGACCTGATGGAACTGCAATTCTTGGACTTTATTCTGATTCGCCAAGAAGTTGTTCACTTTTTCATAAATTAACTTCTGATGAAATATGGCATTTTTATGCAGGTGATCCCATTAGATTAATACTTCTTTATCCCAATAAAGAAACAAAAATAGTTGTTTTGGGCAGTGATTTTAAAAAAGGTGAATTAATACAGTTTGTTGTTCCTAAAGGGGTTTGGCAAGCAGGAGAAATTGTGCCCGGAGGTGATTGGGGATTATTTGGGTGCACCATGGCTCCAGGATTTAATGCAAACTCTTTTGAAGGCGGCCACTACAAAGATTTAATCGATAGTTATCCAAATGTTAAAGATTATCTAGAAAGATTAAGTGTTCCAGAAACAATTTCTAAATTATTACCTAGTGATTATAAAGATTAAATTACTTGAAAAATTAACAACAAACCGATCACAAGCATCATCACTGAAACTAAAGTTTTAATAAAGCTGATGGTGATTTTATTAGAGAATTTATTAGCAATAAACGAGCCAGCAAATGATGCAAGAACTGCCACTATAAACATATTTAAAGATGAAGATTGGTTAAAAGAAGCTAAACTAAAAATACTTAAGCCATAAACAATTATTCTGGAAATATCAACAATTAAGGCAATTATTACTCCATCTGCAATATATGAATCTTTATTTAAACCAGTTTTTAGTAAAAACATGGATCTAAATGCTCCTTGATGACCAGAAAGTCCACCAAAGAATCCTGATAAAACTCCACCTAAAGGAATTAATTTTTCAGAAAATTGAATTTTTCTCAAATTAGGAAGAATTTCAAAAAGAGCAAAGAAAACAATGAGAGCACCTATTATTTGATGAAGTAAATCTTCTTGTCCAGCAAGTGAAACCAGGAATAAGGAACCAAGAATGGAAAAAATACTTGCCGTTATTCCAAAACGAACCACAATATTCCAGGTTATTTTTTTATAAACCATTCCAAATTTAAATAAATTATTGAGAAGATGAACTATGGCCGTTGCTGATATCGCCGAAGTTAAAGGTAAAAAGAGGGCATAAACAGGAAGCAGAATCGTACCTAACCCAAAACCGGAATAAAGAGTGATAAATCCGGCGGCAAAAGAAACAATGCCCAAGACTAAAATTTCCATTTTTAACCCCTATTTTTCTGATTGTGATTAAATTTAACACCTTTGTAACATTATTTAGCCATTTTTGAAATCTTGTTCAGCCAATATTCATATATTCCTTCACGCAATGGCGCGTTTTGTATAGGAAATCAACAACTCAAATCCCACAAAGGATGTGAATTTATTAATGCCTGAAATTAGTGCAGGAGATACTGCTTGGGTGTTAATCAGCGCAGCTCTAGTCCTACTGATGACTGTGCCTGGTTTAGCACTCTTTTATGGCGGAATGGTTCGTGCCAAATCAACATTGAACATGATGATGATGTCATTTGGTGCACTATTTGTCGTAGGAATTATTTGGGTGACTTATGGTTACTCATTAGCTTTTGGCCCAGCATTAGATTCTGGAAGTTTCTTAGGAAATCCAGGAACTTATTTTGGATTAAATGGCTTGTTAAACACTTCAGCTCTAGCGATTAATGGAGCGTATTATCCAATTCCTGCAGGAGCATTTATTGCTTTCCAAGCAATGTTTGCAGTGATTACAGTTGCACTTATTTCTGGCGCAATTGCCGATCGTGCCAGATTTGGAACTTGGTTAGTTTTTTCAGCAATTTGGGTAACAATTGTTTATTTGCCTGTTGCTCGTGCAGTGTTTTATTTTGGTGATCAAGAAGCAAATGGTGGTGGATTTATTGCCACAAAATTAAAAGCACTTGATTTTGCTGGAGGAACAGCTGTGCATATCAATGCTGGGGCTGCAGGTTTAGCACTTGCAATTGTATTAGGAAAAAGAATTGGTTTTGGAAAAATGCTTCTTCGACCATCAAATCTTCCACTAGTAATGATTGGTGCAAGTTTGCTGTGGTTTGGCTGGTTTGGTTTTAATGCCGGATCATCCCTTGGTGCAAACGGATTAGCTGCAGTTGCATTTGTTAACACATTTAGTGCAACTTGTGCATCTGTTGCAGGTTGGTTACTTATTGAAAGATTGCGTGATGGTCATGCAACTTCATTAGGTGCTGCTTCTGGAATTGTGGCAGGACTTGTTGCAATCACACCAGCTTGTGCTTTTGTTGACACATTTGGTGCTTTACTTATCGGTCTAATCGCAGGAGCAATTACAGCTTTGGCTGTTGGGCTTAAATATCGTTTTGGCTATGACGACTCACTAGATGTAGTTGGTGTGCATTTAGTAGGTGGATTGGTTGGCACGATACTTATAGGACTCTTTGGCACAACAAAAGTCAACGAACTAAGCGTTAATGGATTATTTTATGGCGGTGGAGTTAGTCAATTAGTAATTCAAATTGAAGCAGCTTTAATCGTCATGATTTTTTCTTTTGTCGTTACCTATCTAATTGCTAAAATTTTGTCGTCAACTCTTGGCTTTAGAGTTTCAAAAGATGAAGAATTAGAAGGTGTTGACATCGCGTTGCAAGCAGAAACTGCTTACGACTTGGTTGATAGTTCTAAAGGTTCAAGCAAAGGAGTAAGTGCATGAAATTAGTAACTGCGATAGTAAAACCTTTCAAAGTAGAAGATGTAAAAGCAGCGTTACAAGCACAAGGCATAAAAGGAATGACTGTGTCAGATGCTGCTGGCTATGGAAGACAAGGTGGCCATGTTGAGGTTTATCGTGGCGCTGAGTACACCGTTGATTTAGTACCGAAAGTCAGAATCGAAGCTTTAGTAAACGATTCTGATGTTTCGAAAGTAGTTGATGCAATTGTCAATGCAGCAAAGACTGGAAAAATTGGCGATGGAAAAGTTTGGGTTATACCTGTTGAAGATGTTGTAAGAGTAAGAACAGGTGAACACGGCTCCGAAGCTGTTTAGTGAACTATTTAGAAGAAAGACAAGCATTACGTGCTGCTCCAATAGGAGCAGCACGCCGTTTGCAATTATCACAAATTACAGATAAATACTTAACTAAGTTATTCAATAACGCAGTAAAGAAGGAAGATTTTGACAAAGTTGCATTAGTTGGCGTTGGAGCAAATGGTAGGCAAGATTTAACTCTTGGTTCGGATTTTGATTTAGTTTTAGTGCATGAAAAAGATTACAGAATAGATCAGATCGCTGAAAAACTTTGGTATCCGATTTGGGATTTAGGTATCAAATTAGATCATTCAGTAAGAACTCCATCTCAAGTTAGAAATATGGCTTCAATAGATTTAGCTGTGGTTTTGGGCTGGTTAGATGCAAGAACTATTGCTGGAAATAAAGATTTCGAACAACAAATAAGTTCCATGGTTTTGCAAGATTGGCGGGCATTTGCTGATAAAAGACTAAAAGAATTATTCGAGCAAGTTAAGGATAGAAAAGAAAAACAAGGAGAGCTTTCTCAATTAATTGAGCCAGATTTAAAGGAATCTTATGGAGGCTTAAGAGATATCACAATTCTTCGTGCAGTTGCTGCAAGTTGGAAAATAGATATTCCTAAATCTATTTTGGAAGAAAATAGTCAAGTAATTCAAGATGTGAGAGATTCACTACATAGCGTTTTAGACAAACCAAGTGACAAATTAATTAGACAAGAGCAACTAAGTGTTGCCCAAAAACTGGATTACGAAAATGCTGATCAACTTATTAGAAAAGTTTCATATTCAGGAAGAATCATTGCCCATCATAGTGATGTTATATGGCATCAAATTAATTCTTTAATTGCAAAAACTGGTTTAATAAAAAGATTAAAAACCGAGTCAAGAAAACCACTTGTAGATGGTGCGGTTATTCAAAATGATGAGGTAGTCCTTGCTAAAGATGTAAAAATATCAATCGATGATTCATTAGGGTTAAGACTTGCTGCTGCAAGTTCTCAAGCTGGTTTATTTATTGCAGAGCACACACTTGAAAGAATTAAGAGTGAAGCAAAACCTTTAGTAAATCCTTGGAATCAAGAAGCAAAAGATGCATTTATTTCGCTTCTAGGATCTGGCAGACATTTAATTTCTACTTGGGAATCTTTAGATTTTGCAGGAATAATTGATAATTGGTTTCCTATTTGGAATCGAGTTAGGGGATGTCCTCAAAATAGCCAAATTCATTCTTTTACAGTAGATCGCCATTTATTAGAAACTGCAATTTATGCAACTAATTACACAAGAGAAGTTTCCCGACCAGATTTATTACTTGTGGGATCTTTTTTTCACGATATTGGAAAAGGAGGAGATAAAGATCATTCTTTTGAAGGTGGAGAAATTATGCAAAATCTTGCACCAAATTTAGGATTTAACACAGAGGATGTAGAAGTATTAGTAAAACTTATTCAACACCATTTACTTTTGCCAGAAATTGCTACTAAAAGAGATCTCGAGGATCCTTTAACAATTACCAGTGTGGCAAATATTGTAGAAAATGAGGCTTTTTTAGATCTTCTTTATTACCTAACCCTTGCTGATATGTATGCAACAGGACCTTTAGCAAGTAGTGAATGGAGACAACAATTAATTAAAGAATTGGTAGAAAAAGTCAGAGATAAAATCAGGGGAGTAAAAATTGAAATTAATCCTCATCTAAGTAAAGAAAAACAAGATTTAGTAAATAGGCAAGACGATCTTGTTTTAGAGATGAAAGAAATATCGGATGGAATTTCTTTAACAATAGTTACAGATGACCAAACTGGATTACTTGGACTTATTGCAGGTGTTTTATCTTTAGAAAAATTATTAGTTAGAAGTGCTAGAACTGAAACTATCGGTAAAAAAGCGGTGACTACTTGGAGAGTTAATTCATTATTTGGAGATCCTGTTTCAATTTCACAAATTTCTCAAACCTTAAATCTTGCCCTAAGAGGAAATATCAATCTTGCGGAAAAGCTGAAAGCAAGAGCCGAGTATTTGCCAAAACCAGTTAATACAGCCAAAGCTAAAATCATCGAATTAAAAAATGTTAGTTCTACATCCTCTGTAATTGAAGTAAGAGCTCACGATGAGCCTGGTTTTTTGAGTAAAATTGCAAATGAAATAGCCAAATGTGGCATAGATATACATGCAGCCATAGTCGAAACTTTGGGTTCTGAAGTAGTGGATGTCTTTTACATAAGGGAACCTTCTGGTCATGTATTAAGTCAAGAGCGTATGGCAAGTTTGATTAGAGTCCTTGACTACGCTTGCAATCATGTTCCAACAACTATCTGATCGCCTAAATTCAACTTTCAAGTCATTACGCACCAAAGGACGTTTATCTGACAAGGATATTGAAGACACAGTTAAGGAGATAAGAACTGCACTTTTAGAGGCAGATGTGGCTTTAAGTGTGGCAAATGATTTCTGTGCAAAAATTAAAGTTAAATCTTTAGGTTCTGAAGTTTCACAATCTTTAAACCCAGCACAACAAGTTATAAAAATTGTTCATCAAGAAATAGTAAATATTTTAGGTGGTGATGCAAGAAGATTAGTATTTGCAAAATCAGGTCCAACAGTTCTAATGCTTTTAGGTTTACAAGGTGCTGGTAAAACTACATTAGCTGCCAAATTGGCCAAACATTTAGTAAAAAATGGCCACACTCCTTTACTAGTTGCAGCAGATTTACAAAGACCCAATGCAGTAGATCAATTAAAAATCGTTGGTCAACAAGCAGGAGTTCAAGTATTTGCTCCAGAACCTGGCAATGGAGTTGGAGATCCAGTTTTTGTATCAAAAGAATCACTTAACTTTGCGACTAAAAACTTGCACGACTTTGTCATTATTGATACCGCAGGTCGTCTAGCTATAGATGATGAATTAACAAAGCAAGCTCAACAAATAAGAAAAGCAGTAAATCCTCAAGAAACTTTATTAGTGATTGATTCCATGATTGGTCAAGATTCTGTAGTAACAGCACAAAACTTTTTAGACAAAGTTGGTTTTGATGGCATTGTTTTAACCAAACTTGATGGTGATGCCCGAGGTGGAGCAGCCCTTTCTTTAAGAGCCATCACTGGAAAACCAGTGATGTTTGCTTCCAATGGCGAAAAATTAGATGATTTCGACATTTTTTATCCAGAAAGACTTGCAAATCGAATTCTTGATATGGGAGACGTTTTAACTTTAATTGAAAAAGCTGAAGAAGCGTTCAATGTTGAACAACGTGAAAGATTTGAAGCCAAATTAACCAGTGGTGAATCATTTACATTAGATGACTTTCTGGAACAACTTCAATCAATTAAAAAAATGGGATCAATGTCAAAAATGCTGGGGATGCTTCCTGGAATGGCCCAAGCAAAAAAACAAATTGAAAATTTTGATGATAGAGAAGTCACAAAAATAGAAGCCATAATTCAATCCATGAAACCAGATGAAAGACAAAATCCTAAATCAATTAGCGCGGAACGAAAAGTAAAAATAGCTCAAGGTTCAGGTGTGGAAGTTAAAGATATAAATTCGTTAATTAATAGATTCCAAGAAGCTCAGAAAATGATGAAACGAGCCCAAACTGGGGGAGGAATTCCTGGTTTTGGTGGTCCAACATTTGTTAAACAACAAAAGAAGCAAAAACCAGGTAAAGGTGCCAGACGAAGTGGTAATCCTGCTAAACGGGCTTTAGAAGAAAAGGGAATTAAAGTTAACCAAGAAGATCAAATGGGATCTGGATTTAACCTTTAGCCAACTTGAGTCATAGTAACAATTAAGGATGGAATACTTGGTCCATTTAATCCAGTTGTAATTGTGGGCATTTGCATTCTTAGATCATCAACAGTCCACATTAACTCAACAAATTGATTAGCTTCTAAATAAACCAAGAAATTCCAGGCAGCTACTTCTTTTGCAGCGTCTTCGTCTCCAGACAAAGTGATTTTTGTATTAGTAAAGTCAACGTTTGAATTCATTTTTTTAATCCAGATTTCGGCAGTAGTCGTTCCTTTATGGCCGGAAACTCTCGCTAATTGAGCGGAAAATTGTAAATTGTAAGTTCCAGAATTTGCCACAGTTATTCTAGTTGGTCTACCAGAATCATTATTACTAATGGAAATTCCATTAGTTTCAGAAGCACTTGTTGAATTTAATTCCATTGCTTTAGGTGAATTAATGTTTGAATGTTGTTGTGTTGTGGTATCAAAAAAAGATCCTCTGTAACCAAAGGTAGTAATTCCGGGATCGCCTTTCTCTCCCTTTTCACCTTTGTCACCTTTTTCTCCAGGTGTTCCAGTAAGTCCTTGCGGTCCAACAGGACCTTGTGGTCCAGTTGGACCTATTGCACCAGTTGCTCCAACTTCACCTGGACTTCCTGTTAATCCAGTACTTCCGGTTGCACCAGTTGCACCTTGATTACCAGTTGGACCAGCTGGTCCAGTACTTCCAGTTGCACCTTGACTTCCAGTGGAACCAGTCGGTCCTGTCGGACCAATTGGGCCAATAGGACCAGTTAAGCCTTGTTTACCCGTTTTACCAACTGGACCAACCGGTGATGGTGGAGTGACGGTTGAAATATCTTCGGTTATAGAAAAATCTGATCCTTCTGATTTTGTGTAAGACGATTCGATGGATAACAAATTATTTAAACCAAATGCATACGACAAAATAAAAATTGCGATACCTAATCCTGATATAACTGCGGTAAATTTAACAATATTTTTTATGACATGGAACTTTATTTTTGGACCGTGTTTTGCCATTATTTAATCTGTCATTCCAGATTTAAATTAATTGATTCCTTTAATTGACTCCACTTCCACAACACCAACGCAGGAATAGCGATATCGCTAATCAAAAAAATAGGATATTCGACTAAATAATCAACATAGCTTTCACCAGTTAAATAAACTACGGTTAATTGAGAGAAAATAAGGGAGGCGGGCCACCACATTGCTGTGATCGGAATTAGTTTTAAGGAGAATTTATTTCCTGATGATGCAGCAAATAACAGGATTGGAGTTGCGATAGCAGCCAATAACCATCCAACTAAACAAAGCCATAATGATATTTCTCTAAGAATTTCAGTTTCTTCACTTGGTCGAAAAATAAAAAAACTTGGATATGTAAAAATGATTAACCAGTAAATAATAAACACCATCAAAGCGGTAGCTCTGATGTGAATTCTGTGTGCTTCGTGAATTTCGGACATTCTTGCTCGATCAATTTTTTCCATGATGAAATTATCGCATCATTTTTTTATTTTTTTGATTATTTAATTAATCTAAAAGGATTGGAATTCTTTCCCCACGCATAACTGCGTTTACTTCTAGATTCGCCCCTAAGCCCTCCACATATTTCTTCAAAGTGCTCAATTGGATGTCTGGGCCATTTTCTATGGCAGAGACTCGGCGTTGACTAACCTCTAAGATTTTAGCCAATTCTGCTTGAGTTAGCCTCATTCTTAAGCGTAAATTCTCTAAATCAAGGTCCATTTACACAGGATACAGAACATATAAGTTCTATTGAACTAGCCTACTGGGTGAGTCTATTTGCCTATTTTGAAAGACTAATGCTCATCCTAAGGGTTTAAGCCCTCTAACACGAAAGATAAATAAGTGACCGTAAAAATCAAATTAAAACGTCTAGGAAAAATTCACCAACCGATGTATCGCGTTGTGGTGGCAGATTCTCGTACTGCTCGCAATGGTCGCGCCATTGAAGAAATTGGCATTTATCAACCAAAAGAGGAACCATCAGTTATCAGAATTGATGCTGATCGTGTGGCTTATTGGTTAAGTGTGGGAGCTCAAGCAACAGAACCTGTTGTAGCTCTTCTAAAACTCACAGGAGACTGGCAAAAGTTTAAAGGTGAAAAAGATACTGTAAGCAAAGTAAAAGTTGCTCCAGCAAAAGTAGATCATCATGCAATTTATGAAAAAGCATTAAAAGAAAATGTTGAAGCAAGAGAAGAAGAAGCAAAAAATCCAAAACCAAAAGTTGAAAAAGTAGAAACTCCAAAAGAAGAACCAAAGGTTGAGGAAGTAAAGACTGAAGAAGCACCAGTTGCTACAGAAGAACCTAAACCAGAAGAAGCTGTAGCAGAAACTCCAGCAACTGAAGAAGTTAAAACTGAAGAGGCACAAGCATAAATGATTGAAGATGCATTAGAACATTTAGTAAAAGGAATTGTTGATCATCCAGATGATGTTTCAGTTTCTAATAAAACCACTAAACGAGGTAACACTTTAGAAGTTACCGTAAATGGTGAAGATTTAGGCCGAGTAATTGGCAGAAACGGCAGAACCGCCACAGCTATTAGAACAGTAATCAATGCATTGCAAGGTGGCAAACCTACCCGCATTGATTTTGTTGACGTAGACGCATAAATCTTTTTACAAAATGGATTTAGTAGTTGGTCGACTTGGTCGACCACATGGAGTCCATGGTGAAATCAGCGTCGAAGTCAGAACTGATGAACCTGAATCAAGATTTGCACCTGGTACAAAACTAAATTTAAAAGAAAGTAAATCAGTACTAACAGTTCTATCTTCAAGGTGGCATCAAGAAAAAATGCTTGTCAAATTTGAAGAAATTTTAGATAGAGATCAAGCTAATGAGATTAAAGGCAAAACTTTAACAATCGAAATTGATCCAAATTACATTGAAACCAAAAATGATCAATATTATGAATTTCAATTAGCAGGTTTAAAAGTAATAAATAAAAACCAAGAAAAATTAGGTGAGATCAAAGAAGTTATTACAGGACTTGCTCAAGATTTATTAGTTGTAAAAACTGAAGATAAAAAGGAAGTTCTAGTACCATTTGTAAAACAAATTGTGGTTAAAGTTGATTTATCAAACAAAATTATTACCATGGACCCACCAATTGGTTTATTTGATGAGGAAAATGCCATAGATGCAAATTGATCTAATCAGTATTTTCCCTGAGTATTTTAAAAGTCTTAATTTGTCCCTCTTAGGAAAAGCTCAAGATTCTGGAATATTAAAAATAAATGTTCATGATTTGAGAGATTTCACAACAGATAAACACAAAACAGTTGATGATGCCCCGTATGGGGGAGGACCTGGCATGGTCATGAAAGCTGACGTGTGGGGTCTTGCAATTGATTCAGTACTGGAAAAAACTAAATCAAAACCAGTTTTAATAGTTCCAACACCTTCAGGAAAAGTCTTCAATCAAAAAATGGCACAAGATTTATCAAATGAAGATCACCTAATTTTTATAAACGGAAGATATGAAGGAATTGACTCTAGAGTCGTTGAGTTTTACCAATCAGATCAAAGAATAAAAGAAGTTAAAGAAATAAGTATCGGAGATTATGTTTTAGCAGGTGGAGAAGTTGCCTCCATTGCAATTTTGGAAGCCGTAGCAAGACTGATACCTGGAGTGCTTGGCAATGAAGACTCGATAAAAGATGACTCTTTTGCTCCAGGGGCTATGCAGGATTTAGTCGAAGGACCAGTATTTACCCGCCCTGTCGAATGGAGGGGACTAAAAGTTCCGGAAGTTCTTTTAAGTGGGAATCATGAACAAATTCTTATATGGCGTCACGAGCAAGCAAAGCATAGAACTGAGGAAAACAGACCCTGAGTATAATTAGAAGGCTAGTCTAGGGAATTCGTTTGGAGGTGAGAATTGGTTAAAGTTCCTTTTTCCAGGAAACTTAAACGACAAGTCTCGCTAATCACGATAGTCTTCTTATTTTTACAATTCTTTAATTTTTCTAGTTCTAATTTTTCTGTAAATTCAGCAAAAGCATCAACCAGCGATGCTTGTGGCGTTGATTACACCAGTAATGATCTAACGGTCACGCCAAGTCATGGAAAAGTTTTCTATATAGATACTGGAATTACACCTATTTTAAATTCTGGTTACATCGGTTACAACGTTTCAAACTCTTCTAATACAGTCAAAAGTGGATACTGGGTAAAAATTAGTAATTTTCTGGGTGGAAAGCTTCAACTTGCAAACGCCGATGATGAATATTTTAAACTTCCCGATTTGCCAGCAGCAAAAACAATCACAAATAAACAGTTAACTTCAAATGTTGCAACTTTAACGACAAGTTCAGCACACGGTTTTTCTGTTGGAGATCCCGTAACCATCATTGGTGTCGATTCAACTTTTAACGGAACTTATAACGTGAATTCAGTTCCCACAACCACAACTTTTACTTACGTTAAAACTGCTACAAACGTATCTTCAACTGCAGTTAATACCGGAGTTAGATCTGTAAGTATTGTAAAAACGGCATATTTTTATTTAAATGCCTCTTCAGCTAGCACTTCTGCTCAAACACACGATATAGATATATACGCTACAAAACCAGACACTAGTGGTGCAACTTCTAACTTCACTTGTCGATTTTCATTTAATAAAGTTCAAGAAACTATTAAAGCTGCAGCTAATAAAGTTGAAGATATAGATGGTGGTTCTTCTGCTGCAATAACATTGTCGGATAGCACACCCGAATTAGGTCAAATAATTACTTTGACGATTGAAGGTGCAACTGGTCAAGTTGGAAACGGTTCGGCTCCTGATTACGACATGATTTGGTTTACACCTTCTGCAATATCCTCGTGGCCAACAAGAGCTTTGCGTTTGGAATCTACGTCAATCACGATTGATAAAGATGGTAAGTGGTCTTGGGACGGTGGTGGCACCACAAATGATCAAAAGACTATTGTTAATCAACTTTTTGTTCCTGATGCTTCTGAATTTACAGGTTCTCAATCTGAGTATAAAGCTGTTTACACATTTCGAGTAATTGGAAGACCTGCCGCATCAGTATCTGCAGTGCCTATAACCCAAATTTCAAGTGGAACGCAAGTAAAACATGCTGATACAACTGGCGCAGGTTCTACTGCGACTTTAAGTTTTACTTCATTCAGTACTAATTACACATTGAGCAAAACTGTGGTGGATGCTGGCACTCCTTCCACAACAACAATAGGTTCAACAAATTATGTATCAGTACGTTACAAATTAACCGCAACTTCTACTTCTTCCACTGAAACGGCAATTGATGAAATAGTTGATACTCCTTCAACAAGTGCTGTGTTTAATACAAGTTTTGATGTCAAATTAAATGACATCTACAACACGACATCTGGTGGAGTTACTATTTCAGATCCCATAACTTTAAGTTCAGAATCGGGATTAAGTCCACCACCTCTTCATTTTCCGGGTCCTTTTTATCTCAAATCAGGAACAACTGCGGAAATTACATACGAAATGTGGATACCGCAAACTACGGGAACTTATTCAAACACAGCTTTTATTAGAGTTGGAGATTTGAAAGTAGGTGCAAGTGCTAGCACAATTCCAAAAGTTACAGTTACGACAAATGGAACAACTACTGTAACTTCTTCCACGTCAACAGAGTCACTAACAGTTGACGCCGTAACTCAACCTGCTACTTCAATTGCTACAACTTCAGCTACTTTGAATGCAACAATTGATCCAAACGGTGTTGGAGGAACTGCTCAATTTGAGTGGGGCACTGATCCAACTTTGGCAACCAAGACAACAACTGCCACTTCAACTCCGGCAAGCGGAACTTTAAGTGGTTCAGATCCAATAGCAGCAAGTTTAAATTTAACTGGTCTAAATTCTGGAACAACTTATTACTTCAGAATAAAAGTTGGAACAGTCTTTGGAGATATTCTTTCATTCGTAACGATTCCCGTTTCAGCTCCACCAACAGCAACAACGCAATCTGCAACTTCCATCACTCATAATTCTGCAACTCTTAACGGAGCAATAAATCCAAATTTAACAAATGTAACCGCGGTGCAATTTGTTTATGGAACAAACAGTTCACTATCTTCCGGAAATACTACTTATACCTTTGACGATGGCTCCGGTGTTGCTTATTCAACAGCAGGAGGTTTATCAGAATCATTTACTTTAGATTTAACTGGATTATCTGCTGGAACTACTTACTACTTTAAAATAGTTGCTTGTACCGCCAGTTCCGGAACTTATCCTTCTATAACTTGTTCCTCGAGTGTTTCAGGAAGTATTTTAAGTTTTACAACCACTTCGTTATACACCGTAACTTTTGATGCAAATTCGGGAACAGGATCTTCATCAGTCTCGTCTGTTACACAAGCAAGTGGTGGAGCAAGCGTTACGTTAGCCACTCAAAACACTTTAACGAGATCCGGTTTTGTTTTTGGTGGTTGGAATACATTAGCCAATGGTTCAGGTACAAACTACAACTCAAGTGATTCGTACACTCCAGTTTCTAATATAACTTTGTATGCGAAATGGAATCCGGTTTATACAGTTACTTTTGATGCAAATGGTGGTACTGGATCTGCTTCTGTTTCAAGTGTTACGCAAAATACTTTTGGTGGATCAGTAACTCTTGCAAGTCTTGGAACTTTAGCTAAATCTGGATACACATTTTCAGGTTGGCAAACAACTCCATCAGGTGGAACTACCTATTCTGCAAGCTCTTCATACACCCCAGGCGCAAATGTAACTTTGTACGCAATTTGGACGCAAAATACTTACAACTTCACAGTCAATTATTTCCCAGGAACGAATGGTTCCGGAACAATGAGTAGTCAAACAGGAACCGCTGCAACTGTTACTTTGACTCCAAACTCATTTACTCATGCAACAAGTGGTGTTTTTTCTGGGTGGGCGACATCAGACGGAGGGTCAATTGTTTATTCAAACTCTCAAACAATCACTTTAACTTCAACAACCACTTTAAATTTATATGCAATTTGGGATACTTCAGGTGTTAAATACACAGTTACATTTAATGGTAATTCCCAAACAACCGGTTCTCCATCAGCAAATTCTTTAGAACAATCTGTTGCAGGTGGATCAGTTACTTTGGCTACTCAAAACACATTAACTAGAACAGGTTTTGTTTTTGGTGGCTGGAACACTGCATCAAATGGTTCTGGATCAAATTACAATGCAAGTTCGTCTTACACACCAAGTGGAAATATTACTTTGTATGCGAAATGGAATCCGGTTTACACAATTACTTTTGATGCAAATGGTGGTACAGGCACCGCTGTAGCGACTAGTTTGACTCAAGCAACTTACGAGGGCTCGATCACTCTTACCGATAAAGGAACATTAGCGAAATCCGGATATGTTTTTGGTGGCTGGAACGAAGCTTCTAATGGCTCTGGTACTAATTATGAAGTTAGTTCGACAAAAATTCCTGTTTCTAACATAACTTTGTATGCGAAATGGAATCCGGTTTATACAGTTACTTTTGATATTAACGGCGGTTCCGGTTCAGCTTCTGTTTCAAATGTCACTCAAAATACATTCGGCGGTTCGGTTACATTAGCGACGCAAAATACTTTGACTAGAACTGGTTTTGTTTTTGGTGGTTGGAATACAGCATCAAATGGAACTGGTTCAAATTCAAGTGCTGGCTCTTCTTACAATCCAGGATCAAGTATTACTTTATATGCAAAATGGGATCCAGTTTATACAGTTACTTTCAATGCAAACGGAGGATCCGGGTCTGCATCTGTTTCTAGTGTTACCCAAACCTCAAATGGCGGAAATGTAACTCTTGCTTCATCTGGAACATTAAGTTATTCAGGATATGTATTTGATGGCTGGAACACTCAATCAGATGGAAATGGAACTGACTATTCTCAAAGTTCAACTTACACTCCAGTAGTAAACATAACTTTGTATGCAGTTTGGTTGGAAGTTTTTACAGTTACATTTGACGCAAATGGAGGTTCTGGTTCTGCGTCAGTAGTTAATGTGTCTCAAACAATTCAAGGTGGAAGTGTAAATCTTGCCTCAGTAGGTTCACTTGAACGTAGTGGTTATTCATTTGCAGGATGGCAAACCACAACCACAGGTGGAACTGCATACTCTGCAAATGCAACTTATGTGCCAACTTCAAATATAACTTTGTATGCAAGATGGACAATTAATACAAATTCTGGAACTTCTGGAGGTGGGGGCACAAGAACTACTACCCCTTCTCCAACTCCTACACCAACTCCAAGTCCAACAAGTACGAGAAGAAACACATCAAATAATCCAACAATTAGAAGATCGCCTGTAACTACTCCACAAAACCAATTGCCATCTTCCCCTTCAATTCTTCAAAGTCCGCATCCACAACCAACGCCAACGACGCGTGAACTGCCAGTTAATCCAGCACCGAATGTTTTAGCGCTTGTACCTCAAACTCCAAATAATCCAATTAACTTAGCTACAGCAAAGCCAACTGGAACAGTTGAAAATGGTTCCGGAAAAATAATTGTTGCTCCAGAGACTTTAATTCCTGAAATCGAAACTTTCAAAAACTTTATTCAACAATTTAATAATTCTTCAGCTTCTTCATCCTCGAATTCAAATAGTCAAAATCAAGGTGTAAAACGAAATGTTACTGAACTAGCTCATGAGAAAATTGTTGGATTTAATCCAAATGAAGGAATAAAAATAGAAGTAATTGGTGCCAGGGCAACTGCGCAATTTATAGTCTCACCTACAACTGTTTCAGATCCAATCGTGGTTGCCGCGGCCATTAGGGAATCAACAGCAAGAACTGCTACAGATTTCGCTAGAGTCGAAAATGCTATTCCAACGAGTGCGCCAGTTTCAAATGCAACCTTAGTTGCACCTCGACCATCAATTGACATGGTACAAAGGTTTAAAGAATCTAATTTATTAAATCCTATAACTGTTGATCAATTAAAAGTTCCTGTAAATAGTAAGTGGTTGAGTATTTCAGCTTCAGCAGAAACATATGAGCCAGGTTCTACTATTTATTTAGCAGTAACAACACAACCAATTATTTTTGGTGAAGCTAAAGTTGACAAATACGGCAAAGCTCAAATTACCGGTAAACTTCCAATAAATGCTTTAGAAGCAGGAGCGCATACAGTTCGCGTAGTAGGAACTCGTGAACTTTCTGGAATCACTGTTGATAAAGATGGCGAAATTGTTTTAGCCGATGAAACTATGAAAGAAATTCAAAGATTTGATAAAGGTACTCAAGCCACAATTAAAATGAGTGGTAAAAATATTTCTGGCGGAAATCATTATGCAATTAGAGAAGTTCCCCTAATTTTAATAATGCCTTGGTGGACAATTTGGATTGTTGGTTGGACTTTATTTATTGCAATTGTTGCCAAAGTATTTAGAAAAATTCAGACTAAGAAAGAAAAAATCTTCTCAACAATTCTGTTAATTGCATCTGCTCTACCAGCACTTTGGTTAGGTTGGATCAGATTTTCTTATCCTGTAATGGGAGCAGGAGCCTTGCTAGCCGCTATCGGTGTAGTTGTGATTTGGTTTCTTCCTGCTTGGGGAAGTTATCAAAAATCCAACAAGGAAAAATCATCAATAAATAGATCACTTGAAGGTTTATGGACCAAGCTTTCACCTGGAAAATAGCCCTTTTTAAGGTTTAAAAGGCTCAACTGGCAGAATAGAAGGTCTGAAACCGGATTGGTTTGTATAAGTATCTCGCCACAGGGAAATACTTAGAGAAAATTAGA
>JAYQPE010000004.1:0-181799 GCA_038145175.1 Actinomycetes bacterium | reverse complement strand
TTTAATTATTACTTGGCGCATTAATAATTCTTTGCGCTAAATAAATAGGAACCAACGAAAGTAAAATTAATGCCGCTGCCACCACGTTTACAACCGGTGCTTGATTAGGTCTAAATAAATTTTGGAAAATCCAAATGGGCAAAGTATTTTGTCCAGCACCTGCTGTAAAAGTTGTCACAATAATTTCATCAAAAGATAAAGCAAAGGCAAGCATTCCTCCTGCTAAAAGCGCACTTCTAAGAAGTGGGAAAGTAATTAATCTAAAAGTCATAATTCTATTAGCTCCAAGATCCATACTTGCTTCTTCAAATGAAGATCCCATTCTTCGATAGCGTGCTGCCACATTATTAAACACCACCACAATACAAAATGTGGCATGGCCAATCACAATTGTGAAATAAGTAAGTCCACCAAAATAATTAGTAAACACATTGTTTAACGCTATTCCTGTCACAATGCCTGGTAAAGCAATTGGTAAAACTATTAATAATGACAAGGTATCTCTGCCAAAAAATTTATACCTAGCAATGGCACTTGCCGCTAAAGTTCCCAAAACTAAAGAAATAGCAGTTGCTCCAAGAGCTGTATAAACAGAAGTCATAATGGCTTGTCTTACGCCAGAGTTTTGAGCAGCTTTTGACCACCAACTGGTTGTAAATCCCTCTGGAGGAAACGAAAAACTAATACTTGAGTTAAACGAATTTAATACCACAATAAATAAAGGTAGGTAAATAAAAGTCATACCTAAAATCATGAAAAGTGCTAGAACAATTTTTGCATTTTTGGAAAGAATCATAAGTTATCCAATGCTCCACTTTTTCGAACAAGTGTTAAATACAAAACCATAACTATTACTGGAATTAATGCAACAGCTGCAGAAAAAGGAAGGTCAAGAGCAAAGTTTTGATAAACCACGTTTCCTAACATTTGGAAAGTTCCACCCACAATTTGTACTGCAATATAGTCACCCATACTTAAACTAAAGGTAAAAATAGATCCAGCAATAATTGCAGGATAAGTAAGCGGTAAAACTACTTTGAAAAAAGTTTTTAAAGGTTTTGCACCTAAATCACTAGAAGCATCCAATATTGAATTTGGTAAACGTTCCATACCTGCAAATATTGGAATGATCATGTAAGGAAGCCACAAATAAGTAAGTGCCAAAACTACTGAAATTAGTCCATAACCAGGACTTTTAATTCCAAGTGGAGAAAGTAACCAAGTTAAAAATCCTGATTCTTCACTCATCATAGTTCTCCAGGCATAAATTTTTACTAAATATGATGCCCAAAGCGGAGTAATAGCTAAAGCAATTAATACTGGTCTAAATCTTGGCGAAACTACTCTTGCCATAAAAAATGACATAGGAATTGCAATTAGTGCACACAAAATTGTCACACTAATAGCAATTAAAAGAGTTCTAACAGTAACGTTTAAATAGGCGCGATCTGAAAGTATTTCAATAAAGTTTTCTAAAGTAAAAGTTCGTATTACTTTGTTAGTAAAATCATCAACTGTCCAAATAGAAGTTATAAATAGAGCACCTAAAGAACCCAGATAGATGACAAACATCCATGTCATGGGTAGTAAAAGAAGAGTAGAAATTCTTGCTTTTAAATTTTGGTGTAAGAATTGTTGAACTTTAGCTAAAGATTGGTTGCTCATATTTTTAATTAAGGCGCCAATTACTTGGCGCCTTAATTTTTTACTTTAGTTTCCTATGCACTACGGAAACTTGACCAAGCTTTGACCCATTCTGAGTATGGAACGCACTTAACATCAGTACGGCCATCTAGACAGGTTTCAGTTGGAGTCTTCCAGTAGTAAACATTGCTCCAGTAATCAGTTTCTTCAGCATGGAATAACTTGCAATGATCTTTATTTGCAGTCAATGCACATGCCTTAGAGTTTGCTGGTGCTTCACCAAACCATTCAGCTGCTTGAGCATTTACATCAGGTTTGATAATCCAGTTCAACCATTTATATGCACAATCAACTGCTTCGACGTTCTTAGAAATCATCCAAGTGTCTGACCAGCCTGTTGCACCTTCTTTTGGTTTAACTGCACCAACAGTTTCAGCTTCTCCGTTTAGAACGTTGGCAATTACTTGCCAAGAAGTTCCAACAACGATGCTTCCACTTTTTACTGCTTCGATGTATTTGGTGTAATCAGCCCAGTATTCGCCAACTAATGGTTTTTGTTGTTTCAACAATTCCATTGCAGCATCAAATTGAGTTTGATCCAAAGCATAAGGATCAGTAATTCCCAATTCTGGTTTGGTTGACATCAAATAAACAGCAGCATCTGCAATATAAATTGCAGAATCATATGCAGTAATTTTTCCTGCAGCTGGTGAATTTGCTTCCCAAACTAGACTCCATGAGTCTGGTGCTGGATCAACTTTTCCAATTGTGTATTGCAATACGTTTGCACCACGACCGTGAGGCACACCATAATTTGCACCATCAACAGTGTTCCATGGACGATCTTTGAGATTGTCAAAGATATCTGCATAATTTGGAATTAAATCCAAATTCACAGGTTGAAGATCTCCACCATAAATTAAACGAAGTGAAGCATCACCTGATGCAGAAATTACGTCATAGCCACCGCTTTGCATTAACTGCACAGCTTCATCTGATGTTCCGTAAGTTTTTACATTTACTTCGCAACCAGTTTCTTTTTCAAATGGTGTTACCCAATCCACTGCTGGATCAGTTGAACCATCTTCGGCATAACCTGGCCAAGCCAAAATATTTATTGTGCCTGGGGTATCGCCAACTGGACCTTGATAAGCAGCACTTCCTTCTGCAGGAGCTGCTGCATCTTCACTTGTTCCACTTGAACTGCAACCAGCAATTAATACAGTGCTAGATGCAATGGCAAGAAGTGAAGTTAATAAACGTTTTTTATTCAACGTTTTATTCCTCCCATTTTATTTGTTGCGCCGTTGCAACAAATTGCATTAGTTGCCTAATGCGCTTATCCCTAGTCTTTTCAGACCAGGAAAACTATGAGCCTACGCGATACTCGGACTGTTTTTCCCACAGTAAAGTAACAATTTGATTTCGAAGTTTGTTAACTTCTTCAGAAGTTTCCGTGGAGTTTTGCTTTAATACGACCAAAGTCACTCCCGCATTAAGTTTTACGATAAATCTTGTACTTGGGCCTAAATATTCAACTTCTTGAACAACACCGGTAGCAGATCTTTGTGTAGCGCTTGCCTGCGCAGTGCCAATTTCTAATTTGATTTTCTCAGGTCTAACAGTAAAAGTTCCCTCACTTTCTAGTAACTGTTTAGCTACTTTTTGACTTATTAAATTTGAAGTACCAACAAAGCCAGCCACAAATTCATTTTTTGGATGTTCATAAATTACAGAGGGAGTATCAATCTGTTGAATTTTTCCATTATTAAAAACAGCAATTCGATCTGACATGGTTAGTGCTTCCTCTTGATCATGGGTAACAAATACAAAAGTAATTCCAACTTGTCTTTGAATTTCTTTTAATTCAATTTGCATTTGTTGTCTAAGTTTTAAATCAAGTGCACCCAAAGGTTCATCTAAAAGAAGAACTTTTGGCCGATTAACTAACGCTCTAGCCAGCGCAACTCTTTGTCTTTGTCCACCAGATAATTGAGATGGTTTCCTATCTTCATAACCAGCTAGCTGCACAGAAGCAAGAGCTTCTTTAGCTTGAATCAAAGCTTGAGCTTTAGGAACTTTTTTTACTCGTAATCCATACGAAACATTCTCAATTACATTCATATGAGGAAATAATGCATAATCTTGAAATACGGTATTTATATCTCTATTAAATGGAGCAAGATTTGTTACATCTTTTCCATCTAATTCAATACTTCCAGAAGTTGGTAATTCAAATCCTGCAATCATTCGAAGAACAGTAGTTTTTCCCGAACCTGAAGGTCCAAGTAAAGTTAAAAATTCTTTGTCAAAGACATCTAAACTAACGTTATCTACAGCAACTACGTCACCGAATTTTTTTGAAACATTTTTAAGACTGACAGCAATTTTCGAATAAGAATTACTCATGTGCTTGTCTACCTCAGACTTTGTTTTGCTGTTCGCAAAATGCTAGCACGTAAGTTTGAGCTTAATAAATAGTTAAAGATTTACAATTTAGCTGGTTTTGGACCAAATCTATTTGGACCAGAATCTCCCACAGTGGCTAGTAAATAAATATTAAATATTGGCACTATCAAATACCAGCCTGATTTGTTACGATCATGCATTCTTCTTACTCCCACTGCAAGATAAGGCAAAAGTAAAGCCAAAGAAATTATGGTCCCTAAAACATCTGAGATGAGATTTCCTAGAAAGTTAGCAATATAGAAGAAAAGTAAAAAGTACCAAAATTCACTACGAGAAGCTCTACCAGTAAAAGTTGTGTAGTTTTGTAAACCTCTCATAACTGATTTTTGAGCATCAGAAATTATGTTATTCAAGTTAGATTCTCCCTTTAAGTCAGTTTCAATGTTAACCAAAAGGAGTACAAAACTTTGACATTGGAACGCAAAAAGTTTAAAAATTATTAGACCATATGAACATTTCCGATGAAATAGATTTAAAACAAGCATTATTAAATCTTGAACATGGTAAACCCCAAAAACCAATATTGCTAAAAAGATATGGGAAAAACATTGCCGTGGTCATGTCTTTTACTGATTATCAAGCCTTAACAGAAGATAAATCAGATAAGGATTAAGACTTATTGCTAATCTATTACCCATGCCTTTAAGTGATTCCTCAGATATTCAAAAATTTAATGCAGAAATATTTCAAGATGTTCTAGAAAATAATAAAGAATTTGAAAAAACTTTCAAGTACGAAGATCTAACAGGAGTTGCTAAAAAAGGAATCGCCATTGTCACTTGTATGGATTCTAGAATTTCTCCTCTTTCAGTTACTGGGATGAAACCAGGTGATGCCAAGATTTTAAGAAATGCTGGTGCCAGAGTCACAGAAGATGTGATTAGAACTTTAGTTTTAGCAACTTATCTTTTAGGTGTGAAAAGAATTTTGATCATGCCTCACACAGATTGTCGAATGGCAAGTGGGGCAGAAGCAGCGATTCACCAACAAATAAAAACAGAACATGGAGTGGACACTAGAAGTTTAGAATTTAGAACAGTGACTGATCAAAGAAAAGCTTTGATCACAGACGTGTTAAGAATTAGAACTTATCCACTTTTACCTAAAGAAGTTGTTGTAAGTGGAGCAATCTATAACGTGAAAAGTGGAAAACTAGAACCAATAGATGCATAAAAAGTTGGAATTGATTTATTTAATTGCCCTGGAAAGATTTGTAAGAGCAATTTTAACAATCTATTTTGGAATGCAAGGATTATTTGTCACTACAAATCGAAACATCATTACAGATGAATTTAATGAGCTTATTAAAGAATTCTCTTTTGTTAGTCAAAATATTTCCAACTTTTTACTTCATTCACAATTTATTAACTTGATATATAAGTTGATTAAAATTCCTAGTTGGGAATGGATCACTATTTTTATGCTCATTACAATCTATGGATTTATAGTTTTATTGGAGGCAATTGGTTTACTACTTAAAAAACACTGGGGAGTGCTTCTAACGCTTTGCTCTACCACCCTTTGGATACCCATAGAAATATATGAAATGTTCAAAATGTTTCAAACTTGGAAAGCCATAGTATTCGTGGTGAATTTATTTATCTTGGCGTATTTAGCTAGATTAATAATTATAAGAAAAAATATGGTTAAATTAACTTAAGTATGAATTTAACTCTTGCATTATCAAACCTAACTTCAGTTGCGGTGTTAGTTTTCATTCTTGGATTTTTAGGAGCAAGATTTAAAAGCGATTTATCAATTCCTGAATCAATTTATCAATTAATTTCTATTTATTTACTGCTGGGAATTGGTTTAAAAGGTGGACATGCGTTAAAAGAAGTTTCTTTTTCAGAAATAATTAAACCAAGTATTACAACTTTTATTATTGGAAGCATAATTCCATTTTTAGCTTTCTATTTTTTAAAATTTATAAAAAATTTAAGTGATCTACAAAGAGGATCATTAGCGGCACATTATGGTTCTACTTCTTTAGTAACATTTTCTGCAGCAGTTTTATATTTAGAAAATAATAAAATATTTTTTGAAGGTTATTCCACCACACTATTAACCATTATGGAAGTTCCAGGATTAGTTGTAGGGATATATCTAGCAAGCAGAAATTCAAAATCAAATGTTTCTTGGGGTAAAACGTTCCAAGAAATCCTTTTAGGAAAAACAGTGTTATTACTTGTGGGTGGTTTAGTCGCTGGCTTTATTACAAGTGATGAAGGATTTAACAGGGTATCTCCGGTATTTATTGATCTATTAAATGGAATTTTAGTTTTATTCTTACTCCAACTTGGATATATGGCTGGATCTCAAATCAAAGAAGTAAAATTAGCCGGATACAAATTAGTTGTCTTTGCGATTTTGTTTCCAGTATTAGCAGGATTAATTGGTGCTCTTGGAGGATATTTTGCTGGAATGAGTGTGGGTGGCACAACTTTATTAGCAGTCTTATCAGCAAGTGCTTCATATATTGCAGCACCTGCAGCTGTTTCAATTGCGCTACCTAAAGCAAAATTTGGCCTTGCTCTAACTTGCTCAATCGGAATTACGTTTCCATTTAATTTAATATTTGGCATTCCACTATATGAAGCAATTGCAAAGTTTTTAATTAGCTAACTTTTATTTTGCTTTCTGATTTTGCTTTGGCGCAACAACAAAAATCAACGCCGCTGCCACCCAAGAGGATATTGCTGCAATAGTTAATGAAGTAGACATTCCATTTGAGAAAGCTTCAAAACCAGAGTTAACAAGGTTTTCCCAAACCGGTTGCAATTGAGCAGGTGGATTGATTTGGGTAAATGCCAATGAAGAATTTATTCTTTCACTAACTTCTGCAGGAAGATTTGCAGTAACTGTTGCCATTTCGTTTTTGTAACTATTAGTTAAAGCTGAACCTAGAATCGCAATACCTAATGCTGCTCCAAATTCTCTTGCAGTGTCATTAACAGCTGAGGCAACTCCTTGTTTACTTTGCGGTAAGGAAGACATAATGACTGTGGTTGCAGGAGTAGCGGCTAAGCCAAGTCCAAATGCAAAGAAAAATAGTGCAAATAAGAATTGGGCATAATTGAAGTCAGGAGTTAGATATCTCATAAAGAACAAGCCCAAACCAAACATAAACATTCCGATTGAGCCTAAATATTTTTGAGAAATAGTTTTATTTAATTTTCCAGCAAATCTAGAAGTAGGTCCAACCACTAAAGCCATAGGCAGAATTCTTAAAGCAGATTCTAAAGCAGAAAAACCCACAACAAATTGTAAATATTGAACGACTAAGAAAATAAAGCCAAATTGGCCAAAAAATTGTAAAGTAATAGAAATAGTTCCTGCGCTAAAACCCCTATTTTTAAAAAGACGAGGATCTAGTAATGGATTTTTTAGTCTTAATTCCCATAGAACAAAAAAGATTAATCCCAAAATTCCAAAAGTAAGACTTGTAATAGTAATTGGATTTGACCAACCGTTTTCAGGTCCCTCAATAATTCCAAATACTAAAGCGCCAATTCCAATTACGCTTAGTATTCCTCCAAAATAATCTAATCTATTTAGCACTTCATCTTTTGATTCAGGTACAAATTTTATAGTTCCAATCCAAGATATCGCAGCCAAAATTAAATTAAGTGCAAAGAATGAATTCCAGGCATAAAATTCCAATAGCAATGCAGAACCAAATAATCCAACAATTGCTCCAGCAGACACTATGGCAACCCAAATTCCAACTGCTTTTGATTTTTCATCTTTAGGAAATGAAGTTGTAATTACGGATAATGTTGAAGGCATAATTGCAGCAGCGCCAATTCCCATGATTGCTCTCATCCAAATGACAAAATTTGCATCAGTCGCTAGAAATCCACCTAAACTGGCAAAACCAAAAATCACAAGACCAATAGCTAAAATATTTTTTCTTCCATACTTATCACCAATTGCACCTGCAAGTAAAAGTAATCCAGCGAAAACAACGGTGTAAGAATCTGCAATCCAAGTTAATTGAGTTTGTGTAGCCGAAAGCTCAACAGCAAGTGATGGAAGCGCCACGTTTAGTCCAGCTACTGCTGAGACAACCGTCATAAGACTTAGACCAACAGTGGAAAGTACACCTTTGCGGTTAAATACTGCAGACATCTAATTACCCCCATACAATTAAACAAGTGTTTAATACATTACAACAAGTGTTTAATTATGTACAATAGGGTGTGGGAAAAACCAAAAATCCGGGTCGAAGACCCAAGAATTCAACTGACCTTAAAGCTGAAATCATCAAGGCAGCCAAAATTAGTTTTGCTCAATTGGGTTATGAGAAATCAACTATTCGCCATATTGCTGAAATTGCCAAAGTTGATCCAAGTTTAATCATGCACTACTACAAGACTAAAGAAATTTTGTTTGCAGAAAGTATGGAGCCACCTGTAGAGGCTCAAGCAATTATGAATTTATTGAAAGTTATTCCCAAAGAAACATGGGGAGCTGCAATAACCGAGATACTTCTTGGCGAAGGAAAGAAAACGTTTCCCCAATCGATTTTAGGCTTAATTCGTGCTGCATCGACTGAAGAAAAAGCGGCACAAATATTAAAAAAGACATATGAACAACAATTCTTAAATTCATTTAAATCAATAAACTTAGATAACTTTGCAATTAGATCAAATTTAATGTCCTCGCTTATCACTGGCCTAATTTTTACAGGTGAAATAGTTAATTTAGATGGTTTCAAAAAAGCTTCCGCGGAGAAAAAGAAAAAGATTTTAGCCGAATTAATTCAAAACATTTTGACTTTTAAAATAGATTAAAATATATTGTTGTGAAAGTAAAGTAATAAAAAAGTTAATATTATTACTTAAATGTAATGATTTTTTTGTGAACATTAAATCTGATTCAAATAATTAATTTATTCTGTGAAAATATCATTAATGACATGAGAAAAAGAGAATTAATTAAATAGTATTTGAATCTTCCTTCAATAATTGATTTAAATCCTTCAACCTTTTAAGCCCATTTACACTTTGGCTCATTCTGATATTTTTCTTAAATTCATCTTTATGTTTATCAATAAATTTCCAATATCCAGCAGTAAATGGACAAGCTTGACTTCCCACCCTTACATCTGGTTTATAGACACAACTTGAACAAAAATTACTCATTTTATTTATATAACTTCCACCACTGGTGTAAGGCTTGGTAGACATTTTTCCACCATCTGCATACTGGCTCATCCCAATTACATTTGCTGCCATAACCCAAGGATGACCATCGATGAAAGCGCGATCAAACCAATCCACTAATTCTTGAGGATTAATTCCTTGTTGCATACACCAACTTCCTAAAATCATTAGTCGTTGGATGTGATGTACCCAAGCTCTTTCATTTAAATCTTTTACTACATGACTTAAACAATTTGCTTTAATTTTTGAATTATCCAATTCTTCTAGCCAATTTGGTAATTTCTTTTTGGCATTTAAATGGTTATTTTTATTCGAATAATCTTCGCCAAAATACCAATAAAGATGCCAAATGTAATCTCGCCAACCAAGAATTTGTCTAATAAAGCCCTCCACACTTGCTATTGGTGCTTTATTTTTTAATTCTTTTTCAGCATCTCTAATTACTTTTATCGGATCAAGTAAACCAATGTTTAATGGTGCAGAAAGCAGAGAATGAGACATATGCCAGTCATCAATTAATGATGCATCTTCATATGGTCCAAATTGTTTTAATCTTGTTTCAAAGAAGTTTTTTAATAATTTATTTGCTTCCTTTTCAGTAGCAGCAAAAACTCTTTTACTATCAGTGCCAATGAATTTAAAGCCTTCTTTTTCTAATCGTTTGATTTCTTTTCGAGCAAATTCATCAATTTCATCCTCTTTTGGATAATAAGGCTTTTCTAAATCAAGAGTTTTAACATTTTTTGGGGGAGGCAATCTATTTTCATGGTCAAAATTCCAAGCTCCACCAACAGGATTTTCTTTTCCATCAACCAACACGGAATGAAATACTCTTTGAAATCTATAGAAATCTTCTAGTTTTAATTTCTTATTTTCCCTTTTACTTATCCACAAAGCAAAATCTTTTTCACTCAATACAAAACCTCTGGAAGGTAGTTTCTCAAAATTGTCTTTATTCATGAATGCTTTTCTTGATCGATAACCGGTTGGAGCAATAACAGAAGCTTTGCCTTTAAAACTATTTACAAATTCTTTTACCGTGTTTACTTCTAATACTTCGCATCTTTTACCCAGTTCTTCTTTCTTATGCCAAATCGCACTTAACCACCATTGGGCTTTAGCTCGATGCATTTTACGAGCCCACATATCTTCTTTACTAATCAAAATGATGATCTCACCATCATGATCATTAATAAAATGATCACCGAGTTGGTCAGGAAAAATTATTCTTTTAGTTTTCATAAGTTTTCAAAATTCTATGCCCCAATTGAGTTTTCCACATTATTAGTTATCCACAACTATTCATTGACTGTAAACGTGAGATGAAAAAGTTTGCTTATATAAAGGAACGACCCCTTTCGGGGCCGTTATGCATTGGTTATACCAATGCAGGTTGAAATCTAATACTATCATGGAGAAATTTTGCAATCAAGATATAGAAAAAAAGTTGTATTTATTGTGGATGGTTTAAATCTTTTTCATGCGGTAAAAAATAGATTTGGTGATCGTTTTTTATCTATTAATCTAGAAAAGTTAGCAAATTTAATAATTAAAGATGATGAGGAAATAGAAGAAATAGATCTTTGCACATCGTATTTTTTCGGTAATTCGGAGAATGCAAAAAGACAAAGAAGTTTTATTACAAAAAATAAATCATTAAATTCAGTAAGAATTTTTACTGGAGAATATAAATTACGTATATTAAAATGTGAAAAATGTGGAAATTTAATTAAAAAATACTCAGAAAAATATACCGATGTTAATATTGCGCTTCGTATAGTAAAGTGTTTCGACAAAAATGAAATTAGTAAAGTGTATTTGATAAGTGCTGATGCAGATTTTCTACCAGTTATAAATAAATTTGATTTAAGTCATCCAAGTAAAAAAATAGTCGTTGTGATTCCACCAGGAAGGTATTCATCAAGCTTCAAATCAAAAATTCATATTACAAAAAGATTTATTACGAAATCATTATTTAGCTAGACTTTATATGTTGCAAACCCCAAGCAAACATCGCAATCGCACCTGCTGCGGAGGCGTTCATTGATCTGGTTGAACCATATTGTTTGATCTCATAAATTTTTTCACAAATAGATAATGCTTCTTCAGATAAACCTGGACCTTCCTGACCAAATAAAAAAGCACAAGGATTAGGTAATTTTGCTGTCTCTAAAGGTTCACAATTTTCCACATTATCTATTCCTATTACAGGAACATTATTCTTCTTAGTCCATTGACTAAATTCATTAATTGTTGCGTGATGGAAAAGATGTAAATATTTATCGGTAACCATCGCACCTCTTTTGTTCCAATCCCGTTTACCAATGATGTGAACTCCAGCAACGTTAAAAGCATTAGCAGTTCTAACCACAGAACCAATATTTAAATCATGTTGCCAATTCTCAATTGCAATATGTAATGGATTTCTGGATTTATCTAAATCTTTAACAATTGCTGCCACAGACCAATATCTATATTTATCCAGCACATTTCTTTTATCCCCATTTTCTAAATATTGAGGATCATATTGTTCACCTTCTGGCCAAGGTCTTGGATGTGGTCCAACTCCAACAACTGGATAAAACTCTCCAGCTTGAACTTCGGAACGATCACCTAAATCAGGTCTGTTAACTAAATACTCGTCATTATCCATTTATGAAATTATTTAACAGCTTCACTAATTGCTTTGGTGTGCTTAGGTGTTGAACCGCAGCAAGAACCAATAACATTAATTCCGATTTCTTTCATTTCTTTGGCATATTTTGCCATTTCTTCTGGAGAGCCATCATAAATAAATTCATCTCCCACAAGTTTTGGTAAACCTGCATTTGATTGAGTAATTAGATATGTTCCAGGCTGTCTTGCATTTGCTAATTCTTGGGCAATGATTTTCATTTCATCAGTTCCACGGCCACAATTTGCCCCAATTAATCTAACTCCTAATGCAGAAATTTGTTTAACCGCCATTTCTGGTTTAACACCCATCATGGTTCTTAAATTTGTGTCGAACGAAAAAGTAACAATAATTGGTAAACCTGGAGCAACTTCTTGACTTGCTTTGACAGCAGCTTCTACTTCTGCCAAGTCACTCATCGTTTCAATCAAAATTGCGTCCACTCCACCTGCAACTAAACCTTTAATTTGTTCAGCAAAAATTTCTTTGGCTTGATCAATTGTTAATGTGCCCATTGGTTCCATTAATTCACCACTTGGACCAATATCTCCCATGACAAAACATTCTGGATATTTACTGGCAACTTTTTTAGCAAGTTCTGCAGCTGCTTTATTTAATTCAAAAACTCTATCTTCTAATTGATGCATTTGTAATCTTGGTTTAGTACCACCGAATGTATTTGTGGTTAAAAGATTTGCACCATTTTTTGCATAACTATCTAATATTTCTGCAACTTTGGCAGGATGTTCTACATTCCATAATTCAGGTGCACCGCCATCAGTTAAACCAGCTTCTTGCAACATGGTGCCCATAGCACCATCACTGATTAATGTTTTTCCTTGATCTAATAAATCGTAAATATTTGTCATATAGATTTCTCCATCCTTAATAAAATTAGTTTTACTATTTACCTAATTCATCAAGTAATGCCGCGAGGTTTTCCTCGGAGAAATCTTTCTCAATACCAGCAACAACCTGTTCTGCAATTATAGCCGGTTCTCCATCTGCTTTGATCCATTCAGATCTATTCCAACCGTTCATATAACTATCAGCGTCAGTTTCATTAAGTCTCATTGCTGCTTCATCAATTGCTTCTTGAAATCTTTGAGGCAATTGAGTTTTTACAACTTTGTCACCTTCTCTAACTGTGACTAATGATGGAATGTTTTTCCAACTTGTGATTTGATATTCGCTCATTTATATATTCTCTATCGAATTTGCAGTGATTGCATCATGAATATATTGAGCAAGCCCAATTGCATGTTTTTCATAGTTTTCTTTAAATCTCTCATCCAAGATATACATAAACGCTAAACCTGAGTGGATCTCATAGCTGCAGTTATAAAACCATTTAGTGATGTGTTGCCTGTGGGCTTCAGCTACTTCTTTGGCTTCAGCACTCTCAGGATCAATTCCTTTTTCCATAAGATTCTTAAATCTTTGAACTATGAAATCTGACTCCAAAGCCATTTGCGCCCAATCTTCTTTGGTGTAATTCTTAGTTTTTGCATTCGACTGTTTATAGGCATCTGTTTGACTATATTTTTCTTTAACTTCATCTTCGTATTGGTCGGGATCAAAAAATCCAAAGACTTCCTGTTTTTCTTCTTTTGAAAGATTTGTGCTCATAGGTAAGACTAATTATGCCAAGGTTAAGTAATTTCGTATTATTAACTAAGCGTTTATGAACACAAAAACTAGAAGAATCATCACATTATTAGTACTTTTTGGATTAGTTATTGCTGCTTTAATTCAAACTTTTATTTAGAGTCTTTTCTTGCCATGGGCAAAAGTAATTCATAGGCTTGCATGTCTAATGCATCAGCGATAGCCCATAAGTTATCTAGAGAAGGGGAGAGATGACCATTTTCTATTCGAGAAATCGTTTTACGATCTAAACCTGCGACTTCAGCTAATCTTTCTTGACTTATTTTTGCTTGGATGCGAATTTTTTTCATAGATTTACCAAACGCAATGCGACGTTGTTGGATTTCCGCATCAAGGTATATCACGGGCGTACCTTAATGGTTTTTATAAAATTTTCAATACCTTATTTGGTATATTTTTATTAGAACTAAAGTTTTTCTACTATGTAATCTATGCAATTAGTTAATGCTTCAACATCACTTAATTCAACAGATGGAAAAACACCAACTCTGATTTGATTTTTTCCAATTTTTCTATATGAATCTGTATCAACAATTCCATTTGCACGAAGTATTGCTGAAATTTGTAAAGCATCTATGGAATCAATGAAATCAATTGTTGCTACAACACTTGATCTTAATTCTTTCTTGTCAACAAAAGGTTTGGCAAAGTCTCTTGATTCAGCCCAATTATAGAGAAATTCTGCAGATGTTTTTGATTTATTACTTGACCAAGCAAGACCACCATTTTCATTAAACCAAGCAACTTGATTTTCAAACATATGAATTGTGGCAAGTGCTGGAGTGTTATAAGTCTGATTTAATCTTGAATTTTCTAAAGTTATTGATAGATCTAAGAATGGTGGTTGCCACCTATTGGTTTTTTTAATTTCTTCAATTCTAGAAATTGCTGCAGGACTTAAAATTGCTACAAATAATCCACCGTCTGAACCAAAAGATTTTTGTGGACCAAAATAGTAAGCATCAAATTCTTTAGGATCAACCATTGCTCCACCTGCAGCAGAAGTTGCATCAATTAAATGTAAACCTTCAGCTTTAGGTCTTTTAACTTCCTTCATTACACCTGTACTTGTTTCATTATGGGCTGTGGCATAAACATCAAAACTAGAATTAGGTGCGTAATCTGGAGCATCACCTGGTTCTGATTTTATGATGTCAACATTTTTTAAAAAAGGTGTATTTTTGGCTCCTTGTGCAAATTTATTACTAAATTCACCAAATGATAAAAACTGTCCATTCTCTTTTATTAAGCAAAAAATTGCTGCATCCCAAAATGCAGTCGTGCCACCATTTCCAATTAAAACTTCATAACCATCAGGCAAATTAAATAATTTATGTAAACCTTCTCTTAAAGATTTCACAACATCTCTAACAGTTTTTTGTCGATGACTTGTGCCTAAATAGGAAGGATTTGAGGCAACAAGTGCTGCTAATTGAGTTGCTCTAATTTTACTTGGACCCGAACCAAATCTTAAATCTTTTGGTTTTAAATTTTCAGGAATTACAATATTTGGAATTTCTGACATGTTTAGTAAGAAGGTTTTATTTTGTCTGAAAAACCTGCAACAGAATCTGCACTTCTTGGACCTTTACCGATGTAAGTAGCAGAAGGTCTAACTAATTTACCGGTATTTTTTTGCTCCAAAATATGAGCAGACCAACCTGCTAAACGAGCACAAGTAAACATTGAAGTAAATAAGTGTGCAGGAACTTGGGCATAATCTAAAACAATTGCAGCCCAGAATTCAACATTTGTTTCTAAAACTCTTTCAGGATGTCTTTCATGTAATTCTTTTAACGCAGCTTTTTCTAAAGCTTCAGCAATTTCATAACGAGGAGCACCTAATTCTTTTGCAGTTCTTCTTAAAACTTTTGCTCTTGGATCTTGTGCTCTATAAACTCTGTGACCAAAGCCCATTAATCTTTCTTTAGAGTCAAGTAAACGCTTCACATAAGTTTCTGGATCAACACCTTTTTCTATTTCTTCAATCATGTGCAGCACTCGACTTGGGGCACCACCATGTAATGGTCCACTCATTGCACCAATTGCACCTGAAATAGAAGCTGCAACATCTGCTCCAGTTGAAGCTATAACTCTTGCTGTGAAAGTTGAAGCATTCATGCCATGTTCTGCTGCAGAAACAAAATAAGCATCAACTGCTTTTATATGTTTTGGATCTGGTTCTCCACGCCAACGTTTCATAAATCTTTCAACTGAAGTTGAAGATTTAGCAATGTGATCCTCTGAAACTGGAGTTTGCTCACCGCGAGCAGATTGAGCAACATACATTAATGCGGTTGCGGTAACTCTTGATAAATCTTCTCTAACTTGAACATGATCAATATCTAAAATAGGTTTTAGTTTCCAACGTGCCCCAAGTTGAGCAACTGAACTTTGAATATCAACTCTGGTGTCACCAGTTCTAATTGGAATTTGGTGAGGATCTGGAATTGGTAAACCTGGAGAAAAATTATCGTCAACTAAAAGTCCCCAAACAGGACCAAAACTAACTCTGCCAACAAGATCTTCAATATCTACACCGCGATATCTAAGAGCTCCACCTTCGCGATCTGGTTCAGCGATTGTGGTTTCAAAAGCAACAATTCCTTCCAGACCTGGCACGAAATCTGGCATCGTTTGCCTTTCTGGTTGAAGAAATCTTGTGAGTCTATCTTTGCTTAATCAATTCCACATGGTGGAATCGGGTTATGTCAACTTCCAAAGATTGGTTTGAATCTTTAAGAATCTCTTACGAGCAAGGCGATTTAAATGAAAGTGACATATCTAACAACCCCTTTAAACAATTTCAAACTTGGATGAATGAAGCAATTGCTAAACAAATATCTGAACCAAATGCAATGGTGTTAGCTACAAGTAATAAAGATGGCCAACCTGGTTTAAGAAATGTTTTATTAAAATCATTTGATGAAAATGGATTTATTTTCTTTACAAACAAAAATTCAGATAAAGCAAAAGATTTAAAAGCAAATCCATTTTGTACTCTGTTATTTTCTTGGATTGATTTACACAGGCAAGTAATTATTAAAGGAACAGCTAGTGAAATAAGTGAAGAGGATTCAAAAGATTATTTCAAAACTAGGCCTTATGGTTCAAAAATTAGTGCTTGGGTAAGTAATCAATCAGAAGTTATTAAATCTCGAGAAGAATTAGAAAAGAAAGTTTCTGAATTTATGAAGCAATATCCAGATGAAGTACCAATGCCAAAACATTGGGGTGGTTATTTAGTAAGTGTAAATAGTATTGAGTTTTGGCAAGGTAGACCTTCAAGATTGCATGATCGAATTAGATACACCATAAATAACTCTGGATGGGTTATCGAGAGAATTTCTCCTTAATAACTTTTTCTCCCTTACTTGCTTTATATCTTCTTAAAGTTTCATCACGTTCTATTTGATGATCAACCATTCTTTTTGGATAACCATGTTTATAGCCATCAGGTTGATCCCAAGGAGTATGAGCACTAATACCTTTTAGATGTCTTAATTCTGGAATCCATTTACGAACATAATCAGCATTTGGATCAAACTTTTCTGCTTGCATCATGGGATTAAAAATTCGGTAATAAGGAGATGCATCTGTGCCACAACCTGCAGTCCATTGCCAACCGTGAGAGTTGCTCGCGATATCTCCATCAAGTAAATTTTTCATAAACCATTCGGCACCATGTCGCCAGTGAATATGTAAATCTTTAACCAAAAAAGATGCCACAACCATTCGAACTCGATTATGCATCCAACCAGATTCTTTTAGTTGTCTCATGCCAGCATCAACTAAAGGAAAACCTGTTTTTCCTTCTTGCCAGATTTTAAGTTTTTGCTTGTAATCTTTTTCTAAATCCCAACCCATTAATTCCCATTTTTGATCTAGAGATTTAGTTTCACTTTCTGGAGCAGTTGCTAAAACTTCTGCATAAAATTCACGCCAACAGATTTCTTTTCTAAAAGTGTCATGATCTTTTGAATCATTTAATTCCATCAATATTGTGCGGGGATGAATTTCACCAAACCTTAAAGGAATACTTAATTTAGAAGTGCCTTCTAGATCTGGTCTATTTCTATTTTGGTCATATCCCTTAATTCCTGATTTTAAAAATTTAGTAAATAAATCTAAAGCATTTTTTTCTCCAGCTTTAGGAATTTCTATTTCACTTGTTACTTTTGGTCTTCCTTCATTTTTTAATGGTTTTATCCAATTTGGTTCTTTTTTAA
This sequence comes from Actinomycetes bacterium, assembly GCA_038145175.1. Taxonomy (GTDB): domain Bacteria; phylum Actinomycetota; class Actinomycetes; order S36-B12; family UBA5976; genus ATZT02. The sequence goes on along the minus strand of JAYQPE010000004.1, from coordinate 163,947 downwards.
ATTTAGGTGCTGGTTTTCTCCAACCATGATTTAGCCAAGATTTATAGAAAGGAGTAAAAACTCGATAAGGAGTTCCATCATCTTTAGTGACTCTAAAAGGTGCTACTGCATATGCAGAACCTGTTCTAATTAGTTTTATGCCATTTTTTGCTAATTCTTTTTCAACTTCAATATCTCTTTTTCGACCATATGGTTCAAAATCTTCTGAGATATGAACAGTTTTAGCTTTTGCAGCAATTGCTACTTCAACTATTACTTTTTTTGGATCCCCATGTCTTATTAGTAAATTGTTGTTTAAAGATTCATCTAATGATTTTAAAGAAGCATCTTGATAAGCCTTTAAAGGATTTCCTGCATCATCAAATACTTTGGGATCAATATTGAATAGTGCTACCACGTTTTTATCGCCATCTTCAAAAGCGCTATCTATTGCCGCATTTAAAGCCGGATGGTCATTAAGTCGAAGATCTCTTCTAAACCACATCACACTAGGCATGAGTACAGATTAGTTGCCAAACCTAATCTTGACTACTTTTATTTTCTAACTTTTTTAAACCTTTTGCCGATTAAACGACCGATAAAGGTTGGAATTAACACTAAAAAGAACATAAAGATAAAAGACTCAAATCCAAATGACCAAATGGTTTCACCACTTCCTTCTTCACCAGCTAAAGGAATTAAGCCAATTAGTCCTGCTAAACCATAAACAATCCAAAGTAAAAAGACAGAAGTTAACCAGATTTGAGAAATCTTTTTAGGTTGTTTATAAAAAGCATAAACAAGTGAAAAGACGAAAAGAAAAGTAAGAAGTTCACCTATATAAAGAGAGGAAACCATAGGAATGATGCATATATATAGTGCGTGACTGATTTGAGATTTATCAATTTTCACAAAATTCATGCTATTTCAATCAAGCACAAATTGAAATGCATTATGAATAACTTGAGGAGACATATGTCACTTTAAGCACAAAAGATCAATAAATTCTTCCCACAAATAGAAAAAATTGCAGCAAGGCTTGAAAATTCCTGTGTTATTTTGGAACGGTGTTAAAGAAAATATTGATCTCAACATTGGCCACACTATTAATTACAACTGGCTATTCAATGCCTTCATTTGCTGATGAAATTCCTGATTATCCAGGTATTGAAAAATTAACCCGTGGTGTTGAAAATGACTCTGTTAAAAAAGTTCAGAAAGCTTTAATCAAACTTGGTTATCCAATTCCTGTAGCAAATGGAAAATATGGACCTGCCACAACTGCTGCAATTGCAGAATTTTATGAAGTTCAAGGCGACACTGATGATGGCACCGTTTTAGGACCACTTGGATGGAAAGCAATTTTTGAAGCAATAAATAGAGAAGAAAGTAATACTCCTGTAAAAGAAGAAGGAGTAATTGAAGAAGAGACAGTCAAAGAAGTCAATCCAGATGAATTAATTAGTGAAGGTTTAGATGAAGAAAGAGCAAAGAAAGTTGCAGTTGTTTTAGATAGAGCTGCAAGTGTTAAAGGAGCTCGTTATAGACGCGGTGGCACAACAACTAATGGATTTGATTGTTCAGGTTTTGTGTTATGGGCCATGAAACCAGTTGGGGTAACTTTTGGCAGAACTTCCAGAGATATGAGAAGAGAAACTCCAAAAATAAGTAGAGATGAATTAAAAGTTGGAGATTTAGTTTTCTTTCATAATAAAAAAGGAACTGTTTATCACGTTGCAATTTATGCAGGTAAAGGAAAGATTTGGCATGCCAGACGTCCTGGCTTAAGACTTGCTAAAACAAATATTTATGCAAAAAGAGTAAGTTATGGAAGAGTTGATTACAACTCTTAATCATCACTTCCAGAATGAAGTGTTCTTTCTAAAACTTGGGTTGATCTTAAAATTGCAATTACCACAAGTGTCATAGCTGCTGCTGCTAATTGAAAACCTAAACCAACTCCGCAACCCATTGCTGCTGTTGCAAAAACAGTTGCAGCAGTTGTTACACCTTTAATTCCTTTTGCTTGATTAGAAAAAATTAAACCAGCACCAAGAAAACCAATGCCAGTCATGATTGCATGCATTGATCTAGTTGGATCACCAAATTGTGCATTTAGTCCAACAATTTCTCCCATGGAAACAACTATTGCAGCTGCAGCTGCAACTAAAGCCATAGTTCTTGGACCTGCAGATTTTCCTGCCCGATCTCTTTCGTATCCAATAATTGAACCAAGAATTGCAGCAAGAATTGTATTAAAAATTACAGTTAATTGTTGCCACGGATCAATCATTGCCAAATCAAACATGCGTTTAACTTTAGTCTTCTAAATGATAAAAGTGCGTTATTTAAATAGTGTGTATGTGCCCTCGGAGGGAATTGAACCCCCAACCTATTGCTTAGGACGCAGTCGCTCTATCCGTTGAGCTACGAGGGCGAAGTAATTTCTAGCCTAATTGATTTAATAAAAGTAATTTAATTTAGTGCATTAAAACAGTTAGTTTTTCTCCTGAATTAATTGCAAGTTCTAATGCATCTTTTGTTGAAGTGCTCACTAAAACAACCAAACCAGCATTTGCACCAAAAGAAGACTTCTTTTCAGCCAAAGCAACGACCATAACTTTTTGGGCTATTAACCCACCAAAAATACCTTGAGAATTATTAAGTTTTACAACATCAACAATTGCACCAGGTTTTAAAATTGAGGCAATTTCTGAATCATTTATTCGAACTCCAACAATTCTTTGATTTTTATCATTTTGACCACTTGAGATAAGTCTTGAGGAAGTTAGTTGTTCATTAGCAGAAATATTTGAAGTTAACATTTTGCCCACAATTTCTTCACTTATTAAACTATTTGGCGCAATTCCTGAAATTGGAATTCGAATAATTTTTAAATCATTACTACTTAAAACTGTGCCACTAGACAGGTCTCTATTTGCCACAATTGTTTCACGGGTAGCAAAATTATTTGCAACTTTGTCAACCAGTGAGTAAATAACTATTGCTAAGAGACAATAAGCAATAGTTTTTCGATAAATCTTAAATAGTGTGAATAGATCTTTTTTTGTTATGTTTACTTCTAATTTTTTCATTATTCAAAAATAAATGATTTAAATAAATCAGGTCGGGCTTATAAATTAAACTGTGGATAACTATTTGTCAGTTTTTGTTTTTGTGGCTTTTTTCTCAGCCTTAGGGGTATCTTTCTTAGGAGCATCTTTAGCTTTTTCATCTTTTTTAGGCTTTGTTTCAGGTTTTTTCTTTTCTCTGGAATCTGTTCTATAAAACCCCGAGCCTTTAAAAACAACTCCTACAGCACCAAACTTCTTTCTAACTTCGCCACCACATTCTTCACATTTGGAAATTGCAGCATCAGAAAAAGATTGCACAACTTCAAATTCATGTTCACAATCTGTACATGCATATTGATAAGTGGGCATAGAACATATTGTGCCAATTACTCAACTTATAAGCATCTTGGACTTACTATTTATATATATGCACTTTCCCCCATATCTTTTAATTGCACTTGGCGGTGCGATTGGAAGTGTTGTGCGTTGGATGATTTCAATTCGATTAGATGATTCATTAGCTCTTTTACCCTTAGGAAAAGAAGGGTTTGCCTGGCCAACTTTATTAATTAATATCTTGGGTTGTTTATTAATTGGTTGGATTGCCGGTCATAGAAAACATTCCTTAGATGTTTGGCATTTTTGGGTAGTTGGGGTTTTAGGTGGCTTTACAACTTTTTCTACTTTTATTTTAGAAACTACTTGGCAACTTCAATCACAAAATTGGATTTATGCCTTTTCATATGTCTTTATAACTTTTGTTGCTTGTTATATAGCTACAAGTTATGCGTTGAAAAAATCTAAGCAAAGAAGTAACAAATGAACGAGACTGTTTCAACATTGTTTGCTGTTGCAATCGGAGGTGCATTTGGTGCAATGCTTCGTTATCGCTTCAGATTTATTACAAAAAATTCAAAAATATCGATGGGATCACTTCCATCAAATATCATTGCTTCATTTGTTCTAGGTCTTATAACCGCTTTATTTTCTGACGCCTTTTTTGCCATGCAAGGTTGGCAATCCTGGTTTCAACCATTTTTAACTGTTGGTTTTGCAGGATCTTTATCTACTTTTTCAACTCTTGCTTTAGAAATGCATGAGAACACTGAAAAAAGAAACTGGACTACAACTTTTGGATACGCCGCATTTACTTTTGGGGCAGGACTTGCTGCTTTTGGTATTGGGTTTTTCATAGGAACTTCAGTTCCGGTTTAGTCAGCTTCTGGTGTAGTGAAATGAATTGATCTATACGGTGTGGCAATAGTATGAACACTCATATCGTGAGATTCTTTAGGAATTTCTAAGATAAATTCCAAATCAAATAACAAAACAATTCTTTTCACATCTTCAGAGATTTGAGCTAGGACTCGATCATAAAATCCTTTACCTTTACCTAATCTTGTGCCGTTAACATCAACTGCAAGGCCCGGCAAAATTACTGCACCTAGGTTTTTTATTTCTTTAGCTAAATCTCCTTCACCCACAGGCTCTTCAATGCCAAAAGGTCCTTGAGCAAAACTATCTGGATTTTTTATCCATAAAAGATCATCACCGTTAATTCTTGGTAACCAAACATTTCTTCCAAGTTTTCTAACTTCATTAATTAATTCTTTTGTAGGTGGTTCTTCTGGTAACGACATGTAAATGCATACATCACCACTAGTTTTGGATAGTTCAAACAGTCCGCGTTTAGTTAGTTGGTCAATATCGAAATCACTTAATTTAGTATTTCGTCTTGTTTCTTGCAGACGTTTTCGCAACGATTGCTTGGTCTCTTGGGGTTCTTGTGTAGGCATTGGACAAGAAGCATACTTGGTACGCGTAATCTTTATGCATAAAGTAAGTAGCTAGAAGGATTTGGGAAAAAGCGTGAAAAAAGTTTTAAAAGCAGTGGTTCCAGTTGCAGGATATGGAACTAGGTTTTTACCTGCCACAAAAGCTACTCCAAAAGAAATGCTTCCTGTAGTTGATAAGCCTGCAATTCAATATGTAGTGGAAGAAGCAGTGGCAGCAGGACTCGATGATGTTTTATTTATAACCGGCAGAAGCAAACGCGCTTTAGAGGATCACTTTGATGATTCCCCTGAATTAGAAAATGAATTAGCAAAACAAAACAAAAATGACTTGTTAGAAAAAGTAAAAGATCCTGCTGAATTAGCCAAAATACATTTCGTGCGTCAAGGTGTTCCTAAAGGTTTAGGTCATGCAGTTTTGATGGCAAAAGAACATGTTGGAAATGAATCATTTGCGGTTTTACTTGGTGATGACTTAATTGATCCAAGAGATTATGTTTTACAAAAAATGTTTGAAGTTCAACAAAAACATGGTGGATCAGTTGTGTTGTTGATGGAAGTTGCTCCAAGTGAAATTCATCTATATGGTTCAGCAAAGATTGAAAAAACTGATCAAGAAGGTGTTGTAAAGGTACTTGATTTAGTTGAAAAACCAAACCAAAAAGATGCACCGAGTAACTTTGCAGTCATCGGTAGATATTTATTTAATCCAAAAGTCTTTGAAGTGTTAGAAAATACAAAGCCAGGTAAAAATGGAGAAATTCAATTAACAGATGCAATGAAAACTTTGGCAAAAGACGTAAACACAAATGATGGTGGTGGATTACATGCAGTTATTTTTAAAGGCAGACGTTATGACACAGGAGATAAATTGTCATATCTACAATCAGTGGTGCAATTAGCAAGTGAAAGAAAAGATTTTGGTCCTGCATTTACTCAATGGCTAAAAGATTTCGTAAAAACTTTAGGTAATTAATTATGGCGCCTTTTTGGCCCGTAGTTTTAAAACAAGATAATTTAATTTTAAGACCTTTAAAATATAAAGACAAATTTGCTTGGGCAAAAATTAGAGATCAAAATGAAAATTGGTTTAAAGAATGGGAAGCAACAGTTCCTGAAGAATTTAGTGATGGAAAATTAAACTTTTTTCAAATAGTTAAAAGATTAAGACTAGAAGCTAAAGAGCAAAGAAGTCTTCCTTTTGTTATGCAAGTGGATAAAAAATTAGCAGGACAAGTAACAGTTGGAAATATTAATTATGGCTCCACCAGAAGTGCCTACATTGGTTACTGGATTGGACAAGAGTTTGCTGGTAAAGGTTATACACCACTTGCTGTTGCTATGGCTATTGATTATTGTTTTGAAAAATTGAAATTACATCGAATTGAAATTGCGATAAGACCAGAAAATGAAAAATCAATTAGAGTTGCTGAAAAACTTGGTTTAAGAAAAGAGGGCATCAGACCTAACTTTTTACATATAAATGGAGCTTGGCGAGATCATGTGATTTATGCAATACATGAAGAAGAAGTAACTGAATCTTTAGTTTTAAAACTAAAAAATAACTAAAAAGTAAATTATTTTTTAAACACACCCCAATTTTTTTAAATAAATAATCCCTAAAACTTCTAACCTATTAACATGGGGTCAGGTTTACTGCTAGCTATCGTGCTAGGTCTTTGGGCAATAGTCCTATATCCCACTTTTGCAAAAAATCGCGAACAATCAAATGAAACAAAATCAATAGCAAGGTTTAACAATGCTATGAAATCAATTAGTCAATTAATTCCAGATAGAAAAAGTGATAAAGGTTCAGTTTCTTTAACAGCTGCAAAAAGAAGAAGAAATGTTACTTACTTATTATTTCTTGTAAATATTGGAATAATTATTGCTTCATATTTTAATTATGTTCCTCAAACTTTTAGCTTTGTTCCACTAGGAATTTTATTGCTTTGGTTAACTACAGCATTTATTGCAGCACAAAGATTAAGTGATGAATCAAAACCAATTGTGACAAATGTAATTAGAAAAAACTATGTTATTCATAAAAAACCATTTGAAACAAAAACATTTATTAAAACTGATCCTGAACGAGATTTAATTATGGATGAAAGACCATTTGAAAAAGTAGAAGAAAAAGTTGAGCAAGAAGTGACAGAAGGTGCTAAATTCTTCGAAGCATTAAAGAAAGCTAAAGGCGCTTAGATCCACTTACTAAACCACATACGGGCTAGCCATTCCTCTTTTGGTAATGAAATAGCTGTCCAAATTGGGTAAAAATAAATAGACAAAATAGTTGTTGCAATTAACAGACTAATTCCAATAAAGTAATACGGTTTTAACGATTGTCCTCGTACAACTAATCCTTGATAAATAATGTTTGCCACATAAGAAATAGCAATAACTAAAAATGGTAAGAAAGATATTGCATAAAAATAAAACATCGTTCTTTCAGGCAAAATTAACCAAGGTGCCCAACCTACTAAAAATAGAAAAAGAATAGTGCCAGATCTCCAATTTCTAGATCTTAAGAAATTAATAAGGAGTAATAAAAGTGCTACAACAGATATCCACCAAATTAAAGGATTACCAATAGCTAAAACTTCTTGAGCACAATTACTACTGGCACAATTTGGCAAATTTTCTTTATAAAAAAATGAAGTGGGACGATAAAGAATAGGCCAAGTCAAAGCATAAGATTCATAACTATGATCAGTTGTTAAATTGATATGGAAATTCCAAATTTGATCGTGATATCTATATAGTGCAATTAAAATTTGCTCAAAGTTATCAAAGGTTGACGAACTTTCTGAAATTGCTCGACCCCAACCACCATCAGTTCTAATCCAGCCAAACCACGAAACAAGATAGGTAACAAATGCAATCAAAATCATTTGAAAACTTAAAAGCCATGAATCCAAAAGAATTGTTCCAATTATTGGATTTTTTGATCGACGAAGTTTTCTAAATGAAATATCCCAAATAAATGAAAGTAATAAAATAGCTGCCAAATACCAAAGAGCATTCCATTTTGTGGCAATGGCAAGTCCAAAAAATATTCCTGCCAGAAATCTCCAAGGATGCCAAGTCCATCTACCACCAAATTTAGATTCAGAAATTAATTTTCTACTTATTCTGCTTCTTGAATAATCTCTATCTAATAAAACACACCAAATACCTAGCATCAAAAAAGTTGCCATAATTCCATCTAGTAAGGCCGTTCTACTCATTACAATTGCTAAACCATCAATTGCAATTAAAAATCCTGCTAAGGCACCAAACCAAATTGAGCGAATTAATCTGATCGCAACTCTTGTAGTTACTAAAACTAAAAGTGTTCCCATAACTGCAACACCAATTCGCCAACCAAAAGAATTTAATCCACCAATTTGTTCACCAAATGCAATTACCCATTTACCCATGGGCGGATGAGCTACAAATGAACCAGATGATTCAAATACATCTGTTCGACCTTGCAAAATTAATTGATCAGCATTTTCTACAGCAGTTCGCTCATATCCATTTTTTAATATCGCATAAGCATCTTTGACGTAATAAGTTTCATCAAAGACTATTTCATTCGGCTGACTTAATCTGGGCCAGCGAACTAAAGCGCCGATTGCAGTGATTAAAAAAGTTAAGCCCCAACTGAGTAGTTGCTGTTTAGGCATAACATCAACTAACTCGTTGGTTTTATGAATATCTCTATTTATTCGGGCATGTGCTGGCATATTTTGTCCCACGACTCAAAAGATTACGACCAACATAAACCTGAAAGGATTAAGGCTATGAGTGGCGGGCAATTAATTTTGGCGGCAACGCCCTTGGGTAATCCTTTAGATGCCTCGAGTCGTTTAATCCAAGCCCTTTTGAAAGCAGACATTATTGCCGCTGAAGATACCCGAAAAGCTAGACGTCTATTTCAAGATTTAAACCTAGAGATAAAAGCTTTAGTGATTTCACTTTTTGAAGAAAACGAAATAGAGAAAATTCCTGATTTAATTTCCAAATTAAAAGAAGGCAAAACCATAGTGGTTATTTCTGATGCAGGAACTCCAGCTATAAGTGATCCAGGATTTAAGTTAATCAATAAATCAATTGATGAAAAGATTTCAATAACTGTGTTACCTGGTCCAAGTGCAGTCACATCAGCATTAGTTTTATCGGGATTACCTACAGATAGATTTTCATTTGAAGGATTCATTCCCCGAAAAGGAAAAGAAAGAACCGAAATATTAAATAATTTAAACAAAGAATCAAGAACAATGATTTTGTTTGAATCTCCTCGAAGAACAAAAGAAACTCTTGAAGATATTTTAGAAATTACAGGTGAGAATAGAAAAGCTGCTGTGGTGAGAGAGATTTCTAAAACTTATGAAGAGGTTATTCGAGGCACCTTAAAAGAATTAGTTGAATGGGCTACCAACAATGAAGTCTTAGGAGAAATTACTTTAGTAATTGCAGGTATTGATAATTCGAAAAAACCAGAAGTTGATGATGCTGCGATCAAAAGTGTTAAAGACTTAGTTGCAAAAGGAATGAGTTTTAAAGACGCAGTTTCAGAAATTTCTACACAACGAGGATTGTCTAGAAGCAAACTTTATGAAGCATCTCTAAGATTAGATTCATGAGTAGCAAAGATACTTTCTATTTAGCAACACCTATTTACTATGTAAATGATGCTCCTCACATAGGTCATGCCTACACCACAACTGCAGGAGATGTTTTAACTCGTTGGAGAAGACAACGTGGTGAAAAAGTTTGGTTTCTAACTGGAACTGATGAACATGGCACAAAAGTTCAAAGAACAGCAGAAGCAAATAATTACAAACCACAAGATTGGGCAGACAAATTAGTTAAAGAAGCTTGGCTTCCAGTTTTAGAAACAATTGATGTAGCAAATGATGACTTTATTAGAACCACTTCTGACAAACATAAAATTGCTGTGCAAAAGTTTTGGCAAGTTGTTAAAGATCGCGGCTATGTTTATGAAGGAAGTTACGAAGGTCCATATTGCGTTGGTTGTGAAGAATTTAAACTTCCTGGGGATTTAAAAGTAGAGAATGGACAAGAACTTTGCCCAATACATTCAAAGCCAGTTGAAATGTTAAAGGAAAAGAATTGGTTCTTTAAATTAAAAGAATTTCAACAACCATTAATTGATCATTTCACTAAAAATCCTGAAGCAATCCAACCTCAATCTGCCTATAACGAAGTGATGTCTTTTTTGAAACAAGGTTTGGAAGATATTTCAATGTCAAGATCAGCTGTTTCTTGGGGAATAGATTTACCTTGGGATAAAAATCAAGTTGTTTATGTTTGGTTTGATGCATTACTTAATTACGCGACTGCTACAGGTTTTGGCGCAGAAAAAAATTCTGAAGATGCAAAATTATTTGAAAGCGTTTGGCCAATCGATATAAATCTTGTTGGAAAAGATATTTTACGTTTTCATGCAGTGTATTGGCCAGCCATGTTAATGGCTGCAGGACTAGAACCTGCTAAATGTGTATTTGCTCATGGATGGTTATTAGTAGGTGGCGAAAAAATGAGTAAAACAAAATTAACCGGAATTGCACCTTCCCAAATTGTTGATTATGTCGGTTCAGATGCATTCCGTTATTACTTTTTATCTGCAATTAGATTTGGTCAAGACGGATCATTTTCTTGGGAAGATTTAACCGCAAGATACACCGCAGAATTAGCAAATGGTTTAGGAAATCTTGCATCAAGATTAGCTGCGATGGTGGAAAAATATTTTGATTCTAAAATTCCACAACCTGGAAAATTAAACGAAAAAGACCAAATAATTGTTGAAATCATTAAGAAATCAAGCCTGGAAGCAGATGAAGCAATGTGCAAACTTGATTTCTCTGAGGGAATTTTGGCAATTAAAAAAATCGTAGATGCAGCAAATCTTTATGTCACAGAACAGGAACCTTGGAAATTAGCAAAAGATGAAGCAAATAAAGAACGTTTAGCTACCGTTCTTTATTGCGTAGCAGAGGCACTCCGTGCCATATCTGTTTTATATCACCCAGTAATGCCAAAAGCTACAGAAAAAATTTGGCACATAATTGGGGCAAATGAAACTATTGGAAAAATAAGTGAGCAAAAAATTTCAGAAGTTGGAACTTGGGCAAAATTGCCAGTGGGAAGTAAAGTTACAAAAGGTGAAGCAGTTTTTCCAAGACTTGCTGAAGATGAACAATAAAGATAACGGCTTAAGAGCAAGAAAAGATTTTGGTGTGATTGAATCAAAAAAAACATCGTATCCACCATTGCCAGAAAAATTACCTGCCACAACTATTGATTCACATTGTCATTTAGATATTGAAGATAAAGATATTTTTTTGAGCGTGGAAGATGCATTAGAAAAAGCAGCGTCGGTGGGAATAACTGGAATTGTGCAAGTAGGAGTTGATGTTCCAAGTTCTAAGTGGGCAGTAGAAACTGCCAAAGAATTTTCTCAAGTGCATGCAACTGTGGCAATTCATCCAAATGATGCACCTCTTATAGCGCATGAAAAAAGTCCGAGTGCACTGGATGAAGCCATTGCTGAAATTGAAGATTTAGCTAAAGATGATGCAGTGAAAGCAATAGGAGAAACAGGTGTTGATTTCTTTAGAACTGGACAAGAAGGAAGAGATTTTCAAGAGTATTCATTTAGAAAACATATTCAAATTGCTAATAAATTTAATAAACCAGTAATGGTTCATGATCGTGATGCTCACTTAGATGCCTTAAGAATTTTGGATGAAGAAAAAGCCAATCAAGTTATATTTCATTGCTACTCTGCAGATGCTGAATTTGCTAAAGAATTAGTTAAAAGAGGTTGGTATTTATCTTTTGCTGGAACTTGTACATTTAAAAATGCCCAGAACTTAAGAGATGCTCTACAAGTAACGCCATTAGAAAATGTATTAGTTGAAACAGATGCTCCATTTTTAACACCGATGCCTTATCGGGGTTATCCAAATGCTTCGTTCATGATTCCCTTAACTTTACAAACGATGGCTCAAGAAATGAATGTTGATTTATTAACTATTACAAATGCAACTAGAAATAATGCTGAAAAACTATTTGGAAAATTCTAGATGTCTAATCAGTTATTGACTGCTTCAGAAATAAGAGAATTAGCTAAATCACTTGATTTAAAGCCCACCAAAAAGCTTGGCCAAAACTTTGTAATTGATCAAAACACGGTAGAAAAAATAGTAAAAATAGCAAAAGTTGATAGCAATTCACACGTTTTAGAGATCGGACCTGGGCTTGGCTCTTTAACTCTTGCGCTTCTTCAAACTAAAGCAAAAGTTAGCGCTGTAGAAATTGATGAAAGATTAGCCAAATTACTTCCAAAAACTGCTGAAAGTAAAGGATTTACTGCAGAAAAGTTAAAAGTAGTAAATAAAGATGCATTACTTTTAAATAAATCAGATATTGCAGATTCACCTAATTTACTTGTTGCAAATCTTCCTTACAATGTTTCAGTACCAGTAATCTTGCACATTTTAGAAAACTTTCCAAGTATTACTAATTATTTAGTGATGGTCCAGTCAGAAGTGGCAGATCGTTTAGCAAGTAAGCCTGGGTCAAAAACTTATGGATCACCCAGTGTAAAAGTGCAATGGTATGCAAGTGTTAAAAAATCTTTTGCTATATCAAGAAATGTTTTTTGGCCGATACCAAATGTGGATTCTGATCTTGTAGAAATTAAGAGAGATAAAGAAATAGATGAATCAATAAAGAATGAACTTTTTAAAGTAATAGATTTAGCCTTTGAACAAAGAAGAAAAATGCTTCGTTCCGCATTAAGTTCTCTTTGCGGGGGAAGTGAAAAAGCATCTAATTTACTTCAAAGTGCAAACATTGACCCACAACTTCGTGGGGAAGCTTTAACGGAAGATGACTACGTGCGATTGACTTATGTCATGAAAAAAAGTGGTTTATTAACAACTGTTAAAAAATCATGACAGCTGCAATCCAAGATTTAGCACCAAAACATTGCACTGTAAAAGTTCCTGCCAAAATTAATCTTTCTTTAAAAGTAGCTCCACTTGGTGAAGATGGATTTCACGAGTTAGCGACAGTTTTTCATGCGGTTTCTATTTATGACGAAGTAACTATAAGCAAAGTAAGACCTGGACAAGAAGAAATCTCTGTAGCAGGTGATAATTCAGAAAAAGTTCCAACAAATAAAGATAATTTAGTTAATAAAGCAATCACCGAAATTGCCAAACATGTAAATCAGCCAATTCATGCAAGAGTTCATATTCATAAATCAATTCCTATTGCCGGAGGAATGGCCGGAGGAAGTGCTGATGCTGCTGCCACAATTTTAGGAATAAATCATTTATGGGAATTTCACCTAACAATTGATGAATTAAATAGTATTGCTGCAAAAGTTGGATCTGATGTTCCATTTTTACTTCATGGAAATACTGCTTTAGGTTATGGCAGAGGAGAACAGTTAACTCCAGTTCTTCATAGAAATTCTTTGCATTGGGTAATAGCAACAAGTAATGATGGTTTATCAACTCCAGAAGTTTATGCAGAATTTGATCATTTAACTAAAGATAAAGAAGTAGAAGATCCAGAAATTTCTTTGGAATTATTAAAAGCACTTGGCGCCGGAGATCCAAATGAGGTTGCAAATAATTTAGTTAATGATTTACAACCTGCAGCAATTTCATTAAAACCAGAATTAAGAAGACTTCTTCGCGCAGGAGAAGATGCAGGAGCATTGAAAGGAATAGTTTCTGGATCTGGACCAACTTGTGTATTTCTATGTTTTGATGACACTGCTGCTTCAGATATTGCAATTGATTTATTAAGTAGTGGTACTTGTAAACAAGCAGTCACTGCATATGGTCCAGTACCTGGAGCAAGAATTAAATAGTTTTTTGAAGTTTTAAAGTTGGTTTTGCTTGTAAATCAGTTAAACCATTCCACACAAAGTTAACTACTTGGGCAACAATTTCATCTTTTGAAACATGTCGTTCTTCTTGCCACCATTGACCACTTAAAGCAACAGAGCCAACTAAAGTTCTGGCATAAATTCCAGCAGATTTTCTAGGTAAACCATATTTGTCAAAAGCATTTCCTAAAACCTGTTCACATTTATCAACAATGTCATTAACTAAACCAGAATAAGCACCAGCACCTTGAGCAGCTGGAGCATCTTTAATTAAAACACGATAACCATCTGGATGTTCATCAATGTAGGTAAAGAAAGCATAAACTGCTTGTTCCAACATTTCTCGAGGATGACCACTTTCCATATTTGAAATAACAGTTCTTAATAATTCTCTAGTTTCTCTATCAAGAATTACTGCGTATAAACCTTCTTTACTGCCAAAGTGTTCATAAATTACTGGCTTTGAAACTAAAGCCATTTGCGCTATTTCTTCAACTGAAACTGCTTCGTAGCCTTTTTCAGCAAATAAATGTCTTGCCACATTAATTAATTGTTCGCGTCTTTCAATGCCACTCATACGAACACGACCTGCTTCGCGTTCTACTTCTAATGCGGCCTTTGCAATTCTTTCTCGGGCTTTAACATTTTCTTTTTGCATTTTTTCTTGTGCTTTGAGTAATTTTTTGGCAGCTTTTAACTCATCTTTTGTAGGTTCACTCGTTGAATTGGTAGGCACAACTCAACGCTACATCCCTTAAAGGTTAGGCTTTAGCGAGCGTTGCTTTTTCTGCACACGAAAATAAAGTAAAAGCTATTCCGGGATCGTCTAATTGGCAGGACACCGGCCTTTGGAGCCGTGAATCGGGGTTCGAGTCCCTGTCCCGGAGCAACACTTTTTACTAACTAATAACATCGACTACGTGAGTAATTTAAATGTCGCAATTGTGTTAGCCGCTGGTGAAGGCACACGCATGAAATCTGCTTCACCAAAAGTGCTTCATGAAGTTTGCGGTTTACCAATTTTAGGTCACGTTTTAAACACAGTTAAAGAACTCAAAGCTCAACAAAACCTGGTAGTAATTGGGCATCAAAAAGAATTGGTTAAGCAATATATAAATAGTGAATATCCAAAAGTCCAAACAGCAGTACAAACCAAACAATTGGGTACAGGCCATGCTGTACAAACCGCTTTGGCAAGTTTGAAAAGTGTTAAAGGTTTAGTCCTAGTTTTAGCCTCGGATACTCCGCTTTTAAGTAGTCAAACATTAACTCAATTAATAAAAGCAGCTAAATCTTCTAAAGCAGCAGTATTAACAGCTGAGTTTCCAGATCCAACAGGATATGGACGAATAATTAAAGAAGACGACAAAGTCTTAAGAATCGTTGAACACAAAGATGCAAGCAGTGATGAATTAGAAATTACTGAAATCAATACAGGTGTTTACGTATTTGATGCCGATCTGTTAAAACAAGCGGTCTCAAAACTTGGCAGCAAAAATGCTCAAAAAGAAATCTATCTAACAGATGTAGTTGAGGCTATAAATAATCTTAACGAGACAGTAACTGCAGTAGTTTGCGAAAACTATGTTGAAGCACTTGGAATTAATGATCAAACACAATTGGCAGAAGTGCAAAGAATAAAACAACAACAAATTAATGAGCACTGGATGTTGCAAGGGGTAACTATGCGAAATCCAGAATCAGTAATCATTGATTTATCAGTTTCATTAGCAAGTGATGTTTTCCTTGACACCAATACACATTTAATTGGAAATACCAGTGTTGAATCAGGATCTGTTGTTGGACCAGATTCGTTATTAACAAACTCTAAAATTGGAGAAAATTCTAAAATCGTTAAATCAACACTTGATGAGGCAATTGTTGGTAACAATTGCCAAGTTGGACCTTTTACTTATTTAAGACCTGGCACCAAATTAAAAGATGGAGTTAAAGCAGGAGCTTATGTAGAAATTAAAAACTCCACAGTAGGAGATGGTTCAAAAGTTCCGCATCTTTCCTATGTAGGGGATGCAACAATTGGAATTGAATCAAATATTGGTGCTGCCACAGTTTTTGTTAACTATGACGGAATAGAAAAACATAAAACAGTGGTTGGAAATTATGTAAAAATTGGTTCAGACACCATGTTGGTAGCGCCAGTAAAAATTGGTGATGGCGCATATACCGCTGCTGGATCTGTGATTACAGAAAATGTTCCTGCTGGTGCTCTTGGGGTGGAAAGAACTAAACAAAGAAATATTGAAGGTTGGACTGTAAGGAAAAGACCAAATTCTCAGTATGCAAAATCTGTGAAAAAAGGGACTAAGAAAACCAAATCTAAAGCCAAGGCCAAAGTAACCAAACCTTCCAAAAAGAAAACCAAAAACGCTAAAAGACAAACCCCGCCAAAGAAGAAAAAGAAGTAACTGGAACAATTAGAGTTAGCACCACAGAAAAAATCTTTTAAAGAAAAGAGATTGAAGTGGCCGAGGTCGAGACAGTCACCAGTAAGCGCTTGCTTCTTGCCGCAGGCCGATCTCATCCTGAATTAGCAGAAGCTGTTGCTCGCGAATTAGGCGTTGAATTAGCAAAACTTTCCGCATACGACTTTGCCAATGGTGAAGTATTTGTTCGTTTTGAAGAATCTGTTAGAGGTTGCGATGCATTCGTGTTGCAATCACACACTTATCCAATTAACAAATGGATCATGGAACAACTTTTATTAATTGATGCCTTAAGAAGAGCAAGTGCCAGAAGAATTTCAGTGATCATGCCTTATTACGGCTATGCCAGACAAGATAAAAAACACAGAGGTAGAGAACCTATCTCTGCTCGTTTGATGGCAGATCTTTTAAAAACAGCAGGTGCTGATCGCATCATGACAGTTGATTTACATACCGCACAAATTCAAGGATTCTTTGATGGTCCAGTTGATCACTTGTTTGCTATAAAAATATTGGCAAATCACATCCAATCAAAAGTTGATCGAGAAGACATAACTGTTGTGTCACCTGATTCAGGTCGCGTAAGAGTGGCAGAGCGTTGGACAGATATTTTGGGTTCTCCTTTAGCAATTATTCATAAGCGCAGAGATCCAGATGTGCCTAATGAAGTAAAAATGTTTGAAGTTGTTGGTGAAGTTAAGGGCAGAGTTTGTGTTCTTGTTGATGACATGATTGATACAGGTGGAACTATTGCCAAAGCTGCTGAAACACTATTTGATAATGGTGCAAAAGATGTAATAGTCACAGCCACTCATGGAATTTTGTCAGGAAAAGCAGCAGAAAAATTACAACAATCAAGAATTTCAGAAGTTGTGGTCACAGATACTTTGCCAATAGTTGCTGAATCTAGATTTAACAAATTAACAATTTTGCCAATCGCCCCACTTATTGCAGATGCTGTGAGAGAAGTATTTAGAGAGGGTTCGGTAACCAGTCTTTTTGATGAAAGACAACCTTCTCTCTTCTAGAAAAAGCCCCTAAGTTCTAACCATCAAATAGTGCTTTAGTAATGTTTTTCTTACGCAATTCGGCGAGGGTGATAAAAAAATCACCGTGATCGACGGAAAGGTTCGATTAAAAATGTCAAAAGATAAGCAAACAGTATTTTCCCTCTCAGCACAAAAACGAGAAAAATTCGGTAAAGGTGCTTCCCGCAGAGATCGCCAAGCAAATCGCTTACCAGCAGTTGTTTATGGAAATGGTCAAGATCCAATTCATGTTTCTTTAGACCAACACGATGCATCCCTTGCGTTAAGAGTTCCTTACGCAACAATTAATTTAGAATTAGATGGCAAGAAATTTGTTGTTGCTCCAAGACAAATTCAAAAAGATCCAATAAAGCCAATTTACAAACACGTTGATTTAGTTGTCTTAAATGACAAAGAACAAAAAGAAAGATTAGATCTTGCTGCAAGAGCAGATGAAGTTGCTGCAGAACAATTAGCAGCTCGTCTTGAACTTGCTGCCAAATCCAAAATGGATCTTGGTGAAGTTGCTCCAGTTGCGGCCGCTGCAACAACTGAAGGTGCTGCTGCTCCTGCTGCAGGCACCGAAGCTGCTGCTCCTGCTGCTGAAACAAAAGAACCTGAAGCAGATAAAGCAAAGAAATAATTAAGGTAAAAAAAACTTATAACAGTAAGGCTAAATTATGACTAACACTAACTGGTTAGTCGTTGGTTTAGGTAATCCTGGGAAAAGTTATCAATCAACTCGTCACAACATTGGTGCCATGGTTATTGAACATGGGGTTAGTGAATTGGGCGAAAATTTAAAATTAACTAAAAAACTTAACGCTAATATTTGTGAAACAAAATTAGGCTTAAACAAAGTTATTTTTACAACTCTTACTTGTTATATGAATGAATCTGGTGGTCCAGTTTCAGCAATATTGAATTTCTTCAAAATTGATCTAGATAATTTAATTGTTTTACACGATGAATTAGATCTTGAATATGGAGATATTCGTATAAAACAAGGTGGCGGAGATAATGGCCACAATGGTTTAAAGTCAATCAGAAATTCTCTAGATTCTGGGGAATACATAAGAATTCGTTTAGGTATAGGAAGACCCCCAGGGGATATGGATCCAGCAGATTTTGTTTTAAAACCATTTAACTTCTTTGAAAAATCTAAATTAACTGAATTTTTAAATATGGGAAATAAAGCAATTTCTGATGTTGTTAATTTTGGAGTTAGTCAAGCTCAGAATTTGAATAACGGTTAATCATGCAGGAAGAATCAGATTTAGATTTTGCCATTGAACTAGCAGAACTAGTAATGGATGTTTTAGATCAATTTAAGAAAGAAAATCCTTTACCCGAAGATTTAACAAAACGAAAAGAATATGGCAAAAGTGCGGATAAATACTCTCATGATTTCTTAATGAAAGAGTTTAGTAAATATAGACCAAATGATGTGGTGTTAAGTGAAGAAGGATTAGATCCAAAAGAAAGATTAACGGCTCAAAGATGCTGGATAATTGATCCATTAGATGGCACTTTTTATTTTGCTAATAATCGTAAAGATTATGCAATTCATATTGCATTATGGGAAAAAGAGTCAAAAGATTTAAGCAATATTTCTATAGCTGTAGTGGGAATTCCTGAAACAAAAAAGATTTACACTTCAAATGACAATTTGCACATTCCTACTTCAAATAAAATTCCTAGATTATTAGTTTCAGGTTCAAGACCACCTATGGAAATGCCAAAGTTTATTGAATTTTTTGATACAAATTATGGTGGTTTAGAAGTAAAAAGTGTGGGTTCAGTTGGAGCAAAAGTAGTTGAAATTTTGGAAGGAAATGCAGACTTTTATGTTCACACTACAGGTTTTTATGAATGGGATATTGCTGCTCCTTTAGCAGTTGCAGATAAAGCAGGATTAATAGTTAGTGATATTTCTGGAAATCCAATAAAACTTAATAAAGAAAATTTACGAGTAGAAAATGTCATCGTGTGTAAAAAAGAGTTATTTAAGGATGTTTTACAGGCAATTTCATGAGTTTAAATCAATTAGTTCAAGAAATAAGTAAGCATCAGGTTTGGCAGGACTTAACCAAAGCAATTTCAACAGAATCAACATTTAAGATTGCAGCCCCAAACACTATTTTTTCATTTATTACAAACCATTTAATTAATAATTCTGAATCAATAATTCTTGCCGTTACTTCAAACACTAAAGAGGCAGATCGATTAGTGCACGAATTATCTTTATGGAGTAAAGAAATTTCTGTTGCTAATTTTCCTGCTTGGGAGACTTTGCCTCATGAAAAAATTGAACCAACAAAAGACATAGTGGGTCAACGTTTAGCGGTAATTAGAAGATTGAGTAATCCAGATAACAATTTTTTCCAAGCAAGAAAGCTTGATGTGGTAGTTGCCCCTATTAGATCTTTAATGCAACCAATTTTGAAATCGTTACAAGATTTAGAACCTTTAGCTTTAAAACCTGGAGATTCAATTGATTTAACAAAAGCTATTACTCAATTAGTTGAATTAGGTTACGAACGAGTTGAAATTGTTGAAAAAAGAGGAGAGTTTGCAGTTCGTGGTGGCATTCTAGATATTTTTATTCCAGGTACAGAACATCCTTTAAGAGTAGATTTTTTTGGTGATGAAGTTGAAGAAATCAGAAATTTTTCTGTAGCAGATCAAAGAAGTTTAAATATTGCAACTCACGGATTATGGGCACCTGCATGTAAAGAGCCCTTTTTGAATGAAGAATTTATTCCTCTTGGTCCACTATCTTTATTTACTGATTTATTTAAATCTCAAAGTATTGTTTTATTAAGTGATGCAGAAAAAACTAAAACTAGAGCCCAAGAAGTTTTAAAAACAGCTGATGAATTTCTTAACGCAGCCTGGTCTAATACAACCACTGGAGCAGAAGTACCTCAAGAAATCTTGCATGGCGGATTTAGAGAACTAGAAACAATTGAAAAAAACGCTTTAAAAAATGATTTGAAATGGTGGCAAGTTAGCCCATTTATAGGTCACGTTGATGATTTAGCATTTGAAGCCCTTGATTTAAAAGCAAAAGTTATCGAAGGTTTTAGGGGAGATTTTCCTAATTTAATAACTGAAATAAGAAACAAATTGACTCTTGGTTGGCAAGTAGTAATTACTTCAGCTGGATTGGGATCAATCCAGAGATATTTAGAACAGTTTTCAAATGCAGATATTGCTGCAAAAATCACAAATAATGAATTAACGAAAAATGTTGTTAATTTAATTGTTTCTGATCTAAATCATGGTTTTTCTTTACCTGAACAAAAATTTATATTAATTACAGACACAGACATTGTTGGTGCGAAAAGCAGCATGAAAGATGTTTCAAAATTACCTTCAAAAAGAAAGAACAGTGTTGATGTTTTGTCCCTAACCCCTGGTGATTATGTAGTTCATGAACAACATGGTGTTGGAAAATATGTAGAAATGACGAGTCGAACAATCGGTAATGCAACTAGAGAATATTTAGTAATTGAATACGCATCATCTAAGAGAGGTCAACCTAAAGATCGTTTATTTGTACCCACTGATCAATTAGATCAAATAACAAAATTTATTGGTGCAGAAATTCCAACTTTAAATCGATTAGGTGGAATTGATTGGGAAAAAACAAAAGGCAGAGCTAGAAAAGCTGTTAAACAAATTGCTGCAGAATTAATAAGACTTTATGCAGCAAGACAAGCTGCTAAAGGTTTTGCTTTTTCCCCAGATACACCTTGGCAAAGAGAACTAGAAGATGCCTTTGCCTATGTTGAAACTCCTGATCAACTTTCTTGCATTGAAGAGGTTAAAAAAGATATGGAAAAAAGTGTTCCCATGGATCGAGTAATTGCAGGAGATGTGGGATATGGAAAAACAGAAATTGCAGTAAGAGCTGCATTTAAAGCAACTCAAGATGGAAAACAAGTTGCAATATTAGTTCCAACGACATTATTAGTTCAGCAACATTTTGCAACATTTTCAGAAAGATTTGCCCCATTTCCTATAAAAATACAACCACTTTCTAGATTTCAAAGCACTAAAGAAATAAACGAAACATTAGAAGGAATCAGGGAAGGAACTGTTGATGTAGTCATCGGTACTCATCGCTTATTAACTTCCGATGTGAGATTTAAAGACTTAGGTTTAGTAATAGTAGATGAGGAGCAAAGATTTGGGGTTGAACACAAAGAACACTTAAAAGCATTAAGAACAAATGTGGACTTTTTAACAATGTCTGCTACTCCAATTCCTAGAACTTTAGAAATGGCTATTACCGGAATTAGAGAAATGTCTGTGATTCAAACCCCACCTGAAGAAAGACTTCCTGTATTAACTTTTGTAGGCCAAACTGACAAAAAACAAATTGCAGCAGCAATTAGAAGAGAATTATTACGCGAAGGCCAAGTTTTTTATGTTCATAACAGAGTTGCCTCAATTGATAAAGTTTATGAAGATTTAAGAGATTTAGTTCCAGAAGCAAGATTTGCTATTGCTCATGGACAAATGAATGAACATGAATTAGAACAAGTTATCTTAGATTTCTGGGCTCAAAAATATGATGTGCTAATTTCAACCACAATAGTTGAATCCGGTTTAGATATTCCAAATGCAAATACCTTAATTGTTGATAGAGCGGATCGTTTCGGTTTATCACAGCTTCATCAAATAAGAGGAAGAGTTGGCAGAGGCAGAGAAAGAGCATATGCATATTTCTTTTTCCCAGAAGATAAACCATTAACTGAAAATGCATATGATCGTTTAGCAACAATTGCTCAACATACAGATTTAGGTTCAGGAATGGCAGTTGCTTTAAAAGATTTAGAAATTAGAGGCGCTGGAAATATTTTGGGAGGTGAACAATCAGGTCATATTGCTGAAGTGGGATTTGATTTATACGTTCGCTTGGTTGGTGAAGCATTGGCTTCTGCAAAAGGTGAAGAATTAAAGTCAGATTCAGAAATAAAAATTGAATTGACTTTAGATGCACATTTGCCAATAAGTTATATAAAAGAAGAAAAATTGCGTATGCAAATTTATCGAAGATTAGCTGATGCAAAAACCGAACAAGAAGTAAATGAGATTGAGGAAGAACTGCTTGATCGATTTGGAAAATTCACAAAACCGGTAGAAATTTTGTTAAAGGTTTCTAAATTAAGAGTTTTGGCAAGAAAAGTAGGCGTAAGTGAAATTGTGCAACAAGCAAGATCAATAAGAATTTCACCACTTGATTTGCCAGATTCCAGAATAATTAGAATTAATAGGAACTACCCTGGAACTCAAGTTAGAGCCACGGTACGCAGTATTTTGGTACCTGCACCAACAACAGCACTTGTTAATGGTCAAGTATTAAAGAACGAAGAAATAATTGATTGGGTTACAAACTTAATTAATGACTTATTTGAAGATGAATTGAAAGGATAATTTTGAAAAAGATTATTAAAACTTCTCTTTTGCTTATTTTTTCAACAATTCTTGTTGCTTGTGGTCAGCAAAATCCAGGAACTGCAGCTTATGTGGGCGATTATCGAATTACTGAAGAAGAGTTGAGTTTTTACTTAAATGATTTAAGAAAAGTAGTGCCTATTGAAAATAATGATCAAGGTACTTCCCAAAGCCGGGGAGTTTTGGCTCGATTAATTATTGGCCAAATTATTTCTCAAGCAGTGACAGAAACTGGAGCTATTGTTGATCAAAGCTTAGTTGCAAAAGATTACGACGCCCTAGAAAAACAAACTGGTGGATCGGATGCATTAGCTGTCTTTGCAGGTTCTAGAAATGTGCCACCTTTACTGATTAAAGAAGTTTTAAGTCAAAATAGAGCTCTAGATGCAATTGGAAAAGTTTTAGCACCAGATAGCACTATTGATAACCAAAGATTTAAAGGTGAAGAATTTGTTATCTTAAAAGCTAGTGAAAAAAATGTAAAAATAAATCCAAGATTTGGTAAGTGGATTCCAGAAGATGGTTCTATTGCACCACCGGCAAATGAATTCAGTGAACCAGCTTTTGGCTTACCTGAAGATGTTGCACCTGGGCGTTAATTAATGCCAAATAAAAATCCACCAACAAAAACTGGAGTTGCTGGATTAATTGAATTAATGAATATTCTTCGTTCTAAAGATGGTTGTCCTTGGGATTTAGAACAAACACACGAATCTTTAATTGAATACTTAATTGAAGAAACTTACGAATTTGCAGAAGCTGTTGATGAAAACAACAGGGAAGCAATCAAAGAAGAGTTGGGTGATGTTTTATTACAAGTAGTTTTTCATTCAAAGATTGGCCAAGAACATTCAACTGATCCCTTTGATATAGATGATGTTGCTGAAATCATTAAAAACAAGTTAATTAAAAGACATCCTCATGTGTTTGAAAATGATTCAAAATTAACTTCAAGTGATGTCAAAGATAACTGGGAAGTAATAAAAAAGAAGGAAAAAAATAGAACTAGAGTCACAGAAGGTTTACCAAAAGCTTTGCCTGCACTAATGCAAGCACAAAAATTAATTAATCGAGTTGAAAACTTTGATAAAGACTTAAAACAAGTTGAAATTACTGATGCAGTAAAACTTGTGGAGAATCAGATTACTGATGAGGAAAAAGTTGGACAATTCTTATTGTCTTTTGTAGCAAAATGTCATGAAAAAGAAATTGATGCAGAGACCGCTTTAAGAAAAGCTATTACTAATTACAGAAAAGACTTAGAAAGTTAATTTAATTTCCTGTTTTAATCTTATTTGGGCAGCTGTTACGTGAGGACCTTTTTTGGCTTTATCCGGAAGTTTAAGTAAAACTCTCCTTATTATTTGTAAAGTCAAATTAGTGGTGTAATCAACAAACCAAGGACCAGCAAGGGTGGAACCTCTCCAGGAATCTCCATACATTTTTCTAACCCATCTTGGCAATGATGCAAAAGACAAACTTGCCACAATGGCCCACATAAATTGAGACGGGGTTAAGTATCGAAAGAAACCATGCATGGGTGGAAGAAAAATAAAGCGAGCTGCTTCTCTCACCTTTTTATCTGCAACTAAATAACTTCTTTTATCTTGGTAATACTGCTTTAATTCCTGAACAGTTGCAGGACAAATTTTTGGGTCTAAACCAATTAATTGCGCAGCAATTAATTGCTCTTTAACGTATTTGTCTTGATCTTCTTGACTTAATTTCATTCCAGAACGTAAAGCGATATTTAATAGTGAATCAGTAAAACCATTGTGAACCCATAACAGAAGTTCAGGTTGATCAAGATTAAGTGCTCTATGCATCGCTCTTACTTTGGAAGCAGCTCTATCTGCTTCTTCTTTTGTGCCAAAAGAAATTACACCTATATATTCTGCAGTTCTTAGTAATCTGCCAAAAGGTTCTTCTCTGTAACGAGAATGGGCTTGAACACCGCCAAATGCTTTTGGTTCTAAAGCTTGTAAAAATAAAGCTCTTACTCCACCAATTACAGCCATGACATCGGCATGAATTTTCCAAGTAATAGTTCCTGGACCAAAGTAACCTTGATCATTTGAATTTGTATTTGGTTCACCAAAGGTTAATTCGGGTGCAAGCATGCTTATAAATTTACACACTTTTAATGTCTGCACCAGTTGAAAGATAGGATTGGGACTGAAAAATAACATAAATATGGGAGAGATAGTGTCTGTAATCGATTTAGTTTTTGCTAGAGAAATTCTTGATTCACGTGGAAATCCAACAGTTGAAGTTGAAATAGTTTTAACAGACGGTACACACTCTCGCGCAGCAGTTCCATCTGGTGCATCAACAGGAGCCTTTGAAGCTCATGAATTACGTGATGGAGATAAAAGATACAACGGCAAAGGTGTTTTAAAAGCAGTAGCTGCAGTAAAAGACATTATTAATCCTGCATTAAATGGAAAAGATCCAAAAGAACAAAGAACAATAGATCAAATCATGTTAGATCTAGATGGCACACCAACAAAATCTAATTTAGGTGCCAATGCAATTTTGGGAGTTTCTTTAGCTGTTGCAAAAGCTGCTGCTCAAAGAGAAAAAGTTTTGTTGTGGCGATATTTAAATCGAAATGCCAAAAAATTACCTGTACCAATGATGAATATTTTAAATGGTGGAGCACATGCCGATACTGATGTTGAAATTCAAGAATTTATGATCGCACCAATTGGTTTTAAATCTTTTTCTGATGCTTTAAGAAGTGGCACAGAGGTTTATCATGCTCTGAAATCAGTTTTGAAAAGTAAGAAACTTGCTACTGGTTTAGGTGATGAAGGTGGATTTGCTCCACAATTGCCAAACAATAGAGCAGCTCTTGATTTGATTTTAGAGGCAATTCAAAAAGCTGGATTTAAACCAGGAGAAGAAATTGCTTTAGCACTAGATGTTGCAGCTACTGAATTTTTTAAAGATGGAAAATATTCATTTGAAAAAGAATCTAGAACTTCTGAATGGATGGCTTCATATTATGCAAATCTTGTGAAAGATTATCCACTTGTTTCAATTGAAGATGGAATGAGTGAAGAAGATTGGGCTGGATGGAAACATTTAACAGATGTAATCGGTGACAAAGTGCAACTTGTTGGGGACGATTTGTTTGTTACAAATCCAACAAGATTACAAAGAGGAATTGATGAAAAAACTGCAAATGCACTTTTAGTAAAAGTTAATCAAATTGGTTCATTAACTGAAACTCTTGATGCAGTTAAACTTGCTCAAACAAATAACTACGCAACCATGATGAGTCATAGATCTGGTGAAACTGAAGACACTACAATTTCAGATTTAGCTGTAGCAACAGAAGGTGGACAAATTAAAACAGGAGCTCCTGCAAGGGGTGAAAGAGTTGCCAAGTACAACCAACTTTTAAGAATTGAAGATGAATTAGGAAGTTCTGCAGTTTATGCGGGTCGTTCCGCATTTCCTCGCTTCTAAAGTAGTTAATTAGAAGGTATGAAACAACCAAGAAGAATTCAACGACCTTCAATTAACGGAAGGCTTGTAGTTCTTCTCTCTGCAGTAATAATTCTTATCTTGATGCTTGCTTCTCCTATTAGAGATTTAGTTGCTCAAAGAGCAAGAATTGAAGCATTAAAAATTCAAGTTGCGCAAAGTGAAAAGCAAGTACAAATGCTAAAAGATGTTCAAGCTAAATGGCAAGATCCAAATTTTGTCGCTGCTCAAGCAAGAGCTCGTCTGCATTATGTTTTGCCAGGTGAAATTGTATTTAATGTAATTGGACTTGATGGAAATCCTCAACCAGTTACTACTGCACCTAGTGTTTCTGCTTGGTCTGGAGAATCAATACCTGCCCAACCTTGGTATCTAAATCTTTATGATTCTTGGCTTGAAGCAGACACTGGAGTTAAGAAATATGATGCCAATGAAAAATTAATTATCAGACCGAATGCACCTAAATGAGTGTGGATCAAAAAGATATAACGGCCATAACTGTTCAATTAAATAGGACTCCCAGAGGATTAATTGAAGTTAGTAACAGATGTAAATGTGGAAATCCTTGTGTGGTTTCAACTAAACCGTCTTTAGATGATGGTGAACCTTTCCCTACTCATTTCTACCTAACTTGTGCCACTTTAAATTCTCTGATCGGCTCTTTAGAGGCATCAGGATTAATGAAAGAATATGAAGAAAGATTAAGGACTGATAAAGATTTTCTAGAAAAATATAAATTAGCTCATCTTGATTATTTAAATAGACGAAATCAATACGGTGAAAATGAAGAAATTAATAATATTTCAGCAGGTGGAATGCCAGATCGAGTTAAATGTTTACATGCTTTAGTTGCTCACTCTTTAGCAGTAGGTAAAGGGATAAATCCAGTGGGTGATGATGCTTTGGAAAGATTAGGTAACTGGTATAAAAAATCTTGCATCGAGGACAAATTATGAAACGAGTTGCAGCAATAGATTGTGGAACTAATTCAATTCGTTTACTCATTTCAGATATAGATAAAGATAAAAATATTGATAAAGATGTAGTTAGAGAAATGCGCATAGTGCGCCTTGGTGAAGGTGTAGATAAAACAAAAGCCTTTTCTCCTCGTGCCTTAGAAAGAACTTTTAAAGCAATTGATGAATATGAAGAATTATTAAAAAAACATAATGTGGAGCATTTGAAATTCGTTGCAACTTCAGCAACTAGAGATGCGTTAAATAAAGCGATGTTTATAAAAGGTGTAATTGATCGATTAAGAGTAGTTCCTGAAGTTATTCCTGGAACTTTAGAAGCAAAACTGTCTTTTGATGGAGCAACAAAATCTTTAAGAAGTAAACATCCTGCACCATTTTTAATTATTGATTTAGGTGGAGGATCGACTGAATTAGTTGTGGGGGATAAAGAAATCGAGGGAGCATATTCCATGAATGTGGGATGTGTTCGAATGACAGAACGTCATGCTCCTGGAGGAAATCCCACCAAAGAACAAGAAGAAGCGATCAGAAGTGATATTCAAAAAGAGTTAGCTAAAGCTAAAGAAAAAGTTGACTGGAATAAAGCAATAACTGTTGTTGGAGTTGCAGGAACAGTCACCACAGTTGCAGCCCATAGCTTAGGTTTAACTAAATATGATCCAGATATTTTGCATGGTGCATCAATTACAAATGATCAAATTAGCCAAACTGTAAAAGACTTTATTTCTCTTACAATTGATGAGAGAAAAAAACTTCCTTATATGCATGAAGGAAGAATTGAAGTAATCACAGCTGGTGCAATTGTTTTAGATGAAGTAATGTATGCAATTGGTGCAAAAAATTTAATAGCTAGTGAAAGAGATATTTTGGACGGTGTGGCTTGGTCGCAAGTTCAATAAATAATTTAACAAAGTTAGAAAAAGCAATTTGTGATTGTCAAAAATGTCCCAGACTTGTTAAATGGACTCGAAACGTAGCTCGAGAAAAAAGAAAATCCTATGAAAATGAAACTTATTGGGGAAAACCAGTTCCAGGTTTTGGGGATTCAAAACCAAAATTGTTAGTGGTAGGCCTTGCCCCAGGTGCTCATGGTGCAAATAGAACTGGCCGTATTTTTACCGGAGATAGAAGTGGTGATTGGTTATATAGAGCAATGAATAAACAAGGTTTTGCAAACAAACCAGAATCAATAAACAAAAAAGATGGACTTAAATTAATAAATGCCAGAGTTTTAACAGCAGTAAGATGTGCCCCACCAGATAATAAACCCAATATTAAAGAACGTGATAATTGTAAAAATTGGTTTGATATCGAATGGCAATTAATTGAAAACAATCTAAAAGTAGTAATTGCATTGGGAAGTTTTGCCTGGAAACAATCTTTAGAGATTTTGAAAGATCAGGGATTTGTGGCAAAAACAAAAACCAAATTTTTTCATGGCGCAAAAATTGTTTTTCAAAAAAACAATCATCAAATAACACTTTTGGGTAGCTACCACCCAAGTCAACAAAACACCTTTACTGGCAGACTTACTGAAAGCATGTTTGATTCAGTCTTTGGCTCTGCTCGCAAACTGATTTCAGCCTGAAAGTAATCTGTACCTATTGCCCTCGTAGCCCAATCGGCAGAGGCAGCAGACTTAAAATCTGTCAAGTGTGGGTTCGAGTCCCACCGAGGGCACTTATTTGAATAATATTAACCTCCTGCAAATGCTGGCAAAATGTCAATATTAGAACCACTATCTACCATTAAATCAAATTTTTTAACTAAATTGCCATTAACAAGAAAAGTACAACTAGGTAATATTTTATTTAAATTTGGATAATCTTTCTTCAATTTATCTAATATTTTTTCAAAGGAATCAGATTCCACTTGTAAAGCTGGAACACCTACTAAACCTTTTGCCGAAGCATAAAAGTTCACTGTTACCACGTTCGCTCCAACGTTATTTTGCAAATTTTGCTTAGTTTATATACTAATGAAATGTATGATTTAGCGCTAAGTGTAGAGGCTTGCCTTCGAGCAAATACAAGAACTGACATTGCCTGGTTAGTTTCATCTGAATTTCTAAACAATGTAATTGCAAGTGACTCAATTGCGATAACTCAAGGTGGAGGAAGAGTTGGCTCAGTTGCAGGTGGAGTATTTGATGGTCAACTTCAAGACATTGCTGAAAGAGAGCTCACGAAAGGTAGATTAGCTAATTTAATAGTTGGTCCATTAGAAGCAAGTATTTCAAATTTGCCATTAAATTCTGTCTCCCGTTTTATTATTGCACCAGCTCATCAATTTCCTGAAGATTTATGGAAAATATTATTCAATAGAAAAAGTGTTGCAATTGTTGTTTATCACAAAGATTTAATTATTGAAAAAATAGAAATTTTTTCCAAAGAAAATATTGGAACAGCTGCTGCAGATATACAAGAATTATTTTTGACAGGGGATAGTAAAGTAGTTGAATTTGATAATTCAGTAGTTACAATACTTCGGCCAACACCAAAATTGATAATTGCTGGAACAGGGCCAATTGCAAATGCGCTTCAATTAAATGCCAAATTATTAGGTTGGCAAGTAAAAACAGATCCACGTCCAGAAAATGTTAAGGGACTTGTGGCGAATCTTACTTCAATCGATTCAGTGGTAATAATGGGACATGATGTTGAACAGTCAAGTTCAAATCTTGCTTCGGCACTAGAAAGTAACGCTGGCTATATCGGTGCTTTAGGATCTCGAGCCATGCAAGAAAATAGAGCAAATTGGTTAATAACATTTAAAGAAATAACTGATTTATCTCGGGTACATGGCCCGGCTGGTTTAAGTATTGGTGCAGCAAACCCGAGTGAAATTGCGATATCTATACTTGCAGAAGCAATAAATGTTCATAGATCAATTTTGAAACAGGAGTAATTATGCATAATTCTTTTTTGCATAACATGTCTTTAATGTGGACCGTGATGGCAATCATGATTACTTTAGATAGCATCATGTTCTACATGATGCTTAAACTGCACAATAAAATAACAGAATTAGAAAAGAATCAAATTAATTATTCACAACAAAATTAATTTTATACCTGCAATAACAAGTACTAAACCTAATAATATTTTTAGCGCCGGATGACCTAATTTTTTTACACCTAAACCAGAGCCAATAAAACCGCCAATCGCAACAATAATTAAAGAGTAAACAAGATTTTCAGGCAAGTTTTGGACAGACGAATAATTTCCAACTAGCCCAGAAATCGAATTAACTAAAATAAATGCAGCAGAAAGTCCACCTGCAGTTCTAGCACCAGCAATCCCAAAAATTACAAGTAATGGTGTGAGAAATATTCCACCGCCAGTTCCTGTTATTCCTGAGAGTAAACCTAAAATTGCTCCAATAAAAAGTAAAAATGGAGTTGAAATATTTTTAAAAAAATCAACTGCTACAGAATTTTTTTTAGCAGTTTGAAATAATCTTAATGAAGCAAATAATAAGACTATTCCCAGAATTGGTTTATAAATATTTTCTGCAAGTATAATCCTTCCTCCTATAAAAGCCATGGGAATTGAAGTAATAATTAGTGGAATTAGAGTTTTCCATTTAATTAAATTTGCTTGCGAAAATCTAAATGTGACAATGCTCGATACTAATATATTTAACGCTAGAGCCGTAGGTCTCATTATTAAAGGTGATAATCCAAAAATAGCCATTGTGGCTAGGTAACCAGATGCTCCTGCGTGCCCCACAGAAGAGTAAAGAATTGAAATTATAAGAAAACAAATTAAAAGCGCAATAAAAAATAAATCCATACTATTTAAATATTTTATTAATATTAGTTATGAAATAAAATTTAGAAATATTTTTTTCCATGACAAAACACCTCAAAGATTTTTTGATTTTGGATTGTAAGAACCGGTCTGTCCCAGTCATTCCCACAGGTTTTTATAGTAGCACAATTGAACAAGTGACATAATGAAGTAATGAAGAGTGAACGTTCTTGGCAAGAAGCTCGTGAAATTTGTGAAAGTACATTTAAGAGTTTACAATTTGAAAAAATATCAATAAATCAAGCAGTTGACAGAATTTTATTTGAAAATGTTTTAGCACTAACAGTTGTTCCTGCGTATAGGACATCTGCAATGGATGGTTGGGTTGTTTCAGGATCTGGTCCTTGGAAAATTATTGGTGAAGTTATTACCGGAACAAAAGAATCAACACAACTTAAATCTGGAGAAACAATGCGCATAGCTACAGGCGGAGTTTTACCGTTTGGTGGTGAAGCAGTAATTCCTTGGGAAAAAACTGTTGAAAAAGATGGATTAATAACTGGTGATTCAAAAATGGGTGAAAATATTCGGGAAGCTGGAGCAGAATGTAATACAGGAGATTTACTGCTTGGAGCAGGTGAAAAGATAAATCCCTTTCATCTTGGATTATTTGCAGCGAGTGGAGTCGATGAAGTTAAAGTTGTTGTTAAACCTAAAGTTTCTATTTTTATTCTAGGAGATGAATTATTAGAGCAAGGTATACCCAAAGATGGTCAAATTCGAGATGCACTAGGAATACAACTTCCCTCTTTTCTTTTAAATTACGGGGTAGAAATAAATAAAACTTATTTTGTGAAAGATGATTTAAACACATTAATTAATCTCTTTGATAAAGAAATAGATTCTAGTGAAATTATCATCACTACAGGTGGAACAGCTGATGGACCAAGAGATTTTGTAAAACCTATGATTGAAAAATTTAATGGTAAATTTTTAATAGATAGAGTAAAAGTTCGTCCCGGATATCATATTTTGATAAATACCGTATTAAATAAAAGCGGGAAAACAATTATTGTAATTTCACTTCCTGGAAATCCTTTATCTGCTATTTCTTCTTTGACCTCATTTGGAATTCCTTTAATTTACTCATTATTAGGAAGAAAAAAAGAAAAAGAGATTTTTATTAAAATGGGAGTAGAAATTTCTACTCCAACAGGATTTTCGCGTCAAATACCAGGAAATGTGATTAATGGGGAATTTATGCCCGCAAAATTTTTAGGTTCGGCGATGTTAAGAGGTTTAGCAAATTCTTCTGGCTTTGCAATATTGCCTCCTGGGTTAAATGAAAAAGGAACACTAGTTAGATGGCTCTCTTGTTAGAGCATAAAAATGGAGTTTGGGAAACAAAACAATGACCTATACCTATACTGCAGTAACTGATGAACAAATTGATTTAGATGAACTTAGAAAATCTGCTGTAAATTCTGCAAGTGGCGCAATTGTTGTTTTTTCTGGAAATGTCAGAAATCATGATAATAATAAAAATGTTAAATCATTGGATTATGAAATCCATCCTAGCGCAGAAAAAGTTTTGCAATCAATTGCAAATGAATTAATTCAAGAATTTAAACTTGAGTCTTTAGTAATGGTGCATAGATTTGGAATCTTACAAATTCAAGATATAGCTTTTGCGGTTATAGTTGCTTCGAAACATCGTGATGTTGCTTTTAATGCCTGCTCTGTAGCGGTTAGTCGTGTTAAAGAGAAA
This sequence comes from Actinomycetes bacterium, assembly GCA_038145175.1. GTDB lineage: Bacteria > Actinomycetota > Actinomycetes > S36-B12 > UBA5976 > ATZT02. Next base: position 131,257 of record JAYQPE010000004.1, on the reverse strand, counting down.
TTACCCATATGGAAGCATCAATATTTTGAAGACGGAAGTGATGAGTGGGTGAATTCAGCATGACACAACTAATCGATTCTTTTGGTCGAGTGCATAAAGACTTAAGAATTTCACTTACCGATAAATGTAATTTGAGATGCTCATATTGTATGCCTGAAGATTTTAATCTTTGGATTCCATCAAAAGATCATTTAACAACACCTGAATTAGTAGAAGTAATAAAAATTGCTGTTGATTGTGGAATCACCGAAATACGACTTACTGGTGGAGAACCACTTATCCGTCCAGACATTGTTGAAATTGTGGCACAAATTAATGAAATTAAAAATCCGCCGGAAATATCTATGACTACTAACGGACTTGCCTTAGCTAAAAAAGCTGAGGAACTTGTAGATGCGGGATTAAAAAGAATTAACGTAAGTTTAGACACTTTACAAGCAGATCGTTTTATGGAAATTACGAAACGAAATCGCATACAAGATGTATTTAAAGGTATTGAAGCAGCTAAAAAATCTGGATTAAAACCTATAAAAATAAATTCAGTTTTATTACGAGGAATAAATGATGACGAAGCACCAGCGTTAGTAAAATGGGCACTTGAATCTGAATTAGAACTTAGATTTATTGAGCAAATGCCTCTTGATGCAGGTAATGCTTGGAGCCGAAATAATTTTATTACCGCAGATGAAATATTTGATTCCTTAAAAAATATTTATAATTTAAGTGCTGTCCCAACTCGAGGATCAGCTCCGGCAGAAAAATTTTTAATAAATGGCGGACCGCAATATGTGGGAATTATTGCAAGTATTAGTAAGCCATTTTGTGGATCGTGTGATCGACTTAGATTAACTTCAGATGGCCAAATTCGTTCTTGCCTTTTTTCTAGAACTGAGTCTAATTTAAGAGATATTTTGAGAAGTAATCAATTAAATAATGAAGAAAAAGTAACAAAAATTACCAGTGTTTTACAACAAACGGTAAAAGATAAATTAGCCGGCCATCAAATTAATTTGCCAACTTTTATCAAACCTCAACGCCCAATGTCTGCTATTGGGGGATGAAATGAAATATAAAGCTTTGGTAATAACAGTTTCCACAAGAGCTGCTCAAGGTGTTTGGGAAGATACTTCTGGACCTTTAATATTTGAAACGCTAACAAATGCTGGACTAGAAGTAGAAGGACCTCTAGTTATTTCAGATGGGGAAATAGTTACTCAAAAATTACAAGAAGCTGTAAATAATTTAAAAGATATTGTTATTACTACTGGTGGAACAGGTCATACACCAATGGATTTGACTCCTGAAATGACAAAAAAAGTTATTCAACGTGAATCACCTGGAATTGCTGAAGCTATAAGAAATTATGGTGTGAAAAAAGGGATACCAACTGCAATTATTTCAAGAGGTATTGCAGGTATTGCAAATAAAACGTTGATAATTAATTTACCTGGATCAATAGGTGGAGTGAAAGATGGTTTGGAAGTAATCATGCCAATTTTAGAACATACTTTAGATCAAATTAATGGTGGAGATCACAAAAGAGAAAACTAAGTTTTAATTTAACTTAGGTGGTAATTCATTCTCACTTGCTAAAGAATCTTTATGAATTTTTAAATTTGAATTTGTAGATAAAGAATTATTTGTTCCACCATAAATATTTGAAATAATTTCAGCAGCTATAGACACTGCCGTTTCTTCCGGAGTTCTTGCCCCAAGATCTAAACCAATTGGTGATCTAAGTCTAGAAAGTTCATTTTTAGAAATTCCAATTTCTTGTAATTTTTTTAAACGATCTTCATGAGTTCTTCTACTTCCCATAGCCCCGATATATCCTGCTTTGGTTTTTAAAGCTATTTCTAAAAGTGGTATATCAAATTTAGGATCATGGGTTAAAACACAAAGTACAGTTCTTTCGTCAACTTCAATACTTGAAAGATATTTATGTGGCCAAGAAACTATAATTTCATCAGCATTTGGAAATCTGCGTTTAGTGGCAAATATTGGTCGGGCATCACAAACTATTACGTAATAACCTAAAAACTTTCCAATATTTGCTACAGCTGTTGCAAAATCTATTGCACCAAAAACTATCATTCTTGGAGCTCGTGCAAAAGATTCTACAAATATATTTACATTATCTATTCTTCTTTCACCATTGACTCCAAATTTTAAAGTTCTAGTATTACCATGATTCAATAGTCCACGAGCATCTTCTAAAACAGATTCTTCCAGACCTGCATTATTTAGGCTGCCTTCAAAAGAATTTTGAAATAAAATTATTCGACAACCAATATTTTCACTGCCACTTGTTATAGTTGCAATGGCGATAGGTAAATCTTTGAGAATTGTATCTGCTACTTCATTAAAATTTGGAAAAGTTTTTTTATTAACAAGTTGAACAAAAAGTTCAATAGTTCCACCACAGGTTAAACCAACTTCTATTGCATCATCATCGCTTACGCCATACATCAATACTTTTGGCTTACCATCTTTTAAAACTTCAAGAGATGCTTCAAATAAGGCACCTTCAACACAGCCACCTGAAACACTTCCCACAATTTCTTCATTTTTAGAAACAGCCATTGCAGCACCGATGGGACGTGGAGAAGAACTCCAAGTTCGCGTTACTGTAGCAATTGTGAAATCAAGGTCAGAATTAAACCAAGTTCGAAGACTTTCAATAATTTCTCTCATTAAGAGATTGTATCCAAATGACTAACGTAACTGCCGGTTTAGTTCTTGCCGCTGGAGCAGGAACTCGGATTGGTCAACCTAAAGCAAGTGTTTTATTTAATGGAGAAAGACTGGTAGATCATGCGGTTAATTTATTAAATAAGTCAGGTTGTGATTTTGTTTTTGTGGTGTTGGGAGCCTGGATTGGTGAGGTAAATAATAGCGAAATAGTTATAAATACAGATTGGGCTGAAGGGGTTAGTACTTCCATAAAAAGTGGCCTTAAAGCTTTACAAAAACAAAATAAAAAACTTGAGGCCAAAAATGAAAATCAAATAACTCATGTTTTGATCACACTTGTAGATTTACCTTGGCTCACTGTTGAAATTATTAAAAAAGTACTTGACAATCCAGCTGATTTGGTAGTTGCAAAATTTGAAGGGATACAAGGCCACCCGGTTAAGATAGCCTCCCAATACTGGGATGAAGTCATAAGCACAGTTTCAGGTGATACAGGGGCAAAGGCATTTTTGAGTTCAAGGTCAGATGTGGCTGAAGAAGTTTTTAAGCAAAAAGCTGGGCTAGACGATGTGGACCTGGCAACAGACTTGAGAGGGCGCCCTCTTTAGTCAATAGAAATTGTTGAAAAAAGTTATTGTCTGGTAGGCGTAACCGGATGTATGGTTTGAGTAAGTTTCAACTAGATTGATGACCTAACACGGAATTCAATTAAGAATCAAAAGGAGTTGACAATGGCTTTTGAATCAACCGGTAAAGAAAAAGGTAATCCAAGATTTTTTGAGCTAATTGAAAACTCTCCAAAAAAAGGTGATAGTCCAACTATTTGGGCGTGGCCACAAATTACTGAATATCTAAAAGTTGCAGGACAACCTGTTAAAGGACCATGGCCACCACATCAAGAAAAAAGACCAGATCCAGATAGTGCAGATGAACCAACTGCAGTTGCTGATGAACGTGGCAAGAAGAAAAAAAAGTAAAAGTTTAGTTTTGCAAAAAGAAATAAGGAAAAGAAAGGAATTGTAAATGTATCCAAGTAGATTTAAATATGAAGCACCAAAATCTATTGAAGAAGCGATTTCATTACTGACTGCTGGTAAAGGTGAAGCAAAAATTATTGCCGGAGGACAAAGTTTAGTACCAATGCTTAAATTAAGATTTGCTGCTCCAGAAATGTTAGTAGATATAAATAATATTCCAGGATTGAATTATCACCGGGTCGCTGAAGACGGTTCTTTTAGAATTGGTGCTTTATGCAGACATGAAGATTTAGAAAAATCGAAAATAATTAAAGCTGCACAACCAACAATTGCAGCAGCTGCACATTTGGTTGCTGATCCAATCGTTCGTGCTCGCGGAACTTTTGTTGGTTCTGTTTGTCATGCCGACCCCCAAGGCGATTGGGCAGCAACCATGATCGCCACTAATGGATATTTAGTAGTTCAAGGACCAAAAGGTAAAAGAGAAATACCAATGACAGATTTCGTTACTGGTCCATTTACAAATGCAATGGAATTTAACGAAATTGCGATCGAGGCAGTTGTACCTGCATTCAAAGGTGAAAACTTAGGTGGATATTTAAAGCTTGAAAGAAGAGTTGGTGATTTTGCAACTGCTTCAGTTGCGGTTTCACTAGATATGGTCAATGGCAAAGTTCATAGAGCAGGAATTGCTTTAGGCGGTGTAGGTGGAAAAACAATTAATGCCGCTGATGCAGCGAAATCTTTAGAAGGTCAATCATTGAATGAAACAAATATTGCAAAAGCTGCACAATTAGCTGCAGCTTCTGCTGAACCTCGCACAGACAATCGAGGTAGTGCAAGTTATAAACGTCAAATTGTTTCAACTTTTGTGACAAGAATTCTAAATAATTTAAATCAAAGAAAGGTAGCAGCATAAAATGACAAGTCTCTACGATGAAGTTGCACCAAAACCAGAAGGTGACGTACCAGTTCGCCGCGTCACAATAAAAGTAAATGGTGTTGATAGAACTGCAGATGTTGAACCACGCTTACTACTAGCACATTTGTTGCGTCAAGGTTTCAAAATGACTGGAACCCATACAGGTTGTGACACAACAAATTGTGGTGCATGCACAGTATTGTTTGATGGTCGACCAATTAAAAGTTGCACAATGCTAGCGGTGCAAGCAGATGGTCATAAAGTTGAAACAGTTGAAGGTTTGGCTACTCCAAGTGAGTTGCATCCAATACAAGAAGGATTTAAACAAGAACACGGTTTGCATTGTGGTTTTTGCACACCAGGAATGATGATGGCAGCAAAAGCTTTATTGGAAGAAAATCCAAATCCAACAGAAGATGAAGTTCGTTGGGCATTATCAGGAAATTTATGCAGATGTACTGGTTATCAAAACATTGTTAAATCAGTTCTATGGGCTGCTGAAAAAATGCGAGCATCAGGAAACTAAGGAGCAAACATGACAATAGATGAAATAAAAATAGGTGGAATGGGTGCAAGCCGCAAAAGAGTAGAAGACAACAGATTTCTTAGAGGTAAAGGAAATTATGTTGATGACATAGTTCTTCCTGGCATGTTGCACATGGAAATATTAAGAAGTCCTGTAGCGCATGCGCGTATTAAATCAATTGATGTTAGTGCAGCCTGGGAAGTTCCAGGAGTTCGTTTAGTTTTAACCGGTGAAATGATGGCTGCTAGAAATTTAGCTTGGATGCCAACGTTGTCTTATGACACACAAGCAGTCTTAGCTACGGATAAAGTTCGTTTTCAAGGTCAAGAAGTTGCTGCGGTAGTGGCAGATGATCCATATATTGCTAAAGATGCTGTTGCGAAAATTAAAGTTGATTATGAAACTTTACCTGCATTAGTAAATCCTTTCCAAGCAATGGAGCCAAGTGCACCAGTTATTCGTGATGATAAAAGTGGTCAAGTAAATAATCATGTTTACGATTGGGAAATTGGCGATAAAGCTGGTACAGATAAAGCTTTTGCTGCTGCAGACAAAATTTCAAATTTAGAACTTCACTATCCAAGATCACATCCATCACCAATGGAAACTTGTGGTTCAATTGCAGATTTTGATCGTGCAACCAGCAAATTAACTGTTTACATGACAACTCAAGCACCACACATTATTCGTGCAGCAGTTGCTTTAGTTGCAGAACTTCCTGAGCATCAAATTCGAATTATTTCACCAGATTTAGGTGGAGGATTTGGCAACAAGGTGCCAGTTTATCCAGGTTATGTAATTTCAATTCTTGCCTCAATTCTCACTGAGAAACCTGTGAAGTGGATTGAAGATAAATCAGGAAATTTGATTTCAACACATTTTGCAAGAGATGTGTATTTGAAAGGTCAAGTTGCAATGCGAAAAGATGGAAAAATTTTAGGTATTCGCATGCACACAACTTCAGATCAAGGTGCATTTTTTTCTGATGCTCAACCAAGTAAATTTAAAATAGGTTTGATGCATTCAGCATTTGCTGCATACGACATTCCTGTTGCTCATCTAACAGCTACAGGAGTTTATACAAATAAAGCACCAGGTGGGGTTGCTTATAGATGTTCTTTCCGCGTCACTGAAGCAATGTTTTTCCAAGAAAGAATGATGCAAGCAGCAGCTGATGATATTGGTATGGATCAAGCTGAATTTCGTCGTATCAATTTTGTGAAAGACGATATGTTTCCATATAGAACCCCATTTGGATTTTTAACGGATTCTGGTCAATATGGAAAATGCTTAGATATTGGATTAGAAGCTATTGGCTATAAAGATTTCTTAAAACAAAAAGCAGAAGCAGCCAAGCGTGGAAAATTATTAGGAATTGGTATATCCACAATGACAGAACCACTTGGCGCGGGAAATTCAAGAGAATATGACATTTTGGGAATAAAAATGTTTGACTCTGCTGAACTTCGCGTACATGCTACTGGTAAAGCATTACTTCGTACTGGTGCTAAATCTCAAGGGCAAGGACATGAAACTACTTGGGCTCAAATAGTTGCACATGAATTAGGCATTCCTGCCGATGACATTGTGGTAGAAGAAGGTGACACAGATACAGCCCCATTTGGGATGGGAACTTATGCGTCAAGATCTACACCTGTCGCCGGTGCTGCTGTTGCCATGGTGGCAAGAAAAATTAGAGCAAAAGCAAGAAAATTAGCTGCACACTTATTAGAAGTATCTGAGGAAGATATTGAATGGGAACTAGGTCGATTCTTTGTCCGAGGTGCTAAAGATAAAGGTGTAACCATTCAAGAATGTGCTGTAGCTGCTTACACAAATATGCCAGATGGAATGGAACCTGGACTAGAAAATGTTTCTTATTATGATCCACCAAATCTAACTTGGCCATTTGCTTGTTACATTGCCACAGTTGAAGTTGATCCAGAAACTGGTGTGTGGGATGTATTAAAAGTAGTTGCGGTTGATGATTGTGGAGTGCGCATTAATCCAATGATTGTTGAAGGACAAATCATGGGTGGATTAACTGAAGCTTATGCAATGTCAAGTATGCAATTTATTACTTTTGATGAAGAAGGAAATTGTGTTGGTTCAAATTACATGGATTATTTACTACCAACTGCTTGGGAAACTCCAGGATTTGAATTACATGAAGTTGTAACACCATGTCCACATCACCCAATTGGGGCTAAAGGAATTGGTGAATGTGCCACGGTTGGAGGTCCAGCTGCATTTGTTAACGCAGTGATGGATGCAGTTAAAGGTTTTGGGGTAAGAAATATTGATATGCCATTACTTCCAGATCGTGTTTATGCCGCTATTCATGAAGGCCGTGATATATCAGGAATGCCTCCAGTTCGAGTTGGTGATTAATGAATAATCACGCTGTTGAAGGAATTGGCGTAATACAACGTGCTGTTGAACTGACAAATCAAGGTCACTCATTTGTCATGGCAACAGTTGTGTGGCGACAAGGACCATCTTCAGGACAAAGCGGTTCAAAAGCAATTGTTACAGAATCAGGTGAAATATTTGGTTGGATTGGTGGTGCTTGCGCAGAACCTGTCTTAATTAAAGAAGCAAAAAAGGTTTTAGCAGAAGGTAAAGCAAAACTTATTTGGTTGGGTCAAGAAGCTGAATTTGCAGGACTACATATTCCAGATGGAGTGTTAGCTATACCAATTTCTTGTCAATCTGATGGGGCATTACAAATTTATATTGAACCAATGTTGAAAGTGCCTCAAGTTTTAATAGTTGGACGCTCACCAATGGCAGTAACATTATCAACTTTAATTCAAAATCTTGATTGGAATGTAACTTTAGTTGATGTAGAAGATTTTACGAGCAACATGGTTTCAGAATCTTCAATAGTTGTAGTTGCAACACAAGGTCATGGTGACGAAGAAGCAGTAGAAACTGCTCTAAATAATTCACCAGTATTTATAGGTGTGGTAGCTTCTAAAAAGCGTGGACAAGTTGTCCTTGATTATCTGGCAAGTAAAAAAATTGCGCCTGAAAAAATAGAAAAAGTCAAAATTCCAGTGGGCTTAGATTTGGGTCACACCACTCATAGAGAAATGGCTGTGTCAATTCTTGCAGAGTTAGTTAAATTACGTGCTTTAGGAGAATTTGCAAAGGTTACGAATTCTCAAATCAAAACTTCTGAAGTAGCTGAAGTAATTGATCCAGTATGTGGCATGACCGTTTTGGCGCAAAAATCAAATAGACCATTTGAATATGAAGGAAATACTTTTTATTTTTGCGCACCTGGCTGTAGGACATCGTTTGAAAAAAATCCAACTTCATTCTTAGCGCAAAGGAGATAAGATGATAATTTCGCAAGTAATTGAACTAGATCAACCAATCGATTCAGTATGGAATTTTTTTGGTGATTTATCTCAAGTAGCACCTTGTATTCCAGGTGCAAATTTAACTAATCAAATGCCCGATGGATCCTATGAAGGTGACGTTATCATTTCTGCAGGACCAGTGAAATTGGAATTTGCAGGTGTAGCCAAAATTGTTAATCGCGATGTAGCCAAAAAGGTAACAGTTATAGATGCTAAAGGTGCAGATAAAAAAGGTCGCGGAAATGCTGATGCACTATTAACTATTAATTTAGCTTCATTAGGTGGAGGCACTAAAGCAACTATTGCGCTGGATTTGCAAGTTTCAGGTGCGGCAGCTCAATATGGTAGAGGTTTAATTAACGACGTAACCGCAGTCTTAGTTAATCAAACAGCAAGTAGCGCTCAAGCTCGAATACGTGCTATTTCTTTAGGACTTGATCCAAATACTGTAGCTGGACCAAAAGCAGCAAGCGGATTAGCAATTGGTTTCAATGCTTTCAAAAGAGCAGCAGTGCGTGTGTTTGGCAGATTCTTTTTTCCCTACAAACCATTACAAAGAAGATAGGAGAAATAAAACATGTCTTTATGGGCTATAGGAAATTTAGTTTTGTTGGTTGTGATTGTTCCTGTGCTAATTGCCTTACTGAATCTAGTTTTAGGTTCACTTGAGCGAATTCGATCAGCAGCAGATGACGCACTAGAAGGCGGAGTTGCCTTAATTGGAGAAATTAACAACACTCCTGAATTGCTAAATGAAACAGGTGCTGTTATTTCAGATGTAGCAAATGGAGCTGTGAGATACGCAGGCTCAGTTGCCAAATTATTGGGATAGGAGAACAAAATGCCAACCGTAGCAATTGTGACTTTGGTACTTGCGACATTAATAATTGCCGCAGCTGCCTTAGGTTTAAGTCGAGTCATAGGTCATCTTCGAGCTGTGGCAAAAACTTTAGATGCACTAGATGGCGGGGTACAAGTTATTGCCGCTAAAACTTCTCCAGTTCCTGCAGCAGTTCCTGCCGTTAATTCAAGTCTTAAACCCGTTCGAGATTTTGCAGAAACAATTTAAGGAGACATATGAGTATTTTTGGTGGACATACTGGTTGGGCTTTAGGATTTTTTATTGGCTTGGTAGTGGTGCTCGTAGTGGTGGCGCTAGTCGTTCCGATTCTTTTACTTGCTTATCGAATTGGCGGACAAGCTGGGAAAATAAACGACGGTTTAGTAAATGCAGCAACTAACACTGCACCTTTAAAAGATTTAAAAACAACTATTGCCTTTGCAACATCAATAATTGATGGGCTCAAACGAGGCAGAAACAGATTGGGAGGTTAGAAATGGATTCAGGAACTCTTTCAGAAACAGTAGTAACACTTTGGACTGCAGCAATTGTTTTAGGATTTGTTGTAGTTCTAGCTGTTGCAGCATTGCTGACAATTTTGGTTATTTTAGTTCGCAGGATAGATAAGCGGGTTAAAGCAATCAAAGCAACTTTGACAACTGCTGAAGCAAATACTGCAAATGCAAAATTATTAACAGATGTATCTGAAGGTGTTGATGGAGTTTTAGCAGAAGGTCTTCAACATCATCTTTTCTTAGGCAGAGTATTGGATAAGGTGCGCTCATGAGAACATTAATTATTTTAACAATAATTGACATAGTTGCTTTAATCGCAGGACTTGCAATTTATTTGTTAATTGTAGGAATCCAATTAAAAAAAGTTGCTACAAATTTAGAAGAAGCAGCCGACTTAGTTTGGAAGATTAAAGGAAACGCAGAAGTCATTGAACCTGCTCTAAAACGAATTAATAGAACAGGTGGAGTTGTGGCAGGTGCATTACCTTTGCTCTATGGAATGGCAGAAGGCATTGTGGTTGGCGCAACATATAAACCAGATCACAGTAAACCAGAACCTGCTCGTCCAGCAATGGGAGTTCGACGTTCGAGACAATTCGAAGGAATTGGTCTAAAAGCTGATTAATTAAAGATTTGGATCACGATTAGTAGTAAGTGGATCTGTCGTTATTGAGTTGTATTCGCCGATCCATTCATCTTTCCACGCTTTATCGTAAACTTCATCGTTGCAACTTGGTTTATAAATTGATTGTAATTCTTTTGATATTTGTTCGCGGTGGGCAACTGTTCCACCTAGAATTTCTAGATAGCAGACAAAAAGATTAAATTTGTCCCCAGATCTTTTGATCCAAGACTGGGCATATGGATGTTTTAAGGGAAAACCAATTTGGGAAAGATCTTCTGCATGGCCTACGTAAATAACAGAATATTGTTGAGGTTTATTTTTGGGATTTGATCTGGACATAATTGCATAAACACCAGGAATCGTTGGTGGACTCCAACCCATTAAAACTCTGGGACCTTCAAATGCATAACCTGCTAAAGAACCTAATCGAATCAAGGCTGATCATCGCCTATGTATTCGTCTTCAAAATCTTCAACTTCAGAGATTGTTTCAACCTTTGTAACCGGCCAGCTAGGTAATTTTGCTAATTTTGCTGCTTCTGTAAATGCGACAATCGCTTTTTCAACTGCAAGATCTGAATTCTCGGCTTCAATAACTAGTTGTGCTCCATAAGACATACTTCCTGCACCAGAGGCAATTCCTGAAAGTGGAGCTACTGCATCTGCAAATTCCACAATCTCTGATAAAGAAATTTCTTTGTCACCTTCGGCAAAAACTGAAACACTAAATTTCATTGTATTCTCCTATCTTTTTATCTTAAATTAACTAATGATTTAGTAAATTCTTTTAAACTATTCAAATTATGGCCAGAAACAATTTGATCAATAAATGGATCTGCCACAATCATACCCATGGTGTTGGGTTTAAAATTTAATTGATCACCTTTATGAGGATTCATCCATAAAATTCTGTAACTTAATCTTGATAATCTTTCCATAGCTTCAAATAAAATTCGAGGATCACCTCGATCAAGACCATCAGAACAAATAACCACTATAGCTCCTCTACTGGTTCCATTTCGGCCCCATTTTTTTAAAAAAGTTTCGATAGAGTCACCAATTCGAGTACCACCATCCCAATCTAAAACTGCATTACCAGCAATTTTCATTGCTTCATCTGGTGATCTATGGTCCAAAATTTTGGTAATACGAGTTAGTCTGGTACCAAAACAAAAAACTTCTACTTTTTCATGGGCGCTGCGTGCAGCATGGGCAAATTGTAAAAGATTTCGAGAATAATCAGCCATTGAACCAGAAATGTCTAATATAAAAACGATTGGTCTAAGTTTTCTTTTTTTACTTACATAAACTAGTTCATCGATTTCTCCATGATTTCTCATAACTTGTTTAGCAATATTTCTCATACTTAATTTATTTCCATTTTTTTTAAGTTGATATCTTCTAGTTCTTCTCTCAGGAGGAGATAATTTAAAAACATTCATCATCTGTCGCATTTTGGCAAGCTCTTCGGGAGAACAATCTTTAAATTCTTTTGATCTAAAAATATCTGTTGTAGAAGAAACAAAACCCATCTTTTTTTCTTCTTCTTCACCTTCACCCGGTGTTCCTTCTTCAACTTCTGGAATTTCAAAAGTAGCAGTCGCTATGGAAGTGGCTTGAATTTTCTTTTTTCTAGGATCATTAGAGATTGATTCAGCATTTAAAAAAAATTCCCTAAATTTTTGATTATAAATTGGAATAGAATCTTTTTTATGAATTAACGTTGATCGACCTGACCAATAAATATCAACAAGATCAGAAGGATTTAATTTAGAAACGGCATCACAAAAAACTAAAATATCGTCGGAACCAATTGATTGGCCAGATTTGCGTAATAAATCTCCAAATTCGACAAATAGTTCTTCAAATGTTGAATCAAAAGACACTTTAAACTATTTCTTGAAGATTTTCTTTAACAGTTTCTATATCACTTCGGTCTTTTAAAATTGCACCTAAACTATCCATGGCACTTTCAGCGGTTAAATCATCTGCCTGAATTGCCTGCAATGAGGAAACCCAATCTATAGCTTCTGCGACACCAGGTGATTTTTCTAATTCCATTTCTCTAAGGCGATTAACTGCCTCAACAACTTTAGAAGCTAATTTTTCTGTTACATCAGGAATGCGACTCCTAATTATTTCTAATTCTTGCTCAACACTGGGAAAACCAATCCAGTTGTAAAGGCAACGTCTTTTTAGAGCATCATGAAGTTCACGAGTACGATTTGAAGTTAAAATAATTATGGGTTTAGTTTTTGCTTTAATAGTTCCAATTTCAGGAATTGATATTTGAAAATCTGATAGTAATTCGAGTAAAAATGCCTCAAATTCATCATCTGCTCGGTCAATTTCATCAATAAGTAATACTGATTTATCCCCTGCTCTGATGGCAGAAAGTAATGGTCTTTCAATTAAAAACTTCTCACTGAAAAGTTTGTCTACTTCATTTTTTTTATTTCCTGTTTCATTCATGGCTCGAATTTCAAGTATTTGTCGAGCATAATCCCATTCGTATAATGCTTGATTAGTATCAATGCCTTCGTAACACTGTAAACGGATTAATTCTCGATTAAATAATTTTGCAAGAGCTTTTGCTAGTTCAGTTTTTCCTACTCCCACTTCTCCTTCTAAAAGCAGGGGACGTCCCATTTTTAATGAAATTAAAATAGAAGTTGAAAGCCCTCTGTCGGCAATATAGCCAATTTGTTTTAGTTGTTTTGTTAAAGATTCAACTGATTTTATTTCTTCCATGTTTAATTTAAAATTTAACGGTTCTCTTTAGATCCAAGAATAATATCTTTAATGCTTCCTTTACCTTCATTTAATTTTCCTTCTCGTGCAAGAGTTGCTTTCCATGCATCCGATAAACTACCACCTGATTCTGCAAATCCTTCAAAAGTTATTTCTTTCATATTTTTGCAGGTTTTTGTTGGACCACATTCTTCTTCAATTTCTACAATTTTTGAAATTTCGTCTGAATTTACTGACCAGATAGATTGAATGGATTCCTTAAAACTTTTTGAATTAGTATTTTTGTCTTTCATGATTTAACGCCTCCAAAATCTTTGGTTCTATGCTTTTACTAATAATAACAGAAAAATCTATTTTATTCCTGAGGGGATTTTCGTTTGAACGTGTATTGAACGTTAAAACGTCCAAGATTTAAGATTCAAACCAAGTTAAAATCTATTAAAATTGAATAGTAGAAAAGTAGTGAATATTTTTTTGTATGCTAAAAATAAAGTATCGATAATTTTTCTTATAACTTATTTAATAAATTTCTATCAAAAATTTGATAAAAAGATGTAGTCTGAGATGGTATTTGGAAGAAAGTAGATTTGTAATTCTTAATTGAGACCAAAAAACTAAATAATAAAAAATTAACATAGAAAAGAAAAATGAACTTCTATGTTGATAAGTCAAATTGGTTTTGAAATAAACAACATTCAGATCCATCAATTTCTAGGAGTGGTAAATAAATTTGATGGCACAAATAATCTTCCCCTAAGACCATATTGGTAAAAAGTTAAGAATTGCCAAGTAAGGTTTGAGTACCTCTGGTGGAACTTTTGCAGGAATCATACTTTTTCTCAAAAACAGGTGGTAAATGCTCACTTTATCTACATTATTTACTACTACTATCGATAAAAAAAATTAGAAAATTGTCTGGTTTGATTTTTAAATTGTGGTTAGTATGTATAAAGGCCCCTATTTTGGTGAAAGAGTAAAAATGGCAAATCAACCTTGGTTAACAAAATATCCAGCAGGAGTAAGTCCATACATTGCTCCAACCGATATTGCACATCTTCCAGATTTAATTCGTCGGGCAAGTAATACATATGCCAAAACTATTGCTTTTACCCAATGCATGCCAAATGGAATGCATGGTTCATTAACTTTCCAGCAAATAGATGATTTATCAGATGATTTTGCAGTTTATTTACGTGAAGTAATAAATCTAATTCCTGGAGATCGAGTAGCAGTACAAATGCCTAATTGTTTGAGTTATCCAATTGTAGCTTTTGGAATATTAAAAGCAGGCTGTGTTTTAGTAAACACCAATCCTCTTTACACCGCCTCTGAAATGATTCATCAATTCTCAGATTCGCAAGCCAAAGCTGTAGTGATAATTGATATGTTCGCTGATCGTTTACCGGAAGTATTACCAAAAACTAATATTGAAGCTGTTATAACGGTTAAAATTTCGGAATACTTTCCAACTTTAGCCGGTGGACTTATTAGATTTGTTCAAAAAGTTGTACATAAATCTATACCAAAAATTACAGTTAAACACACAAAATTTAATCAAGCATTGAGTCTTGGACATAGTCATGCAAAAAGAAGTCAAGTTCTTGATTACGCAAAAGACATTAAGACTGAATCAATTGCTGCCCTTCAATACACAGGAGGAACTACAGGAGTTTCCAAAGGCGCAATGCTTACCCATAAGAATTTAGTAATTAATACCTTGCAGATGATGCAAATGGTAGACAAATTCTTGTTGGCAGGAAAAGAAACTATTCTTACTGCACTTCCGCTTTATCATATTTTTGCATTCACAGTAAATCTTTTAGGGCTTTATTACATGGGTGGAAGAAACATAATAATTCCAAATCCAAGACCACCAAGCAATATGAAAAAAGCATTTGAAAATTACAAAATTACTTGGGTTTCAGGTGTGAATACTTTGTATGGTGCACTATTGAAGGAACCTTGGTTCTTAGAAAATCCACCAAAACATTTGAGCGCTTCTGTTGCAGGTGGAATGTCATTACATCAATCAGTTGCTACTGATTGGCAAAAATTAACTAATTCTCCACTAGTAGAGGGTTTTGGTTTAACAGAATCTTCTCCAGTCTTAACTTTTAATCCATTGGGTGGAATTTCTAAACCTGGTTCAATTGGAATACCTATGCCATCAACTGATATTCGCATAGTTGATGAAAGTGGCAAAGAAGTAAATATTGGTGAATCTGGCGAATTAATTGCTCAAGGTCCACAAATAATGCTTGGTTACTGGAATAACGAAAAAGAAACAACAAACACTTTAAAAAATGGTTGGCTTTATACCGGTGATATTGCGCAAATGGATGAAGACGGCTATTTCAAAATCGTTGATCGCAAAAAAGACATGATTTTAGTTAGTGGCTTTAATGTATATCCAAATGAAATTGAAGAAGAAATTGCCAAACTTCCAAATGTGAAAGAAGTTGGAGTTATTGGATTACCTGATGAAAACACTGGTGAAAGAGTATGTGCTTACATAGTTGCAGCTTCGGGAACTTTATCCCAAGAAGAAGTAATTGCTCATTGTGAGAAATCATTAGCGCGTTATAAACTTCCTAAATCTGTGGTCATTGTTACAGATCTTCCAAAAAGCCCAATTGGAAAAATTTTAAGAAGAGAATTACGTCGATCTGAAATGGTTGGACTAATAAATAAAAAATAAAAGACTTAACAATGATTGAGTTCAAGGTTTGATTTTAGTCTCACTTGATAGATAACTAACTATGATTTATAGAATATAAAAATGAAAGTTAAAGCACTTATTTTATTAATAGTTTCATTAACGGTAATAGCTTGTAGTTCTGGAGAAAATAGCGGCGCTTTTCTTAAAAGTGATGCCACAAATTATTTAACGCCCAAATGTCCAACATCTGAATTAGAAACAAATAATGCTAGAGGAGTTATTGCTCCTGCTGTTTTGGAGTGTTTAGGTCATGACCAATTAGTAAATTTGGCAGGCGTTCAAAGTGATAAACCTATAGTCATTAGTTTTTGGGCTTCTTGGTGCACAATTTGTGCAGACGATGCTGTTGCTTTTAATGCCGCATATAAAAAGTTAAGTGGAAAAATTAACTTTTTAGGCATTGCATATCAAGATAATGAAAAAGATTCACTTCAAGCTTCTTATAAATGGCAATTACCTTTTGCCAGTGTTCAAGATCCAAGAAGCCTTCTGCGAGAGTTTTATGGAATTACTGGTTTACCAATTACTTTATTAGTTGACAAAAATGGCAAACTAGTTGAAAGAATTAATGGGCCAATAGGTCAGCCTCAAGAATTTATTAATCGAATTAATGAAAAATTAATTTCTTACTAACTACCAGCGCATCTTTACTTTATTGCAGTTTGAGTGCAATTGATCTTCTAAAGCCACTATTTGTCCATTCAATCCTGCTCTAACATCAACTTGATCTTGTGGAAAGTAAGTAGAAGCTCTTGTGGCGTAAAGATTAGACATTTGTTGCATTAAATCTTTGCATACACCATAGGATGCATTTGCGTAATTCTTAATTTTTTCAGCGGCAGCAAATTCTCTTCCAGACATTGTCTCAGCAGAAATTTTTCCTAAAACTCGATAATTATGTTCATTTATATAATGCTTGTTATCAATTATTGCAAAGTTTCTTAATTGTTTAGTGTTTGCAGTTTTTGCACACTTGCTATCATCACTTTTACATTTTTTCATTGGCAAGTAGGCAAAACTTGGAGAAGAGAATACAAATAATAATAAGAAAGAAGTAATTACAACTGAGATATTTTTCTTCATATTCTCTTTCTATCTTAAATTTTTAGGGCCATTTCGCAATTTAACTCGCGAAATGGCCCTAAAGCTTTTTGCCAAACAATTACTTAACTAATTAATTACCAGCTAAGTGGATTGAATGGTGATGGTGCAGGAGTTTCTGCTGCTGGAGCAGCTGGTGCTGCTGCCTTTGGAGCAGATTTCTTAGAAGATTTCTTTTTTGAAGCCTTCTTTTTTGTAGCTTTTTTCTTGGAAGATTTCTTTGCAGATTTCTTCTTAGCTACTTTCTTTTTTGTAGCTTTTTTCTTAGAAGATTTCTTTGCAGATTTCTTCTTAGTTACTTTCTTTTTTGCTACCTTACGTTTAGCGCTCTTTTTAGAGGCGCGTTTTTTTGACTTCTTACGTGCTGCCACTATTCCTCCGTACGGGGTGGAAATTACTGCATTTATTCTCGCACTACATCGATAGATAATGAAAGCCAGACCCTAGTTTTTTTCAGGGCAAATACGCACCTTTGACCTATAGTTTCGTGCTTAATTTCAAGGTTAGAAAGCAAGTCTTTTAAAAACGTGTTACCTTGAAAATAGGAGGAAATAAAAAGGCCTTCCCAAGATAGTTCTTCTAAAGGAGACAAAGAAAAAAGATGGAATCTAGAAATCCAGTCATACGTCGTTATGCCGACTTTCAACAACCTGGATCTGTTTTAAATAACAGAGGTGGCAACGACAGTTCAATTCTTACTTCAACACCAGTTGAACAAACACAAGAAAGAACATTTCCTGGTGTAACCCCAGCTAAACCTGGCGAAAGAGTTGTAACTATGGACGACGTAGTTATGAAATCTTTTGTGATGTTAGGACTTTTACTCGTTGGCGCATTTGTTGGTTGGAATGCTCCAGGATTAGCAATCATGGCAGCAATAGCTGGCCTTGTACTTGGTTTAGTAAATACGTTTAAGAAAAATGTTTCACCAGCTTTAGTTATTGCATATGCAGTAATGCAAGGAATATTTGTTGGTGGAATTTCATACATCTATCAAAACTTAATTGTTGCTGATGGAACAAACATTGTAGGAAATACAATCATGAGTACCATAGTTGCTTTTGGCACAATGTTGTTCTTGTTTAGATCAGGAATCATTAAAGTTGATGCGAAATTTACTCGCATGATGATGGTGGCAATGATTTCCTATTTAGTCATTGCTGTTATTTCATTAATTGCTGCATTCATGGGTGTTGGAAATGGATGGGGCTTTTATGGCGTTGGTGGAATTGGAATCTTGCTTGCACTATTTGGAGTAGGACTTGCCACATTTTCATTAATGCTTGATTTCCAAGCAATTCGTTCAGCAACTTCAATGAATTTGCCAGAAAAAGAATCATGGAGATTAGCTTTTGGATTAACCGTAACTTTAGTTTGGTTATATCTAGAAATGTTACGTCTTTTTGCAATACTTGCAGGAAGAAGAGAATAACAAAAGATTATTTGAATTAAAGGGGCCAAGAAATTGGCCCCTTTAATTTTTTAAACCAAACTTGGAAAAAATACTCCAGTTCGTGCATGACAATCATAGCCATTTGGATTTTTCTTTAAATACTTTTGATGATATTCCTCTGCTTCAAAATATTCATGATCTTTACTTGGAATAATTTGAGTGGTGATTGAACCAAAACCTTCTTTTTTAATAGCTTCTTCATAAATATTTTTAGTCAGTTCTGCTTCTTTTTTCTGTGATTCATTTACATAAAAAATCACACTTCGATATTGCGATCCGATGTCATTTCCTTGACGATTTCCTTGAGTTGGATCATGAATTGTCCAAAACATTTCTAATAGTTGACGGTATGAAACTTTTAAAGGATCAAATACAACTTTTACAGCTTCAGCATGATTTGTAGTTCCTGTGCAAACTAATTCATAACTTGGATTTTTTACAGTCCCACCCATATAACCAACGCTTGTTTCTATTACACCTTCTGTTTGCCAAAATCTTCTTTCCGCACCCCAAAAGCAACCCAGAGCAAAATATGCAGTTTCAGTCAATTAGTTCTCCTCACGCTTACTATCTATTGTGCTTTAAGTTCTAAATTTATGCCAATTATTTATTTATTTTAGGTTTTGTCTCAGGCATGATGATTGAGAAAAATACTGCTAAAAGTGAAATAGCAGCGCCAGTTAAAAAAGCAGCCGCAAAGCCCAAGGAATCAACCAAGCTTCCAGCAACAATAGGTCCAATGATTGAACCAAAATCACTGGTCATTTGAAAAGCAGCAACAACAGGTCCACTTTGTTTTCCACCAGTGACATCTCCAACTACTGCAGCAGGAGCAGATCCCATAAAGGCTGCTCCTATTCCTGCAATTGCCATAGAAACTAAGAATCCTAAAGGTGTTTCAAAAATAACTAAAACTAATACAGAAATAAATAAAGTACTTGTTCCAAAAATCATAGAAGGTTTTCTACCATTTAAGTCTGTTGCTTTTCCAGCAAAAGATAAAAATGCGGCTTGAGTAATACTGGTGGCTAAAAATCCCAACCCAATTAACGAAGGACTAGATCGTAATTCTTCAACAACAAATATAGGAATAATTGAAGATCTAATTCCAAAAGAAACAAAACCAGTAGCAAGGTTTACAGATAAGGCAGCAGCATAAGCTCTATTTTTTACTGCAACTATAAAAAGTTTCATTTGATTAAATACTTTAGATCTTTCTTTTTGTTGACCATCTTTTTTCTCATGTTTATTTAAGAAAAATGCAGACGCGGCAGCTGCAAACAATAGAGTGAAAGAGTAGACAAAGAAAGGTGCTCTCAAAGAAATAGCAATCACAATTCCACCAACTGCAGGTCCTGCTAATCCACCGATTAAAAATCCACCTTGAAACGCAGCTGCTGCTCTTCCTCTTTGATCAGCTGAAACAATTCGAAGTAGAAGTGAAAAAGACGCAACAGAAAACATAGTGCTACCTAATCCACCAGCTCCTCGAAGAACGAGTAAGTGCACAAAATCATTTGCAAGTCCTGCAAAAAAACTAGATAAAGAAACAATTAATAAACCAATAGTTAATACATTTCTTTCCCCAAATTTATTTACCCAATATCCGGCAAGTGGAGCAGAAGCAAATCTCATTAGGGCAAATACAGAAACCACTGAACTTGCAGCAAAAGCGGTTACTCCAAAGGATTTTGCAAATACAGGAATTGCAGGAGCTACTATGCCAAAACCAATTGCTACAAAAAAAGCAATTAAAGCAATGACTGCTACTTCATTTGGAAGGCCTCTAAGCCAAGGGTTATGTCTAATTTTTCTTGCTAATCCCTGAAATAAAGTCACAATAGGTTAAAGCCTAGGCCTTGGGTAGTTTAAACTTAATCAGATAGTCACTTACAAGATTGAAAATCTATTGAAATGGAGAGATAAATGTCAGAAAAACATTTAGTTTCTCTATCTGATATCGAAGAAGCTTCAAAAAGATTAACTGGAATTATCAGGCCCACAGTTATGGTTCATGCCGGCTGGCTTGAAAGACAAATCAATCAACCTGTGTATTTAAAACCAGAAAATCTTCAACGTGCAGGTTCATTTAAAATTCGTGGTGCTTACAACCTGATTTCACAACTTTCTGATGTAGATAAGAAAAAAGGTGTGGTTGCTGCAAGTGCTGGAAATCATGCCCAAGGTGTTGCTTTAGCTGCGCAACTTTTAGGAATTAAATCAAAAGTTTATATGCCAGTATCAGCATCGATTCCAAAAGTTTTAGCAACAAAAGGTTACGGAGCAGAAGTTAAATTTGCAGGAGACACAATTGATGTTTCAATTGCAGAAGCTAGAAAAGATAGTGAACAAACAGGATCTATATTCATTTCTCCCTTTGATCATCCTCATATCGTGGCAGGGCAAGGAACAGTCGGTTTAGAAATTATTGAACAACTACCGGATGTAAAAACTGTTTTAGTTTGCACAGGCGGTGGAGGATTAATTGCAGGTTCTGCTTTGGCGATAAAGAAAAAAAATTCCAAAGTAAAAGTAATTGGAGTACAAGCAGAAAATGCAGCTGCTTATCCACAATCTTTAAAAGAAGGAAAACCTGTCGCTTTAAAATCCATGAACACGATGGCTGATGGAATTGCGGTTGGAAAACCAGGAGATGTTCCATTTGAAATTATTAAAGATTATGTTGATGAAATTATTACTGTTTCGGAAAATGAGTTATCCATAGGACTTTTGCAAACCCTTGAAAGAGGAAAACTTTTAGTTGAACCAGGAGGAGCAGCTGCAGTAGCCGCTTTTATTGCAAATCCAAAAGCTTTTGAAGGCCCTGTTGCGATTGTTTTATCTGGTGGAAATATTGACCCTCTTTTATTAGAAAGAATCATGCAAACTGGACTTGCTGCGGCGGGAAGATATTTAACAGTTCGAATCAGAATCAAAGATAAACCAGGATCTCTAGCAAAATTGTTGTCAGAAATCGGTTCGCTAGGTGCAAATATTTTGGATGTATTCCATTTAAGAACCGATCCAATGCTTGCTTTAGATGAAGTTGCGGTGAATATCACAATGGAAACAAGAGGACAAGAACACGAAAAAGAAGTTTTACAAAGAATTAAAGCCCTAGGTCACGAAGCACAAATTCAGTAATACAACTAGAATAAAAATAAATCATTTTACCGGGAGAATTAATTGAGTATTGCTATTGAAGCAAATAATTTAGTAAAACATTATGGAGAAGTAAAAGCTTTAGATGGTTTAAGTTTAAAAGTTGAACAGGGAAGTGTTTTTGGTTTACTAGGACCAAACGGAGCTGGAAAAACAACTACAGTAAGAGTTTTAACTACACTTTTAAATCCAGATTCTGGAACTGCGTTTGTTTCAGGTGTTGATGTAATTAATGATCCAGTTCATGCCAGAGAAATTATGGGTTTATCTGGACAAAGTGCAACAGTTGACGAAAATTTAACAGGCATAGAAAATCTTGTCATGCTCGGAAGACTTTTTAGACTTCCTAGAAAAGAAGCAAATGAAAAGGCTATTGAATTGCTAGAAAGATTTAATTTAACTGATGCTTCAAAAAGAATTGTTAAAACTTATTCAGGTGGAATGCGACGAAGACTAGATTTAGCAGCATCTTTAATTGCAAATCCAAATATTTTATTTTTAGATGAACCAACAACTGGTTTAGATCCAAGATCTAGAATTATGATGTGGGATGTCATAAAAGGATTAGTTTCTTCAGGAACCACGGTCTTATTAACTACTCAATATTTAGAAGAAGCAGATCAATTAGCAGACAAAATTGCGGTGATTGATAAAGGCAAAGTTATTGCCCAAGGAACAGCTGATGAATTAAAAACCCAAGTCGGTGGCGAAAGAATTGACGTGGTGGTTGACGAAAGCAAAGCTCAAAATGCCGCTGCAACACTAAAAAATATTGCATCTGGTCCTGTGGTTGTTGATGGAGAACATGTACAAGCACCAGTTACCGGAGGTGGGGTCAAAGTGGTTGATGCCGTTCGGGCACTTGATGCAGCATCAATTGTAATTAAGGAAATTCAATTAAGACGACCAACTCTTGATGATGTGTTTTTAACTTTAACAGGACATCATGCAGAAGAGGTAAAAGTTGAAGACGAATTAGTAGATTCTAAAAGAGGTAGAAAATAAATGAGTTCTCGTTCAGTAACTGAAAATTATGCAAGAAAACATGGCAAAGTTTATTGGTTATTTCATGACAGTTTTGTTATAACGTGGAGAAATTTATTAAGGTTTAGAAGAAATCCAGAAGTTTTATTCTTTGATGTTGTCCAACCAATTATTTTTATTTTATTGTTTGCTTTTGTTTTTGGTGGCGCGATTGATGTGGGTGATGGTAATTATCGTTCATTTTTAATTCCAGGTATTTTTGTGCAAACTATCGCCTTTGCTGGAGCATCTGCAGCAATTGGTTTAAATGCAGATATGAATTCAGGAATTATTGACAGATTCAAATCATTACCAATGAATACCTTGGGAGTTTTACTCGGACAAAATTTCGCAGATCTTGCAAGAAGTGTTATTACTTTATTCATTATGTCTTTAACTGGTCTTGCTATTGGTTGGAGAATTAGTGGTGGTTTTATTAATGCAGTTTATGCGTATTTGCTACTTTTGTTTTTTTGTTTTGCCATGGCTTGGATCGGTGCCACAATTGGTTTATCTGTTTCTTCACCTCAAGTTGCAAGCACTGCAGGCTTTGCATGGCTTTTCCCTTTAACATTTTTATCTAATGCATTTGTACCATCTGAAACTTTGCCCTCTTGGTTAAGAATTTTTGCTGAATGGAATCCAATTACTTCAATTGTTGCTGCGGAAAGATATTTATTTGGCTATCCAGTGCCGGTTGCAGCTGATGCACCGTTTTCTTTACAACATCCAATTTTAACTACAATTATTTGGTTAATTGTTATAACGGCAATTTTTATGCCACTTGCTGGAAGAAAATTTAGAAAAGCAACTTCTCGTTAATTCGAGTAAGTCTCAACTTTAGTAATTTTAATTTTTACTTCTTTGCCATTTGGTAAAGCAAAATTAGTCTCATCACCTTGTTTTTTACCTAACACCGCTTTTCCTAAAGGAGAATCTGGGGAATAAACATCCATAGTTGAATGTTGTGCTTCTTCTCTTGAAACTAACCAAAACTTTTCTGTATCTCCATCTGCAAATTCAACGCTTACAACATGTCCAATTGCAATACTTCCAGTTTCACTAGGTGGAGTTCCAATTTGAGCATTTTCTAACATTTGTTTTAGTTGTCTAATTCTTGCTTCGTTTTTTCCTTGCTCTTCTCGAGCTGCGTGATAGCCACCGTTCTCTTTCAAGTCGCCTTCTTCACGAGCAAGTTCAATTTTTTTTGTAATTTCTGAACGCATAGCACCAGAGCGCTCATTCAATTCATTTGTTAAGCGATCAAAGGATTCTTGGGTAAGCCAGACGTTTGAATTATTCATAGTTTCTAATAATACTTACTGCCCTGAATTTATGGCCGGGGGATCTTGCTGAGGAATTTCTACTCCAGGTATAAATTGCGGAGCAATGAAAAGTGTTGAGTCTTTATCATCATCACAATTAATTACCTCTGCAGTATAAGCCATTTCATAAGTTTTTAATTTGTAATTGATTTGTTTATAAGTTTTAGCATCTTGAGGAATTTCTAATATGGCATAACCAACATCAGTCATATTTTCATTTTGTGCTCTTAACAAACACCAAACATCGATATTTTCATTTCTATTTACTTCAAAAATAATTTCAATATTATTTTTATCTTTAATTTCCCAAGCAAGTAATTTTTCATAAATTGGTGGATTCATCACTCTATTTATTCCTACAGCAACAAAGGAACCAATTACGGTAATAAAAATTAAACCTACAAAATAAAGAAACCAAGGTTTTCCTTGTTTGGGATAACGTTCTTGAATATGAGAAGGCCATTGATCTCGATTTGTTAACAAAGTAGCTTCCTCATAAGATTTAGGTTGTCTTTATTTGACAATACTGCCTAGATTTAAAGGATATTAAAGTTGCAAGGTTTGCGCCTGTTATGTGTTCATGCTCATCCTGATGATGAAGCAAGTAAAGGTGCTGCCACAGTTGCTAAATATGTAGAAGAAGGTGTGCAAGTCATGATTGCCACATGCACAGGTGGTGAAAGAGGAGATGTATTAAATCCAAAACTTAAATCCCCTGAAGTGGCAGAAAAATTAGCCCAAATTAGAAAAGAAGAAATGGCAAAATCTATTGAGGTTTTAGGAGCAAAACATACTTGGCTTGGCTTTATTGATTCAGGTTTTCCAGAAGGAGATCCTAAACCTGCACTACCTGAAGGTTGTTTTGCAGAAATTCCAATTAAAGAAGCCAGTAGACCTTTAATAAAACTAATTAGAGAATTTAAACCTCAAGTTGTAATTACATATGATGAAAACGGTGGTTATCCTCATCCTGATCACATTAGAACTCACGAAATTACCATGTTCGCTTATGAAAATGCGGCCAAATTAAATTATGAACCAGATCTAGGTTTTCCATGGCAAATCAAAAAAGTTTATTATCAAATGGGTTTTAACTTTGGACAAATGAAAGCAATAGATAATGCTTTCAAAGAATTAGGTAAAACTAATCCATATGCAGACTGGATGGTTGATATGGAAGATGATTCTGATTTAGTCACAACAAAAATTGAATGCAGTAAGTATTTTGATAAAAGAGATTTAGCCTTAAAAGCTCATGCAACCCAAGTAGATCCCGATGGTGACTGGTTTGCATTACCAACTGAAATTCAAAAAAAGATTTGGCCTACAGAGGATTATCAACTTGCAGTAACTCGAGTTCCATTTAAAACACCTGAAACTGATTTATTTGATGGACTGCGATAGATTTAAATTATGTTAACTAACTTAGTTTTGTTACTTGCAGAAACTCCTGAAATTGATCCAGATCGAGTAAGACCTGGATTATTAGGACTAGTAACATTTGGTTTATTAGGTATTTCAGTCTTTCTAATTTCCTATTTCTTAATCAGAAGTTTAAAGAAAACTGACGAAACTTTTAAAAATAATTAAAGTCTATTAAGTCCTTTTAACGCTTCTCTTTTTGAAACGATTGACATGGAAGGGTTTTTCTTTAAAAACTCTTTAACTTTACCTGGATTTATTTTTGCAAAATCTCTCAAAGCCCATCCAATAGCTTTAGCTACAAAGAATTCTGGGTTGTTAATATGTTTTTGGCATATTTTTAAAACAAAATCAACATCGGTTTTCGATTTATGTCCCCGTTGATGTTGAATAGCGCATCGAATTAGCCAAATATTTTTTGAATTATTCCATTTATTTATGGTTTTTCTAGTTTCAGGGTATTTCAAAGTCAGTGGGGAAATAACTTGAGTTCCTAGTAAATCAACTGAATCCCACCAAGGTTTTGTTTTAATTAAAATAGTTATTTGCTCTAAAGTTTTAGGTGTACAAACATCAATGTATTTACCCATTAAGTCACAAGCTGCATAATGAAATTCTCTTTGTGGAAATTTCCATAAAAGTTTTGCTGCAGTAATTAATTCTTTTTCTGTAGGGGTAGCAAGATTTTGCCATGCATTCTTTGTTAAATTTCTTCTTTTTGGTGAACTAATTCCAATAAATGGTGAAATATTTTTCATATAGTTTGCAGCACCTTCGGCAACTTTTTTGTTTCCAGCATTTTTAAATGCTTGCTTGGTGTTTGCAACTACCTCTTTAGCCCAATTACTCATATGACTACTAGATTAGTCGCCATGCCTCCACTAAATGACGTGATTGCTTTTGCTATCGCCTCATTTTTAATAATTATCATTCCTGGACCAAGTGTTTTATTTACTATAGGTCGAGGAATTTCATTTGGTAAAAAAGCTGCTTTAGTTAATGTGGCTGGTAATTCTGTGGGAATGTTTACCGGATCTTTAGGAGTTGCGATTGGTATTGGTTCTTTAGTCCAAAGTTCAGACATTGCGTATGCAATTGTTGGTGTGGCAGGTGGTGGATATTTAGTTTATTTAGGTTACGACGCTATAAAAACCAGAAAAGATGTAGCAAAAGCTTTAGTAGAAAAAGCGGATCCAAAACCTGCAAAAGAAGTCTTTAAACAAGGTTTTATTGTGGGATTTTTGAACCCAAAATCCTTAGTTTTTTTTGCAGCAATCTTGCCGCAATTTGTGGATAGATCTCAAGGAAGAATTATTTGGCAAATGATTTTCTTAGCATTTATATTTTTTGTAATCGCAGTCATAAGTGATAGCACTTGGGGATTAGTTGCAGGAACTGCCAGGCATTGGCTTGCAAGTACGCCAACACGTATAGAAAAAATCACTGGTAGCGGAGGACTGATAATCCTGGCATTGGGCTTAAGCGTTATTTATTCAGCCTTCAACCGTTAACTTTCACTTGGGTGTGTCGCAAGTAAACGATTACCAAAATCCTCTAGCGTTAATTATCAAGTAACTACTAGACAACTGAAAAAGTTTTAAGCGTTAGGAAGTGGTTGATTGTCAGCTGCTCGGCGAACAGAACCAAATATTCGCACCTACGTTCTTGATACCAGTGTTCTGCTCTCAGATCCTAAAGCCATGTATCGCTTTGCTGAACATGAAATAGTTATTCCTTTAATTGTGGTAACAGAATTAGAAGCAAAAAGAACTCATCCAGAACTTGGCTTTTTTGCCAGAGAAGCTCTTCGACAACTTGATGAAATGAGAATTGAACACGGCCGTCTTGATTTACCAATGAAAGTAAATGAAGAAGGTGGGGAATTAAGTGTTGATATGTCACAAATTAATGCATCCCTTTTACCGAGTGCTTTTTCTTTAGATAACGACGGAATTATTTTGGCAACAGCTAAATTACTTTCCACTCAAGGTGCAGATGTTTATGTAGTAAGTAAAGATTTGCCAATGCGTGTAAAAGCATCAGCACTTGGTTTATCCGCTCAGGAATATCGTGCAGAATTTGTGGCATCTTCTGGTTGGACCGGAACTGCCGATGTTGAATTAAGCGAAACTGAAGTAAATGATTTGTATTCAAATGGTTTTATTGATCATGATTCTGCAAGACAACTTCCATGCCACACAGGTTTAATTCTTACTTCTAATAAAGGAAGTGCTTTAGGAAGAGTAACTACTGATAAAAGGATTAAATTAGTAAGAGGTGACATTGATGCTTTTGGAATTCATGGCAGAAGCGCTGAACAACGTTTAGCACTTGATTTATTACTTGATGATGAAGTAGGAATTGTTTCTTTAGGTGGAAGAGCTGGAACTGGAAAAAGTGCTTTAGCAATTTGTGCTGGTTTAGAACATGTTTTAGAAAGAAGAAATCATCGAAAAGTTATGGTCTTTAGACCTTTATACGCAGTAGGTGGACAAGATTTAGGTTATTTACCAGGTACAGAAGGTGAAAAAATGAGCCCATGGGCTCAAGCAGTATTTGACACATTAGGCGCCATTGCCTCTCCTGAAGTTATTCAAGAAATTGTTGCTCGCGATCTTATAGAAGTTTTACCACTGACTCATATTCGTGGAAGATCTTTACATGATTCATTCGTCATAGTTGATGAAGCACAAAGTTTAGAAAGAAATGTTTTATTAACTGTACTTTCCAGAATTGGTAAAGGTTCAAAAGTTGTGTTGACTCACGATGTTGCACAAAGAGATAATTTAAGAGTGGGTAGACATGATGGTGTAGTTGCTGTGGTGGAAAAACTTAAAGGACATCCTTTATTTGCTCACGTAACTTTAACTCGTTCTGAACGTTCCCCGATTGCTGCTTTAGTTACTGATTTATTAGAAGATTTTCCAGTTTAATTTCAGCCAGAATCTGGTCCAACTGGAATAGTTTTTCCTAAACTTTTAGTGGTTGTGTCAAAGAAATTATTACCTTTATCATCAACAACTACAAATGCTGGAAAATCGACAATATCTATTTTCCAAACTGCTTCCATGCCTAATTCTTCGAAATCTAGGACTTCAACTTTTTTAATACATTCTTGAGCAAGTAATGCTGCAGGACCACCAATGGATCCTAAATAAAAACCACCATTATTTTTACAAGCATTTGTGACAACTTGGCTTCTATTTCCTTTGGCTAACATAATCATTGAGCCACCATTTTTTTGGAAACGATCAACGTAAGAATCCATGCGTCCTGCAGTTGTTGGTCCAAAAGAACCAGATGCCATTCCTTTAGGAGTCTTAGCAGGCCCTGCGTAATAGACAGCATGATTTTTCATGTAATCAGGCATTTGTTTTCCATCTTCAAGCATTTGATTTATTTTGGCATGTGCTAAATCTCTAGCCACAATCATTGAACCTGATAAAGAAACTCTAGATTTAACAGAAAGTTTTGATAGTTGAGCTAAAACTTCTTTCATTGGTTTATCCAAATCAATTTTTACAACATCATCATTTAAATGTTCATCGGTTGTTTCTGGTAAAAATTGGGCGGGATCTGTTTCTAATTGTTCAAGAAAAACTCCATCTTTATTAATTTTGGCAAGAATTTGTCGATCGGCTGCACAAGAAACAGCAATTGAAACAGGAAGAGATGCACCATGGCGCGCAAGTCTTATAACTCTTACATCATGACAAAAATATTTTCCACCAAATTGTGCACCAATACCAAAAGTTTGACTCATCTTTAAAACATGTTCTTCCATCTCTAAATCTCTAAATCCATGACCAAGTAAAGATCCTTTTGTGGGCAATGAATCAAGTGCTCTAGTGGTTGCAAGTTTTGCAACCTTTAATGAATATTCAGCACTTGTGCCACCAATAACAATTGCTAAGTGATACGGAGGACAAGCTGCTGTTCCTAAAAGTCTTAACTTTTCTTCCAAGAATTCATCTAACTTTTCAGGATTTAATAACGCTTTTGTTTCTTGATACATCAAAGATTTATTTGCAGAACCTCCACCTTTGGCCATAAACATAAATGAATATTCCAATTCATGACCTGGTTTTGTGTCAGCATAAATTTCAATTTGAGCAGGTAAATTTGTTCCTGTATTTTTTTCTTCCCACATAGAAAGTGGAGCAAGTTGGGAATAACGAAGATTCAATTGTTGATAAGCATTAAATACACCTTCTGAAATTATTTCTTCATCGTGTGAATTAGTAATAACATTAGATCCTCTTTTACCGGTAATGATGACAGTTCCTGTGTCTTGGCACATTGGAAGAACTCCACCGGATGAAATATTGGCATTTTTTAATAAATCTAAAGCAACGAATTTATCGTTATTACTTGCTTCTTTGTCGTCAAGGATTTTTCTCAATTGTTTTAAATGATTTGTTCTTAAATAATGTTGTGAATCATGCATAGCTTCAAAGGTAAGTTTTTTTATGGTTTCAGGTTCAATTACCAAAAACTCTTTATTTCCCATTTTTTCAATTTTGAAACCTGAATCAGATATTTTTCTGTAGGTAGTTTTATCTTCGCCTAAAGGCAAAAGTTCTGTGTATTGAAACTCTGCCATTTAAAGCTTTTCCTTCCAGAACTAAAACTTTCTTTCATCTTACGCCTATGCACAAGAAGCGAGAAATTGAAACTTCGGTAACAATAGGAAGTATGAGTCAGAAAAAATCTCGCACACTTCAATCAGTTTCTGACATGGTCCTGTCTTTAATTGTCACTGGATTGTTAGTTGGGTCACTTGCAACTTTTGTATGGTTTACCAGACAAGATTCAGAAGTTGTTTTAAGACCAATTGATTGGCAAGGAGTAGCACTTGGGGCAAAAGAAAGAACAGACTTACCAACATATGGACCAATCGGATTAAGTAAAGAATGGAATGCCACAAGTGCAAGATTAGAAACTGTTGGAGACTCACAAGTTTGGAGAGTTGGAGTTGTTACTCCCAGTCAAGAATTTATAAGCGTAATTGTTTCAAAAACTGAACTAAAAAGATTAATTAAAACTTATACAACTTTAGAATTAGATAATGAACGAACAAAAGTAATTAATAATAAAAATTACACGGTGCTAGAAAATGAAAAAGATAAGTTACTGTTTATTACTGAAAATAATGTGAATGTCTTGATCTATACAACTACAAATTGGGAAGAAATAAATACTTTTATTTCTAAACTAGGAATTCCTAGTTAGTCTTCTTCCTCTTCGGTTTCATCTTCAGTTAAAGCTTCTAAACGTTCTTGTGCCGAATCTAAAATATTTTGGCACAGTAAAGCAAGTTGCTCACCTTTTTCCCAAAGTTTTAAAGTTTCTTCCAAAGCCAAATTTCCTGATTCAAGTTGGGTGACAATTTCTTCTAAAGCAGTTCTTGCTTGTTCATAACTTAAGTTTGCGTCTTTGGCCATGGGTTAACTATATTTCCTATTACTTTTTAACTTCTGCTTGGAGGGAATCTTTTTCAAGTCGAATTTGCAGTAAATCTCCAGTTTTTACTTCGGTTGCTTTGCGTACTAGTTTGCCATCACTTTTTTGTACTATTGCAAATCCTCGAGCCAAAGTACTTAATGGCGAAAGAGTTCTAAGTTGAGCAAGTCGAGGTTTAAACCAAGTTTGCTCTGAATAAATTTTGGTTGATATGAGATTTCTTAAATTGGTTTTTAATTCAATAATTACATCTCTATGGGATTGAATAAATTCTTTAGGTGAATCAAGGGCTGATTTTTCAAGTAATCTTTCTAAACTTATTTGTTCTTTTTCAATTCGATTACCAATTATTTCACGCATTCTAAAAATCCAATCTTCAATTAATTCCATCTCATCTTCTAAATCAGGAACTAATTTTGAAGCTGCATCTGTTGGAGTTGATGCTCTTAAATCTGCAACATAATCTAAAAGGGGATTATCTTGTTCATGTCCAATTGCACTAATTACTGGAATGTTAGAAGCAGCAACTGCTCTTAATAACATTTCATCTGAAAACGGAAGTAAATCTTCAAATGATCCACCACCACGGGTTATCACAATTACTTCAACTTCATTTTCTGCATTTAATTGAGCAAGAGCGGTTCTTACTTCCGATGAAGATTTAACACCTTGCACTGCAACTTCATGAACATCAAATTCAATTCCTGGCCAACGAAGCATAGTATTTTCCATGACATCTTTCATGGCAGCACTTGCTCTGCCACAAATTAATCCAATTTTATTAGGTAAGAATGGAATTGGTTTCTTTTTTTCTGGAGCAAACAAACCTTCTTTTAATAATGATTGCTTTAGTTTTTCTAAAGCAATCATTAATTCACCTAAACCAACTGGTTGAATTCTTCTTGCTCGAAAAACTAATGAACCCCGATTCATCCAAAATTCTGGTTTGCCATGAACTAAAACTCTTTGACCACTTTCTATTTCAGAAGGTGCATCATCTAATACAGAACGATTGAATACAACATTTAAAGTAGCTTCTGCAGAAACATCTCTTAAATCAACAAATACCCAATCACTTCCAGGTCTTATCTTTATAGAAGTAATTTGTCCTTCAATCCAGACAGAAGGCATTTGGGAAATAATTTCTGACAATGCTCTTGAGGCATCTTTGACTTGGATTGCTTCTTCGGGACTTTGACCTGACTTCATGAAAACAGCGTAGATGCTCAAGATGCTTTCCTCAACGCCAACGCATACGATATTTAATATGACTTCATCAGGCAAAGTTCTTTTAGCAGCACCTCGTGGATATTGCGCAGGGGTTGATAGAGCTGTTGTAACAGTTGAAAAAGCACTCCAAGTTCATGGTGCTCCTGTTTATGTCAGAAAACAAATTGTGCATAACAAACATGTGGTTGAAACTTTAGAAAAAAAAGGCGTAATTTTTGTTGATGAATTAAGTGAAGTTCCAGAAGGCTCTTTAGTTGTATTCAGTGCTCATGGAGTATCTCCAGCAGTTCATGAAGAAGCAAAACAAAGGAATTTAAAAACTATTGATGCAACTTGCCCACTTGTGACAAAAGTTCACAATGAAGCTAAGAGATTTGCTAAAGATGGATACAAGATTTTACTTATCGGACATGAAGGTCACGAAGAAGTTGAAGGCACAATGGGTGAAGCACCAGACAACATGATTTTAGTTGATGGACTTGATCAAGTTGAAAAATTAAATTTAAAAGATGACGAAAAAGTTGCTTGGCTTTCTCAAACCACTTTGTCAGTTGATGAAACCTTAGAAACTGTGCATGCGTTAAAGAAAAAACTTCCAGTATTAATGGATCCACCATCAGATGACATTTGTTATGCCACCCAAAATCGTCAAGCAGCTGTTAAAAATATTGCACCAAGAGTAGATGTGTTAATTGTGGTTGGCTCAAGTAATTCTTCTAACTCAGTTCGTTTAGTGGATGTAGCACTAGAAGCTGGAGTAAAGAAAGCATTTCGTATTGATTTTGCTTCAGAACTTAAAAAAGAATGGTTCGAAGGGGCTAAATCTGTTGGACTAACCAGTGGAGCATCTGTGCCAGAAGAATTAGTAAATGGTGTGTTGAAATGGTTAGATGAAAACGGTTTTGGCGATGTTGAAGAAGTTGAAACTATCGAAGAACATATTCAGTTTGCTCTACCTGTTGAGATTAGAAAAGATTTAAAAGCCGCTCTTAAGAATTAAATCTTTTAACTCTTATATAAGTTATTAAGAACGCTAAAACAGTTGAACCAACCATCCAAGGTGCATTAAAAGCAAGAGTTGTTAAAAGCATGGCAGTTTGTTTGAGCATAAAACTTCCTGCAGAACTTAAAGTCAACTGGCCAAGAATTAAGACAATTAGAAAATAGGCGATAGGCCCTGAAATTACTGGATCCCAATAATGTCTTGATTCAATAGTTGCAGCTAGATAAATAAGAGTTACAGAATAAGCAAGGCTTGTAATTATGCCAATTCTTCCGGTTAGTAAAACGTCTAACAATCCAATAATTAGTGGTACAACCAAAATTAAAATTACGGCAGTTTTTGCAGGCAATGGTGGCTGTAGCCAAGATACTCTTCGAGCAAAAGAAATTCTTTCTCTTTCTTCTTCTTGAAGTTGTTGAGTTAAAACTGGATTACTTGAAGTTCCTTTGTAAAAGTTTTCAACTTTTTTTGCAATTTCTTGCGAATCTGCAAATTTATCAGTTGCCGCAGATTCTTTTCTTCTAGCAAGTGCTGGATATGCATTTTCACTTTGTGGACCAGTTGCACCAACTGCACGATAATAACGAGGTTCTAATTCCCTACGGTTTTCTTCAGCCACGAGTACTACCGTATCCAATATCTAATGAATTAATCGTCCAGGCCTTCTAGTTCTAACTTTCCAGTCTCACCGCTGTATCGAGAGTTGGTTAAGCCTGTGGAGATTTCTTCAGGTGCCTCAATTTGTTTATTACTAGGAACCCCTTTTTGGGCAAGTCTTTTAGCTTGAGAAACAGCTTGTCGATCAAAAGAAGAAACAAAACTGTTATATCCATCTACTGCTTTATTTAATCCAGATCTTAAATTTTCAATATGTTCCACTAGTTTTGCTAAGCGTTTGAGCATTTCTGCTCCCATATTTCTTATTTCTTCAGCATTACTATTTAAATCTTTTTCGTTCCAACCAAAAGCAATAGTTCTTAAAAGCCCAAGCATGGTAGTTGGCGTTGCCGGAATAACATTTTTACCGAAAGCTTTTTCTAATAACAAACCATCAAAATCTAGCGCTGAAGTAAGAAGTGACTCAAATGGTAAAAATAGAATTACAAAATTAGGGGATTTATTTGTAGTAGATTGATATTGCTTATTAGATAATTCATTAATTCTTTTTAAAAGATCTTTAGAATGCTTATCAAGAAGTGAATTTCTTTGAGCTAAATCTTCAAAGCCCATTGCATCAAAGAATGCATCCCAAGGAAATTTTGCATCAATAACAACTTCGCCACCACCTGCTAATAAAATTGAAATATCTGGACGCGCAATTCCATCTTCAGCAGCTCTGGAGTCTTGTCTTAAAAAGTGAGTACCTTCAACAAGGCCAGCATGTTTTAGTAATTGCTCTAATTGCATTTCTCCATATTGACCTCTAGTTTGACCTTTACCCATAGCAGCAGCAATTTGTCTGGTGGAAGTATCTAGTGATTCATTTCTTTCTTTAATCAATTTCATTTCAGTTTTTAAAATTGATTCTGCTTCAATTCTTCTGCGATCAGCATCTTCTGACTTTATTTTCAATTCATCAATTGCCTTTTGGACAGGTTTTAACATTTGATCAATTGAAGTTGCCGCAAGATTAGCTTGCTCTAAAGTGCTATTTCTTTCTTCTAAGGATTGAACTTTTCCTTGTAATAAAACAGATCTTTGTTTACCAATAAACCAAGCAAAAGGTGCTGCAATAACTACACCAATCACAATTCCTAAAATTAAACTTGTTATTTGCATATATATAAGTGTGTATTATTGGGCTGACAATCGCATCTTGGACTCGCCAATAGGATAGAAACTATGGCTTTATCCGTGGGAATAGTTGGTTTACCTAATGTTGGTAAATCTACTTTGTTTAATGCGTTAACTAAAAATAATGTTTTAGCAGCTAATTACCCTTTTGCCACAATAGAACCAAATGTGGGGGTAGTAGGAGTTCCTGATGAAAGACTTAAAACTTTAGCCAACATATTTTCTTCTCAAGAAATACTTCCAGCCACAGTTTCCTTTGTTGATATTGCAGGAATCGTTAAAGGAGCATCAGAAGGCGCAGGACTTGGAAATAAATTTTTAGCAAACATCAGAGAAACAGATGCAATTTGTCAGGTAATACGAGTTTTTGAAGATCCAGATGTAGTTCACGTTGATGGAAAAGTTTCACCACTTGATGACATTGAAACAATTAATACTGAATTAATTCTTGCCGATATTCAATCAATTGACAAAGCAATTCCGCGATTAGAAAAAGAGGCTAGAGGAAATAAAGAAAAGACAGCACTTTTAGAAGAAGCAAAAAAAGCCAGATCAGCACTTGATGAGGGAAAAACTGTGTTTGCTGCCAAATTAGATTTGGCGCTGTTAAAAGAACTGTTTCTCTTAACAGCTAAACCATTTCTTTACGTTTTTAATTTGGATGAATCAGGTTTGGGAAATGAAACTTTGCAGGCACCTTTAAGAAAATTAGTTGAACCTGCTGAGGCAATATTTGTCAATGCAAAATTAGAAACAGATTTAGCAGAATTAAGTGAAGAAGAAGCCAAAGATTTATTAGCATCGGTTGGTCAAAGTGAATCAGGTTTAGCAAGATTGGCTAGAGTAGCCTTTGACACCTTAGGTTTGCAGACTTATTTGACTGCAGGTCCAAAAGAGGCCAGAGCTTGGACTATTCATAAAGGTGACACAGCCCCTGAAGCTGCAGGTGTAATTCATACAGATTTTCAAAAAGGATTTATTAAAGCTGAAATTGTTTCATTTAAAGATTTAGTTGAAGCAGGCTCACTTAATGAAGCAAAAGCAAAAGGCAAAGTTCGTATGGAAGGAAAAGATTACGTCATGCAAGACGGTGACGTAGTTGAATTCAGATTCAACGTTTAAAAGGGATCAATGACAATAAAAACTAGAGAAGATATTAGAAATTTAGCGATCATCGCTCACGTTGATCATGGAAAAACAACATTGGTTGATGCCATGTTGTGGCAATCAGGTGCATTTAGAGAAAACCAAGATGTAAATGAAAGAGTCATGGACTCAACAGATTTAGAAAGAGAAAAAGGCATCACAA
Source organism: Actinomycetes bacterium (assembly GCA_038145175.1). Lineage (GTDB taxonomy): Bacteria > Actinomycetota > Actinomycetes > S36-B12 > UBA5976 > ATZT02. The sequence continues at coordinate 95,035 of JAYQPE010000004.1, read as the reverse complement.
TTTTGGCTAAAAATACTGCCATTAAATATGTTGAAAAAGATTTAGCACCCAATGGAGTAATCATTAACATTGTTGACACTCCAGGTCACGCCGATTTTGGTGGCGAAGTTGAACGCGGACTTGAAATGGTTGACGGAGTTGTTTTATTAGTTGATGCAAGTGAAGGGCCTTTGCCACAAACCAGATTTGTGTTAAGAAAAGCATTACAAAAAAGATTGCCTGTAATTTTAGTAATCAATAAAACAGATAGATCAGATTCAAGAATTGAAGCAGTAGTTAATGAAACTTATGACTTGTTTATTGATCTTGCAGATGACTCAATGACACATGTTTTAGATTTTCCAATTGTTTATGCATCAGCAAGAGCTGGGCGGGCAAGTTTAAATAGACCACCTGATGGCAGTGTGCCAGATTCAGAAAATCTAAAACCATTATTTGAAACTATTTTGAAAACTGTTCCTGCACCAACATTTGAAGAAAATGCACCATTGCAAGCGCATGTGACAAACCTTGATGCCTCTGCTTATTTAGGTCGTCTTGCGTTATGTCGAGTAAGAAATGGAATTATTAAAAAAGGTCAAACTGTTTCTTGGATGAAAACTAATGGAGAAATTCAAAAAGTAAAAATTAGTGAACTACTAATTACTCAAGCCCTAGAAAGAGTTCCTGTTGAAGAAGCAGGTCCTGGAGATTTAATTGCCGTTGCAGGAATAGAAGAAATCACAATCGGTGAAACTTTGGCAGATGCAGAAAATCCAATCGCACTTCCTGTAATCAAAGTTGATGAACCAAGCATTTCTATGTTTATAGGAACTAATACCTCACCACTTGCTGGAAAATCTGGCACAAAAATGACTGCTCGTTTATTAAAAAATAGATTAGATCAAGAACTTATTGGAAATGTTTCTTTAAGAGTTTTTGACACTGATAGACCTGATACTTGGGAAGTTCAAGGCAGAGGTGAATTACAACTTGCAATTCTAGTTGAAATTATGAGAAGAGAAGGTTTTGAATTAACTGTTGGAAAACCTCAAGTGGTAACTAAAACAATTGATGGCAAAATTCACGAACCAGTTGAAAGATTAACTATTGATGTGCCAGAAGATTTTGTGGGAGTAGTTACACAATTACTTGGTTTAAGAAAAGGTCGCATGGAACAAATGACAAATCATGGCAGTGGTTGGGTCAGAATGGAATATTTAGTTCCTGCAAGAGGACTTATTGGTTTTAGAACAGAATTTTTAACTGAAACTCGTGGCACAGGTTTAATGCATCATGTGTTTGATAGATACGAACCTTGGCATGGTGAAGTAAGAACAAGACCAACTGGTTCGTTAATTGCAGATCGATCAGGTGCAACAACTTCATATGCTGCATTTTCAATTCAAGAACGTGGATCATTATTTATTGGTCCTGGTGTTGAAGTTTATGAAGGCATGATTATTGGAGAAAATTCTCGAGCAGATGATATGGATGTAAATATCACTAAAGAAAAGAAATTAACCAACATGAGAGCTTCAGGTTCTGATGACACAGTTCATTTAGTGCCACCAAAATTAATGTCTTTGGAACAATCCTTAGAATTTTTAAGAGAAGACGAATGCGTGGAAGTCACCCCTGAGACGGTTCGAATCCGCAAAGTGATTTTGAACCAGGGTGAGAGAAATCGTGCTAAATCACGCAATAAATAGTCAATAAGCCTTCTGTCTAATCCCTGTGCAGTACTAGATTGGAGCACACTGATTTTTTAAAAAAGGGATGTGATTAAAGAATTGACAATTGAAGAGGTGAATCAAATTCAAGGCAGATCTCCTGCACAATTGGCCTGGCTTAGATTTAAAAAAGATAAAGTTGCCATCTTTGCTCTTTTCTTTTCAAGTTTTATTATTCTTCTTGCACTTTTTGCTCCATTTGTCACAAGTCTTCTAAATATTGATCCTTACACTCTAAATAAAGAAACTTTAAATGAATTTGGTTTACCTAATTCTGCATTTGGTGGAATAAGTAGAGCTCATCCTTTAGGTGTTGAACCTGGCACTGGCCGAGATATTTTGGCCAGACTTATTTATGGGGCAAGAATTTCTCTAATTGTTGCACTTTTATCTACACTTTTTACTACATTAATTGGAGTTACTTTAGGAATATGGGCTGGTTATAAAAGAGGATTTGTTGACACCGTTATTGGAAGAACCATTGATTTACTTTTAGCATTTCCAAGTTTGTTATTAATTATTGCTCTTGCTCCAGTGATACCTGCACGCTTAGTTGGGTGGGGTTTACCTGAAGGAAATATTTCTAGAATGAGCTACATAATTTTAGTTTTATCTTTATTTGGATGGACTTATATTGCACGTGTTATGCGTGGTCAAGCTTTAAGTTTAAGAGAAAGAGAATTTGTGGCAGCTGCACAAGCAAGTGGAGCTAAAACTTCTTACATGGTTTTTAGAGAAATTTTGCCTAATCTTTGGGCACCGATAATTGTTTATGCTTCATTAACAGTTCCTGGCTACATTGCAATTGAAGCCACATTTTCATTTTTAGGTTTAGGAGTTGTCGCTCCAACTCCAGCACTGGGAGCAATGTTGGCAGATTCTGTTAGATATTTTAGATCTGATCCAACATATTTATTTATTCCAGGCACAGCATTATTTTTACTAGTTTTAGCTTTCAATCTTTTTGGTGATGGATTGCGTGACGCGTTAGATCCAAAAGGTGAAAGAGCGCAAAAAATATAAAAGGTTTCTGTTTAGTACTTGCAAGACTAAACAGAGGTTAGAAAATTAAACATTTTCTAACAACAGTTAAGGCAACGATGCCTTAACTATTAAGGGAGGACAAATGAAGTTAATTTCACGCACCAAACTTGGTGTCGTGGTTGCAGCTGCTGCGTTGCTGTTATCAGCATGCGGTGGTGGAAGTGGAACTTCATCTGGTGGAACTGGAGAAGCAAGTCAAGGCGGAACAATTACTTTCTTGACAATTGCAGAACAGTTCAATCACGTTGATCCACAACGTAACTACACAGGTCAAGATCTTGCATTCTTTGGAGGGTTTGTAAACCGTACGCTAACTTCGTACGCATACGAACAAGGTCCAGCTGGTGCAGAACTTGTAGCTGATATGGCAACAGATACCGGTACAACTACCGATGGTGGAAAGACTTGGTCTTTCACACTTCGTGATGGTCTTACTTGGGAAGATGGCAGTGAAGTAACTTGCCAAGATGTTGCATACGGAACAAGCCGTGTATTTGCAACCGACATCATCGTTGATGGTCCAACATATGCAATTTCATATTTGGATATTCCTACAGATGCCGATGGCAATAGCCAATATCCAGGCCCATACAAAGCAACAGCTGAACAACAAGCTTTGTATGACAACGCAGTTTCATGCGATGGCAAAACAATCACATTCAAGTTGAACAAAGTTGTTGCTGACTTCAACTACACAGTGACATTGCTTGCATTCGCGCCAGTTCCAAAAGCTAAAGATACTGGTGAAAAATATGATGACGCTGTTGTTTCAAATGGACCATACAAAATTGAGTCTTATGTAAAAGCTCAAAATATGACATTGGTTCGTAACGAAAACTGGAATCCAGACTCAGATCCATTGCGTAAAGCATACCCAGACAAGATCGTGGTTAACTTTGCACAAGATCAAGCAGTTATCGATTCACGTTTGATCGCATCTGCTGGTGATGATGCATTTGCAGTATCACTCGATGGAATTCAAACTGAAAATCTTCAAACAATTTTCGGTGATGACCAATTCGCAGATCGTCGTGTAAACGAACAAGATCCTTATGCAATCTATACCGCAATCAACGTTAAGAAAGTTTCATGCTTACCAGTAAGAAAAGCAATCTTCTTAGCACTTGATCGTGAAGCTTTAAGAACTGCAAATGGTGGCGAATACGTAGGTGACTTGGCTGACGGATTTATTTCCCCAACCTTGGCTACCGATTATGCGTCAAACACACTTCCTGAAGGTTTACAAGATGCAGGAAATCCAGATGCAGCCAAAGCTGAACTAGAAAAAGCAAAAACTGAATGTCCAGATGTTTATGCAAAAGCAACTGGCGAAGGTTTAGTTTTTGATCATCCAGATACACCACAGTGGGGCAAAAACGTTGCAGTGTGGATTGAATCTGAAAAAGAAGCAGGAATCGTAATCAAATCTAATCCAATTGAGCCAGGTAAGTACTACTCAGTTGTGATGGATACAGCTTTACAAGGCGACATCAGTCGTTCTGGTTGGGCTGCAGATTGGTTGAATGCTTCAACAGTTTTGCCAGAACTTTTTGGTGAAGGTGGATTTAATATTTCACAAAACCAAGAAGATCCAACATTTCCTGCTTACAAAGCATTGATGGATGAAGCATTAGCTACAACCGATCGTGCTGCACAAGCTGAAATATGGAAGAAAGCAAATCAATATGCGCTAGATCAAGTTTGGGCAATCCCAAGTTGGTTTGGTCGTTCACAAGAATTCCGTGGATCATCAATCGGCGGAGGTTATTTGTGGTACCCATACGGTTCACATAACTTCGCTGCACTCTACGTAATTCAGTAATAAAAATTAATGGGAGCTGCAATCTTTTGCAGCTCCCATTTTTAAAGAAAGGTTAAACATGGCACGTTTTATTGTCAGACGTTTAGCTTTTATGATCGTGTTACTTTTTGTTGTTTCAATTACAACTTTTCTATTATTTAGTGTTTTACCAGTAGATCCTGCTTCGTTAAGTTGTGGTCAACATTGCACGCCCGAAAAAATTGAAGCAAACAGAATCCGTTTAGGTTATGACCAACCAATTCTTACGCAATACTTCACTTATATGAAGGGAATATTTTTTGGAAGAACTTATGGTGAAGGCGCACAAGCTTTCTCTTGTCCTGCACCAAGTCTTGGATACTCCTTTTATCGCGGACAATGTGTTACCTCAATGATTGCTAATGCATTACCAGCAACAATTTCTTTAACAATTGGCGCAGCAGTTATTTGGTTATTAATGGGTATTGGTTTAGGTGTGGTTTCTGCAGTGAAAAAAGGCAAAACCCTAGATCGGATTAGCACTGCATTTGCAATATTTGGTTTATCTATGCCTACGTTTTTCGTAGGTTTATTACTTATTTATATTTTTATTATTTGGCTACCAATTTTTCCTTTTCCAAGTTATGTTTCAGTTTTTGAAGATCCAGTTTCGTGGTATCAAACCATGTTTTTACCCTGGTTAACAGTGGCAATAGTTTCTGCAGCACTTTATACCCGGTTAACAAGAGATGGAATGCTTGAAACAATGAGCGAAGACTATGTTCGCTTAGCTATTTCTAAAGGACTATCAAGAAAAAAAGTCTTATTTAAATATGTTTTAAGAGGAGCAATTACTCCAATAGTCACCATTGCTGGATTAGATATCGCAGTTTTATTAGGTGGAGCAATTATTACCGAATCAGTTTTTGGTTTACCTGGAATGGGAAGACTTGCTTTTAATTCAGTTTCTGATTCAGATCTACCCGTCATTGCAGGAATTACCCTAATTACCGCATTTATTGTTGTGGTGGCAAATGCGATTGTAGATATTTTATATGCAGTATTAGATCCTCGAGTAAGACTTGAAGCATGAGTGAAATTTTAAAAGTAGAAAACTTAAATGTTTCATTTAAAACTGCAGATGGACTTGTGCATGCAGTTGATGATTTAAGTTTTTCATTAACAACAGGTGAAACTTTAGCAATTGTAGGTGAATCAGGATCTGGAAAAAGCGTTACCGCATCTGCCATTATGGGTTTGCTAAATGCAGGAAATGTAGAAATAAACGGCAACATTGAAGTAAATAAGACAAAGATTTTAACCAGTAAAGATTCTGAAATAAGAAGTATTAGAGGAAAAGATGTAGCAATGGTTTTTCAAGATCCTTTGTCTGCCTTAAATCCTTATTACACAGTGGGGGATCAAATAGGTGAGGCTTTTTTAACGCATCATCCAAAAGCCAGTAAAGAAGAAGTTGCTCAAAAAGTATTAGAAGTTATGAAAAAAGTAGGAATTCCTGAAGTTGAAAAAAGAATAAATTCTTACCCTCATGAGTTTTCTGGAGGCATGAGACAAAGAGTGGTAATTGCAATTGCATTAATTAATGATCCAAAGATATTGATAGCTGATGAACCCACAACGGCCCTAGATGTAACAGTTCAAGCACAAATTTTAGATCTAATGAGAGATTTACAGAAACAAAGTAATACTGCAATTATTTTGATAACACATGATTTAGGTGTGGTTGCAGAAATGGTTGATCGAGTTTTAGTTATGTATGCAGGAAGAGCAGTAGAAGTTGCAAAAGTGGATTCAATATTTGAATCACCAAATCATCCTTATACAAAAGGATTATTAAGTGCAGTGCGAAGTTTAGATACAGAAGTTCACGCAAAATTAGAAACTATTCCTGGAACTCCACCATCTTTGTTAAATATTCCTCAAGGTTGCTCCTTTAATCCTCGGTGTGGATTTAAAAAATGGGTTGGAAAAAAATGTGAGACACATAAACCAGAATTACATCAAATTGGAAGTAATTTAAGTGCTTGTCATTTAAGTGAACAAGATATTAAACGCATGAATAATGAAGAAATACCGGTTGCCTAAATGAGCACAGTGCTAGAAGTTAAAAACTTAGTTAAAAAATTTCCATCCGGGAAAAAAGGATTTTTTTCAAAACCTGCGGGATATGTTCATGCAGTGGATGACGTTTCATTAAAAATTGAATCAGGGCAAACTCTTGGAGTTGTTGGTGAATCAGGATGTGGTAAATCAACTTTAGGAAGAGTAATGACTCATCTACTCCCTACAACAAGTGGACAAGTATTTCTAAATGGCAAAGATGTAACTTTTGCAAAAGGTGAAGAATTAAATCAGATGAGAAGAACAGTGCAAATGATTTTTCAAGACCCATACTCCTCTTTGAATCCCCGACATACAGTTGGGCGAATTGTTGAGATGCCTCTTTTAGTTCAAAAAATAAATCCACCAATGGGAAGAAAAAAGAAAGTACAAGAGTTACTTGAATTAGTTGGTTTAAATCCTGAGCACTATAACCGTTATCCCCATGAATTTTCCGGTGGGCAAAGACAAAGAATTGGTATAGCTCGAGCACTTGCATTAGAACCAAAAATAATAATTGCTGATGAACCAGTTTCTGCTCTAGATGTTTCTATTCAAGCCCAAATCTTGAATTTATTACAAGATTTACAAAAACAGTTAGGTCTTTCATACTTATTTATCGCCCATGATTTATCTGTTGTAAAGCACGTCTCTGATCGAGTTGCTGTGATGTATTTAGGAAAAATTGTTGAAGAAGCATCAAGTCAAAATCTTTATTCAAATCCACAGCACCCATATACAAAAGCTTTAATGAGCGCAGTTCCTGAAGCAAATCCAAAAAATAGAAAACAAAGAATTTTATTAACAGGGGATGTTCCCTCACCAATAAATCCACCGTCAGGATGTCGCTTTAGGACTAGATGTTGGAAAGCTCAAGATATTTGTGCAACGACAGAACCTCAATTAATTGAGATTGGTATTAATCAGAAAGTTGCTTGTCACTTTCCAGGTAATTAATTTAAGTATTTATTAAAGAAATTTAATTGAATCTTGAGTAAATTTTCGGTAATTACTTCTTGTGGAGTCATGTGACTTACTCCAGAAAGCGGCATAAATTCATGAAGTTTTGCATGGGTTAAAAGTTTCTGCGAAAACTTCAGAGAATGAGTCGCTAAAACATTGTCGTCTGCTAAACCATGAATTATTAATAAAGGTCTACTTAATTTTTCTGCTTTATTTATGAGTGAGAATTCATCATATTTTTTACTTTCAACTTTTGGATTTCCTAAGTATCTTTCTGAATATGCAGTGTCATACCAGCGCATATCTGTAACAGGTGCTCCTGCAATACCGGCGTGAAATCTATCTGGAGCATCTAGCACTGCTAAGGCGGCCAGGTATCCACCAAATGACCAACCAGTGATTCCAACTTTTTCTAAATCTAATACATTAGGAAATTTTTTATCTAATTCATCCATCACGATAATTTGATCTGCAAGAATTTTTTCACTCCAGTTTTCAAAAATTTCATATTCCCAAAGTTTTCCTCTGCCAGGAGTTCCTCGATTATCTGCCACTATTACTGCATAACCTTGATCAGCTAACCATTGATCAGTTAAAAATAGAGAAGCATTTTTTAAACAATTTGCAAAATGAGGGCCACCATAGGGTGCAAAAATTACGGGAAGTTTCTTATCTTTTTTATACCAGGATGGAAGAATGAGTGCTGTAGAGATATTTGTTTTACCTAACTCAAAAAATTCTATTCTAGGTTGAAATTCTATGCTTTCTTGATCTTCTTTGATTTCTATATTTTTCGCACCATTATTAAGGGTAATTTTTCTATACCAACTATTTTCATTCTGCTCAATTATTAAAGTTGAATTATCTTTTCTAGTTCCAGTAACAAAACTATTTTCACTTGAAATTTCTAAACTTTTGCCTTTCCAATCCACAAAAAGTAAAGAAGAGCTGTTTTGATGTTTACTTATTTGGAGAAATATTCCAAATTTATCAATATTTAAAATACTTCTAACTTCTAACTCTTTACTGGTTACTGCTAAGCCGTCAATAAAAAGCTGTCTTTTATCTTCGCCATCAATTACTACTAAATGATTTTCAAAGATTTTTGGAGAGCCATGTTCAACTTCAACCCAATAAGGATGAGTTTTGGACCATAAATCACTGGATTTGTTGTTGTTTAAATCAAATTCTTTTAAGACCATATTTTTTTGGTCTCGAGAAAGAAGTGTCAAATTAACTTTATTTCCTGAGATAAAATCTACATCTGTTACGTATTCAAATTCATTTTTATCAAATTCAAGTTTAGTTAAATTACCCATTAGATCAACTACAAAAAAATCACATTTCGGATTATTTGTGCCTGCAAAAGGATATCTATGAGTTCTTACTGATTCTTCAGGATTAGTTGGATCGGCTAAATTAACAAGTTCTACTTCACTTTCATCAACTTTTTCAACTACCAAACTTGTTGAATCTTTATTCCACCAAAAACCTCGATAACGATTTAATTCTTCTGCACTAATAAAGTCAACTAGCCCAAAAGTTACATTTTCTTGATCATTTTCAATTAAATACTTACCTTCGTTTTTATCTAGTGAATATATAAATAGTCCTGAATTAATCACCCCAGCTATATATTTACCGCTAGGTGATAATCGTGGGTCAACAATTGGTCCTGGAGTTTCTAGTTGTGTGATTTTTTTATCTATTAAATTTAAATACCAAAGTTCACCATTCAAAGGAAAACATAAGGATTTTCCAAGATCATCAATTGAAAAATTTGTTATCCCAGAACCTGATTCTCTTAATCTTTCTCTTCTGGCTTTTTCTTCTTTTGGTAAAAATTGTTCATCTTTGATCTTTAATTGACTGGGATCAACAAGACAAGTAATTTCCCCACTTTCTGTGGAGAGGGAAAATAGTCCTAATCGTGCATCATGTTTGGAAATATTTTTTAAGAAAAAAACTTTATTAGATTCTGGAGAAAGCGTGAAATTTCTTAATCTGCCTAAAGTGAAACGTTTAGTTTCTGCAAATTGTTTGGGAAAATTTGGCCACCTCATCACTCATATATTCTGCTTGTTGCGTAATCTGTTACTTATGTCGAGTCACCGATTGTTACTAGTACACGCTCACCCAGATGATGAAACTATTGGCACTGGCATCACCATGGCTAAGTATGCACAAATGGGTGCTCAAGTAACACTAATTACTTGTACAAGTGGTGAAGAAGGAGAAGTACTTGTAAATGAATTAGAACATCTTGCTTCAAATAAGGAAGACAAATTAGGACCTCATCGTCAAACTGAATTAACAAATGCCATGAAAGCATTAGAAATTTCAGATCACAGATTTCTAGGCTTTGCTGGAAAATACAGAGATTCAGGAATGATTGGGACAGAACCAAACAATCGAAAAGACTCTTTTTGGCAAGCCGATTTACAAACTGCAAGTGATGACTTAGTAAAAGTTATAAGAGAAGTAAGACCACAAGTTGCAATTACATATGACGATTTTGGTGGCTATGGACATCCAGATCATATTAAAGCTCATCGCATAACGCATTACGCAATTGAATTAGCAAGTATTGAAAGTTATAAACCTGAACTGGGACAACCTTGGGAAGTAGAAAAAATTTATTGGACAGCAATTCCTAAATCACAAATGCAAAAAGGAATTGAAGCTTTAGCAAGTTCTGGTGGTTCAAAGTTTTTCGGAGTTGATTCAGCAGATGAATTACCTTTTGTTTTAGACGATAAATATGTGACCACAAGAATTGAAGGTAAAGATTTAGTAAACAAAAAATTAGATGCATTAAAAGCTCACGCAACCCAAGTTCAAGATACCGGACCTTTTTTTCAAATGGCAGAAATTTTAGGGCCAGAGGCACTAGGTGTTGAGTATTTTAGATTAGTTAAAGGGAAAAAAATTACGGTTGAAATTGAAACAGATTTATTTAGTGGCCTTGATGCGAAATAAGGTAATTAATTTATTTAGTTCAATTATTTTGGGAGTAGCGGTTTCTTTGTTTGGTGGATTTTTACAAGCTGCAAAGTATAAATTCTTTATCACTATTCCATGGGGATTTGTACTTTATCTAATTATTTTTATCATTGCTATTAGATATGTTAGACAAACTTTTCAATCTAGATTTCATGTAATAGCTTTTTCTTTAGGTTGGCTATTTATTGCTCTTATGATGAGTGTTAGATTGACGGCAGGTGATCTCGTCTTAACAAATAACTTGACTGCAATTATTTATTTAATAGGATCAGTCATTATTTTAGCGGCAATGTCGACATTGCCTATCAAAAATAATTAAATTGAATCTTTAACTGATTGAGTTTTATCTGCAACCGCTTGAGTTTTTTGCTCTAAATCAGTTGCAACCGCTAATGCATCATCAAGTGCTTGTCGTAGCAAAGTTGATGACGAGGCAAGAGATCTTCTAACTTTGGCGGCTTCAGCAGCAACTTTTGCGGCAGCATCTCTTTGAGTCTCGACATTTTCAATGACTCTTTTGCGCTCTGCTTGAGCTTCGTCGATTAAGCGTTTTGCTTCAGCTTGTGCTTCTAAGCGAGTTCTAGTTAATAATTCTTCAGCTCTCTTTGAAGCATCGCTTGTAATTCTTAATTCTTCAGCTTTTGCATTTTCAACTATTGTATTTGCTTCACTTGTTGCAGTTGAAACAATTCTTTTTGCTTCTTTATCTGAAGCGTCATATTCATTTTGGGCACGATTCCTTAAATCTCTCACATATTTTTCAGTTTCAGATCTTAAATTGTTAACTTCTTTATTAACCTCTTCGATTAACCTTGCATTCTCTTCTTTTGTTGCTGCTAGTTGTGCAGCAGAAGTTTCTCTAATACCTTGAGCAAGTTTTTCTGCTTCAACTAAAACAGATTGAGCCTTTGATTTAGCAGCTCTGATTAATGTCGCAGCATCTTCACCAGCAAGTGCAGTAATTTCTGCATCATCTAATTCAAAAACATTAGGTCGTTTAGCTAGTTGTTTAACTTGTTGTTCTAACTCATTAATTCTTCTAGAAGCACTTGAACTCGAGACAACTATGGAACGAGATAACCAACCACTTTTGCTGTTCTTTTTAGTTGGTTCTTCGTCTGACCACTCAGATGCAGCTTTGATTACATCGTTTTCTACTGCCACATCTTCATTTTCAGTATTTGCCATGTCTTGATTACTTTCTTTTGAGCGCTTTGAATTAATAGATTATCGAGACGGTTAAAAATGCGCTAGTGCTCCTATGCTTTTCACGCTCAAAATGACTCATCTCTAATATTAGAGTTATAGATTTTTATTCAATTTATCGTTAATTGGGGTGGGTTTTAGCTTGGCTGAACGCAAGAAAACTCCACCTGAAAAAAAGGCTAAATCAACAACTCCTAAACATAAAGCTGCTAAAACTACCAACACTGGAACCATAAAGAATGCAGTAAAACAAACTGAAACATCATATTCTGGAACGCAAACAATAAATCCGGTTGTTGAACAAGAATTAAATGAATTAATTTCAAATTTGGAACTATTAAAACCAATCAAAAAAGATTGGAGATACAGAATTGGTGAAATTCTTGGACAATTAATTTTAACTTTTGTATTTGTAGTTTTTTTAAGTTTATTTATATGGTCTATCTCCGTTGTTCCCCCAAAGTCAACATTGCTTGGATATCCAGTTGGAGGAAAACTTCCCCCTTCTGTGTTTGAACAAATAAATTTAGCAATAAAAGATAAATTAACTGATCCAATTGACGTGCAGACTCCTCAAGGTATTTATACAATTACCCCTAGCCAAGTAGGTCTTGAAATTGATTTACCTAAAACTATTAATTCTATAAATAAAAATCCATTCACTTTTTTAAGATCTTCTTTGTTTCCGCAAGAAATTATCCCAAAGATTACAATTGATGAATTTTTATTAAGAAATACACTCAATTCTGTTGCATTAAAAAATACTTTTGCTCCTGTCAATGCAACTTTAACAACTAAAGAAGGTCAAATAATTACCACTGAGGCAAAATCTGGGCAGCAAATTGATTGGGAAAAAACTATAAATAGTATTAAGGAATCTTGGTTGCATGAAGTTCGAAGACCAGAAGTTGTTATTGCCTATGTAGCACCAAAAGTAAACGACGAGGATATATTAACAGCTAGAAAAAATTTAGCAGAATTAGCAGTTTCTGATTCCATTACATTAAATTTTGGACAGAAAGTGGTAAAAATATCCCCACAAGTTATAGGTTCTGCTTTAAATTTTGTTGAAGAAAACAATAAATTAGTCTCTAAGTTTGATGAAGCAGTAATTATAAAAGAAATTTCTCGACAAATTCCAAATATGCAAGCTCAAGCAACAGATGCCAAATTTGATTTCGTTGGAAATAAAGTTCAAATAGTTCCTGCTCAAGAAGGCATCAAATTTATTCCGGGCCAACTTGATGCTGCTATGTCTCCAGTTTTTCGACAGAAAAATAATAGACAAGTCAACTTAGATAGTGCTGTGATAAAACCTGCTATTTCGACAGAAAGTTTGGAAGAGTTAGGCATAACTGAGCAACTAAGTTCATTCAGGCAAGAATTTGATTACATGCCTTATCGTGAAATAAATGTTAGTCAGGCAGCACGTTATATGGATGGAAAAATTTTAAAACCAGGTGAAATTTACTCAATGAATGAAACTATTAAAGAAAGAACTTCTGCTAACGGTTATGTTAAAGGAATTTATATCGCAGAAGGTGGCAGATTTGATTATGGTTTAGGTGGCGGTGTATCAATTATTACTGCAGCAACTTGGTCTGCTGCTTTTTATGCAGGTTTAGAAAGAATTGAACAAAGAGCACATTCTGTTTTAATTTCTAGATACACACCAGGTTTAGAGGCGACTGTTAGCTGGCCGAGATTAGATTTGAAATTTAAAAACAATACAAAAAATCATATTTTAATTAAGGCAATTCCAGAAAGAGATGGAATAACAATTGCAATGTATGGAACTAAAGAATTTGACAGAGTTACTGCCAAATTTGGTAAACCTTATAACTTAAATAATAATATTGATACGGTTACTTCTTATGATCCAAATTGTTTAGCTCAAGATCCAGCACCTGGATTTAAAATTGTTGTGACTAGACAATTTTGGAAAAATAGTTCAATTATTAAAGAAGAAGATTTCTTAACAAGTTATCGTCCAAGTGATCACATTATTTGCTTAAAAGAAGGTGAAGTTGCACCAAGTGCTATTCCAACACCCACAATTGGAGGAGTGGAACAACCAGTACCTCAATCCGAAATTACTGCTACTTCCTGACCATTTTCTGTATCTTTAACATCTATTCCTAATTTATTTAATTGATTTCTTAATTCATCGCTTAATTTCCAATTTTTTTCTGTGCGAGCTTTTGATCTTTGATTGAGCAAATCTTGCATTTGGGCAGTTATTTCTAATGTTTGTAATTGTGGAGCTTTATTTAAATCAAGTCCCAAAATTTCATCCATTTTAAGGATGGTTTTATATTTAGTACCGTTTGCGACAGAATCATCTTTTTCCAAATTCTTAAGCACTAAAAGCGCTTTATTTGTGTCTAAATCTTCATTGAGGTAATTTTCAAATTCTTTTATATAGTCAGAATCTATTTCACCAGATTCACTTGACCATTGTTGCATTTTTTCGCGTATTTTATTTAATGCCTTAGCACTTGCTTTTAAAGTATTCCAAGTCAAATCCATTTGGGAGCGATATCTGTGCTCCAGAAAAGAAAACCTGATTGAGAGTGGATCTAAACCTTTATCAATTACATCTTTGACTAATAAAACATTTCCAGAAGATTTACTCATTTTTCTGCCCTCGAATAGTAAATGTTCGCCATGAATCCAATGATTTACAACATCTTTATCTGTTGCAGCATTACTTTGTGCTCTTTCATCTTCGTGATGGGGAAACCTTAAATCAATTCCACCAGTGTGAATATCTATCATTTCTCCTAAGAATTTCAAACTCATAGCAGAACATTCAATGTGCCAACCTGGAAAACCGCGACCCCAAGGAGTTTGCCAAGTAAGTTGCGTTCTTGAATCTTTAGCAATTTTCCATAAAGCCCAATCTGCGTGAAAGTTTTTATTAGGATCTTCCTTACCTTCGAAACGATGGCCTGGTTTTAATTCTTCTATTTTATTGCCACTAATTTCTCCATAACTTGAAAAAGATCTAGCGTCAAAGAACACACTTCCATCTTTTCCTACATAAGCATGTTTTTTCTCTATTAAATATTTAATTAAATCAATCATCAATTCAATAGATTCACTTGCTTTTGGATAATTAGTTGCAGGCAATATATTTAAGCTTTTTAAATCTTCATGAAAAGATTTTTCATATTTTCTTGCAATAGAAAGTGCATCACTTGCTTCTTTGCTTGCTTGAGTAATTAAGCGATCTTCTGTATCTAGTTGTCCCTCATCTACCCCGCCTAAACCCTGATCATCTGCCATGTGGCCAACATCTGTGATGTTTTGAATAAGTTCAACTTCAAGACCTTGATATTGAGCTAATCGTTTAATCAAATCTGTTAATAAAAAAGTTCTCATATTTCCAACATGGGCATCCCGATAAACAGTTGGACCGCAAGCATAAATTTTTAAAACCCCCTTAGTTGAGGGCTTGATTTCAACTACTTGCCTTAGGCGAGTGTCATAGAGTCTCATAAGTTTAAGCGTAGTTGAATTTCAATTTTTAGCATACGCATTCTGAAGTTGTCTCTAAATTTTTAAAATATCTGTAATAGGCGTATTCATGATGCACTTTGTAACCAAGGGATTCATACATTTTTACTGCTACCAAATTAGATTTCAGCACCTGCAGAACTATTTTTTCGTGCCCAATTTCTGCAACTTCATTAGAAAGTGCTTTCATAATTTTTTTAGCTAAACCTTGATTTCGATATTTTTCATCAACCCACAAAGTAGTTACCATGGCTTGTTTTTCAGAAGCAGAAATTCTTCCGGTAGCAATTATTTGCCCCAGATCGTTTTCAATAGATGCAAAACTTACAAAAGATCCGCTTAATAATAATTCTTTACTTATTCTTGAACTAACTTCTTCGTCTCTTCCCATAATCGCTTCAAACCATTTATCACTTAGATCAGATTCTAAAATTACTCCAGTTACATCATTTTTTTCTGCAGGTCCAACCATGTAATAAGCAGTGTCTATTTCTTTAAATTTATTTCTTTTTAAACTTTGATCAAAAGCGCCAGGTTTTGGACTTTGAATTATCGCGACTGCGTTTCTTTTCCTATACCATTCAATAATTTTTTTGAAAGTTTCGTCAATATCATCTTCAGGCCTACCATCAAGTAGACAAGAATTAGCTCGCGCTGATTTATTTCCAGAAAATCTTAAAGCCCAATCATTGATAAATTCTTTTTCACTTGCCACCCAGGTAGTTTCTGAATCTCGTTCCAAATCAAGAGAACCTATTTCTGGTTCAATTACTTTGGCAGCAAAAATATTTCCCGTGACTATTTCTTGAATACTTTTATCTTTTTTTTCAACTTGTATAAAACCTTGAGGCCAATCATTAGTCCAGGAAACAAGAATTCCTAATGTGTCAGTTAAATTCGAGCCATCGAAATGGCGCACACTTACCCTTCGCCCAAGATCAGAAGGCGAAATCCTTAACCTGCCGATTGCGGCCATAGTAGAAAATTTGTTCCTTTCGGATACTCTTTATATGTAAATAGTAGAGATGAAGTAGTTTTGTCTTACATACTTAGTAGAGGAGTATTTGCGTGACCTACGTAATTGCCGAACCATGCATTGACTTGAAAGATAAATCTTGCATCGAAGAATGCCCAGTTGATTGCATTTATGAAGGCGAACGCATGCTCTATATCCATCCAGATGAATGCGTTGATTGCGGAGCTTGCGAACCTGTGTGCCCAGTTGAAGCAATTTATTACGAAGATGATGTTCCAGAAAATTACAAAGACTATTCAGCATCCAATGCTGCATTTTTTACAGACTTAGGTTCTCCTGGCGGTGCTGCCAAACTTGGTATGACTTCAAATGATCCTGAAGTTATAAAAGCAAAACCAAAGAAATAAATAATTCTTGTGAGTAATCAAAAACTGGTCTATTTAGGACCTCCCGGAACTTTTACTCACGCAGCAATTGATTTAATGACAGTGCCATGGAATGGCGAAATAGTTGCAGAAAAAGAAGTTTCTGATGTTGTCTTTGCAGTTGAATCAGGAAGCGCTGATGCAGGATTAGTACCTTTAGAAAATTCAGTTGAGGGTGATGTCTTAAGTACTTTAGATGAATTAATTTTTAGATCAGCTCAATGCTTTATAAATGAAGAAATAGTAGTTCCAATATCTTTTGTATTAGCTGTTCCATCTAGTACGAAAAATGCTGAAGTGAAAAAGATTTTGACCCATCCTCATGCTGCAGCACAATGTAAAGAATTTATTAAATTAAATAAATTAGAAGTTGAATTCACAGCTTCAACTGCAGATGCCTGTCGAATTGTGGCAGAAAGAAAAGAAGCAGGTCTAGGTGCAATTGCTGCTAGTAAAGGTGCTGACACATTTGGACTTTTCGTTAAACAAACCAGATTGGAAGATTTTGCTGGTGGAAAAACTAGAATGGCTTTAATTTCTAGAAATTTATCTTCCCCAACTGGACATGATAAAACTACTTTGGTTATCACTCCTGTTGCAGATAGAAATGGTTTGTTATCAGATATTTTAAATTGCTTTGCCAAACGAGATATTGGCTTAACTGCAATTAGTTCCAGACCTTTAAAAACAAGACTTGGGGAATACACATTTTTAGTGTCTGCTCGCGGTCATATAGGGGAACCAACTTTGCAATCAGCAATTATGGATGTAAGCAGTATTGGTGCTGCGGTAAAAGTTTTAGGTTCTTATCCAATGAATCCAGAAATTAGTTCTGCACGTGTGGGTGAATCTTTGCCACCAGGAAGTGTGACCGCAGATGTTTTGAAGGAATGGGTAGGAAGATTAGTTAAAGCTGCCACAGAAGTTCCTCGTTAATCTTTTTTATTTATGAAAATTTCCATAATTGGCTTAGGCCTTATCGGTGGCTCAATTGCACAAGGTTTAAAAAATAAACATGAAATTAGTGTTTTAGATCCTGATTTAAATTCAATAGAAGCAGCAAAAAAATCTGGATTTAAAGTTTTAAATAATTTAGATGAAGCTATTGATTCTGAATTAATTATTGTTGCAGCACCTACAAGTGTTAGTGAAGAGATCTTAAAAGAATTGAGTAGAAAAAAATATAAGAATTTTGTGTCAGATATTTGTTCAGTTAAAGCCTCATTACAGAATGCTGCAGAGGAATTAAATTATGTGGGAACTCACCCTATGGCAGGATCAACTAAAGCAGGATTTATAAATGCCAATTCTGAAATATTTAAAAATGCTCCTTGGGCAGTAAGTGTTACCTCTAATACAAATAATCAAGCTTTAATTGCCATTGTTTCAATTATTAATGAATTAGGAGCATTTGTAGTTCCAGTGGATCCAATTGAACACGATGAATCTGTGGTTTTAAGTTCACATCTTGCCCACGTTGTGGCATCAGCTTATGCCAAAAGTGTAGGAGAATCTGAGTTTGCGCAATTAGCACAATTATTAGCAGGAGGAAGTTTCAGAGATTTAACTAGAGTTACAACTTCACCTGCTGAGCGAACTGCAGAAATTGTTTGGCCAAACCGAAAGTCATTATCTAAAGTTGTAGAAAATTTGAGCGAAAACTTAGCTAAATTGCAGAATCTTCTAGAGCAGGGTAGCCAAGTAGACATTGAAAAGTATCTTCAATCAGCAAGTAGTTTAAGAACAATTTCTGATGCAACTATCAACAAAGTGAAGAATCATCAAGGCGAAAAACAAACTACAAAAGCTTTAAATTTAAAGGATGAATTCTTGAAATATGCTCAAAAGAGAATAATTGCAACAGATTTTGTAATTGATGCAGAAAATATAAGTTACTTAATTAACGAAATTTAATTTGAGTGAAGGACTGAATTTAAGCCAGTCCAATTACCTGTTTTATTTGAAGCCTCGATAGCACCAGTTTGAGAATTTCTTCTAAATAATAAATTGTTTGCTCCAGATAGTTCTCTTGCTTTTACAATTTTTCCATCGGGAAGAATGACTTTTGAACCAGCTGTTAAATAAAGACCTGCTTCGACAATGCAATTGTTTCCTAGACTAATTCCTAAACCAGCATTTGCTCCAATTAAACATTTTTCGCCAACACTTATAACTTCTTGCCCGCCACCAGAAAGTGTGCCCATAATAGATGCGCCACCACCAATATCCGATCCATCGCCAACAATAACTCCGGCAGAAATTCTTCCTTCAACCATGGAAGTTCCTAAAGTGCCAGCATTAAAATTCACAAAACCTTCATGCATCACAGTTGTGCCACTTGCTAAATGTGCCCCCAGGCGAACTCGATCAGCATCTGCAATTCTTACTCCACTTGGAATTACATAATCAAGCATTCTTGGAAATTTATCTAAAGAAAAAACTGTCAAGTGAGTTCCAGCTTTTTTAGCATTTGCTCTTACAGTTTCAACTTTTTCTGGTAACACTGGACCAATTGTTGTCCAAGCAACATTATTTAGAATTGAAAAAATACCTTCTAAATTTATAGTTCTAGGTTTTACTAATCTGTGTGAAAGTAAATGTAATCTTAAATATGCATCTGCTACATCACTTGCAGGTTTTGATAAATCTTTAATTAATGTTTTTACAATCTTAATTTCGCATCCTCTAATTGAATCTTTTCTTTCATACTTTGAACTGTCAATTAATTGGATAGGTGAACTTGATAATGCTGGATTTGGAAACCAAACATCAAGTGTTTTATTGCCGTCAATTGTGGCTATACCTATTCCACTAGCGGCTTCGGTAATAAAACTCATGAGTCAAAACTATCTTGTAATTGGGGTTACTGGATACATAAGGGTTAGGTTGTTGGCACAATAGGAATGTGTTGAATATAAATCAAGAACTAGGCAAACTAACCCTTGATCTTGTCAATATTTCCAGTGTCTCAAAAGATGAAAAACCTATTGCAGATTTAATTGAAGAAGCTGTAAATAAATTAAGTCACTTAAAAATTACTAGAGTTAATAATTCCATAGTCGCACAAACCAATTTTGGAAGCAAACAAAGAGTAGTTATTGCAGGTCATATAGATACAGTACCTGCAAATAATAATTTTCCTGGAAAAATTAATGATTCAGAAGTAGTTGGTTTGGGCTCAGTAGATATGAAATCAGGTATCGCTGTTGCTTTAAAATTAGCCTCAGAAATTACAAGTTCAAATTTTGATATTACATATCTATTTTATGAATCAGAAGAAATCGAAACAAAATTTAATGGCCTAGAATTAATTACTAAACAGCAAAAAAATTTATTGGATTGCGACTTTGCAATACTTATGGAACCAACTAATGGAATTTTAGAAGTTGGATGTCAAGGTTCTTTAAGATTTGAAGTTAGTACAAGTGGAAAAAGATCTCATTCTGCTAGATGGTGGAATGGAGAAAATGCAATTCATAAAACAAATAAAATTTTAGAAATTCTTAACACTTATAAATCAAGAGAACCAGAAATCGATGGGTTTAAATTTAGAGAAGGTTTACAAGCAGTAAAAATTAATGGTGGAATTGCTGGAAATGTCGTACCAGATTTGGTAAGTGTTTCTATAAATCATCGCTTCGCACCTGATACCACTATTGATCAAGCAACATCAAATATGAAAAATTTATTTAAAGACTTTAATTTTCATTTAAGTGATGCAGCAAATGCTGCACCAACTGGTTTGAATAATCCTGTAATAAAGGATTTTGTTTCAAGTATTGGAAAAAATATTGCTCCTAAATTTGGTTGGACCGATGTTGCTCGATTTGCCAGTGCTGGAATTCCAGCGATTAATTTTGGGCCGGGAGATCCTAATTTGGCACACCATCCAGATGAAAAAGTTTTGATAACTCAAATTAATGATGTTTATAAATCACTAAAGATTTGGCTTACTAAATAGTGAAAGTTGATTTGTCTTTAAGTATTGATATTGATGCGAGTCAACAAGAAGTCTTTGATTCATTTGTGAATTGGGAAACTCAAGGTGATTGGATGTTTGGCACGAAAGTTTATAGAACAAAAAATAATGGTCAAGGTCTTGGTGGAGAAATTGTTGCCTGGACTGGCTTTTGGAAAATTGGATTTAACGACCCAATGGTAATTACAAAATGGGAAGAACCACGAATTGTTGATATGAAGCATCTAGGAAAAGTTGTTCGAGGAACTGGTTCCATGATTGCAGAAAAAATAACAGAAAATAAAACAAAATTTATTTGGAGTGAAACAATTGAATTACCATTTTCAATATTTGGAAAAATTGGTTGGTTTATTATTAAACCGTTTTTTGTTATCGCAATTAAGCATTCATTGAAGAAATTTGCTCTCACTTTTGCACAAAAGGGGTCCATTTAGACAAAGAGCCAGTATTACTGGGATAATAGAAGTATCAATATTTAATTGAAATGAAAAAGGTGTTTAGATGGCCGCAATGAAACCTCGTACGGGTGATGGACCAATGGAAGTTACCAAAGAAGGCAAAGGTGTTGTAGTTCGTATTCCACTAGAAGGCGGCGGTCGATTAGTTGTAGAAATGACAGTTGAGGAAGCTAAAGAATTAGACGTTCAACTAGAAGTTTTAAAGTAAATTAATTAGGTCTGTAAGAACAAGCAATTACACCTGTTCCATTTGGAATCATTACCGAAATTAATCTACTATCCTCTTTAATTTTTTCTAAAACTCTTATTACGGCTAAATTATCTGGATCGTTTTGAAATTGAGCATCATTTAAAACATTGTTATAAATTAATATTCCACCAGGTCTTAACAATCTCATTGCTTCTTCCAAAAGAGTTTCATATTCCAGTTTGTCGCCATTAATAAAAACTAAATCGTAAGCATTATCTGTTAAACGAGTTATTACTTCTAATGCTTTACCGGCAATTAACCTTATTTTGTTTGGGGAAATAGAGGCATTGCTAAAAATATCTTTACTAATTCTTTGTCTTTCTGGATCTTTATCTATAGAAGTTAAAACTCCAGCAGAATTCATACCTTTAAATAACCATAATCCAGATAAACCTGTACCAGTTCCAATTTCAACCACATTTGAAGCATCAATAGTAGATGCTAAAAATTTAAGTAAACTTCCAACTCCTGAACCTATAGGTTTGATTCCAAGCTCGCTAGATTTTTCTCTAGCTTTTAATTGGAAATTATCTTCCTCAATAAATTCTTGTGAGAATTTCCAATCTTCAACGCTTGGAAAACTTGTCATTTTACTACCTTCTATAGGTCTTAAACCCATCTTAATGTTTTCTTAAAATCACGAAGGAATTCACCAAGAATTGCCTTATAAGTCCTTATTTAAAGTGCATGATTTGTCACTTGGCCTAAACTAAAAGTAAGACTTGTTAGAGAAAGAAAAAAGCTAAGTAAAAAATGGAAGAAACAACTAATTCACCAACACCAGGATTTGCCGCGATGCCAACTAAACCTTCATGGGAAAGAAAAAAGAAGAGAACACCACTTTCAGCGGTTGTAGTTATTTCGTTAATAGTAGGTGGAATTGCAGGGGGAGCAGTTGGTTATGTGGCTGCTGATTTAGCAAATGGTGTTACAAGTACTACTACACAAACAATTCAAACTCCTTCTGTAAATACAAATGTTCCAATTACACCTGCAAATGAAACAGTTTCTCAAATTGTGCAAAACGTTAAATCAAGTGTGGTTTCAATAAAGGCAGAAGGAAATTCAGGAACAGGAACCGGTTCAGGATTTATTTACAGACAAGACGGTTACATCATTACAAACAATCACGTTGTAGCTCCAGCATTAAATGGTGGAAAGTTAACTGTTTATTTAGAAGATAAAACAGAATTTGAAGCAAGATTAATTGGTAGAAATCCTTCATATGATTTAGCAGTATTAAAAATTGAATCAACTGGATTAAGTCCAGTTAAAATTGGTAACTCAAATGCATTAA
This sequence comes from Actinomycetes bacterium, assembly GCA_038145175.1. Lineage (GTDB taxonomy): Bacteria > Actinomycetota > Actinomycetes > S36-B12 > UBA5976 > ATZT02. Next base: position 72,302 of record JAYQPE010000004.1, on the reverse strand, counting down.
ATGTAGGGGATTTAACAGTTGCTTTTGGTTCACCCCTTGGTTTAAGTGGCACAGTTACATCAGGAATTGTTAGTGCAGTTAATCGTCCAGTAACAGCTGGAGGACAAGATGATCAATCATTTATATCTGCAATTCAAACTGATGCTGCAATTAATCCTGGTAATTCTGGTGGTCCATTAGTAAATGGTCAAGCAGAAGTTATCGGAGTAAATTCAGCAATTGCAACTTTAGGTCTTGGTGGTCAAAGTGGAAGTATCGGTTTAGGTTTTGCAATTCCTATGAATCAGGCCCAAAGAATAATTACTGAAATAATTAACACTGGAAAATCTACAACACCGATTGCAGGAATCAGTGTTGATTCAACTTATCAAGGTGCAGGTGCACGTATAGCTGAAGTTGTAGCAGATGGACCTGCCTCAAAAACAGATTTAAAAACAGGTGATGTTGTAACAAGAATTAATGGAGAAATAGTTGGTGATTCAACTGAATTAATTGTGGCAATTAGAAGAAATAATCCAGGAGACACCATAGTGTTGACTGTGAAAAATTCTTCAGGTACAGAAAGAGAAGTTAGTGTGGTTTTGGGAAGTAGAGAAGAAGGTTAATTAGTAAGAAGTCCTAAATTCTTACCGACTAAACCTTTTGGATTCTTAACTAAAGAATTTGCAATATTCATAATTTCTTTACTTGCTAAAGATTCTGGATCAGACAAAATTAAAGGTTTTCCATCATCTGCACCTTCTCTAAGTTTTACATCAAAAGGTACTTTTCCTAATACTTTTACTTCGGTACCCAATTCATTAGTTAATGCTTTGGCAACATTATCTCCGCCACCTTTGCCGAATAAATCCATAATTTCTCCACACTTAGGACAAATAACACCACTCATATTTTCAATAACACCCACAACTCTTTGATGAGTTTGTTTAGCCAATGTTCCTGATCGCACTGCAACTTCTGCTGCACCGATTTGAGGAGTAGTAATAACAATTATTTCTGATTTAGGAACTAATTGAGCAACACTTATTGCGACATCTCCAGTTCCAGGTGGTAAATCAAGAAGTAAAATATCTAAATCTCCCCACCACACATCTGTCATAAATTGCTCAACAGCTTTATGAAGCATTGGTCCTCTAAATGCAATTGGTTGAGTAACTCCACCTGGCTTAAATGCCAACATAGAAATAACTCTTAAGCCATGGGCAAGTTGTGGCATGATCATGCCTTCAACAACTGTGGGTGCATTTGTTACACCCATAATTCTTGGAATTGAATGACCATAAATATCTGCATCAAGTATTCCCACAGAAAAACCTAATTTAGAAAAAGCGATACCTAGATTTGCAGTGATGGAGGATTTTCCAACACCACCTTTACCTGAAGCAATAGCATAAACTCTGGTTAAATTTCTTTCACTTGCAAAAGGATTATCTTTTACAGGCCCTCTGAGTTGCTCTCTCAATTTCTTTCGTTGAGCATCATTCATTACGTCTAAATCAACTTTTACGATTGCTTTTTCTTCTACTTTTTTAACTGCATTAGTTACTCTATTTACAATTTCTTGTTTTAAGGGGCAACCTTCAACGGTTAGGTAAATATCAACTTGCACGTTTAAATCAGTAACAGCAACGTTTTTTACCATGCCAATTTCTGTAATTGGTCTTCGAATTTCTGGATCTTGCACAGTGGCAAGAGCGGTCATTACTGTTTCTTTAGTTAAAGACACGTTTTACTTTTATTCCGATTCTTTTTTCTCATTAGAGAATTGAATTTCTTCGATTAATTCTCTTAATTCATTTTTTATATAGTCACGAGTTGCAACATCACTTAAGGCTATGCGTAAATCTGCTAATTCGCGAGCCAAGAATTCAGAATCTGCCAAAAGCCTTGCAGCTTGAGTTCGATCTTGAGCAATCTGAACTCTGTCTCTATCTGCTTGGCGATTTTGTGCAAGCAAAATTAAGGGAGCAGCGTAAGAAGCTTGGAGTGAAAGCATCAAAGTTAAAGCCAAAAATGGCCATGGATCTACTTGATAATTTTCTGGACCAACAGTGTTCCATAAAATCCAGCCAATAATAAATATCGTCATCAAAGCGATAAATCGCCATGAACCAATACGTCTGGCAACTCTTTCACTTATTAATCCAAATCTTTCTGGATCATAAGGATTTTTAAATTGCAAACCTCTACTTCTTGGTTGGTCAAGACGAGAAGATCTTATTTTTTTACTCATCTGTTCACCTCGATTGCATCTTGATCGCGCCAATCATCTGGCAACATATGATCAATTACGTCGTCAACAGTTACAGCACCTAGTAAACGATTTTCAGAATCAACTACAGGTAGTGCTACTAAGTTATAGGTTGCAAAATATCTAGTAACTAATGCAAGTGAAGTATTTGGTTCAACTGGTTTTAATTCAGTATCAATAACACTTGAAACTAAAGTTCCAGGAGCTTCTCTTAAAAGTCTTTGCATGTGAGCAACACCTAAATATTTTCCTGTTGGAGTATCAAGTGGTGGTCGTACAACATAAACCTGACTTGCCAAAGATGGCGGTAATTCTGGATTTCTCACATTTGCTAACGCTTCTGCAACGGTTGCATCTGGTGGTAAAACTATTGGTTCAGTGGTCATCATTCCACCTGCTGTGTAATCACCATAAGTTAAAAGTCGACGTAAATCATCTGCTTCTTCTGGTTCCATTAACTCTAAATATTCTTCAGCTTTTTGTGGTGGTAATTCTTTTAATAAATCTGCCGCATCATCTGGCGCCATTTCTTCAATAACATCTGCGGCACGTTCAATTTCTAATTTTTCAACAATGGAAACTCTAGTTTCTTCACTCATTTCTTCTAATACGTCTGCAAGTCTTTCGTCATCTAATTTTGATAAAACTTCAACTTGTTTATTTATTTCAAAATCAGCAATATATGTTGCAATATCAGGTGCCCTCATGTCGTTAATTGAAATCAGTGTGTTGTCAATAGGTTGGTTTGATTCTTGCAACGTTAAACCTTCAACTTCACTCCAATCAGCAAAGAATTTTTCACCGCGTCGACCAAATCGGGTTGAAGCTCGTTTTAAATAAATTTTTGTTATATGCCAATCAGCACCAGGTCTTGATTGTTCCATTGCTATATCTAGCAAAGTAACTTCTTCACCTGTTTTTTTCATTTTCATTTTGCGATCCAGTAATTGTTCAACGACTCTTGATTCAGATTCTCTTTGCTCAAATCTGCGCATATTTACAACACCAGTTGAGATTATTTGTCTGGATTCAAATTCATTAACTCTAGAAATAGGTAAAAATACAATTCTTCTTTGAGGAACTTCAACTAAAAGACCAATAATTCTTGGGGGATTATTGCTATGTCTTAAATGAACGAGGGTATCGCGAACTTTGCCCAGCTGATCTCCCTGAGGATCAAATACAGCTGTGCCTGTTAAGCGAGATATAAATATACGGTCAGTCACAACGTGAGTCTACTTCTTACTTGTGATTGACTTTTACTCTTATATGAAATTTACGAATACATTAAGCAAAAATTCATTTGATTTTGTAATTCTTGCTGTTGCGATATTAGCCATATCAACTTCTGGACCCTTGATAACAATTACCGCAGCACCAGCATTGGCTATTGCATTCTGGCGATGCTTGATTGGCGCTATCGCCACAGCACCATTTGCATTTAAATCAGGAATAAACATTGATCAAAAAGCATTTAATGCATCTTTGCTCGCAGGTTTTTTATTAGGAATTCATTTTGCTGTTTGGATTCCATCTTTAAGATTTACAACAGTTGCAGCTTCAACGGCAATGGTTGCAACACAACCTGCGTGGGCTGCATTGTTTGCCAGATTGAAAGGTGAAAGTTTTCCCAAGCAAGTTTGGTTTGGAATTTTTGTCGCATTAGTTGGTGTAATACTTCTCACTGGAATAGATATTTCTCTTAATAAAAATGCAGTCATTGGAGATTTACTTGCATTACTAGGTGCGATTTTTGCAGCACTATACGTAACAGTTGGACAAAGTGCTAGAGAAAAACTTTCAACTGCACAATATACATTTATTGCTTATTCGGCAGCAGCTTTTTCATTATTACTAATTTGTTTATTTTTATCTACCGAGTTAACAGGCTTTACACGACAGGCTTGGATTTATATATTTTTATTAACTTTACTTGCACAAATTCTTGGACATACATTGTTTAATATAACTTTAAGATCTCTTTCAGCCACAGTTGTAAGCATGGGAATCTTATTTGAAATGCCAGGATCTACAATTATTGCTGCTCTTTTAATTGGGCAAGTTCCACCTTGGCAAACAATTCCAGCAATAGTTTTATTGATGACTGGAATGGTTTATGTGGTAAAGGGATATAAAACTAAATAGATTTAAGAAAAGTATCTATTTCAATAGCAGTTTTTTCTGGCATTTCTCTGGCAGGAGAATGTCCTGCTCCAAAAATTTCTACATACTGACCTTTTAAATTCTTTGCCATTTCTTGTTGAACAGTTAAAGGCCAAATGTCATCTTTTTCACCAGACATTACTAACACTGGTATTTTTTGATATTCCAAAGTTTTTATTAATTTTTCGCTCACAGGTTCAATGTGCATTAACATATTTCCAATTGTTTTGATTGATAACGGATTTGTATTTATCCAACGTTGACGTCGCCATTTTCTAACTTTTCTAGAAAATTTTCTATACCCAACCATTTTTTCTGCAATAGTTTTTAAAAACCAAATAGTTGACATGTTGTATTTTTCAGTGGCTTTAACAAGTCGAGGTAAACCTCCCCAACGATTTCTTGGTAAAGATCCTGGACCACTACACATCAAAGTAATACTTGCAAAAGATTTAGGGGATTTGCTTACTGCAATTTGACTTACTAATCCGCCAAAAGAGTGTCCCATGATATGAATTGGCTCTGCAAAACTATTTGCAATATCGATTACATCTTGTGCAAGTAAATCAATTGCAAAATCTCTTTCATCATTTGATCCATAAGTTGCAGGTTGACCATATTGATCAATAGCAAAACAATGCCAGCCCAGAGAGGAAAGTGTGGGCATAAGCGCAACAAAATCTTCTTTGCTGCCACTAAATCCTGGAACCATCAAAATAGTTCCTGCATGAATAGATTCTGGTTCTGAAACTAATGCACCAACGATGCAACGTTGGGTAATTAATTTTTCTTCTCTAACTCCTGCCGGATTTTTTAATAACTGTTCTTGCATTTATTAGCCAGCAAAACCTACGCGTCTTTGCTCAGGAGCCCCAATTTCTACAAAAGTTAATCGATCTCCTGGAATTAAAATTTTTCTTCCCTTCTCATCAACAAGGGATAATAAAGTTTTATTTTTAACAGCGCTTTCTACTTCTTTAGTGATTTCATCAGCTGAAGATTTTGTTTCAAAAATAACTTCTCTGGCACTATCTTGAACACCAATTCTTACTTCCATTTGGACCTTTTGTCTCCTAATTTCTCTACTTTCCAACAATATAAGTAGTCAAGCACTCGTGCATCCTCTAGGTTTGCGGCTTATCTTGTGCTGACCTAAAGTGATTAATTATGTTGGAAAACAATGTTTTGACCAGTAATTCATCAATCAGAGTCAGACGAGCAAATGAGGGTGGTTCTGAAAAAGTATTGATGTTGCATGGCCTTGGCGGTACAGGTCTTAATTGGAAACATTTAATCAATACTTTTGATAGTTCTTTCGATATTTTGGCACCGGATTTTCCTGGTTTTGGTTTATCAACCCCAATGTCGAATAAGCAATATCATCCAAAAGATTTTGCATCAAGCATGGCCGAAGTCGTAATTAATCAATTCGGAAATCAAAAAGTTCACCTTTTTGGTAATTCACATGGTGGATCAGTAGCCGTTCATTTTGCTTCTATGTTTCCAGAATTAACAAAAACATTAACTTTAATTTCACCTGCATTACCTGATCTATTTCCACAATTAAGCGCATCCCCGGTAATTCTTTCTGCTATTCCTGGAGTGGGTGAAAAGTTATTAGAGAAGTATCAAGAACTTTCTATGGAAGAAAGAGCAAAAAATACGATCAATCAATGTTTTTATGATGTTAAATTAGGAGAAAAAATTTGGTTCGAGGATTTATTGCACGAGATGAAAGATAGACAAGGACAAACTTATATAAATGAGTTAACTTTAATAACTTTGAGAAACCTATTAAAGACTTATTTTGATTTTTCATCGACAAATCCTTGGCAGCTTGCTAAAAATATAAAAGAACAAGCTTTATTTATATATGGGGCAAAAGATAAACTGGTTCATCCTAAAGCTGCTCATGTAGTACATAAATATTTTGAAAACTCTAAAGTATTAGTTTTGCCAAGAGTAGGTCATGTGGCTCACATTGAAAAACCTAAAGCCGTGAGGGATTTCTTTTTTAAGCACCACTTTTCAAAACTCTTAGTCACGGAGTAATGTTTAGGCCACAAGAAGAAGAGGGCGTGTTCTTATGGCAGCAAGCATCAAGCAATCAGCAAGTGCACCATTAAAAATTGCACAATTAGAAGCAGATATTAAATCTGGAAAAATTGACACTGTAATTGTTGGTATCACAGACATGCAAGGTCGTTTACAAGGCAAAAGAATGCATGCACCTTTCTTTTTAAAAGACACTATGAATCATGGCACTGAAGGCTGTAATTATTTATTAGCAGTTGATGTTGATATGAACACAGTTTCTGGTTTTGCAATGAGTTCTTGGGATTCAGGTTATGGCGACATGGTGATGGCGCCAGATTACGACACTCTTCGCTATATTCCTTGGCTTCCAGGTACTGCCATGGTTTTAGCTGATTTATTAAAAATAGATCACACAGATGTTTATGCTTCTCCAAGACAAATATTAAAAAAACAAATTAATAGATTAAAAGAACACAAACTTGTTCCTTATGTTGGAACAGAATTAGAATTTATAGTTTTTAAAGATTCTTTTGAAGAAGCTTGGAATAAAGGATATAAAGATTTAATTCCAGGTAACCAATACAACGTTGATTATTCACTTCTGGGAACCACCAGAGTTGAAGGATTACTTAGAGCAATTCGCTTAGGCATGGATGGTGCAGGTTTAGAAGTTGAATCTGCAAAAGGTGAATGTAATTTTGGGCAACATGAAATAGCTTTCAGATTTAAAGATGCATTAACTACTGCAGATAATCACGTGATCTATAAATTAGGCGCTAAAGAAATAGCAGCAGAGCAAAATATGTCTTTAACTTTTATGGCCAAGTTCAATGAACGTGAAGGAAGCTCTTGTCACATTCATTTATCGGTACGTGGTGAAAATGATGAACCAGTTATGGCAGATGACAAAGATTCACAAGGCTTAAGTGCATTAGGTAAATCTTTTATTGCCGGTCAACTTAAATACATGAGAGAGATGACATTATTTTTTGCTCCAAATATTAATTCATACAAACGTTACGTTGAAGGTTCTTTTGCCCCAACTGCGATGAAGTGGGGCAGAGACAATAGAACTTGCTCTATTCGTTTGGTAGGTCATGGACATTCACTTCGTTTTGAAAACCGAGTTCCAGGTGGAGATGTAAATCCATATTTAGCAGAAGCTGCCATGATTGCCGCAGGAATTGCTGGTATTGAAGAAAAATTAACACTAGAACCTGCGTTTGAAGGAAACGCTTATGTTTCAGATGCTGTAAGAGTTCCTTCAACTTTGACTAAAGCTGCAGATCTTTGGGAAAAGAGTGAATTTGTTGCCAAAGTATTTGGTCAAGAAGTTAAAGATCACTATTTAAATATGGCTAGAGTTGAAATAGCAGCATTTGATAGAAGCATTACTGATTGGGAGAGATTCAGAAGCTTCGAAAGAATGTAGTACTAAAGTAAAGCAAAAAAGATTTTAAGGGGTAATTAAATTGACGACTTTGCATGATGTGATCTCACCAATCAATGAGCAAAAATTAACTCAAGTTCCAGCTCTTTCAGCATCTGACACAGTTGAAGCAATTACTAAATCACAAAAAGCTTTTGAATCTTGGAGAAAAGTTACTCCAGCAGATAGAGCCAAATTATTAAGAAATTTTGCTAGCAAAGTCGAAGCAAACATTGAAGTTTTAGCAAAACTAGAAGTTGAAAACGCAGGTCACACAATTGGCAATGCTCGATGGGAAGCAAACAACGTAGTTAACGTTTTAAATTATTACGCAGGTGCACCCGAAAGATTATTTGGCAGACAAATTCCAGTTCCAGGTGGTGTCGATGTAACTTTTAGAGAACCAATTGGAGTAGTTGGAATTATTGTGCCGTGGAATTTTCCAATGCCAATTGCTGGTTGGGGATTTGGACCAGCTTTAGCGGCAGGTTGCACAGTTGTTCTAAAACCAGCAGAAGTTACACCTTTAACTGCGATGAAATTAGCAGAACTTGGTTTAGAAGCAGGATTACCTGAAAATGTTTTCCAAGTGGTTACTGGTTCTGGAAAAATTGTTGGTGAGACTTTAGTTCAAGATCCAAGAGTTAGAAAAATAGTTTTCACAGGTTCAACAGAAATTGGCACACAAATTATGGCCAAGTGCGCTCCAAATGTTAAAAGAGTTACTTTAGAACTAGGTGGAAAATCTGCCAACGTTATTTTTGCTGATTCAGATTTAGAAAAAGCAGCAGCAAGTGCACCAGGTTCAGTTTTTGATAATGCCGGACAAGATTGTTGCGCTAGATCTAGATTATTAATTGAAAAAAGTGCTTTTGAAAAATTCATGCCTCTTTTTGAAAAAGCAGTTAAAGCATTTAAATGTGCTGATCCATTTGATGCATCAACTGAAATGGGACCTCTTATAACAAAAGCTCATAAAGAAAAAGTTGCAACTTATGTTGAAGAATCTTTAGTAGCTTTTAGAGGAAGTGCACCATCTGGATCTGGTTTCTGGTTTCCACCAACTGTTTTACACATTCAAGACAGAAACCATCGAGCACTAAAAGAAGAAATCTTTGGACCAGTGGTATCCGTAGTGACTTTTACAGATGAACAAGATGCAATTAATTTGGCAAATGATTCAGAATTTGGTTTAAGTGGATCTATTTGGACAAATAATGGTGCGAAAGCTTTGAGAGTTGCACGCGGAATTGAAAGTGGAAACTTATCTGTTAATTCTCATTCTTCTGTTAGATACTGGACACCATTTGGTGGGTTTAAGAAATCAGGTTTGGGACGTGAATTAGGTCCAGATGCACTAAACGCGTTTACCGAAGAAAAAAACGTATTTATTAATACAGAGATATAAGGAGAAAATATCTTGAAAAGATTAGAAGGCAGAGTTGCCACAATTACTGGTGGTGGTTCAGGAATTGGTAAAGCAACTGCAATTCGATTTGCATCTGAAGGTGCTCATGTTGTGATTGCTGATATGGATGAAAAAAATGGTCAAAGTGTTGCTAACGAAGTTAACGGAACTTTCATTAAGTGCAATGTGACTGATAAACAAAGCGTAGACAATTTATTTGCAGAAGTTTTCAAAAAGTTTGGCAAAATTGATATTGCTTTTAACAACGCCGGTATTTCTCCACCAGATGATGATTCAATTTTGATTACCGAATTAGAAGCATGGGACAAAGTTCAATTGGTTAATTTAACTTCTGTTTATTTATGCTGTAAAGCTGTTTTGCCATACATGTTAGAAGCTAAAAAAGGATCAATCATTAATACCGCTTCTTTTGTTGCAACTTTGGCCGCAGCAACTTCACAAATTTCTTACACTGCATCTAAGGGTGGAGTCTTAGCGATGACTCGAGAACTTGGTGTTCAATTTGCTCGCGAAGGAGTAAGGGTTAACGCATTATCTCCAGGACCAATTAACACACCACTTTTACAAGAACTCTTTGCTAAAGATAAAGAAAGAGCACAAAGACGTTTAGTTCATATTCCAATGGGAAGATTTGGTGAAGCTCACGAAATTGCAGCTGCGGTTGCTTTCTTAGCAAGTGATGACTCATCATTTATTACCGCATCAAACTTCTTAGTTGATGGTGGAATTACTGGAGCTTACGTAACACCGCTATAAATTTATAGCGGTCTTGCTCCACTTATTGCTACAGCTTTTGCACCTAATTGATTTGCTTTTTTTAAAGTAATTTCTGCAGGATCTTTATTAACAACACTAACTAAAAATCCTGCAGCAAAAGCATCCCCTGCACCAATTAAATCCACTACTTCAACTTTTTCAGGGATATCTTTAATTTCAGAATCATCATTAATCCAAAGTGATTCTTTACTTCCTTGTTTAAGAATCAAGTTTTTACATAAAGACTTTATTTTATTTAAATCTCCTAAGACTTCTGCTTCATCACTGTTAGCGAATAGATAATCCCAAGGCGCTAATTCCGATAAGGCGTTAAATCCATCATTATCAATTAGGGGTTGACTTGATGCAACATCGACAGAAGTTTTTATGTTATGAACTTTTGCAAGTTTAATTATTTCACCAATTGCGTTTTTAGTATTTTTTCTTAACAAACTATATGCAGATATATGAATTATTTCTGCTTGAGTAAGCCAATCAGTTGGAACATCTTGACTAGTTAAGAAAATATTTGCACCAGGATCTGGAAACATAGTTCTTTCCCCAGTTGAGTCAATCAAAATGGCACAACTGCCACTGGAAACATTAGGTGTGACAACTAAATTTAGTTTTAAATTTGGGCGATTAAGTTCTTCTTGAATTATCTTTCCAGTTTGATCATCACCAATTCTTGCAACTAAACCAACTTCTAGATTTTGAGTAGCAGCCCAAACTGCAGTATTTGTAGCAGAACCTCCACCTTGCATTTTTATTTTTGCTTGGGTATCTGATCCAAAAGCAATTTTGTCATGATGAGAAATCAAGATGTCTTGCATGACATCACCGACAAAGATTATTTTTACAGGCATTATTTGGAGATGGCTACGGCAATTTGAGCAGCAAGTTGGGCATTACTTTTAACTAATGCCACATTAGCTTTTAGTGATTGTCCTTTTGATTCAGAATGCATCAGACCTAAAAGAAAAGGAGTAACGGCTTTTCCGGTTATGTGTTGCTCTTGAGAAAGCTTCATACCTTTTTCTAGGATTTCTTTCTCAAGTTTTGGATCAAATTCATCTTCTTTTTTGATTGGGTTTGCAATAAGTATTGATTGTGTATAATTATTGGATTTTCTAAATTTATAAATATTTGCTATCTCTTCAGCAGTTTCAACTTTTTCACCAATATCAAATCCAGAATCTTTTATCCAAAAGCCTGGAAAATCATTAGTTTTCCAACCATAAACAGGAACATGCCAGGTTTCTAATCTTTCTAAAGTGGCTGCCACATCCAAAATAGATTTAACACCACTAGAAACAACCACGATAGGAATTTGGGCAAGAGCAGTTATATCGCCAGATTCATCAAAAGTTTCAATTGCACCTTTATGAACTCCACCTAAACCACCTGTTGCAAAAGTTGATATTCCACTTAATTGAGCAATCCATGCAGTACTTGCCACGGTGGTGGCCCCTGATTGTTTTCTTGTAACACAATGAGCAATATCTCTAATTCCTAGTTTTAAAATATTTGGATCATTTGCAACTTGGGATAATTGGTTTTCATCTAAGCCAACACAAATTTCACCATTTAGGATTGCAATAGTTGCAGGTACTGCACCTTGTTCTTTAACTACTGCTTCAATTTCTTGAGCAATTTTGAAATTATCTGGACGAGGTAGGCCATGAGCAATAATGGTTGACTCCAAAGCCACAACTGCTTTTCTATTATTTAAAGCTTCTTGAACTATTGGATTAATTTTCACTTTTGGCACGCTTTAACTAAAGCTTCAAATAATCTTTTATCTTCACTCATTTCAGGATGCCATTGCACGCCTAAAGAAAAAATTCTATTTTGATCTTCTAAAACTTCAATTGTGTCATCTTCAGCCCACCCAGTAATCGTTAAATTACCTGGATTTTCAACTGCTTGATGATGAGAAGAATTAACCGTGGTTTCAGTGGTATTTAGTATTTTTGAAATTAGAGAATCTTTAATAAATCTAGCTTCATGAGTTACAAATTGAGCAGGAGCTGGGCGGTGATTTAATTTTGAAACATCTGGAATATGTTGAATTAAAGTTCCACCTTCGCTCACAGCCATAATTTGTAAACCTCTACAAATTCCTAAAAATGGAAGATTAATTTCTTTTGCTTTTTTGTAAAGGCTTATTTCACCTGCATCTCTAGTTAATCTTGGTTTGTCACTTGTTTCATGAGGTGTTTGTTTGTAAAGTCTGGCATCAATATCTGCACCACCTGCAATTATTAAGCCATCTAATTTTTCAACAACATGAGATCCAAATTCATCAGGTGGAATTATTACTGCACGACCACCTGCTTGAGTAACTGATGAAACATATTCAAAAGGTAAAACTGCAGCAGTGATATCCCAAGCCCCCCATTTGGCTGGTTCAACGTAACAAGAAATTCCTATGACTGGTGAATTCATATAGAAGTAGTCTACGTTAGTAATGTGAAAATCAATCCGCTTATTACAGATTCTGCTTCCTTAAGCAATGAAGAAATCAAACGATATTCACGGCATGTTCTCTTACCCGAAATAGGTTTGGAAAATCAACAACGAATCTCAAATGCCAAAGTATTAGTTATAGGAGCTGGGGGACTTGGTTCACCAATTTTGCTTTATCTAGCTGCAGCTGGAGTAAAAGAATTAGGTATTTGTGATTTTGATGTTGTAGATGAAACGAATCTGCAACGCCAAATTTTATTTAATAGTTTAAGTATTGGAAAAGATAAAGCAGAAGAAGCGAAAGAAAAAATTAATCAATTAAATCCTTTTGTAAAAGTATCCGTATTTAATGAAATGATTACTGCTAAAAATGCTGAAAATATAATTAAGAATTTTGATTTAGTAATTGATGGAAGTGATAATTTTGCAACAAGATACTTATTAAATGATGCGTGCGTAATTTTAGATAAACCATATATATGGGCAAGTATTTATAGATTTGATGGTCAGGTAAGTGTTTTTTGGAAAAAACATGGACCATGTTATAGATGTTTACATCCTGAACCACCGCCAACAAATCTGGTGCAAACTTGTGCATCTGGAGGAGTACTTGCCAGCATGTGTGCAACGATTGCTTCTTTACAAGTAACTCAAGCATTACAACTAATCACAGGAGTTGGAGATATTTTAATAGGCCAAGTGCTTTCATATTCAGCGCTTGAAACAAGTTTTAGAAAAGTCGAAATTAACCAAGATTCAAATTGTGTAATCTGTGGTAAAAATCCAACCATTACTTCATTAATTGATTATGAACAATTTTGTGGTCCGGTAAAACCTAGAAAAGATCCAGGAATTAAACCAATTGAATTAAAAGAGATGCTTGATAAAAGAAAAAGAAAAGAAACAGACTTTCTACTTATAGATGTAAGGGAAGCGCCTGAAAAAGATCTTGTAGATATTGATGGATCTGTGTTTATTAATAAAGACGACATCTTTGCAAGCAATGGATTGTCGTTAATTCCCAAAGATAAACCAGTTGTGCTTTATTGCCGATCTGGAAATCGCTCAACAGAAGTGATGAATTATTTAAAACACAATGGATTCTTGGAAATTTCCCATTTGGAAGGCGGGATTATTTCCTGGGTAGAAGATATAGAAACCAACAAGCCTTCCTATTAGTTCTCTCACGAATTGACCCTGCAAGTAATGGTCATGCCACTGATTTCATAGACTATTTATTCGGTTATTCAAAAAGCTGAAAAACTAAGAGTTAAGAGAGGTATGGCAAAAGACGGGGCTATTGAACTTGAAGGCACCATTGCAGAGACCCTGCCAAATGCGATGTTCAAAGTTCAACTAGACAACGGCCATATTGTTTTAGCTCACATCAGCGGCAAAATGAGAATGCACTACATCAGAATTTTGCCAGACGATCGCGTAATCGTGGAGTTATCTCCATACGATTTAACTCGCGGTCGGATTGTTTACCGCTACAAGTAACAACTATTACTAAAGGAAAGTATGAAAGTACAACCAAGTGTTAAGAAGATTTGCGATAAATGCAAAGTTATTCGCAGACACAAAAAAGTAATGGTTATTTGTGAAAACCCAAGACACAAACAACGTCAGGGCTAACTACAACTTGTAGATAACCAATATGGTTATCCGTCACCTCAAATTAAATCTTGCCGATTTAAATAGAGAACGAAACCTCTAGTAATTTCAGAAGCTAGAGACTTACCCAGGGCGGGTAAGACCGATAACCGTAACAGACTTCTGAAAAATTTAAAGAAAAGGAAAACCGCCCAATATGGCACGTTTAGCTGGAGTTGATCTTCCAAACGACAAACGCGTGGAAGTAGCACTGCAATATATATATGGAATTGGTAAAACTCGTTCCATCGAAATGTTAAAAGCATCTGGGGTAAATCCAGACACTAGAGTTAAAGATTTAGGTGAACCTGAATTAGTAAAACTACGTGAATATCTAGAACAAAACTTTAAAGTCGAAGGTGATCTTCGTCGTGAAGTTTCTGCAGATATCAGACGCAAAGTAGAAATTGGTTCATACCAAGGTATTCGTCATCGTCGTGGTTTGCCAGTTCGTGGTCAAAGAACTCACACCAATGCACGTACACGTAAAGGTCCGCGCAAAACCGTTGCCGGCAAAAAGATTGCAACGAAGTAGAGGGATTTGATTAATGGCTGAAAAAGAGAAAAAAGCAAAACCAGTAGCAGCAAAGAAAGTTCGTAAAAAAACTAAAAAGAATGTTGCTCATGGACAAGCTCACATCAAATCAACTTTCAATAACACAATTGTTTCAATTACAGATTTGACTGGTGCAGTAATTGCATCATCATCAAGTGGACATGTTGGTTTCAAAGGTTCAAGAAAATCAACACCATTTGCTGCACAACTCGCGGCTGAAGATGCAGCAAAAAAAGCAATGGAACATGGACTTAAAAAAGTCGATGTTTTTGTTAAAGGGCCTGGATCTGGTAGAGAAACTGCTATTAGATCTTTACAAGCCTCTGGTCTTGAAGTTGGTTTAATTCAAGACGTCACCCCAGTTCCATTTAACGGTGTTCGTCACCGCAAACGTCGTCGCGTCTAGTTAAAGAATTAAAGGAGAAAAGAAAAACTTATGGCACGTTATACAGGGGCAGATTGCAAGAGATGCCGCAGAGAAAAAGTAAAACTTTATTTAAAGGGTTCTAAATGTGATTCACCAAAGTGTCCAATGGAATCAAGACCATTTCCACCAGGACAACATGGAAGAAATCGTGGTAAAGAATCTGAATATTCATTACAAAAACGCGAAAAACAAAAAGCTGCTCGTATTTATGGAGTGTTAGAAAAACAATTCCGTAACTATTACGAAGAAGCCTCACGCAGAACCGGTAAGACTGGTGAAAACCTTCTTGTCATGTTAGAAAATCGTTTAGACAACGTTATCTATCGTGCAGGTTTTGCAAAAAGTCGCGACATGGCAAGACAAATTGTTCGCCACGGTCACATCTTGGTAAATGGTAAAAAATTAAACATTCCTTCTTACCAAGTAAAAACAACCGACATAATCGAAGTTCGCCCAGAGTCACGCGAATTGACACCATTTGTGGTGGCAAGAGCTGAATCTGGTGAAAAAACAATTCCAGCATGGCTTGATGTGTCCGCACACAACATGCGCGTAATTGTTACTGCAGTACCAGTGAGATCACAAATCGACACAGCTGTTCAAGAACAGTTGATCGTTGAGTTGTACTCCAAGTAAGAAAAAGCAATATCCCCGACAAGGGCGTCAAATAGTGGTCGCCTGAAAGGTAAGAAAAAAATATGTTAATAGCACAACGTCCGATACTGGTTGAAGAACCAATTTCAGATACTCGCGCAAGATACATTCTCGAGCCTCTAGAACCAGGTTTTGGTTATACGCTGGGAAATTCATTAAGAAGAACACTTCTTTCTTCTATTCCAGGTGCGGCAATTACCAGCATCAGAATTGAAGGTGCGTTACATGAATTCACAAACCTAGAAGGTGTTGTGGAAGATGTAACCGAAATAGTTTTGAACGTTAAAGACATAGTGGTCTCTTCAGATAATGACGAACCATCAGTAATGCACTTGAAGAAGTCTGGGCCTGGTGAAGTTACTGCCGGCGATATTTCAGCCCCAGCAGGTGTTGAAGTACACAATCCAAAACATCACATCGCAACCCTTAATTCCAAAGGTAAATTAGAAATGGAATTAGTTGTGGAACGTGGTCGTGGATATGTAACCGCTGTACAAAACAAAGTAAGTGGAGCAGAAATCGGTCGCATTCCAGTTGACTCTTTATATTCACCAGTTGTCAAAGTTACTTACAAAGTAGAAGCAACTCGTGTGGAACAAAGAACAGACTTTGATCGCTTAGTTATTGAAGTTGAAACCAAACCATCTATGAAACCTTCATATGCAGTTGCATCTGCTGGAAGAACATTGGTTGAACTATTTGGTTTAGCTCATGAACTAAATGTCAATGCAGAAGGAATTGAAATTGGGCCAAGCCCAGTTGATGCTTATGCATTGGAACAACTAAACATGCCAATTGAACAATTAGATTTAACTGTTCGTTCTTATAACTGTCTAAAGCGCGAAGGCGTGCACACTGTCGGTGAATTAATCACCAGAAGTGAAGCAGATTTGATGGATGTAAGAAACTTTGGTCAAAAATCAATTGATGAAGTTCACGCCAAACTACAAATGCTTGGTTTGAAACTAAAAGATTCACCAGCTGGTTATGACAGAACCAAAGCAGCAGGATACATCGAAGAAAACGATGAAGAAAATCTTGCTGAAGACGAGAAGTTCTAAAACCAACCAACGACGCAAAAAAGTAGGAGAACAAAATGGCAGCACCAACCCAAGGTACGCGTCTTGGTGGTTCACCAGCTCATCAAAAATTGATTTTGGCAAACCTTGCCACATCACTTTTTGAAAAAGGAAAAATTACCACGACAGAAGCAAAAGCTAAGAAACTTCGTCCTTTTGCAGAAAGAATTATTTCTCAAGCAAAAAGAGGAGATCTTGCTTCTAGAAGACGTGTGTTAGCCGTAATAAGAAATAAATCAGTAGTGCATTCACTGTTTACTGAAATTGGTCCAAGCTTTGCAAAAAGAAATGGTGGTTATTTAAGAATCACCAAACTTGGTCCAAGAAAAGGTGACAATGCACCTATGGCAGTAATTGAATTAGTAGAAGCTTTGGCTGAAAAAGTCGTAGCGCAAGCAGAAAGTGCAACTAAAAGTGCAGCAAAAGTAGAAACTGCAGCTAGCGCACCTGTTACTACTGAAGAAAAACCTGTAAAGAAAACTGCTAAAAAAGCAACTGCAAAGAAAGCATAATTTTTTAGTAGAATTTGAAAATGAAAATTAATAAGCCCGCTTCCACTGGAAGCGGGCTTATTCGTATCCGTCTAGATATTGCTTATGATGGCACAGATTTTGCAGGTTTTGGTACACAACCACAACAGCGAACTGTGCAAGGTGAATTGAATAAAGTTTTAAAAAAATTCTTAAGAGTTTCCACGATTAAAACAATTGGTGCAGGCAGAACTGATAAAGGAGTTCATGCTCGCGGCCAAGTAGTCCATTTTGATATTTTAGAAAACACTTGGAAAAGTATTAAAGATCCAATGTATAAATTTAGAAGATTATTACCAGTAGATTTACAAGTTAGAAAAGCAAGTATTGTGCCACTTGATTTTGATGCCAGATATAGCGCTTTAACTAGAAGATACTCTTATACAGTTTATGATTCTAAAGATGGATTAGATCCATTTAATTCTCGTTTTGTCTTAGATTATCGAAAAAAATTAGATGAACACGATATGAATAAAGCAAGTCAAATGTTAATTGGTCTAAACGATTTTTATGCTTTTTGTAAAACTAGATCAGGTTCTACCACTATAAGAAATTTGATCAAATTTAAATGGACCAGAAAAAGCAAATTTTTAACAGCTGAAGTAATTGCTGATGCATTTTGTTATTCCATGGTTAGAGGACTTGTGGGAGCAATCTTGCAGGTTGGTACAGGTAAAAAAAGTATTAATTGGCCTAAAGAAATTATGGAAAAAAGAAAGAAAGTTACTGATTTAAATGTAGTTTCTCCAAGTGCACTTATTTTAGAAGAAGTAACATATCCTCACCCATCTTTATATAAATCCCAATACGAATTAACAAGACGATTAAGAACTATGGAAGAATAACTTTATGTCCTCACAAATATGGCTAAATGATCAATTAGTCGATAGCCAATCAGCAAAAGTAAGTGTTTTTGATCATGGATTTACAGTTGGCGATGGGGCATTTGAAACACTAAAAGTAGTTGATAAAAATCCAGTAGCTCTGACTCGACATATTGAAAGACTTGCCTATTCTTTAAAAACTATTGGCATTGATTTTGAAAAGGAAGATTTGTTAAGAAAAGCAATTGATGAAGTAATAAGTGCAAATCCTCAATTAGGTTCAACCATGAGAATGAGAATTACCTACACAAGTGGCATAGGACCATTGGGAAGTGATCGGACTAAAGATAATTTCACCTTAGTAGTAGCAGTAAGTCCAGAAGCTAATTGGCCAGAAACAGCACTTGTAGTAACAGTTGATGAACCAAGAAATGATAAAAGTATGTTGGCAGGTTCAAAAACAACTTCATACGCGCAAAATGCTGCAGTCTTAGCTATGGCAAAAGCAAAAGGTGCACACGAAGCAATAATGCCTAACACCAGAAATCAATTGTGTGAAGGAACTGGTTCAAATATTTTTGTAGTTAAAGATGGAAAAGTAATGACCCCACCATTAAGCAGTGGTTGTTTAGGTGGGATTACAAGAGCATTAGTTTGCCAATGGTTTGATGTTGAAGAAATAGATTTACCAATGTCGATCTTAAAAGAAGTAGATGAAGCTTTTTTAACTTCTTCAACAAGAGATATTCAACCAATTTCAAAAATTGATGATCGCCAATTAAAAGCTCCAGGGCCTATCAGCATTAAATTAAGAGATGAATTTAAAGCCAAAATTTCTGCAAAATGGGATGCGTAGGCAAAAATATCAAGCGTGAATTGGGCACTTGACCCTCAAATCTATGGGGAAAGCGGCTATTGGGTAATCTGTAACCTCAAGTGTTTTTTTGGAAGTTAAACAAACCCCAAGGAAAAGAAGAGTAGAAAAGTATGCGCACGTTTAGCCCAAAGGCTAGTGAAGTAACTCGCCAATGGCACATTCTTGATGCCACCGATATTCCATTAGGTCGTATTGCATCTGCAGCGGCAACTATTCTTCGTGGCAAACACAAACCAACTTTTGCGCCACACGTTGACACAGGTGATTTTGTAATCGTGCTAAATGCAGGAAAAGTTTCTTTATCTGGATCAAAGAAAACAGAAAAGAAAGCATTTTCATACTCTGGTTTTCCAGGTGGACTTACTGCAATTGGTTATGACAAATTATTAGAAAAAAATCCTGAAAAAGCAATCCAACTAGCAGTTAAAGGAATGCTTCCACATAACAAGCTTGGCAACAAATTGATTAAGAAATTAAAAGTTTATGCAGATGCAAACCATCCACATTCTGCACAAAATCCAAAGCCTTATGAAATTAAGCAAATTAAACAAGTAGCTAACTAAAGGAAAATATTTTGACTGAGTCTCAAACTTATGTAACAAGTGAATCCGAAAAGTCTTTTAAACCACTAAAGACTGGTAAGCAAGGGCCATCTGCTGGAACTGGTAGAAGAAAAGAAGCTATTGCCAGAGTAAGAATTGTTCCGGGAAACGGTAAATTCGTAGTTAATGGTAAAGATTTAGCAACATATTTTCCTAATAAGTTACATCAACAATTAGTAAATGATCCTTTTAAGATTCTTGGAATTGAAAAAGCTTATGACGTTATTGCAGAAATTGTGGGCGGTGGCTCAAGTGGGCAAGCTGGTGCTTTAAGACTTGGAATTGCAAGAGCTCTAAATGCAGTAGATGTTGAAGTAAATCGTCCAATTTTGAAAAAAGCAGGATTCTTAACTCGTGATCCAAGAGTTATTGAACGCAAAAAAGCTGGATTGAAAAAAGCTCGTAAACGCTCGCAATACAGCAAGAGATAATTTTATGGGCCGATTATTCGGCACCGATGGTGTGCGAGGTTGTGCAAACAAAGATCTCACTCCTGAATTAGTTTTTTCCCTTGGTAAATCTGCTTCATTAGTTATTGCACAACAACATGGCAAAGGTAGAGCCAGCGCTGTAGTTGGCAGAGATCCACGTGCCAGTGGTGAGATGTTAGAAGCAGCTCTTATCGCAGGTCTTGCCACTGTAGGAGTTGATGTCTTAAAAGTTGGAGTTTTACCAACACCAGCCATTGCATATTTAACTCAGTATTACAAAGCAGATTTAGGAGTAGTTATATCTGCTTCCCACAATGTTTTTTCAGATAACGGAGTGAAATTCTTTTCAAAAGATGGCAAAAAACTGCCTGATGAAGTTGAAGATCAAATTGAAAAAAATCTTGAAACAAAGGTTCCTCATCCAACGGGAAGTGAAGTTGGCCGAGTTAGAGAAATGGCTGATGCTTACGAAGCATATTTAACTCACCTTTTAGAAACAGTCCCAAGTGCGGCTTTAAAAGGATTAAAAGTTGTGGTGGATTGTGCAAATGGAGCCGCAAGTGAAGTTGCACCAGATTTATATCAGCGCGCAGGCGCCGAAGTAATTGCCATCCATAATTCACCTAATGGAATAAATATTAATGATAATTGTGGATCTACTCACATGGGTTCATTAATTGAAAGAGTTAAGAAAGAAAAAGCTGATTTAGGAATTGCTCACGATGGTGATGCCGATAGATGTTTAGCTGTTGACGAATTAGGAAATATAATTGACGGTGATCATATATTAGCTTTGTTAGCAAAAGATTTTAAAAACTCAAAGCAACTAAATGCTGAAACAGTAGTTTCAACTGTTATGGCAAATCTAGGTTTTAAGATTGCTATGAAAAATGAATCTATTTCAATAATTGAAACTCAAGTGGGAGATCGTTACGTATTAGAAGCTATGGAAGAAAAAAATTATGTTCTTGGTGGCGAACAATCAGGACATGTAATTATGAGAAATTACTCTACAACAGGAGATGGTTTATTAACAGCACTGCAATTAATGAATGTACTTAATAGTGAAAATAAATCACTTTCAGATATATCTCAAATTGTGAAAAAATATCCACAAATATTGATAAATGTGCCTGAAGTCGATAAATCAAAAATAAGTAATTCAAAATTACAAGAAGCAGTCAAAAATGCAGAAAAAAGTTTAAACCAAAAAGGAAGAGTCCTACTTAGACCAAGTGGCACAGAGTCTTTAATCAGAGTTATGGTCGAAGCAGAAACTCAAGATTTAGCTGAAAAAATTGCTAGAGAATTGGCTGAGTTAGTTAAAAGTACTTGTTAATCAAGAAGTATTTTGTCAAAAATTGAATAAATTAAATCAACCCATTTACCTTTATCCATAGATGCAGTGCTTATATCGTCTACCACAATTCCAATTGTGTAGGCCTGAACAAAAACTGCGACTACTTTTGGATCTAATTCTTTTTTGATAAAGCCTTTTTCTTGGGCTTCTCTAAAAACATCAGCTAGTGCATTAGTTAATCGATCTTGTGATTCTGCTAATTGGGCTCCAAGTCGAGGATTATTTCTAGTTAATGAAATTGTTTCAGTTCTTTCTAATCTAAATGGTGCTCGTTCAGAACTATGACTATAAGTTGCATACTCTCTTAAAACTTTGAGAATATCTTCTCTTGATTTAGAGGCACTTAAATGATTTGTCAAAGAAATGATTGATTCATCTACCCATTGGCTAAATCTTCTAACTCTAACGGTTTCAACTAATTCACCAAAATCATCAAAATGATGATACAAAGATCCTTTTGTAATTCCAGAAGTATCTAAGACCATATCTGAAGTTATGTTGTGCCAACTATTAGTTTTTGATAAATCTAGAAAGGTTTGAATTAACTTTTCTTTAGTTGGATGAATCACGGACATATGGATAATTTATCTTACTAAGAAGCAATTACATCCAAATACCAACTAGTTTTACTCGTTGGTTTAATTAAATCTGACTTAAATCTTTTATTTATTAACTTTTGTAACTCTTGTGGAGTCTTAGCAGGCTTACTTGATTGTACTAAAAGTTTAGTTACCTCCCCCCGGGTTTTTTTTGACATGTGCGTTACAACAGATTTTTTTCCGTTTTTTATTGTGAACACTCTTATTCCTACTGTTTTATTTAAATCTGGAACCCACACTCCTTGGTAGGTACTGGATCTGCAATCAACAATTAAATCCGTTTTTATTTTTTCTAATGCCTGGGGTAGTACTTTTTTCCATAAAGAATTTAATGAACCAATTTTAGGTAATGACTTTGCCATATCCAATTTATAACTTGGAATTTTATCTTCTAATTTTACTGCTCCAAATAATGCAGAAATTATGACAATACTTTTGATCGCTCTTTTTTTACTCGCAGAATCTAATGAATTAAAATCAAGTGCTTGATACAAAACTCCTGAATAGACATCAACTGCTTTTGCAGTGGGAAGTTTATTTACTTTTGCTCCCATTGCATCCCAAGTTTTTTTCCTGGTACTGGTTAGATCTTGAGCAAAAGTCAGACTAGACAAATTGACTAATTTGCCCTTTTTTACAGAGTTCTTGCCTTCACTGGGTGGCAAAAGGATGAGCACAGACATAAACATTACCTTCAAGTTTGGTTCGTCTAGGCTGTAAACACAATGTGTGGAATTGTCGGTTATGTAGGAAATAAACAAGCTCTTAATGTTGTGGTCGAGGGCTTAAGAAAGCTTGAGTATCGCGGATACGATTCAGCAGGCGTTGCTGTTGTAAATGACAATAAATTAAACGTTAGAAAAAAAGCTGGCAAATTAACTAACTTAGAAACACTTATTGGATCTGATCCACTCCCTGATTCAACAACTGCGATAGGTCACACTCGTTGGGCAACGCATGGTATTCCAAATGATGCCAATGCTCACCCCCATGTTGATGAATCTAATGAAATAGCAGTAATTCATAACGGAATTATCGAAAACTTTGCAGAATTGAGAAAAGAATTACAAAATAATGGAGTTAAATTAAATAGCGATACCGATACTGAAGTTGTAGCACATTTACTTAACGTGGAATATCCAAAATCAAATAACGACTTAGCAGAAAGTATGCGAAAAGTTGTGAGAAGACTAAAAGGTGCATTTACTTTAGTTGCAGTTCATGCCCAACAACCTGATGTTGTAGTTGGTGCAAGAAGAAATTCACCATTAGTAGTTGGTAAAGGAAATGGAGAAAACTTTTTAGCATCAGATGTAGCAGCATTTATTGCTCATACTAAGAATGCCATTGAATTAGGCCAAGATCAGGTTGTTGAACTTAGACACAACAAAATCACTATTACAGATTTTGATGGTAAACCTGCACAAACTAAAGAATTCGTTGTCAATTGGGATGCCAAAGCTGCTGAGAAAGGTGGCTTTGATTTATTCATGTTGAAAGAAATTTTTGAGCAACCAAAAGCAGTTGCAGAAACTTTAGTGGGAAGACTTGCTCAAGATGGAAAACTAGTTTTAGAGGAAATGAAACTTTCAATTGGAGAAATTGCCAATATTGAAAAAATAATATTTGTTGCTTGTGGTACCGCTTATCACTCAGGACTTATTGGTAAATATGCAATGGAACGTTGGACTAGAATTCCGTGCGAAGTAGAGCTTGCAAGTGAATTTAGGTATCGAGATCCAATTTTAAATGTAAGAACTTTAGTTGTGGCTATTTCTCAAAGTGGTGAAACAATGGACACTTTGATGGCGATAAGACATGCCAAATCACAAAAAGCAAAAGTACTAGCTATTTGTAATACACAAGGTTCAACAATTCCTAGAGAATCTGATGCAGTTTTATACACTCGTGGAGGACCAGAAATCGCAGTGGCTTCTACAAAAGCATTTTTGACTCAAGTTGTGGCTGTTGAATTATTGGCGCTTTATTTTGCAGAATTAAGACTAGATAAACCAACTGATGAAATAAAACAAGTGATGACAGAATTGGCAGATATTTCTCACCAGATTGACACAGTGCTAGATACCACAGATGCTGTTAATGAATTAGCAAAAAAATATGTGAATGCTCAAAGTGTTTTATTTATTGGAAGACACGTTGGTTATCCAGTTGCTTTAGAAGGTGCATTAAAACTCAAAGAACTTGCCTACATGCATGCTGAGGGTTTTGCTGCTGGAGAATTAAAACATGGTCCAATAGCTTTAATCGAAGATGGAATTCCAGTAGTTATTGTGGTGCCAAGTGTGAGAGAAGAAAAAGAATTACACGAAAAAGTTGTTTCAAATATTCAAGAAGTTAGAGCAAGAGGAGCAAAAACTATTTTGGTGGTCGAAGAGGGAGATGATTCAATAGTTGATTTTGCAGATCACATCATCAGAATTCCAAAAACAAGTTCACTTTTGCAGCCACTAGTTGCCACAGTTCCATTGCAAGTATTTTCATGCGCATTAGCCACACTCAAAGGTCATGATGTTGACCAACCCCGTAATCTGGCTAAATCAGTAACAGTTGAATAAAAGGATTTGTAAATGATTATTGGTATTGGCGTTGACGTAGTTGATACCCCAAGATTTCAAGGATCATTAATTAGAACGCCTGGTTTATCAACCAGATTATTTACACCAAAAGAATTAGCGCAACCTGGCGGTAAAGGTGAAAATGCAGTTTCTTTAGCTGCAAGATTTGCTGCGAAAGAAGCAGTTGCAAAAGCATTAGGTGCTCCTGCAGGTTTAAGTTGGCAAGATTGCGAAATACTTCTAGGTGAACGAGGTAAACCATATTTAGAAGTATCTGGAACTGTATTAAAAGAGTCTAATCGTCAAGGAATTACCAATTGGCATTTATCTTTATCCCACGATGGCAATGTGGCAACAGCATTTGTTATTGCCGAAAAACAATAAAATTTAGGAAAAATTACTAATGAGTAATTTAAGAAGTGCATATGTTGATTTATCTGCAATTAGAGACAACGTGAAAGTATTACAAAATTTTGCAAAAAATTCAGAAGTTATGGCAGTTGTTAAAGCAGATGCTTATGGTCATGGTCTCATCGAAGTTTCAAAAGCAGCAAGACAAGGTGGTGCAACTTGGCTTGGCACAGCACTTTTAGAAGAAGCAATTAGTTTAAGAAATGCAGGAGACAAAGGAAGAATTCTTACTTGGCTTGGAACTGTAAATGATAAGTGGCAAGAATGTATTTCTTTAGATATTGATATTTCAGTTTCTTCAATAGAAATTTTATCGGAAGTAATTAGAGCTTCTAAAAAAATAGGAAAACCTGCAAGAGTGCACGTTAAAGTTGATACAGGTTTAGGAAGAAATGGAGTTATGCCAGATGATTTGGAAGATCTTTCTAAATTATTAGAAGAAGCAAAAGCTTTAGGTTTAGTTGAAGTAATTGCAGTATGGACACATTTTGCTTTAGCAGATGCACCAAGTAGTCCAACAATTAAAAGACAATTAATTATTCTCGATGATTGTTTTAAATATTTAGAGTCAAGAGGATTTAAAAATCTAATGAAACATGCAGCAAATAGTGCGGCAACTTTAACTTCACCAGATGCTCATTTTGATTTAGTAAGACCAGGTATTGCAGTTTATGGAATAACTCCTGGTGGAGAATTAAAAAGTGCTAGTGATTATGGTTTAAGACCAGCAATGAGTTTAAAAGCCCAAGTCGCTTTAGTAAAAGAAGTTCCAGCAGGTCACGGTATTTCCTATGGAGCAGAATATGTCACAAAGGCGAATACCAAAATTGCACTCATTCCACTTGGTTATGCCGATGGAATTCCTCGAATCGCTGGAAATAAAGGACCAGTGGTTGCAAAAGGTAAAAAATTTAGTGTGGCAGGAAGAGTTTGCATGGATCAATTTGTCATCGATATTGGAGATTTAGATTTAAAAATGGGTGAAGAAGTTACTCTTTTCGGTGATGTGTCAAAAAACGAACCTGATGTTGAAGAATGGGCCAAAGCATCATTAAGTATTGGTTATGAAATTGTCACT
Source organism: Actinomycetes bacterium (assembly GCA_038145175.1). GTDB lineage: Bacteria > Actinomycetota > Actinomycetes > S36-B12 > UBA5976 > ATZT02. The sequence continues at coordinate 46,111 of JAYQPE010000004.1, read as the reverse complement.
AGATTAGGACCAAGAGTTCCTAGAGTTTATTTAAACGAAATTTAAAATGGTTTTAAAAATAATTTCAAAATCAAATAAAGAAACTAAAGAATTAGGTGCCAAACTAGGTAAATTATTAAAAGCAGGTGATGCTGTTTTATTAGATGGTGAACTTGGTGCAGGAAAAACAACTTTTACTCAAGGGTTAGCAAGTAGTTTAAACATAAAAGGTGATGTAACAAGTCCAACATTTGTAATTGCACGAGAACATAAATCTTTAATCAATAAAGCAAACTTAGTGCATGTGGATGCTTATCGACTTTCAACTTTGGCTGAGATTTCTCAACTTGATTTAACTAGTGACTTAGAGAAATCAATTTTAGTCGTGGAATGGGGTAAAGGATTAGTAAATGATTTAGTGGAAAACCCAATAAAAGTAAAGATAACCCATACTGAAAATGAAAATGAACGTGAAATAGAAATAGATGCACTAGAAGAAATAATAGGAAAACTTTCATGACTGCACCAAATAATGTTTTAGCAATAGATACTTCAACCAATCGAATAGCTGTTGGATTAATTCAATTTGCAAAAGATGAAAAAATGATTGTAAAAGATGATGCGTTAAGACATGCAGAATATGCCTCACAATTAATAGGTGAAATTGTTGAAAGTTCTAAATTAAATTTTTCTGAGATAGGTGCCATAGTTTGTGGAATTGGACCTGGACCATTTACTGGTTTAAGAGTTGGAATCGTAAGTGCACAAACAATTGGTTTTGCTTTAAATATTCCCGTGTATGGTGTGTGCAGTCATGATGCTTTTGCCTATGAATTTAATTTAAGTAATCCGAATAAAGAAGTAACAGTAATTACAGATGCAAGAAGAAAAGAAGTGTATTGGACTCATTATGCAAATGGAAAAAGAATTTCTACTCCAAAAGTTTCAAAGTTAGACGAAGTTGTGATTAAAGGAGAAAAGATTCTTCATCAGCCTCTCAATCCTTTATTTCTGGCAAAAGCAGCAATCGATGCTTTGAATAGATCAGAAATAGGTAAAGAAATAAGTAGTTTTTCCACAGATGTTGCCTCAGGAGATGGATCTGTAGTCCTGCTTCCTAATCAAGTTCTACTTCCTCCCATTCCTCTTTATTTAAGAAAACCAGATGCGCTGACTTTGGCTGAACGATTATGAATTTAACAATTACCGATTTTTCTTGGTGGCATGTTGCAAAAGCTCACAAAATAGATCAACAAGCATTCAATGCCACAGCTTGGTCTTTAGAAACTTTCTGGTCAGAACTTTCAGCACCAAATCGTTACTACATTGCTTTAATTGATGAAGATAAAGAAATAGTTGGGTTTGCAGGACTTGCATTTAATGGTTTAGATGCTGATATTCAAACTATGGTTATAAAACCTGAATATCAAAATATGGGATTTGGAAAAAAACTATTGGATAATCTCATTGAAAAAATTAAAGAGAAAAAAATAAATAGAGTTTTTTTAGAAGTAGTTGCTGATAATGAAAAAGCAATTAAATTATATAAGTCTAGAGAATTTGAAATAATTTCAAAAAGAAGTAATTATTATCCAAATGGTAAAGATGCAGTTATCATGCAATTAGATTTGAGAAAAAAATGAAACCCTTAATTTTAGGAATTGAAACATCATGTGATGAGACAGGAATTGGAATAGTTAGAGGTTCAGAATTATTAGCAGATGTTCTTGCATCTTCTGTGGAAGAACAAGCAAGATTTGGCGGAGTGGTTCCTGAAGTTGCATCAAGAGCTCACGTTGAAGCTATGGTGCCAATTTTAAAAAGAGTTGTTCAAAAAGCTGGTGTTAAATTAACTGAACTTGATGCAATTGCAGTAACCAGCGGTCCAGGTTTAGCAGGAGCCCTTGTTGTAGGCGTTGCAGCTGCAAAAGCTTTAGCAGTTTCCTTAAATAAACCAATTTATGGAGTAAATCATTTAGCAGCACACGTTGCAGTTGATACTTTAGAAAATGGCGAATTACCAGAACCTTGTTTAGCACTTTTAGTAAGTGGAGGACATTCTTCCCTCTTACAAGTAGACAATATTTCTTATAAAATAACGTCTTTAGGCAAAACTTTAGATGATGCAGCTGGAGAAGCTTTTGACAAAGTTGCTCGAGTTTTAGGTTTACCATTTCCTGGAGGACCATGGATTGATAAGGCAAGTCAATGTGGTGATCCATTAAGTATTGAATTTCCCAAAGGTTTGATGAGTAAAGAAGATTTGATTGAACATAAATTTGATTTTTCATTTTCAGGTTTAAAAACAGCTGTTGCAAGATGGGTTGAAGCTTGGCAAAAAACAGGAGAAATTTTGCCAGTTGCTGACATAGCAGCCTCTTTCCAAGAAGCAGTTGTTGAAGTGTTAATGAAGAAAACTTTGATGGCGGCTAAAGAAACAGGAATTGATACTGTAGTTATCGGTGGAGGAGTGGCTGCAAACTCAAGATTAAGATCAATGGCTCAAAGTTTGTCAGAAAAAGAAAATATAAAGGTAAGAATTCCACGCCCAGGACTTTGCACCGATAACGGTGCAATGGTTGCAGCGTTAGGTGCTCAATTATTCAATAATCAGATCGAATTTTCAAATATTACTTTTGAAGTTGATCCGATTTTACCTATCACAGTTCAAAAGAATTAAAGTTTAAAACTTGGATATTCATCAGTTACTAAAATAACTGCGTATCCTAAAACTCTATTCCAGTATTGAAATGTTTTATAAACAAATTCTCCAGCCCATTTTGGATATTGAGCTGTGATAAAGGTATAAACCCAGGCAATTAAGGTTAAAAGGATTGCGATTGCTAAATAGATAAATCCAACTATTGCTAAAGGTAGTGCCAATAACCATTTAATTAAAGGCAGAAACCTATTTAACTTTTTTCCACCATTTATTTCTGGAAAAGTAATTTTTACTACCGGATTTCCTTCAATTGATGGATACTTATCTGTTAGTAAATAAAGATAAGCTAGAAATCTGGTACCCAACCCAAGAAGGTCTTTATTAAAGTTTAAAAAGTAACTTGGGTAAATTCCGGTGAAAAGCAGGGATAAAACAATTGGTAAAGAAAACAAAACCACAGGTCCCCAAGCATTAGGTGAAAACTGGCTAATGATTGCAATAAAGGCAGCTACCGGTAGGGCATAAATTAAACGAAAGAAAACACTTAAACGATCTCTTTTAGCGTAGCTAATTTTGATTTGAGTTTGAATTTGATTTTTCATATTTGCCTTTCTGGGCGATATTTTTAACACTACTGCCAAAAACTCAGTTAAAAGGCTAAAGGCGAGCACATTGAGGCCAATTTCACCAAGACTCTGGCACTCAAGTTGAGGGAGTGCTAAAGCATTGGTAAGTTATCTCTTAAGACCTTTTAGGGAGAAATCCTCAAAAAGGTTCAATAAAAAACTCAATCCCATGAAGGGGTAACAGATCCGTGGCGGTCCAAATTAAACCATTAGAGGATCGAATCCTCGTTGAAGTACTAGACGCTGAAACCAAAACTGCGTCAGGCTTAGTAATTCCTGACACTGCTAAAGAAAAACCTCAAGAAGGAAAAGTATTGGCAGTTGGCCCAGGTCGTTTTGATGAAGATGGCGAAAAACGCGTTCCTATGGATATCAAAGTAGGCGACACCGTTATTTTCTCTAAATACGGCGGAACCGAAGTTAGCTATGACGGCAAAGACTATTTGTTGTTATCAGCTCGCGATGTGCTCGCAGTCGTTTCAAAATAGAAACCTTAATTATCAAATTTGCTCCGGATAATGTCCGGAGCAAATAAAAACTTATAGAAGGAAAAATAAAATGGCAAAGATTCTTGATTTCAACCAAGATGCAAGACACAAACTAGAACATGGTGTCGACATTTTGGCAAACACAGTTCGTGTAACCCTTGGACCTAAGGGTCGAAATGTTGTACTAGGTAAAAAATGGGGAGCACCAACAATCACTAATGATGGTGTAACCATTGCAAAAGAAATTGAATTAGAAGATGCATTTGAAAATTTAGGCGCACAACTTGTTAAAGAAGTGGCTACAAAAACTAACGACGTTGCAGGAGATGGAACCACTACTGCAACAGTACTTGCTCAAGCTATGGTTCATGAAGGATTAAAGCAAGTTGCAGCTGGTGCAAATCCAATGGGCATTAAAAGAGGAATAGATTCTGCAGTTGCTGCAGTTAACGAAGAACTTCATCGTTTAGCAAAACCAGTAAATGGAAAAGCTGAAATTGCACAAGTTGCCACAATTTCTGCACAAGATGCAAAACTTGGTGAATTGATTGCAGAAGCTTTCGACAAAGTCGGAAGAGATGGCGTAATCACAGTTGAAGAATCATCCACCATGGATGTTGCACTTGATTACACAGAAGGCATGCAATTTGATAAAGGATATATTTCTCCATATTTTGTGACAGATGCAGAAAGAATGGAATCTGTTCTAGAAGATGTATATGTTCTTTTAGTTCAAAACAAAATTGCTTCCATAAATGAATTACTTCCTTTAATGGAAAAAGTTGTACAAGCAGGAAAACCACTTGTAGTAATCGCAGAAGATGTTGAAGGCGATGCTTTAAGTGCCATGATTGTTAACAAAATCAAAGGCACATTCAATTCCGTTGCAGTAAAAGCTCCAGCTTTTGGTGATAGAAGAAAAGCAATGCTCGAAGATCTTGCCATTTTGACTTCGGGTCAAGTAGTTTCTCCTGAAGTTGGATTGAAACTTGATCAAGTTGGCTTGGAAGTTTTAGGAAAAGCAAAAAGAGTAGTTTCAACAAAAGACAACACCACAATCATTGGTGGAGCAGGAGACAAAAAGTCTGTTGATGCTCGAGTTGCTCAAATCAAAGCTGAAATGGATCGCACTGATTCAAGTTGGGATAAAGAAAAACTTCAAGAACGTCTTGCAAAAATTTCAGGTGGTGTAGCAGTTATCCAAGTTGGGGGTGCTACCGAAGTTGAATTAAAAGAAACCAAATTCAGAGTTGAAGATGCAATCTCTGCAACCAGAGCTGCAATTGAAGAAGGAATTGTTGCAGGTGGTGGATCTGCTTTAACTCAAGCTGTTTCAGTTTTGAAAAATAAACTAAACAAAGAAGGTGACGAAGCAGCAGGAGTTGAAATTATTAGAAAAGCCGCTGTGGAACCACTTCGTTGGATTGCACAAAATGCAGGAGCTGAAGGTTACGTTGTTACTTCAAGAGTTTCAGAAATGAAAACAGGTGAAGGTTACAACGCTGCAACTGGTGAATTTGAAAACTTACTTAAAGCAGGAATTGTTGATCCTGTGAAAGTGACAAGATCTGCGTTAGAAAATGCTGCTTCAATTGCAGCAATGCTTTTAACAACCGATGTATTAGTGGTTGAAAAGAAAGAAGAAGCACCAGCTCCAGCAGCAGGTGGACACGGACATTCTCACTAAGTATTAATAAATTTTAAGAGGCGCTTAAATATTTGAGCGCCTCTTATTTTTTACGCATTTTTAAGAAAAATGTTATTGCAACACCAATTGCAGCGCCTAATGACAACCATTGCAACCAAGAAACATTGGTATTTGATTCAGGAGCTGGAGCGATAATTGGCATTGGTGATTCAATTACTTCTTCAGTAATTTGATCTTCAACAATAGATAATTGATAAACAAGTTCACCATCAAGTGGATGCCCGTCACTAGCCACAGTTTTGTATGCAATTGAAAAACTAGAACCAGTTATATTTTGGGGAATAGTAATAAAAAGATTTGCTTCTTCAATTCGAATATCTGCTTCAACACTTCCAGATTCTGAAGTAATGGAAGCAAAAGTTCCATCCTTAATTACAGGTTCTGTAAAACTTAATTTAACTTCAAGGGGTAGAACAGTTAAGGTTTGATTTGTATCAGGTTCAACACTTACAACTTCGGTGTGGGCATTACTTGGTGCTACAAACAAAAAAAACGAAATAGTTGAAACCACTAAAACTTTTAATAATTTAATCATTAATTCCTCCAAATACATTAAACTCTTATGGATTCAAAAATGCCATGGCAGTATTGTGTGAATTAGGCGACAAAAGGAAAAAATGAGAGCAATTGAGTGGGTTGATGACCACTTAAGATTATTGGATCAAACCAAAATTCCTCACAAACTTGAATTTATTGAAGTTTTAAAAGTTGATCAATTAATAGATGCAATCGTTTCTTTAGCGGTAAGAGGTGCACCTGCACTGGGGGCAACTGGTGCATATGGAGTAGTAACCGCACTTGATCAAGCGAAAAAAGAAAGTTGGGACAAAAAAGAATTAGAAAAACAAATTTTAAGAATTAGAAATGCCAGACCAACTGCAGTAAACCTTGCTTGGGGAGTAGATCAAGCTCACCAAATAATCGAAAAAGGTAGAGACGAAGTCTTAAAACTTGCTCACAAAATTACCCAGGATGATGAAGCTGGAAATAAACAAATGGGTAAATTTGCGGCAGATTGGATTCTAAATAAAACTGGTAAAACAAAATTAAATATTTTAACTCACTGCAATACTGGCATGCTTGCTACAACTGAATGGGGCACTGCTTTTGGTGTGATTCGAGAACTTCACGAAAGAGGAAATGTTGAATTAGTTTATGCAGATGAAACAAGACCTTTATTACAAGGTTCTAGATTAACTGCCTGGGAATTAGTACAAAATAAAATTCCACATTTAGTTTTAGCAGACGGTGCTGCAGCCAGCACAATTTTAAGAAAAAAAGTTGATGTGGCACTTATTGGTGCAGATCGTATTGCGGCCAATGGCGATACTGCAAATAAAATCGGATCTCTTTCTGTAGCACTTGCTTGCCATGCAGCCAATATTCCATTCTTAGTTATCGCGCCAGAATCAACAATAGATTTAGCCTGTTTGTCGGGAGACGAAATTGAAATTGAATTAAGAGATGAATCGGAAGTCTTAAATTTCAATGGACAACGAGTAGCGCCACTTGAGTCAAGGGGCTATAACCCAGCTTTTGATGTCACTCCGGCAAAATATATTTCAGCAATTGTTTCTCAAATGGGTGTAATTGAAGTTTCAAAAGGTGAAACTCCAGCTAATAGGAAATCAGGAAAATAAATTGAACCAAACTCCAAAAGCACTCGAAGAATTAGTTTCAAGATCACAATTTCTGGGAGCAGATCAATCGCTTGTGGTTTTTGGTGGCGGAAATACTTCTGCCAAGGGTGAAATTACAGATCATCTGGGAAGAAAAAGAACTGTGCTGTGGGTCAAAGGCTCTGGTGCAGATATGACAAATGCTGTGGCAGTTGATTACCCAGCACTTTATCTAGAAGAGTTATTAAGCCTTAAAACTTTTGAAAAGTTATCTGATGAAGAGATGACTGATTTAGTTGGAAAAGCTCTAGTTGATCCAAATAGCAGAAGACCGTCAATTGAAACTTTGCTTCATGCATTTTTGCCTTCTAAACATATAGATCACGTCCATGCAGATTCAATATGTGCTTTAACAAATCATCCAGGTGGCAAGAAAGCAGTAGCTGAAGCCCTAGGTGAAGATTTTGCTTATGTTGATTGGATTCGCCCAGGTTTTGAATTAAGTAAGTACTCTTCGCAATTTAATGAAAAAGCAGGAATAGTTTTAGCTCATCATGGATTAATCGTGTGGGATGATGACAGCGAAAAATGTCAAAACAAGACTTTAGATGCTGTTAATAAAGCTAATAAATATCTTGATTCGTTATCAGTTAAACCTGCAGCAAAATTTGATCACACAGGCCCAAGCGATAGCGAGTTAGCTGAGCTTTTACTTGCACTTCGAGGCAGATTAAGTAAAAAAGTTAAAAGAGTACTAACGATTGACAATCGATTAAAAGAAGTAAGCCAGAGAAAAGATTTAGCACAAGTTGCACAAGCTGGTGCATCAAGTGCTGATCACATGTTACGGATTAAACCATGGTCTGCAGTTTTACCAGAAAAATCCAATGTTGAAAATTCTTTACCAGTTATAGAAAAATACGTTGAAAATTACACAAAATATTTTGAACAAAATAAAAATTTATTACCGCAAGGTTATTCCATGCATGATCCAGATCCAAGGGTTTTACTATTACCAGGGGTTGGAACAATCACTACGGGTGAAAGTACCAAAGAAGGAAAAATGCTTGCAGATATTGCATTTCATACCCACTCTGTAGCAGCTAGAGTTATCGATTGCTTTAAAGAAGCAGACACAATTGGTGATAAAGAAATATTTGGCTTTGATTACTGGCCAATGGAACTATTCAAATTAAGTTCAAAACCAAAACCAAAAAAGTTTGCAGGATCAGTATTTATTGTTACAGGAGCTGGCTCTGGAATTGGGCGAGGAATTGCCTTGGAATTGGCTGAAAATGGGGCAAATTTAGTTTTAGCTGATTTAACAGAAGAAGGATTAAAGAAAACAGAAGAAGAAATTTTAAAAGTTAAAGGATTGAAACCACAATTTGTTGTAGGAGATCAAACTAAAGAAAATGTAATTTTAGAAACTATTCAAGCCGCAATTAAAAATTACGGTGGATTTGATGGTGCGGTAATGAGTGCTGGCATTGGAGTTTCAGATTCATTGGAGGATTTAACTTTAGAAAAATGGAAGCAAGGTTTAGAAGTTAATTTAACTTCTTCGTTTCTATTAACTAAACACGCCATGATTAATTTACGAAAACAAGGAATTGGTGGTTCTCTTGTTTATATTGCAAGTAAGAATGCATTTTCTCCAGGTGCAGGTTTTGGTGGATATTCAGTAAGTAAGGCTGGCATGTTGCAATTAATGAGAATTGCTGCATTAGAAGGTGGCTCTGCTCAAATTAGAGCAAATGCAATTAATCCAGATGCAATTTTTGATAATTCAAAACTTTGGGAAGGCGGTATTAGAGAACAACGAGCAAAAGCTCATGGAGTTAAACCTGAAGAATTAGAAAACTTTTATGCCTCAAGAAATATGTTAAAAGTTCATGTGACATCTAAAGATGTTGCCTTAACCACCAGTTACTTATTATCTGATGATTCTTCAAGAACAACAGGGGCAGTGATTGCAGTTGATGGTGGAGTAGCTGCTGCTTTTCCAAGATAACTAATAAATTTTTAAGGGCTCTTGATCTTTTCAAGAGCCCTTATTTTTTTGGAGGGTTATTAGGGATAAGTTTAGTTAGCCAGCTACTGGCATTACTTCTTTAACTGGGGCATAGATGGCTTCGCGATCATCTTCACTCATCGCACCCCACACACCGTATGGTTCTCTAACTTCTAGGGCATGTGCTGCACATTGTTTTAAGACAGGACAAGTTGCACAGATTGATTTTGCTAGCGCAATTCTTTGCTCGCGAGCAGGTCCGCGCTCACCTTCTGGGTGAAAGAATATTTCTGGGTCTTCACCACGGCAAGCACCTTTTAATTGCCAATCCCATAGATCGGCATTTGGTCCAGGCAGTCTGGTTATGTCGGCCATATTGAGATAAATCCTTTGTTAGAACTTGTTATCTATAAATATACAAAATTGTTCATAACTTAGTCAATCGCCCTGTATGGCTAATTTTGTGAAGTCGCTCTCACTCAAGCCCCGATTGGCCAAAGTTGTTCACTTGGTGAACAATATGCTCATGGGTTTAAATCCTGAGGAAGAAAACGTCATTACCTTTGGCCTTACGGTAGCCGTGGTGGCCAGGCGCGTGGGAGTTGCTCCAGCGACCTTAAGAACTTGGGAACGCCGATATGGCTTATGTCCCACAGATAGATCCCAGGGTGGACATCGCCGCTACTGCATCACCGACATAGCTCGTCTAGAAATTATGCGAAAGTTAGTTTTATCAGGAATGCCTGCAGGAGAAGCTGCCAAGGTGGCTTTAAATACCAAAGTTGAAAATATTTCAAATATTTCTCCCGTTGATCCAAACTCGTTAAGTAGCAAAATCGAAAATTTAGTTAAAACTCTTGATCATTCAGAAAAATTTGGTCATCCAGGTGGAGGTCAAGTTTTATCCATGGAAGGAGCCTCCAGTGCTGCTCGAGGACTTGCTAAAGCTGCTCATTCTTTAGATAACCAAGCTTGTAATCAAATAATTGCTTCAAGTATTAATTCTCGAGGTGTGATTTGGACTTGGGAAAATTTAATTTCAAAAGTTTTGATTGCCATTGGTGCTAAATGGGAACAAACAGGCGATGGGATTGAAGCAGAACATGTTTTAAGTGAAGCAATTATTGGTCAAATGAGACTTCGAGCAGATCAGTTAATTGCCCCAGTTAATCTTCGACCAGTTTTAACTGCATCAGCACCAGATGAATTACATACAATTCCGCAATATGTCACAGCAGCAGCTTTAGCTGAAAGAAGAATTAGTTCCAAAGTATTAGGAGCAAGAGTTCCTTACACATCTTTAATAAATTCAGTAAAAAGACTTGCTCCAGCCGCAGTTTTAATCTGGGCTCAAATACCTGTAAAAAATATAGATCCAGAATTAGAGAACTTAAGTAATTTAAGACCAAGTCCACTCATGTTGGTAGCAGGTCCTGGTTGGCCAATGCAACTACCAAGCAATTTTAAAAGAAGTAGTGATTTAACCAGCACAATTACTGCTATTACAAATTCTGTAGGTTTATAAAGAAACTTAAACATTTCATGAATCGTCTTATGATTCATGAATATATTAGTTATTGAAGAAAACTTATCCAGAAGAAAGATTATCCACAGAAAACTTCAGTTAACAAAAATACAATCCCAAATTGTGTTAGTAAAAAATTTTAGACAAGCAATGATTTATTTAAAGAATTCAAAAATAGATTTAGTAATAATAAATACACAAGTGTTTAATGCAGTATCAGAAATTCAAAAAAAAGTTTTAAAAAATAGAAAAGTAATTCTCTTAAACACCAAAAAAGATACTTCTAAATCTAAATATTTAACTCTTTTTATTGAAGCAGACGTCGAAGAGTATAAAAATCTTTTAACTAAAGTTATGGCAAGTAAACCTACAGTTAAACCATTAAGTAAAAGAGAAAACGAAATCCTGTTTTTAATAAGTCATGGCCTAAATAATAAAAAAATTACTAAAAACTTAAAAATTCAAGACGCCACGATTAAGACTCATCTTCGAAGAATCCGGATCAAGCTTCATACCGAAAATCGGGCTCATTCTGTGGCCATGGCCCTTAGGCAAGGCTTGATCACTTGAACATGCTTTTGGCCCATTTAGGACTAACTCAGCCAAAACTTCTCACTCAAGATAGGCTTCTTTTTTGTGGCCGAAGTAGAAATTGGTGGAACCAAACGAGGCAGAGTTGCCTATTCATTTGACGATATCGCTCTAGTTCCAACCAGAAGAACTAGAAATCCAGAGGAAGTTTCAACTTCATGGAAAATTGATGCTTACGAATTTGAATTTCCAATTATGGCTGCCCCCATGGATTCTGTGGTTTCCCCAGAAGTTGCAATAAGTTATGGCAAATTAGGTGGCTTAGCAGTTTTAAATCTTGAAGGATTATGGACTCGTTATGAAGATCCTAAAAAAGAGTTTAAAAAAATAATTGATTCAAAACCAGAATCAGGTGTGCAAGTTTTGCAACAAATATATAGTGCAGAGATTAAACCAGAATTAATAAAAGAAAGAATTAAAGAAATTAAAGCAGCAGGTGTAATTGCCGCAGCTGCACTTTCCCCAAGATCAGTTACAAAATATTTTAAAGCCGTCATGGAAGCAGGAATTGATATTTTTGTTATTAGAGGCACAACCGTAAGTGCAGAACATGTTTCAAAAAACGAAGAACCAATTAATTTAAAAAACTTTATTTATGAACTAGACGTTCCAGTAATTGTGGGAGGATGTGCTTCTCATCAAGCAGCTTTACATTTAATGAGAACAGGTGCTGCTGGAGTTTTAGTTGGATTTGGCGGAGGAGCAACTCATACCACTTCTGATGTTTTGGGTGTAAAAGTTCCAATGGCTACTGCAGTTGCAGATGTTGCTTCGGCCAGAAGAGAATATTTAGATGAATCAGGTGGCAGATATGTTCACGTTATTGCAGATGGCTCAATTGGGAAAAGTGGAGACATCAGTAAAGCAATAGCGATGGGTGCAGATGCAGTAATGATTGGTTCAGCACTTGCTAGATCAACTTCGGCTCCAGGTCTTGGTAAACATTGGGGAGTAGAAGCGGTGCATAAAGATTTACCTCGAGGTCAAGTTGTTGAACTTGGCACAGTGGGAACACTTGAACAAATATTGTTTGGGCCTTCCACAAATGCGCAAGGAAATTTAAATCTAGTTGGAGCATTGAAGAAAGCTATGGCAACCACAGGTTATAGCGACTTAAAAGAATTACAAAGAATAGAAATAGTCGTAAATCCAGAATAATTATTAATTTTTAAGTTAATATCAAAGTATGGAAATTATTTATAACACGTTAGTTCTATTACACTTTATTGGTTTAGCAGCATTGTTTGGTGGATTCTTTGTGCAAATGAGTTCAGCAACTAAAGTTGTAAATCCTGCCATGTTTCATGGCTCTCTTACTCAATTAGTTACAGGCCTTGTCATGGTTGGTTTGGCAGAATCTGGCGTGGTTGAGGAAGATTTAAACATGACTAAAATCAGTATTAAATTACTGATTGTTTTAATCATTACAGGAATTGTTTTTGTAAACAGAAAAAAATCTTCTGTTACAAATTCAATTTGGTTAAGTATTGGTTTATTGACTCTAGCCAATATGGCAATAGCAGTTTATCTTTAAGCGTTTACTACAAAAAACATTTCAGCTAACTTACCTTCGGGTAAGTTAGCTGCTTTTGCAGCCATAGTTAACCAACTAGTAACCCTTTGTCTTAAATCATCAACGTGTGCTGTTTGAGAAACATGTTGTTTTAAGGCATCAAATTTTTTCTCAACCACATTTGTAATATCAACATAATGACTTGGTGAATGATGAGACATTACCCAAATTAGTGGCACACTCCAAGGTTCTAAACCATCTTTTAACAAATGGGGAAAAGCAAATTGATTTCTGGCATCTGGATAAACAGCTTGAATTGCAGTTTCTCCAACTGCTAAATGGTCTGGGTGAGAAGCTGGCATTCTGGCCCAGTTTCTTTCAGGAGATTGGGTTATTAACACATCTGGTTTTACTTTTCGAATTACTTTTACAAATTCTTCTCGTAATGACAGAGTTGACATAATTGATCCATCGTCTTTGCCTAAATAAATTACTTCTTTAACGCCTAAAACACTTGCAGCATCACTTTGTTCTTTGCGACGAATTTTTCTCATTTCATCTCTTGAAATACTTGCATCTTCACCACCTTGATGACCATCTGTGGTGATGCAATAGGTAACTTCGACTCCACTTTGAACTAATAAAGAGATAGTTCCTGCAGCGCCAAAATCGACATCATCTGGATGAGCTGTTATTACTAATACTTTTGAACCAGGTTGGGGAAATTCCAGAGGTGTTAGAACAGGCGAAGTCATATAGAACAATTTAGACTTAAGCAGTGTCTCAAACTCAATCGGCTTTAGATGATTTAAATCCCCAGCAAAAAGCGGCGGTGATGCATCAAGGCTCACCACTATTAATTGTGGCAGGAGCAGGTTCTGGGAAAACTCGAGTTTTAACTAGACGAATTGCCTACTTATTAAGTGATAGAGGTGTATCTCCTCAAGAAATTTTGGCTATTACTTTCACTAATAAAGCAGCTGGGGAGATGAAAGAAAGAGTGTTAGACCTAGTTGGCAACAAAGCAAAATTAATGCAAGTTTCCACATTTCACTCGGCTTGTGTTCGTTTCTTAAGAGCAGATGCTCAAAGGTTAGGTCGAACCTCCACTTTTTCTATTTATGATTCGCAAGATTCATTGCGCTTAATCACTATGGTTGCTGCAGGTTTAGAAATTAATTCAAAAGTTTTAAGCCCTAGATCTTTAGCTGCACAAATCTCCAATGCAAAAAGTGAATTAATTGATCATGAAACATACATGAGTAAAGCTGAAACTGAACAAGAAAGATTAGTCGGACAAGTTTATTCAGAATATGACCAAAGATTAGCAAGAGCAAATGCATTTGATTTTGACGATTTAATCGGGGCAACAGTTGCATTATTACAACTATTTCCAGATGTTAAACAAAAATTTCGTCAAAGATTTAAACACATTTTGGTTGATGAATATCAAGATACAAATCATGCTCAATATATTTTGATTAAAGAATTAGTTGGAACAGAAAAAGATGGATTGCCTTCTGCAGAACTTTGTGTCGTGGGTGATGCTGATCAATCAATTTATGCATTTCGAGGTGCCACAATACGAAATATTGAGGAATTTGAAAGAGATTACCCAAATGCAAAAACTATTTTATTAGAACAAAATTATCGATCCACCCAAAATATTTTAACTGCGGCCAATTCGGTTATTTCTCAAAATGCAGAAAGAAGAGAGAAAAAACTTTGGACAGATGCAGGTCAAGGAGAACCCATAGTTGGTTACGTTGCAGATAATGAACACGATGAAGCATCATTTGTTGCTTTAGAAATAGAAAAATTAAGGGAAGAATTTGAATATAAATATGGCCAAATTTCAGTTTTTTATAGAACTAATAATCAATCAAGAGCTTTTGAAGAAGTATTCATAAGAATTGGTATTCCTTACCGAGTCGTTGGGGGATTAAAGTTTTATGAACGAAAAGAAGTTAAAGATGTTTTAGCGTATTTACGCGCTGTGATTAATTTTGATGATGAATTATCTATAAGAAGAATAATAAATGTTCCCAAAAGAGGAATAGGTGAAAAAGCAGAGGAAATAATTGATTTATTTGCTAGAAAAAATAAATTAACATATGGTCAAGCTATTCAACAGGCTGAAAAAATAAGTGAACTTACTCCTAAAGCTAGAGCTGCTTTAATTGATTTTGCTCAAATGATGAATGTGTTTAGAGAGATGTTTTTAAAAGATGCAAAACCTTCAGAAATAGTTCACACTGTTTTAGAAAAATCTAGCTACTTAGAAATCTTATTTAATTCAGAAGATCCTCAAGATCAAAGCAGAGTTGAAAATTTAACAGAACTTGAATCTGTGGCAAGAGAATTTGAAAATACAAATAGTGTCGGAGAAAACGGTTTAGCACAATTTTTGGAACATGTTTCACTTGTGGCAGATTCAGATGACGTGCCAGGAAACAATGAAGGATTAGTTACTTTGATGACACTTCATACTGCTAAAGGTTTAGAATTTCCAATTACTTTCTTAACCGGTATGGAAGAAGGAATTTTTCCACATTCCAGATCTCAAGTTAACGATAAAGAGTTAGCTGAAGAAAGAAGACTTGCTTATGTTGGAATCACCAGAGCTAGAGAAAGACTTTATGTCACAAGATCAATTTCAAGATCAGTTTGGGGTGCTCCTTCTTATAATTCAAGTTCCAGATTCTTAGATGAAATTCCTGCCTCATTAATTAGTTGGCAAAGACTTGAACCAATGAGTGAAAGTTATTCTTCAGGTGGATTTGGTGCTGCACCATCTATGGTTAAAGCAAGTAAACCTAGAGTTGAAAAACAATATTTAGTTTTAAATCCTGGAGATAAAGTTTTACATGAAAGATTTGGTTTAGGAACTGTTAAAGAGACTGCTGGAAGTGGCGAAGGTTCGGAAGCAACAATTGATTTTGGATCTCATGGCACAAAAAGACTACTTTTAAGATATGCGCCTGTTGAAAAACTTTAATTAATCTTTACCCCACAACCAAACCCAAGGATTTCTAAAACTTCCATTAACTAATACTTCAAAATGTAGGTGTGCACCAAATGCTTTTCCAGAAGCACCGATATTTCCAATTCTTTGACCAACATCAACTTCATCTCCTGGATTTACTCTGATTCGCGATAAATGTGCATATCTTGTAACAGCACCATCTGGATGTTTAATTTCAATTGTTCTTCCATAAGAAGGACGCCATCCTGTAAATAAAACAGTGCCCACTCTCGCTGCATAAACAGGATCACCATAATTGCCATTGAAATCAGTTCCGGTGTGCCAACCTAAATCCCAAATTCTTCCTCTTCTTCCATAAGGAACAGAAATTCTTGCTCGAGCAGGATTAACTGTGTATTTTGCTCTTAACGCTCTTCTTTCTGCAGCTTGTTTTGCTTTTTCTGCAGCAATTCTTGCTTGCTCCCGAGCTGCAATTATTGCTGCTTGATCTTTAAATCTTTGAATTTTTTCAACTGTGGCAGGAGCACCTAATTTGGCGGTAATTGGTTTTTCAATAATTGGTAACTCAGCAGCACCAACATCTTGATTTGCAACAGATAATTCTTGTGGCGCATCAGCCATAACAACTGGATCACTTGATGCAGAAAAATTAGATGGCAAAGCCATTGCAATTGTTAAACCAATTGCAACTACCAGGATTCCACCTGAGAGCCAACGATTATTTGGTGCTTTCAGTTTCATCATCGTCTACTCAACCTTGCCAGATGTCACATCTGTAACACATGGGGTTCGTGATTTATCTCATTTGCACTCAAGATGCAAAAGATTAGTGGGGTTCAATAGGCTTATCTAGGCTTATAAAACTAATAGGGAGTTTGAGAAAAAATCGTGGATTTATACGAATACCAAGCAAAAGAATTATTTGCACTCAATCAAATCTCCACCCAAGTTGGAAAAGTTGTAACAAATGCAGAGGATGCAAAAAAAGCAGCCCAAGAATTTAATAAACCAGTTGTAGTAAAAGCACAAGTAAAAACTGGGGGTAGAGGAAAAGCAGGTGGAGTAAAGCTTGCAAATAATCCTGAAGAAGCTTTTGAAAAAGCTAAAAATATTTTAGGTTTAGACATTAAAGGTCATATTGTTAAAAAAGTTCTTATTACACCAGCAGAAGATATTAAGGAAGAATATTACGTTTCATTTTTGCTAGATCGAACCAATAGAACTTTCTTAGCAATGGCAAGTGTGGCAGGTGGAATGGACATTGAGGAAGTTGCCGCAAAAACTCCAGAAAAACTTGCAAAAATTTCAATAAATCCAATAACTGGTGTAGATAATTTAAAAGCTAAAGAGATAGCCCAAAAAGCAGGAATTCCAACAGAAGTTTTAGATCAAGTTGCAGAATTGATTGAAAAAATGTGGAAAGCGTTCACTCAAATTGATGCGACATTAATTGAAGTTAACCCATTAGTAAGAACTAAGAACGATCAAATTATTGCGCTAGATGGAAAAGTTACACTTGATGACAATGCTTTATTTCGACATCCTGATTTTGAAAAATTTATAGATACTGCAAATGTTGATCCACTAGAAACCAGGGCAAAAGAAAAAGATTTAAATTATGTAAAACTTGATGGCTCCGTTGGAATTATTGGTAACGGTGCAGGTTTAGTAATGAGCACTTTAGACGTGGTTGCTTATGCTGGTGAAAAATTTGGGCAAGTAAAACCTGCAAACTTTCTTGATATAGGCGGCGGAGCATCTGCTCAAGTTATGGCAGATGGTTTAGGAATTATCTTGTCTGATCCTTCGGTTAAATCCGTTTTTGTAAATGTTTTTGGCGGCATTACAGCTTGCGATGCTGTTGCAAATGGAATTGTGCAAGCTCTAGAAATTTTGAAATCTGATTCAACAATTAAGCCAAGACCAATAGTGGTTCGTCTTGATGGAAACAATGCCCAAGAGGGTTTAAGAATTCTAAAAAGTGCCAACATAGAAAATGTAGAAATAGTTGACACCATGGATAATGCTGCAGCAAAAGCTGCACAACTTGCGGCAGGTGTTAAATAATGGCAATTTTTTTAGATAAAAACAGCAAAGTAATTGTGCAAGGCATGACTGGTGCTGAAGGTAAAAAACATAGCGAACGAATGATTAAATCTGGAACTCAAATTGTTGCAGGTGTAACACCAGGAAAAGGTGGACAAACTTTAGAAATTGCTGGTAAAAATCTACCTATTTTTAATTCAGTACAAGAAGCAATGGATCAAACTGGTGCAAATGTTTCTGTGGTTTTTGTTCCTCCAAAATTTGCTAAAGCAGCCGTTATTGAAGCAATTGATGCGTTTATGCCACTTGTTGTAGTTATTACAGAGGGAATACCAGTTCATGACACCGCAAACTTTTTTGCCTATTCTCAAAAAGTGGGCAAAACAAGAATTATTGGTCCGAACTGTCCAGGAATAATTTCGCCAAGTTTAAGTAATGCAGGCATTATTCCTGCAGATATTACAAATAAGGGAATCATTGGTTTAGTTTCTAAATCAGGAACTCTTACATATCAAATGATGTATGAATTAAGGGATTTAGGTTTTACTACTGCTATTGGAATTGGTGGAGATCCAATAATTGGTACAACTCATATTGATGCCTTACGTGAATTTGAAAAAGATCCTGAAACAAAAGCAATTGTGATGATTGGTGAAATTGGTGGAGATGCTGAGGAAAGAGCAGCTGACTTTATCAAAGAAAACATAACAAAACCTGTGGTTGCTTATGTGGCAGGTTTTACCGCACCTGAAGGAAAAACAATGGGACATGCAGGTGCAATAGTTTCTGGTTCTAGTGGAACTGCAGAAGCCAAAAAGATTGCTTTAGAAAAAGTTGGAGTAAAAGTTGGTAAAACTCCAAGTGAAACAGCACTTTTATTACGCGCAGCCATAAAATAAATTGTGGCTGATTCACCAGTTCAACGTCATAACGTTGTAGTTGCTGGATTGTTAGTTACATTCTGGACTTTTTTAATTACATTTGGT
Source organism: Actinomycetes bacterium (assembly GCA_038145175.1). Taxonomy (GTDB): domain Bacteria; phylum Actinomycetota; class Actinomycetes; order S36-B12; family UBA5976; genus ATZT02. Next base: position 27,368 of record JAYQPE010000004.1, on the reverse strand, counting down.
TTATCTGTCACTTTAGTTTTTACAACATGGATATTGGCTGGAGATAGATCAAGTACATTGGCTGATGCGTTCAAAGTTGTAGTGTGGGGATTTTTAGCAATGCAAGGAGTTCCATTAGTAATTAATTCAGTTACTCTTTCATTACCATTTCTTGGTTTTATTTTTATAACTTTAATTTCTCTATATAGATCTTCAAGATGGGCAATTAGATCTGCCTTACATGAAGAAATGAAACGACCAACTTTGATTTCACTTCTAGTTGTAAGTATTGCTTCTATTTCATATGGGTTATTAATTGCACTTTTGAGATTTCTAGTAAGTCCTGAAAATATTAATTGGCTTGAGGTGATGCTCAAACCCTCAATAATGGTTATTTCGATGTCAATTTTGGCAGTAGGCACAGTTGGGGGGACCTGGTCTTTAATTTTTGACGATCTTGATGAACCAATAAAAAGAATTATTCGTCTAATTTTTAGATTTAGTTTGATTGTTTTATTAATTTCTATGATTTTAATTTTGGTGGCAATTGGATTTAATTATGAAAATATGCTTTTAATGCAGTCTTCTCTTTTAGGTGGGGTAGTAGCAATAATTGCAGTAATTATTTCTGGTATCGGATGGTTTCCTAATTTTATTCTTTGGGCTTGGGCTTTCTTAACTAATTCAACAATTATTTTGGGTGCAGGTTCTAGTATTAATTTAAATTCAGTAACAATTGCCCAACTTCCAGCTTGGCCCTGGTTTGGCTTAGTACCAACAACTTTGCCAAGTTACATGAAATATTTTTATTTCATACCAATATTTTTTGGAATTTTAATGGCCGTAAGTACAAAAAATAAAAATCCTGGAATATGGATTGTTTCAGCAATGTTTGTTTCACTTGGAACCGCGAGTGCAATATCTCTTTTAAGTTTTTTAAGTACAGGATCCTTAGGAAGTAATCTTTTACTTAATTTTGGAGTGAGTTCTCGAGAAGTGTTTCAAAAAAGTATGATTTGGTTTTTAATCGGAGAAGTATTTTTTATTGCGTTGATATTACTTTGGCAAAGTGCCAAGAATAGAAACAAAATAGAAGAAGATCAAGTAGATCCTAGATTTTCCCAAAATTAAGCCACCTATTACTTCTAACAAAAGTCTTGTAGGTAGGCTTCCTATGGCTAACTAGTTTAAAAGCCTTGTGAGGAGAAATTTTTATCAATATGTCTAGTAAGAAAATCACCAGAGCCCTAATAAGTGTTTCCAACAAAGATGGATTAGAAGAGTTAGCAAAAGCTTTGCATAGTAAAAATATTGAGATTGTCTCCACTGGTAAAACCGCAGAATTTATTACTCAATTAAATATCCCAGTAACAAAAGTAAGTGATGTGACAAATAGCCCTGAAATATTAAGTGGCAGAGTTAAAACTTTGCATCCAAATATTCACGGTGCTATTTTGGTTGATCAAAATAATTCGAAACATAATGAAGAATTACAAAAAATAGGTGGGAAACCATTTGATTTAGTAGTAGTTAATCTTTATCCATTTTTAGACACTGTTTCATCTGGTGCAAATTTTGAAGAATGTATTGAACAAATAGACATTGGTGGAGTAGCCCTTATTAGAGCTGCGGCCAAGAACTTTGAACATGTTTGTGTTGTGGTTTCTCCCAATGATTATAAAAATTTAATTAATCAATTAGATTCTGGAATTTCTCGTGAACAAAGAATGCAATGGTCAGCAGAAGCGTTTTCTCATACAGCAACTTATGACACTTTGATCGCCAGATGGTTTTCAAGAAAAGTAACTAGCGAACAAGACGCACCGAAATGGGTTGGGGGATCTTTTAAACGAACTCAAGTTTTACGATATGGAGAAAATCCACATCAAACAGCGGCTTTGTATTCCGGGATAAGTTCTGAAAAAGGTATTGCACAAGCTAAACAATTAGCAGGAAAAGAAATGTCTTACAACAATTTTATTGATGCAGATGCAGCCAGAAATGCAGCATTTGATCATGTTGAACCATGCGCGGTAATCATTAAACATGCCAATCCATGCGGATTAGCTATAGCAAATGATTTAGCTTTAGCTTTTGAAAAAGCATTAACTTCAGATCCAATTTCAGCATTTGGTGGTGTTATTGGTACTAATAGAAAAGTTGATAAGAAAACCGCAACTCTAATTAGTGATGTTTTTACAGAAGTTATTGTTGCTCCAGCATTTGATGAGGATGCTTTGGATATTTTGAAACAAAAAAGTAATTTAAGAATTCTTCAAATATCAGGTCCGCACATGGGTAAACGCGTTGAATGGAGAACAGTTTCTGGTGGAGTTCTGATGCAAACTGCGGATGATGTTGAAAGTTACGGCGATGATCCTGATGAATGGAAATTAGTTTCAGGAACAAAAGCTAATGAAAATGTTTTAAAAGATTTAGAATTTGCCTGGAGAAGTGTTAGGGCACCAAAATCTAATGCAATAGTTTTAGCAAAAGATGGCGCCATGGTTGGTGTTGGCATGGGTCAAGTAAATAGAGTTGCAGCTGCAAAGTTAGCGGTAGAGGGTGCAAAACAAAGGTCAAAAAATAGCGTTGCAGCAAGTGATGCATTTTTTCCATTTGCCGATGCCTTAGAAGTTTTAATAAAAGCAGGAGTAAGTGCTGTAGTTCATCCGGGTGGTTCAAAAAATGATGAAGAAGTTATTGCTCTTGCAAAAAATGCAGGTCTAACCATGTATATAACTGGAGTTAGACATTTTTCTCATTGAAAAAGCTAGTGTCCCACTTTCAATTGCATTAGCTTTTGTTGCAGGAGTTGCTGCAACTTTACAAGCCAGTGTCAGTGGTCAATTAGCACATGAATTAAACGATGGAATTATGGCTGCTCTAATTTCAAATATTGGTGGCACAATATTTATGAGTTTATTTTTATTTAATCCAGAAGTTAGAAGTAAATTTAAAAACTTAATCAACCAAGTAAAAGAAAAAAAGTTTGCGAAATGGCAACTCTTGGGAGGAGTTGCAGGAGCAATTTATATTTCTACTGCATCAAGTACCGTTAGTATTATTGGAACTGGATTATTTACAGTTATATTAGTAGCCTCACAAAATATAAGTGGAATTTTTGTTGATAAATTTGGATTTAGTTCTGGTAAAAAAAGAAATATAACTAAAAAAAGATTTTTAGCTATGACTATTGGCATAGTGGCCGTATTTTTTTCTGTATCTGAATTTAATGGCGAAATATTATGGATTCCAATAATTGCTGTGGTAGTTGCAGGTTTGGCAGTTACCATGCAATTTGCACTAAATGCTCGAGTTACAAAAGCCTCTAATTCTCAAGTATCAGCTTTTATAAACTTTCCGATGTCTATGTTTGCAGTAACCATAACGTTAATAATTATGAATTTTTTTGGAAAAGATTGGATTAATTGGCCAAGTCAATGGTGGCTTTATACAGCAGGAATTCTTGGTGCGATCGTGGTTTACTTAGCAGCTGCAGTGGTAAGAACATTAGGCGTATTGCTTTTTAGTTTGGCAACAGTGGCTGGCCAACTTGTAACATCTATTTTCTTAGATGTAATCATGCCTAATGCAAACATAAATGTGGGTTGGGCTTTAATTTTTGGAGCAGCAATGATGCTCTTTGCTGTCTATCTGGCTAGTGATTTAAGGTAGTGTGATTTTATGCCTGTGACAAACCCAGCATCCAATTCAGAAAATAGAAATTTAAGAGCTATTTCAAATAACGATATCGAAATTAAAGTAAATCGCTGGCAAAAATTATTTAGAAGACAGTGGCCAACATTGTTACCGATGACTATTACAATTTTTGGAATATTTCTTGCTACAAAAATGAACTTTAGAATCGGAGTTTTAGTTTTCTCATTTGGAGTGGCAGTTTCTGCAGTGTTACGTGCATCACTTCCAAGATTTTCACTTGGCTGGCTATATGTTCGAACTAAATGGATTGATGTAACAGTTTTAACACTTTTTTCAGTTTTTTTAATAATTCTTTCAATAGTTGTGCCCTCTTAAATTCACTTCTTTAATCCTTACTAGAATTAAGTTTAGAATTTAAAATCTGTTGAAGGGCTTGTGATAAATCTTGGCTAGATCTGGCAAAGTCGCAGTAATTGGAGCAGGTTTTTATGGCTCAACTACAGCAATGCGTTTAGCAGAATACGACATTTTTGAAACTGTAGTTTTAACTGATGTAGTTGAAGGTAAAGCTGAAGGTCTGGCACTAGATATGAATCAATCTAGACCAATACAAAATTTTGAAACAAAAATAATCGGCCAATCTACTGCCCCTGATGGCAGTGGGTATGAAGCTATTAAAGATTCTGCAATTGTGGTTATAACTGCAGGACTTCCAAGAAAACCTGGTATGAGCAGAATGGATTTAATTGAAACTAATGCAAAGATAGTTCGACAAGTTTCAGAAAATATAGCCAAACATGCACCAAATTCTGTAGTGATCGTGGTTTCTAATCCTTTAGATGAAATGACAGCTCTTGCACAAATTGCAACAGGTTTTTCCAAAAACAAAGTCATGGGTCAAGCTGGAATGTTAGATACTGCAAGATTTTCATATTTTGTTGCTGAAGCAACAGGTTCATTAATAAGTGAAGTAAAAACTTTAACTTTAGGTTCTCACGGTGAAACAATGGTTCCAGTTCCAAGTCAATCAAGTGTTAATGGAAAAGCATTAAGTGAAGTTCTTCCAAAAGAAGAAATAGATAAATTAGTTGAACGCACACGAAATGGTGGAGCAGAAGTTGTTGCACTCTTAAAGACGGGTTCTGCTTACTATGCCCCAAGTGCAGCAGCAGCTGAAATGGCAAAAGCAGTTGCCACAAATTCAAATAAAGTTATGCCTGTGTGTGCATGGGTTGATGGCGAATACGGAATTAACGGAGTTTATTTAGGAGTTGAAGCACAACTTGGTGAAAATGGAATTAATAAAGTTGTTGAAACTAAATTAACCGATGAAGAATTGGAATCTCTAAAAGTTGCGGCCGAAGCAGTAAGAACTAAACAAGCTGATGTAAAGAATCTCTAAAGGAAAAAAATGGCAAAAATTAAGGTAACAAATCCTGTTGTTGAATTAGATGGCGATGAAATGACTCGCATTATTTGGCAATTTATTAAAGATGAATTAATTTTGCCATACTTAGATGTCAATTTAGAATATTACGATTTAAGTATTGAACACAGAGATAAAACAGATGATCAAGTAACAATTGATTCAGCAAATGCGATTAAGAAACATGGTGTTGGAGTTAAATGCGCAACAATTACTCCTGATGAAGCAAGAGTAAAAGAATTTAATTTAAAGAAAATGTGGAAATCACCTAATGGAACTATTAGAAATATTTTAGGAGGTGTAATTTTTCGTGAACCTATTATCATTTCTAACATTCCAAGACTGGTACCAAGTTGGACTAAACCAATTGTGATTGGTCGTCACGCACATGGAGATCAATACAAAGCAACTGATTTTGTAGTTCCAGGTCCGGGAAAAGTTACTCTTACCTACCAACCAGAAGATGGTTCAAAGCCAATGGAATTTGAAGTAGCAAACTTTAAAGAATCTGGCGTAGCTATGGGGATGTATAACTTTGATGACAGTATTAAAGATTTTGCTAGAGCCTCATTTAGATATGGATTATCAAGAAATTATCCAGTTTATTTGTCAACAAAAAATACAATTTTAAAAGCTTATGATGGCAGATTTAAAGATATCTTTGCAGAAATTTATGAAAATGAATTTAAAAAAGAATTTGAACAAAACGGATTAACCTACGAACATCGCTTAATCGATGACATGGTTGCAACTGCTTTAAAGTGGAGCGGTGGATATGTTTGGGCTTGTAAGAATTATGACGGTGATGTGCAAAGTGACACTGTGGCACAAGGTTTTGGTTCATTAGGTTTAATGACAAGTGTTTTAATGACACCAGATGGCAAGATTGTTGAATCAGAAGCAGCACACGGAACTGTAACTAGACATTTCAGAAAATACCAAGCAGGACAACCAACTTCTACAAATCCAATTGCCTCAATTTTTGCTTGGACTGGCGGATTAAAACATCGCGGAACTTTGGATAAAAATAAAGAACTAATTGGATTTGCCAACAAATTAGAACAAGCATGTATTAAAACTGTTGAATCTGGTTTAATGACAAAAGATTTAGCAAGATTGATCAGTCCTGAGCAAGCTTGGGCAACAACTGAGGAATATTTGGCCGGAATTAAGCGCCAACTAGACTCAAGCCTTTAAAGCGAAAACTTAACTTAGGTAATATTAAAAAAATATGAGTACTTGGGTTAGTGCCCTTATCGTTTTAATCTTTATTATGATTGGCGGTTTTTTTGCCGCTGCTGAAATTGCTTTAGTTTCAGTTAGAGAATCACAAGTAAAAAGATTAGCCGAGACTAAGGGAAGACGTGGAAGATTATTAAAAGAACTTCATGACCATCCAAATAGATTTCTAGCGTCAGTTCAAGTTGGAGTAACTGTTGCAGGATTTATCGGTGCCGGTTTTGGTGCATCAAGTTTAACTCCAGTACTTTCCCCAGTTTTAGATCAATTTTTGCCAAAATCTGTAGTGTCAATTTTGGCTTTCATATTAATAACTTTATTTATTTCTTATTTTTCTTTAGTTTTAGGTGAACTTGTACCAAAAAGATTGGCATTACAAAATTCTGAAAGTTGGGCATTGGTAGCTGTTTATCCAATTGAAATACTTGCAAGAATCAGTAGACCTTTTATTTGGCTTTTGAGTCACTCGACAAATTTACTTGTCAGATTATTGGGTGGAGACCCAACTGCGAGTAGACAAGAATTAAGTGGAGAAGACTTAAGAGATTTAGTAGCAGGACATGAAGAATTAAGCGATAATGAGAGAGCTTTAATCGATGATGTATTTGAAGCAGACGATCGTGAAATCAAAGAAGTAATGACTCCACGAACTGAAGTTGAATTCTTGGATGCAGAATTAACCTTGGCTGATGCTTGTAAAAAAGTAGAAAAACTTCCTCACACAAAGTATCCGATCATCAATAAAAATGCAGATGAAATTTTAGGTTACGTTCATATTCGACAATTAATAACTAATGATGCTAGAAATTCATTAAAAACCCTAAAAGAGATATCCTCACCTGTTGAAGTAATTCCTGGTACTACTTCAATTTTGAATGCTTTAGGTCAAATGAGAAAAAGAAATCATCACATAATGATTGTGGCTGATGAATATGGTGGTACCGCTGGAATTGTTACCTTAGAAGATTTAGTTGAAGAGCTAATAGGTGATATCCGCCATGAAAACGATTTAGTTAAAGAAGAAATTAATGAACTTGATTTCCATGGAGAAGTTGAAGTTGAAGGTTTAATGAACCTTGATGATTTTGCAGATTTGACTCATATTCATTTACCGGAAGGACCATATGAAACAGTTGCAGGCTTTGTCATCTCAAAGTTAAAAACTCTGCCAAGTTTAGGTAAAACAATTATTGCTGAACAATGTAAGTTTGAAATTACTGCAATGGATATACGAAGAATTGCTAAAGTTAAGGTAACTCGTATTGAATAAATCGCTTACTACTAGAGCAAAGATAGTTATAGGCTTAATTATTTCAAGTTTTGTCTTTGTATTTATCGGTGTTATCACAAATTTACCTCAAGGAAATATTTTTCGACTAGAAGGAAATCTTGATGCAGTTGAAGGTTCTGAATATGTATTGGCAGAAGTTGTTGGCGAATTAAATAAAGATTGTATAGGAATTCCACAAAGTCCTGAAGCTAATCAAGTTGTAACTTGTGAAATCTATGAAGCAAAATACAAGAATAGTGATGGAATTCAAACTTCAATTGAATTTGAATTTGATTCCACCAATACAAATTATAAATTAGATGAAGGTTCAAAAGTTCAATTACTAAGAATTCCAGCTAACGAATTTGATTCAGAAGTATTTCTTTTTATGGATGTTGACAGAACTGAGTTATTAATAATCGTGGCTTTAATTTTTTCAGTAATTACTCTCATCATTGGAAAACTCAGAGGACTTGGCGCTATTGTTGGTTTAATTTCAACATTTTTTGTACTTTTGACTTTTCTTCTTCCTTCGCTTTTAGAAGGTAAAGATCCATTAACGATTGCAGTAATATCTTCATCTGGTTTAGTTTTATTTCTTTTATACATTGCGCACGGGATTTCGATACGAACATCTGTTGCAGTTTTAGGAACACTATTTGGAATTATTTTGACTGCAATTTTATCGACTATAGTTATTAGTTTTGGAAATTTCTCAGGAATTTCATCAGATGACGATTTCTTGCTATCTGGAGTTACATCGATAAGGCTTGATGGATTACTTCTAGCAGGAATAATTTTTGCCTCAGTTGGAGTTCTAAATGATGTAACAGTAACGCAGGCTTCTTCTGTGTGGGAAATTAAGAATTCTAATCCAAAATTATCAATATTTGATTTGTTTCGATCAGGAATGAGAATTGGAAGAGATCACATAGCTTCAACTGTGTACACACTACTTTTTACCTATACCGGTGCTGCTTTACCAACTTTGTTACTGATATTTATTTCGGATAGGCCGACGCAATTTATTTTGAGTAGTGAGGCAATTTCACAAGAAATTGTTCGAACTTTGGTTGGTTCTATTGGTTTAGTTTTAGCTGTTCCAATAACAACGATTCTGGCAGCAGTTTTAGCAGAAAAAAGTAATCATAAGTTCGAGCACTAAAACGAAATTATTGTTTTTTTGGGTAGGATATAAATAATTCTTAATGATTTCAAAGTTGGTGAAAAGTGGCAAATAAGCCAAGTGTGCTCTCTGGCATTCAGCCAACTGCAGATTCTTTCCACATTGGTAATTGGTTTGGTGCACTTCGCCAGTGGGTTCAAATGCAAGAAACTCATAATTGTTTTTATTCAGTTGTTGATTTACATGCCATCACTGCAGAATTTGAACCAAAATTATTAAAGAAAAGAACAATAACTTCTTTTGCACAACTTTTAGCAGTCGGAGTTGATCCAACAAAAAGCACTATTTTTGTCCAAAGCCAAGTTCCACAACATGCTCAACTTGCTTGGGTTTTAAGTTGCTTTACAGGCTTTGGTGAAGCTAACCGAATGACTCAGTTTAAAGATAAAACACAAAAAGGAGGAAGTGAAAGATCTTCAGTTGGTTTGTTTACCTACCCAATTTTGCAAGCTGCAGATATTTTGCTTTACCAAGCAAATCAAGTTCCAGTAGGTGAAGACCAACGTCAACATTTAGAACTAACTAGAGATTTAGCAACCAGATTTAATAATCAGTTTGGACAAACTTTTACTGTTCCTGAAGCTTATATTGTTAAAGAAACTGCAAAAATTCTTGATCTACAAGATCCGACATCAAAAATGAGTAAATCTTCACCTTCAGGATGTATTTTTATTTTGGATGAGCCAAGTGTTGTGATGAAAAAATTTAAGACAGCAGTCACAGATTCTGGTAAAGATATTAAATATGACCCAGAAAATAAACCAGGGGTTTCTAATTTAATATCAATAATAAAATCAGTAACAAATAAAAGTATTCAAGAAATTGAAGATAGTTTTGTGAATAAAGGCTATGGTGATTTAAAAACTTACACCGGAGAAGTCGTGGTCGAACAAGTTATAAATCCGTTTAGGGAAAAGACAAATAGCTTATTAAACGATGAAAAGACTTTAACTAATTTAATGTTTGAGGGTGCTCAAAAAGCAGAGCAAGTTGCGTCTGGAACTTTAAAGAATGTTTATGAAAAAGTTGGGTTTTAACTAGATTTTCTTCTAGTAATTGTTTGGCCTAACCAAACCAATGGATCATATTTTTTATCAACTACTCTTTCTTTCATCGGAATAATTGCATTATCAGTAATTTTAATGTGTTCAGGACATACTTCTGTGCAACATTTTGTGATGTTACACATTCCTAATCCATGATTTTCTTGAGACTCTTTCTTACGATCCAGCTGATCTAATGGGTGCATATCTAGTTCTGCTAAACGAATAAAAAATCTTGGTCCAGCAAATTTAGGTTTGTTATCTTCATGGTCGCGAATAACGTGACAAACATCTTGGCATAGGAAACATTCAATACATTTTCTAAATTCTTGACTTCTTTCCACATCCACTTGTTGCATACGGTATTCGCCAGGCTTTAGATTGTCTGGACCTTTAAATGCTGGAACTTCTCTTGCTTTTTGATAGTTAAAAGAAACATCTGTGACTAAATCTTTAATTACTGGGAAAGTTCTTAAAGGTGTTACTGTAATTTCTTGGTCTTCTTCAAAGGTGTTCATTCTGGTCATACACATCAAACTTGGTTTACCGTTTATTTCCGCACTACACGAACCGCATTTTCCAGCTTTGCAATTCCATCTAACTGCCAAATCTGGAGTTTCGGTTGCTTGAATTCTATGAATCACATCTAATAAAACTTCACCTTCAGCAACATCAACTTGGTAATTTTGTAATTCACCTTTTTCTTTGTTGCCACGCCAAACTCTCAATTTTGCAAGATAACCCATGATTAGGCTCCCATTCCAAGTTGAGTGAGTTCTTCAGGCAGCATATATTTTGCTAATTCTTCCTTGTCGAATAATTCAGCTAATTCTTTTGGCATAGCAGGCAGTGTTTCAATTCTAGTTTCAATCTTTGATCCATTCCATGAACAAATGACATGTTTTGATCTCCAGTTTTTATCCATAGTTGGGAAATCATTTCTGGTATGGCCTCCACGAGATTCTTCTCTTGCCAATGCACTTTTTGCAATTGTTTCACTTACTAACAACATATTTTCTAGATCAAGAGATAAGTGCCAGCCAGGATTAAATTGTTTTCCACCAGATACACCTAAATTTTTAGTTTTTTGTTTCAAAACCTCTAATTTTTCAATGGCTTCTTTCATTTCTTGACCATCTCTAATGATTCCTACAAGATCATTCATCATTTGTTGCAATTCTTGATGTAGAGAATATGGATTTTCTTTGTTTGATGAATTCAAAGGTGCTTGCGCATCATTGAGTGCTTTTTCTAGATTTTGATCGTCAACTTTTGGTCTGGTAGTTAAATTCATGACATATTGACTTGCCCCAATTCCTGCACGTCGACCAAAAACTAAAAGATCTGATAATGAATTTCCACCCAAACGATTAGAACCATGCATGCCGCCTGCAACTTCACCTGCTGCAAATAAACCCTCTACACCAGTTGCTGCACCTGAATCTGGATCAACTTGAATTCCACCCATTACGTAATGACATGTTGGACCAACTTCCATTGGTTGTTCAGTGATATCTACATCTGCTAATTCTTTAAATTGATGCCACATTGATGGCAATCTTTTTTTAATAACTTCAGGTTTTAAACGAGTTGAGACATCCAGGAAAACTCCACCATGAGGAGAGCCTCTACCAGCTTTTACTTCCGAATTAATTGCACGGGCAACTTCATCTCTTGGTAATAATTCTGGTGGACGTCTATTTGAATCAGGATTTTCATACCATCCATCTGCTTCTTGTTCGGTTTCTGCATATTTATCCTTAAATACCGCAGGGATGTAATTAAACATAAATCTTTTACCGTCAGAGTTTTTCAAAACTCCACCATCACCACGAACAGATTCTGTTACTAAAATTCCTTTGACACTTGGTGGCCAAACCATTCCAGTTGGATGAAATTGCACAAATTCCATATGCATTAAATTTCCACCAGCTTTTAATGCCAGTGCATGTCCATCTCCAGTACCTTCCCAAGAATTTGAAGTTACTTTGAAAGATTTACCAATTCCACCAGTTGCTAAAACAACGGCTGGAGCTTGAAACATTACAAACTTTCCAGATTCTCTCCAATAGCCAAGAACTCCGGTTACTTTATTTCCAGTTTTTAAAATCTCGGTAATGGTTAATTCAGCAAAAACTTTAAGTCTTTTTTCATAATCTCCGCTTTCTTTAAAATCTTCTTGTTGTAAAGAAACAATTTTTTGTTGCAAAGTTCTAATTAATTCAAGGCCAGTTCGATCTCCCACGTGAGCAAGTCTTGGATATTCGTGTCCTCCGAAATTTCTTTGGCTAATTTTGCCATCTTTAGTGCGATCAAATAGTGCACCGTAAGTTTCTAATTCCCAAACTCGATCAGGTGATTCTTTGGCATGAAGTTCTGCCATTCTCCAATTATTTTGAAATTTTCCACCACGCATGGTGTCTCTGAAATGTACTTTCCAATTGTCATTAGAGTTCACATTTCCCATAGAAGCAGCTATTCCGCCTTCTGCCATTACTGTGTGTGCTTTTCCAAAAAGAGATTTACAAATAATTGCTGTTCTTAATCCATTTGCTCTTGCTTCAATTGCAGCGCGAAGTCCAGCACCACCTGCTCCAACAATCACGACATCAAAATCGTGACGTTCGACTTCTGACATTTAAATTTCTCCTTTAAAAGAAATAAAAGTTAGTGATTGTGCCACTTGCAACTAAACGAACATATAAATCACAAAGTGCCACTCCAACTAAAGAAACCCAAGCAAATTTGGCGTGATGCACATTTAATTTTGAAACTATGGTCCAACTCTTGTATCGAAGAGGATGTTTAGAGAAATGTTTCAATCTTCCCCCAATTGCATGTCTACAAGAGTGACAGGAAAGTGAGTACAACCAAAGCAAAGTTGCATTAGCCACCATGACAAGTGTTCCTACGCTTAAATGTCCCCAATTACCTTCTGGATCTTTGAAAGCGATAATTGCATCATATGTAAGGATGACGTTAAAAATTAGTCCTAATAAAAAGAAGTAGCGATGTGCATTTTGCAAAATCAACGGAGACTTTGTTTCTCCTGAATAAGATTTATGTGGTTCTGCAACAGCACATGCAGGTGGTGATTGCCAAAAAGAACGGTAATAAGTTTTTCTGTAGTAATAACAAGTCAATCTAAATCCAAGTGGAACAGCAAGAATTATTAATGCAGGAGATAAAATCCACCAACTACCAAATGGTTGACCTAAATGTGAAGCTCCTTCGACACAACTTGTTGCTAAACATGGTGAATAAAAAGGTGATATTAAAGGTTCTGCAAAATAAAATTTATTTTCAAAAGCTCTGAAAGTTGAATAGATAATGAAAGAAACTAAAACTCCAACGGTTATTGCTGGTTGAATCCACCACTTATCAATTCTTAAATGACGGTACGGAACTTGAGCTCTGGTAGGAGAACCTACACCTTTTTCCATCGAGCTAATCGCCATGCAAAAGAGTTTAGTCTTGCAGGATGGGTTTGCGCATACTCAAAAGTTATTCAAACCCTTGTGAGATGTCGCACAAAATAGGTTTTATAAGTTATCCCTAATTTCTAAAAGCACGGCCCCGTTTGCAACAGAGGCACCAACTTCAACAGATAGTTCGCTTACAACACCTTTTTTATGGGCAAGAATTGGCTGTTCCATTTTCATGGCTTCAATGACAAATAAAAGATCACCCTCATTAACACTTTGACCATTTGTTACTGCAATCTTTACTAAAGTTCCTTGCATTGGACTTTGAATAGCATCAGAATCAAGAGAGCCAAGGTTAGTTCTTTGATGTCTTGCTACAGGTGGCTTCTTTTGTTTTACTCCACCGGAAGTTAAGCCATTGGGCATAGTAACTTCAATTCTTTTTCCATTTACTTCTAAAACTAAAGTTGAACGATCATCAATAAGGGAAGTTTTACTATTATCAACGTAAGCAGGTATTTCATTATTAAATTCGTTTTCAATCCAGCTTGTGTAAACACTAAATTTTTGTAACGGATCATTTGGCGCAAATGCAGGATCTGTAATAACTGATTTATGAAAAGGAATTGCAGTGGCGATACCTTGAACTTCAAACTCAGATAATGCTCTTCTGGCTCTTTCTAAAGCTTCTTGTCGATTTGCTCCTGTGACAATTAATTTAGCTAGTAATGAATCAAAATTTCCACCAATAATGTCACCTTGTTTAAAACCAGCATCGACTCTAACTCCTGTGCCACTTGGTTCTTTCCAAACTTTTAATTGACCAGGTGCTGGTAAAAAGTTTTTGCCAGGATCTTCACCGTTAATTCGAAATTCAATACTGTGACCATTAATAATTGGATCGTGATAACCAAGTTTTTCACCCATCGCGATTCTTAATTGCTCGCGAACTAAATCAATTCCAGTAACTTCTTCAGAAACTGGATGTTCAACTTGAAGTCTTGTGTTTACTTCTAAGAAAGAAATTGTTCCATCTTGGCCAATTAAAAACTCACAAGTTCCAGCACCTTCATATTTAGCTTCTTTTAATATTGCTTTTGAAGAATCATAAAGTTGTTTTCTTTGTTCATCATTTAAAAATGGAGCAGGAGCTTCCTCTACTAATTTTTGATGTCTTCTTTGCAAAGAACAATCTCTAGTTGAAACCACAACTACGTTTCCATGTTTATCAGCTAAACATTGGGTTTCCACATGTCTTGGTTTATCTAAATATCGTTCAACAAAACATTCACCTCTGCCAAAGGCAGCAACTGCTTCTCTGACTGCAGATTCATAAAGTTCAACAATTTCTTCCATTGTTCGAGCAACTTTTAATCCACGACCTCCACCACCAAAAGCAGCTTTAATTGCAACAGGTAGGCCATGTTGTTTTGCAAATTCCACAACTTCACTTGCATCTTTAACTGGATCTTTAGTGCCAGGTACTAATGGTGCACCAACTTTTGATGCAATATGTCTTGCTTGAACTTTGTCTCCTAAAGCTTTTATAGCAGCTGGGGAAGGCCCAATCCAATTTAGATTTGCATCAATGACACTTTGCGCAAATTCTGCATTTTCTGAAAGAAATCCATATCCAGGATGAATTGCATCTGCTCCTGATTTTTTTGCAATCTCTAAAATTTTTGGAATAGAAAGATAAGTTTCACTTGCTAAATTTCCATGAAGTGCATAGGCCTCATCAGCATGTAAAACATGTAATGCATCTCTGTCAGGATCGGCATAAATTGCCACACTCTTTATTCCTGCATCTTTACAAGCCCTGGCAACTCTGACAGCAATTTCTCCACGATTTGCAATTAAAACTTTATTGATGGGAAATTTAGGAGTATCAGTTTTTGCCATGATTGCTCACTTTATTTGATGTCCCATAATTTAGTCCAAGACAAGCCAAGTTCTTTCACCATTTCTCTAATAATTGGTAAAGATAAACCAATAACATTGCTGTGATCTCCTTCAACTTTAGTAATAAATGCCGCACCTAAAGAGTCAATAGTGAATGCTCCTGCCACATGCAAAGGCTCTGTAGTTGCCACATAATCAAAAATTTCTTCATCGTCGATGTTTGCAAAATAAACTTTTGTTGAAACTGCTTTTGAAATTAATTTATTGTTATCAAGTCGAATAATTGTGTGGCCAGTGTGTAAAATTCCAGTTTTACCTCGCATATTTTGCCACCTTTGAATAGCAGCATCAGCAGTTAAAGGTTTTCCAAATGGTTTATTTTCAAATTCCAACATTGAATCAGCGGCAATTAATATTCCCTCTGTTAAAGAAATATTGTTTTCCAGCACATTCTTTGCTTTGGCAATTGATAATTCAAGAACTATTTTTGAGACGGGTGAATTTTTAAAGGAGTTTTCAATATCTTTTTCATTGATTTCACTTGGAATGACTATCGGGTTAATTTTTTGTGTTTTTAAAAGCATCAATCGAGCAGGAGAATTTGATGCCAGGATTACCGGAAAGCTCATACTCCACTTGTTTTAGAAAATTGCCAGCCACTTTCTAAAAGTGGGGTAGTTCTAAATTTTAAATTTGGGTTATTCCAATTACTTACAATTGATTTTTGTTTAAGCAATTCCCCTGAAGAATTTTTTGCTGAAATTAAAGCAATTTCTATAGCATGTAATTCTTCTGGAGTTGGGTTTCCTCTAACAACTTTAAAATCTAAAGGTTTACTCATAAAGGAATATTTCCATGTTTTTTAGGTGGCATTGATTCGCGTTTAGTCATTAATTGTCTTAAACCTCTAATAATTCGAATACGAGTTTCACTTGGAGCAATCACTGCATCAATCCAACCGCGTTCTGCTGCAACATATGGATTGTCAAAAGCTTCTTCATATTCATTAATTCGATCTTGTCTTTCTTTAATTTGATCTGAAGCAGAACTTATTTCTTTTCTAAATAAAATGTTTACAGCACCTTGTGCACCCATAACTGCAACTTGAGCAGTTGGCCAAGCAAAATTTAAATCAGCGCCTAAATGTTTTGAACCCATAACAATATAAGCACCGCCATAAGCTTTTCTAGTAATGACAGTTATTAAGGGCACACTTGCTTCTGCGTATGCATAAATTAATTTGGCACCGCGTCTAATAATTCCACCGTATTCTTGATCTACTCCTGGCAAAAATCCTGGAACATCAACAAAAGTAATTATGGGAATATTAAAAGCATCACAAGTTCGCACAAATCTTGCAGCTTTTTCAGAAGCTTCAATATCTAAAGTTCCAGCAAATTGCATAGGTTGATTTGCAACCACACCAACACTTTGTCCTTCTATTCTTCCAAAACCAACCATTATGTTTGGAGCCCAACCAGAATGTACTTCAAAAAATTCATCATCGTCTAACACATGTTTTACTAACACGTGCATGTCATATGGTTGATTTGGAGAATCGGGCACAAGTGTGTCCATCTCTAGATCATGTTGGTTAACTTCTAAATCAACCCTTGAATCAAAATGTTGTGCAGATTCAGCATTATTTGATGGAAGAAAACTTAATAAAGTTCTTACATAATCAAGTGCATCATCTTCATCACTTGCCATGTAATGGGCAACACCTGATTTTGTAGCATGAGCTCTTGCTCCACCTAAATCTTCAAAAGAAACTTCTTCTCCAGTAACTGTTTTAATTACATCTGGGCCAGTAATAAACATGTGAGAAGTTTTATCTACCATCACCACAAAATCTGTTAAGGCTGGGGAATAAACTGCACCACCTGCACAAGGTCCCATAATTATTGAAATTTGGGGAACCACTCCTGATGCTTTTGTGTTTCTTAAAAATATTTCTCCATACATTGCTAATGAAGCAACACCTTCTTGGATTCTTGCTCCACCTGAATCATTAATTCCAACAATTGGAGCACCAGTTTTTATTGCTAAATCCATTAACTTAACAATTTTTCCACCCATTGCTTCACCTAAAGATCCACCCATAGTTGTGAAATCTTGTGAATAAACATAAATTGGTCGACCGTCAATGGTGCCAAAACCTGTGATTACTCCATCGCCAGCTGGGCGATTCTTATTCATTCCAAAATTATTTTTTTGATGTCTTACTAGTTCATCAATTTCTTGAAAAGTTCCTTCATCTAAAAGGGAAGCTAATCTTTCTCGAGCACTTTTCTTACCCTTGGCATTTTGCTTATCTTTAGCAACTTGAGCTTGATCTTCATGAATTTCTTTTTTTATTCCTTGAAGATTTTTTAATTTAGACGCAGTGGTACGAGGATTTGTGTTATCGCTTGTATTACTTGCCACCTGGTCCTCACTCTTTATATGTCTCTTGTCGTACGGTACTAGTGTGACAGATTTTTACGAAAACAGAGCAGGCCTAAACACTCAAGTTTTAGCGCAGGAACTCCAAAAACGAAGCAGTCTATGGCAGGAATATGTGTTACTTGATGAAGTTGATTCCACTAATGAATTTATTAAAAAAATGGAAAAAAAAGAAGGTTTATTTGTACTGGCAAACTTTCAAACGAAAGGCAAAGGAAGACAAAATCGATCATGGATTGCCCCTAAAAATTCCTCAATATTTATATCAATCTGCTTAAAACCAAACAAAAATGGAAATACAGCATGGATTCCTCTTTTAACAAGTCTTGCTTTAATCAGAAGTCTTGAAGTATTAACTAATGAAAATATAAAAATTAAATGGCCTAATGACTTAGTTTTAATAAAAAATAATGAACAATATAAATTTTCTGGGATATTAGTAGAAATGATTGAAGATTATGCAATTGTTGGAGTTGGCATTAATTACAATCAAAAAATTGAAGAATTGCCAATAACAAATGCAACAAGTTTAAGAACAATGTTAAATTCAGAAATACAGAAAGAAGAAATTATTGCAAGTTTTGTTTCTGAGTTAGCCGCACTTTGGCATGAAGAACATCTTGCAACTACCTGGCCTACCAAGGCAAGCATTAGAGACTACAAAACAAATTGTGTAACAATCGGTCAAGATATTCATGCACAATTAGTCGGTAAAGAAATAGTTCAAGGAAAAGTAATAGATGTTTTAGACTCAGGAGAACTACAAGTAAAAACGGAGTCAAAAACTTTGAATTTAACTTCTGCAGATATTACTTTGTCACATTAAAATGAACAATCACTCACCAAAAGTAGGGATACTAAATACTGAACTATTTCTTAGATACTACGAAAATTCTTTGAAACAACTAAATATCAATTACAAAATAATTGATTCAACCAATCATGAATTTGATTTTTTTATCTCATCAAAAGTTTCAAATAATGAAAATTACGATTTAAGTGAAATCCTTTCTGGTTTTGTGGTAACTCTAGCGAGATCAAAGCAAGGTCAAATTGTGGTTTATCCTGTTTCAATTTTTCAAGAAAATGAAGTTATTACTCCTGCTAGTAATTTAAGTGAAGCAAATGCAACAAAATTGCAAGCAGAAGCGATTGAGTTTGCAACGAAAATAAATTTAGAAGGTGCAATTGAAGTCTTGTTTTCCCGCGAAAATTTAAAAATATGTCGAGTAAATTCATTACCAACTTTTTTAAGTTTATGGACTTTAGATGGAGCAATTACTTCAATCTTTGAAAATCATGTAAGAGGATTACTTAATTTACCTTTAGGTAGCCCTAAATTACTCGATCACAATATTGTGACTGTCCAAGTAATTGGTGGAAATTATTCAGATATGTATAGACCTTTTTTGCATATTTTGGCAAGAGATCCAGAATTGCGAGTTCATTTATATGAAAAAGAAGTTAAATTTATGGAAGTAATTGGGCATGTAAGTCTTAAAGGTAGAAATGTTACAGATTTACTTGAAAGAACACATCATGCTGCAGATTATTTAAACGGTAAAATTACTGAATAATTATTCAGTTTCAAAAACTGGTATTTTAGATCCTTCTTGTAATGCCTTGAAAACTTCTTGAGCATTATCAGTTAATTTTCTAACTGAGCCTAAATCACCGACATTTCCACCAGATTTGTTTGGCAAAGTTTGAGATTCAATTCCACCACTTCTTAAAGCAAAAGCTAAAGGAATTAAATCAAAAGGACCAACTCCTTGATTAACTGAAATTGCATTTGCTAAAGCAGATACTGTTTGAGGTGCTCTAATCGGATTTAACAATGTAAATGGGGATAAAGATTTTTTCATTATTTGCTTTACCACTTCTTGTTGTCTTTCGGTTCTTCCAATGTCACCTTTGGGATCTGCATAACGCATACGAGCATAAGCAAGTGCTGTTAATCCATCTACTTTTTGGCAACCCTGCTTAATGTTTAAACCTGATTTTTTATCTTCAAAATCTTGACTTGGACAAACTGTGATGCCATTAAAACTGTTAACTACATTTACTAAACCTGCAAAACCAATTTCAGCATAATTATCCATTTGCACACCAACTAAATTTTCTACCGTATTAAGGGAAAGACTTGGACCTCCAAAAGCATAAGCTGCGTTTATTTTATTTTTCTTTTCACCTGTATCTCCATGAGCAGGAATTGTGACCAATAAATCTCTAGGAATACTTGTTAGTTGAAGTGGTGTTCCAATTTTTGGAACACTCATAATTAAAATTGTGTCACTTCTTTGACCTTCAAATTTTCCAAGGGGTGCACCTTCTAAAACAGGATTATCAATATCGTCTCTGGAATCACTTCCAATTAATAGCCAAGTTCTGCCAGGAGATTTTGGAATTTCTGATTCATTTCTAACTAGTTCTATTTTGTTTAATTGCAATAAAGCTATAAAAAGTAGAAATATAAACCAAACACCTAAAGAGGCAAGCACAACCAGGAAGATTTTTGGTTTAGTAATTTTGGCAGGTTTCTTACCAGATTTCTGGTTAGCCTTTGAAGAGTCGCGATACCAATCCTCAGGTAAACCTTTTTTATTATCCACGCAGACAATCGTATGATTAAGTAACAAGATTTCATTTATATTCGGCTAGCGTTGCTATATAGATTTATGAAAAAAGGTGGGATATCAGGATGAAACCTGCTGTTTCAGTGATAATTCCTGTCTTGAATGAAGAACGATTTTTATTCCAAGCAGTTAGTGCTGTTCTAAATCAACAATACGATTCTGAATTCGAAGTTATTTTGGCATTGGGACCATCTAAAGATAAAACTAACGAAGTAGCAAATGAGCTAGCAAAAGATTCCAGAGTTAAATTAATTAATAATCCATCAGGAAAAACCGCTTCTGCCTTAAATGAAGCAATTAAAGCTTCAAAGTTTGACATCATTGTTCGACTAGACGGACATGCCATTGTTGATAAAAATTATTTAGAAAACGCAGTTACAACTCTTTTAGAAACTAACGCAGACAACGTTGGCGGTCTAATGTATGCCGAGGGAATTTCTAATTTTGAAAAATCAGTGGCAGCAGCTATGACTTCTAAATTTGGAGTTGGTAATGCACCATTTCATGTTGGAGGAACTCCAGGAGAAGTAGACACAGTTTATTTAGGAACTTTTAGAAAAAGTGCATTAGAAAGAGTTGGATATTTTGATGAATCATTTGTCAGAGCTCAAGATTGGGAATTAAATTATCGAATAAGAAAAACTGGTGGAAAGATTTGGTTTAATCCTAAATTAGTTGTTAGTTACAGACCTCGTCCAAACTTGAAAGCCTTAGCAAAACAATATTTTGAGTATGGACAATGGAGAAAACAAGTTACAAAAAAATACCCGGAGACAATTTCATTAAGGTATCTTGCTCCACCAATTACTGTTTCAGGTTTAATAACAGGATTAATTTTTATTTTGTTAAATATTTTTACGAGTATAAGTTTCTTTAATATTGGTTGGCTTGCAATATTTAGCTATCTCGCTGTTTTAATTCTTGGTTTTATAACAATAAAAGGAAAAATAAGTCTAAAAAGTCGTTTACTTTTATTTCTAGTTTTACCTACGATGCATTTATCGTGGGGCGTTGGTTTCTTAAAACCAACAAAGCGCCTGTAATCTTAGGTATAACGCGATCACACTGATAAGCGTGGAGGAGAACGAACCCTTTGGGTAAGTTTGGCGCTTTGCGGATTTTGATATATCGAGATTTACAAATTAGATATGCCGGTACTTGGCTGGGTTATTTGTGGACTCTTTTAGATCCTTTGGCAATGGCATTTATTTATTGGTTAGTTTTTACCCAAATCATTGGTGCAAAAAATATAGGAGAACAACCTTATATTTTATTTTTATTAACAGGAATTCTTTCTTGGACTTGGTTTAACGGTTCTGTTACAGATTCAGCAAGATCTTTAGTCGTAGAAAGTAAAATGGTTCGATCAATTTCGATACCAAGGTATTTGTGGATTATAAAAAGTATTGGCGCTAAAGGAACAGAATTTCTTTTGGCATTTCCAATACTAATAATTATTACATTTATAACTCAAGCCAGTGTGAATTTGGAAATATTTTGGATAATTTTTGCAATAATTTTGCAATTTTTATTACTTTCTGGAATTGGTTTAATTCTTGCTCCGCTTACTGTTCTTGCAAGGGATACTTCAAATTTATTAAGAATTTTATTAAGAATGATGTTTTATTTGACACCAATAATTTATGGAATTTCAGATATTCCAGAAAGATTTCAAATACTTTCTTATTTCAATCCCATGACTGGAATTATTTCAATGTATCGCGCAGGATTTTGGGCTGAACCAAACTTGATAACTGCTGTTATTTTTTCAACCATAATTTCTTTAGCCGTATTTGTTGTTGGTGTTACTTTCTTTAAACGGATTGAAAAAACTGTATTGAAGGAGGTGTAAATGAGTATTGTCATTGAAGTAAATAATGTAGGCATAAGTTTTAAAAGAAATAGAAAAAGAAACTTTTCAGTAAGAGAATTAATATTACAGCAAAAAAATACTTCACCAAAAGGCGAATTTTGGGCTTTAAGAAATATTAATTTTAAAGTTAACGAAGGTGAAGCTGTTGGTTTAATGGGGGCAAATGGTCAAGGTAAAAGTACACTCTTAAGAATTATTGCTGGAGTTCTTATTCCAGATGAAGGAACGGCCACAATTCAAGGTGGAGTTGCACCACTAATTGAATTAACTGGAGGATTAAAAAGTGATTTAACCGCAAGAGACAATATTTATTTGGTAGCAGGATTACATGGCTTATCAAAGACTGAAGTTAAGAAAAGATTTAATAACATTGTGGAGTTTGCAGAAGTTGGAGATTTCCTAGATACCCCAGTTAGACATTTTTCAAGTGGAATGAAAATCAGACTTGGATTTTCAATTGTTACCTCAATAGATGAACCAATAATTCTGGTGGATGAAGCATTAGCTGTGGGAGATGCTGCTTTCAAAGAGAAGTGTTACATCAGAATGAAAGATTTATTGAATCAAGGAAAAACTTTATTCTTAGTTTCCCACAAAGAAAAAGATTTGAAAGAATTTTGTACTCGAGGACTTTATCTAAAACAAGGTTCTCTTGCCGTTGATGGCACTTTAAGTGAAGCTTTAAATGCATATCATCAAGATTCTGGAGTCTTTGATGACTAAATATTCAATAAAAAAAATTAAATCTATTGGTCAACCTGCTGAAGTTATGAATAGAAGAGTGGCTGAACATTGGTCTGGTCCTTTGTATATGAGAAAAATCTCTCCTTACCTTACAAAAATTCTTCTTGCCCTAAATTTTAGTCCCACTTTTGTTACTTGGTTAATGGTTTTTTCAGGCTGGATAGCAGCAGCTTCTTTATTAATTCCTGGAAGAAATGGAGTGATTCTTGCGCTAATTTTTGCTCAAATACAAATGCTTTTTGATTGTTCTGATGGTGAAATGGCAAGAATATTAAAAAGATTTAATCCAGCTGGAATATTTATTGATAGATTTGGACATTATTCAACAGAGGCATTAATTGCTATTACTTTTGGAATAAGAGTTGCAACTCAAGATGATTCAACTGGTTTAGAAATAATTTATGGATTAGTTTTAGCACTTTTAATAACATTCAATAAAGTTTTCAATGATATGGTTCATGTGGCAAGAAGTTTTGCCAATTTGAAGAAATTATCGGAAGATAAAAAAGTTGCAGTACCTAGAAACAAGTTTTTAGCACTCCTAAGATCTATGTTTAATTTCTTTCCCATTCACAGAATTTTTCACTCAATGGAATTATCATTCATTATTTTTATTTCCTGGTTTTTTGAAATTGAGGCTCAAATGCTACAAATAATTACCCTGGCAGCAGCAATAACCGTGGTAGGACACCTTGTAGCAATTCTTTCATCCTCCAGACTTCGTGGCTAAAAATGAGTGATTTAAACCCAAGCTTTGGGTGTGTGGTTTTAACTCAAGGTAAAAGACCAGATCAGTTAGAAAATGCACTTAACTCGTTAATTTCCCAAGTTAATGTCAATGTTGATGTTGTTGTCGTTGGCAATGGATGGAAACCAGAAAATTTAGCAAGCAATGTAAAGTCTGTTCATATTTCGGAGAACTTAGGAATTCCTGCAGGAAGAAATGCTGGAATCAATTCTGTTTCTGGAGATTTATTGTTCTTTTTAGATGATGATGTTTTTCTTCAAGATCCACATACATTAGAAAAAATTCATCAAGAATTTGTCAGTAGACCAAATGTTGCTTTAATTCAACCCCAACCAAAAGATCCAAATGGTTTAAAAACGCCTAGACGATGGATTCCAAGATTAAATACTAAAAATCCAGATAGGTCTTCTCATATTTTTTCATTATGGGAAGGAGCAACAACTGTAAGAAGAGATGTCTTACAAAAAGCAGGACTTTGGCCATATGAATATTTTTATGGGCATGAAGGTATTGATTTGGTTTGGCGAATTTGGGACTTAGGTTATAAATGTTGGTACAGCGGTCATATTGTTGTAAGCCATCCCGCAGTCGAGCCGCAAAAAAGGCATAAAATTTATTATCAATACCAAGCAAGAAATAGAGTTTTATTAGCAAGAAGAAATTTACCTGACTTTATCGCCAAGATATATTTATTTAATTGGAAATTGATTTCTTTATTTAGGCTTAAAGGAAATAAAGAAGCAATCGCTGAATTTAAAAGTGGTTGGGAAGATGGAAAAGTTTTAGACATTTTTGCAACTAAGAAATTATCTTGGAAAACAATTCTTAAAATGACTTTTTATTTACGCCCCCCAATAATTTAGGGAAGCGGACAAAACAAACCACTGGTTGGAGCAGAAACAGCACTAGGAGTTGGCTCTGGCGTTGCAACAGGTTCTTCTGTTGGAGTTGACACACTTACTTCCCCAGATGGCGCACTCCAAGACTGCGGTGCATTATTTCCAAGAATTACTGCTACATCTGAACCTTGCAATTCTGAATCTTCAGAAATATTAGTGATTCCTAATAATCTAGCGATTAGTTGAGCTTTTAGATTATTTCCTGGTGTGTGAACGATTAAAGATTCAGCGGTGTCTTTATTTGGAGCATTTCCAACTTCAGCAACATTTACTCCTTGAGTTTTCAAGAAATCACCAGTTGCTGCAGCAAAACCAGCTCTTCTGGTTCCATTTAAAATCACTACCGAAACATCACCAGGTTTAACCACTATGGTTTCAACACTTTCTGCTGTTGTTTCAGTTGCTGGACTTGGCTCAGTTGTGGCATTTGGATTTGGTGGCCAACCAGTGTCATTAATGATTGCACTCCAAATTTCATTTGCAGCATCTGTCCACTGCACATGATTTCCATCTGGTGTTCCAACGTAGGGAACTGTTAAAAATGAAACATTTTTTGATCCCAAAGAAGACAAACTTGTCGTTAAAGTCAGCAGTGAATCTAAATCTGCTAAACCTGGATCCATCTGTAAAGTTGAAGTGGCAGCATTTAAGACTCGATAAAGTTGTGGAGCATCGGTCACTAAATTCTTTTCTGTTATTTGATCAATTGTGATTGAAATAATTTCTTGTTGTCTTTCAATTCTTTTTAAGTCACTTCCATCTGCCAAAGTGTAACGAGCACGCATTAATCCCAAAGCGCTTTTACCATCTAAAACTTGAACGCCAGCTGGTAAATTAATTCCAGCCCCATTTTCAACAGGTTCATTAATTGGTTCTGTTAAACAAACTTTTATTCCACCTAGTGCATCAACAATGCTTGAAAAGCCCACAAAATCTACAATTACTGCGTGATTAATAGTTATCCCAGTTAAAGTTTCTACAGTTTTAATTGTGCAACCTGGACCAGCAATTGAAAATGCTGAATTAAATAAACCACTTGTTTCAGAAGTAGTTGTGCCATCTGACTTTGTACAAGCAGGAATATTTACTACAGAATCTCTTGGAATACTTACTACAATTGCACTTTTTCTATCACCGGATAAGTGAATAAGCATTGTAGTGTCACTTCTTCCTTCACCACCTAACTCAGTTTCATCACCAAAACCTCCACCTTGACCAGTTCTTGTATCTGTACCCATTAATAAAATATTTAAGGGTCCAGTTTCAGAGACAGGTTTTGGAGAAGCAATAACTTCCAAAGCTTTTATATTGTCTGCTAAATTTCTAGCCGCAAATCCCAAAACTCCAGCAACAGTAGCGATTACCAAAATGACTCCAGAGGCAATTGCGGTCAATCTGCGCAATTTGCTCTTGAAGACCTGATTTGGCTCGGTAGTCATATCCCCACTTTAGAAAAAAGGTCTTAATTAACCTTATGTTTTCTGAAACATTACCCATAAATAGGTGAGTTGAGTCTTTCGGACTAAGAGGTTTGCGCTTATGGTTGAAGCATGAATAACAAATTAAAAGCCTTTGCTTTCCTAAGTTCTCTCACCTTTGTACTTTCTGCCTGTGCTGGATCGACTGAAACAGCAACAGAAGCAACACCAGAACCAAGCGAAACAGTTAAAACTGGTTTTAGTCCAATTTCAGGATTACCAGGTGGTGAAGGTGGACCAATCGTTGTTGTAAAAATTGACAACGTAAATCCTGCAAGACCTCAATGGGGAATTTCTGCAGCAGACATGATTTTTGTGGAAGAAGTAGAAGCTGGATTAACTAGAATCGCAGCAGTTTATAACTCAAACATGCCAACCAAAGTAGGCCCAGTTAGATCTGCACGTATTTCAGATTTAGAAATCATGGAACAATTTGGTACACCTGCATTTGCCTTTAGTGGTGCTCAACAAAAATTCTTACCACTTATTGATCAAGCAAATTTGGTTAATGCAAGTCATGGTTTAAATGGAAAGCTTTACACCAGGCAAACAGATAAAAATGCACCACACAACTTAACTGTTGATTTAAGTGCGCTCACAACTACTTTGACTGGCATGAGTGGTGCCAAAGATATGGGTTGGACATTTTCTGATGTGGCAGCTACTGGTGGAACTCAAACAAATTCATTTTCAGCAAAATGGCCAGCATCAAGAGTTGGTGCTGAATGGGATGCTACAAATAATGCCTGGGTTGTAGCACTAGATGGAACACCTGCATCAGATGCTGTAACAAATCAACCTTTATTTGCCAAAAACATAATTGTGCAATTTGTTGATCAATTAGCAGATTCTGGTTTTCAAGATAAAAATGGAAATAAAACTCCTTTGATTCAATCTGTTGGTTCAGGTGAAGCAATCGTGATGAGAGATGGTCAAAGATTTGATGCAACTTGGTCAAGAGCCATGGCAACTGATCCAACCACTTACACAGTTGGTGCAACACCATTCGTGTTTGCTCCAGGTCAAACTTGGGTTTTGTTTGTGCCAAAAACTTATCCGGTTACTTTTGATCCAGAAACCTCACCAACACCTGGTTCTTAAAGTAATTTAAGTTTTATTTATTTAAATAAATAAAAGGTGGATGAAGCCTTGTGACTGAAGCGATATTGCTTGTGGGTGGCTATGGCACAAGATTAAAACCTTTAACAATTCATACCCCGAAACCGATGTTAAAAGTGGCAGGTTTTCCTGTAACTCAACATCAAATCTCAAAAGCTAAAAATGCTGGCATTGATCACATTGTTTTAGGTACAGCTTTTAAAGCTGAGGTATTTAAAACTTATTTAGGTGATGGGTCTTTTATGGGAGTAAAGCTTGATTATGCCTATGAACCAGTACAGCTGGGCACAGGT
>JAYQPE010000003.1:0-213305 GCA_038145175.1 Actinomycetes bacterium | reverse complement strand
TTTTGCACAGGAAGTGGATGGCCAAATACAACCTTGTTGAGATCAAATCTGATTTATTCAGTTACTTTAGAGGTGGCTGCTTAAATGTTTAATAAGAAGAAAAATGAACAAGACTTCAACGGTGAAGTCATTGGCCAAAATTCTTTACCTGTAAATCCAGGAGATCCTGCATTAGTTGTGGATTTACCAGATGGTCAAAAACTAATTTTAGGTCAAATTGAACCTGGAACAATAATTGAAGTTGCAACTTGGAAAGGAACAGGACGTCCAGATTCTAGAACTACCAGATTACTTTTAGGAACATCTTCAAACAATAACAATGAAGTTAAAGCCATTAAATCGCAAAAAAATAAAGAAGTAGAAAAAGATTATTCAGTTTTTGCACCAAGAAAATCACATGCTGAAATAGCAAATGAAATCACTGGCGAAATTCCAGTTGTCAAAGAGCGTATTGTTACAAAAGGAAAACATGGAGTAGCGCCCAAAAACACAGTTAAATCTAAAATATACAAAACTAGTTTGGTTGCAGCAACATTAGTTGTAGTCTTGACTGGAATTGCTAATAATAACGTGTTTGAATTTAAATCTGTAGAT
The DNA here is from genome assembly GCA_038145175.1 of Actinomycetes bacterium. Classification (GTDB taxonomy): domain Bacteria; phylum Actinomycetota; class Actinomycetes; order S36-B12; family UBA5976; genus ATZT02. The sequence continues at coordinate 212,711 of JAYQPE010000003.1, read as the reverse complement.
TCAGGAATCTCAACTGCATTAGGTGGAGCAGATTCTATTCTTGCAGTTACTACAAAAGTGAATGATTTGAAAAAAGGTGATGTAATCATTGCCAATTTGAAAATTGAAAACAATTCTGAAACACTCTTAGCTCAAGTTGCTGCAACTGGTACAGATCGAGTCTTGGTGCAAGCCAATGGAATCCAATACGAAATACCATCTGAGACTGTTGAAGGAAAAGTTAGAGCAGTCATCCCATTCTTGGGTAAATTAGTAAATATCTTAAACACCTAAAGCGTTTTATTCACACATAAAGCCCGAACCAGGTTTAATAGGTCGAGTGATTTACCCATAAAATTGAATCAAATTCAATTCAAGGGGTTAGTTTTTGAGTCCGATTTGGAAAAAGCCAATTCATGCCAAGCTGCCTCACATAACAGTCTCTGTTGCAACATTCATTCTCACACTTATTTCTAGTGCAGTAATTGCGTATATAAATAGTGCAAATGCAGCCGCTTGCAGTCCTTCCACTTCTACGTCTGGAAACGCAACAATTGTTTCGTTCACAACAACTGGAACTTGTGAATGGTCAGTGCCAGCAGGAGTTTCCAATGTTGATGTTTTAGTTGTTGGAGGTGGAGGTGGAGGTGCATCAAACGTAGGTGGAGGTGGAGCAGGCGGCGGCGTTACCACTAATTTAAATTTTTCCGTTACTCCTAGTTCATCAATTTCAATTACAGTGGGCGCAGGTGGCGCAGGTGGTACAAGTAATGGAAATGGAACTGTAGGTGGAAGTTCTAGTTTTTCAACTGTTACAGCTGTTGGTGGAGATTATGGACGAACTTATTCTGGGTCAGCAAATGGCGGAACTGGTTCAGGTGGTGGTGGATCAGGTGGTCGTGGTTCTCTTGTAAATACTGGGGCTACCGAAAACGGTTATGCAGGAACATATAGCGCGGTTACTGGATTAATTTATGGCGGTGGAGGAGGGGGTGGCGCATATCGTGACAATTCAACCGGAACCACATCAGGCGGACTTGGGGTTAACGGTGGCGCCAATGGAGGTACCAGAGAAGCTGTTTATATTTTTTCGTGGATTCACAGCAACACACATCCAGTAGCGGCAACAGCAAACACTGGTGGCGGCGGCGGTGGAGGAGTCTCAGGTGGTGGTCAACCTGGTTCTGCAGGTGGTTCTGGAATTGTAGTAATTAAATATATTTCTCAATGTGGTGTTTCGACTACTTCTGGAAATTACACAATTGTTTCCTTTACAACTACAGGCACATGCAATTGGAGTGTTCCAAATTATGTAAACAAAGTTGATGTTTTAGTTATTGGAGGTGGTGGTGCTGGTGGATCTTCTTATGACGGTGTTGGAGCTGGTGGTGGTGGAGCAGGTGGCTTTAGGGAAATTTCTAATTTAACTTTGAGTCAAAATAGTTATTCAATTTCAGTTGGTTATGGAGGTTTTGCATCAACAACAAATGGAAACATCACAGGTGGAGATGGCACTTCATCAACTTTTGGAAGTTATTCAGTTAATGGCGGAGGCGGAGGTTCTGCCGGTAGAGGTTTACCAAATTCTGGAGCATCTGGTGGTGGTGCAGGTGGTAGATGGGGATACAACAGCGGATTAGGTGCAAGTGCAACAAGTGTGTCTCCAACTTTAGGTAATTCTGGAGGAAATACTGGAAGTTCATCTGGAAATCAGTTTAATACAGGTGGCGGTGGCGGTGGATCTTCATCAGTTGGTGGGAATGGTGCAACAAGTGGCGGGACTGGAGGAAGCGGTGGTCTCGGAACTTCGAATTCAATTTCAGGAAGTTCAATAACTTATGCAGCAGGTGGTGCTGGAGGATCTGTAAATGCCACAAGTAATGGTGTGGCTGGAACTGCAAACACAGGTAATGGTGGCGGTGGTGCATCGATACTTGGTAACACAACTGCTTATGGTGGCAGTGGTGGTTCAGGAATAGTAATTATTAAATTTATTTCTGAATGCAATCCAACTGTTTATACAAACTCAAGCTTTACTTATACTTACAGATATTCATTTGCGTACACAGGATTTTGTAATTGGGTTTCTCCTAGTGATGTTACTAATTTCAAATATTTAATTGTTGGTGGTGGCGGTGGTGGCGGTAGAGATGGCGCAGGTGGCGGGGGTGGTGGTCAAGTTGATTCTTCAACAATTGTTTTAACGCCAAGCACTATTTATACGATCACTGTTGGTTCAGGAGGTTCTAATTCAACTGTAATTGGTGGAGTTGCTGGAAATGGTGGAGTTTCAAAATTTGAAAATGGTGCAACATCTTTGTTATTGGCTCGGGGTGGTGGCGGTGGCGGAAGCAAAACTTCAAACGGTGTAAATGCTGCAGGTTCATCAACCATTTCATCTGGAGGTGGTGCAGGACATGGTGGAAGTTACACAGGTGGATCTGGAAATTCAACTTTCGGTTTTGCTGGAGGAAATGGTGTAAGTAATGCTGGAGGTGGTGGTGGTGGTGCATCAAGTGCAGGAACAAATGCAACATCAGGCCAAGGCGGCTTAGGTGGAAATGGAATAAGTAGTTATTTATCAGGACAATTTATTAATTACGGCTCTGGAGGTGGAGGCGGTTCATACAACGGAATAGGTGGCGCAGGTGGAACAAATGCAGGTACCGGTGGCGGCGCAAGTGTGCCAGCGACAACTCCTACAGATAATTCTGGTGGTGGTGGCGGAGCAGCAGGCGTTGACAGCAGTTCAGCTACTTCAGGTGCTGCAGGAATTTTTTTACTCGTTAATGATTTTGATTCTCCAACAATTTCTTGGACAACTCCATCATCAAGTGGCTATATAAATAGTGCAAATTATTCACCTGATTGGTCTTTAAGTGATTCAAGTTCTGGAATCTCTAGCTCAAGTGGCACAGCAAAGCGTCAATATACGACTTTGACAAACGGAGTATGTGGAACTAGCTGGACAACAGAAGCAACACAATCTAAAGCAACTTCGACCACTTTAACTGCAGAAAGATGTTATCGATGGACTTTTGATTCAACAGTAGCAACGGGAGCTGTTGCGCCAGTGGATAATATTGGCACGGCTGTTACAACTAATTTGACTTCTTCAACCATAATTTATGATCCAATTCCAACAGTTTCAAGTGTCACATCCTCAAATACTGACGGTGTTTACACGTACGGTGAAACTTTAAGTTTTACAATTACTTTTTCAGAATCAGTAACAGTTACTGGAAATCCGCAACTTACTTTAGAAACAGGAACAACTGATCAAACTGCAACATGTAGTCAATCAACGACACCATCTACAACATTAACCTGTAGTTTGACAATTGCTCGCGAAAGTTTTACCTCCGATTTAGATTATGCATCAACTTCAGCTCTTTCACTAAATGGAGGAAGCATTGCTGATTACAGTAATAATGCGATATTAACTTTACCTACTTTAGGTAGTGCAAATTCTATTGCAGGATCTAAAGCACTAGTTATTTCAGGAAGTTCTCAAGTAAGTGCAAGTGGTGGAACTGTAACTACAAGTGGAAATTATATTGTTCACACTTTTAATTCCAATGGAACTTTTACTTTGAATACTGGAGCGCGAAGTATTGACGTATTGGTAGTAGGTGGCGGTGGTGGTGGTGGATATGACGCTGGTGGTGGAGGTGGCGGTGGTGGTATCGCCTACAAAACTGGATTAAGTGTTTCAAATGGAGATATTTTTTCTATATATATCGGCAATGGTGGCCGTGGTGGAACTTCTGCACTTTTGGCGCAATATGGAGGTAGTTCTTCAATTGTTCGTTCTGGTTTAACTCTTGCAACTGCAATCGGCGGATCGAACGGTGGTAGATGTAATTACGGACAAATTATTACTGGCGGGCCTTATTTTTGCAGGTCCGGTAACTGGGAAGGTACTGGTGGTAGTGCTACAGCAAGCGGTTGGACAACTACAAGTGGATCAAATGGTGGTAGGGGGTTTTTATATAGTCCGGGAAGTGCAGCTGAAAACGGTGTAGATGGCACTTCAGTATTTGGTAACTACTATTCAGGCGGTGGTGGTGGAGGATATAACGCTTCAGGTGGAAATGGTGGCGGAGGCAATGGAAGTAATTCTGGAACAGAAAACACTGGCGGTGGTGGCGGAGGCGGTGGAGCAAATTCAAATGGAGGTGCCGGAGGTAAAGGCGTTGTAGTTATTCGATATTTGATCGATACCTACGTGGATGTTCCGATAATTACTTCTAGTCAAAACGGCACAACTACAAGCGCTAATACCAATATCACTTTTACCGGTGAGACTGGTGCAACTTTTGAATGTAAGTTAAATTCTGGATCTTATTCAAGTTGTACATCGCCATACTCAGCAACCGGATTATCAAATGGAACAAATACTTTCTATGTAAGACAAACCGACAGTTATACGAATTTAAGCGAAGCTAGTTCTATTACTTGGACCGTTGATGCAACTTCGCCAACAATTAGTTCATTTGCTGCAACGACAAATTCACCAACCAGTGATAGCACAATTGTTTATAGTTTACTTTTTAGTGAAGATGTAACAGGGTTAACCTCAAGTGACTTCACAGCTACTGGTTGGAATGTAGCTGTGACAAGTGGAAGTGGGGCAGGACCTTATGAAATAACTTTAACAAAAACTACTGCAACTGATGGAAATATTTCTTTAGTACTCAGTGATGCTTCTGTAATTGATTCGGTAAGTAATTCGTTATCTAGCAGTTCGTCCAGTAGGACTGCTGGGGTTGTAACTTATGATGCTACTAATCCAACCGATCCCACAATTTCGATTAATTCATCCACTTGCGGAGTAGTAAGAAATACCCCTGCAACTTTAACTTTTTCAGCTACAGATTTAACTTCAGGATTGTTGGGATATCGATACACAACCGATGGCACAACTCCTACTTCATTAAGTACTAGTGCAAGTTCGTTAACTGTTTCAAGTGAAGGTTCTACAGAAGTCAAAGTAAGATCCATTGATAACGCAGGAAATCTTTCTTCGACAGCTTCTTGTACCATCGATATTGATTCAATAGTTCCCCTTGGGAATTGGTATGTTCAACCAAATTCTCCAACATCACTTTCAACACTTAACTACACACTAATTTTTGACGAAGCAGTAACTGGATTAACCACTACTGACTTTACAATTTCAGGAACAGCAACAGGATGTTCAGTGCAAATTGTTGAAAATAGCAGTATAAATTACACAGTTTCTTTAACTAGTTGCTCACAAGGCACTATTCAGTTAACGCTACTTGCAAATTCAGTAACAGATGGTGGGGGAAATTCAGGACCAGCAGTAAATCTTTCATCATTAAGTGTCGTAAGGTCTGTTGTTTCAGTTTCAACGATCTCTTCATCAATTTCAGCTAATTTCGACACTTCAATAAGTTCTTCTCCTATTAGTGCTTCAGGTGGAGTTAGTTCTCTAACTTATTCAATTAGTCCTTCATTGCCTGCTGGATTAATTTTTAACACTTCGACAGGTGCCATTTCTGGAACTCCTAGCGTAACCTCTTCAATCACCACATACACAGTTTCTGTCACTGATGGTTATGTGTCCGATAGTTCTAATTTCACTTTGCAAGTTGACACAAAAAATCTTGTTATTACTGCAGATGACTTAACTTTTAATTATTTACAAAGTATAGATTATACAATTTCACAAACTGGTCTTTCTGCCAGTGATGAAATAGGAACTGTTACTTTTAGTTACTCTGGTACCGATAATTCCGGTGATTCATATCTTTCAACTTCGGCACCAACTAACGCTGGAACCTATACAGTTACTCCAACCAGCGTCACATTTAATACTGGCAATGCAAATTATTACAACATCTCTTTTGTAGCCGGAGATTTAACAATCAATAAGATTTCTCAAAGCACATTAACATTGTCAGCTGCTTCTACAAATGTTTATTACCAAGAGACGACTAGTCTTTCACTTGCTGGTGGAAGTGGAACTGGCTCTGAAACTATAACAGTTGCATCCGGAAATCCATGTTCTATTAGTTCAAATACATTAACAGTTACCGGTGTTGGTACTTGCACAATTACAGCTACTAAAGCAAGTTCTGCAAACTACAATTCTGCAACCTCTACAGTAACAATAAATGCTTTAGCATTTCCTGTAACAATTACTGCGGATGATGTTTCGATCAATACAGGTGCAACATTTACTCCAAGTTACACAAATACTTCACTTAAAAACTCTGATTCTTTGGATGTAATTAGTTTCACCTATGAGGGGGTAAATCCAACTTACTATGCAAATAGTTCCACAGCTCCAACTTCAAGTGGTACATATTCAATAATCCCTCAAGTGGCATCGTTGTCGACAGGCGATATTAACAATTATTCATTTATATATGTCAACGGCGATTTAGATATTCGAGATCTAATAAATTTAACAATTGATGTAGACGATATATCAATTGAATTCGGAGATTCTTTCACTCCAACTTTTACAGTTAGCGGTTTGACGGGTTCAGATGCAATTGGAAATTTAACTTACTCTTACATAGGAGTTGGTTACGGCCCTTCAAGTGTCAAACCAACAAATGCTGGTAATTACACAATTCGAGCAAGTTCGCCAGTTTTTACATCTGGTTCCAGCTCAAATTACAATATTGTCATAAATGATGGAAATTTAACAATTTCAACTAAATCAGTGACGATTACTGCGCAAGATTTAAATTTAATTTATGGAGACAGCGATTCACCGGAATATATAAATACCTCACTTGCTGGAGTGGACACTATTGATGAAGTTACCTATCAATTCTCAGGAACAAACTCGACCACTCAACCTACAGATGTAGGAAGTTACACAATTACTCCTACAGCAGTGCAAATGGGAATTGGTTCAACAGCGAATTACTCATTTGTCTATGTGGGTGCAGATTTAGAAATCTCTCCAAAAACCTTAAATTTAAGGGCAAGTTCACCAACAATAGATTACGGGGATAGCTATTCTCCAACTTTGATTGATGTTAACTCCTCGCTCGTAGGGTCAGATGCTATTTCTTCCAATACTTTTACATATTCACCTACTGCAAATCCAAGTGATGCAGGTGTTTATTCAATAACACCAAGTTCTGCAATTTTTAGTTCAGGCAGTGCAAGCAATTACTCAATAAATTATTTAACTGGAACTTTAACAATTAATAAAATTTCTCAAAATAATTTACTAATCTCAGTTGGTTCTACCGTTGTTCAAATTGGAGATACAACTTCAGTTACTTCTTCTGGAGGATCTGGCAGCGGGACTGTTTCTTATTCAGTAAGTGGGGATTGTTCATTAAGCGGGACAACAATAACCACAACACGTGTGGGAACATGTGCAATTTATGCAACAAAAGCGGCAAGTACGAATTACCTTTCTATTAATTCAGAAACTTTGACAATCACAGTAAATCCAGTACCTCGAGTTGATTTAACAACTTCACAAGCTCCGTACTCTAATTCAGATACTTTGATATATGACGTCACATTTAATTTAAATACCTCAGGACTTACAATCAATGATTTCACTGCAAATGGCTGGACTAAAACTTTAACTGGTTCGGATAAGAACTATGTTTTGACTTTAACTTCACCTGACAACACTGTGACTGATGGCGTAGTGTCAGTTTCTATTTCAAAATTCTATTTCATTGCAACAAATACAGATTTAACTAGAGATACGGTTGCGCCAACTTCGGTTGCACAATTTCAATCAACACCAGATTCATTAATCACTACATCAAATGCAACATTTGTATTTTCTGGTGCTGCAGCAGGAGAAATATATCAATGTAAACTTGATAATGGAATCTATCAAACTTGTAATGCAACTCATCAAGTATCAAATCTAACTTCTGGAGTACACACAATGAGTTTGAGAATTGCAGATCTAGCCGGAAACTACACCAGCTCTCAAGATTTCAGTTGGAGTGTATCGATTCCGCAGTCAAGTAGTGCTTCAAATCAAGCAACAAGTCAATCCCAAAACAATGTGATTCAAGAAGTCACAAAAACAAAAGATAAACCAGAGATTCAAACAAACAAAGCGAGAAATCCATTAACAATAATTCCAGACTTTTTAAAGCCTTGGTTAGAAAAAATTCCTTTCCTTTCACCAGAAAATCAAATTCCTAACATCTTAAAACCAAGTGAGAAATTGCCTGAGGAAAATTCTCCAGGAATTTATATAGACCAAAATAAACTTGAAACCAAAATTGAGATTTTAGATCAAAACAAACAAGTATTCGATCCCAATGCAAGCATTGATTTAGATAATTATGATTTATCTCCAACTATCATCGAAGTTTCTAATCCCGATGGAAGTTTTGTTAGAATCAGTTCCTTGGAAAAAAATGTGACTGGTGTAAATATTGAGGAAAAGAATTTAATAGTTCCAATAGGCTCAAAAATTTTCGTAGAATCATCAGGCAATCTACCTAAGAGTCAATTCACAATTTGGCTTAGAAGTGAACCTATATTTTTAGGGCAAGGCTACACAAGTACCACGGGTCAAATTTCTGAAAGCTATTCAATTCCCGATTCAGCAAATATAGGTATTCATAGAATTGAAGTAAAAGTTCTAAGCCTTAATAAAAAAGTTAAGTCGATCTATATTCCTGTAGAAATCAAGGAGAAAATTAAGAAACAAGGCATGATTCTAGTTGATGAAAATCCTGTAGAGAAATACTTGAATCAACTAACTTTCATAATTATGGCAATATTTGTTCTATTCCTAATTGCCCTCTGGGCTGTTATTTCACTAGTTAGAGACTCCAGAAAACTAAAAGCACAACTTCGTAATTAAATAGTTTCTTTCCAAGAATTTGTGATTGGTTGACGTCGATCTCGACCAAAAGCTCTATTTGAAATCTTGGTACCTGGGGGATATTGACGTCGTTTGTATTCTGCTTTATCAATCATGTTGATTACTTTTTCAATTAAATTTTTATCCAAACCTTTACTTGCCATGTCGAATGCTCCATGATCTTGTTCAACGTAGGCAAAAATCAGTGGATCCAATTTTTCATAATCTGGCAACGAGTCGGTATCAAGTTGTCCAGGTCGAAGTTCTGCACTTGGGGCTTTAGTAATACTTGATTCTGGAATAAATGGATTTGTTGTTTGTTTATTTCTCCATTTAGCAAGTTTCCACACTAATGTTTTTGGCACATCTTTAATTGGAGCAAATCCACCAACTGCATCACCATAAATTGTGGAGTAGCCAACAGCTAATTCACTTTTATTACCAGTTGCTAAAACAAGATGGCCTTCTTGGTTTGAAATACCCATCAAAGTTATTCCACGAAGTCTTGCTTGAAGATTTTCCTCTGCAAGCTTGGTTAGATGAAGTTCATTTTGAAATGAATCAAAGAAAGACTTTATTTCAACAGTTCGATAATTTAGACCTAAATTAGTGGCTAATTCTTTAGCATCATCTTTTGAATGCTCAGATGAATATTGGCTAGGCATTGAAACTCCATAAACATTTTCACTACCTAATGCATCAACGGCAATTGCTGCAACAAGGGCAGAATCAATTCCACCACTTAGCCCAAGCACAACTGATTCCATATTATTTTTTAAAACATAATCTCTAAGACCAACAACTAATGCTTGATAAACTTCCTCTAAGTCATCACTTCTATTTCTTATAATTGATGATTCAATTGGTTTATTTTTTTCAAATTCGAAAATTACTATTTCTTCAACAAACTGTGATGCTCTAGCAGCTACACTTCCATCTTTATTAACCACAATGGAATCACCATCAAAAACTAGTTCATCTTGTCCACCCACCAAATTCACATAAGCAATAGGGGCATTTATTTGTTTGACTCTCTTTTTCAATAAATCTAAACGAACATCATCTTTGCCATGTTCAAAAGGAGATCCATTTATCACAATTAGAAGATCAGTATTTTGCTTAGAGATTTCTGTGATGGGACCACCGTCTTGCCAAATATCTTCACAAATTGCTAAAGAAATTTTATTGCCAAGAATTTCAAATGAGCAGTTTTCCTCGCCTGGCACAAAATAGCGGTATTCGTCAAAAACTCCATAATTAGGTAAATGGTGTTTGACATATTTATTAATTACTTTTCCATCATGAATTAAAGCTGCTGCATTTTGTGGACTTCCTGCAGGAACTCCTAAAGAATTTGATTCACCCGTGGCATCAAGATAGCCAACAATTAAATAGAGATTTCCAAATCCATTATTTTTTAAATCACTTGCTAATTTAGTTAAAGCTTTTTTGGATGCATCTTGAAAAGATTTTCTTAAAGACAAATCTTCGATTGGATAACCCGTTAAAACCATTTCAGGAAATACAACTAGGTCAGAACCTAACTCAGATGCTTTTTTAGCGAAGTTTTTTATAAGGGCACTGTTGCCTTCAAGATCTCCCACACAAGGATTTACTTGGGCTAAAGCAATAGAAAGCGCCATATATATAAGTGTATTCCACGCTCAAAAACAGAAAATTTGTGTAACATTTGCGAAACATTCATGGGGCACAATAGAAGGCATGGATAAACAATCAGACTTTGTATTAAGAACTATTGAAGAACGAGATATTCGATTTGTTCGTTTATGGTTTACCGATGTCATCGGTTCCTTGAAATCAGTTGCTGTTGCTCCTGCTGAATTAGAAGCAGCTTTTTCGGAAGGTATTGGGTTTGATGGTTCTGCCATTGAAGGTTTTGCCAGAGTTTATGAATCAGACATGTTAGCCAAACCTGATCCTGCAACATTCCAAGTTTTACCTTGGCGAAGTGAAGGACCAGGAGTAGCAAGAATGTTTTGTGACATTCAAATGCCAGATGGTTCACCTTCTTATGCAGATCCTAGATGGGTATTAAAAAGAACCATGGCAAAAGCTGCTGATATGGGATTTACTTTTTACACACATCCTGAAATTGAATTTTATTTATTTGAAGATGATAAAGCTGCAAAAAATGTTTCAAGTCCTATACCTATTGATTATGTTGGCTATTTTGATCAATCAGCATCAGGACCAGGTTATGACTTTAGAAGAAAAGCAATCACGATGCTTGAGTCAATGGGAATCTCTGTTGAGTTTTCACATCATGAAGGTGGACCAGGACAACAAGAAATAGATTTACGTTACGCAGATGCATTAAGCACTGCAGATAACATCATGACTTTTAGATTAGTTGTAAAAGAGGTAGCTCTTTCTGAAGGTGTTAGAGCATCTTTCATGCCTAAACCATTTAGAGATCATCCAGGATCTGGAATGCATACCCATTTATCTTTATTTGAAGGAGATAAAAACGCTTTTCATGAACCAGGTGCTGAATATCAACTAAGTAAAATTGGTCGAAACTTTATTGCAGGAATCTTAAAACATGCACCAGAATTTACCGCTGTTACAAATCAATATGTAAATTCGTATAAACGTTTAACTGGTGGAGGAGAAGCACCAGCTTATGTTTGTTGGGGACATAACAATAGATCTGCACTAGTAAGAGTGCCAATGTATAAACCTTCAAAAGGTCAATCAACCAGAATTGAATATCGAGCACTTGATTCAGCTGCAAATCCTTATCTTGCATATTCAGTTTTATTAGCAGCAGGATTAAAAGGAATAGAAGAAAATTACAATTTGCCACAAGGTGCTGAAGATGATGTTTGGACTTTAACTGATGCAGAAAGAAGAGCACTTGGCTTAACTCCACTTCCAACAACTTTGGATGAAGCAATTAAAACTATGGAAAAAAGTGAATTAGTTGCTGAAACCTTAGGCGAGCATGTATTTGACTATTTCTTAAGAAATAAACGTGCTGAATGGGATGAATATAGAAAACAAGTCACCCAATGGGAATTGGATAGATACTTACCTGTTCTATAGGTGAATTAAATAAGACTTGTTTACACCGAGATGGTTTGAATTGAAAAATAAAATAATAGCGATTAAGTGCATTTGTACCAGAAATTAAGGCATTAGAAGTTTTCTCTTTACTGTAGCCACAAAAGTACCTGCTAGATTTTGAAGAATTATTGATGCATGTAATTATGAATACAGACCACGAGGGAGAAAGCAAGTGAAAATAACAAGTATCCGTAATTCATTTATTGGGGCAATTTTTGGAACAATGTTATTAATAAGTGGTTGCGCATCGGTCAATAGCGAAAATAGCTCAAAGACAAATGGTCAAGGTCAAAGTGGACAAGTTTCCAAAGCATGCGAATTACCAAATGATTTAGTGAGATTAAAAACTGTTCCGGTTGGAGTATTAATGCCTTCGGGTTCACTTGAACGCCAGTCCTATACCTCTGCCACCGATTTAACTTCTGCTGGTTTAAATTCCGTGTCATTAGGATTTGAATTCTATTTCACACCTACTGGTGAAATTGTTTTTGATTTCAATGGAAATGCTGATGAAAATGCCAAAGAACGATGGTTAAATAATTTGCGTTGTTCTGTTATTGAGTTAAAACAAGCAGGATTAGTTGTTGCAGTTTGGGGTCAATTTATTGAAGCAGGTCGCCGTGGTGAACCTGGGGAAGTTGCTCAAGAAGTACAGAAAAAAGTTTTAGATGGCGCACTTGAACTTATGCCTGAAATTGGAAAGTTACTTGAAGAATTAAAAGTAGAATTCTGGGCGCCAGTATCAGAACTTGAGCGTTTTGCGGGAATTGAAAATCACAACAAATATTTTCCACAATTTGTAAATGCAGGTAGACCACATTTCACAGGTGTTATGTATGTGCAACCAAATATTTTGCAACGAGATGGTTTTGTTGTTCAAAAAATAGAACCAGATTTAGGTGGGGTTGATGCATTGGGAATTTCATGGATTTCATTTGAATGCGAAAAAGAAAAATTACCACCTGGGTTCTCTGTCGAATCTGCTGACTTTTATATTGATGCCGCAACAAAACAAGGAATTTCGAGAGTATTCATTAGTGAATTAGGTGGCATCAATGCTGCAGACGATTCAGCTAAACCATGTTTAGAGAAACTGATTACGACTTGGAAGGGTGCAGATAATGGGGTTTTTCTACTCGATATGCCAAGTGATTTTCCGAATGGATCACAAATTAAGAATTCATGGCAGGAAGATGTTTTGCGGGCACTATAAGGGATGGTGACTACAAAATTTAGTTATTTACGGGTGCATCTTACTTATTAGCCTCTAATTTGCGTTTAACATTCCCATATATTCCTCTATAGAAACTAATAGAAATTTATAGTTAAGAATAAATAAGACACAAAATACTAAAAAGGAAAAGCTGTATAAGCAATTTCATTTGGTAAAAACATTAAGCACAGTTGAGGCTATTTACTGAACTTTAATAATCAATCGCCCCCCCCAATTCAAATTCGAGATATTGAATTATAATTGAATTCAATTCAGAATTTAGGGGTATGAGTTGTTGAGAAAAAAAATACTCCCAGTGACATTACTAATCATTTTAATTTTTAATACTTCGAGTTCGTTTGGTTACTCTGATGGAAGTCTGGATTCAAATTTTGGTTCAAATGGAGTCGTGCAGGGGACAGTAGCTACTTTTTATGATTCTATTTTGCAATCAGACGGAAAATTAATCGCTGTTGGAAAAACTTCAGCGAATCGTGGAGTAGCAGTTCGATTTAATTCAAACGGCTCGATTGATGAAACTTTTGGTATTAGCGGAATTTTTGAGACAACACGTGCTACTGAAATTTTTGGAGTAGAAATAAGCTCAAACAAAATTATATTAGTTGGCACTACCTCTACAACTGGAGTAATAATCCAAATTGATGAGTCTGGCTCACTTGACACGACTTTCAGTACTGATGGATACGAAGAGTTTATCAATTCAAATTCCAGATTTACCTCTGTAAAAATCCAAACCGATGGAAAAATACTTACTGCGGGCTATCAAGGGTCCGATGGGCTAATTGCTAGATACACTTCCAGTGGAGTTTTGGATACAAGTTTTAGCACCGATGGTAGCACCGATGGATATGATTTAATTACATCATCTGTTATCAATACATCATCTGTTATCAATGATTTAGCAATAGATGCTAGCGGATCAATTTACGTTGCTGGTTACATAAATTCTAATGATGCATTAATTGCCAAATACGCAAGTAATGGAACATTAGATACCAGTTTTGATAGTGATGGAAAAAAAAGTTATGATTTTTCAGGCAGAGATGATTCAATTACAAAGATAATATTGCAGACTGATGACAAAATTTTTTTAGCAGGAGCTTCTGATGAGTTCATTTTAACATTTCGAATTGACCTAGCGGGAAATTTTGATTCAGCATTTAGCGACGACGGATACTTACTGACGTCATCTCCCAATATTTTAAATTCCGGTGATTACGATTATGTCGAGGAAGCTAAATTACAAGATGACGGAAAATATATAATTTCTGGATTGTCTGAAACCAGTACAAATGTTTTCATTTTGTTGGCAAGGTTAAATTCAAATGGAACTATTGATCAATCTTTTGGGACAAATGGCTTTGTGTTGAACAATTTTGATTTTAGTGATCCGACTCTAAATTCACTTATCTTATTGGATGATTATATTTATGCAGCAGGAAAAACGAATAACCTCTCAAGTCTAGTGATGAGGTTTTCAAAAAAAGATGGCCAATTTCAACCTCAATCAGCAATTTGTCCTGATGCAACTCCTGGTAAAAATGAAACAATTTCTTTGGCTAATAAAGTAAAACCTTATAGAGTTGACAATGGAAATTTTTTCTCACTTTTATCAATGATTTTTGAAATGATAAAAATATCTAAAACAAATTCTACTTCTACAGCAACTCTTGTTTTAAAAGAGTGGGGTTGCAATGACGCTTTAATTAAAATCTCTAAGCCAAGGAACATTCAATTTATTGTTGGAGGAGTAGATTTGAATGCACCTGTTTTTGGCTATATTCAAACGCCAAATAAAAAATGGCAGAAGTTAGGTAAAATTAAACCTGGGAAAGACACCGCTGTTTTCACAGACACTTTAAATTTTAAGAAAAATGGTAGATACATTATTCATATAACGCAATACCCTAAGGATGAACTTGCTTCACCAAGTTTTGGTAATAAAACAGCGAGATTCGTGGTTGAATTAAAACAAAAAAAGAAAAAATAGCCTCATTTGTGCTTTTGGAGTTAAATCGAAGCAATTAGTACAATGACTTATATGGATCATAAATTTCCGAAAGTCTTAGTAATTCAGAATGAACAAGATGCTCCTATTGGCTATTTAGAGGACTGGCTAAAAGAACGTAACGTTTCAATTGAAGTGATTTATCCATTTAAAGGTGAAACTGTTCCCACCTCCCCTGCAGGCTATGCAGGAGTAATTGTTTTGGGCGGATCCCGCGGAGTTCACGATGAAGATCAATGGCCATGGTTAAAACAAGAAAAAGAATTACTAAGAAATGTCATCAAAGCACAAACACCAACTCTGGGAGTTTGTCTTGGCGGACAATTATTGGCTGATGCAAATGGTGGCAAAGTGGGTCGAACCAATAAACCAGAAATAGGTGTTGGTTTTGTGGAATTTTTGCCTGAAGCAAAAGATGATTGTGTCTTAGCCAATGTAGTTAATGCAAATGTTTCAATTCCAGTTCCTCAATATCATCAAGATGCAATATTGGAATTGCCAAAAGATGCAAAACTATTAGTGACAAGTGATGATTGCCAAGTGCAAGCTTTTATCTTAGGCAAAAATGCTTGGGGATTGCAATTTCATCCAGAAACCGATTGGAACATCATGAGTGATTGGCTATTAAGCGAAGATGAAGTTAGAAAGACTTTAGGCATCACTGATGATTCCGTGGAAAAGCAATTCGAAGAACATGGTCAAAAAATGAAAGAAACCTGGAAATCATTGGGAATAGCTTTTGCCGACACTGTGGTTGATTACGCAGGTAAAAGTAAGTAATGAGTGAGCGTCCGGTAAGTGAAACCGGCAACCTTATTCGTTCTGGTTTTCTTAACATTGAAAAATCTAAAGAATTACTTGAAAATTTAAAGATATCCATACCCAAAGAAGCACTTTTAGAAGAATTTAGTCAAGTAGCTAACCCTGATGCCGCACTTCTTTTACTTGTGCGAATCGTTGAAAAAGCGAATAAAGATTTCTTGAAGGTAATAAAAGATGAATCTTTGAGACTTAAAGTATTAAAAGTTTTAGGAAGCTCTACTGGGTTAGGTGAATTTCTCTTAAATCATCCAGAAGACGTTTTAGTCCTAAAGGAAGATACTGCAAATAATTTGGCATTTACTAAAGATGAATTAGTTGCCAAGTTTAAAAATGCAGTTCAAAAAGATAGAGCAAATCTAGTAAGAGAATATAGAAAATTTCTTTTAAGTCTTGCAACTAGAGATTTATGCAGTAATTGGCCCTTAAAAGAAGTGGCTCAGGAATTATCTGATGCTGCCGATGCAATTTTAGAGGCATCACTACAAAAAATATTGAATGATAATTCTTTATTCAAGGAAAAATTTGATTTAGCAATTATTGCGATGGGAAAAGCAGGTGGACAGGAATTAAATTATGTCTCAGATGTCGATGTAATTTTTGTCGCTGAACCAAAAAATGGTACGGATGAATCAGAAGCAATTTCACTTGCTACAAAAGTTTGTTCAACCCTGATGCAATTTATTTCAACCACTCATGATGGTGGTGCGATTTGGGAACTTGATGCGGCTTTACGACCAGAAGGAAAAGCTGGCGCTTTGGTTCGAACACTTGAACAACATGTTTCTTATTACCAAAGATGGGCTCAAACTTGGGAATTCCAAGCATTATTGAAAGCAAGATTTAGTGCAGGAAATCAAGAATTGGCAGACAAATATCTAGATGAAATATCAAAATTCGTATGGTCTGCTGCAAGTAAAGAAAACTTTGTTGAAGATGTCCAAAAGATGAGAAAAAAAGTTGAAGAAAATATTGACAACAAAGTAGGGGAAAGGGAATTAAAACTTGCTCCAGGTGGTCTAAGAGATGTTGAATTTGCTGTGCAATTACTTCAATTAGTTCATGGTCGATCAGATGTAATGGTGAGAAGTTCTAACACCTTGCAAGCACTTGATCAATTAGCCATGTGGGGCTATATCGGAAGGGAAGATTCAGCCACATTTTCTAACGCTTACACATTCTTAAGAACTTTAGAGCACAGAATTCAATTGCAGAATTTATCCAGAACTCATATTTTGCCTAGTGATGATAAAGAGTTAAGAGTATTGGGTAGATCTATCGGTTTAATGCAAGATTCAAGTCAAGATCTGGAAAAACAATGGAGAAAATACAAATTAGAAGTTAGAAGAATTCACGAGAAACTCTTTTATCGACCACTTCTTAATGCGGTAGCAAGGCTTGATGCAGGAAATGCCCGACTAACACTAAGCGAAGCTTCCTCTCGTTTAAATGCACTAGGTTATAAAGATTCTGAATCAGCCCTAAGACACATAGAAAGTTTGACCACAGGAGTTTCTAGAAAAGCTGTTATTCAAAAAACACTTTTGCCAGTACTTCTTTCTTGGTTTGCCGATGGTCCAGATCCAGATAATGCTCTTCTTTCATTCAGAAGATTAAGTGATGCACTTGGAAGTACTCCTTGGTTTTTAAGACTTTTAAGAGATGAATCAGCAGCAGCAGAATTAATGGCCAAACTTTTATCATCCAGTAGATATGCCACAGATTTATTAATGAGCGCACCAGAAGCAGTCTCAATGCTTGGAAATATTGAAGAGTTAAAACCTAGAACTAAAGAACAATATGAAATAGAAATGAATTCAGTAATTTCGCGACATGAAACTGCTGAAAATATTGTTCAAGCAGCAAGAGCGTTTAGAAGAAGAGAGTTACTAAGAACTGCAACAGCAGACTTATCTCATAACTTAAGTATTGAAGAAGTTGGATTATCTTTAAGCAATGTTTATGCGGTTGTGATCGAAACAGCATTACAAAGTGCTATCAAAGAAATAGAAACAACGAGAAATTCAACAATTCCTACTCAAATGTGCATTATTGCTATGGGAAGATTTGGGGGATTTGAATTAGGTTATGCAAGTGATGCTGATGTTATGTTTGTGCACCAACCATTACCAAATGCTGATTCACATGAAGCAGAAAAAATTGCACTTGAAATTGCGAACAAATTAAGAACTTTATTGATGCAACCTTCAACTGATCCTGCACTTGAGATAGATGCTGATTTAAGACCTGAAGGTAAAAATGGACCATTAGTTAGAACACTTGATTCTTATATCAATTATTACCAAAAATGGTCTGCCCCTTGGGAAGCTCAAGCGTTGCTTCGAGCAATACCTGTTGCTGGTGATTTAGAAATTGGAAATCTATTAATGAATGCAATTAATCCAATTCGCTATCCAGAACAAGGTGTAAATGAGGAAAGTTTAAGAGAAATGAGACGAATAAAAGCTCGAATGGAATCAGAAAGATTACCAAGAGGAGCAGATGTAAACATGAACACAAAACTTGGTCGAGGAGGATTAAGTGATGTTGAATGGGTAATACAACTCATGCAAATGCAGCATGGACATAAATATAAAAACTTACAAAATACTTCAACTTTATCCACTTTAAAACAATTAGAACAATTGGATTTAATTACTAATCAGGATGCCAAAAGTTTAAATGACGCATGGGTTATGGCAACTGAAGTTAGAAATGCTCAAATGCTTGCTAAAGCCAAAGCTAGTGATCAAATTCCAACAGATTTAGATGAATTGAATGCAATTGCTTATGTGATGAATAAAAAATCTTCTAGCCAATTAATTGAAGATTATAGAAAAGTTACGAGAAGAGCACGCATTGTTATGGAGAAGTTGTTTTACGGAGAATAATTATCTATTTAAGGATCTTAAATATTCGTTGTAGTCATCAATTTCTTTTTCGGTCACACGTTTTGCTTGCTTTTCATCTCTAGATGCCCATTGATAAACCAGAATTAGCAACACAATGATGGTTGGAATTTCTCCAAATCCCCAAGCAATTCCGCCACCTAATTGTTGATCAGCTATTGGATCTTGCATCCAACTTGGTTTTATTTCACTAAACCAGCCACCACCTAAAGCAGATTGCGCTGAATAGGTGATGAATCCAAAAATTCCATGGAATACAGCGGCAGCAAATACTAAACCAAGTTTTAAAACATCTGGAATTTTTCTTGGTGACTGATCTTTTCCGATAATGAGCCAGAAAAATAAATATCCTGCCAAAATAAAATGTGTATCCATAATTAAATGTCCTAGGTGACTTCTCATTAATACTGTTAACAGGGGACTAAAATATAGAACCCAAGTTCCTGCGGCAAAAATAAAAAAAGCAATTATGGGATGACTTGCCACTTTTAAATATTTCGAATTAATGAGAGCAACAATCCAATCGCGAAGATTTCGCACTTCAGAATTATTCGATGGAACTAACACTCGTAAAGCAAGAGTTAGTGGTGCTGCAAGGGGAAGAAGTATTGGTACAACCATGGCCAGAATCATATGTACTGTCATGTGTGCCGAAAACAAAAGAATTGCATATCGACCCAACATGGTATTGGTTACATAAATTGCTAAAAGAATTCCAGCAAACCAAAAAATAAGTCTAGAAATTGGCCAATTATCTCCACGCTTAATTAGTTTTATATACCCAGCTAAGTAAGTAATTAATGCGATTAAGCCAATAAATAAGGTGAAAGGTTCCAAACTTATGGTGGTCAGGGCATCAGTCCAATTAAAAATTGGAGGTTCAGGATAACCAGTTACCGATTCAATCAAACTAAAAGCAGCATTACCAGTTCTTGGAAATGCTGTTGAAGATAGCGCAACTGATACTCCAAAAATAAATAACAGTACTGAAACTTCGAGCTTTAAAAGTTTACTTAGATCTCCTTTAATATTTGTTCTAACACTTAAGGCAATGATTAATGCGATAGCAAAAAGTGAATTTTTAAACAAAAGGATTTGACCATAATTTGTTGAAAATAATTCACTTAAATTATTCAATCTGGTGGCTGCGTTAACTATCCCTGAAATTAATAATCCAGCTACAGAAAAATTAGCAATAAACTTGAATTTATTTAAAGCCAGCAACTTATCTGATTCACTTTTTGATTTATTGAAATAGATTATCGCTACTCCGGCAAGGCCTGAGACCCAAAGACTTGTAAATATTCCATGAAAAAATCCTGCAGCAAGTGCCCAGTTATGAGTGGAAATCCCACCACCATGAGATAACAGGGTTGGTAGCGAGAGCGCCAAAATGTTTAATAATGCAACTAGACCTGATTTATTTAATTCAGGTCTTAATAAGAGTAGAAAAGAAAAAAGTGCTACTAAAGAAATTAAAAGTAAAGCTCTAACATTTGAAACATCCCAACCATAAGTTGCAATTACATTTAAATTTGCGGCAAGAGATAGAGGTTGAGAAAGAGCTTGGGCAAGACTAAATATTGCTGCAGCAAAACTAACTCCTGAAAGAGATAAAAATACAGTTCTTGCAATATTTGAATTATTACCTTCAAATTTAGTGAAAATGCCATCAGCGAATAACAATGCAATCGCTGCAATTGCTAGAGCATATGTGTATGCAACCAATATTGGTCTTAACCAATAAACAAAAGCACCAGAATCAGGAATAAGAGGAGCAGGAGAAGTCCATAAATTAGCTGTTAAGACAAAAGTTAAAACAACTGATATCACGGGGATTTTTAAAAACAATAGATCAGTAATTTTCATCTTGGACAATAATTTATCCAATTACTTCCAACTCTTATTTTTGTTTACTAACTTTTCCCACAATTTTAAGCCAAATTGCAACCGAGTAACCAATTAATACACCAAACAAAACAGTTCCAAGGCCAACAGTTCCACCTAGTAACCAACCTATGGTTAAAACCGTTATTTCAATAAACAATCTAACTCTTCCTACTGGAATTCCTGTTAAGAAATGAATTCGAGTCATCAAACCATCTCTTGGACCAGGTCCCATGTGGCAGGTTAAATAAAATCCACTACCTAATCCAACCACCGCAATTCCAAAAAGTATTTGTAAAACTTGCCAAACATTTGAACTTGGATGAGGTAAAACTTTTAACATAATTTCTATCGCTAAAGAAATAATTATGATGTTTAAGACTGTTCCTAAGCCAACTTTTTGTTTCAACGGAATCCACAGTGAAAGCACTAACACGCCAGTAAAAAAAGTTGCCCAACCAATACTTAAACCTGTTTGAATAGAAATACCTTGAGCAAAAACTGTCCAAGGTGAAACCCCTGCACCTGCGGCAATTAAAAAAGCTTCACCAGTACCAAATAGCCAAAGTCCTAAAACTAAAAAGAATAAAGTTAATGGTTTAGCTTTCCAATAACTATTTGATCTCCAAGAGGTATGTGGAATGGATTTAGAGGGAAATAGCCATTTTGGAATAAATTTTTTCAAATAAGACCAGAAATCATTAACTCGTTCAAACTTTTTCTGGTACGAGGACTCAGTTCTCTTTCTTGCAATTCTTTACTCAATTCATCAGGATTAGTAATTTTTCCTACGGCCACCAATACTAGTGGTGCAATTGAATCATCTAAGTTAAATAACGCTTTCAATTTTGATTTACTAAAACCTGCCATTTGATGAGCATGTAATCCCAGGGCATGAATTTGGAAAGTAATCGAACTTACTGCTAAACCTGCGTCAAAGATTTCATCATTGGTCACAGGATTTCCATGTGCAGCGACCAAAATTATGGCACTGGCATTGGGTGCCCACTCTAAATTAAATCCAGTCAAAGTTGATACAAAAGCCTCAAAGTTTTTGTCACCTCTTTTAGCAGCTAAAAATTTCCAAGGTTGAGAATTTTTTGAAGAAGGGGACCAGCGTGCTGCTTCTAAAATAGACAATATTTCACCATCGCTAATTACATAATTTTTATCGAAAGATCTAGTACTCCAGCGATTTTTCAAAACTTCATGCAAATTTGCTTCAGTGCTGGCTGGCTTATGTGGAATAGACATAAATAGAATTATTCTCTAATGTTTACAAATGCGCGACTTAGGGTTGAAAAAGGTGTCATAAGAACTTTTAATGCCCGTAGAGGTCGAATCAGTCAAAAGCAAGTTGAAGTATTACAAAATCTTTTTCCTGAATTTGAAATGCCAGATCAACAATGGAATTTTTTTGAATTATTTGGCGATAAAGAAATAATCTATGAGATCGGATGTGGGGCAGGAGATACTACGATTGCTTTAGCTAAAACTAATCCAGAAAAAATAGTAATCGCAGTAGAGGTACATAGACCAAGTATTACTCAATTGGTAGAAAAAATAAAAAAAGAAAAAATTAACAATATTAGAATATCTTTTTCAGATGCTGTACAAGTTTTACAAGAAAGAGTTCCAGATAATTCCTTAACAGAAATCCATGCCTATTTTCCAGATCCATGGCCAAAGAAAAGACATCACAAAAGAAGGTTATTTAGAGAAGATTTAATTTCATTAATGTTTCAAAAACTTAAAGAAGGTGGACTTATCCACACTGCTACCGATTGGTTTGAATATGGGCAAGAAATTATGGAAAAATTACCTAATGCCCAAATTATTCCTCATCCTGAGTGGAGACCTTATACAAAATATGAGAAAAAAGGATTAGATGCGAAGAGAGTTATAACGGAGATCACAGCAAAAAAGCAGTAAATATTAAGATTTTATATAGATAAATTAGATTAAATTAAAGATGCCAACAAGTAATTTTGATGTTATTTTTAAAGAAAGACTAAGGTTAAGGGACTAATGCGAAAGCGTAAATTTTTAATTATCATTCCAATCATTGCTTTACTAATTGGCGGTATTTACTTCTATTCAAATGCAACTAAAGAGGAAACACAAAACTATTTAACTGAAACCGCCGGACCTGCCACAATTGAAAATAGTGTTTCAACAACTGGTTCAATCGTTGATGAATACACCTTCAATATAAATGCCGATTCACCTTCAACTTTGACAAAAATTGCTGGTACATCTACTTCAAGTTCTGGTACCCCAACATCGCTAACAGATACCTGGGTTGTTTCAAAAATTAATAATGAAGAAGGTAAAACTGTTTCGAAAAATGAAACTATTGTCACCTTAAAAAATTATGATGGTCAAACTCAATTAATAAAATCTCCAGAAAAAGCCAGAGTTAGATCAGTTAATGCCGTAAAGGGAAGTCCAGTTGCTGGAACAGTTGCTTCCATTGGAACTGGAAGACTTTTAGTTTCAGTTGAAGTTACTGAAACTCAATCAACCCAGTTAAGTGTTGGTTTACCAATTGCTTTAGCAATAAATAGCTCAGATACTTTAACTTCTGGTGCTATTACTTCAATTAAGTCAACACCATCAATTTCAGATTCAACTCCTACCTACACAGTTTTAATTAATCCAACTCCAAACAGTTTGCCTGTCTCAGCACGTGCTGGAATGACAGTCACAGTAGATGTAACACCTGTTGGAAAAGATCGAATCAGAATTACCAACGCAACATTAATAGATGAATTTATTTACGATATTGATGTCAACAATAAAGTGACTTTAGTTTCAAAAAATGGTGTTGATTTAGCAGGAAGTGTTTCCAGCACTTCTAACACCGCAACTAAACAGTGGACAGTTACAAAATTAAATATAACTCCAGGTTCAATTGTGAAGAAAAATGAAATAATTGCTGAGTTAAGAAACTTTGATGGAATTATTCGTAAAGTTAAATCACCAAGCGATGGAACTATTAGAGAAATCTTTACTGCCCCTAATGCAATAGTCTCAGGAGCAATCGCATCCATGGGCTCAGGACAAGTTATAGCTTCTATCAAAGTAAGCGAATACGACATTCCAAATGTGAAATTAGATCAAATTGTGGAATTAAAACTGGGTTCTGCAACAGATACAAATAAAGGAAAAGTAATTCAAATTGGTCAAGTTGCAACTATAGATAATAACGGAGTTTCTCAATTTAGTGTTTTTGCAAAACCTGATCAAATAAATGAGACTTGGCGCATTGGAATGAGCGTGACTGCCAAAGTTATTTTGCAAAGTAAAGATGCAGCAATTGCAGTTCCTCTTCAAGCGATTCAGCGAAAAGGGCAAGAACAATTCGTTCAAGTTTTAAATGAAAAAAATGAACTTCTAGACAAAGTTGTAGTAACTGGAGTTTCGGGTACTCAATTAATTGAAATTTTAAATGGAATTTCTGCAGGAGATGATGTTGTTTTAGGTAAAGCTTCTCTTGATGGCAAACTTCCTGTTTCTGAAGATCCGTTTAGAGAACAAAGAGAGCAACGAAGATCTAACGGAGCTCAAAACAATTAACAATGACAACTGTTGTTGAAATGAAAAATGTCGCCAAATATTTTGGCGAAGGGTCATCAAAAGTAAAAGCCCTAGATGGTGTTGATTTAACAATTCATGAAGGTGAATTTGTAGCAATTGTTGGTCCATCAGGTTCAGGTAAATCAACTATGATGAATTTAATTGGTTGTTTAGATAGACCAACTAGTGGAAAAGTACAAATTGCTGGAGAAGATCTCTCAAAATTAAATGATAAAAAACTTACCTCACTTAGAAATCTCGCAATTGGTTTTGTTTTTCAATCTTTCTTTTTACTTCCTAAAACAGATGCATTAGATAACGTTGCCACTCCACTTTTTTATAGAGGAATATCAGCCAAAGAAGCAAGAAAAAAAGCTATGCAAATGCTTTCGAAACTTGGTTTGGCTGATAGACATTCTCACCAATCAACTGAACTTTCAGGGGGTCAACAGCAAAGAGTGGCAATAGCAAGAGCTTTAGTAACAGAACCTTCTTTGATTTTGGCAGATGAACCAACTGGCGCGCTTGATTCCAACACAGGAAAACAAGTCATGGATTTATTTCAAGAATTGAATAAAGAAGGAAAAACAATTGTTTTGATAACTCACGATCTTGATGTTGCCTCAAAAGCAAAAAGAAGAATTACCTTAAAAGACGGCAAAATCATCAGTGATGAGGGAATAAAGCGATGATTTTAATTGCATCTCGTTTAGCAATCGCTCGAATACTTGCCACAAAAACAAGATCAGGCTTAACAATGCTTGGCATCATTATTGGTGTTATGTCTTTAATTGCTTTAGTTTCTGTTGCACAAGGGGCAACCTCTGGAATCCAAGATCAATTCAAAGGATTAGGTGCTAGAAATTTAACGATTACAGGCACTACAAACCAATCGATAACTATTGAAGATGCAAAAGCAATTGCATCACAACCAGGTATAGATGTAGTAGCAGAAACTGTCAGTGGTCGAGCAACATTAAGTTCTGAATATGACACGACTAGAGCTCAAATAGTTGGAGTTGATCCAGATTATGTGACTGTAGTAGATCCAGATATTTTTGTGGGTTCATTTTTACCAAGTACAGAAAATGCTAAAGAATCAAGATTAATAGTATTGAGCTCATCAATTGCAGAAGATTTAAAACTTGATGCCTATTCCATAAACACAAATATTGTAGTGGGAAATACTGAGTTTACAATTGTTGGAATTTTAGATGATGCTGATGGATTTGGAACACAAGGAAGTGCCTATGTTCCTATTGATACTGCCTTCAAATATTTTGCAGTACCTCCATATTTAAGTTCAATCACAGTTCAAACCACAAGTGAAGAAATTGTCGATCAGGTAACCACAAATTTAACAAGATTACTTATTTCAAGGCACAACATCACTGGAGAACGCGAAGCAGATTTTGTGATAACTGACGCAAGTCAGATTCTTGACGCGATTGGAACAGTTCAACAATTTTTATCTTTATTACTGGGTGGAATTGCTTCAATTAGTTTAGTAGTTGGTGGAATTGGAATTATGAACATAATGCTTGTTTCAGTAAGAGAAAGAACTAGAGAAATAGGAATTAGAAGAGCAATAGGTGCGCAACAGTCACAAATTTTGACACAATTTTTAATTGAAGCAATTGTCTTGTCTCTTTTAGGTGGAATTATTGGTGTGATTATTGGGGAAGTTGTGGCCTACTTTTTAGCACAATTAGGGGAATGGAATTTTGTGTTAAGTCCCACAATAATTTTGGCTTCATTAGGTTTTTCCATGTTTGTAGGAGTTGTATTTGGGGTTTGGCCAGCCCGAACAGCTTCAAAATTAAAACCAGTTGAGGCATTGCGTTTTGAATAAATCTTGTCATCTGACAAGATATTTTCTGTGGCTGAATTAGTTTTTTTCTCAGGAACAATGGATAGTGGTAAATCTACCCTTGCTCTACAAACGCACCACAATCATTCAAGTGCCGGAAGACGCGGACTAGTTTTTACCAGAAAAGATCGTGCAGGTGAAGCAACATTAAGTTCAAGACTTGGTTTACAAGCAAAAGCAATTGAAGTAAGTCCTGAAACAAATTTTTTAAGATTAATGACTCAATCTCTTTCCAGAGGCGAAACCGTTGACTATTTAATATGTGATGAAGCCCAGTTCTACGAAATAGAACAAATAGAGCAGCTTGCTCGAGTCGTAGATGACTTTGGCATAGATGTTTTCACTTTTGGAATCACCACAGATTTTCGAACAGCATTATTTCCAGGTGCGCAAAGACTTTTGGAACTAGCAGATCGTGTAAATATTTTGCAAGTTGAAGCACTTTGCTGGTGTGGCAAGAAAGCAACCCATCAAGCAAGAATTGTAAATGGAGTAATGGTCACAATTGGTGAACAAGTAGTTGTAGGTGATGCAGGACCTAATGCTAAACCAGATGAAATCATTTATGAAGTTTTGTGCCGAAAACATCACATGCGAAAAGTGACTTCAAAACAAGCAAAGCAAGAACATATGTCTAAATCTGCTTTGCCTTTTGAGGATAATTTTGGCTAATAAAACTTTAAGTATTCCACGCCAATTCAATGTAGTGTTTGTGGAGAAGAATTTTCGAATTCTTTTTGCTGCTCGTTTCATTTCAAATGTGGGAAATGGAATTGGTCCAATTGCCCTAGCCTTTGGAGTGCTATCTCTTCCTGGTGCAAATGCAGCGTCTCTTAGTTTAGTGATGTTTGCAAGAACACTTCCCTTAATTTTGTTTGTCTTATTTGGTGGAGTAATCGCAGATAGATATGGCAGAGCAAAAATTGTCAGTTATTCAGATATTTTATTAAGCCTTTTTGTTTTATTTGAAGCATATTTATTTATATCAGGATCTGCCACAATTTCTTGGTTAGTATTACTTGGATTAGTTACAGGAATTTTGCACGCTTTATGGTTTCCAGCATTTCCCGGAATAATGCCTCAAGTTATGCCTGAGAAAAAACTACAAAGCGCTAATTCAATAAATGCATTAGGTGTAAATTCAGCAAACGTTTTAGGTTATTCCCTTGGTGGAATTTTAGTGACTTTAGTTGGTCCAGGCATTGCTATAGCAATTGATGGTTTAACTTTTTTAGTTGCCGGATCTTTAATTTATCTGCTAATTAAATTTGATAAACCGAATCAAGTAAGCGATGAAGATACTATTTTGCAAGACATAAAACTTGGCTGGAAAGAAGTTAGAAAAAGAACTTGGATCATTGCTTGCGTTTCTGCATACTCTCTAATTGTGATGGTTTATGAACCATTACTTGCAGTTATGGGACCTTATCAAGCTAAAACTCTTCTCGAGGGAGCACCATCCTGGGCATTTATTGCAGGAGCTCACTCACTAGGAATGATGCTTGGAGTTATTTTGGCTATGAAGTTAAGACCAAGGCATCCTTTATTTGTGGGAATGATTTTTTCTGCCACCTTAGCCCTTTGGACGCTTTCCATGTCATTTAATCTTCCAATTGTTTATATCGCACTTGCTGCATTATTAACTGGAATTGGTTTTGATTTATTTTTTGTATTTTGGATTACTACTTTACAAACTAAAATTCCAAAAAAATCGTTATCTAGAGTTTTATCATATGATGCTTTTGGTTCATTTCTATTAGGACCAATTGGATTAATAGCCGCTGGACCTCTTATTGAATTAATTGGGATAAAAGAATTACTTGCAATTTGTACCGTAATAATTATTGTTGCAGTTTCATTGAGTTTAACAAATAAATCAGTTAGAAATTTAGAATTAAATAAATAAATTATTTAATTCTAAATGATTTAATAAATTTTCATTTTTTAAGCAAAATGAATACAATCTCCTCAAGACACGCCGTACCCAATATTTATTAATAAATCACTGAGGTAGATTAAATAATAATTAATAGGAGTTGGTTTTTAAATGAAAGCGCTCGTAATCGGAGCGGGTGGAGTTGGTAGAGCGATCGCCAACATTGCAGCAAGAAGAAAATTTTTAACAAGTATGGTTATTGCTGATCGTTCGTTGGAACGCGCTCAACAAGCTATAAAAAGAATTGATGATGATCGCTTTGATGCTATAGAAGTAAATGCAGCAGAACTAGAAGATGTAAGAGAACTTATACGTGAAGTAAAACCTGATGTCGTAATCAATGCGGTTGATCCAAGGTTTGTGATGCCAATATTTTTAGCTTGCGAAATCGAAAACACCAACTACATGGATATGGCCATGTCTTTATCCAGACCTCACCCTAAGTACCCACACAAGGAAGTTGGCGTGAAGTTAGGCGATGAACAATTTTCTAGGGATTGGAATTGGCAAGAAAGAGATATCTGGGCAGTTGTTGGAATTGGAATAGAACCAGGTCTAAGCGATGTTTTGGCCAAATATGCCGACGAAGAACTATTTAGCAAAATAGATTCAATAACCGTTTTAGACGGATCTAACCTTGTTGTAGAAGGAGAATCTTTTGCTCCATCTTTTTCAATCTGGACCACGATTGAAGAATGCCTAAACCCACCTTTGGTTTGGGAAGATGGCAAAGGTTGGTTCACCACCAAACCTTTTTCAGAACCAGAAGTATTTGATTTTCCAGAAGGCATAGGTCCTGTTGAATGTGTAAACGTTGAACACGAAGAAGTAGTTTTAATGCCTCAAAAGATAGATGCAAAAAAAGTTAACTTTAAATACGGTTTAGGTAAAGAATTTATTTCAGTTTTAAAAACAATCAACAAACTAGGACTTGATAAGAAAGAAAATGTTGATGTTCAAGGAGTATCTGTTTCACCCCGTGATCTTTTAACTGCTTCACTTCCTGATCCTGCAAAACTGGGAGAAAGAATGAAGGGCAAAACTTGTGCAGGAGTTTTAGTAAAGGGTTTAGATAAACAAGGAAATCCAAAAGCAACATATCTTTATCACGTAGTTGATAATGAATGGTCAATGAAAGAATATGGTGACCAAGCAGTTGTTTGGCAAACTGCATTTAATCCAGTTGTAGCAATGGAATTAATTCATGAAGGAGTTTGGAAACCACAAGGTGTGATGGGACCAGAATGGTTTAGCCCAAAACCTTATTTAGACAAAGTTAATGAATATGGAGCTCCTTGGAAGTCAAGAGATGAAAAGATTTAGATTCTAAAATTAATAAGGGGCCCTAAAATTTAGGGCCCCTTATTAATTTAATCAACTTTTATTGAGGAATTAAAGTTCCAGAAAATATTTGCCAAGCAAGTAATGATTTTGCCACAAGACTTAGCACAATATAAGCTCTTTCACCTTTTAGATAATCTTTCCATTTACCTTTACCTCGATATTGTAAATATTGAACTAAAGCAAAAGAGTTGAAGAATACAAAAAGTGAAATAATAATTCCATAAACAAATCCTGGAATTTCAACTTCTGTTGGCGCATTTGGTCCAATTACTAGAATTACGATTGCAAGCCATGGAACTATTCCTGCAATACAGCCAAAGATAAATGGTAAGAAATCTCCGTCTTTTGGTTGAGTGTATTTTTCTTGTAACCATCCAAATAAAATCATGGAAGCATTAACTCCAAAAATTCCCAAAAGTGCTACAAAGTCTGAAATACCACTTACTTGAGCTATCAAAATAATCATCACTGAAGATGAAATTGAATATTCCACCCAGCGAAATATATTTTGATTCTTTTCTAAACCTTTAATATATTTAGGAAAACCACCTGTTGCCACAATAAAATGAGCAAGAGCTGATAAACCTAAAAATAGCGCCACCGTTAATCCAACGGGAGTATTGAACAGCACCACTGGATCCCCAAGAAGTGTTCCTGGAGGACCAGCTAAGTATGAAGCTGTCACTGGTATTGAAAAATCATTTGATAGAAGTAAAACTAAAAACATTTGAAGCAAGTGAAATACACCTGCGACTAAGTTAAAAGTTTTAAGTCTAGTTGCTTTCTGACCTGTAATTTTTGCCATTAAAATCCCTTCTCCTACTTTTTAGAGTACCTCGAAAATTTATAAATAAAGATGATATTTGAATGATTTTTAGTTAATTTCAAATTTTTGTGAGGGTTTTGGAATGACCGGTTTCCATTTGAGTTCAGATTCAAGTCTTTGCGCAAAAATTACTGAGGATTCTAGTTCACCATGAACTATAAAAACATTTTGTGGAGTATTACCTTTTTTAAACCATTCAATTAGTTCTGAACCATCAGCATGAACAGAAAAACCTTCAACTTTAACTATTTCAGCTTTTACTTCAACCATTCCACCGTGCATTTTGATTTGTTCTGCACCTGTCACTAAAGCATGACCACGGGTTCCCACTGCTTGATATCCAACTAATAAAACTGTGTGAATTGGATTTGGCAACATATTCTTTAAATGATGCACAACTCGACCACCAGTTGCCATACCTGAAGCAGAAACAATTATGCAAGAGTGTTCTGGGTTATTTAACTTCATGGACTCTTCAACTGTTTTCATTTCTTTAATAGTTTGTGGATCGAATGGATCTTGATTTTTATAATCTGCGATAAATGACAATCTAATTTCTGTATCAGAGCGGCTTACTGCACTTCGGTAATGCTTTAGCGAACTTAATGCCATAGGTGAATCAACATAAATTGGTACTCTTGGAATCAACTGTTGATCCATTAATTCTTTTAACTTGATTAATATAACTTCGGTTCTATCTACGGCAAAAGCTGGAATTAAAATTGATCCACCACGTTTAATCGTTTTATTTATAGCTTTTGTGAAGTCTTCAATAGGGCTTTCATGAACTCTTGCTCCATAAGTTGATTCAGTAATTAATGCTGAAATTTCAACATCTGGAATTGGGTCAGGTGAAACTAAAATTGGATGTTGATTTCTTCCTAAGTCTGCTGTGAATAATAAATTCTTTCCCCCAATCTGGAGCAAAATGAAGGCAGCACCCAGGATATGTCCTGCTGGATAAAAAGTTAAAAAAACATCTTTTAATATTTCAGTTTTATTTCTAAATCTAAGAGTTTTAAATTTAGATAAAGTTTTATCAACATCGTTTTCATCATATAAAGGTTTGGGAGGATTGTGTTTTGAGAAACCTTTTTTCAAAGCATATTTCGCATCTTCCATTTGTATTCTTGCTGAATCATTTAAAATTACCTCGGCCAGTTTCAAAGTATTTTCGGTAGCATAAATGTTTTTATTAAATCCAGCTTTTACTAAAAGTGGAACATATCCACAATGATCAAGGTGCGCGTGAGAAATTACTACGGCATCAATTGATCTAGGATCTACTGGAAATTGATCCCAATTTTTGAGTCTTAATTCTTTTAATCCTTGGAAAAGACCAGCTTCAACTAAAACTTTTTTTTCTTCAAATTCAACTAAAAATCTAGAACCAGTGACCGTTTCAGCGGCCCCAAGAAAAGTTATAGCGACCTTTGACATATTTAATTAGCCTAGGGGATAAATTAACATTGTGAAACTTTCAACAAGGCAAGTTAATTGGACTTTATTTGTTATTTCGTTGATTTCTTTAAGTCTTGGATTTTTAGTACCATTTTTGGGTTATCTAAATTTACAATCTTTTATTTGGGCTATTGGTGGACTTGCAGGATTAATTCCTGCAACTAAATGGGTTATAGATGAATTTAAAAATAAAAATATGGGTTCAGATATTTTGGCCGTACTTGCATTGCTGGGCACACTTCTAACCAATGAAATGATGGCTGCCGCAATTATTTCATTAATGCTTGCAACAGGAAGAGTTTTAGAATCATGGGCCGAAGGTCAAGCGGAAAGGCAATTACATTCACTTCTAGAAAGAATGCCCAGAGTTGCCCATATTCTCTTAGAAGACGGTTCTTTAAGAACTATTAATGCAGATGATGTAAAAATTGGAGATATTTTAGTTGTTAGATCAGGTGAAATAGTTCCCGTTGATGGAATGTTAATTACTGATGCAACTCTCGATGAATCTGCGCTGACTGGAGAATCTTTACCAGTAAATAGACAAACAAACGACATGGTTTTATCTGGAGTATTAAATGCCGGGAATAATTTTCAATATAAAGCTTTGCAAACTCTAGATTTAAGTACTTATTCAGGAATTATCAGATTAGTTGAATCTGCTCAAGCAAAATCAGCACCAGGTGTTCGAATTGCAAATACTTGGGCATTGAGATTTGTCCCAATTGCATTAACAATTGCAGGACTTGCTTGGTTGATAACTGGTGAAATAAGTAGAGCAATAGCTGTATTAGTTGCAGCTACTCCATGTCCATTAATTTTGGCTGTGCCAATTGCAGTTGTGGCAGGAATGAGTAATGCAGCAAAAAATGGGGCTGTAATAAAAGGTGGAGCCGCCTTAGAACAACTTGCACGAGCAGAAGTTGTTTTATTAGATAAAACAGGAACCCTTACCTATGGTGGTCCAGAAGTTGGCGAAATTCAAGCAAAGCAAGGTTTTGAAGAATTAAAAGTTTTGCAACTTGCAGCTTCACTTGACCAATTTTCTCCTCACGTTATTGCAAAAGCAATTGTAAATGCGGCAAAAGAAAGAAACTTAACTTTGCTTTCTGTTAGTGAGGTCAAAGAAATTCACGGAGAAGGTATTACAGGAGTTGTAGATGGTATTGACACAAAAGTCGGTCAAATTACAGGAGAAATTCCTGATTGGTGCAATATTTTCACACCTTTAAGAGTAGGAATTTATCAACAAAATGAATTAATTGGAGTTCTTGGCTTAGATGATCCAATTCGAAGCGAATCAGAACAAATGATTAAAGATTTAAGAAGTTCTGGAATCAAGAAAATATTGATGGTGACTGGAGATCGTTTAGAAACAGCACAAAACGTTGGAGCAATGTTAGATCTTGATGAAATACTTGCATCCCTCAAGCCTGAAGACAAAATGAACATAGTTTTAAGTGAAATGAAACTTGCTAAAGGAACTGTGGTTGCAGTAGGAGATGGCATCAATGACGCTCCAGTTTTAGCCGCATCTGATGTTGGTGTGGCAATGGGAGCAAGAGGAGCAACAGCGGCAAGTGAAGCAGCTGATGTAGTAATTGTGGATGACACAATCGATCGTTTAACTCGTGCTATTGCTATCTCTAAGTTTTCTAGAAATAAAGCTTTGCAAGCAGCAGGAGTTGGAATGGGCTTATCTTTTGTTGCCATGCTTTTAGGTGCTTTTGGAATATTTAATGTTTCACAAGGTGCCATTGCTCAAGAATTTATTGATGTAATTGCAATTTTATGGGCATTAACTGCACTTAGAAATGTAGAAGTTTAAATTAAAAAGCCCCGCAATAATTACGGGGCTTTTTAAAGTTAGACATTTTTAGATGTCGTAATACAAGTGATATTCATATGGAGTAGGTCTTAAACGAATTGGATCTACTTCTTTTGAACGTTTGTAATCAATCCAGGTATCAATTAAATCTGGAGTGAATACACCACCTGCAGTTAGATAATCTTTATCTTTTTCCAAAGCTTCCAAAACTTCATGTAATGAACCTGGAACTTGTGGAACTGCTTTTGCTTCATCTGGTGGTAATTCATACAGATCTTTATCAACAGGAGCTGGTGGTTCAATTCTGTTCTTGACACCATCAATTCCTGCCATCATCATTGCAGCAAAGGCAAGATATGGATTACATGCTGGATCTGGAACTCTAAACTCAATACGTTTTGCCTTTGGATTAGAACCAGTAATTGGAATACGAATCGCAGCAGAACGATTTCTTTGTGAGTAAACCAAGTTAACTGGAGCTTCAAATCCTGGCACTAAACGATGATATGAATTTACAGTTGGATTTGTAAATGCAAGCAAACTTGGTGCGTGCTTTAACAAACCACCGATATACCAACGTGCAGTGTCAGATAATCCTGCATAACCTTTTTCATCGTAAAACAAAGGTTTGCCATCTTTCCAGAGTGATTGATGACAGTGCATACCAGAACCGTTATCTCCAAACATTGGTTTTGGCATAAATGTTGCAGAATGACCATTTAAAAATGCTACGTTTTTAACAATGTATTTAAATAACATAACTTGATCTGCAGCATTTAATAAAGTATTAAATTTGTAATTGATTTCTGCTTGTCCAGCAGTTCCAACTTCGTGATGTGCTCTTTCAACTTCAAATCCAACTTCCATCAAAGTTGAAGAAATCAAATCACGTAAATCTGCAAAATGATCTACTGGAGGAACAGGGAAGTATCCACCTTTGAAGGGAGTTTTATATCCAAGGTTTCCACCATCTTCTTCTCTTCCAGTGTTCCAAGCAGCTTCAATGGAATCAATTTTGAAAAAAGATCCTTGAGGTTGATTGTCATATCTGACATCGTCAAATATGTAGAACTCTGCTTCTGGACCAAAGTAAACAGTGTCAGCAATTCCTGAAGCTTTTAAATACGCTTCAGCTTTTGCTGCTACGTTTCTTGGATCTCTTGAGTATGGTTCATTTGTGAATGGATCTCTAATTGAGAAATTCATTGCTAAAGTTTTTGCTTCACGGAATGGATCGATGAAAGCTGTTGTTACATCTGGCACAAGTTTCATGTCAGATTCATGAATTGCTTGGAAACCTCTAATGGAAGAACCATCAAACATTAAGCCATCTTCAAAAACAGAATCATTAAAGGCTTTTGCTGGAATGTTGAAATGTTGCATCACACCAGGTAAGTCCATAAAACGAACGTCAACGAATTCAATTTCGTTGTCTTTGATGTATTTGATCGCTTCTGAAGCGTTCTTGAACATCTTTTAACCTCCTGATTTATCTAACTTTTTATCTGACACCACTTTGTGCCAAAGATCTATGACCCTAAACATACCTAAGTCTCGTATCGTGAGGGTAACCCGTTTGTTTCAAGCATGTAACAAAATTTCACAAGTTACTCAGATACTTCATCCAAATCGCATTTTTCCAGTTCCAGTTATAGCCTTAAGGCTATGACCTTAAGAAGAATTGTGGCTTTAGCTATTGATTGGGCTGCTTCAATATTGGTCGCACAAGTAATCCCTGGAGTTTCTGAATACGGGTCAAGATCTAATTCACTGGTTACTTTGGCTGTTTTTACATCAGAAGTTGTGATTCTTACTTGGCTTATGGGTGCATCCTTTGGGCAAAAACTGGTGGGTTTAAGAATAATTTCAATGGATGGCAAAAATGTGAAATTAATTCAAGCAATTGTGAGAACTTTTTTTATTATATTAGTTTTTCCACCACTTTTGGCAGATAAAGAAAATAGGGGATTGCACGACAAAATTGCTCGCACAAAGATAATTAAATTAAATTAAATTAATTATCGTCTTGGAATTCTCATGCCTTTAGGCATGGCTCCTTTTGGAATTGGAAGTGAACTTGCCCCACTTGCTCCAAATCTATTTCTTAACTCTCTTGTTTCTGCAGGAGATATCTTTTTACCCATCTTCATAATGGTTTTATTTAATTTTTTATAAGGAACTAATCCTTCACCAGTTCCAGAAATTAAAGTAAACACTGGAATTTCTCCGGCAATTCTTTTTGCTTTAACTTTTTCACTATCCAAAAGTTGTGCCACTCTTGAAGGAGATCCTTCTCCTACTAAAACCACACCAACTGGTCCAATTACTCGGTGAATTAAATCTTGATTTCTAGTCACAGCAACTGCAGGAGTGACAAACCAACCTTTTCTTAAAGTGTTTAAAACAGCAGCAGCTGCTCCAGGTTGACCTTCAATTCTTGCATAAGCTGCTTTTTCTGCACGTTTACCAAAAATATAAACAGTTACTAATAAACCTGTAGAAACGCCAAGAGAAATTGTAATTAATCTGGAAAAGGTTGTATTGAATAAAATTTGTGCAATAAGAATTATTGGCAGAGTTGTTCCAAAGAATGCAGCAAGTAAAATAAAAGGAAGTGCTTTATCAGTTTTTCTAGTTATTGAATAAGTTTGTCCGATTTGTTTTAAAGTTTTAAATCGTTCTTTTTTAACTTTTGGTTCTTTATTGGCCACTGATGACTTCTTTCTGTTTTGCTAATGCTTCTCTATAAAGTCTTCCTGCACGATATGAAGATCTGACTAAAGGTCCAGACATAACACCTTTAAATCCAATACTTCTGGCAAGTTCTCCTAATTCTATAAATTCTTCAGGTTTAACCCATCTTGATATTGGGTGATGAAGGCTAGAAGGTCGTAAATATTGAGTAATCGTTATCAAGTCACAACCTGAACTAACTAAATCATTCAAAGCGGTTTCAATTTCTGCTCTTTCTTCACCCATTCCAAGGATCAAATTTGATTTAGTAATCATTCCAGCATCTTTTGCTTGAGTAATTACATTTAATGATTTTTCATAACTAAAGGCTGGTCTAATTCTTTTAAAAATCCTTGGAACAGTTTCTAAATTATGAGCAAAAACTTCTGGCTTAGCATTAAAAATTTGTTGAAGTAATTCTTTTTTACCACTGAAATCAGGAGTTAAAATTTCCACACCACATTCAGGATTATGTTTATGAATTGCTCTGATTGTTTCTGAATAAAGCCAGGCTCCTTCATCTTCCAAATCATCTCTGGTTACCCCAGTGACTGTTGCATATCTAAGACCCATAGTTTTTACACTTAGTGCAACTTTTTCTGGTTCTTTAATATCTAAAGGATCTGGTTTTCCAGAGTCAATTAAACAGAAATCACATCTTCTTGTGCAGGCAGAGCCACCAATTAAAAATGTTGCTTCGCGATCTTCCCAGCATTCAAATATGTTTGGACAACCTGCTTCTTGGCAAACTGTATGAAGTCCTTCTTTCTTGACCATTTCCCTAATACGGGTGTACTGAGGACCTGTTTTTAATTTAGTTCTGATCCATTCAGGTTTTTTCTCAATTGGTACTTCAGCATTTCTGGCTTCAATTCTTAATAGTTTTTTTCCGTCTTGATTAAGACCAGTTACCAATTCAGTTGTCATGACACTTCTACTTTAGGACGTTTTGAGATTTTTAGCATTAAGGCACCTTCATTTACCTCTTGCTCAATTAGAGGTATGACTTCTTCCACAGTTACTTCTCTACCTAATTCAAGACTTAATGTTGTGACATCGGCATCACCGATTCCGCAAGGCACAATCTTTCTAAACGGATCTAAAGAATTATTACAATTAAGAGCAAAACCATGCATGGTTGCTTTCTTAGCAACTCTTATACCAATCGCTGCAATTTTTTTATAGGGAGTTCCTTTAACCCAAACCCCACTTCTTCCATCTATTTGAAAAGTATCTAACCCAAGTTTTTTGCAAACATTAATAATTAACAGCTCTAATCTTCTAACGTGAGCTACAACATCAACTGGATCATCTAATTTCATAATTGGATAGCAAACAATTTGTCCCTTGCCATGCCAAGTAATACGTCCACCTCTATCGATATCTATAACAGGAGAGGAATCAAATGGTCTATCTTCAGGTTTAGTTGATCTCCCAGCAGTGTAAACACTTTGATGTTCTAAAAATGCAATAACATTTTTATGATTTTGTTCGACAATTAAAGAGTGAATTTCGCGTTGTTTTTGCCAAGCTTTTTGAAAGTCGACTTCAGAGCCCCAGTGTTGGATTAGAAACTCTTGATTTTGCATATCTTTATCGTAATTCTTAACTCATAGGATGCACATCTTAAGAGTCCTATTAGACTATATACATAGTGATTTTTGAGTGCTTTTTGTTTTAAATGCCTTGATTATCAATCAAAACTTTAATCCTTAAAGGGAGTTTTACTTGAGTCCTGTTGCAAAGCACAGTCGAAAACAAATCAATAAAAAGAAGAGTTTCAAACAAATAGAAAAAGTAACAGGCACAAAAAAGTTTTCAGCTCTTGCATTTTTGGTGATTTTAATTTGGTTAGGCTTTACAGGTTTTGCTGGACCATTATTTGGAAAATTATCTGAAGTACAAGAAAATGATAATTCTGCATTTTTACCATCTAGTGCTGAATCATCAAGAGTTAGTGAAGAATTATTAAAATTTACATCTTCTGACTCACTTCCTGCACTTGTTGTTGTCACAGGAGATTTGGATTCAACTAACTTAAAGAAGGCGAACGAATTTCTGGCAAGTATTCCAAAAATTGAAGTAGAAGATAGCGAAGGTCGAGATGTTCAAAGCTATCTTGTTTCTAACAGCAAAATTATCCCAATTCCTTCCCAAGACGGAAAAGCAATATTGGCAAGTGTTGAACTATCTAATGAAAAAATAGCTGAACCTCTTCCAGAAGGAGAACCAGCTTTACCTGCCATAGTTGATTCAATTAGAGAAAAAGCTAAAGAAGTTGAAAACTTACAAATCAACGTTACCGGTGGTGGCGGAATTTTGGCAGACTTCTTTGGTGCATTTGGTGCAATTGATACGACATTACTTTTCACAACTCTTGGTGTAGTAGCCGTAATTTTGATAATTGTTTATAGAAGTCCATTACTTTGGATTTTCCCATTGTTTTCAGCTGTAATTGCATTATCTGTTTCAGGAGCAATTGTTTATTTACTTGCTAAAGAAGAAATCATTACCTTAAATGGACAAGCACAAGGTATTTTGTCAGTTTTAGTTATTGGTGCAGCTACTGATTATGGTTTGTTGCTTATTGCTCGATATCGCGA
Source organism: Actinomycetes bacterium (assembly GCA_038145175.1). Lineage (GTDB taxonomy): Bacteria > Actinomycetota > Actinomycetes > S36-B12 > UBA5976 > ATZT02. The sequence goes on along the minus strand of JAYQPE010000003.1, from coordinate 173,769 downwards.
AGAATTACATTTAGCTGCTTCAAGATTTACTGCGATGAGAAAAGCATGGAAAGGTGTTTTTGAACCCATCGTTGCATCTGGTGCCACAGTTTCTGCTGGATTATTAGTTTTATTACTTTCTGAACTTGATGCCAATAGATCTTTAGGACCAGTTGGGGCCATTGGAATTGTTGTTGCAATTATTACGATGCTCACACTTTTACCAGCATTTTTATTAGTATTTGGACGATGGATTTTTTGGCCAAAAGTTCCACATTTTGATTCAAAAGATGAAAAATTATCTGGTGTGTGGGCAAGAGTGGCGGCTTTTGTTGGTAGAAAACCAAAACGAGCAGGTTTAATTACAGGTGTACTTTTAATCGCACTGGCAGGATATTCAACTCAACTTGATGCAGATGGTTTATCGCAAACTGAAACCTTAATCGGTAATCCTGATTCAGTTGTAGGACAAGAAGCATTAGCAAAACATTTTCCTGCTGGGCAAGGAAATCCTACTTACATCATTGGACCTTCAAATAAAACAAAAGATTTAGTAAAAGTAATTAGTGAAACCAAAGGCGTAGAAGAAGCATTTCCACTTCCCGAGGGACCAGTAATTCCTGGACAACCAATTCCTAGCCCAAAAATAATTGATGGCAAAGTTGTAATAACTGCAACACTTACAAATGCTGCGGATTCATATGAAGCAAAACAAACAATTTTAGATTTAAGAGCAAATCTTGATTCGGTAAGTGAAGATGCATTAGTAGGTGGATTTACTGCAGTAAATGAAGATATTGCACTAGCTAATGATCGTGATAACAGATTAATTATTCCTACAGTTTTGGTATTAATCTTTATAATCTTGATGCTTCTATTAAGAAGTTTCTTAGCACCATTTATGTTGATTTCTACTGTGGTGTTGTCATTTGCAGCTACCCTGGGTGCCTGTCAGTTGGTTTTTGAATACGTGTTTGGATTTCCAGGAGCAGACACCTCGTTTCCACTTTTTGCCTTCGTATTCCTAGTTGCCTTAGGAATTGATTACAACATCTTCCTTATGACTCGGGTGAGAGAAGAGTCTCAAAAGATGGGTACAAAAGCTGGAACGTTGAAAGCTCTAACTGTAACTGGAGGAGTTATTACTTCAGCAGGCGTTGTCTTAGCAGCAACATTTGCAGTTCTTGGAGTTTTACCTTTGGTATTTCTTGCCCAACTTGGATTTGCAGTTGCATTTGGAGTTTTGCTTGACACCATTATTGTTAGATCAGTTTTAGTGCCAGCGTTGACTTTGATGGCAGGTAAAAAGATTTGGTGGCCAAGTAAATTAGATAAAACAGGGCACTAAGAAATAATTCCTGGTAATAATTTAGTTTCTAAAACTTCGTTTCCTTTTAATTCAACTTTGTAAGCACTGGCAATTTTATCTTTTGTGTTTGTAACATCACTTAGTACCTCAATTGGATTTTCGTTTTCAAAGACGATGCCAGTGTGATCATCAGTTGCATACGCTAAATCAAAGGTTTTATTTGCAATTAGTGAATGTAGTAAAGGTCGTCTTTGCTCTTCAGAGTCATAATGAACCCCATTTGCAAAGGGTAAGAAACTTAAACCGTTTGTAATTGGTTTAAGTTCTGGACCAAATGAATCAGTGGTTCCACCTTTAAACCAACAAATAGAACCAGCACTAACACCGGATAAAACAGTTCCATTTTCCCAAGCATTTTTTAGATGATTGCCAAGATTATGAATTTTCCAAACTTCAAGTAAATTTGCAACTGATCCACCTCCGACCCAAATTAAATTTGAGTTCATTATTCTTTCTTCTATATCTGCATTAGGTTGTGGAAAAAGTGCTAAATGACAAACATCAACACTAAGTTCACTCATGGCTTCATAAGATCTTGAAATATATGAAGCATCATCACCAGTTGCAGTCATTATGAAACAAACCTTGGGACGATTTTTTTTAGTTAGTTCTAAAGCTTTTAAAAAAGTAGCACCAGGTCTCATTACTCCCCAGCGTTTAGTAGAAATAAATCCACCAGAAGTTGCGACTATATATTTATTCACAAACCTAAACTTACCTTCACTAAGGTGGCTGCATTTCTACCACTTAATAAAGCTCCATTAATTGAAGATGTTGCTCGATGGTCTCCACATACATATAGATCTTCCGAAATCTTATTTGAATCGATTAACGAAAACGGTGGATTCATCTGTGGAAGAGCTTGTTTTATCTCATACTTTTTAATTAAATCCCAATTAGAAGTATTTACTCCAAATAATTTCGCACAATGCTTTTTAACCTCTTCAATGGTTGAATTTTCAAAGGGGAAAATACTCGAGGCAGAAACTAAGACTTCATCTTTAGGAGCATACGATTTTGAAGCATTAGTAAGCACCACAGCATTGGTAAGTGGCCCTAAATTTTGTCCATCTACAAATAAAATTGGTAAAGAATTTAATAAGTTAGCAACTTCTTGATCTGCTTTAAAATACCAAGTTGAAACAGAGTTCATATTTTTACTTGGTAAATTAAGCCAATCAATTGCTTGTAAAGGATCTGTTGCAACTACTATTTTCTTTGCTTGAATTTGCTTTTCATTTACAAAAAAAGTATTTTCATTTATTTTTTCAACTTTTGAATTAAATGTGATGTTTTCAAAACCAATCGATTCAGCAATTTGTAAAGGGATTTGTTGCATACCTTTTTCAGGAACACTCGGAGTTCCTCTTAGGAAAGACTTTAAAACTGTATCTAAAAACTTTCTTGAAGTATCAAGTTTGGATTCTAAAAAAACTCCTTGAAGAAATGGTCTTAAAAGTTTATCTAAAAGATTTTTATTTATACTTGAAGAATTCAAAGCTTCCAAGGTAGATACATCATTGGAAATAGCAATTTGGGCATCAGATTGGATTAAATACCTTAAGAAATAGGTGATAAGTCCAATTTTTTCTCTAATCGAGCCAGGAGTTTGAGTTAAAAAATTAAATTTATACTCAGTGCTCCTAAATGGATCTGTAATTACTCTTAATTTATTTTCATCTCTGATCGCTACACCTGGGGTAAAAGATTTTAGGTTGAGTTTTTCATAATTAAGTATTTTTATTCCTTCTGAGTAACTAGGGTTATAAAGTTGAAAACCTCTATCAAGTAAGAAGCCATCTATATTGTCAGTTTTTATTCGACCACCAACTGAATCACTTGATTCAAAAATACGAAAATTGATTTTATTTCTTTTTAATTCTTTCGCACAAGATAAACCAGCTAGACCTGCGCCAATTATGGCAACATCTAATTGTTCTGACATTTAATATTTTAAAGCTGAATTTAATGTACTTAAGATATCTGGATTTTTAAATTTAAATCCTGAGGCAATTAATTTTGAAGGCAAAACTCTCGAGGAACCTAATACTTCAATTGAAAATTCACCCAAAGCAATTTTTAAAGCAAGAGATGGAACATTAAAAAATGCTGGTCTATTTAAAACACTTGATAATGCTTTTGTAAATTCCTTATTGGTCACAGGATTTGGAGTAGATAAATTAACTCCTCCAGTAAGTCTTGCATCATTAATTAGATGATGGATTGCTCTTATTTCATCTTCTAATGAAATATAAGACCAAAATTGATTTCCTTTTCCTAGTTTTCCACCAAGACCTAATTTAAATATTGGCAAAACTTTTTTTAACACGCCTCCACGTTTGCTCATTACTAAACTTGTTCGTGGGTGAACAACTCTGATTTTATGTTGTCTAACCCTTTGGGCGGCAATTTCCCAATTAAAAACAACATCTGAAAGAAAACCCTCACCTAGTTCTGCATTTTCATCAACTGCCTTGTCTGCAGTATCGCCATAAAAACCGATTGCTGAAGATGAAACAAATACTGAAGGGGGATTGTTTAATCTCACAATTGCATTAGACAAAGTTTCTGTGGCATTTACTCTGCTTGAAAGAATCAGTTTTTTATATCTTTTTGTCCATCTTCTATCACCAACACCTGCACCAGAAAGATTAATAATTGCTTTTGCATTATTTATTGCGTTTAAATCAATTTCTCCGGTGTCTGGATTCCATTGAGATTCATATAACTCTTTAGGTTTTCTTCTAACCAGTTTCACTATTTCATGTTTGTTATTTAAAGCATCTTTGATAAAGGCAGATCCAATTAATCCAGAACCGCCTGCAACTACAAATTTCATTAGTTTTACAAACCTAATTCAGACTCGAAATTTGCTTCCTCTAAACGGACTTTCATTGAAGATAAGAATCTTGCAGCATCTGCACCATCTACTAAACGATGATCATAAGTCAAGGCTAAATAAACCATTTGTCGAATTGCAATTTGATCTGTTCCATCTTCACCTTTAACTACCACAGGTCTTTTCACAACCGCACCTGTTCCAAGAATTCCAACTTGTGGTTGATTAATTATGGGAGTATCAAATAAAGCTCCTCGACTTCCAGTATTAGTTAAAGTAAATGTTCCACCACTTAATTCATCTGGAGTTACTTTGTTATCTCTTGTTCTATTAGCAACATCTTGAATTTTTCGGGCTAAACCTGCAATTGATAAATCTCCAGCATCTCTAATTACTGGAACCAATAAACCTCTTGGAGTATCAACTGCAACTGCTAAATGCTGAGCGTCACTGTAGGTAATTTGTGTGGCATCTTCAGAAATAGTCGCGTTCAAAATTGGATATTCTTTCAAAGTATCAATTGTGACTTTGGCAAAGAATGGCAAGAAGGAAAGTTTTACACCTTCTCTAGTTGCAAAAGAATCTTTGACTTTATTTCTTAAAGCAGCAATTTTTGTCACATCAACTTCGACAACGCTGGTTAGTTGTGCAGAAATATGAAGTGATTGCACCATTCTTTCGGCAATGATTCTTCTTAACCTTGAAGTTTGTTCAACTTTTCCTCTCAAAGTTGGACTTGCAGATGCTGAAGCAGTTGCTGTAGAAGTTTTAATTGACTCTGTAACCTTTGGAGCAGAAACAGGAGTTGTTACAACTGTTGTGACTGGTTGAGCTGCAGGAGCAAAGGTTTGAGAACTTTGTGCACTTGGTGCAGATTGAGTAGTAGAAGCTAAAACATCTTCTCTAGTAATTCTTCCGTTAGTACCAGTTCCTTTCACAAATGAAAGATCAATTCCTTTTTCTTTGGCAAGTTGTCTAACAATTGGTGTGGCATAAAAATCTTTATTTATTGGTGCTTCTGATTTAAGAATTTGAGTAACTGTTGATGTCGCTGGTTTTACTTCTTCTTTAACTACTACTGGGTCAACTTTAGGCGTTGGCGCAGGAGTTGGAGTTTCAACTTTTGGAGCAACTGGAGGTTTTGGTGTTGAAGAACTTATCGAATTCGAAGTTGATATAACTGCAAGCACTGAACCAACTGCGGCAACTTGATCTTGATTAACTTTTATCTCTAAAACTGTTCCTGCAGCAGGTGAAGGAATTTCTGTGTCAACTTTATCTGTTGAAATTTCAACAATTGCCTCATCAAGTGAAACTTGATCTCCAACATTTTTTAACCAACGAGTAATTGTTCCTTCAGTAACTGATTCGCCAAGTTGAGGAAGAACTACATTTACTGTTGCTCCACTTGCAGAAGGTATCGCAGGTGTTGGTTTAACAGGTTCTGTAACAACTGGTTTTACCTCTTCTTTTACTACCACTGATTCAACTTTTGGAGTTGGTGCCGGTTTTGCAGTTTCAACTTTTGGAGCAACTGGAGCACTAGGTGTTGCACTTGCCGCAGAATTTGATTCTCCAATAACTGCCATTACAGATCCAACTGGAACTACTGCATCTTGTGCAGTTTTAATTTCTAATAAAACTCCTGCAACAGGGGAGGGAATTTCAGTATCAACTTTGTCAGTTGAAACTTCCACAATCGCTTCATCAACTTTTACAGAGTCTCCTACATTTTTTAACCAACGTGTAACTGTTCCCTCAGTAACTGATTCACCTAATTGAGGCATGGTCACATTAGTTGCCATTTATATTTTTCCTTTTTAATCGTGTGCGTGAAGTGGTTTACCTGATAAAGCCATTGCTGCTTCACCCATTGCTTCCGACATTGTTGGATGCGCGTGAACATATGGTGCAACATCTTCAGGAGCTGCTTCCCATGAATACATCATTTGAGCTTCAGCTAACAATTCTCCAACTCTTGCACCAATCATGTGGATACCAACAACTTTGCCTCCATTTTTTAAAGCAATAATTTTTATAAAACCTGCAGTTTTTAAAATCTGACTCTTACCATTTCCAGCTAAATCGTATTGAATACTTCTTATTTGATCAGCACCATATTTTTCTTTAGCAGCTGTTTCATTTAATCCAACACTGGCAATTTCAGGATCAGAATATGTAACTCTAGGAATTGCAGTTATATCGATAACTCTTGGGTTTAAACCTTTAATGTGCTCTGCTACAAATATTCCTTCTTGGAATCCTTTATGTGCCAATTGTGGTCCACGAACAATATCTCCAACTGCGTAAACGTTGTTTAAATTAGTTTGAAGATTTTCATTAACTTTTAGTAATTCACCTTCAAAAGCTAACCCTGCTTCTTCAAAACCTTGTTTTCTGGTGCTTGATCCTCTTCCTACTGCCACAAGCATTAAATCAGCTGCAAAAGTTTGTCCATCTTCAAGTTTTGCCACAATGCCATGTTTAGTTTTATCAACACCGGCAAATCTGACTCCTGTTGAAAAATTAATTCCTCTTTTTCTAAAAGCTCTTTCCATTGCTTTTGAAACAGCTTCGTCTTCAGCAGGAACTAATCTTGGTAAACCTTCAATGATGGTTACATCTGAACCAAGTGATTTCCAAACACTTGCAAATTCCACACCAATTACTCCGCCACCAAGAATTACCACACTTGATGGCACAGAAGTTAGTTTTAATGCATGTTCAGAAGTTATTACTTGTTGACCATCAATTTCTAAACCAGGAAGTGATTTAGGAAAAGATCCGGTGGCTAATAAAACATATTTTCCTTCAAATACTTGGTCACCAACTTTTACTTTGTTTGGAGCTTGGAATTTTCCTTCTCCAGTTATGTAGTCAACCCCACGGTGTTTTACTAAGCCTTGTAAACCTTTATATAAGCGATTAATAACTCCATCTTTGTAATTATTTACTTCAGGCATATCAACGCCTAATAAACTTGATTTAATTCCAAATGATGCTGATTCTCTAACGTTGTCAGCTATTTCTGCAGCATGTAATAGTGCTTTGGTTGGAATACAACCACGATGTAAACAAGTACCACCTAAAACATCTTTTTCAATTAATGCGACTTTTAAACCTAATTGAGATCCACGTAATGCAGCAGCGTAACCGCCACTTCCTGCTCCAAGGATTACTAGATCGTATGTGGCCACTTGGAACCTTTCATTAATCAACCCTCGTGAGGTTTCTTAATGACTATCTTTCCACGGGATAAGTTTTGAGCAATTTTGGGTTTCACGAAAGTAAGAAGTTACCCGTCAATTAACTACGAAGCGCCACAGCCATTTCTTGGAAGTTCTCAACCAGCACATCTATTTCATGTTGTTCATGGGCAAGGCTTATCAACCACTGTTCATCTAAACCAGGTGGAGTGATGATGCCTCGGTTTAATGACCAAAGCCAAGAAAATTCTGCCACTTGAAAATCTGTTGCTTTATAGTCTCGATAATTTCTAACTGGAGTAGTTGCCCAAGTAACACAACCCTTAACTCCAAAACCAACTGTATGAGCTGGAAGTTCGTATTCTTCAATAATTTCAGTGATGCGAGTTAAAGCTTGAAGGTTTAATTTCTCTGCCTTATCAAGATTTTTCTTAGTTGCTATGGCATCCATTGCTCTAATACCTGCCATCGCTAGTGGATTTCCATTAAAAGTTCCAAAGTGGGCCATATTGCCATTGGTTATAGATTCCATAATTTCTTTTTTACCGCCAAAGGCAGCTACTGGAACTCCACCACCAATTGATTTAGCAATGGTGATCAAATCTGGTTTTACTTTTAGTCTTTGAGCAGCACCCTGGTGTCCTGCGGTCAGGCCTGTTTTAACTTCATCAAATATCAACACTATGTTGTATTGATCGCATAGTTGCCTAACCTTTTCTAGATAACCTTCATCAGGCAAGACAATGGCTATATTTTCTAAAACTGGTTCTAATATGAAACAGGCTATTTCTAAGTGATGCTCGCGGAAAACTTTCTCTAAAGCATCCAAATTGTTGTAAGGAACTACAAAAACTTGACCAGGTTCAGTCCCAGATTGAGCAACTGAATTAGGACTTGTTGGATCACCGGCATCTTTTAAATTAGGTTTAGCAGAAACCATTAATGGATCAAAGCTTCCGTGGTAGCCGCCTTCAACTTTGACAATCGCATTTTTGCCAGAAAAGACTTTGGCCAACCTGGTGGCATACATTGTCGATTCGGTTCCAGAATTTGTAAATCTGACCATATCTATGCCAAATCGATTACAGATTCTTTCAGCGGCATCTCTGGTTATGGGAGAAGGAGTTACAAAAAGCATTCCATCGTTTAAAGATTCTTTGATTTCATTTACTACTACTGGATGCAAATGTCCTGCAAGTACTGCACCAAAGCCCATCGATAAATCTAATAATTTTCTTCCATCAACATCTTGCATCCATGCACCATTGGCACTAGCTATTGAAATTGGATATGGCGCCCAATGTTGAAAACTTGAAGCAACTCCTAGAGGAGTAACTTTTGAAGCTAAATAAGATTCTTTTTCTGAAATACCAGTTCTTAATTTAAAGTTCAACCATTCATTATCAAGCAAACTTGAAACTTTTGTTGCATTTAATGGTTTTGGATTTTCAGGTATAAATCTATAAGTTTCTTTATGCGGTTTAGATGTAAACATATTTACTACAAAAGTTATTTAAATATTTGGTATTTAAATAAAGTAGGAATATCACCTAATTTCTAGTTATACAAAGAGTCTACCATTTAAAAAAATATGAGCAAAAAATTTTAATTTTGTGAGGAAATTTAACGATTTTGTAACTTTTGTGCAAGATTAACTAAAGTTCTAACCCCAACACCTGTTCCACCAAAATTTGTGTATCCATATGCAGCACCTTCATTAAATGCAGGTGGTGCAATATCTAAATGAACCCATGCAGTTTTTTCATCAACAAATTCTTTTAAGAATGCTGCACCTAGCATCATTCCTCCTGCAGGATTTGGAGTAAATCCAACGTTTGCAATATCTGCAGTTTTTGAATCAAGTACTGTTCTAATTTCTTCTGGTATTTGCATTGGCCACATTGATTCACCAGATTCTTTTGCGCTTGCAAAAACTTGATCACGTGCGTCATCTTTATTAGACATAATTCCTGCAGTTCTAGAACCAAGTGCAATAGTTGCAGCACCAGTTAAAGTGGCAACATCAACAATTAAATCTGGTTTGTCTTCTTGGGCTCTGCCAAGTGCATCTGCAAGGACTAATCTTCCTTCTGCATCTGTATTTAGCACTTCAATAGTTTTTCCGCTGTAGGTCGTAACGACATCGCTAGGTCTTTGAGCTGTTGCAGAAGGCATGTTTTCTGCCAATGCCGCATAAGCAGTTACGTTAATTTTTAAATCTAGTTTGGAAATTGCTCTAAGTGTTTCGATAACTGTGGCGGCTCCTGCCATATCGCATTTCATGGTGTGCATTGAAGCTGGAGGTTTTAAAGAAATACCACCAGTATCAAAAGTGATTCCTTTGCCAACTAAAGCTAAATGAAATTTTGCACCTTTAACTTTGTAAGTAGCTCTTACAAATCTTGGGGGATTAATTGAACCTTGTCCCACTCCAATTAGGGCGCCATAACCTTTTTTCTTTAATACTTTTTCATCAAGTATTTCTAAACTTACTTTTGAGCCTCTTTTAAAACTCTTTTTTACATAATCAGCAAAAACAGATGGATACATATGACTTGGGGGAGTGTTGACTAAATTTCTTACATTTAATACTGATTCAGCAATAATTTGTGCTTCTTCAAATATTTTTTGATTATTCTTTACTTCTGTGACAAGTATTTTTGCTGTTTGTAAGGGATTATTTTTGTCTTCTTTTTTAGTTTTAAATTCTTGAAAACTATAAGCACCTAATTCGACTCCCATAACCACTGCATGAGTTTGGGTTAAGTTTTTATTAGGTAATGCAAATAAGGCAGAACTTTTTCCAACTAAACTTCTGCTTGCAGTACCTGCTGCTCTTCTTAATGTTTCTAAGTTAATTGGTTCAGATTTTTCAATTTTTCCAAGACCTACACAAAGAACTCCTGAGTTAATTGTTAAGAATGAAGTTTCTGATTTTTTTGCTGAAAAACTGGTCAACTTTAGTGCTTGATTTATTTGTAATTTCAAAGATGGATCCATTGGTAAAGCTGACTCTAAAAGTTCAAATGAGTTATCTGTCTGGGCAAAGCCAACGACAAGTACATCGTTTGCACTAATTTCGTATGAATCAATAAGTCGAGTAATTGACATAGTAAATAGCCTAGTAGCGTTAATAATTATGAGTGAAGCAGCCAAACTAATAGAGTCACCGCTAAACGCAAAACATGTTTTGTTAGGTGCAAAATTTGCACCGTTTGGTGGTTGGCAAATGCCAATTGAATATCACGGTCTGGGAGTTGTCACAGAGCACACTGCAACAAGAGAAGCTGTAGGAATTTTTGATGTTTCTCATTTAGGAACGGCAACAATTAAAGGCCCAAATGCTGCTCAAAATTTAAATAAAGTTTTAACAAATGACATTAATAGAATCAAACCTGGTCAAGCTCAATATTCGATGCTTTTATCCAAAGATGGAACAGTTGTAGATGATTTGATCGTTTATTTACGAGCAGAAGATGAAATTCTTCTCATTCCAAATGCAGGAAATGCCACCACTGTTTTAGAAATCATTAAACAAAATATTCCCACAAATAATGTGATTACAAATCTTCATAAAGACATTGCCATCATTGCAATTCAAGGACCAAAAAGCTTTGACTTAATGAAAGATTTAGATCTTCCAACTGATCTTGAATACATGTCGTTTAAAGATGTTTCATGGAAACAAACTCAAATTACAGTTTGCAGAACAGGTTACACAGGTGAAAAAGGTGTTGAAGTATTAATCCCTGCCCAAGATGCTGAGAAGTTTTTTGATGAAGTTTTAAAAGTTGGTGAAAAATATGGAGCAAAACCAGTTGGTTTGGGCGCAAGAGATACCTTAAGAACAGAAATGGGATATCCGTTGCACGGACAAGATATTTCTCTAAATATTTCTCCGTTAGAAGCAGGTCTTAATTGGGCGGTAATTTTAGATAAAGAATCCTTTATCGGCAAAAGTGCTTTGGTAAAAGAAAAATCTGATGGGGTAAAGCGAAAACTTTTTGGTTTAAAAGCTATTGAAAGAGCAATTCCTCGAAGTCACATGAAAGTTCTTAAAGATGGAAAAGAAATTGGAGAAATAACCAGCGGAACTTTTTCTCCGAGTTTAAAAGTTGGAATTTCACTTGCCTTACTTGAATCATCGGTAAAAGTAGGAGACAAAGTAGAAGTTGATGTTAGAGGTAGAACTTCTGAATTCGAAGTTGTTAAACCTCCTTTTGTTGCTCCTAAAGTTCGCTAGCTTTTAAAATTCCCACAGACAAAGCAAGTTCTGCTAAGGGATGAATATTTTCTTTTGTGTTCATAATGATTTTGCAGCCCATATATTTATGCGCTTCGATAATTGCAGGTATTACTGGAGTGTTTGCAATCATTAAATAATCTTTTATTTTTGAATTTCCTCTCATGGCAAGAAAACCTAAAGCAATGGCACCAAAACCAACTAAGACCACTCGGGTTTTTCTCTCAGTAGCAGCATTTAATGCTTTTAATGAATAAATTGAGTTTTCTCCAAGAGAAATATTTAATAATTGTTCTTGTTCTGATTTTAAAGTTCTAGTTTGTCTTAATAAATCTCTTAACTTTGTGGCATTTTCAATCCAAGATTCATCTTGGCCGACACTTGATTTACCTAAAAGTGATGCAGAATCAATACTGTAAAAGGCTCCGATAAGACTTGCAGCTTTAACAATGTCATTACCTAAATAAAGACCAAGAAGGCTTACGTTTGCATCAATTGCTTTATTTATATCATTTTCAGAATCTGGACTTAAACTTTTTTGCTCAAGACTTAATGGAGAAATATCAGACCAATTGAAGTTATCTGATTCAAAACCTAAAGCTAAGACTGAATTAATCACGCATGTAAGACTACAGGTTTATTAAAGTTAGCCTTTTTGGTCATTCGTCTCATGGCCTTTAATAATGGTTTTGCTAGAAAACTTAAGAGTATGGCAGTTAATATTCCACGGGGTAAGTCAAAGCCAAAACTTGTTAGCAAACTAAATCTAATCCAACGCATAAATTGATCACTAAAACCAATTCCTGGTTGAAATGAAATTTCAGGTATGAGCCCATTGGCAAAAGGCCAAAACCATAAATTAAGTAATAGTCCTGCAAAAAATCCCACAAAAAAACCATAAATTATCAACATAACGATTTCTTTATTGCCTTTTAGTTTTGGTAACAATCCTGCTATTGCTCCAACCCAGGCTGCAACAATCATTTGAAAAGGAAGCCACGGTCCAATTGCTCCAGTTAAAACTGCTGAGCCAAGAATTCCAATTGAACCTAAAACAAAACCAAAACTTGGACCTAAGGCTCGACCACCAATAATGATGATTGCCCATACAGGTTCAAGACCTGCAACTTGTCCACCCAATGGCCTAACTGCTGCAACTACTGCAGTTAATACTCCAAGTATTGCTAAAGATCTGGCATCAATTCCACCTTGCAAAACATCAGCTAAAGCAACGAATAAAACTAACGGCACAAGAATTAAAAGTAAGAAACCAGCGTTATCAGAATTGTTATTTAGTATTGAATTTTTCTGCATAATAAATGGCCAAAAAAATGCAAAAATTCCAATGGTTGAAGTTAATAGAAGTGAAATTTTTGTTAAATAGTTATTTTGAATCAATTCAGTTCTTCCAATGCATAAACAACATCAGAGACTGTAAGCCAATGCGCTGGTGCCATAACTTTTGAAACTTGTGGGGAAAACATAGGAGAACTAGATAAGACTTCATTTGCAAGTCCATCTGTCACTATTTCTCCATCTGCTAAAAGTATGACTCTGGTCGCTACTTCTGCTGCTAATTCAACATCGTGAGTGGCAAGAATTATGGTGTGTTTCTTTTTTCCTAATTTTTGTAAATTATGAACCAGAATTTTCTTTGCAGAATAATCTAAACCCCTAGTTGGTTCATCAAGAAGAATTAATGGAGGTTTAGCAGCTAGAACAATTGAAAGAGCTAAAGATAATTTTTCACCCTCTGAAAGATCTCGAGGATGAGTATTTTCTGAAACACTTGAAATTAATTGTTCAAAAATTTCTAGCGTTGTTCCAGGAATAACTTTCGCATCTTTATCACTTGCTTGACATTCTTTTGCTACAGAATCTGAAAGTAGTAGATCGGTTGGTTCTTGGGGAACTAGTCCTACATTTTTAATCAATTCAATACCAGTAAGTTCTTTAGGTTTTTTTCCTAAAATATTTACATTTCCTGAAGTTGGACTTAATAGTCCTACAATTTGATTTAACAGAGTTGATTTTCCAGAGCCATTTCGACCCATCAAGCAAACAATTTCTCCATCATTAATTTCTAAATTTATATTTCTTAAAGCTCTTATATTTGGATAGTTAAAAGAAAGATTTTCAATTTCAACAACTTTTTGGGTTGCAGGATTATTTCTATTTCTTGGTTTTGATTTTTCTAAACGTATTCTAAGTTCCTCAGCAAATCTTCTGGCATCTCTAACAGTTAATGGCACTGGATGCCAGCCAACATTTCTACCTAGTTCAACAACTGGGGGAGCAATTTGAGAAGAGGCAAACACATTTACTGGTCTATCGGCATAAACCTCAGCCTCTTGGTCGATGACAATTACTCGATCTGCGTACTGCACAACTCTTTCCAACCTGTGTTCAGCTAAGACAACCGTTAAACCTAAGTCGTGAACTAATCTTTGCAAGATAGATAAAACTTCTTCTGCAGCACTGGGATCAAGAGCACTTGTTGGTTCATCTAAAACTAAAACTTTTGGATTCGTGGTTAATACTGAGGCAATGGCAACTCTTTGACGCTGACCACCTGACAAAGTGGATAAAGATCTATTTCTTAATTCATTTAATCCCAACAAATCTAAAACTTCTTCCACTCTTCTTCGCATAGTGTCATTTGCAATTCCAAGTTGTTCCATGCTGTAAGCAATTTCATCTTCAACATTGTCTGTCACAAAAGAAGATCTGGGATCTTGTTTAACTACTCCTACTAGATCAGCAAAATCTCTAGGTTGAAAATCTCGAATTGATCTATCAAATACTTTTACATCTCCTGAAAAATTTCCTCCAGAAAAATTAGGCACTAAACCATTAATCAAACCCAGAAATGTTGATTTACCTGAACCAGTTTTTCCCACAACTAGAACTAATTCACCACTTGGAATGGTTAAATTAACATTTTCAAGAATTGAAAAATCGGCATCGTTGTATTTAAAAGTTACATTTTCAAAAGTAATCATGCAGCTGTTTTCTCCAAATTCAAACTAAATTTCGAATTTAAACTTAAATTTTTATAGGATTTTGGAGGATTTGGGGAAAAAAATATGGCAAATAATGCAAGAAAAATACATGACAAGGAAACAAAATCTATTTGCGGAAGACTTAATGGGCTTGTGGGAGGATTTAAGACACTTGCTTCACTAAATTTAAGAGTAACTAAACCAACCAGGGGAGTAAATACTACTAATACTTCCGGAATTTCCCATCGATCTGCTCGATACTTTGTTCTAGAGGCATTTTTGCCTGCAAGAAATAATGAAAAAATTGCAAGTGTTAAACCAATTAAAAGATTTAGTAAACCAATATTTGCTTGACTAAATACTCCTAGTAAACCGGATAAGCCAAAAATAATTCCTAATAAACCTAACAACATAAAAATATTGGTAGTAGTTTTCTTTATTTTTGTTTGGTGAACTTTTCTGCCATAGCCTCTGGAATCCATTGAAGAGGCTAGGTTTAAGGCTCGCTCCATTGCTCCTTCTAAAATTGGCACAATGGCTTTTGTAAAAGATCTAATTCCATTTATTTTTCTACCTCTTAAAAACTGTGCTTCACGAACTCTTTTGGCATCTTGGGCAAGTTGAGGCGCAAAGGTCATTGCCACAATTATTGCTAACCCGATTTCATAAAGTGCGGCAGGAACAGATTTTAATAATCGATATGGAGAAGCTAAAGATTGAGCAGCACCTATACAAATCAAAATGGTGGCAAATCTAAGACCTTGTTTGAAAGAAAAATATAAAGTATTTGCTTTTATGGCTCCGCCAATTTTAATACCAGCAAAAATACTTGGTAAATCAATTTGGGGAAGAGTAAATAAAACGGTATCTCCAAAAATATCTGGGGTAATTATTACCAAAAATGTTCTAATGACAACTATCAAAATTCCTGCATAAATAAAACCCTTGATTGATTTAGACCACGGGGCATCACTTTTTCTATATTTAACAACTGTTAAAACCACAAAAATTATTGAAAATAAATAAATTGGATTTGTAGTTCCTGCAGCAATAGCTGCCATCAGAATTGCCCACAGCCACCAAGCCCCGGAATGTAAAAATCTAGTTTCAGAAAAAACAAATGGCTTATGCCATCGGCGGGGGGCAGATGGCATAAGAGTCTTATTTATAACTTCTTTAATTGTTCTTTTTCTTTCTCATGCGAAGAACGATTGCTAATCCAACAACTAAAACCGCAGCAAGGGCGATTAGTTGAAGATCAGTATTTGATGATTCTGAAGTAGATTCGTTTTCTGCAATCACCATTGGAGTATCGGCTTGAGTTTCAACTTCAGTGGCTTCAGCAGATGTGGCAGGAACTTCAACTCCACATTCCTCTTTTGGATAACCGTTGATTCCGCAAACAAAACCTTCATTTGCACGAATTTCTAAACCTGCAGCATTTAATGCATCTGCTGCAGTTTGACCATCGTTAACAGTTACACAATTAATTAGTGATTCTGCTGGTGGAGTTTCTCCATCAGGAGCAACACTTGTGTCATTGAAATCAACTATGACTGCAACCCTTAATACTCCAGCCTGTTCTGAAGTGTTGGGACAAAGGTCAGCAAATACTGCACTTTGATTTGGTGGTGTGCCATTGTCTGCACCCGTAACAGCAAATTTCCAACCAGTAACCATTTGATCGGTTGCTTTTAAAGTGCCAGCACCTTCATTTGCAAATGACCATTGATCATTTGAAGTTACCCAAAATGTCCAATAACGATAATCTGCAGCATTTGCAGAAGTTATAAAAAATTGGGAACTCAATAATGTTGCAATGAAAATTAAAGCAACATTTCTTTTTACTTTTTTCAATCTATTCTCCTCTGGAATAAATACCGTTGATTAACCAGATGAGCGGGCTTTAAGAAAATAAATCTAGAAAAACAAAACCCTTTGTTTCAAAAGAAACAAAGGGAAGGTGGATCTAGAAAAACAATCCGGCCTGCCCCGTTTTCCTCGACGGATGCGTTGGTCGACTCATTCCTAGTTAGGTAATCCGACTTATTCAGAAAAAAAGCTTTTTTTCTGAACCTACGGTTGCGGGACAGTGCTGGATTTTGACCAGCTTCCCCTTTTACAAGGAACAGGTTTTCGTGCTAGGTAGAACTACAACATGAAACTTACCCCTTAGTCAATTGCCAAATAGGAGCGAGTCGTGAAACTATTTATCCATAAGGAAAAAAAGTTGTCGCGGGGGCTAACTTACTTTCTTTATAAAGGAAAAATTCAGAATATGGCATTTACTTGGGTTTACTTAGATAAAGACGGAAAACCAGTTGAGCAATTACCAAAAGAAGCAGTTATCGAAGAATTTAAAACTAGATCTGAGGCTGAAGATTGGTTAACCCTAAATTGGAGAGTTTTACTTCGAGGTGGAATAGATCAAGTGTCACTTTGGGATGGAACTAATCTGGCCATGGAAAACATGAGCCTACATCCTTTAAGTAAGTAATTACTTAAATTCTTTAGGCTTTCCACCAATTTTTACAATTGGAGCAGGAATTCTTAAAATTCTAAGTTGTAATGCTCTCATCAAACCGTAAAAAATTGCACCTTTACGCTCTTTGGGATCTGAATAATTTTTATTGATTTCTTTTTTAATTTTAAATCCCAAAAATATTTCATCAACTATGGTGCCAAGCATCATCAAGAGCCATAATAAATAAACAAATCTTGCAACTTGTGGATTTGGCACTAATGATAAAACCAAAACTGCCATGGCAATTGGTAAAAATAGTTCACCAAAATGCCAACGAGAATCAACTAAATTTCTGACCATTCTTTTAACTGGACCTTTGTCTCTTAAAGGCATGGCCCATTCTTCACCGCGAGCCATAGCAACTCTTACTTCAGCGCGCTGCTGCCTGGTTCTTTCCCTAACTGCTTTTCTTGCTTCCTTGGTATCTTTAGGAACTTTTAAAGCTTTTTTTCGAGCAGCTTCAGCTTCTTTTCTTTTTGGGGTTGGTCCTTGTTTCATAAGTTTTTTAAGATTATCACCCTTTAATTACCCGGCAAGGCAAGCATTTGGTTGAGCGCCATTTTGGCAAATTGTTTGGTTTGGGCATCTACTTTTATTTGATTCACAATATTTCCAGCAACTAAATTCTCTAAACTTGCCACAAGGTGCGGTAAATCAATTCTATTCATGGTGGAACAGTAGCAAATAGTTTTATCTAAAAACATAATTTCTTTATCAGGAAATTGTTTAGCAAGTCTTCTAACTAAATTTAATTCTGTTCCAACAGCCCACTTTGAACCACTTGGAGATGCTTTAATAGTTTTAATAATTCCCTCAGTTGAAGCAATTACATCTGCTGATTCTGCGACTTCATTGACACATTCTGGATGAACAATTACTTGAACATCTTTTACTCTTTGCCTAACATCATTTACTGAATTAAGTGAAAATCTGGCATGAACTGAACAGTGACCTTTCCACAAAATCATGCGCGCATTATGTAATTGCGAATCAGTTAAGCCACCTCTTGGTTTTCTTGGATCAAAAACTACGCAATCTTCTTTTTTCATACCCAATTTCATTACTGCAGTATTTCTTCCAAGATGTTGATCTGGAAGAAATAAAACTCTTTCACCTTTTGAAAAAGCCCACTCTAAAGCTCGTTGTGCGTTAGATGATGTACAAACTGTGCCACCATTTTTTCCAGTAAAACCTTTAATTGCTGCAGTTGAGTTCATATAAACAACTGGAATTGTGGATTTGGCAATTCCTAAATCTTCTAAAACACTCCAACATGACTCAACTTGAGAAATTTCTGCCATGTCAGCCATTGAGCAACCTGCGGCTAAATCTGGCAAAATAACATTTTGTAAATCTGAAGTTAAAATATCTGCACTTTCTGCCATGAAGTGCACTCCGCAAAAAACTATGTAATCAGCATTAGGTCTTGCTGCTGCATCTTTGGCTAATTTAAATGAATCTCCTGTTGTGTCAGCAAATTGGATTACTTCATCTCTTTGATAATGATGTCCCAATATAAATAAACGATCTCCTAATTTTTCTTTAGCAACTAATGCTCGTTGAACTAAATCAGGAGAGGAGGGATTTGGTAATTGCCCAGGACATTCAACACCTTTTTCAGTATTTGAATCAGATAAAGAACCCAATAAATGAAGTAAAGGAGTTGCTGCAGGTTCAGTCCAAGTTGGTGCCATATAACCATGTTTTCATGCTTTACTAAAGTTTGCGAGGTGCGCATCGTTATTGCTCCAGACTCATTCACCGGCACACTTACTGCAGCCCAAGCTGCATTAGCTATTAAGACTGGTTGGGAAAAAACCAGCAAAGATGATTTTTTTCTCGCACCGATGAGTGATGGTGGACCTGGATTTTTAGATGCAATTTCATATGGATTTGGCGGAAATCTTGTTTCGTATTTAGTTACAGGTTTAGAAGGAACCTCAATCAAAGCCCCCATGTTAATTGTTGGAAAAACTGCCTACATCGAATCGCACTTAGTTGTTGGACCACAATTAATTACTACTTTTCCTAAAACTCCAGACAAATACACCTCAAGAGGAATTGGTGAATTAATAAATAAAGCAATCGCTGAAGGATGTGAATCAATTTTTGTAGGAGTTGGAGGAACTGCCTCAATCGATGGAGGTGTTGGAATATTGGAAACAATTAATCCAAATGATTTAGCAAATATTGATTTAATTGCCGCCACAGATGTTGATGTATTACTTCTAGGCAATAGAGGAGCAGCTAAAGGTTTTGGGGAACAAAAAGGTGCAAGCAAAGAATTAATTGAAGAATTGGAGATAAAACTAGAACAATTAGCGAAAAGAATTCCTAAAAGAAAAGACAATAAAGATGCATCATTGATGCTGGGGGCAGGGGCAGGTGGAGGAATTGGTTTTGCACTAATGGCACTTGGCGCAAATAGAGTAAGTGGTTTAGAACTTGTTGAAGAATCATTCGATTTAAAAAATGAAATTGCAAATTCAGATCTAGTAATCACAGGTGAGGGTTCACTTGATTGGCAAACCTTACGCGGCAAAGTCATAACAGGCATTGCAGATTTGGCAATGGATTCAGCTAAAACTTGTCTTGCATTATGCGGACAAGTTTTAGCGGGGAAAAGAGAATTAGCTGCGGCAGGAATTGTTGGAGCATATGGATGCATTGAACCTGGACAAGATTTACCAAATGATCCTTTTATGTCTCTAGTGATGCTCGCGGAGCGGGTCAGCAGGACATGGTCGAAATAACGTGGCAATATATATAGAAGAAGGAAAGGTAAATTTGACTCATGAGCACTGAAACCACAAATACTCAAAATGGCATTTTGCTAACAGATGTTGCAACCACAAAAGTGAGAACTCTTCTTAATCAAGAAGGAAGAGATGATCTTGCATTAAGAATTGCTGTGCAACCTGGTGGATGCTCTGGCATGAGATATCAATTATTTTTTGATGATCGATCCCTTGAAGGTGATGCAACTCAAGATTTTAACGGTGTGAAAGTTGTTGTAGACAAAATGAGTGTTCCTTATCTAAATGGAGCAACAATTGATTTTGTAGACACAATCGAAAAACAAGGTTTCACAATCGATAATCCAAATGCAGGTGGATCTTGTGCCTGTGGCGATTCATTCCACTAATTCACTTTTAATCGGTTAATTAGTAGTCTTACTTCCCGTGTCACTAAATATTGCAATCACGGGTTCAATTGCAACAGATCACTTGATGCGTTTTCCTGGAAAATTCACTGATTCATTAGTTGCAGACAAATTAGATCACGTTTCACTTTCTTTTCTAGTTGATGATTTACAAATCAGAAGAGGTGGGGTTGGAGCAAACGTTGCATTTTCAATGGGAAAACTTGGACTTCGGCCAATTTTGGTTGGCGCAGTTGGCAAAGATTTTGCCGAATATAGATCTTGGTTAGAAAGACACAATGTAGATTGTGAATCAATCCATTACAGTCACGACAAACACACAGCACGATTTGTTTGCACCACTGATGATGCTGCAAATCAAATTGCTTCCTTTTATCCAGGGGCAATGAGTGAATCAAATTTAATTGAATTAGGTCCTGTTGTAAAAAGAGTTGGAAAAATAGATTTTGTGTTTATTGGTCCAAGTGATCCTTTAGCAATGCTTAAACACACAGAAGAGGCAAAACATAGAAAAATAGATTTCATAGCTGATCCTTCACAACAAATGGCCAGAATGGATGGCAAACAAATTGCTCAATTAATTGAAGGTGCAACTTATTTATTCATGAATGAATATGAATCAAGTTTGATAGAGAAAAAAGTTGGTTGGAATACAGATGAATTAATGAAACGAGTTGGAACAGTTGTAACCACATTAGGGGCAAAAGGTGCAAGAGTGCAAAGTAAAAATGAAGTAATTGCTACCGTTGCTTGTCCGCCAGAAACTGAAAGAATTGATCCAACAGGCGTGGGAGATTCATTTCGTGCCGGTTACTTAGCGGCTTATTCGTGGGGATTAAAACCTGAACGATGCGCTCAAGTTGGTTCCATGCTTGCAACTTATGTAATTGAAACAGTTGGTACACAAGAATATTTCTTTTCAAATGAAGAATTTGTTAAAAGATTTGAGAATTTTTACGGAAAAGATCCAGCAACAGAAATAAAACCTTTTTTAGTTAAGTAATTAAATGCCAAAAGAAATTGGGCCCTCTCTTTGGAATTTTCCCAAAAAAGAACAAATGCCCAAAAATGATCTAGTTATTTTAGGTGCAGATCTAAAACCTGAAACTTTAATTGATTCATATAGACATGGAATATTTCCTATGCACGTTGAAATCGAAGGAAAAACTGAAATTGGGTGGTGGTCACCTATAAAAAGAGGAGTTTTACCATTAAATGAAATAAAAATATCAAAATCTTTAAAAAAATCTATGAAAAAATATCACGTTACTTTTGATCAAGAATTTGTTGAAGTTATGAAAGGTTGTGGCGATGATAAAAGACCAAAGGGTTGGATTAATAAAGAAATATTAAAAGCTTATAAAGATTTATTTGATTTAGGTTTTGCTCATAGTGTTGAAGTTTGGGATGAGAATCAAAATTTAGTAGGTGGTCTTTATGGAGTAGAAGTAAATGGATTATTTGCAGGTGAATCTATGTTTCATAGAAAAACTGATGCTTCAAAAACAGCCATGGTCTATTTAGTTGAAAAGTTGAACAATGCTGGGGGAGAAAGAATTTTTGATGTGCAATGGCAAACCCCTCATTTAAAAAGCATGGGAGTAATTGAAATTTCTAGAGTAAAATATTTAAATCAATTAAAGATAGTTATGAAAACAAAACCAGCTTTTTAGATTTCACTCATTGTTTGAATCAATGCCACAACAAAATCATCAATATCTTCTTTTTTAGTATCAAATGAAAGAGATACTCTAATGTGAGCCTGATTTGGATATCCCATTTCACTTAATACATGAGATGGTTTTATAGCATCTGGCGTGCATGAAGAACCACTAGAAACTGCAAAGCCTTTTTTACTTAAGTTTTGGGATATAAATTCACCGTCAACATTTTCTATCAAAAAACTAATGACATGCGGAAGTCTTGCTACTGGATCTCCTAAAACAATTATGTTTTTTATCTTTTCTAATTGTTCTCTTAAATCTTTAATAAGAATTGATAATGATTTAGCAATTTCACTTCTATTTTCATTTATTGCTTCTAAACTTGCCCCAATAGCTACTGCTTGTGGGATGAACACATTGCTAGAAAATTTATGATTTTCTCGGCCATCATCTAAAAGAATTGATTTAAACATTACATTTCTTTTCACAATTAAAATATCTAAACCAATTGGAGCACCCCAGCTACTTGGTTTTAGTAGCAACACATCCCAATCACTACCTACATTTACTAATCCTGCAGTCATGGATGCATCAACAAATAGTGGAATATTTAATTCTTGACATTTTTTGTAAATCAGATGAAGTGGTTGCTGAGTGCCTACTTCATGATTTGAAAATTGTAAAACAGCAAGTCCAGGTTTTATAGAATCTAGCTTTTCAATAAATTCTTTTTCGTTTATTCTTGCTAGATTATCAACCGAAACTAAATTTGACTCATAACTTTTTAATCTTTCAATTATTGCTTTTTGTTCAACACTTGAAGACACAACTTTTTTGTTATTTGTGGCATTTAATAAACCAGAAACAATTAAATCAAGTCCTGCGTTGCCACTTGGGATAAAAGAAACTTCATCAGGATTTACTTTTAATCTGGCAGCAATTGATGCACGAGCTGAATCTAAAAGCATGCGGGCAGAACGTGATTCGTGATACAGCTTGGTTGAATCAAAGTAGGCATAATCTGGCAAGGAAGTTAATGCTTTTTTTGCAGCAGGATGAAGTAGCCCTGAAGTCAAAGAATCAAAATTACGCATATGTGCATTTGTGCTAGCCGACATGTGTTAAACGTTACTTGCCCTTCTTTTCCTCACAACGGCTTGAGTGCTCTAATGTTGCTATATATACAGTCAAAGTTGCTCTTAGGAGAGATTAGTTTGAGACGAAAGATTCTTTCGACACTATTGATCTCCTCATTTTTTGTTTTAACAGCTTGTTCCAAAGCAACTCAAGATGAAGCCCTTCGCATAGGTTTCCCAGAACCTGCAACCAAAGAAGGTGTCACAATCTTAAATTTGTGGCAGGGAACTTGGATTGTGGCAATTGGAGTTGCTCTTTTAGTTTTAGGTTTACTTTTTTCAGCAATTATTCTTTATCGAAGAAGAAGTGAAAATGAAGTTCCAAAACAAACTCGATACAACATTCCATTGGAAATTCTTTACACAATTGTTCCTTTAGTTATTGTGTTAGGACTTTTTTATTTCACAGCAAGAGACCAAGGTCCACTAATTAAATTAACGGGACAACAACAACACACAGTTAATGTTGTTGGTTTTAGATGGTCTTGGACTTTTAATTACAAAGAAGCAGGCGTTTATGACATCGGTACTCCTGCAAATCCACCAATGCTTTATTTGCCTTTAGATGAAAAAGTTAAATTTGAATTAACTTCTCCTGATGTAATTCACTCATTCTGGATACCAGCATTTTTAATGAAAATGGATGTGGTTCCAGGAAGATTAAATGCCTTTGAACTTACTCCTACAAAGTTAGGTGAGTTTGCGGGAAAATGTGCTGAACTTTGCGGAGTGGACCACTCTCGCATGTTATTCAACGTAAAAGTAGTTACAAGGGAAGAATTTAATCAACATATTGAAAAATTAAGGGCACTTGGCCAAGTTGGAGCACTTTCTACTGGCAGAGTAGTAACAGATGCAAATACAGATTGCTTAGGTAATCCTGATTTGCCAGGATGTAAGGAAGGTTAAAAAATGACACTCATTGAAGATCGCCCAACAGTTTCTTCTCATCCTCATCCTGAAAAAGAAAACACTTTAGGAAGAACTTTAGTAAAATGGATGACATCAACTGATCCAAAAATTATTGGAAATCTTTACCTAATTACTTCATTTATTTTCTTCATTATCGCAGGTTTAATGGCCATGGTTATAAGAGCTGAATTGGCTCAGCCAGGTTTACAAATTGTTTCAAATGAGCAATATAACCAAATGTTTACGATGCATGGAACCATTATGTTGTTTCTTTTTGCAACTCCTTTGTTTGTTGGCTTTGCTAATGCATTAACTCCATTACAAATTGGTGCACCAGATGTTGCTTTTCCAAGATTAAATTTGCTTGGTTATTACATGTTTTTATTTGGTGGAATTATTGTTGTGGCAGGATTTTTAACACCCGATGGTGCTGCAAGTTTTGGATGGTTTGCTTACGCTCCGCTTTCAAATGCAGTTAATTCACCAACTGTCGGTGCAGATCTTTGGATAATGGGACTTGCACTTGGTGGTTTAGGCACAATTCTTGGTGCAGTAAATTTCATCACCACAATTTTGACTATGAGAGCACCTGGCATGGTTATGTTTAGATTGCCAATTTTTGTTTGGACCATTTTGTTAACAAGCGTTTTAGTTCTAATGGCTTTCCCAGTTTTAGCTGCCTCATTAATTGTGTTAGAAGTAGATAGAACTTTTAATGCACAAGTTTTTGAAGCAGCAAATGGTGGTGCAATTTTGTGGCAACATTTGTTTTGGTTTTTTGGTCATCCTGAGGTTTACATCATTGCTTTACCATTCTTTGGAATCATCAGTGAAGTAATTCCGGTATTTAGTAGAAAACCTATTTTTGGTTATAAAGGATTAGTTTTTGCGACAATTGCAATCGCAGGTTTATCAGTTGCAGTTTGGGCACATCACATGTATGTAACCGGTGCAGTTTCATTACCGTTTTTCGCTCTAACCACGATGTTAATTGCTGTTCCAACTGGAGTTAAATTCTTTAACTGGATAGGTACGATGTGGCGAGGATCTATTTCATTTGAAACACCAATGATGTTTGTAATTGGCTTCTTGATCACATTCTTAATCGGTGGACTGACTGGAGTTATGCTTGCGATGCCACCAATTGATTTCCACGTTTCAGATTCCTATTTCGTTGTAGCACATTTTCATTACACCGTATTTGGAACCGTAGTTTTTGCAATGTTTGCAGGCTTTTATTTCTGGTGGCCAAAACTAACAGGAAGAATGCTTGATGATTCTTTAGGAAAGATTCATTTCTGGACTCTTTTTATAGGTTTCCAAGTTACATTTTTAATTCAACATTGGCTAGGAATTAAAGGCATGCCAAGAAGATATGCAGATTATTTAGCAAGTGATGGTTTTACTTTTGGAAATGCAGTATCTAGCACGGGAGCATTTTTACTGGGCGCATCAACAATATTTTTCATGTACAACGTTTACAAAACATGGAGATTTGCCCCGTTGGTTAAAGAAAATGATCCATGGGGTTGGGGAATGAGTTTGGAATGGGCCACAAGCTGTCCACCACCAAGACATAACTTCACATCATTACCAAGAATTCGTTCAGAACGTCCTGCATTTGATGCAGCACATCCTGAATTAGCTGAAGCAGAAATTCCAACCAGAGTTAACTTTTTAGATGACACAATTGGTGGACCAAAGCTTGGAAAGAGAAACTAAATGAAACCAGGTGGATGGTTATTTTTCTGGGGGGCAGTGTTTTATTTTGTAGTCGGTGGGATTTATTACTTTTTTACAAAAGAACCTGTTGGCACAACAGGGCTAGTTTTAACTGGTGGTTTAGCAATATTAGTTGCTTTCTTCTTAATCTTTACCTCCAATCGAATTGGGTATCAACCAGAAGATAACGAAACGGCCGAACAAAACGAAGCCCCAGCTGATTATGGCTTTTATTCACCTCATTCATGGTGGCCAATGATCGTGGCAGCAGCTGCTGCTTTTACTTTTGTCGGATTTATTTTCGCTGCCTGGATATTTTTGATGGGACTTGGATTTGTACTATTTTCAGTCTCAGGTTGGCTGTTTGAGTATTGGAAGTTCGAAAGAGTTGAGCCAATCAGACACTAAGTGCTTGATGTTTAGCATAATGAAGTGATGAAGCAAAAAACTAGAAAAAATCAAGTTACAAGAATTTCACCTTTTGCTGATTTTTTTCAAAGAGAATCAACTAGCAGTCTTCTAATTCTTCTAGCAGCAATTCTTGGTTTAGTTATCGCTAATTCAAATTTAAGTGATGCGTATTTTGAAATTCTAAAAACAGACGTTTTTATAAAAATTGGTTTATTCCAGTTTAATATGGATGTCCAGCACTTAATAAATGATGCACTCATGACTATATTTTTCTTTTTAGTCGGACTTGAAATAAATAGAGAATTAAATACTGGTCATTTAGCAGGATTTAAAAAAGCCATAGTGCCATTACTTGCAGCTCTTGGGGGAATGCTAGTTCCTGCTCTAATTTATTTATTTGTCACAGACTTTAAGGATTTAAGAGGATGGGCAGTTCCAGTTGCAACAGATATTGCCTTAGCAGTTGGAGTTTTAAGTTATTTTGGGGCTAAGAAGTCAGGTTTTTTAAGACCATTTCTATTAGGGCTTGCAGTTATTGATGATATCGGGGCAATTCTAATTATTGCGTTAGTTTTTTCTAAAGGAATAACAATTCCCTGGCTAATAATTTCAATTTTGCTAGTTTTAATAGTCATTTGGTTTAAAAGAATAAATATAAATACTACTTTTGTTTATGTCGTGCTTGGAGTTTTGCTTTGGTATGGACTTTATGAAACAGGAATTCATCCCACTATCGCAGGAGTGATCCTTGGGCTTCTAGCACCAGTAACTCCAATAATTGAGAAAAAATATATTGATATTGATGAATTAAAAAATGTTTCCACCGTAGAAAATGCGATTAAATCTAAAAAAATAGCAAAAAATTCTGTCTCAGTCGTGGAGTGGTTGGAACATGTGATTCATCCCTGGAGTGCATTCCTAGTTGTACCATTGTTTGCATTTGCAAACTCTGGAATAAAAATAGATTCAAAAACTTTTGAATTGATGCTCCAATCAAGTGTTGCGCTAGGAATCATTCTTGGTTTAGTAGTGGGAAAACCTGTTGGAATTTTACTTTTAACATACTTCACCAAATTTTCTAAAATTGGCCAAATTCCAAAAGATGTTAAATGGCATCAACTTTTGGGAGTCGGAAATGCTGCCGGTATAGGATTTACAGTGGCCATTTTTATTGCCAAACTTGCTTTTAAGGAACAAGAGATTCAAGATTTAGCCATTTTGAGCGTTTTAGTCGCATCAGTAATCAGTGCCCTGATAGCTGTTGTAGCGTTTAAATTATCTGACAAAAAGTCTTAAAAAATAACATTTTTTCCAATTTCCTCACAAACCGTATGCGACTTTTTGAAAAAAAACACCCAAAACTCTTTCATTTGTTCACAATCATGGGGTAAAAAAGAGCATTAGAACAAGCCTGGAACCAGGCTTGTCCCATTTGGGAGGGTAAGTGGCAAAGAAAACAGTTCAAGGTGCAACTTATAAAGACGTTGCTCGTGATTATTTTGATAAACGCGGTCTTCAAAGACATGCAGGTTTGTTAGCTCTTTGGGGATTAGGAGTGGCCGCAGTTGTGTCTGGAGATTTTTCTGGATGGAACTTTGGTATTGATTCAGCCGGTTGGGGCGGTTTATTTATCGCCACAATTTTAGTAATCATCATGTACTACGGCATGTTGTTTAGCATCGGTGAAATGTCTGCAGCATTACCTCATACAGGTGGTGCATATTCATTCGCAAGATCTGCAATGGGTCCTTGGGGTGGTTTCGTAACAGGTTTTGCTGAAACCATTGAATATGTTGCAACAACTGCAGTTATTGTCTTTTTCTCTGCAAGTTATGCAGATGGAATTATCAGCCAACTAACAGGAACATCACTTCCTGTTTGGATTTGGTGGATTATTCTTTATGCAATCTTTTTAGCACTAAATATTGCAGGAGCAGAAATTTCCTTCAAGTTTGCAATTGTTGTTGCAATTGCCTCACTTGCTGTTCTTGCTTTGTTTGCAATTATGGCGATCGCAAGCGGCAAATTCTCATTTAGCAATTTGCTAGATATTGCTCCAAGTGTTGAAGGTGGAACATCTTTCTTACCTAAAGGCTTCTGGGCAATTGTTGCGGCTATGCCATTTGCAATGTGGTTCTTCTTAGGTATTGAAGAATTACCATTAGCTGCAGAAGAAGCTCATAATCCTGCAAAAGATATTCCAAAAGCAGGTATTTGGGGTCTTGGCACTCTAGTGGTAACTGCGATGTTGGTTTTGTTCTTGAATCCAGGTGTTACTGGTTCAAGCAAAATTGCTACATCAGGTGAACCACTGTTAGATGGATTCCGTGCAATTTTGCCAAATGCAAACGTTGCTGCACTTCTTGCAGCTTTTGCTTTGATTGGTTTATTTGCATCGCTTCAAGGAATTATGTTTGCTTACGGTAGAAACATTTATTCTTTATCTCGTGCAGGTTACTACCCACAATCATTGTCACTAACTGGAAAGAGAAAAACTCCATACGTGGCGCTTATTGTTGGTGCAGTAATTGGTTATGCAGCACTTCTATGGGCGCAATACGGTGGTACAACTGCAGGTGCAGTTGTATTAAACATTGCAGTTTGGGGTGCAGTAATTGCATACATGTTGCAGATGATTTCCTATGTGCTTTTGAAGAAAAATATGTCTCATCTAAAGCGTCCTTATAAGAGTCCGGTTGGAAATGCTGGAGCTTGGGTTGCTGGATTGTTGGCATTATTGATCTTCATCGGACAAGCTTTAAACCCTGCATATAGACAAGCAATCATTGCTATTGCAATCGTTTATGTTCTTGGCCTGCTCTACTTTGGATTAGTTGCAAGAAATAACCTTGTGCTTTCACCTGAAGAAGAAGCAGCAGTTAAAGGTCATAAATAAATAGGTAAAAATTGATTAAGGGCTCACTTTTGTGAGCCCTTAATTATTTAGAGTCATTGCTGTAACAACTAGGTACTAGAGTAAAACCATGTCAATTCCATCCCCAGGTTATGCAGTTACTATTCGTGTAGAACTTCCTGCCACAACTGATTCAACTGGAGATTTAACAGCTGCAGTATCTGCTGCAGGTGCTGCTCTAACTGCTCTTGATGTCGTGGAATCAACCTATAACTCAATCGTGGTGGATGTTACTTGTAATGCAACTAACGAAGAGCATGCTAAAAAAATTACTGATTCAATTGCAAAACTAGACGGAGTAAAGGTAAGAAAGTTTTCAGATAGAACATTTTTAATTCATCTGGGTGGCAAATTAGAAGTGCATTCTAAAGTTCCTCTAAAAACTCGTGATGATTTATCCCGTGCATACACTCCAGGTGTGGCAAGAATTTCTCAAGCAATAGCTGAAGATCCAACAAATTTAAGAAGATTAACTATTAAAAGAAATTCAGTAGCTGTAGTCACTGATGGTTCAGCAGTTTTAGGATTAGGAAATTTGGGTGCTGCTGCGGCCTTACCAGTAATGGAAGGAAAAGCTGCACTTTTTAAAAGATTTGCAGATATTGATGCATGGCCAGTTTGTATTGATTCCCAAGATGTAGATGAAATAGTTAGAACAGTTCAATTAATTGCGCCTGTCTATGGAGGAATAAATCTTGAAGATATTTCTGCCCCTCGTTGTTTCGAAATTGAAAAAAGATTAAGGAAGTTATTAGATATTCCGGTATTTCATGACGACCAACATGGAACAGCCATTGTGGTTTTAGCAGCCTTAACTAATGCCTTAAGGGTTGTAAATAAGAAGATTTCTGAAATTAAAGTAGTCATGACAGGAGCAGGAGCAGCAGGAACTGCTATTGCAAGATTATTAGTCAAAAGTGGTTTAAAAGATTTAATTGTATTTAACAACCTTGGCCCAATTCATAGTGGAGTAAAAGATGGGGAGGATGTGCAATGGTTGATAGAAAATACCAATAAAAATAACTTCTCAGGATCTGTTACTGAAGCTTTAAAAAATGCTGATGTATTTATCGGAGTAAGCGCACCAGATATTTTGACTGAAAATGATTTAAAGCAAATGAATAAAGATTCAATTATTTTTGCTCTAGCGAATCCAAATCCTGAAGTAGATCCGATATTGGCAAGAAAATATGCCAAAGTGGTAGCAACAGGTAGAAGTGATTTTCCAAATCAGATTAATAACGTCTTAGCTTTTCCTGGTATTTTTAGAGGACTTCTTGATGCTCAAGCAAAAAATGTTACCGAAGAAACCTTGATAGCAGCAGCCAATGCCATTGCTAATCGAGTCTCAAATGAACAACTAAATGCTTCATTTATTGTGCCAAGTGTGTTTGATCCTGGTGTTACCCCAGCAGTTGCCCAGGCTGTTAGAACCACTTTAGGTAAGTAAGTATTTAAACTTTTGCGGGTTGAGGATTTCCTGATTCTTTTATAGCTTGTCGAATATTTACCTTAATTAGAATCAAGCCTCCAATAATGAAGAAAGCAATAATTAGCAAAATGCTTTGACGATAAGACCCAGTTAATCCAAAGGCCACTCCGAAAGCAAATGTTCCAAGCCAACTAGTGCCACGTTCACTTATTTCGTAAAAAGAAAAGTATTGGGCTTCTTGAGATCTTGGAATCACTTGGGAATATAAGGATCTAGATAAAGCTTGGCTACCACCTAAGACAAATCCAATTCCTGCAGCAATTGCAAAATAAGGATTTGCTTGACCAACCGGAGCAAAATAAGTAATAACTACCATTATTGTCCAAATAACTAATGAAAGAAGAATAGTTTTCTTGGTGCCATAATTTTCTGAAAGTTTTCCAAGAATCAATGCACCAATAAGTGCAGTTATTTGCACAATAACTATGGCAAATACTAAAGATAACTGTTCTAGTTTTAATTCTAAAATTGCATAGGTTCCAGAAATTGCTATAACTGTTTGAATCCCATCGTTGTAGAAAAGATAAGCGATTAAGAATTTTAAAGTTTCTGGATACTTCTTTAAATCCTTTAAAGTATTTTTTAATTCTTGAAAACCAACAGAAAAAGCTTCAATTCCAACAACACCTGTTTTTCTATTTAAAGTTCTTAAACCTCTAACAGTAATTATGGTAAATAATGCCCACCAAATACCTGCTGAAGTAAGAGAAATTCTCACCGCTTCAGCTTCTGTGATTCCAAATGATTCATAACTTGAATAAAGATAAAGATTTAGTAAAAGTAATAAACCTCCACCTGCATATCCCATAGCCCAGCCACGGGAAGAAACAGCATCTCTTTTATCCGGAGAAGCTAAATCAGGAATATAAGAATTTGAAACTACTATAGCTGCACCAAAAGAGATATTTGCCACAATAAGTAAGAATGCACCCAAAGCAAATCTTTCTCCTTGCACAAAATATAAACAGATTGTGGCAAAAGCACCGAGATAGGCAAATACTGCTAGAAAACCATTTCTACTTTTAATTCGATCAGCAATAGCTCCAACTATGGGTAAAACAAAAACTTGAGCAAAAACAGAAAAACTAATTACATAAGGAAATAAAGATCCAGGTCTCATACTTATTCCCCATAAAGAAATCATTCCTGATGCATCAGCTGCATTTTCTGCAATAGAAGTTAAATAAGGACCAAGAAAAAGTGTTATAACGGTAGTTGAAAAAGAAGAGTTAGCCCAGTCATATAAATACCAACTTCTTCTCACACTTTTTTTTGTTAAAAATCCGTTTGTGGCCATGCCATGACCTTATATGCCTAATGTCTTATTTGGTTAGTAGTTCTGGGATTAATTTGTGATGAATTCCTTTTCAACACACCCAGATCGTTGCAACACGCCGTGCAGTTCTTCTGATTAAGTAAAGAAATAAGGCTTTGACCTGCGAAAACGCAACATCTGTAACTCTAGACACACCGGTAACGCAAAACACATGCCCCCGGTAGTTGCATGTCGCATAGCGAAGTACTAATGTAGCACTACATCTTGTGGTGGAAATGGCAGAAATGTCCATAGGTTGGGGTTAACCCCAAGTTTTCCACAGCAGATGAGCCCAAAAGACGAAGGCCATAAGCCAGTTATCCACAGGGCGAAAACCAGGGTTATACACATCTACTTGAAGAGGAGTCTGGGCATTGTTCTGTCCTTTTTGCCGTCACTCAGATTCAAGAGTTGTTGATTCAAGAGTTAACGATGACGGTTCAGCTATCAGACGACGTCGTCAATGTCCTGAATGTGATCGAAGATTTACCACTTTGGAAGTTGCGACATTAAGTGTTGTGAAACGAAGTGGAGTAGTAGAACCATTTTCAAGAAGCAAAGTTGTAAGTGGTTTAAGAAAGGCCTGTCAAGGAAGACCAGTAAGTGAAGACGATCTGGCTTTATTGGCACAGAAGGTAGAAGAAACCGTACGCGCATCTGGTGCAGCTGCAGTTGATTCACATGAAGTAGGACTTGCCACCCTTGCTCCACTTCGTGAATTAGATGAAGTTGCTTATTTGCGTTTTGCAAGTGTGTATCGCTCATTTGAATCTTTAGAAGATTTCGAATCAGAGATTTCATTACTTCGCACCGCTCGAGAACTCGGGGACGTCGCCGTCGCTATTGCCAACAACGATGACAAAAGCGTCGAGGACGGCTCAGAGAAGTAGCAAAAAAGATTTAAAACTTTAAAACAAAAGGAAAAAAGAAAATGACAGATACATTAAGCGGTGCCTTCAAATCCGGTCGCAAGAATGCTCGCAGCATTTCAATGCAAAGAGTATTCACTAAAGAAGGCCTACATCCATATGACGATGTGAAATGGGAACGCCGTGATGTAGTGCAAAACAACTGGAAAACAGGTGAAGTTGTTTTTGAACAAAAAGGAACAGAATTTCCTGATTTCTGGTCAGTAAATGCTTCAACAATCGTGACGACAAAATATTTTCGTGGAGCAGTAGGACATGACAACCGTGAATGGTCTTTAAAACAACTAATTGATCGTGTGGTTTTAACTTATACCAAGGCAGGAAAAGCTGGCGGATATTTTGGATCAGACAGTGATGCAAAAATATTTGAAGAAGAACTTACTTACATGTTGTTACATCAAGTATTTTCATTCAACTCACCAGTTTGGTTCAACGTGGGAACAAGTGCACCACAACAAGTAAGTGCATGCTTCATTTTGGCAGTTGAAGATTCAATTGATTCAATTCTTAACTGGTACAGAGAAGAAGGCGTTATTTTCAAAGGCGGATCAGGAAGTGGCGTAAACCTTTCCAGAATTCGTGGTGCTAACGAACTTCTTTCTTCAGGTGGAACAGCATCTGGTCCAGTTTCATTTATGCGTGGTGCAGATGCATCTGCTGGAACAATCAAATCAGGCGGCGCAACTAGACGTGCTGCAAAAATGGTTGTGTTAGATATTGATCATCCAGATATTGAAGAATTTATTGACACCAAAGCACGCGAAGAAGACAAAATTCGTGCTTTAAGAGATGCAGGATTTGATATGGATCTTGGTGGCAAAGACATCATTTCTGTGCAATATCAAAATGCAAATAACTCCGTCAGAGTTTCAGATGATTTCATGAAAGCTTATGAAAACGATAAGGAATTTAACCTAACTGCAAGAGTTGATGGCAGAAGTGTAAAAACAGTAAATGCCAGACAACTTTTCAGAAAAATGTCAGAAGCTGCTTGGTCTTGTGCTGATCCTGGAATTCAATACGACACCACAATCAATGATTGGCACACCAGTCCAGAAACAGGACGTATTAACGCTTCAAATCCTTGCTCTGAATACATGCACTTAGATAATTCATCTTGCAACCTTGCTTCATTGAACTTGATGAAATTCTTAAAAGATGATGACACTTTTGATGCAGACAAATTCAAGAAAACAGTTGAATTTGTGATCACGGCAATGGAAATCTCAATCTCGTTTGCAGATTTCCCAACCCCTGCAATTGGTCAAACGACTAGAGATTTTCGCCAATTAGGAATTGGTTATGCAAACCTTGGAGCATTGTTAATGGCTCTAGGTCTTGCCTATGACTCAGATGCAGGTCGCGCCCTTGCTGCTTCAATTACATCTTTAATGACTGGAACTTCATATAAGAGAAGTGCAGAATTAGCAGCTGTAGTGGGACCATATGTTGGCTATGCCAGAAATGCTGATGCACATAAACGTGTAATCAGAAAACATGCTGCAGCAAATGATTCAGTAAAAATTGATAGCGAATTAGATCGCTCAGTTCATCAATTAGCAACAGATGTTTGGCAAGAAGCAATCAAACTAGGTGAACAAAATGGATACCGAAATGCACAAGCAAGTGTGCTAGCTCCAACAGGAACTATCGGTTTGATGATGGATTGTGACACCACAGGAATTGAACCAGACTTAGCGCTAGTTAAATTCAAAAAATTAGTTGGTGGTGGTTCCATGCAAATTGTGAACCAAACAATTCCAAGAGCTCTACATCGTCTTGGTTACACCCAAGAAACAGTAGAAGCAATTGTTGAATACATTGCAGAAAACGGAAATGTAATTGATGCACCAGGATTAAAACCTGAACATTATTCTGTTTTTGATTGCGCAATGGGTGTTAGATCAATTTCACCAATGGGACATGTGCGCATGATGGCAGCCGCACAACCATTCTTATCTGGTGCAATTTCTAAAACTGTAAACATGCCTTCAACAGCAACTGTTGAAGAAGTTGAAGAAGTTTATTACCAAGGTTGGAAACAAGGTTTGAAAGCTTTAGCAATTTATCGTGACAATTGCAAAGTTGGACAACCTTTAAGTGATGCCAAGAGCAAAGAAGATTCATCTTCAACTCCTGTAAGCACAAACAAACCAGCTAGACAACGTTTACCAAAATCACGTCAATCAGTAACCACCTCATTTGCTGTAGCAGGTGCTGAAGGTTACATGACTACATCTTCATATCCAGATGGAAGATTAGGTGAAATATTTTTGAAGATGAGCAAACAAGGTTCAACTTTGGCAGGAATTATGGATGCATTCTCAATTGCAGTCTCAATTGGTTTGCAATACGGAGTTCCACTAGAACAATATGTTCAAAAGTTCACCAACATGAGATTTGAACCATCAGGCTTAACAGATGATGAAGACATTCGAATGGCTCAATCTGTAATGGACTACATCTTCAGAAGATTAGCTCTTGATTATCTTCCAGAAGATCACAGAAGTGCATTAGGAATTCAAACTGCTGAAGAAAGAAAAAAAGCAGTAAGTGAGGCATATGATGCACCAAGTGAAATTCAAAGTATTGCTACAGATTTTGTTCCAACCACAACATTGCCAGTGGTGGAAAAAACAAAATCAGGTGCAGAAGCTAGATCTTCTATGGAAGTTTTAGAATCTTTAACTGGATTAAAATCTGATGCACCACTTTGTTTGACCTGTGGAGTGAAAATGCGTATGGCAGGTTCATGCTTTGTTTGCGAAGGTTGCGGCAACACAAGTGGTTGCTCATAAATCGAGTTAACTAAAATTAAAAAGGCTGGGCTTTTAAGCCCAGCCTTTTTATGTGTTTAAAAAAGGATAAAAATTGGGTGCAATTGAAGTAAACGGTATTGCTTATCGTCTGCCCACAGGACGTTTACTTTTCGATGATGTTTCATTTCGAGTGGGGGAAGGAATAACTGCAGCTCTGGTAGGTGATAACGGAGCAGGTAAATCAACACTTTTTAAAATCATTACTGGAGTTTTAATTGCTGATGAAGGTTCAACATCAGTTTCTGGCGGTCTTGGAGTTATGCCTCAATTATTAACAGGAGCCGCAAAAAAAGTTGAAGAACATGACACCGCCCTTGCCTCTCTTGGTTTAAATGCCACAGTTGCTGATGCCTTAAAAGTAGTTTCACCAAAAAGAATTCAAGAAGCAATCAAAGATGTTGAAAAATATGAACTAGCACTTATGGAAGATGACAGCGAAGAAGTGCAAATGAAATACGCTCACGCTCTAGCAGAATATGCAGATGCGGGAGGTTATGAAAACGAAACATTATGGGACGTATGTTGCCAAGAAGCAATAAAAATGGATTATGAAAAATGTAAATTCAGAGAATTGAAAACTTTATCTGGTGGTCAAGCAAAAAGATTAATTCTAGAAGCACTTTTAAGAGGTCCAGATCAAGTTCTATTGCTAGATGAGCCCGATAACTATTTGGACGTTCCGGCAAAAAATTGGTTGGAAGATCAATTAAAACAATCCATGAAAACAATTCTTCTTATCAGTCATGATCGAACTCTTTTAACAAGAGCAGCTGATCGAATTATCACTATTGAAGGAGGTACTGCTTGGGTTCATGGAAAAGGATTTGGCACATATTACGAAGCAAGACAAGAAAGGCACGACAGATTAGCTGAATTAACTAAACGCTGGGAAGAAGAACATCAAAGACTAAAAGATTTAGTTCAAACTCTTCATATGCAAACCAAATCATCTCCTGCAATGGCGCCAAAATATCGAGCTATGCAAACCAGATTAAAAAGATTTGAAGAAGCAGGTGCTCCTCAAGCACCACCTCCACCTCAAAAATTGAAAATGAGATTAAAAGGTGGCAGAACTGCAGTCAGAGCAATTGTTTGTAAAGATTTAGAACTAACTAATTTAACTAAACCTTTTGACATGGAATTATTTTATGGGGAAAGAATTGCATTCCTAGGTGGCAATGGCACAGGTAAATCACATTTCTTAAGACTTTTAGGTGGCGATGAAACTGTTAAACATTCAGGTAATTGGAAACTAGGTTCCCGAGTTGTACCTGGTTGGTTTGCCCAAACTCATGATCATCCTGAATGGAGCAGAAAAACTTTAACTGAAATTTTGTGGGAAGAAAAATCTTTGCAAATCAATGCCGCAGTTGGCACATTATCTAGATATGGTTTAGGTACTCAAGCTGACCAATTGTTTTTAACCTTATCTGGCGGCCAACAAGCACGATTCCAAATTTGCTTATTGGAATTATCTGGAGCAACTTTACTGTTACTTGATGAGCCAACTGACAATTTAGATATCACCAGTAGTGAAGCCTTAGAAGCTGCTTTAGATGCTTTTGATGGCACAGTTTTGACTGTCACTCACGATCGATGGTTTGTACAAAACTTTGATCGATTCTTTCTTTTAGACCAAGAAGGTAACGTTAAAGAAGTTCAAGAGCCAGTTTGGACTTAGGATAGAAATATAGAAGAAGGAAAAAAAGATGCATAACAAAGGTGTTAGTGCACTTGCAGAAGTAAATGCGTATGTTTATCGCGCAGGTGAATTATTAAAACTATCTAAAGATTTTATAGAAGCTTTTTCTACTTCTGAACGAGAATTAATTATTTCTATCCCATTAAGAAGAGAATCCGGTGGAATTGATGTTTTAACCGGTTATAGAGTTCAACATTCTTCCGCTCGAGGTCCAAGAAAAGGTGGAATTAGATATCACCAATCAGTTGATTTAGATGAAGTAAGAGCTTTAGCAAGTTTGATGACTTGGAAAACTGCCCTTGTTGATGTTCCATTTGGTGGTGGAAAAGGTGGAGTAACAGTTGATCCAAACTCTTTGACAATTAGAGAAAAAGAAGAAGTAACCAGACGTTGGACTAGAACTATGGTAAATATTTTGGGACCGCATCGTGATGTGCCAGCTCCTGACATGGGTACCAATGCTCAAACCATGGCTTGGATTATGGACGAATATCAAAGAATTAACGGTTTTTCACCAGCTGTAGTAACTGGAAAACCAATTGGATTATTTGGCGCACCAGGTAGAGAAGAAGCAACAGGTCGAGGTGTAATTGGTGTAGCAATTGGTGCTTTAGAAAAATTAAAGAAAGATAAGAATCAAATAAGAGTTGCTATTCAAGGTTTTGGAAATGTTGGTATTTATGCAGCACTTGCTGCTCAAGAAGCAGGTATGAAAGTTGTTGGCTTGGCAGATGTTTCTGGTGGAAAAATCAATGATAAAGGATTTAATGTTAAAGAAATAATAGAAAAATATAAAAAAGTTTCAGATATTCCAGATGGAAAAAGTGTTTCAAATGATGAAATATTGACCATGGATTGTGATTTATTAATTCCAGCTGCCCTTGGAGGAGTAGTTAATGAATCAAATCATGAAAAAATTCAAGCAAAAATAATTGTGGAAGGTGCAAATCAACCACTTACTTTAGAAGCAGATCAAGCACTTCAGAAACGTGGAGTGGTAGTAGTGCCAGATATTTTGGCAAATGCTGGAGGTGTGATGGGTTCATATTTTGAATGGACACAAAACATACAAGAATTTAGATGGCCCATTGAAAGATTCAGAAATGAATTAGATACCAGAATGAATATTGCATTTGATGCAACTTGGGAAGCTTCAAACAAATTTGGCACAGATTTAAGAACCGCAGCTTTTATTGTTTCAGTTGAAAGAGTTGCCACAGCCTTTAAACTCCGTGGAGATTTGTTGTAATAAATGAAAAAACTGTTAAGTGTCAATGTCACAGCAATTATTCATCATGAAGATTGGGCAGGTTCCGTTGGAAAAACAGGTATTGATAAAAGACCCAAACTAGGTCGCGTTGCACTAGAAAATGATTCGGTTGAAGGCGATTTTGTATTAGACACAAAAAACCATGGTGGAAAAGATCAAGCAGTTTATGCCTATGCAAGAGAAGATGCCGATTGGTGGGAAAAAGAAATTAGTTTAGAAATTGCTAATGGCAGATTTGGAGAAAATTTAACGACTCAAGGAATTGATGTTACAAATGCAGTAATTGGAGAAATCTGGAAAATAGGTACCACACTTTTACAAGTAACTATTCCTCGAATTCCTTGTAAAGTTTTTCAAGGTTTCTGGCAAAGACCTAATTTGATTAAGGAATTTACCCAAGCACAACGCCCTGGTGCTTATTTAAGAATTCTGGAGGAAGGATTTGTTGAAG
The DNA here is from genome assembly GCA_038145175.1 of Actinomycetes bacterium. GTDB lineage: Bacteria > Actinomycetota > Actinomycetes > S36-B12 > UBA5976 > ATZT02. The sequence continues at coordinate 134,707 of JAYQPE010000003.1, read as the reverse complement.
CAGGAAATGAAATAGAAGTGTTAGATGTTCCAAGTCATGGCCTTACTATAAAAGATTTATTTGCAGCAAAAAGTGGAGAAAGATCGAAAATACAATCGATTAATCAGATTCCAGGATTAGCACCTAAATATAAAGATTGGTCTGAAAAAATAGCCGCAGGTTTTTAATATGTCAAAATTATTCGTAGATAAATATTTAAAAAATTTACCGGAACCACAAAAAACTACCTTGATTAAATTAAGAAAAACTATTATGAAAATTGAACCAAAAGCTAAAGAAGTTATCAGCTACAACATGCCAGCTTATAAAATAGACGAAGGCATAATATGTGGATTTTTATCAGCTAAAAAGCATTGTTCATATTTTCCTTTTTCTGGAAAAGTTTTGTCTGAATTAAAAGAAGAATTAAAAGGTTTTGATCAAAGCACAGGAACTTTAAGATTTGATATCGATAAACCATTACCGGAAAAGTTAGTTAGAAAACTCATTTCGGTGAGGAAAAAGCAATTGATTCTTGAAAATGCGAAAAAGAAATCTAAGAAGTAGAATTAAGGCATGGAATTAGGAATTTTTACCTTTGGCGATATGCCTCTGGATGGCTCTGTTTCTGAGCATCAAAGGCTAAAAGATTTAATGGAAGAAGTAGAACTTGCAGATCAAGTTGGGTTAAATGTTTACGCCATTGGAGAGCACCATCGCCCAGATTTTGTGATTTCATCTCCTAGCACTCTATTAGCAGCAGCTGCTATGAGAACTAAAAACATTAAATTATCAACTGCCGTAACAGTTTTATCATCAGAAGATCCAGTTAGAGTTTTTCAACAATTTGCCACAATTGATTTAATTTCTGATGGCCGTGCCGAAATAATGGCGGGTCGTGGCTCTTTTATCGAATCATTTCCTCTATTTGGTTACGAATTAGAAGATTATGAAGAACTATTTGTTGAAAAATTAGATTTACTTTTAAATATTAGAGATAACGTAAAAGTTTATTGGAATAAAGGAAGACACAGAGCTGCTATCAACGGATTAGGAATTTATCCAAGACCTTTACAAGAAAAGCTTCCAATTTGGATTGCAATCGGTGGAACTCCACAATCTGTTGTAAGAGCAGGAACTTTAGGTTTGCCACTAGCAATCGCAATTTTGGGTGGAGATCCAATTAGATTCTCACCACTTGTTGATCTTCATAGAAAAGTTTCACAAGAGCAAGGTCATGGGGTTTTACCAGTTGGAATTAATATTCATGGTTTTGTTGCAGAAACATCTCAAAAAGCTCGTGATTTATTTTGGCCAGGACATGATCGTGCAATGAATCAAATAGGCAGAGAAAGAGGATGGTCTCCTCAAACACGACAACATTTTGAAATGGAATGTGGACCCCATGGAGCAATTGGAGTGGGCAGTCCGCAAGAAGTAACGGAGAAAATAATTCGAATGCACGAGCACATGAAAATGGATCGATTCATGATGCAATTAAGTATTGGTTACTTGCCTCATAAAGAAATTATGAAATCAATTGAACTTTATGGAAATGTTGTCGCTCCTACTGTTAGAAAGCATGTAGGAGAAAAAGTAAGCGTTTAGTGTTACAAAGTATCAAGAATTATTTTGATATCTTCAATCTTTGTCCAAGGATTTACAATGGCAAATCTTAAAATAGGTTTTCCCTTATGTGAAGAAGGTGGAATAAAACCTATTTGATCATTTAATAACTTTTCACTCCATTTTTCATAATCTTTTTTAGTCCAACCTTTTCTTTCAAACGCCACAATCGATAATTCAGGTTCCATTAAAAGAGTTAAATTTGGATGTTGCTTAACTAATTCACTAGCTTCTTTAGCAATAGTTAAAGTTTGTTCCATGGCTTCTGCATATGCATCAGTTCCATAAGCAGATAATGAAAACCAAAAGGGAAGTCCTCTAGTTCTTCTTGTCAAATTGATTGCGTAATCTGATGGATTCCAAGAATCATTATGTAAAGTTTCTAAATAGGTTGCTTTTTGCATATGAGTTTCTTTAGCTAATCTTGGATTTTTATAAATCAAGGCACAAGCATCAAAAGGAGCAAAAAGCCATTTATGAGGATCAACAATTAGCGAATCAGCTTTTTCAATTCCATTAAATTTATGCCTTACACTGGGTGCACAAAGAGCAGCTAGACCATAAGCACCGTCGACGTGGAACCAAATTTGTTGCTCATTAGCCACTTTGCCAATACTTTCTAATTCATCAATTATTCCAAGATTTGTAGTTCCAGGTGTTGCCACAATGGCAAATACTTTTTTATTGGTATCTTTTTCAACTGTTTTTATTGCATTTTTGACGATTTCGCCAGTAAGTTTTTCTTCATTATTAGGCTCTGCCTGAAAAATCTCAACATCCATAACTTTTGCAGCAGAAATAATAGAAGAATGTGATTGGTTGCTACAAACTATGACCCATTTTTTATTTTCCTTATATTTATTTCTTGCATGTTCTCTAGCAACTACTAACGCTGATAAATTTCCAATAGTTCCACCTTGAACAAATACTCCACCTGAATCTTTTGGAAAATTAGCTAAATCTGCAATCCAATTCAAGGCTTGGTTTTCAGCAAATACTGCACCAGAGCCTTCTTGCCAAGAACCTCCATACAAGGCACTTGCTCCAACTACTAAATCAAAAAGATTTGCATATTCAGTAGGAGCAGAAGGTATGAAAGCTAAATTCCTTGGATGATCTGTTGATATGCAGGCTTTCGCAAGTACTTCTGTAAATATTTCTAATGCTTTTTTACCACCTAAACCTTTTTCGGTAATGGTATTGCCAACTGCTTTAAATAGGTCTTCACTAGTTCTTGGTCCATCAAGCGGAGGATCTGACTTTAATCTTTCCAAACTGTAGGAAAGTATCTCTTTTGCTAGTTCTTCTACCTCTGGAGTAAATCTGTGCATGAAAAGAGTCTGCCAAGCAGGAGTAAATAAGAATCAGTCGAGGCTTACGCTCAAACTTCAATTTTTGTTATTAAATTGTTACCAAAACAAATATAAACAAAGATTGACACAGACATATATAAAGGTGTTAGGTAAGGGTCAAGGTATTTGCAGATACCCCAACTGAAAGACGCCCTCCCAAGGTTTATTCAGTGACAAGAAAGAGAGCCACAGTTGTACGCGCCGCAACGACATAGAGCAATTCTTGAACAAGTCATTTCCTTTGGACATGCATCTGTTCAAGTTTTAGCTGAATCGTTAGACGTAACCCCTGAAACGATCCGTCGAGATTTAACAGAACTTCATCAACAAGGCCTGTTGCGTCGCGTACACGGTGGTGCAATGCCATTGACCAGACTTGGATTTGAACCAAGCGTAGTTTCCAGATCGAACTTAATGTTGGAAGAAAAAGAAAGAATTGCAACAGTTGCTTTGGATGAAATTCCTGAAGAAGGCGCAATCATTGTTGATGCAGGTACTACAACATCAAGATTAATTACTTTAATACCAGATAACTACAAACTAACTGTTGTGACAAATTCGGTATTACATGCAGGTTTATTAGCTGAAAAGAAAAACATCACAGTGGTGATGCTTGGAGGCAGAGTTAGAGGAACAACCATGGCTTGTGTAGACCAAACAGCACTAACTGGACTAGAAGGATTATTTGCCGATGTTGTTTTAGTTGGCACAAATGGAATTTCCGCAGAACGAGGTTTAACAACGCCAGATCAAGCAGAAGCAAAAGTTAAAAATGCTATGTTGCAATCTGCCAGAAGAAAAGTTGTTTTAGTAGATCACACAAAATTTGGGCAAGATCATTTTGCTTCATTTGGAAATATTTCAGATGTAGATGTAGTAATCACAGACTCAGAAATAAATAATAGATTTGCTCAAGAAATTGAAGAATTAGGGCCAATGGTGATTAGAGCATGATAATCACTGTAACTCTAAATCCAAGTATTGATAGAACTTTGTATTTATCTCATCTTGAAAAAGGTGTTATTAATCGAGTTAATTCTGTTCAAGTAGATCCAGGAGGAAAAGGAGTAAATGTTTCAAGAGCGCTTAACTCGTATGGAGCAAAAACTTTTGCCATTCTTGTTGGTGGAGGCTTATCAAGTAAATGGTTAAGTACAGCTCTTGATGATCAAAAAATCAAACATAAGATTCTAACTACATCAAATTCAATTAGAACAAATCTTACCCTAGTTGAAGCAAATGGTGATGTGACAAAAATAAATGAACCAGGTAGTCCAATAGATTCAAACACATTAATTGAAATTAAAAAATCAATTGCCAAATTCTGGCTTAAAAAAAATTGGGTAGTTTTAGCAGGTCAACCAAGTCCAGAAACTTCTGATAATGTTTATCCTGAACTTATCAATTTTGCAAAGTCAAAAAGTGCAAATGTAGCTGTAGATGCAAGTGGCGACGTTTTATATAAAGTTCTAAGAGAAGTGAAACCTGATTTAATTAAACCAAATCAACAAGAATTATCATCACTGGTTGGTTACCAGATAAATAACATTCGACAAGCAGTTGATGCTTGTAAAAGCATTGTTAATGATGGTGTTAGAAAAGTCTTATGTTCTCTTGGTTCTGATGGAGCATTATTTGTAGATGAAAATAATGTGATTTTTGCAGAACCTACTCATCAAGTACATGGCATTCCGGTTGGAGCGGGCGATATTTTGTTAGCAATATTTCTTGCAGCAGGGCAAAATGCTGAAGCATTGAAAGAAGCCGTTAAATGGTCGGCAGCATCGGTTTCGTTACCAGGTACAGCAATCCCTACATTTGAACAAGCCAACAAAATCGAAGTTTTGTTAAATGAAGAAATTGATTTTCAAAGAGAGTTGGAAAATGTCAACTAATAATATTTTTGATGCAAACTTAATTGATTTGAATTTGATTGCAAAAGATAAATTTGACGCAATACAAAAATTGACAGATTTAATAGTTACGAGTAAACGTGGTCGAAATAAAGAAAAAATTGTTGAGGATGTTTTAAAGCGCGATGAAATAGGTACGCCTCAAGTCGATGGAATAGCAATTCCGCACGCGAGATCAAGTGGCATAGATACTCCTACTGTTGTAATCGCTAGAACAAGCAGCCCAATAATTTTTGATCCTGAAGAAATTCCTGCAAGTGTGTTACTGATGATAGTTGTGCCAGAAAATAGTGGAGATCAACATTTAGAAATCCTGGCTAATCTTGCTCGAAAATTGATGGATCAAGAATTTACACAAGTTTTAAGAAATTCAAATAATAAAAATGAGATTTTAGATTTACTCAACAAAGAAAAGGAGCATGCATGAAAATAGTTGCGGTTACATCCTGTGCCACAGGAATAGCTCACACATTTATGGCAGCTGAAGCTTTAGAAAGAGCTAGCAAAGCGGCTGGTCATGAAATACACGTAGAAACGCAAGGAGCCGGGGGATTGAAACCTGTTACAAAAGAGCAGATTGAAAGTGCTGACGTTGTGATTTTTGCAAATGATATTGGAATACGAGATAAAGAAAGATTTGATGGAAAACTAATTGTACAAAGTATTCCAAAACAGGCAATCAAAGATGCTGCTGCTTTGATTGCGGAAGCCGAGAAATTAGTAGCAAAAAAATAGGTTTCCGAAAATAATTTTCGGAAAAGAATTCGGTAAATCAAATAGGTTTATCGAATGAGTAGGGAGGATGCACGTGGCAAAAGCAAATGAAGTACGTCAATGGCTATTAACAGGTGTCAGTTACATGATTCCTTTTGTGGCCGCAGGCGGTATTTTGATTGCAATCGGATTTATGTTGACCGATCCAATCGAAGTAGTAAAACCATCTTTAACGGAAGCTCTAGCAGCAAATAACATTCCTGCAATCATCTTTCGTTTAGGTGCAACTGCATTTGGATTTTTAGTTCCAGTTTTGGCCGGTTACATTGCCTTCGCAATCGCTGATCGTCCAGGTATTGCTCCGGGATTTGTTGCGGGATCAATTGCAGGAGCAATTGGTGCTGGATTCCTTGGAGGATTACTTGGTGGTCTTCTTGCAGGTCTTGTAGCACGCTATATCGCAAATTGGAAGGTGCCTTCTGCATTAAGAAGCATCATGCCGATTGTGGTTAACCCACTTCTAACAACAATTGTTGTTGGTTTTGTAATGCTGTACGTAGTTGGAAAACCCGTTGCAGCATTGAATAGTGGATTGTCATCTTGGTTAGCAGGAATTGGTACAGGAAGCGCAGTTGTTCTTGGAGTAGTTCTTGGCTTGATGATGGCATTTGATATGGGTGGACCGGTAAACAAAGTTGCCTACACATTTGCAGCTGGTGGATTAGCAAACGTTGCAGCTGGTGCAACTTCAGCTAAAGAGTGGGTAGTAATGGCAGCAGTGATGGCAGCAGGTATGACGCCACCACTTGGTCTTGCTTTGGCAACAGTTCTGAGAAAGAAATCATTCACTGATGCTGAAAGAGAAAATGGTAAAGCAGCATGGGTACTGGGAGCTTCCTTCATCACTGAAGGCGCAATTCCATTCGCAGCAGCAGATCCATTGAGAGTCATTCCATCAATCATGATCGGTTCAGGTGTTACAGGTGGACTTGTCATGGCTTTTGGAAACACTTTGCAAGCACCTCACGGTGGTATTTGGGTACTTCCTTTAATCGGTGGAGCATTCACTTATTTAATTGCAATAGTAATTGGAACTTTAGTAACTACAGGCGCAGTATTTGTAGCTAAAGGTATTGGTTCCAAGTAAAACAAATTGTGGGGTGAAAGTTTACAATAACTTTCACCCCACTAATTATTAAGAGGATTTATGCCTAGTCAAATTGTTAAAGTTGCCAGTGCCGTTGGATTGCATGCTCGTCCAGCATCTTTATTTGTCAAAGCAGTAGCAAAAAGTGGAGTCGAAGTAAAAATTGGCAGACCTGGAAATGCGAACACAAATGCTGCCAGTTTGTTATCCGTATTGGGTCTTGGAATTAAATTTGGGGAAGAAGTTGAGATCGTAATTAATGAGGATTCAGATCAGGCAAATGAATTAATTTCAAATTTAAGTTCAATTATTTCTACAAATTACGATCATTAAATGAAATTAATTGGGACTGGAGTTTCTCCAGGTGTAGCATATGCAAAAATAAAGAAACTAGAGATACAACATCAATTATTAAATATCACAGGAAATCTAGAATCTATTCTTGATTCATTAGATAATGTATCAATTTATCTTGAATCGCAATCGCGACTTGTAAGTGATGAAGTTATGCAAGGAATTCTAGAAGCACAATCTATGATGGCAAATGATCCCGATTTAAAATCAGAGTTTATCAATAATTGGGAAAATTATAAAAGTAAAAATACATTAAATGAATTAATTGAAGTAGTTTTTGACCAATTTAAGAAAAAACTAGAAAATATTGGAGGTTATTTTGCGGAAAGAGTAGAGGATATAAACGGTATCAATAATCTACTTAAGTTAAATATTATGGGAGAAGAATTTCCTGAATTCGAATTAAATGAAGATTGCATTGTAGTAGCAGCTGATCTTACCCCTTCCGATACATCTACAATGAATCTTTCTTACGTAAAAGGATTAGTGATTGAAAACGGTGGACCAACGAGTCATACTGCGATTGTGGCAAGGAATTTAGGAATACCGGCAATCGTTGGTTGCAGTGACGCTAGAAATTTAAAAGAAGATGATCTTGTTTTAATAAATGGGCGAGAAGGTTTTTTAGTTAAAGAACCTGATTTCGATTTTGTAGAAAGTGAAAAAGCGAGAGAGTCTGAATTAATAAATCGCTATAAACGAATTTCTGGTCCAGGTAAATTACAAGACAACACCATAATTCAACTACTTGCAAATTGTGGAAACATTGTTGATGCAAAAAAAGCAATAATTAATGAAGCAGAAGGTATTGGTTTATTTAGAACTGAGTTACTGTACTTAAATCAAATAACAGCACCTTCAATAAGCGAGCAAGTCAAAGTATATTCTGAAATTTTTGAAATTTTTCAAGGAAAAAAAGTCATAATTAGAACACTTGATGCTGGCAGCGATAAACCGGTGCCTTTTTTAAACAGTGTTAAAGAAGAAAATCCTGCACTAGGAGTAAGAGGGTGGAGATTAATAAGAGAATTTCATAGTGTTATCAAAGATCAAATTAAAGCGATTTCTATTGCTCAAGAATCAGGCAAATGTGATGTTTGGGTAATGGCTCCGATGATTGATACTGCCGATGAAGCACTCGAGTTTTCTAATTTGGCAAAAGAAAATGGAATAAAAAAAATTGGGGTAATGATTGAAACCCCATCTGCTGCCATGGTTTCTGATCAAATATTTGAAATTGTTGATTTTGCAAGTTTTGGCACAAATGACCTAACGCAATACGTTATGGCTGCTGATCGTCTTGACTCAAGATTAAGTGATTTAACAAACTCTTGGCATCCTGCTGTTTTAAGAACTATTGAAATTGTTGGAAAAAATGCCCAAGGCAAACCACTGGGTGTTTGTGGTGAAGCAGCAGCAGATCCACTTCTTGCAGCAGTGCTAATTGGATTAGGTGTTAATTCTTTATCGATGGCTTCAAATTCAATTACTGAAGTTAAAAGTTTTATTGCAAATCAAGATTTAGGAAAATGCCAAAATATTGCTAAAGAGATTCTTAAAACTAAAAATGCTTTTGAAGCGAAAGAATTAGCGGTAAAACTTTTTAATTAAAGAGAATTTTTAACTTGATCTAGGTGATTTTTTATGTGGTTGTTGCAATAACCAACTAGATCAGCCAAGGTAATTTGACCTTTTTCAGTATGTTTTGCAGGTCTATTGAAATCTTGTTCACCTAAATTATTCAATATTTCACCGAGTTGATTTCTAACAGTTTCAATTGTTTGAATTGATTTTCTAACGTCTCGGTTTTGGTAATTTAATTTATTAACATACAAAGATTCATCATAGGATTGAATTTCAGGATTTTCCTCTGTGATTATTCTCAAAAATCTAGCTGCAAAATGAATTTCAAAATCAGCAAGGTGATGAATTGCAAAAGATGCAGACCATTCGTTTTCAGGGCCAGGTTTACTTAGTTCGGCATTACTTTTGGATTTAACAAAAGAAACAAAATCGTTTCCTAGGTTTAAGTAATCTTTTGCTATTTGACTCATCTAATTAGTCTAGCCTTAACTAATAGAAGATACATTTCGCAACCTAAGCAGAAATTAAATACGGAATTTAAAAATGCTGCCGCTAAGGCAAATGCAGTTGCAATTAGAAATACTGGCATAGATCCAATTAAAAATCCGATGATTCCAACTATTCCAAAAAGAAATCCAACTAACTGAGCAAATTGTGGTGGCTTAACATTTTCAAGTTCGCCAACTTTTTTTAATCTAGGTTTGACTAAAGTTTTAAAGATCCAACCATAAGGAGATTTGTGCGGACCAAAAATAGCTCCTATGGCCCAAATAATAGTTTGAAAAACAAGCAAAGAAATACTTTCAAAATAAAGCACAGCAATTAAAACCAATAAAGTTATAGTTGCACCAAATCTTGGACCTCTAGAATCAATTTGCATTTGTTGTTTCCTTTCGTAATTTGTTTATTTTAGCTAAGGTTTGTTTTAATTCATTTTCTTTAGGAGCTCCAATAATTCTTCCAAATTCATTGCCTAAAGCATCAAAAAAAATAGTGGTAGGAGAACTTTTTACATGAAGAAATCTAGCTACATCAATTTTATCAACAGCATCTATTTGATGTAATGAAATATCTTTTGAATTATTGATATATTTCTCAATTTGTTTTTTAACCCCAGGACATATTGAGCAGTATTGAGTTGAAAACAACAATATAGTTGCTTCCGATGAAAGCTGAATAGGTAAATCTAATTTCTCAAATTGAGATTTGTTGGAGTATTTCTCTACAAGTTTTCCCCTTGAAAAGTTGAAATATAAACCTAAGAGGGTAGAGATGAATAGAACACTGACTATGAGCAGTAAATGATTTTGTTCCATTCTCTTATTCTGTCGTAACTTCATTTAATACGCATTATCAACCTAATTTTTTAACACATTTGTGTTATTGCAAAGATTTTGCAATTAAATAAGCCAAGTCGCGGGTGGCTAGATTCACCCATAAAATATTTAAAAGTAAACATCTGTAGCCAAAAATTTAGGAGTCAAAATGAAGGTGTATGACAACATCACTCAAGTTGTAGGAAATACCCCGTTAGTTAAATTAAATAGGATTACAGATGGAGCCAAGGCAGATGTCTATGCCAAATTAGAATTTTATAATCCAACCGCTTCAGTTAAAGATCGCATTGGAATTGCCATGATTGATGATGCAGAAAAATCAGGAAAATTAAAACCAGGTGGCTCAATTGTTGAAGCGACTTCAGGAAACACCGGAATTGCACTAGCAATGGTTGGAGCAGCACGTGGTTACAAAGTAATTCTGACAATGCCAGATTCTATGAGTAAAGAAAGACGAACTTTATTAAAAGCGTATGGAGCTCAACTTGTATTAACTCCTGCTGCAGAAGGAATGAAAGGTGCTGTAGCAAAAGCAGAAGAAATTGGGGAAAAAGAAGGTGCTGTTTTAGTTAGACAATTTCAAAATCCAGCAAATCCAGAAATCCATCGTCAAACTACCGCTTTAGAAATTTGGAATGACACTGATGGAAAAGTAGCTGCAGTAGTAGCCGGTTCTGGAACTGGTGGAACCATTACAGGTATTGGTCAAGTTTTAAAACAAAAAAATCCAAATATAAAAATGTTTGTAGTAGAGCCTGCCGCATCCCCATTATTAAGCGGAGGAAATCCAGCAGGACATCCTCTCCAAGGAATTGGTCCAAACTTTATTCCAGAGATTCTTGATAAAAGTGTTTACGACGAAGTATTTGATGCTCCAAATGAAGAAGCAATAAAATATGCCAGAAGAGCAGGCGCTGAAGAAGGGATTCTTGCAGGAATTTCTTCTGGAGCGGCACTTTGGGCAGCGTCACAAGTTGCAAAACGTGATGAATTTGCAGGAAAAGTTGTTGTCGTAATCGTTCCTTCATTTGGTGAAAGATATCTTTCAACTGCTCTATATCAAGACTTGATGGATTAATGATTAAATTTAAAGAAGATATTGATGCAGCAATCAAAAGAGATCCGGCACCAAAATCTAAATTAGAGTTTGTTTTAACTTCACCTGGTTTACATGCGATTTGGTTACATCGTGTCACTCACTGGGTATGGAATAAAAAATTAAGATTAATAGCTCGTTTGATGTCTCATTATCATCGATTCTTAACTGGAATTGAAATTCATCCAGCAGCTAAAATTGGCAGAAGATTTTTTATTGATCATGGCATGGGTGTAGTTATTGGTGAAACCGCTGAAATCGGTGATGACGTGATGTTTTATCACGGAGTTACATTAGGTGGAAGGACTATGTCTAAGGGGAAAAGGCATCCAACTGTAGAGGATGGAGTTTTAGTTGGAGCTGGAGCAAAAATACTTGGAAATATAACTATTGGCAAAAATGCAATTATTGGCGCTAATGCAGTAGTTACCAAAGATGTCAAACCTGATTCAGTTATTGTGGGTGCAGATCAAAGAGTTATTAAGAAATCTGAATATGATGCTTCGGAAATGTGGGTTATTTAGAAAGTTGTTCTAAAACTTTCATGGCAGCATTTCTTCCTGGAATTGAACTAACCCCTCCGCCACGTTTTGCACCAGCACCGCAAATAAAAATGTTTGCAATATTTGTTTCAACACCCCATGAATTTATCTCTGAATCGCTTTCTGCAAATGGCCATTGCAAAGGTCTATGAAAAATATTTCCTCTAGGTAGTGAAACAGATTCTTCTATGTCTAAAGGAGTTTTAACTTCAATACATGGTTTACCTTCACTATCTAGTGCCACGCAGTCTTCTATTCTTTCTTCAAAAAACATGTTTAAACCATCTAAATATTTTTGTTTAACTATTTGTCTTAAATCTTCATTGTTATTGTCAAATAATTTTGCCGGAGTATTTAATCCAAAAAGAGTAATAGTTTGATATCCCTTTTCTTGTAATTCTTTTCCTAATATTGAAGGATCAGTCAAAGTATGACAATAAATTTCAGAAGGTAGCAATTCTGGTAATTGTCCATTAGAAGCTTCTTTAAAAGATTTATCAAGTTGAGTAAGTGACTCATTTGCATGAAATGTTCCCCTAAAGACATCTTTAGGGTCATCTCCAGACTTAAGTTTAGGAAGCTTTGTAAGCAGCATGTTTATTTTCACTTGGCAGCCTTCAGATAGATCTTTAGATGTTTTACCAAGTAATTTGTCTAGTCCTTGAGGGGAAAGATTACTTAATACAAATGAAGCCTCAATTATTTGTTCACCATTTTGTTTATCAAGATATTTTATTGTCGCAATTTTGCCATCTGAGGTTACTTTTTGAACTTTAGAATTCGTTCTAATTTGAGCACCATTTTCTAAGGCTTTTTCTTTTAAAGTTTTGCTAACTTGCCCCATACCGCCATGGGGAACTTTCCACTCTCCGGTTCCGTTTCCGATTAAGTGATAAAGAAAACAGATATTTCCAAGTAAATCTTTATCTCGACCATCTGTAAAGGTTCCAATTAGTGCATCTGTGAGAACCACACCTCTAACAACATCATTTTCAAATAGTTGTTCAATTGTTTCGGTAATTGGTTTTTCAAAAAGCATTTCATAAGTTTCAAAATCTGTTACTTCAATTACTAGTTTTTTTATTTCTTCTTTACTTTTTAAAGGTTTTAGAAGGGTAGGGGCAAGCACTTTTGCCACTTTTTCAACTTTCCCGTAAAAATTAACCCAAGCTTCATAATCTTTAGTATTTCCAGTGAGTTTTATAAACGATTCCTTGGTTTTTTCTCCAGGGCTTCTTTCAACAAGAAGTCCTACATTTTTAACAGTTGGCGTATATGAGCCAATCGATCTAGAGATTAAATCAAGTTTTAAATCTAGTTCATCAATTATTTGTTGCGGCATTAAAGAAACTAAATATGAGTATCGAGAAAGATTTGCATCCATTCCTTTAAAAGCTTGGACTGAAACTGCAGCCCCTCCAACTTCATCAAGGGCCTCAAGGACTAAAACATTTAATCCAGCTTTTGATAAATACGCAGCAGAGGTTAGGCCGTTATGACCACCGCCTAAAACTACGCAATCAAATTTCTCCATATGTTAAAGAGATTACTAGATATCAAAAAAGTAAATAGCAATATGCTTGAATGAATAAATGAAATTAACAACTAAAATAGCCATAATTGGTGGTTTAGCAGGATTTATTTTCACACGCCTTCCCTACATGGAAGATGGAAATCTTTTGATCACCAATGTGGTGGTTTTGATTTCAACAGGTTTAGCAGTTTTGTTATGGAAAACTTTTAATTTCATATTTAAGATAGAATCTTATTTTCAAAGACGGAAAAGGTAATAATTAATGGAATTAACCACTTGTTTATGGTTTGACGGTCAAGCAAGACAAGCAGCTCTTTTTTACACTTCAATTTTTCCCAATAGTTCCATAGAAGATCAATGGATTACTCCAACAGATACTCCTGGCAATAAAGAAGGGGAAGAAGTATTTGTGAACTTTAAGATTTTTAATCAATCATTTATTGGACTAAATGGCGGTCCTCAATTTCCTCACAGCGAAGCTATTTCATTTCAAATACCATGTAAAGATCAAGCAGAAGTTGATCACTATTGGGAGATTTTAACTAAAGATGGTGGTCAAGAAAGTCAATGTGGTTGGCTGAAAGACAAATTTGGTATCTCTTGGCAAGTTATACCTATAGAGATGGGTAAATATTTAGGCGGAGACGATGCTCAAGGATCTAAAAGAGCAACCGAGGCAATGCTTAAGATGAAAAAAATTGATTTAGTTGTAATTAAAAATGCTTATTTAGGTGTGAACTAAATCTTTCTCATCACTGTGACAACGCGACCAAGAATTTTTGCGTGGTCACCATTAATTGGTTCATAATTTGGATTTGCGGGCATTAACCAAACATGTCCATCTTTTCTTTTTAAAGTTTTCACAGTTGCTTCATCCCCTAACAAAGCTGCAACTATTTCTCCATTTTGAGCATCATCTTGTTTTCTCACTACAACTTTGTCACCATGACAAATTGCAGCATCAATCATTGAATCTCCTACAACTTCCAACATAAACAATTCACCATTACCAACTAATTCTTTTGGAAGTGGATAAATAGCTTCAATTGATTCTTCTGCCAAAATTGGTCCACCGGCAGCGATTCGACCCACCAGTGGCACAAAAGCTGCTTCTGGAGTTTGTTCTCCTTCAATGCCACCGACTAATCCATCAATTGCTACACCGGATTTGTTTGGCAAAGTTAAATCTATTGCTCTTGGGGAATTTGGATCGCGTTTAATGAAACCTTTTCTTTCTAAGGCTGAAAGTTGATGTGCTACAGAAGCAGGAGAGGCAAGACCTACTAGATCGGCAATTTCACGCACTGTAGGAGGAAAACCTCTATCTTTCACAGCGTCTTGGATGACGTTCAAAATCTTTCTTTGGCGATCGGTAAGGCCATCGCCATCTGGGTTAATGTGAGCTACTTCTGAATCAGGTTTATTTGTCATACCTAAAGGTTAGCCTATTCGAACAAATGTTTCAAACACCTGTTCGAAAAAACTTGCCAAATGTCGTATGTATGTGCAATAATCGAACAAATGTTCGAAAGAAGGGCCATATGACAACACTAGCTCATGTATCAACTCCTACTTTACGTTTGACCAAAAGAGGCCGTTTTGTGGTCATTTTGGCGACTTTAATCGCTATTACAGCCTTTGCGGTACCTTCTCTAACTTCAACAGCCAGAGCAAGCCTTGATCAAGCAGGCAACAAGAGTCAGTTAATAGTAGTTTCTCCTGGCGAAACACTATGGACTATTGCCTCGCGGGTAAATCCGGAAGCTGACCCGCGAGCAGTTATTGAAGAAATCAAAAACTTGAATGTCTTGGAAGGTTCTAGCCTTTATGCAGGTCAAGTTTTAAGAATTCCAAGTTAAGTAATAACTCTTTAGTGATTGATTTTGTTTAAGTACTAAACTACCAATTAGTTACTATTTAGGGGTTTCAAAATTTGTAGCAAAGTGGTTTGCGAGATTTGTGGCAAGTTCACATATAGAGGCTGTGGTGAACATGTCGAATCAGCACTTCGAGGTGTTCCACCTGAACAAATTTGTCAGGGCCACTAAGTTTAAATAATTATTTCTTCTCTACTTCTTCTTTTTTTGGCGCTCTTACAGTTCCTGCGTGAGCTTTCAAAGTTGGATCTTGTCTTGATTTCAATAAACTTGCCACAATCGCAATAGTTAAAATTAAAGCAATCACTCCTAAGCTAATTCCAGTTGGAACCTTAGGAATCGAATTATTGATTTCATGAAAATAGGTAAGAATTAGTTTTCCACCAATAAATACCAAAATCGCAGCCAAGCCAATCGATAGATAAATTAATCGATCTAATAAACCTTTTAGTAGGAAATAAAGAGCTCTTAGTCCAAGCAAGGCAAAAGCATTTGCAGCAAAAACTAAAAATGGCTCTTGTGTTACCCCAAATGTGGCAGGGATTGAATCCAGTGCAAAAAGCAAATCCGTTGAAGCAATGGCAATCATTACCAAAAACATAGGGGTAGCAAATCTTTTTCCATCAATTCTTACAAACAACTTAGTTCCGTGGTATTGACTTGTTACCGGGGTAAATTTTCTAACCTGTTTCACTAAGAAATTATCATCAGGGTTTGGATCTTCATTCCAATGTCTAAATAAGCCAATTCCTGTATAAATAAGGATTGCACCAAAGATTACGAAGGTGAAGGCAAATGCTGCAAGAGCAGCTGCTCCTATTGCGATAAATATAGCTCTTAAAACTAGAGCAAGTATTACACCGATGAGCAATACTCTTTGTTGATAAATACTTGGTACAGCAAACTGGGTCAGAATAATTGCAAAAACAAAAAGATTATCTACTGATAATGATTTTTCTACTAAATAAGCAGCAAAATATTCTGTTCCACTTTGACTGCCAAAATCTAACCAAATCCAAACACCAAATGCTACGGCAACTGCTACATAAAAAATTGACCAAGAAGCAGCTTCTTTAAACATCACATCATGAGGTTTAGCGCTCACGGTAAACAAATCAACCAAAATCAAAGCAATAATGGCGCCAACTGTTAAAAGCCAGATTGTTAACGAAATATTCATATTCTCTTTTCAGTTAATCATAAAAACAAAAAACCCGCCAATTTGAGTTTTGGCGGGTTTTAAAGATTAAAAATTAGTGTTTACTTGAAGATACAATCTCTTCTTTACCTGGTTCAACTCCAAAACTTTGTGCTTGTTCTAGAGCTTCATGAGCATGATGTTGACCTGCTTGAATTTCTTTTGTTGTTGGAGTTGGTAAATCACCTTTAGTCCACCAGTGACTTAGTTTGGCTCTTAACCATTGTCGACGATATTTAGGTGTTTTTATACCATTTTCATCGTATTTCTTAGGAATTTCCCAACGAGGATAAGTTTCTCTTGCAATTAAAGCAGGAATTTCAGCTTCACTTACAGGTTCATGAACTTCCACAAAACCTCCATCTGGAAGTCTTAAAATTCTGCCGGTTTCTTTTCCATGAAGTAATTTATCTAAATCATTTCTTTGTAATCCAAGACAAATTCTTCTGGTAACAATAAAAACAATTGGAGGAACTGCAATTAGAGCAAATCGCATGAACCAAGTAATTGCATTAATTGACATGTGGAAAGTTGTGGCAATGATGTCGTTTCCTCCACCAAGCCATAACAAGAGGTAGAAAGATAGAGACATTGTGCCAAGTGCTGTCCTAGTTGGTGCATTTCTTGGGCGATCTAACAAATTATGTTCTCTTTTATCTCCAGTTACCCAGCTTTCAATAAATGGATATAAAGCCATCGCAGTCATCATCAAACCGGGCAAAATTAATGCTGGGATTAGAACGTTAGGAGAAAAAGTCCAAGTATTGAAAATATTAATTTCAATTGCAGGCATAACCCGAAGTGAGCCTTCTAAGAATCCAATGTAGAAATCAGGTTGAGAACCTGCTGTTACTTGATCTGGAGTAAAAGGACCGTATAACCAAATTGGATTAATAGTTATTAGCGCACCCATCAAAGTTGTGACACCAAAAACAATAAAGAAGAACCCGCCGGCTTTTGCTGTGTAAACAGGAAGCAATGGATAACCAACAACATTGTTTTCAGTTCTGCCAGGACCTGGATATTGAGTGTGTTTTTGAGTCCACACTAAAAGTAAATGTGCAGTAACTAAGGCAAGAATTATTCCTGGAACTAATAAAACGTGAATAGTGTAAAGACGAGGAATAAAATCAACGCCTGGGAATTCTCCACCAAATAAGAAATACAATGCCCAAGTTCCAATTACAGGAAGTGCTTGCACGATTCCTGATGCAATTCTTAAACCAATTCCTGATAACAAATCATCTGGTAAGGAATAACCAGCAAAACCTTCCAAAAGACCTAAAGTTAATAATCCAATACCTAGTAGCCAGTTAAATTCTCTTGGTTTTCTATAAGCTCCGGTAAAGAAAACTCTCATTAAGTGAACCATCATGGCGGCTATAAAAAATAGAGCAGCCCAGTGATGTATTTGTCTAATAAGCATTCCACCACGAACATCAAATGAAATTTCTAGAGTTGAAGCAAAAGCTTCACTCATTGGAACACCTTTTAATGGAATGTATGAACCGTTGTAAATAACTTCTGTCATTGATGGTTTGTACCAAAATGTCAAAAACACACCAGTTAGTAATAAAATGATGAATGAATAAAGTGCAATTTCACCAAGCATAAATGACCAGTGATCAGGAAATACTTTTCTTAAATTTCTTTTTAGGGCCGCAGAAAAACCAACTCTGCTATCTACATAGTTATATGCAGCAGGGGTTTGTTTACTTTCAGTAGTACTCATGCACCACGCTCCCAGAAACTTGGTCCAACTGGTTCTTGAAATCCTTGGCGAGCAATTAGGTAACCTTCTTCGTCAACCGTAATTGCTAACTGCGGCAATCTTCTTGCAGCAGGTCCAAAAATTGGCTGTCCTGAGTCAGACAAATCAAAAGTCGATTGATGACATGGACATAATAAATTATGGGTCCTTTGTTCATATAGCGCAATTGGACAACCTACGTGGGTACAAATTTTTGAGTAGGCAAGTATTCCTTGATAGTCCCAATCAGGTCCTTGTTGGCTTTTTATATCTTCAGGACGCATTCTAACTAACAAAATTGCTGACTTTCCACGTTCATTAAGAGTATGGGTTTCTTCTTGAATTTCTAAAATGTTTTCAGGCATAGCTGAAATTAGATTTCCCACAGGAATGTCTTCTGGTTTAATTTTTTGGTAAGTAATGTCTGTAACAATGTGAAGACCTTCTTCCCAAGCGGTTTTTCTTAATTCACCTTTTGGAGCAGGACCTAAATCTCTAAGCATGACAACAAAAGGTAGTGGGAAAAGTGCAAGTGCTCCTAGAAGTGTTCTTCTAACTAATTTTCGTGATCCAAAACCAGATTCTTGGGCTCCAACTCTAAAAGCATCTAAAGCTTCTTGTTGAACTTCATCACTTGGTTTTATTGGTTTTCTTTCTTGCTCCATTTCAACATCGGGCATTAATTTTTTTGCCCAATGGATTGCACCGATTCCAATTAGCAGAATTGCTAATCCAAATGAAACACCTAAGACAAGATTTTGAGCACTGGTAACCCCAATTAAATTAACCGCAATCTTTTTTTCTCTAGGAATTGCGACAAATGAAACTAAAAAGACCAATGTAAAAAATCCTGACAAAGCAAACATTGTCGCAACTTGGCGCTCAGCTCTTCTAGCAGCTTTTGGATCAGTGTCAGTTCTTCTTAAATAGTGATCTACACCTTTTGCAGGAGTAGGCAATTTTGAAGGAACTTCTTTAGAAATTTTCTCTGGAAGTTTTCCTCGATCTGGATCAAAAGTGTTATTTAAATCAAAATTGTTACTCATCTAACTCTTGCTCCTATCCATACTGCAACAGCAATAAGTGCACCCAAACCAATAGTCCATAAAAATAATCCTTCTGTTACTGGCCCTAATCTTCCTAAATCAACTCCGCCTGGATTTTCAGATTTATTTAATTCTTGAATGTAGCGAATAATTGCAGCTTTATTTTCTGGAGTTAAAGTTTTTTCACTAAATATTGGCATTGATTGTGGACCTGTCAACATTGCTTCATAAATTTGTTGTGGAGTTGATTGACCTAAACTTGGAGCATACTTTCCATTAGTTAGTGCACCACCGGATCCTGCAAAGTTATGACATTGTGCACAATTTGTTCTAAATAATTCTCCACCTTCAGCAACATCGGCATTTACCCAAGCATTTATTTCTTCTTCAGATGGAATTGCAGGACCAGGACCAAAGGTTGCAACATAAGCAGCTAAAGCCAAAGTTTCTTCTTCGTTATAACTTGGTTCTTTACGCATAACTTGTGCACCTGGTGCTGCCATTGGCATGCGACCTGTTGAAACTTGAAAATGAACTGATGCAGCACCAACGCCAACTAAAGTTGGTCCATCACTTGTTCCTTGTCCATTTAATCCATGACAAGAAGAACAACCTTCGGCAAACAAAACAGAACCTTTATCAACTAAAGTTTCATCAGTTCCCATTCTTGCTTGCGCTGGAGAAACTAAAACATTAGCTGCACTAAAAACTACTGACACAAAACCTAAAGCAAAAAACAAAACTAGAAGTGGAGCACTTTTTCTTCTTCTAAATTTTGTTATATATTTCAATTCTTTTACCTATTTCACCAAATAAATAGTTGCGAATAAACCGATCCAAACTACGTCTACGAAATGCCAATAATAAGAAGTTACTACTGCAGATGTAGCTAACCCATGTGTCATTTTTGGTCTGACATAAGTTCTTGCTAAAACAAATAGAAACGCAACTAAACCACCAGTTACGTGTAGTGCGTGAAAACCTGTCGTTAGATAAAAAACTGAACCAAATGGGGATGAAGAAATAGTTAAACCCTCATGTACTAATTCTGCGTATTCAAAAGCTTGACCGCCTACGAAAAATGCACCCATCAAAAAAGTAATAATGAACCAAAAACGAAGTCTTTCTCTATCCCCACGTTCTGCCGCAAAAACTCCAAGTTGAGCAGTTACTGAACTTAAAACCAAAATAGTTGTGTTGGCAGCTGAAAATGGGATATTAAGTAGTTCAGTTTCTAATTTCCAAATATCAGGATTTACCGCACGCAAAGTGAAATACATTGCAAATAATGCAGCAAAAAACATCAATTCACTTGATAACCAAACTATGGTTCCAATCGCGGTCATGTTAGGGCGATTAATTCGTTGGTTTGTAAAAGATGCAGTGGACATACTTCCTATTCTGTCACCTAAACGGTGGGGGATTTATGGATGGGCGCGCAATATATGACTAATGTGACACTTGTGGCAGAGATAAATTCACAATTGCACGAACTAAGAGTGCTTGTTTATTCAGACGATAGAAGAATTCGTGACGCAGTTATCACTTCCCTTGGTAGAAGACCTGCAAAAGATTTGCCAAGGATTGAATTTATTCAAGTTGCAACAGAACCTGTTGTTAAAAATGAATTAAAAACAGGAAAAATTCATTTAGCAATTCTTGATGGAGAAGCCGCACCTGCAGGTGGAATGGGCATTGCTCGAAATGCAAAAGATGAAGTGTTTAATTGCCCACCAATTATTGTTTTGATTCAAAGACCGCAAGATGCATGGCTTGCAACTTGGTCAAAGGCAGAAGGTGTTGTGCCGATGCCAATTGATCCAGTGGTTTTAGTAGAAGTCGCAACAACGTTGTTGAGACGAGTAGATAAAACAGCTATCCCAGTCAAATGAACAATATGATTTCCTGGCAGGAAATCCTTACTCAACTTGAAAATAAAAAAGATTTAACATTTAATCAAGCCCAATGGGCAATGAATTCAGTGATGGATGCAAAAGCATCAGAAGTTGAAATTAAAGAGTTTTTATTAGGTTTAAAAAATAAAACTGAATCTGCTGAAGAGATTTCTGCTTTTGTTGAAGTAATGATTGAGCACTCAAAAAAATTAGACATTAATCATGACGCAGTCGATACTTGTGGCACTGGGGGAGATGGATTTAACACCATAAATATTTCAACTGCCGCGGCTATCGTGGTGGCAAGTTGTGGTATTCCAGTTGTTAAACATGGAAATCGAGCAGCGTCATCTAAATCCGGATCTGCAGATGTATTAGAAGCCTTAAAAATAAAGATTGATTTAAACCCGGAACAAGTCAAAGACAATTTTTACAAAGTTGGAATTTGTTTTTGTTTTGCTCCTATTTTTCATCCAGCGATGAAAGTCGTAGCACCCGTAAGAAAAGAATTAGCAACTTCTACAGTTTTTAATTTTCTTGGACCGTTATCAAATCCCGCAACACCAAAAGCTCAAGTTGTGGGAGTATCTAATTTAGATAAAGCACCAGTAATTGCCCAAGTTTTAGCAAACAGAAAAACTAATGCTTTAGTAGTTAGAGGCTTAGAAGGACTTGATGAAATATCAATTTGTGGTCCAACTCAAATTTGGCAAGTAAAAAATAATCTAATAAACGAATTTATTTTTGATTCTAAAAATGTGGGCATAGAAAAAGTTGATATTTCCCAATTACAAGGTGGAGATGCTTTGACTAATGCTGAGTTAATTAAGCAAGCATTAACACCTGAATCATCAAATGCGATCCAGGATGCAATCTGCATTAATGCTGCAGCTGCAATAGTTGCTTACGAAAATCAAGACTTAAATTTTGAAACTGCCATAAACCTTGCTTTTGCAAGGGCAAAGGGAAGTGTGGCAAGTGGAATGAGTTTAAATACTCTTCAAAAATGGCAAGATTTTTCTAAATCAATCAGTTGATAATAATTTTCTAATTTGTAAATGTCTTGAGGGCCATTGCCATTGTTTTTCAATCCAAGATCTACCTTGTTTGCCTAATCTATTTCTTAAATCAGGATTGAGCAGTAAGTTAACTATTTTTTCAATGAGTAATTTTTTATTTTTAGGATCAAGTACATAACCAGTAACTTCATTTAAGACGGCATCAGGAGCACCACCTGAATTTCCAGCAATAACAGGTACTGCACTTGCTGAAGCTTCTAGATAAACAATACCTAAACCTTCAACGTCAAATCCAAAATTTCTCGTTCTTACTGGCATAGCAAAAACATCTGCACTGGCATAAAAAGTTGGAAGTTGTTCCCATGGCACAGAACCAGTTAAAGTCACACTACTATTTACATTTAAATCAAATGCCTGCTTGTGAAGATTTTGCTTGTAAGGTCCACCACCAACAATTAAAAGATGAGCTGAAGGAACTTTCTTAATTACTTCTGGCCAGATTTCAATTAAAGTATCTTGACCTTTTCTAGGCATAAGCCTTGATATACAAGCAACTATTAATTTATCTTGAATTCTAAATCTGTGTTTTAAATCTTGAACCTCTTTAGTTTCTTTATTTGATGGCTTAAACATTTCAATGTCAATACCTGGAGTTAGTTGCTCAAATTTATCTAACTCAGATTGGGGAAGAGCTTCTTTGATTTTTTCGAAGGTATATTTTGTTAGATAAGTTAATTTATCTACATCCTTAACAATTTTTTGAAAAGTCTGCTTTAAGCCTGGAGTAAAAGACCAACCCACTTCATGTCCATGAGTTAAAGCAACAGTAGTTTTTATTCCGTTTTCTTTTAATTTTGCAGATAATAAGCCAAGCGGAGCACTTGCGCCAAATAGCACACTTTCACAATCAAATTCTTTTACCAATTTGATTGCATAATTTGCAACAGCTGGAGTTGGTAAAAGCATCTCTGTGTCGTATCGAAAAACTTTGTATTTTTGCAATTTGTCAAACTCTTGCCAACCTTTGAATTTAGAACTAAGCACCACAACTTCTTCTGGATTTAAACCTTCAATAAGACCATGGACAAATGTTTGAATTCCACCTGGGCGAGGGGGAAAATCATTTGTGATTACCAGAGTTTTAGCCATTGTTAGCTTTCTTTTTACTTGATTGTATTAGTAATTTAAAACTTAAAACCATGGCGTATAGAAAAAGAGTGATTCTAAGTATTTGAATTAATGATGGAATTAAATCTCCATTTAGTAAACCTACATAAAGTGTTGGATAAAGTATTTGAGTCAACAAAGCAGAAGAAGAAAGAATTAATATCACTCTTTTAAGTTTTGTATCCTTAAAAAGTATTACTAGTGCTGAAATTCCCCCAATCCAAATCCAAAATTGGGGAGAAAAAACTCTACTTAAACCAATGGCAAAAATTATGACAATCAATGATTTTTCAAATATATTTAAAGAATTTAATTTATCCTTGATGTTTAAGATAAAAATTATTAAGAAAAAGATTAGAGTAGATAAATTTAAAATCAATGCAATTTCATTAGCAAAAACAGCCTCAACTTCTAGAGAGCCATATCTGAATGGATAATCGATATTTGCCCCCCAGAGTTTAAAAATTACAAAAATAACTGCTGCTACAGATTCAACTTGAAGTCCTCTTGAGGTCTGATTTTCTAAAAAAGAAAATGAGCCAACGCTAATAAATTCAATAAAAATTAAAACTAGAACACTTGAAATAACTATGGGAAAAATAATTTTTGAAAGGATTTTTCTATCAAGGATAGATAAAATAAGAATGGGCCAAAGTTTTAAAAGTGATCCAACGGTAATCAAAAAACCTGCTAATTTAATTCTTTTTTCATAAATTGCGATTAGCCCAAGAATTGCAAACCAAGTAGGCACCAAATCAAATCTGGTTAAAAGTAATGGTCCCATTAGAATTGGCCAAATTATCCAAAACCAGGCTCCAGCAAAACCATTTAAACTTACGGCAATTTTACTTTTATAAAGACTTAAACCAAATTTTAATATTGTTAACAAAATTAAGAAATCAAAAAAGATCATGGTAAAAATAAATCCGATATTTGAATTCCCAAAAATATATTGAGGAATCGTAAATACAAAACCAGCTAATGGCGGATATTGCCACATTGAGTCATTTATAGGAAAAATTCTTTGAATTAAGCCCAGTGACCAAAATTGATATAACTCAACGTCTCCTTTTAGCCATTTTCCTTCTGGATAATAAAACTTCAAGGTGATGAATTGAAATAAAAAGTATCTAGTAACAAGCCAGGTAAAAATTAATCCAGGAACACTTCTAGTAAAAGTCTTGAATGAATTCACCTTTATAAGGGTAGTAGTAAGTGTATGAATTAAATAATTGCGTAATGTTAGAAAGGTGAAAATTAACTTAATTAGTGACGTTCATGCCGAAATAGATGCTTTGAGAAAAGCGGCAAACGGTTCAGACATACTTATTTGTTTAGGTGACTTACTTTTATATACAGATTATGAAGATCCAGGTAATGGAATTATGGGCAAACTTTTCGGATATGAATTTAATGAAGAATTTATTCGATTAAGAACAGCAAATATGTTTGTGGAAGCAAGAGCTATGGCTATGACTAAATGGGAAGAATTAGGAGATCGAGATGCTCTTATCACTCGAGAAGTTAAAAATCAGTATCAAGAAATATTTAATGCCATGCCCACCCCAGTTTATTTAACTTATGGAAATGTTGATCGACCAGAATTTTGGCAAGATTATGTTAAAAAAGACATGACAGTATTAGATGGACAAGTTGTTGAAATCGCTGGATTAAAATTTGGATTTGTTGGCGGAGGACTACAAACTCCCTATAGAACTCCATATGAAATATCTGATGAAGAATTTCAAAAAAATGTTGATGCACTTGGTCCTGTTGATGTTTTATGTTCACATATTCCACCGGCAATTCCAGATATTACTTTTGATGTTGTGGCAAGAAGATTTGAAAGAGGAAGTGAAGCTTTACTTAATTACATAAAAGAATTTCAACCTAAATATTCATTTTTTGGCCACGTACATCAACCTCTAGTTTCAAGAACCAGAATCGGTTACACAGAATGCATCAATGTAGGGCATTTTCGAGCAAGTAAGCGTGCTTTTACTTTAAATATCTAAAGAATAATTCTTGGCTATTTTGGGTCAGGTATTCTTTATAGTCTCAAATAATTAGAGAAGGGAGCATTAGACAATGTTTTACTACGTTGTTAAATACATTTTTTTGTGGCTTCCTTTACGTTTAATATTTAGACCTTGGACAAAAGGTAAAAGAAATATTCCTAAAACTGGTGGAGTAATTTTTGCTCCAAATCACACTTCATTCATTGATTCAATATTTCTACCCCTTGTTGTAAAAAGAAGAATTACTTTCTTAGCAAAAATTGATTATTGGCGTGGTAAAGGAATTAAAGGTTTAGTTACCAAATTATTTTTCTCAGGTGTTGGACAAGTTCCCATTGATAGAGCAGGTGGTTCTGCAGCAGAAGCAGCTTTAAGAACCGCAATTGACATTTTAAATAAAGGTGAAGCTTTAGGAATTTATCCAGAAGGAACAAGATCTCCTGACGGAAGACTTTATAGAGGACGAACTGGAGTTGCCCGAATGGCTTTAGAAGCAAGAGTTCCAGTTGTGCCTGTTGCCATGATCGGAACTTACGAAATTCAACCATCAGATCGTTTAGTTCCAAAAGTTGGCAGAGTAGGAATTATTTTTGGAAAACCTTTAGATTTTTCAAATTATTATGACGATGCAAGAAATGCAGAAACTCTTCGAAAAGTAACTAATGAAATCATGGAAGCCATTAGAGAACTTTCCGGTCAAGAATATGTAGATATTTATGCTTCGGCAGCCAAAGAAGCCCTTAAAGAAAAAGATTAGTTTCTTTACGATAAATTATGAAGTGAATTCTTAACTATATGTATAGAAAGAAGACAAAATAATGCGAGTAGGAATATTAACTGGTGGTGGAGATGCTCCAGGTTTAAATAACGTTATTCGTGGCGTTGTAACTCGCGGAATTAATGCTTACAAATATGAATTTGTAGGTTTTAAAGATGGCTGGAAAGGCCCTTTAGAAAATTTAACTAGACCAGTAACTCTGGCAGATGTTGCACATATTAATGATGAAGGTGGAACGATTTTAGGATCTTCCAGAACTAATCCCTTAAAAATTGAAAATGGTGTAGCTCGCATTGAAGAAAATTTAAAGAAATTAAATGTTGATGCATTAGTAGCAATTGGTGGCGAAGATACTTTAGGTGTGGCAACACAATTACATAAACATAACTTTAAAGTTATTGGAGTTCCAAAAACTATAGATAATGATTTATCTAACACGGATTACACCTTTGGATTTCAAACTTCAGTAGCAATTGCAACAGAAGCTGTTGATCGCTTGCACACAACTGCAAGAAGTCATCACCGAGTATTAGTTGTCGAAGTTATGGGAAGACATGCAGGTTGGATTGCTTTGGAAACTGGAATGGCAGGAGATGCTGCAGTAACTCTTATTCCCGAAGAAAAATATGACATAAATGAAGTTGCTAAATGGGTTAAACAAAGATTTGAAAGAGATCAATATGCAATTGTTGTGGTAGCAGAAGGTGCTTTAAGCACTGAAGGTGATTTAGTTACTAAAGATTCAACTTTAGATGCATTTGGACACGTAAAACTTTCAGGTGTTGGCGAAGCTTTAGCAAAAAGACTTGAAGAATTAACAAAAATAGAATCAAGAAGTGTTGTATTAGGTCATTTGCAACGCGGAGGATCTCCAGTTGCATTTGATAGAAATTTAGGAAACAGATTAGGTCTTGCAGCAGCTGATGCCTTAAATGATGGTGCGTTTGGACAAATGGTTGCATTACACGGAACAGAAATTGTGCGAGTTGCATTGGAAAGTGCAACTGGTGTTTTAAAAACAGTTCCTTCGAAGCGTTATCTCGAAGCTAAAGCGTTTTTTGGAGCATGAGTATGTCACCGCAAGATTTGCCAGCGGTTACATCAGCAAAGCAACAGCCGGAATGGCCAGATGCTGGTGAACTCGAAAGAGTAATAAAAGAATTAAAAGTACTTCCACCTTTGGTTTTTCCAAGTGAATGTGATTTATTAACCCAACGTTTAGCAGATGTTTCACGAGGTGAAGCATTTTTCTTAACTGGTGGAGATTGTGCTGAAACCTTTGCAGCAAACACAGCAAATTCAGTTAGAGCAAGATTAAAAACTGTTTTACAAATGGCTGTAGTTCTAACTTATGGAGCAACACTTCCAGTAGTAAAAGTAGGAAGAATTGCTGGACAATATTTCAAACCAAGATCTGCAAATGAAGAAACAATAAATGGAGTAACGCTACCTTCATACAGGGGAGATGCAATTAATGATGTTGCATTTACTCCAGAAGCAAGAAGACCTGATCCTCAAAGATTAATTCGTGCTTACAAAGCTTCAAATGCAACATTAAACTTAATTAGATCTTTTTCTCAAGATGGTTCAGCAGATTTAAGAATGGTTCATGCTTGGAACAGAGATTTCGTTGCTCAATCTGATTCTGGAAGAAAATATGATCAGTTAGCAAAAGATATTGATAGAGCTCTTGCATTTATGCATGCTTGTGGAGCAGATCCAGTTGAATTTAGATCAGTTGAATTTTTTACAGCACATGAAGCTTTACTCCTTGATTACGAAAAAGCAATGTCTAGAACAGATTATGTAACTGGCAGAACTTATGACACCAGTGCTCATTTCTTATGGATGGGTGAAAGAACTAGAGAACCAAATGGAGCACATACACAATTTATGGCTTCAATAAGTAATCCAATTGGTTGCAAAGTTGGTCCAAAAGCAAATCCAGAAGATGTAGTTAATTTAATTAAAAAATTAGATCCTGATAAAACTCCAGGAAGATTAACTTTAATTTCTCGCATGGGTGCAGGAAATGTTTTGGATAAACTTCCCCCAATTATTAAAGCTGTGGAAGAGTCAGGTCATCCTGTAATTTGGGTTTGTGATCCAATGCATGGAAATACTAAGGAAGCTGCAAGTGGACATAAGACCCGAGAGTTTGCTGATGTATTAAGTGAAGTTAAAGACTTTTTTGTAGTTCATAAACAACTTGGTACTCATCCAGGTGGTTTACATATTGAACTAACAGGAGATGACGTTACTGAATGTTTAGGTGGAATTTCTGGAATTATGGAAAAAGACCTTCCAATGAGATATGAAACAGCTTGTGATCCTCGATTAAACAGAGTTCAAGCCTTGGAATTGGCCTTCCAGGTAGCAGAAATGTTGGCAAAATAAATATTTTAAGTAGGCTTTTAAGTCTATGAATAAGAAAACCCAAATAATTCTTGGCTCAGTTTTAGCATTAGCAATTATTAGTGCCATAACAAGTTCTGTGTTATCGAATTATCGGGAAAATAGAATTCAAGCTATTTTAAATCCAACTCCCACCCAAAGTGCTGATGATGGTGTAGTTACCTTAGACAAAATGGTTGTCACCATTCTTAATGGCACAAATAGAGAAGGTTTGGGTACAAGACTTGCTTCAAGATTAGAAACTTTTGGAGTCTTTGTCACAAAAATTGATAACTATAAGAAAAGAAATATAGATACGAGTGAACTTTTATATAGACCAGATGCAATTGAAGCGGCCACTAAGTTGGCCCAAGTTGCTGGAATTCAAAAATTAACTCCTTATCCTGCTTTTGAAGCAGATGAATTTGCCACCATAATTACAGGTTATGATCTTCCAGAACCATTTCCTGAACAAATCGAGGATACAAGTGTTTCACCATGAATAAATATTTAATTCATGAGATTAATACACCTTGGTCAAAAATTGCCACAGTTTTAGATGTTTCAAACAATCCGATTGTGATTGGTGCAGGTTTTAAACCTATTAATAAATTATTAAAACAGTTGAAATTGAACTCAGATGCAAAATTTATTAAAGATTCGAACCTAGAGGGGATTACAGAAATAGTTAAAGATTGGATCGATGGAGATTTAGATGTATTTAAAAAAATTAAACTTAAGCAACCTGGTGCAGAATTCATGCAAAGTTGCTGGAAGCAGTTAAGAAAAATCGAAGGTGGAAAAGTTTTAAGTTATGCCCAACTGGCTCAAAAAGCAGGTAATGCAAAAGCTGTAAGAGCAGCAGGTAGTGCGTGTGCAAAAAATCTGATTGCGCCTTTTGTGCCTTGTCATCGAATCATTAAAACTAATGGTGATATTGGTAACTATGGGTTTGGTGTGTCGCTTAAAAAGGCGTTGCTTGAGCACGAAGGTGTCAACTTAAAGAGGGATTAGATACCGCAAATATTGAATTTGTGTTGTAATCTCGAGTAATGACGACGTTTAAGCGCCGCCAATTAAAAATTGCCTTAGTTTCAATTTTATCTTTGGTTTTCATTACAAGTTTAAATGTTCCAAGTAATGCATTTGCCAATACTTATATCTCTACAGAAATTCCAGATTATCCTGGTAAAGATAAATTAAAAGCTGGTGTAAAAAATTCCAGTGTCAAAAAAGTACAAGAAGCACTAATTGAACTCGGATATGAAATATCTTCAGCAAATGGAAAATACGGTCCGTCCACGACAAAAGCGATTAGGGCTTTTTACAAAGATTTGGGAGATAGTGATGATGGTACTTCACTAGGAAAAATTGGTTGGAAAAAATTATTTGAAGCACTAGATGAACAAAGAGAAGAAGAAAAAGCAGCTGAACAAATCCAAGCAAACCCTGTCCCAGTAGATCCTGCGCTTGCTGCAGTTATTGCAGAACAAGCTTCTCGAACTATTGATAGATCAAAGAAGACTAAAGTTGTTAAATTATCAAAAGCTAAGAAAAAAATAGTTGCAAAATACAAAGGTGATATCACACTTACAAAAGATGCAAGACTTTATAAGGAAGCAAGACAAATAATTCCATTTGAGGTTTGGCGAACTAGTACCTTTACCCGATTTATTTCGATGAAAGAATCGCATCGAAATTGCAAAGCTGTAGGAAGAAGTGGCAAATACAGAGGACGCTGGCAGATGAGTCCTCAATTTTGGAAAACTTACGGAGGAAAGCAATATGCTTCCAGACCAGACAAAGCAAGTTGTCTCGAACAAGACATGGTTGCTTATAACGGTTGGATCGTGCGAGGTTGGGCACCTTGGCTTTATTAGAAAGAATTTATGCTTAAGTTTTCCTATATTGCCGTTTTAATCTTTATATTTTTTGGCACAGTTTGGTTAGAAATTATTTTGAAGGCAAGAGTTTATCAAAAATTAAAAAGATTAATTTTAACTATTATTCCAGTGGTAATTTTAATGGTGATTTGGGATTATTACGCCATAATTAATAATCATTGGTTTTTTGACCCTGAAAAAACAACAGGAGTTATCTTAATTGGATTTTTGCCATTAGAAGAATTGTTGTTTTTCATAATTGT
Organism: Actinomycetes bacterium; assembly: GCA_038145175.1. Taxonomy (GTDB): domain Bacteria; phylum Actinomycetota; class Actinomycetes; order S36-B12; family UBA5976; genus ATZT02. The sequence goes on along the minus strand of JAYQPE010000003.1, from coordinate 104,241 downwards.
CCCAATTGCATCACTTTTGTCGTTTGAAGCCGTTAGGTCAATTAAGAAAGAAAAAGTAGGAGATGAGTAAGTGACCTATATTCAAATCGGCATTATTTACTGCACACTTGCTATTATTTTAGATTTATATGTTCTAAGAACTAAAGTTATAACAAAAAAATTATTTTGGTTAAGTTATGTAATTGTGTTATTTTTTCAATTTATAACTAATGGAATATTAACCAGATTCTTAATTGTTAGGTATAACGATTTTGCATTAATTGGGGGAGATTATTCAAACAGAGTTCCACCGATGATTGGAGATGGCAGATTATTTTTTGCACCAGTTGAAGATGTGTTTTTTGGTTTTTCTATGATTTTATTTACAATATCAATTTGGCTTTTTCTTGGAAAGAAAAATATTCAAAAAAAACCATTCTCTGGGCCACCTCCTAAATGGTGGCCAAAAGGTCATTGGTACGGCACTAAATAAGCTAGTGGAATTTTAAATTAATTCCCTGCACATGTCCTGAACCAAATTCATTTCTGGCTTTTCTTGCTTTTTGCCAAGCAGGTAGTGCAACTTTTAATCTTTGAAAAGTTGATACTTTGGCACGTTTGTTAAACACTTCATAATCTATTGATTCAACTGCATCGACAATTCCACAATATAAAATTCGAGCAGCTTCTATACAAGGTCTTGAAGAAGGATGTAAAAATTCAATTCCTGATCTAGATTTTTCCTCTAAGTCTTTAACTCTTTTGATTTGAAACTTTAGTGCATTTTTCACATTTTCATCTGCAATTCGTTTTTTTAAATAATCTCTATCTACACCAAATTGTGCAAGTTCCTCCATAGGTAAATAAATTCTTCCTCTGGTTAAATCTTCTGAAACATCCCTAACAAAATTTGCCAATTGAAATGCTATTCCTAAGTCTTGGGCTCTCTCATAGGCAATTTGTGCCGTTGGTTCAAGAATTGGCACCATTTGTAAGCCAATTACTGCAGCAGAACCATATACATATTCATGTAAATCCTTAAAGGATTGATATTGAGTTACGGTCAAATCCATGCGCATTGAATGTAGGAATGCTTCAAAATGTTCAAATGGGATTTCCCATCGATTCACTGTGTCAACAACAGCTTTACAAATTGGGTCTTCAGATTTACCTTTTCGTAAATCTTGTAAGAAATTATTTCCCCAATTACCTAACCAATCAGATTTTTCTTTATCAGTTAAAGTGCTTGATAAATCATCTACAATTTCATCTGCATATCTGGCAAATCCGTATAACGCATGCACATAAGGTCTTTTTCCAGGAGGAAGTAAAAGTGTTGCTAAATAATAAGTTTTTCCATGTTTAGAGTTTAATTTTCTACATCTTTCATATGATTCCTGCATTGATAAATCAGTAATACCAGATTCTAAAAGTTCTTTTTTAGACATGTTTAGTATTTTCTATAAGCTCTTGACTTATAAGATTTATCTTTTCCCAAAATTCTTTCAGCAGCTAATCTGCCACTTATTAAAACCATCGGCACACCCACGCCTGGTTGAGTTCCAGATCCTGCAAAGACGACGTTTTCACCCCACATATTTCCTGGCCTAAATGGACCAGTTTGTAAGAAAGTATGAGCTGAAGCAAAAGGAGCACCAAATTTCATTCCTTGTTGTTCCCATTCCAGTGGACCAGTGATGTGTTCTACTTCAATATTTGATCCGAAATTTTCATAACCTCTTTCTTCCAAAACTTTTACCATTTCATCTCGATATTTAGAAGTTTCGGTTTTCCAATTTATTGAGGAATCTGTATTTGGAGTTGGAAATAAAACATAATAAATTTCTTTACCTTTTGGAGCTAAAGTTGAATCAGAATGGGTTGTATTTGTTACTAATAAGCTCGGATCTTTCATAAATTGTTTTCTCGCAATTAGATCATCAAATACTCCTTTCCAATCTTTACCGAAATGAATATTGTGATGAGCAATCTTTTCGTATTTCTTTCTACTGCCTACAAGTAAAACCATAGCTGAAGGTGAGTACTTTAATCTGCGAACTGACCAAGGAACATTTCCCAGCAAATTCTCATAAGCAACAGGTAAATCAGGATTTAACACCACAACATCTGCTGCAATTCTTTCGCCAGTTTTGGTGATGACAGCAGTTGCCCGATTATTTGAAGTTTCTACTTTTATAACTTCTGTGTTGTACTTAAATTCAACTCCATGTTTTTCAGCAGCTTTTGCTAATGCTCGAGGAACAGCATGCATGCCACCTTTAGGAAAAAATACTCCAGCTACCGAATCCATATAAGCAATTACTCCATAAATGGCTAGAGCTTGATAAGGCGATAAACCTGCATACATGGCTTGAAATGAATAAACACGTTCTGTTCTAAAATCTTTTAAATATCGTTGAGCTTTGGGCGCAAGTTTTCTAAAACCACCAATAGCAACTAATTTAGCTAAATTTGGGGTAAGTAAATCTAAAGGAGAATCTATATTTCGGTCAATAAAATCTTTCATTTCGTATTGGTAAAGTTTTGAAACAAAATTTACGTATTTTAAATAACCACTTGCTTCATCAGGTCCAATAACTTCTCTTATTTCTTGAGCCATTTGTTCTGGATTTGCATGCACGTCAAGTTTTGAACCGTCGTGATAATAAGCGCGATATAAAGGTGATACAGGTTGTAAATCTAACCAATCATGCATATTTTCACCAACACAATCAAATGCATCGGCAATTAAATCTGGCATTGTCAAAACAGAAGGACCTGTATCAAAATTAAATCCTTCTTTAACTAATAAACCATTTCTTCCACCGGGTACTGATTCTCTTTCAATTACAGTTACTTTTCTTCCTTTACCGGCTAAGCGAAGCGCTGCAGATAATCCAGCTAAACCTGCACCAACAATTAACACATGATCTGTTGGTCCAGTTACAGTTCTCATACGACCAGGAATAAGTCGGGTGGGTGAATAAGCCATAGTCATACTCTTCTAGAAGTTGCAGCAAGTGCCAACTCGGAAAGAGCCTCTTTAGCAGGATTTGTGATATTTGCCATGGAAATTGCTTGGTTTGATTGGTCTAAACGAATCTTTATCATTTTTTCTACTTCTTCTAACGCCTTAGTTTCAGTCACAATTTCTCTAAGAATTGATACTTCGCCAGAATTCACATCTTTTCCAAATAATTGATCTAATTTTTGTTTTTGAGTTGGATTTGCATTCTGATAAGTCATTTCAATTAAAACTGTTCTTTTACCTTCTCGTAAATCATCACCTGCAGGTTTACCAGTTTCTTCTGGATCTCCAAAAACTCCTAACACGTCATCTCTTAACTGAAATGCCTCACCGAGGGGTAATCCATAATCAGAAAAGGATTGCATTAAATCTTTGTCATCAGTTGCTAAGGCACAACCTAAATGAAGAGGTCTTTCAATTGTGTATTTTGCAGATTTGTATCTAATAACATTAAAAGCATTTTCTAAAGATCCACCGCCACGAGCTTGTTCAAAAATATCTAAATATTGCCCAGCCATCAATTCTGTTCGCATTAAATCGTAAATCTTTTTTCCTCTCAATAAATTTTTTGGATCAATACCAGAATTCATAAGTAATTCATCAGCCCACGAAAGTACTAAGTCACCTAATAAGATTGCACCTCCAATTCCAAATTGTTTTGATTCTCCTAGCCATTTATTGCTTGAATGCATTTGTTCAAATTTTTTATGAATTGAAGGTTTGCCACGTCTTGTGTCAGAGGCATCCATGACGTCGTCATGAATTAATGCGCATGCTTGCAAGAATTCCAAAGAACTTGCAGCTTTGATAATTTCATCACTATCTTTGCCGCCAGAGCCAATAAAACTCCAATAGCAAAAAGCTGCCCTTAGTCTTTTTCCACCTGATAAAAATTCCTTGGTGAAATTAGCTAACTCATCTAAAGAATTTGAAACTTGATTAAGAATTGGTCTTTGCTCATTTATAAAACCATCTAAGCAATTTTGAATTCGAGGTCTAATCTCTAAAGATTTCATATAACTAAAGAGATTACCTAATTTTTTTCGATTTGATAACGGTTGCAATATTGGCAATTAAACCAACAGAACCTAAAAATTGTCTTAGAGAGGATTTTCCACTTAAAATCGCCAAAACTGGTATTACATATGTCCCAAAAAATGTACCAACTTTAAGGGCTAAATCCTCATTAAGTTCAGGTATTTCAGTTGAAGCAAAAGTTGAGGCAAGAGATGAGCCATTGACTGTAGCGATTTGAAAGTTTGAATTTTTAAGTTCATCAATCCAAGCACTAGCTTCAAATTCTTTGTTAGCAACCCTGGTGTGACCAGCAAGAGCACTATAGGCACTTCTATTTATAACTAAAAAACTTGCAGATAGATTTGCATCTAATTGATCATTTAATGGATTTGGTAAATTTAATAAGTTCTTAGCAAGAACTATTGGTTCAGTTTTATTTAGAATCGCAGGTTGGACAAGTAATGCATCTAGATTATTTTCTAGCAAACAATTAATAACTAAAGCTATTGCATCTTCAGTCAAATTCAAATCAGGTTCAATAAAAACCAAATAATCACCAGTTGCTTTAAAAGCAATACGTTGACAAGCCCAAGCTTTTTTAGACCAATCAGTAGGTTTATCTATTTCATGACCTCTATCTTCTAGATAAAGTACCTCAAATTTATTTAAATAGGTTTGTTTTTGAGCTTCATAAATAGTTTCACTAGATTCATCTATATGGCCTGGAATTAATATTGAAACAGAATTTCTTATCTCTTTTGCAATTGGATTTATTTCGAATTCAGCTGTCACAGATTTATTAAATGACTTATAAGCTGTATAAATTGCAGCTCCAGCTGCACCTAAAGTTAAAAGAAGTCCTAGACCACTTGATTCTTTATCTTCGTCACTCATTTATCTATCCCTAATAGTTTTGTAGGCAAAAACTATAATTGAATAAGCCATAATTAAAAATGGAATAAGAAATGCAGAAATATTTTCTGATAAGAATTGAGCACAAAATACAGCGAATAAAAATAGCCAAATATAAGTTAAATAAGGAAATTTTGTGGAATATCTTTCATTTTTTGCATTTTGTGAACTTAAAACCATAATTAAAAGGAGAGTAAAAAATGAAACTATTTGAAATTGTAAAGGATTAATTCCTAAAATTGTATAACTTTCAGGTCTTGGAAGCCATTGAAAATAGCCAGCATTTATAAATAGTGATTCGATCACTAAAAGTAAACCAAGAGAAATAAAAGAGGCTGTTAAAGGTGACATGATGACTGCTCTAGTGATTCTTCTTGATAAAACAATTCCAAGATAGGTCACAGAACTCCAAATTAAAGGACTAGTAAAAGGAACATTAAATAGTTGAATTCCTAAGCGATAGGTATATTGAACATCTCCAAAAATAAATCCTGTTGCAGAATTTATTGCTAAAAATGAAAAACTTAATCCCAAAGAAACTACTAAAAAAGTTGCAGCCCACGCCATACCCCACCAGATAAAAGCGTGAGCAGTTGTAGCAATAAAAAGAAAAAAAATTAAAAATAAACTTAATGAATCTCTTCGATCTGTAGGAAATATTGGCCAAAGAGCTGAAAAAATTAAACCTAGACCAAAAAATATCCACGGAATTGTTCTAAATCCAAAAGTTGGACCACCTGTATCTCGGTGAGGTCCTCTATAAACTCGAATACTCATTTATCTCATCATTCCCTTACTAATTCTGTTTAATATCTGCAGGTATAGCTCCACTAAGTCTTACTAATTCTTCAAAAGAAGTTGGAAAAACATAATGAGGATGGCCTGCTGCTGCCCAGATTTCATCAAAATTTTTGAATGTCTCATCAATTAATATTTTCATTTTTGAAATGTGACCAAGAGGGGGAATTCCTCCTATGGCATAACCTGTTACTTCTCTAGTTTTGTCTGCATCGGCTTTACTTACTGTTTTAACCTTGAATTCTTGGGCAACTTTGTTGGTATCAACTTTGTTTTGACCAGAAGTTAACACCAAGACTGTTTCTCCATCTGCTTCAAACACCAATGACTTAACAATTTGACCAACTTTTACTCCCAATGTTGCAGCAGCTTCATCAGCGGTGCGAGCGGTTTCATTGGTTTTAATGACTTCACCTTTAACCCCTAACTCCTGGCAGGCTTTCTTGAATTTACCTACGGAAGGGTGTTCGTTTTCACTCATTTCTCAAGGGTACGCAAGCCCCCTTAGTTGACCTTTGTCAGTGGAAGGTGGTTGACTAATCACTATTCGAACAAGTGTTCGAATAGTGATTAAACCAAGGTATTTTCCCCTAAATACCCTTTAAAGCTTGATCACTAAAAATTAAGTTAAATGGCGATTGACCCCTAAATCGCCATTTTGCTTAAAAAAGTTAAAACCACATCGTTTGGCTTCTTTGTTAAAACTTGCGGGGAAGCTTTTTTAATAGGGAAGCCAAACGTCCTTAGGTTGGTTTTTAAGTCGTCTTCCTCCGACTTTTGTAAAAAAAGTTGAGGAGTTTTTAAGTTGCACTTGAAAAGAACCTTTACCCATTTAAATGTTTCTTCAGCATATTCACTTCGTTATGCCAGTGGCATGCCTGAAAAAATTGTGAAACAAGCAAAATTACTTAATTTTTCAAAAATTGCAATAACTGATCAAGATACATTGTCTGGAGCAATAAATTTTGTTCAACACTGTTTAGCAAATTCCATAACTCCAATTATTGGAGTTGACTTTAATTTAGGTAAATCAAGAGTTTTAGTTCTTGCTCGCGGGAAAAATGGTTTTAGGGATCTATGTCATTTAGTAAGTAAAGCTCATGAAAAAGAAAGAGGAAAGCCAAAACTAGATATTTCATATCTATGGGAAAAGATGAAGAAAGGAAACCTTGTAGCAATCTTAGGAGTAAATTCTGATATTGGGCAAAATATTATTAGAAATAGAAACGATTTAGCACTACATCTTTTAAATAGTTGGCTAGAACATGTTGATAAACAAGACTTAATAATTGAAGTAGTTTCCCATTCAAATTTACATAAAGTTGTCGATCCAAAGTATTCGATTACTTCAGCAGCCAAAATGGTTACTTTTGCTAGAGATAATCAATTAAGAGCAGTTTTAACAAATGCTACAAGATATATAAAAGCAGAAGATGCAATTGTTACAGAGCTGCTTGAATCAATTGAAACTAAAAAACAATTAAATTTTGATCAGGTAAGACACTTTCGAGGCTCTGCATATTTAAAATCAACTCAAGATATGTATCAAATAGCTTTTAATATTGGAAAATATTTAAGCAGCATTGAAGTAGGCCAATTACTTTTAAAATTTAGTGAAGAAGTAGCAAATGAATGTAGCCTAGATCCGGCTAGAGATTTAGGCATCGGATCTATTAATGTCCCAGAAACTGATTTAGTTTTAAATGAAATTAACAGTGATTCAGTAAAAGCTTTATATAACAAATGTCAATTAGCGTTAGTTAGTTTAAATCTTGAAAATAGAAATAAATATCAAGATAGGTTAAAAGAGGAATTAGATGTTATTAATAGTTTAAATTTTTCTGGATACTTTTTAACAGTTGCTGAAGTTGTTAATTTAATTAAAGAAAAAAGAATTAGAGTAGCGGCAAGAGGATCTGGAGCAGGAAGTTTAGTTAATTACTTGTTAGGAATTTCTAATTTAGATCCTATTAAATATGGATTAGTAATGGAAAGGTTTTTATCACCTTTAAGAAGTGCTTTACCCGATATCGATATAGATGTTGAATCAGCTCGAAGATTAGAGATTTATGAGGCAATTTATAAAAGATTTGGTAATGAAAGAGTTGCTTGTATTTCTATGCGTGAGACTTATCGAGTAAGACATGCCATAAGAGATGTAGGGGCAGCTCTTGGTATGCCGATTTCAGAAATTGATGCTTTTGCTAAAGCATTTCCTCGAGTAAGTGCAAGAAAAGCAAAAAAAGTATTACAACAATTACCAGAATTAAATAAAAGTTCTTTTGCCAAATTATTCTCACAAGGAAATTTAGATCTATACCTTGATTTAGTTGAAAAACTTGATGGATTGCCAAGACATCTAGCAATGCATCCTTGCGGAGTTATTTTGTCTGATAAATCTCTACTAGATAGAACCCCTGTTGAATATAGCGCTTCAGGTTTTGCGATGAGTCAGTTTGATAAAGATGATGTTGAATTAATGGGATTTTTGAAATTAGATGTTTTAGGTATTCGAATGCAATCGGCGATGGCTTATTCGATTTCTGAAATTAAAAGAGTTGATAATTTAGACGTTGATCTTGATGAAATATCGTTAGAAGATCAAAAAACATTTCACTTAATTCAATCAACTAAAACTTTAGGCTGCTTTCAAATAGAGTCTCCTGGGCAAAGAGAATTAATCGGCAAATTTGGTCCTCAAAGCTTCAACGATCTAATAATTGATATTTCGCTTTTTCGCCCAGGCCCTATTAAATCTGACATGATTACTCCATTTTTAGAGGTTAGACAAAAAAGAAAGCCTTATCCTTTTTTGCATGAAAAACTTGATCCAATTTTGAAAGAAACCAGTGGAGTTGTGGTTTTTCATGAACAAGTTATAAAAATCATTAGCACTATGACTGGATGCTCCTTAGCTTTGGCTGATGAAAAAAGAAGAAGCATGGGTTTTGAAGAAGGACAAAACGAAGTTGAAGAATGGTTTATTGAAAAAGCTAGAAAACTTAAATACTCCAATGACTTAATAAATTACATATGGCAAATCTTAAAAGCTTTTGCCTCCTTTGGCTTTTGCAAAGCACACTCTGCTGCTTTTGCTTTTCCCACTTATCAATCAGCTTGGCTTAAAACACATCATCCAGCAGCATTTTTAGCAGGAGTTTTAACCCATGATCCTGGAATGTATCCAAAAAGACTTATTGCAAATGATGCAAAAAATTTTGGAATTGAATTACTTGCCTTAGATATTAATAAATCAGATTCTTCATACAAAGTTGAAAAAATAGATAAAAGATATGGAATAAGACTATCTTTACTTGACGTTAAATCAATAAGTTATGAAGAGATAGAAAGAATTATAAAAAACAGACCTTATAAAAGCTTGGCAGATTTTTGGCAAAGAGCACAAGTTTCTAAAGATGTCACTGAAAACATAATTCTAGCTGGAGGATTTGATTCTTTAATTCCAAGTAATTTAAATAGAAGAGATCTTTTATTGCAATTATCTGATTTAGAGCACAATCTTGGAGTAATTACTAATCAACTAGTTTTAGATGTTTCTACCACTGATAAAAACGTAGCTTCAGGACTACCAGATTTTACAAAAAATGAAAATATCGTTAATGAGTTAAAAGTATTAGGAATAGATGCTAGTAGTCATTTAGCAGAATCTTTTATTCCATTTTTTAAAGAATTTGGTGTGACTCCTTCAAAAATGCTTTTTTCTCTCAATAGTGGTTCAGAAGTTTTTGTGGCAGGAGTAAAAGTAACTACGCAAACACCACCAATAAGAAGTGGTAAAAGAGTTATTTTTTTAACACTTGATGACCCAACAGGTCCTAGCGATGCTGCCTTTTTTGAAGATGCTCAAACTAGTTATGCAGCAACAATCTATAACTCATTACTACTTTTAGTTAGAGGTAATTTAAGAAAAACTGGACCAAGAGGAATTTCTATTAAAGCCACAGGATGTTGGGATTTATCACAAATCCACAGTATGTATCAAAAATATGGAATAGCAGAAGTAAAAAGATTTATTGATTTAAGTTTTAAACCCAGAAATAACAAGTATCACTATAAATCAGGCGGTGTGTCTTTAGAAAAAAGAACTTTAAATGATCAAAAAATAGGAAGAATATAAAATATGACTCATCGTCAAGTTTTAAAACTTCCACACATTGAATTATCAGGTGATGATTCTGAGTCAAATATTTTGCACGTTGACATGGATGCATTTTTTGCTTCAGTAGAACTTCGAGATAGACCTGAATTAAAAGGACTGCCAGTAGTGGTAGGTCACTCAGGTGGAAGAGGAGTTGTTACTTCAGCCACTTATGAGGCAAGAAAGTTTGGCATCCATGCAGCAATGTCGATGACAGAAGCTTTAAGAAGATGTCCTAAAGCCATATTTATCGAACCAAATCATGAAAAATATTCTGAAGTTTCTGAAAAATTACAAGAAATATATTTATCTTTTACTCCACTAGTTGAACCATTAAGCGTTGATGAAGCATTTCTAGATGTTTCAGGATCTAGAAAGCTGCTAGGAACTCCCATTGAAATTGGAAAGAAATTAAGAGAAAAAGTTTTTCAAGAAGAAAACATAACTTGTTCAGTAGGAATAGCTCCAACTAAATTTATTGCCAAACTTGCCTCAACCAGAGCTAAACCTGACGGATTGTTAGTGGTAAGTCCAAAAGAAGTAATTGATTTTCTTCACCCACTACCAGTAGGTGCACTTTGGGGAGTCGGGGGAAAAACTGAAGAAATTTTAAAAAGATTAGGGCTATTTAAAGTTTCAGATATTGCCCATCTTTCACTTAAAACATTGAAAAGAGCACTCGGTGATGGAATTGCGGAACATTTATACGAATTGTCTTGGGGAAAAGATGAGCGAAGCGTTGAAACCAATGAACTTGAAAAAAGTGTGGGAAATGAAGAAACTTTTTCAAAAGATTTAGATCAAGCAGAAGATATTCTTCGGGAAGTTCTAAGACTTAGTGAAAAAGTAGCTGCGCGACTTCGTCAAGCCGGTTTAATGGGTCGAACCATTACTTTAAAAGTGAGATTTTCAAACTTTTCAACCATTACTAGATCTAAGACCTTGCTTGACCCCACAGATGTAGCAAAAGAAATATATGAAGTTGCCAAATCACTTTTCGAAGGGTTAAAACTTGATCAAGTCAGAGTGCGCCTTGTTGGGGTAAGGGTAGAAAAACTGGTGGAAGAAGAACAAGCTAATCGACAACTAATTCTTGGAGAGAGCGAAAAAGGGTGGAGAGAAATTGATAAAGCAAGCGATAAGGCAAATGCCCGTTTTGGGGATGAAGCCATCAAACCTGCACGCCTTATTGAGTAGAAAAGCCACCTGGGAATCCACGGTCCTGAATATTGCACTTAGGCACAAAAGTCGTATTCTTAAATTAGGAAGATTCAACAGTCGGGGAAGTGGTGATCTTTAACTATGGCCTTATCTGACCGTGAGCAAAAACTGCTTGAACAAATGGAAAAAGCTCTTTATGCAGAAGATCCAAAATTTGCCTCAACCTTAAGGCGTTCTGGACTAACCATTGCCCCGGGGGAACGCCGTCATGTCATCATGGGACTTTTTGCCCTGCTTGCAGGAATTGCTTTAGTTTTCTCAGCAGTTGTTACAAAAATAGTTTTTATTGGCATTCCTGGGTTCTTACTAGTGCTTACAGGTTTAGTTTTTATTGCTCGCGGGCTTCAAGAACCGGTCTCAGCTGCCACCCCAACTCCTAAAAAAGTAAAAAATCGAGCAAAAAACTCTAATTTCATGTCAAAGTTGGAAGAACGTTGGCAACAACGAAGAGATGGTGGAATTTAATTTCGTTTTAGTAAAGATATTACTAAAAAAATAATCCCCAAAATAAAACTTGTGTAAGCAAGTGGAATCAAATAAAATGGCTCTTCTAAAACACCATTTGAATTAACTTTTGAACCAATTGAATTGTAAATAATCATTAAAGTAATTGTTAAACCTATAAAAATATAAGAAAGAATTCTGCTAATTCTTTTCACTAATATTACTTTCTAGACTTAATTTTTTTCTTTGTTTTCAAGGGTTTTTCTATCACAAGCCAGGTTTTCCATATTGCAAGTAATGAAACATAAACTGGCAATGCTAACAAAATAAACTTAGTTAATAAACTGGGATCTTGAGTAGGGTAAGTGTAATTCCAAGATAAAACTGCAATTCCAATTAAATAAATTACTGAAAGTGATAAAGATATTGGTCTTAATATAGTAACTCTTACAGGATGAGGAAATTTAATATTTGTAAGTTGTAAAGCGCATAATACAATTGAAATTAACATCACTTGAATTGGCGGAGTTTTTAACAGTAAAAATGTTATAACTACTAAATTCCACATACATGGAAAACCTACAAACCATGAATCATCTGTTTTGTTGTCGTTTCTAGCCCACCAAATTGCACACGATAAAAGAATTAATCCTGCAACAAATGTTTCATATTGTTGAGGAACCATATTTAAATGCATTAAAAAAGCTACGGGCACTACAACATAGGTAAAATAATCGACAATTTGATCTAAAACTTCACCACTTAACCATGGAGCATGAATTACCACATCTAATTTTCTAGCGATGGGTCCATCAATTCCATCTAAAACTTGACACACTAAAAGCCAAATAAGTGCTTCTCGAATTTTGTTATCAATAACAGCTTGTAGAGCAAGCATTCCAAAAACTGCGCCACTAGCGGTAAACACATGAAGTGCATAACCAGCATTTCTTTGAGCAATTTTGTTGGTTCTAGTAGCCATCGCTTAATACTAGGCGTCTAGCATGGCTCAATTTCCTGGGCAGCAGGCAAAAACCCTTGGTCAATAGTGGAGGAAATCACTAAAAATATGGGGGCAGGGGGTTGATTTTGGAGGAAAAGGGAGTATTGTGGTCAAAACAGCCTGTGGAGGGTTGGAGTTACTCAACTTGGGACGAGGTTGAGGACTAGGGGAATGACTAAGGGGAGTCCCAATGTTTTTAGGTACGCACGAGCCACGTCTAGATGACAAAGGCCGTTTGGTGCTTCCAGCAAAATTTCGTGATGGTTTTTCGTCAGATGTTGTACTAACTAAAGGTCAAGACTTATCAATCGTGATGTGGCCCTTAAGTGAATTCCAACTTTATGCCCAGAAAATTAGAGAAGCATCAAGAAATGATGCTCGAGTAAGAAGTTATTTAAGAGTTTTCTTCTCAAGTGCGTTTGATGAACAAATAGATAAGCAAGGTCGAATAACTTTGCCTGCCACCTTAAGAGATTATGCGCAATTAAGCAGAGACGTAATTGTGGTTGGTGCAGATACCACAGTTGAAATTTGGGATCCAAAACTTTGGAACACGTATTTATCAGAAGCAGAACCGAAATTTGCTTCAACTCAAGAAGAGGTGGTGCCAGGAATTTTCTAGAAGCTAAAAAGTAAAACGATTTTTCGTTTGGCTTGAGGCCTCTCTCTGCAAATAGTGTCCACCGACTTTCTTCCCCGAAGCCGGAAGCAATGTTTGCAGAGAGGGACCTCGGTTAAACGCAAAAAACCGAAAACGATATTGGGGGAAGGGGAATATAAGTGACTGAAAAGTCATTAGTTGAACAACATATTCCAGTAATGCTGGATCGTGTTGTTGAAATCTTTACTCCTTGTCTTTCCATCTCAAATCCAATTTTTGTTGATGCCACTTTAGGCTTAGCAGGACACACGGAGGCTCTATTAAATAGATTTTCTAATTTAAAAGTAATTGGGTTTGATCGAGATCCAATCGCATTAAATCGAGCCAAGTTAAGACTTGAGAAATATCAAGATCGTATTAATTTTGTTAATGACACATTCGATGCAATAGAAAAAACTCTTAAAGAATTAAAAGTAAATGCATTTTTATTTGATTTAGGTGTTTCTTCAATACAACTGGATGAATCAAATAGGGGTTTTTCCTACGCCCAAAATACCAATCTTGATATGCGAATGAATCAAAATCAAGAATTAACAGCAGACTACATTATTAATAATTATGATGCTAAAGCATTAACTAAAATTATTTTTGAATTTGGTGAAGAAAAATTTGCTTCAAGAATTGCTAATTCAATAGTTAAACAAAGACAAATAAAAAAAATAGAAACTACTTTTGAACTAGTAGAGATTATTAAATCTTGTATTCCAGCCCCAGCAAGAAGAACAGGTGGAAATCCTGCCAAACGCACTTTTCAAGCCTTGAGGATAGCTGTGAATAATGAGTTAGAAATTTTAGAAAAGGCCATTCCTCAAGCACTCAATTCATTGGCTAAAGACGGGCGCTTAATTGTTCTTTCTTATCAATCTTTAGAAGATCGAATTGTAAAAAATATATTTAGAGAAAATACTGCAACAACTGATTTATTACCAGGTTTACCAATTCCCTTAAAAAGTAAAGAAAAAGACTTTATTTTAGTAAACAAAAAAGCTGAAAATGCAACTCAAAAAGAAATAGCAGCTAATCCTAGAGCAACTTCAGTAAAACTGAGAGCGATACAAAGAATTGGAGTTGCAGCATGAGTGTTGCCCCAATTTCACTTAGTCATTTACAAGTAAAGCCAAAACAAATTGCTGCAGTTGGATTTGGATTAATAATTTCAGGAATTATTTTGATTGGCATGCTTGGTGGCTTGTTTGTCAACACACTTTTGTCTCAAGGTCAATTCGAAATTCAAGAATTACAAAACAAAACAATTGCATTAGCTGATGAACATGAAGTTTTAGCCCAGAATGTTGCACTAATGGAATCGCCTGAAATTCTGAAACAAAAAGCATTAGAAATTGGAATGATTCCTTCTCCAGGATCTGCATTTATTGATTTAAGAGATGGCCGACTAATGGGTGCGGGCATAGATCCAATCTTGAATGAACCAGATCTAAATGTTGTGACCCAGGTGAGTCAACCATGAATCCTAATCAAAAAATACTTTTAAATACAGGTAATCGACGAATTCGTGCTGTGCTGGCTTTTTCAATTGCTATATTGATGATTTTTGGTTTAAGACTTTTTCAATTGCAAGCATTAGACGCGCCACAATTGGCTGCAACTGCCGCAGAGAATAGAACGAGAACGTTAATTTTACCCGCTCAAAGAGGAGAAATTACCGACAAAAACGGTGCACCTTTGGCTATTACAGTTGATGCCAGAAATATAACTGTTGATCAAACTATGGTTGTTGATCCCGTTGGAACAGCACAATCAATTTCTAGCATCACAGGTATTGAAAAAGAAATTTTAGTACCTGAATTAACTGGAGATAAAAAATTCAATTATGTTTTAAAACAAATTTCACCTGATCAATGGATTCAAATTAGAGATTTAAAGTTACCTGGAATATTTAGCGAGAAAACTACCAAAAGAATTTATCCAGGAAACACAATTGCATCAAGCACAATAGGATTTATCGGGGGAGAAGGAAAAGGTTTGGCCGGTCTTGAATATGGATTTGAAAATGAATTAGCGGGAAGCCAAGGTGAAGTTACAGTGGAAATTAGCGCTGGAGGAAGACCATTGCCTTCTGGAATTGCTTCTGAAAAAAAACCAGTACCAGGAACTGGAATCAGATTAACAATTGATAGAGATTTGCAATTTATTGCCGAGCAAGCTTTAGCTGAAAGAGTGGAATTTGCCCAAGCAAAGAGTGGAACTTTAGTAGCTATTTCACCTAAGACTGGAAAAATTTTAGCGCTTGCAAATTATCCAACGTTTGATTCCAACAATCCAAGTCAAGCAGAAGATGGAGTAACGGTAAATCACGCACTCGTTGATGCTTACGAACCAGGTTCAACTGCAAAAGTTATGACATTAGCAGCTTTATTGAATGAAAATTTAGCTTCTCCTGAAACTCCATTTACCATTCCACCAGTTTTAAAAAGACCTGGAAAAACATTTCATGATCATGAACCACATGGAACTTTAAGACTAACTCTTACAGGAGTCTTAGCAAAATCAAGCAACATAGGAACTATTCAAGCTGCTGAAATTATGGGTCCACAAAAATTTAATGAATACCTTTTGAAATTTGGAGTAGGACAAAAAACTGGAATGCAATTTCCAGGAGAATCAAAAGGAAGATTACCAAAATTTGAGAAATGGTCACAAACAAGTTTTCCAACTTTTGCTTTTGGCCAAGGCTATATGGTTAATGCAGTTCAAATTGCAAGTATGTATGCAACCATTGCAAATAACGGCACCAGAATAAATCCAACTTTGATTGAAGGTTTTGTAATGCCAAATGGTGAATACCAACCAGCAGCAGAACCCTCTAGAACACAAGTTATATCTGAAAGTGCTGCGAAAACTTTGATTGAAATGATGGAAACAGTTGTTTCCGATGAAGGCACGGCTCCACTTGCATCAATTCCGGGTTATAGAGTTGCAGGAAAAACAGGAACTGCCCAAGTTGTTGATCCAGCATGTAAATGTTATTCAAAAGATGTTATTGCATCATTTATTGGAATTGCACCTGCAGAAGATCCAGAAATAGTTGTTGCAGTTGCGATTCATCATCCAAAAAATGGTCGTTACGGTGGACTTTTAGCAGGTCCAGTATTTAAACAAGTAGCTCAATATTCATTACAAAAAATGAACGTTGCGCCATCTGTAGGTAAGCCTAAAGGCTATGCGGTGGAGTGGTGAGTTTAGTGAAACTTCCAAAGCCAAATGTTAAAGATATTTCCACAGCAGAACTTTCACAAAAATTTAATTTAATATCAAATTCAAATCATGTATTTGTTAATGGAATATCAAACAAGTCTAAAGAAATAGATTCAAACGATTTATTTGTTGCAATTCCTGGGGAGAAAACTCATGGAGCAAAATTTGTGCAAGAAGCGATAAATAATGGAGCTAAAGCAGTTTTAACAGATGCTAAAGGTGCCGATTTGATTGCGCAAGAATTAGTTCCGGTTCTTGTTTGCCAAGATGTAAAAAAAATTGTAGGAGAAATCGCTTCATACATCTATGAAAATCCCTCTCAAAAAATGCCTGTATTTGGAATTACTGGTACTAATGGCAAAACCACAACAGCGTGGCTTCTCAAAGCTGGCCTAGAACATTGCGGAGTTCAAACTGGTTTATTAGGAACTGCAGGTATCGATATTCCAGGATTAAAAGTTGAAAGTGAACGAACCACCCCTGAAGCAACCGAACTTCAGAAAATATTAGCTTTAGCTATTCAAAATGGAGCAAAAGCAATTTCCATGGAAGTTTCTTCGCATGCCTTAACTTTGGGAAGAGTAAATGGAACTAAGTTCAAAGCTGTTGGATTTACTAATTTAAGCCAAGACCATTTAGATTTTCACAAGAATATGCAAGATTATTTTGAAGCTAAATCTCTATTGTTTAATAATTATTTCTCGAGTTCAGCAGTTATTACTACTAATGATTCTTGGGGTAAAAAACTAGTAACGATCACGAATTTAAACACAGAAAGTTTAGGCGGTGATGTCGAGGATTACTGGCGAGTAACAGACATCACCGCTGCACTTGGTCATGTTGACTTTAAATTAACAAAATCAAATAAGCAAAGCTTTAATATCAATTTAAGCTTTGCAGGAAGTTTTAACGCATTTAATGCATCTTTAGCAATTGCTCTTGCAAATAAATTGGATATAGATTTGCCCACATTTATAAAAGGTTTAGAAAATATACAAATACCAGGAAGAATGCAACCAGTTTTAATTCCTGGTGCACCTTTAGCAATAGTTGATTATGCCCACTCTCCAGAAGCAATTGAAAATGTTTTATTAACTTTAAGAAAAGAAACTAGAGGAAATTTAATAACCATCATTGGTGCAGGCGGTAATCGAGATAAAGAAAAAAGACCAAAAATGGGAAGTGCAGTTGAAAAATATTCTGATGTAATTATTGTGACAGACGATAATCCAAGAGATGAAAATCCTGAACTAATAAGAGAGTCTGTTATTTCTGGAATCAGTGCTCGAAACAAAATTTTAGAAATTGGAAATCGTAAGCAAGCCATCCAAAAAGCGATCTCAATTGCAACCGATTTTGACACTATTGCAGTGTTAGGTAAAGGTCATGAAAACTACCAAGAAATCAAAGGTGAAGTTTTCCCATTTAGTGATTACTTGATTACAAAAAGTTTAATGGAAGAAAAATATAAATGATTAAATTAACTCTAAAAGAGATTGCCCAAGTAGTTAATGGCAAAGTTGATGATACTTATTCAGATATTTTGGTAAATGGAAATGTTGAAATTGATTCTAGAAAAGTAAAAGCAGGAGATCTTTTTGTAGCAATAAATGGTCAAAAAGTAAACGGTGCCGATTTTGCTCAAGAAGCTCTAAATAATGGAGCAGTTGCAATTATTTGCGAAAAACAGATTTTAAGTATTCCTTGCATTATGGTCGAGGATGGAATTGTTGGAGCAAAAGATGAACTTCAAAGTTCAGTATTAGCTCTATCTAAATTGGCAAAATATGTTTTAGAGAAACTTCCTCATATTAAAAAGATTGCTCTTACAGGATCTTCGGGTAAAACTACTACAAAAGATTTGATTTCAGATTTAGCAGAATTAATTGGCCCAACTGTTGCCCCAGAAGGTAGTTTTAATAATGAAATTGGTTTACCGCTCACCATTTTAAAATGTAATGAAAATACCAAAGTTTTAGTTAGCGAAATGGGCGCAAGAAGAATTGGAAACATTAAGCAACTTTGTGAAATTGTAAAACCTGATATATCTTTAATTTTAAATATTGGAACTGCTCATATAGAGATATTTGGTTCAAAAGAAAATATTTTAAAAGCAAAATCTGAAATAATTTCTTCTTTAGATAAAAAGGCAATTGCAATTTTAAATAAAGATGATGAATCATTTGAAAAATTAAAGTCTCTGACAAAAGCAAATGTTCTTACTTTTGGCACAAAAAATGCTGAAGTTTATGCTACAGATATTGGATTAGATAACGATGGTTTTGCTTCATTCAAATTAAATTTTAAAAATGAAAAAGCAGATGTTAAATTAAAACTAGTTGGACTACACCAAGTTTCGAATTCTTTAGCTGCCGCTGCAGTATTAATAAGTTTAGGAGTAAGCGTTGAAAAAATAGCAAAACAATTATCAAATTCATTTCCAAAAAGTAAACTGCGTATGCAAGTTGAAAAATCTAAAACCGGAATTGAAGTAATAAATGATACTTATAATGCGAATCCAGAGTCTGTGATTGTAGCTCTAGAAACTTTAAAATTTAAATCACATGGTCGAAATACTTGGGCAATTCTAGGGGAAATGCGCGAATTAGGAAATGATTCGAAGTTTTACCACGAATTAATAGCACAGAAAATAATTGATTTAGAAATAAATAATGCTTTAGTTATTGGTAAAGGTGCAAAATATATTTATGATTATTTAATGATCAATAGTTATAAAGGATCTGCAACATACTCAGATGATGTGTTTGAAGCTTTTAAAATTTGTAAGGTACTCCTACAAGATAAAGATTTAGTTCTAGTTAAAGCCTCGCGTTCTATCGGTTTAGAGCGAGTCGCCCAAGTAATCATTTCAGGTTTCGACGAGAATTTAATTTCTAAAATGCAGGAGGTTGGTCAATGAGGCTAATCATCATTGCTGGTGTATTTTCCATGGTTTTTTCACTTTTCGCCACACCACTTTTAATAAAAGCATTAAGAAAAAGAGGTAAATCACAAGCTATAAGAATTTCTGAAGGTGAGATTCATTATCCAGAACACCAATTAAAAGTTGGTACTCCATCGATGGGTGGATTATCTATTCTTGGTGGTTCGGTTGTCGGATATTCGATGGCTCATTTACTTTTGTGGCGTCCACCTACTCTTTCTGCACTCATGGCATTAGCTTTAATGTTTGGTTTAGCTTTAGTTGGTTTTGCCGACGATTACTTAAAAATTTATAAACAAAATAGTAGAGGAATTCGAGCTCGAACCAAATTAATTGGTCAAGCAGTTGTTTCATTCATTTTTGGATATTTTGCTTTAAATTTTCCAGATGAATTTGGTAGAGCTCCAGGATCTACTGCGCTTTCGATTGTGCGAGATACCAAAATTGTTTTACCTACCGTTTTATTTATTTTATTGGTATGGTTTTTAATTACTGCAGCAACTAATGCAGTTAATTTGACAGATGGATTAGATGGTTTAGCAGCAGGTGCTGCAGTTCTTACTCTAGGTGCTTATATTTTAATTGGAGTTTTTGAATTCAATCAGAATTGTTCTTTTGAAAGAAATGCGACCTGTTATGACGTAAGAGATCCATTAGATCTTGCAGTTTTTGCAGCAAGTGTTGCGGGAGCTTGCATTGGATTTTTGTGGTGGAACACAGCCCCTGCAAAAATTTTTATGGGCGACACTGGATCTTTAGCCATTGGTGGAGCAATTGCTGGACTAGCAATTATGACAAGAACTCAATTATTAATTGCTTTTCTTGCAGGTTTGTTTGTTTTAATAACAATTTCAGTTATTTTACAAGTTGGTTCATTTAAATTAACCGGTAAAAGAATATTTAAAATGGCGCCACTGCATCATCATTTTGAAATGTTGGGATGGCCTGAAATTCAAATTGTGGTTCGTTTTTGGGTGATTCACGGAGCATTTGTTGCAGCTGGTCTTGCTTTGTTTTATGCAAGTTGGGTCAGGGCATGATCGATTGGTTAAGACACAACAGAAATAGTGACTGGACCAAGGTAAATGCATGCGTAGTTGGTTTAGGTGTTGCAGGTTTTGCAGCAGCTGATGCCTTAATCGAAATGGGTGCAAATGTTTCGATAATTGATCAAGGTTCAGGTGATATGCAACAAGAACATGCCACAGTTTTAGAAATTCTTGGCGCTAAAACTTATTTAAATTATCAAGGTGAAATTCCTGCTCAAACAAATCTTTTAATTGTTTCACCTGGGGTCAGACCAAGTTCACAAATAATTGTTGAAGCAACCTCAAAGAACATAGAAATTTGGGGAGAATTTGAACTTGCTTGGAGATTAAGAAATCTAGATTTTCCAGCACCTTGGTTATTTGTTACCGGCACTAATGGAAAAACTACAGCAACTTTGATGTTGTCTTCAATTTTGAA
Source organism: Actinomycetes bacterium (assembly GCA_038145175.1). GTDB lineage: Bacteria > Actinomycetota > Actinomycetes > S36-B12 > UBA5976 > ATZT02. Next base: position 83,392 of record JAYQPE010000003.1, on the reverse strand, counting down.
TGCCGCAGGGTTAAAAGCACCTGCTGTTGGAAATATAGGAGATTCTTTAGTAAGTGCTGTGATGGATCCAATACCTGCAGATGTACTTGCAGTCGAAGTAGGTGCTCCACAACTTCCGTTTTTAAAAAATGTTTCAGCACACTCTGCTGTTTGTTTGAATTTGGCGCAAGATCACTTAGACCATTTTGGAACTTTCGAGAATTATCGAAACACTAAAGCACTTGTTTATAGAAATGTTCAAAAATCCGCAATATATAACGTAGATGATCCTGTGACAGAAAAGATGGTAGAAGAAGCAGATGTTATTGAGGGAGCTAGAGCAATTGGTTTTACTCTAGGTGTCCCAGGACTTTCAATGTTTGGTTTAGTTGAAAATGTTTTAGTTGACAGAGCTTTTGTGGAGGACAGAAAAACACATGCTCAAGAACTTTGTACGATTGAAGATTTAGCTGCAAATGCTTCTCACAATATTGCAAATGCGCTTGCCGCGGCTGCTCTTGCAAGATCTTACGGAGTTGAGCCAGTTCATGTCAGAGATGGTTTAAGAAATTTTGTTCCTGCTCCCCATCGAATTTCTTTAGTAGGTGAAATTGAAGGAGTTAAATTTATTGATGATTCAAAAGCCACGAATTGCCATGCTGCACAAACTTCAATCCAAGCCTTTGAAAATGTGATTTGGATTGCTGGTGGTTTATCAAAAGGACAAGATTTTGCTGAATTAATCAATAAAAATCTTAAAAAAATTAAAGCTGCCGTGTTGTTAGGAAAAGATAAAGACATAATTTTTAATACAATTAAAAGAATTGCACCAAATATGCCTATCAAGTTAATTGAGAGAAGTGACGACGAAGCGATGTTAGAAGTAGTTCAAGCAGCAAAATTGTTCGCCACAAGTGGAGACACAGTGTTACTTGCCCCAGGTTGTGCATCTTGGGACATGTTTAAAGATTACAAAGCTAGAGGCAACGCTTTTATTGACGCAGTTAATAAAATAAAGGATCAATATTAATGGTCAATAAACAAAATACATTTACCAAATCAACAAAAGTATCAGACCAGATAACTAGTAAACATTACTATGCATTATTGATTTCTATTTTTGCTCTTTTGTTTATTGGAATCGTTATGATTTTATCAGCCTCTACTACGGTTTCTTATAAACAATTTGATAATCAATATGTCATTTTTCTACGTCAATTGATGTTTGCTGCAATAGGTGTTGTAATAATGCTTTTAATTAGTAGACTTCCTAAAGTCTTTTTTCATAAATGGGCTCATATTGGATTATGGGTTTCCTTAATATTGTTGGTATTAGTTTTAATACCAGGAATTGGAATATCAGTTGCTGGTCAAAGAAATTGGATTAGTTTATGGGGTTCATTTAGATTACAACCTAGCGAAATAGCAAAACTTACATTTATTGTTTGGGGATCGGTTGTTTTAAGTCGACAAGTTAAATCCCGAGTTACAACTTGGCAAAATTTATTAGTTCCTGTTTTTCCAGTTGGATTATTGATTGCAGTATTAGTAGTTATGGAAGGTGATTTAGGAACAACATTAATTATTGGCCCAATTGTGTTAGCACTTTTTTACGCAGCAGGTGCTCCTTTAAAAATGTTTAGTTGGACGATATTAGCTGGATTATTGGGAATTTTTGTATTGTCGATTAGAGAGGGTTATCGAGTTCAAAGATTCATGTCGTGGCTTAATCCAACAGCAGAAAATCTAGATGCAGGGTGGCAAGTTCTCCATGGCAAATATGCATTAGCAACAGGTGGTTTGACTGGCATTGGACTTGGTGCAAGTAGAGAAAAATGGGGTTGGTTACCGGCAGCGCACACAGATTTTATTTTTGCAGTAGTTGGAGAAGAATTAGGTTTAGTTGGAACACTAATTGTTTTGTTTTTAATTGGAACAATTGGATATGTGGCATTATCTTTAGCTAGAAAAACTAATGATTTTTTTACAAGACTTGTTGCTACATCAGTAATGGCTTGGATAGTGGTTCAATCATTTATTAATATCGGTGCAGTATTAGCACTTCTTCCAGTAACTGGAGTTCCTTTACCTTTAGTTTCGTATGGTGGCTCCTCTTTAATATTTACTTTAGCTGCACTTGGAGTTTTATTAGCAGTTTTAAGAAATGAACCAAATGTAAAAAGTGAACTGAAAAACCTCAAGAAAACAAAAAGAATTTAAATATGAAATCAATTGCACTTGCAGCAGGGGGTACTGCAGGACATATTCAACCTGCCCTTGCTTGTGCCAGAACTTTGAAACGAAAGAACTCTGCATTAGAGGTATTTTTTATAGGTACTTCAAAAGGTTTAGAACAACAGTTAATTCCTAGTACAGGCTTTGAACTAAACCTGATTCCTGCAGTTTTGTTACCTCGAAAAATAAATCTAGAAATTTTCGTTTTTCCATTCAAATTGATTCAAAGTATTTCAATTACTTTGAAGATATTTAAAGATAAAAATGTTGGTTGTGTAGTTGGCTTTGGTGCCTATGTTTCTTTACCTGCCTACATTGCTGCTTTTCTGAAAGGAATTCCAGTAATAGTTCATGAAGGTAATAAAAAACCTGGATTTGCCAACAAAATAGGGGCTTTAAAGGCAAAGTATGTGTTTCAAATGTTTCCAGGATCTATTAAAAACGCTAAAACTGTGGGGATGCCCATTAGGCAAGAATTAAAAGAATTTCGAAAAGAAAATTTAAAAACGGAAGCTTTAAAATATTTTAATTTAAACGATAAATATAGAACTTTACTTGTTTTTGGCGGATCTCAAGGAGCAAGATCAATAAATCAAGTGATTGAAGAAATAATTCCCTTACTTGATGGTAAAAATATTCAAGTAGTTCATGCAGTGGGTAAGAAAAATGAAATAAAACAAAATTTAGGTCAATATTCTTTCTATCATCCATATTCCTACATCGATAGGATGGATTTAGCATATGCAGTATCAGATTTAGTAATTTCAAGAGCTGGAGCCATGACAATTGCTGAACAAAGTCTTTTAGGACTTCCTGCAGTATATGTTCCCTTCGCAGTTGGAAATGGTGAACAAATTTTAAATGTTCAAGAATTAATAAATGCAGGTGCAGGATTTTTAGTTTTAGATTCACAAATCTCTAATCAAAAAATTTATGATTTGATTTCAAACAACATATTTGACGACAATAAATTGAACAATATAAGCCAGAGAGCAAAAAAATTTGGTTTAATGAATGCTGACATTGAAATCACAAATAAAATTCTTGAATTATTACAAATAGGAAATAAATAATGGATACAAACCAAGAAGTAAAGGAATTAGGAAAAGTACACATTCTTGGTATTGGCGGAGCTGGCATGTCAGGAATTGCACGCTTATTGGTAGCGCAAGGAATAAGCGTTAGTGGTTCAGATGCAAAAGATTCAAGAAGAGTGGAAGCTTTAAAAAAACTAGGTGTAAAAATTTTTATCGGTCACGATATAAAAAATATAGAAAATATTGACACAATTATTCATTCAACAGCAATAAAGCAAAATAATATTGAATTAAAGCATGCCACAGATTTAGGGCTAAGAATTTTAAAAAGAAGTGATGCTTTAGGAGTTTTAACAAGACAGTTTGAAACTATTGCAGTTTCTGGAACACATGGAAAAACAACCACAACCTCTATGGTAACTGTTGCGCTGCAGGCTTGTGGCCAAGATCCAACATTTGCAATCGGTAGTGAATTGTCAGAAACAGGATCTAATGCGCATTTAGGGGAAAGTAAATATTTTGTAGTTGAAGCTGATGAATCAGATGGAACTTTTTTACAACTTTCACCAAAAGTTGTCATCGTGACAAATGTTGAAGCAGATCACCTTGATCATTGGCAAACTTTAGAAAGAATTGAACAAGCTTTTGTGGAATTTACTGAACTAACTAAAAGTAGAAATGGTTTTGCTGTAATTTGTCAAGATGATCCAGGTGCACAAAAGTTAATTGCTGCGGCAAAATCAAAATCAGTAAAAGTTTTAACTTATGGACAAAGTGAAAATTGTGATCTTAAAATCAGTAATTTGAAGTTAGGAATTCCAGGACCAACCTTTAATTTAATTTATAAAGGAAAAGATATTGGAAGTATAAGTCTTAAAGTTTTAGGAACCCACAATGCGCTAAATGCTGCTGCAGCACTTCTTGTTGGTCTGGAATTGGGATTTGAATTTGAAAAACTCAAACAAGGTATATCGAATTTCTCTGGAACTCGCAGAAGATTTGAATTTAAAGGAAGTGTAAATGGAATCAGAGTTTATGATGATTACGCTCATCATCCAACTGAAATTACTGCAACTTTAAAAGCTGCGAAAGATGTAGTAAAAAACGGAAAGATAATTGTCGCTTTTCAAGCACATCATTATTACCGCACAGCATTATTTAATAAAGAATTTGGAGAGGCTTTAGGTCTTGCAGATAATGTGGTGGTTTTAGAAGTTTTTGCACCAGGCGAGGAAGCTATACCTGGAGCAAGTGGTCAGACTATGGCTTCTTTTGTGCCATTACCTAATTCACAAGTTATTTTCGAACCTTCTTTATCCAAAGTTGCAAAACATTTAGTTTCTTGGGCAAAACCAAATGACATCATTATGACTTTGGGTGCAGGAGATATTGGTTTACTTGCACCGGAAGTTTTGAATCTTCTAGAAAATAAATAACATCAGTGGTTAAAAAACATATTAAAAAACGTTTGCAGTTTCTATTTATTTTTCTGTTGGCAATTTCTGCAACCATCATTTATATCGGTTGGTATTCGACCCTTTTAACGGTTAAAAAAGTAGAAGTCAGAGGAAATCAAGTTGTTTCACAAGAATCAATTCTAGAACTTGCACAAGTTGCACCAAATATTCAATTATTAAAGGTAAATGTAAATCAAACAAGTCAAAGAATTAAAACTATAAGCCAGATTAAAAGTGTTGATGTTAGAAGAGGTTGGCCAGAGACATTAGTTATAGAAGTAGTTGAAAGAACACCTTTAGGTGTTACCGACATACCTGAAGGTAGATATTTAATTGATGAATCAGGTGTGGCATATCAACCAGTAACTCCTGATGCGAATTTACCTTTAATTTTTGGAAGTGATGATCAAAATAGAGCGATAGGAATTAAAGCTTGGCAAAGTTTTCCAACTTGGCTTCAGGCTGAAGTTGTATCCACAACAGTAGATAATCCCAATTCAATATGGTTTTTACTTACAAGTGGTCGACGAGTTGATTGGGGAAATTTAGAAAAGGCAAATGAAAAAGCTGCAGTATTAAAAGTTTTAAGAAGAATGGCTGCTTCAACTTATGATGTAGCAACTCCAGAAGTGCCAGTAGTCAAACCTTAAAAATCACTTGTAGCAACGTATTTGATTTCAAGATATTCATCAATTCCTTCATAGCCACCTTCTCTGCCCAATCCTGATTGTTTAACGCCACCAAATGGGGCAGAAGGATCAGATACTAAACCTCTATTTAAACCAATCATTCCAACTTGAAGTTGTTCACAAACTTTTAATCCTCGTGAAAGATTTTTAGTGTAAACATATCCTGCTAAACCATATTCACTTTTATTTGCAATTTTTAGTGCTTCATTTTCATCTTTGACTTTTACAACTGCGACAACTGGACCAAATACTTCTTCTTGAACAATTCTTGCATCTGGTTTTACATTTCCTAAAACAGTAGCAGGGTAATAGCAACCAGGTCCTGTAGATGTAGTTCCACCCACAAGTTGATTGGCACCTTTATCTAAAGCATCTTTTACTAATTCGCCAACTGATCCAACTGCTTTTCTATTTACAAGTGGAGCAAGCGTAGTTTCAGCGTTTGTGCCATGGCCAACTTTTAATGCACCCATTCTTTGCGCCAACTTTGAAACAAATTCATCGTGAACTTTATCTTGAACAAAAAATCTATTTGCAGCAGTACAAGCTTGACCACCATTTCGCATTTTGGCAATCATTGCACCATCAATTGCTGCATCTATGTCTGCATCATCTAACACGATGAATGGTGCATTACCACCTAATTCCATAGAACAATTCAAAACTCTTTCAGATGCTTTTTTCAAAAGCATTTTTCCAATCCCAGTAGAACCAGTGAACGAAAGTTTTCCTACACGCTCATCACTTAATGCAGCATCAGTTAGTGGACCAGGTTTATTTGTCTGAAGCACTGTGACCGTTCCAGGAAGTGCACCTGCTTCAAGCATTATTTTGCTAATTAACAGTGCAGTTAATGGAGTTTCAGAAGCTGGTTTCAAAATGGCTGCACAACCTGCAGCAAGTGCTGCGCCAACTTTTCTGGTGTACATCGCAGCTGGAAAATTCCAAGGAGTAATCAAAAAAGCTATTCCAATTGGTTGTTTATATGTCAAAATTTTGTTTGCACCGCTTGGGGCATGCCTTAATGATCCATCAATTCTGACTGCTTCTTCTGAAAACCATCTAAAGAATTCTGCTGCATATAAAACTTCAGCTTTTGCATCAACTAATGTTTTTCCATTTTCTAACGACATCAAAAATGCAATATCATCGGCTTGTTGAATCATTAGTTCAAAAGTTTTTCTTAAAACTTCACCACGAACTCTTGGTGCCGTTTTTGCCCATTTTTCTTGCGCAACAACTGCAATATCTAAGGCTTTTGCCAAATCTTTTACTCCTGCATTTGAAACTTTGGTAAGTAAATCACCATTAGCAGGATCTAGGACATCAAAATCTTCATTTTCACCTTTTACAAAATCACTGCCTATTAGTAATCCTGTTGGAACTTTTGCAAGTAATTGTCTCGTCTTGTTTGAATCAGGATTTTGCACAGAATCAGGAACTTGGATTAATTGAGCAGTCATAAATTAATCCAATCACCTTTAAAATTATCTATTAAATTTGGGGTAATTTTAAAAAGGAATTTCATCATCTTCTTGAATACTTTCCATTATTGAGGCCGATAAACCTAAAGCTTTAATGACTCTTTCCTCATCTTTAAGGTTTTTTGCAGGATTTAGTTCAATTATTTCTCCTGTTTTTAGATCTATTTGTAGTCCATCGATATCTGCTGTGACTTGAGCTTGATTTGAGAATTCGCAGAAATCTTTGACTTTGCACCAATTACATGGCGGATTGGATGAAGGAGCAAATAAAGTGTCACTTGCCCAATTATCGACTTGTTCAGCCAAAATAGACCAAGCTTTATTTAAAACTGTTGCATCACTACTGTTCCAAGAAATAACTTTATGGTTATCAGGTGTAATTAATTCCAGTTCTACTACAATTTTTGAAAAATTTCCTAATTTGCTAAGAACATCTTTAGGAATGCAACCACTTGAAACTAATTTTACCGCCAAAGGTAACTGTGGATATATATCAAAAAATAAATCATTTTCAATTTCTTTTATATTATTAGTAGTTTTTACTTCTCGCCAAAATAGTGTATTTTCTCTTACATACAAAATATCTGGTCTAGTTCCAATAGTGATATCACTATCAGTATCAAAAGCAACTATTTCAGCTTCTGTTACAACTTTAGTATTTAGATCTATTGAGCAATTGCTAATGTGTTGTTTTAAATACTCTTTGGTTATATCTATTTCATTAGTAGTCCAAGACAATTCTTTACTGACTTCACCAAGTTTGTCACTGATAACTAAATCAGACTCCAGACATTTTTTACTTCTGTTATGTGCTTTTTCAAGCCATTGGTGGACTAGTAGACCTCTTTGTTGAGATTGTGAAGTGGTCTCACTTAAAGTTCGTAAACCTAATTCTTCAATTAAAAAATATTGTCGCGGACATTTACGATAAATATTTAATTTAGATGGGGAATAGGATTTTGGCCATGGCGCGAAAGAAGTAATACCTAGGATTCCCGGTTTAATCGCTAACGTTGGACAAAAAGAATTTGCTTTACAATTTCGACAATTTGAACTTGGGTGTGCTAAGCCTCCATTAATTCTTACTTTAACTACCTTAAGAGTTTTTTCTTCAAACCAATGTCTTGCTTCATTTGGATTTGTGTCAACGATTAAAGCTACACTTTGATCTAAACAACCTACTTCTCTAATTCTTACTCTTTTAAGGTTTTCATTTAATTTCGAAACGGGTTCTCTTTCAATATTCCATTTTGATTCGCTATGGGAGACTCCGTCAGTCAAAATACGAAGTGCAACTCCAAGTTTTACTTCATTAGGAATACTTAATCCAGCTTTTGAATACTTTAATAATCTAAATTCCCTTACAGAGTTATCTTGATTTGTTAAAAATATTCCCCAAGAAAACCATTCAACATGTTGTTTATCATCTATATCGAAAGCTTGTATGAGTTCTAATTCAGTAAATTTAATTCCGTTTTCATCATCAATTTTTTTGGCTTTTTCAAATGCTTTCAGATAGCCGATTAGAGCTTGATTGGCCCATAGTTCGTGGGATTTTTCAATTCGTCTTTGACTTTGGCTGATAATTTCAGCTAACAGTTGTTTTGCTAATTCCTCTGCCTCAAAATCTTCTTTAGTAAGAAATCCTTGGTTAATTCCTAAAATCAAAGCTTCTCTAACTATGCCTAGTGGAAAATTCTCAAAATCTAGATATCTAACAGGTACATAGCCATCAGTAATTTTTGCACTAGGTCTTGATTTCAAGGAAATAAAATCAAGACAAGCTTTATCGTTGTCAGCAGAAATTTGGGTAGCACTAATCCTTAAAAACCCTGATTTTTTATATTCAAAGCCAGGTTTCCAATTATCTTCAATTTGGTAAGTCATTAATTTTCTTCTCCAAATGGAAGCATGTCCATACCATTATTTTGATTTTTTGTTTTATTTCGGTCTCTTTTTTCTAGATTAAGTATCTGTAGCACCTCATCAGATTCATCACTGCCAGGAATTGAAGCAGAAGTATTTTTCGCAGGACATACTTTAAGAAAAGCACAAGATTTACAAATTGTGCCAGGATTAGCATTCCAAGTTAACTTTTCTAAAGATTTTTCCATCTTTTTTCGGGAGGTCACAAGGTGATGAACGGCTCGATCGATTGCAGATTTATAGGTTGGACGATTTACTCGATCTCTACCTGGCAAATAAATAAGTTCAACTTCATCTACTTTGATTCCACTTTCTTGAAGTCCTGCAGCATAAAGCATTACTTGTCTTAATGAATCCGATAAATATTGAGGAGCTGGTTTTTTACTGGTTTTATAGTCAGTAATTTTTACTAAACCATCTCTTGTTATTCGGTCAAGACGACCGTAGAGTTTCACAGAATCAAAAATGGCTGAAATTGGTCTTTCTAAGTCTTCTAGACTGATCTTTATTTTGGTTGGATCTTCTAAATCAAAATAACCCTTTAAAGACTCTGCACTTTTATCTTTTAAAGTAGTTATGTCATCTTCTTTTAACCATTTAGAATTAATATTGATAATTTCTTCGCCATTTTCTCTTAACAGATTCCAGGCAGCATCCTTGGTTCTATTTTCTTGATTAATTTTTAAGAAATTTTCTAAAACATTATGAACAAGTGTGCCAATAATTTGAGCAAGTGTTGTAGGTTCTCGCCAGCCTGCAACTGAGGAGAACCAATATGCCAAGTTACAACGATCAAAATTTGAAAGTTGACTAGGGGAAACATGCAAGGGAAGCGATTTCCCGATATCTACAACTTTTACAGGAACTTGTTTATCATCTGTCATTATAAGAATTAATTAATAAATTTAAACATTTACATGGTCTTTACTGCAGCTACAACTTTAGCTAGAGAATCTTTGGCATCACCAAAAAGTAAAGTTGTTTTTTCGTTAAACAATAATTCGTTTTCTACCCCGGCAAAGCCTGGACGCATAGATCGTTTCATAAAGACAATTTGTTCTGCCTGGTCGGCATTTAATATTGGCATACCAAATATTGGTGAAGTTGAATCTGTTCTGGCTGCAGGATTTACTACGTCATTTGCACCAACAACAACAGCAACTGAAGTGTTTGCAAATTCAGAATTAATTTCATCCATTTCTTTCAATTGCTCATATGGAACATCTGCTTCGGCAAGTAAAACATTCATATGTCCAGGCATTCTTCCTGCAACAGGATGAATTGCATATTCGACTTCAACACCTTTTGAAATTAATAAATCAACTAATTCACGCAATGTTTGTTGTGCTTGAGCAACCGCTAGACCATAACCGGGAACAATAATTACTTTTGATGCATAAGTAAGCATGATGGCAATATCACTTGGTCCAGCACTTTTTACTGGGCGATCACTTGCAGCAGCGGCTTGCGAACTTGCAGTTGCAGTAAATGCTCCAAATAAAGTTGAAGTTAAAGGTCGACCCATCGCTTTTGCCATTAATTGAGTTAATAAAGTTCCAGAGGCACCGACTAAAGTTCCTGCAACTAAAAGTAAAACATTGTCTAGAACATAACCACTTGCGGCAACTGAAAGCCCTGTAAATGCGTTTAACAAACTTATAACTATAGGTACATCTGCGCCACCTACTGGAAGAACAAACAGCACACCCAAAATTAAAGATAAGACCACCAGAATCCATAAGGCCCAAATTTCTGGGAAAACTAATAGATAGATGGAGAAAAATAAAGTAGCAACTGCAGTTCCAATTGTGATCGTTCTACCAAATGGCAAAACAACTGGGCGAGAAGTCATTAGCTCTTGAAGCTTTAAGAAGGTAACAATAGAACCAGTAAATGAAACGGAACCAACAACTACCGTAAACACTGTGGCAAGTAAAGCTATAAAACTTTCTTCCTGTCCAGCATTTAAAAATTCGATTACAGAAACTGCCATCGCAGCACCGCCACCAACCCCATTGAAAAGTGCAACCATTTGTGGCATCTGAGTCATTTGCACTTTGCGTGCTGCAAAAAAACCAAAAATAGTTCCTAGTGCAACTGCAATGAGAATCCAATTTAAATGTTTCAAATTACTTTCAGAAAAGAAAACAATTGCCACAGCAGCAATGGCACCTAGTGCACCAACTCTATTTCCAAGTCTTGCAGTTTTTGGAGATGAAAGAGCTTTTAGTGCAAAAATAAAAGCAAGTGCTGCTCCAAGATTAGCTAATTGTGACCAAACAGGTGTCATTTATTATCACCTGATTTATTCTTTTTTGATTTAAATAGTTCAAGCATTCTGTCTGTAACAACAAAACCACCAACCATATTTATTGTGGCGAGCACAACAGCTGCTAAACCTAAAAATAATTCAAGATTTGAATCTGCATGACCTGTAACAATAATTGCACCAACCAAGATCACACCATGAATTGCATTTGCTCCAGACATTAGGGGAGTGTGCAAGATTGTGGAAACTTTAGAAACAACTTCAAATCCCACAAAAATACTTAATATAAAAATCGTTAATAAAGCAATACCTGCATCCATTAAATAATCACCCCTGAGTCAATTCTGTTTTAACAAATTCATTTGTAATTTGACCATCGATGATTAGAGCGCTTCCAGAAATTACCTCGTCATTTTTGTCTAAGACTATTTTTGATTCTTTAACCAAGAAAGAAAGAAGTGAAATAACGTTTCCTGAATATAAGAATGATGCATCTGGAGCCATTTCTGAGGCGATATTTTGGCCTCCCCAAATTTTTACACCATTGACTTCTATAACTTGTCCTGCAACAGAACCTTCGACATTTCCTCCATTTTCTGCGGCCATGTCTGCAATCACAGAACCAGGTTTCATTCCAGCAAGCATTTTTGAAGTAACTAATCTTGGGGCAGGTCTTCCTGGAACTGCTGCCGTTGTGATTAAAACATCAGTTGCACTGATGTGAGGAGTTAATAATTCCTGCTGTAATTTAGTTCGTTCTTGATCCATTTCTTTTGCATAACCACCAGAACCTTCAACTACAGGTAAATCTAGTTCAATAAAAGTTGCACCAACTGATTTAACTTCATCTTTACTTGCAGTCCTTACGTCATATCCAGAAACAATTGCTCCAAGTTTTTTAGCGGTTGCCATGACTTGAAGTCCAGCAACACCTGCACCAATTACTAGAACTTTTGACGGACGTATGGTTCCAGATGCTGTCATTACTAAAGGAAACATTTTTGGTAACAGTGAAGCTGCAGTAACCATCGTGTGGTAACCAGAGACAGTTGCTTGGGAAGTTAATGCATCCGCACTTTGAGCGCGCGAAATTCTTGGTACAAAATCAAATGATAAGAGTGTAGCTTTGGCATTCATTATTTCTCTAATATTTTCTTTATCTCTTTTTGCTTGCGCAAAAGATAAACAGATTGCTCCAGGTTTTAAATTTTTTGCTAAATTTGAATTTAAAATAGAAACTGAAGCAATGACATCAGCATTCTTGATTGAACTTGTTATATCTGAAACAATTTTTGCCCCATTTTTTTCGTACTCATTATCGGGATATAAAGAAGGTAAACCTGCATCTTTTTCAATATGAATTTCAAAACCAAGTTTGATTAATTTATTTAAAGTAGAAGGAGTGGCAGCTACCCGTTTTTCACCTGCTTTTGTTTCTTTGGGGACAACCAAAAGCATGAAATTCTCCTTATTTTGAAATCTAGATCTGCCAAGTCAAACTCTATTCATTGTTGGGTGGAAAATCTGCACTATATATATGTACGCAACACGCCGAGTCGCATGTTTGGTAACAAGTGAATTCAAGCCTAAATTTTGTTTGCTTATTTAACACAGAAACTTTTAGCCTCAACTAGAGGTTAATAGTTTTGCCAAGGGAGAAACTTAGTGGTCGCACCACAGAATTATTTAGCGGTTATCAAAGTTGTAGGTATTGGCGGTGGTGGCGTTAATGCCGTGAATCGAATGATCGAAGCTGGCTTAAAAGGTGTTGAATTTGTTGCCATAAATACAGATGCTCAAGCTTTACTGATGAGCGATGCAGATGTAAAACTTGATATTGGTCGTGAATTAACCAGAGGACTTGGTGCAGGTGCAGATCCTTCAGTTGGACGACAAGCTGCAGAAGATCACATTGAAGAATTAAGAGATGTTTTAAAAGGTTCCGACATGGTTTTTGTCACCGCAGGTGAAGGTGGCGGAACAGGTACAGGTGGCGCTCCTGTAGTTGCAAGAGTTGCAAAAGAAGTTGGCGCTTTAACAATTGGAGTAGTTACCAAACCATTTAACTTTGAAGGAAAAAGAAGAATTTCCCAAGCAGAAGTAGGTGTTGAAGCTTTAAGAAACGAAGTTGACACCTTAATCGTAATTCCAAATGATCGTTTACTTTCAATTGCTGACAGAAATATTTCCGTTATTGAAGCATTTAGACAAGCAGATCATGTCTTATTACAAGGTGTAAGTGGCATTACAGATTTAATCACCACACCTGGATTGATTAATTTAGATTTTGCCGACGTAAGAAGTGTTATGTCAGGTGCAGGAACTGCATTAATGGGAATTGGTGCTGCACGTGGAGAAAATAGAGCTGCAATTGCAGCACAAAATGCAATCGCTTCTCCACTTTTGGAAGCAGATATTCAAGGTGCAAAAGGTGTACTACTTTCTATTGCTGGTGGATCAGATTTAGGGTTATTTGAAATTAATGAAGCCGCAAGACTTGTTCAAAATGTTGCTGCTGCAGAAGCAAACATAATTTTTGGTGCAGTTATCGATGACACATTAGGTGATGAAGTAAAAGTTACAGTAATTGCTGCAGGTTTTGCAGATAAAGATTTATTAAATAAAAGATCAGCTCCATCAATTGTGGATAGAAGTGAACCTGAAATTCCTTCTTTTGTTTCAAAAAAATCTGATGACACAGGCCCACAATCTGTTGTTGGATCAACCTTTAACGCAACCACAGCATCAACACCAAGACGTGTCGTTTTTGACGACATGGAAAGTGATGATCTTGATGTTCCGGATTTTCTAAAGTAGATAAATTATGTCGGTGCTAACACCGATTTCTTCTGGCAAACAAGGCAAAGCTCATTGGAGTTTTTTTGGTCGACATGGGGGAGTTAGTAAAAGCCCTTATGACTCTTTAAACATCGCAGATCATGTTGAAGACAATCTTGAACATGTAAATAGGAATCGAGAAATACTTTCAGAATTTTTAGAAATGCCACTAGTTTTTATCGGGGCAACGCACTCCCCACATGTTGTTAACGTTAAATCGGAGTATCCAATTATTCATAAAGATACAGACGCCTTAGTAACTAGAGAAACAAATCTTGGATTGGTAATTATGTCTGCAGATTGTGCACCAATTGTTTTAGTTGATCCAATTGCTCACGTGGTTGGAGTTATACATGCTGGTTGGCAAGGCATGTTGGTTGGTGTTGTAGAAAATTCAGTTGAAGGAATGCTTGATTTGGGTGCTGAAACTCAAAACATGAAAGCAATTATTGGACCAACAATTAGTGCTAAAAATTTTTCTGCTACCAAAGAACGTTATGAAGAAGTGAAAGCAGTAGAACCTTCTGCTGCAGTAATCCTTTCAAATGGTGAATATGCTGTTGATATAAAAAAAGGGATAAAGACACAATTAGCAAAATATCAAATTAAAACTACCGATTTAAATATTTGTACTTTTGAAAACAAAGACTTATTTTCCTTTAGAAGAGATTCCGTGACAGGAAGAAATGCAACCGTAGCCTGGTTGAGCGAATGAACCAATCCCGGCAAGAAGAAATATTTCAAAATTATCAAAAAATTCAAAATAGAATAAACGATGCGTGCAAAAGATCAGGCAGAAATACGTCTGAAATAACGATTATTGCAATTACAAAAACTTACCCAGCTAAAGATATTGATTTGTTGAAAAACTTAGGAATCGAACATGTTGGAGAAAATAAGGATCAAGAGGCTAGTCACAAATTTCAAGAAGTAACAAATAGGTTCACTTGGCATTTCGTGGGTCAATTACAAACAAACAAAGTTAAATCGGTAGTGCAGTATGCAGATTTTATCCATTCGGTAGACCGCTTATCTTTAGTTAAAGAAATACAAAAAATGAGTCAAAAAATAAACAAAATACAAAAAGTATTGATTCAAATCGATCTTGATGATTCTCAAGATGATGAAAATAGAGGGGGAGTTAATCCTGCAAACTTAACTGAACTGGCTCAAGAAATTTCAAATTGCCCAAATTTAGAACTTGCAGGACTTATGAGCGTTGCACCCTTGCATATGGTTTCAAAAGAAGCATTTATAAAGCTTTCGAAAATTCAACAAGAATTCTTGAAGTCTTATCCGTTAGCCAAAATGCTTTCAGCAGGTATGAGTGAAGACTTGGAAGAGGCTGTCTCGCATGGCGCGACACACCTTCGAATTGGGTCAGCCTTACTCGGGGAAAGGCCAAAAATCGGGTAACTTTGACTTTAGTCACATTTGCAACATGTGTCCCATTGGTTCTGATTAGGAACTAAGACACAACAGGAGGAAAAGATGCCACAAGGTTTTCGAAAAATGGCAGTCTATTTAGGTTTAGTTGAAGATAATCAAAATAATTTATTAAGTGAAGAAGTCGAAGAGATTTACGAAGAAGAAGTTGCTCCTCGTTGGACACCAACTCCACGAGCATTTTCAACAAATGGCGCAACCGCTTTAGCAGAACGTCCTGAAGTTCGTGTTGCTCCACAAATGAAACCAGTTGTTGCAGAACCATTAACCAGAATTACAACTTTGCATCCAAGAGCATTTAATGATGCAAGACGAATTGGTGAAGAATATCGTGAAGGAACACCGGTCATTATTAATCTTTCCGAGATGGATCCAAGTGATCAAAAAAGAATTCTTGATTTTGCTTCAGGTTTGGCATTTGCGCTTCGAGGCACAATCGAAAGAGTTACCAATTCGGTGTTCTTGATTTCACCAGCCAATGTGGACTTAGGGGCAGAAGCTCGCCAACAAGTCGCTCAAGATGGCTTCTTTAATCAAGTCTAATTACACTAGTAATTAATGGGATCTCTTATTTATCAAATACTTTGGCTTTACCTTTTAGTAATGATTGGCCGTTTGGTCTTTGATTATGTGCAAATGTTTGCAAGATCATGGAAACCATCTGGTTTCATCTTGGTTCTAGTTGAATTCATTTATTCCTTAACTGATCCACCATTAAAGTTTTTTAGAAGATTTGTTCCACCACTTCGAATTGGTTCTATTTCACTAGATTTATCTTTTTTGATCGTAATCATCTTGATTCAAATTGCAATGAGTATCGTGGCATCCCTCTAGTGTTAATAGATATATAAAAATCGGGTAGATTAAGGGTTAGTTCAAAACAACGGAGAGCAAATGGCATTAACACCTGAAGATATTGAAAACGTTGTTTTCGATACCACCCGCTTCAAAATGGGATATGACGTAACTCAGGTTGATGAGTTTCTTGAAAAAGTACAAAGAGAATTAGAACATCTACATAATGAATTAGAACTTGCAAGAAGTGGCAGTACTTCTACAGGTGGGCAAACTATTGAAACTAGATCTCCTGTTGAAGTTTTAACTTTGGCTCAACAAGCATTGACTGCAGCAACTAACGAAGCAGAAAGATTAGTTAGAGATGCAAGAGCAAGAGCAGCTGCAATTTCTTCAGGTGTGGAAAGTGAAAAAGCTCAAATTGAAGCTCAAATCAAGAAACTAGAAGCAATTGAAATCGAATACAGAAACAGATTGAGAAATTGGTTGTCAGGAATGCTCAATGATTTAGGTGTAGAGCTGGATAAATCTGCAGAAGACACAAATCCTGTAAATGTTATTACTAGCGCTCCAGAGAATAACTAATTCTTACTTAATAAAATCTTAAGATTTAACTCTTCTTCTATTGCTGATGTATCAGCTAAATCTTTTTCTAAGTCAAAATTAATTGCCAAAACTTCATTTTTAATAACTTCAAGGTGTTCTGAAACTGCCTGAAGAAGTTCTTTATTTGAGGATGAATATTTAACATCAATTCGATCTGAGACATCAAAACCACTGTTTTTTCTGGTTTCTTGTATAAGTCTTATAACTTCTCTAGAAAGACCAAGACTTCTTAACTCTTTAGTAATAGTTAAATCCAAAGCAATGGTTTCGCCATCTTGAGTCATTACAGACCAACCCTCTCGCGGGGTTTCAGTAATGATTACATCGTCAGAATTGATCTCAAATTCGTTACCCCCAATTTTGACAAGGTATGAATTACTTTGACGCAATTTTGTTACAAGCTCCACAGGATCTAATTCTGTAATAGTTTTAGCGATTTGCGGAGTTTCTTTACTAAATCGAGCACCTAGAGTTCGAAAGTTTGCTTTTACGCTTACGTTTACTAAATCTTGAGTTTGACTTAAAGATTGCACTTGCAAAATGTTTAATTCTTCAGCTAATTGGTCTTTAAGGTCCTGAGCAACTTTGTCCCAATTCTTGGCAGAAACTAATGCTTTTGCTAAAGGTTGACGGTTTTTAACTTTTGCTTCAGCTCTTGCTCCTCGGCCAAGTTCAACCAATCTTCTTATTAAACCCATGCTTTCAATCAGGTCATAGCGAATATCTGATTTATTAACAACAGGCCAATTTGCTAAATGAACTGAATCAATATTTTTATCTGTAGTGGTTTTAAACATTTCTTGCCAAACTTTTTCAGTAATAAATGGCACAAATGGTGCCATAATTAAAGTAATCTTTTTTAAAGCTTCGTGCAAAGTATCTAAAGCTAGAGGATCTGCATCCCAAAATCTTCTTCTATTTCTTCTGACATACCAATTAGACATATCGTCAACAACATCAAAAAGAACTTTTCCTGCTTTTTGAGTGTCAAAATTTTCTAAAGCTTGAGTTACTTGAATGATTGCATCATCAACAAGTCCAAGCAACCATTGATCAATTTCTGGCCTGTCACTTCTTTTTACATTCAAAGATCCTGGAACGTAATCTGATAAACGAGTATAAAGTGAAAGAAAAGAAACAGTATTCCAATAAGTTAAAAGTACTTTTCTCGTTACTTCTTGAATTGAAGCATGACCTACTCTTCTTGCTTGCCACGGTGAACCAGAAGCAAGCATGAACCAGCGAAGAGAATCGGCACCATGTTCATCCATTAACGCAATTGGTTCTAAAACATTTCCTAGATGTTTACTCATCTTGCGACCTTTTTCATCCAAGATGTGTCCAAGGGTTACAACATTTTTATAGGAAGACTTATCGAAAACTAAGGTTCCAACAGCCATAAGTGTGTAAAACCAACCACGAGTTTGATCTATTGCTTCACAAATAAAATCTGCAGGATAATTCTTTTTAAAAAGTTCTTGATTTTGTTGAGGATAATTTAATTGTGCAAATGGCATAGCTCCTGAGTCATACCAGCAATCAATTACTTCAGGAACTCTTTTGGCAATATTTTTACACTTTGGACAGGTAATTGTTATGTCATCAACAAATGGTCTGTGTGGATCAGAAGTAGAAACATCTTGACCAGATAAATCACTCAATTCTTTTAAAGAACCAATCGCAGTTTGATGTTTTTCTTCACATATCCAAATTGGAAGGGGAGTTCCCCAATATCTATTTCGAGATAGCGCCCAATCAATGTTGTTGTTTAGCCAATCACCATATCTGCCATGTTTTATTGTTTCTGGAAACCAATTTGTGTTTTCATTTTCACGCATTAACTGACTTTTAATCGAAGTAGTTTTTATGTACCAAGATGGTTGAGCGTAATACATTAAGGGAGTATGACATCTCCAACAGTGAGGATACTGATGTTCGTAAGCAACTTCTTTATATAGGAGTTCTCGTTTTTTTAAATCTTTAACAATATCTTTATCTGCTTTTTTAAAGAATTGGCCGGCAACAATTGGTGTGTAAGTATCAAAATGGCCATCTGCTTTAACAGGATTAATCACTGGTAATCCATATTTTCTACAGACTTGCATATCTTCAGCACCAAATGCAGGGGATTGATGAACGATGCCTGTTCCATCATCAGTTGTTACATAATCTGCAAGTAATACAGCATGTAAAAATTTGTTTGTTTTATCTTCAAATAATTCATTACCAAAAGGTGCTTGATAAGTAATTGCCTCTAAATCTTTACCCTTTAATTGCTCTTTAACTTTAACATCTTCACCTAATACTTCGATTAGTTCTTTTGCAACAATCAAATGTTCATCTGCTATTGCAACTACTACATAATCGATTTCTGGGCCTACAGCTGCAGCTGTATTACTTATCACAGTCCAAGGAGTGGTGGTCCAAACCAAAAGCGATAAATTTTTATATTTTTTCTTCCAAGATTCTGTGGTAACAGGAAATCTTAAATAAATAGATTGATCTGTAATAGTTTCATATCCCAGTGCTAATTCGTGATCTGATAAACCAGTTCCACATCTTGGACAATAGGGACTAACTCTAAAATCAGAAACTAGTAATCCTTTATTGTGAATTTCTTTTAAAGACCACCAAACAGATTCAATGTATGAACTAGACATTGTCCAATATGCTTTATCAAAATCAACCCAGTAACCCATTCGAGAAGTCATAAGGGCGAATTCGTTTACATTTCTTAAAACAGATTCCTTACACTTTGCGTTAAATTCTGCAACACCATATTTTTCAATATCATTTTTTCCACTAAAACCTAATTCTTTTTCAACCGCTAATTCAACTGGTAATCCGTGGCAATCCCAACCTGCTTGTCGGGGAACGTAATAACCTTGCATTGCTTTAAATCTTGGAAATACATCTTTAAAAACTCTTGCTTCAACGTGATGTGCTCCGGGCATGCCGTTTGCTGTTGGAGGTCCTTCATAGAAAACCCAACGTTTATTTTCATCTCGTTGATTTAGTGATTTATGGAAAACATCATTTTTTTGCCAGAAATCAATGACTTCTCTCTCCATGGCAGGCAAATCGATGCGGTTAGAAACCTCGCGATACACGCTTACACCATCCTGCTTTCAAGTAAGTTAAAAGAAAAACTGTACTCTCGTAGTTTATGAGACAACTTAAATGTGTGGTGATATCAAGGTGAAGAGTCGCACACATTTACAAGCCTTGATGCTAAAGATCGCATTATCGATAATCATCATTGATCAAATAACTAAATTAATCGCAGTAGCTACTTTAGAAAATAGAGATAATGTGATTCTGGTTCCTGCTTTATTTGGAGAAAGAGTTGGTCCAATTCTTCAATTCACCTTCATAAGAAATCCTGGGGCTGCCTTTGGTTTTGGTACTAATGCAACTTTAATTTTTACAATCCTTGCCTTTGTTATTTCCATAATTATTTGGAAAACAGGTAAAAAAATTGAAAATAGAGTTTGGGCAATTTGCTTTGGAGCACTTTTAGGCGGAGCAATTGGAAATTTAATAGATAGAATTTTTAGAAGTCCAGGAATTTTTAGAGGTGCAGTTGTTGATTTTGTGCAAATTCCTTATTGGGCAATATTTAATGTTGCAGATATGGCTGTAAGCATCTCAGCAACGATAATTGCGATAATGACTTTAATGGGTAAAGATCCTTATAAAAAGAAAATAAATGACTAGTTATTTAATTCATATCGAGGAGAACCAAGTTGGTTTAAGAATTGATTCATTTTTGTCAACAAATCTTGAAATTTCTAGAACTAAAGTTGCTTCAGATATTGATGCCGGTGCTGTTTTTGTAAACGGTAAAATTGCTTCTAAATCTTATAGATTGAATTTAAGTGATGAAATTGATTACAAACCAATAGAAAAAACTATAGTTGATCCAAAAGATCAAGTAATTGATATAAAAGTTTTATATTCAGATGATGACATTGTTGTGGTTGATAAACCATTTGGAGTTGCAGCTCATGCAAGTCCCGGTTGGGAAGGTCCAACTGTAACTGCATCTATTTCTGCTAAGGGACATCGAATCTCAACAAGTGGTGTTCCTGAACGACAAGGAATAGTTCAAAGATTAGATGTTGGAACTAGTGGTGTGATGGTTGTTGCAAAAAGTGATTTTGCATATGAAAATTTAAAAGAATCATTTAGAACTAGAACTGTTAAAAAGGTTTACCATGCTTTAGTGCAAGGTCATCCTGATCCGTCCAGCGGAACTATAGATGCACCTATAAGTCGACATCCGCAAGAAAATTACAAATATGCAATTGTGCAAGGCGGAAGAGAAAGCGTTACTCATTATGAAACGTTGGAAGCTTTTCCCTACGCTTCACTATTAAAAATAGAATTAGAAACTGGCAGAACTCATCAAATCAGAGTTCACATGAGCGCTATCAAGCATCCTTGCGTTGGAGATCCCATGTATGGAGCAGATCCCAAATTAGCGGAAAAACTTGGACTTACTCGCCAATGGCTTCACGCAACATCATTAACATTCAAACATCCAAGAACTGGTGCAGAAGTGACATTTGACTCACCATATCCGCAAGATTTGGCATCGAGTTTAAAGCGCGTTGCAGAGGTTTTTAAGTAAACTCTATTTAGCAAGATTTAAATTAGTTATACAAAACTTCCCCTTTGTATCAAACTCGTGAAAGGACTATTTTCATTTAATGTCTAATCGCGACTCATTTGTTCATCTTCATGTGCATTCTGAATATTCCATGCTTGATGGTGCAGCAAGATTAACTCAATTAATTTCAGAAGTTAAAAAACAAGAAATGCCCGCCATCGCAATTACAGATCATGGAAATTTATATGGTGCATATGATTTTTATAAAACTGCAAAAGATCATGGTGTCAAACCAATAATTGGGATCGAAGGTTATTACGCGCCTAATGGAAGAAAATCTAGAGAAATGCTTGATTTTGGATTTTCAAGCGGTGAAGATCAAGAATTTGGTAGAGGTAAATCTCCTTACACCCACATGACTTTATGGGCCACAAGTACTCAAGCAATGCATAATTTATTTAAAATTTCATCCCTTGCAAGTATGGAAGGTTACTACTACAAACCTAGATTTGATTTCGAATTATTAGAAAAATATGGAAAAGGATTAATTGGAACCACAGGTTGTCCTTCAGGAGAAGTAAATAGATGGCTACAAGCAGGAGACTTTAGCAAGGCAAAACAAGTCGCAGGTCAATTACAAGAAGTTTTTGGGAAAGAAAATTTTTATTGTGAGTTAATGGATCATGGTTTAGATATTGAAAGAAAAACTAGGCCAGATTTATTAAAAATTGCTAAAGAATTACAAATTCCACTTGTGGCAACAAATGACTTGCATTACACCTATGAATCAGATGCTGCTTCGCATGAAGTTTTACTGTGTGTAGGTACTAGAACGACTTTAAGTGATCCCAACAGATTTAAATTTGATGCTCAAGATTTTTATTTAAAAACTCCTACTCAAATGCGAGATATTTGGAAAGATTATCCAGAAGCATGCGACAACACATTATTAATTGCAGAAAGATGTGAGGTTAAGTTTCAAGAAGGCGCAAATCTCATGCCTAGATTCTCTGTTCCAGAAAATGAAACTGAAGAATCATGGTTAGAAAAAGAAGTTAATCAAGGACTGAATAAACGATTTAAAAACCAAGTAAGTTCCCAACATCAAGAACAAGCCAATTATGAAATAAAAGTAATTAACCAAATGGGATTTCCTAGTTACTTTCTAGTTGTAGCTGACTTAGTTCGATATGCCAAAGAAAATGGCATAAGAGTTGGTCCAGGAAGAGGTTCTGCAGGGGGATCAGTTGTGGCATTTGCATTAGGAATTACTGAACTTGATCCCATTAAGCATGGACTTTTGTTTGAAAGATTTTTAAATCCCGAGAGAGTTTCGCTTCCCGATATTGATATTGATTTTGATGAAAAAAGACGTGCTGACATGATCAAATATGCAACAGATAAATACGGATCAGATCACGTAGCGCAAATCATTACCTACGGCACAATTAAGGCAAAAGCTGCAATTAAAGATTCAGCTCGAGTATTGGGTTATCCATTTGCAAATTCAGATAAAATAACAAAACTTATTCCTCCACCTGTTGTTGGAAAAGATATGTCGCTAGCATCAATTTTTGATAAAAAAGATGATAGATATGCAGAAGCAAGTGAATTTAGATCTTTATACAAAGTTGATCCTGAAGTTCAAAAGATTGTTGATACCGCAAGAGGTTTAGAAGGTTTAAGAAGACAACCCGGTGTTCATGCTGCAGGGGTAATTCTTTGTCGTGAACCTTTAATTGAAGTTGTGCCACTTTGGAAACGTGAGCAAGACGGCGCAATTATTACTCAATTTGATATGGGTGCTTGTGAATCTTTAGGTTTACTAAAAATGGACTTTTTAGGATTAAGAAATTTAACTGTTTTAGATGATTGTTTAGATCATATTAAGAGAAATAAGAATATTGAAATCGTTCTGGAAGATTTAGAATTAACAGATAAAGCAACATATGAACTTCTAAGTAGGGGAGATACTTTAGGAGTATTCCAATTAGATGGTGCTCCCATGAGAGCACTTTTAAGATCAATGCAACCTGATCAATTCGAACATATTTCAGCAGTTTTAGCTTTATATCGACCTGGGCCTATGGGAGTTAATGCTCACAACGATTATGCGGATAGAAAAAATAATCGAACTAAAGTTGTGCCAATTCATGAAGAATTAGCTGAACCTCTTGATGAAATATTAAAAGATACTTACGGGTTAATTGTTTATCAAGAACAAGTTATGGCTATTGCTCAAAAGTTAGCTGGCTACTCACTAGGCAAAGCAGATCTTTTACGCCGAGCTATGGGTAAAAAGAAAAAATCAATTCTTGACAAAGAATTTATACCTTTTAGAGATGGAATGAGAGCAAATAAATTCTCAGAAGATGCCATTAATAAGTTGTGGGAAATACTAGTTCCATTTTCTGATTACGCATTTAACAGAGCTCACACCGCAGGCTATGGTCTTGTTTCTTATTGGACGGCTTATTTAAAAGCTAATTTTCCATCTGAATATATGGCAGCACTTTTATCAAGTGTTAAAGATGACAGAGATAAACTAGCGATTTATTTGAATGAATGTAGAAAAATGGGAATAAAAGTTTTACCTCCTGATGTTAATGAATCATTAAGTGAATTTGCTCCAATTGGCAAAGATATTCGCTTTGGATTATCTGCTATAAAAAATGTTGGAGAAAACGTAGTGGATTCTTTGATTAGTTCAAGATTAAAACATGAAAGATTCACAGACTTTTTTGATTTCTTAAATAAAGTGGAATCAACAGTTTGTAGCAAAAGAGTGATTGAATCATTGATTAAAGCAGGTGCATTTGATTCACTTGGGCATTCTCGCAAAGGCTTACTCAGTATTCATATTGAAGCCGTAGATAGTGCCACAGAATCTAAAAAAGCAGAAGCAATTGGTCAATATGATTTATTTGGATCAAGTCAAGAAAGTGTAAGTATTTCTGGAACAGAGTTAATTATTCCGATCGAGGAATGGGAAAAGGCAGCATTATTAAATTTTGAAAGACAAATGCTTGGTCTATATGTTAGTGATCATCCATTACTTGGGATAGAACATTTACTTTCTAGATTTTCTGACACACAAATAGCAGATATTGCACATGGAAATAAAAATGATGCAGACATTGTAACTGTCGCAGGACTTGTCACAAATATTCAAAGAAAAGTTACAAAACAAGGCGCTAATTGGGCAATTGTTACTTTAGAAGATTTAGCGGGTTCAGTTGATTTAATGGTATTTTCACAGACTTATGCAAATACAGCCAATTTAATTCACGAAGATGCAATTTTGTCGGTAAAGGCAAAAATTGATGCGCGGGAAGAAGAAAGTCCAAGGTTAGTTGCTTTAGATTTTTCAGTTCCTGATTTAAACCAGCAAAGAACTTCTCCAGTAGTTGTTAAACTTAATGCTGCAAGATGCACCCCACCAATGGTTGATTCAATAAAATCAGTTTTACAAACTCATCCTGGAACTGTAGAAGTTCATCTTCACATTATTAATGGTGAAAAAACAACTGTTATGAAAATAGATGAGCGACTTAGAGTTGAACCTACCTCTGCTTTATTTGGTGAATTAAAAGCCTTGCTTGGTCCAAGCGCTGTGGCTTAATTAAGACTAATTTTAGTTTTTGTTAAAAATGGGGCAGGAACAGATGGAATTTCTTGCATCAAAATAGTTTCACGATTAATAATTCTTAAAACTTTCTTTAATCTAACATTTGGATCGTCAATTTCAAGCAAATTCTGTTTTTCCAAATTATTTATTGGCAAAAGGTTTGCTAAAAGAAAGCTAAGACTTGAGGGTGTATCTGGTAGTTTTTGTGAAACGTTGTCATTATCTGCATCAAACATCATCATGAACTCATCACATTTTTCTTTAGCTAAAGTTAATGAAGCCGTATCAAATTCAGTTTCAGCTTCCTTTCGTACTTTGACTTCGGCAACCAGATAAGGAGCCTTATCTTTTGAAACTGACAATAGGTTAAATCTTTGACCTCCAATAACCAGTATTTCGAATGTACCGTCTTTATTTGAAGTACTTTTTCTTAAAACAGCGATGGTTCCAATGTCTGCTAATACCGGTAAATCTTGTCTTACTTCGCTTCCTTTTTTAATTGAAATAATTCCAAATCTGCGCTCAACTTCAGGTAAAGCCAATAAATCACTCATTAAAGCTCTGTATCTATTTTCGAAAATATGCAAAGGCATTACTTGTCCTGGCATCAAAACTGTGCTTAATGGAAAAATTGGAAGCGATTTTGAATCTGCATCAGAATTTCTCATGGTGAAAGAATATGTGAAAGTTAAGAATTTCGCATCCCGTAACATTGAATTATGATTCAAATAATTGATGTGAGAGAAATTGGCCAAATTTCTTCCCCTGTCGTGCCTCGCGCGCAACTTGATGTTGAGTCGGCTTTGAATCAAATAAATCCTGTATTGGAAGAAGTTGAAAAAAATGGCGATGAGGCAGTTCTTAATTGGAATGAAAAATTTGATGGGATTAGACCTAAATCACTAAGAGTTCCCCAGGAAGTAATTGACAAAGCTTTTTCAGAAATGTCGCCAGATGTTATTGATGCCTTAAAGGAATCTATAAAAAGAACCACGATGGTTCATCAAGCGCAGTTAAAAAGTGAAATTCAAACTATGGTCGTACAAAATGGATCAGTCACACAAAAATATATTCCAGTTTCTAGAGTTGGTTTATATGTGCCAGGTGGCCAAGCTGTTTACCCATCAAGTGTTGTGATGAATGTTGTTCCTGCAAAAGTGGCAGGAGTTAAATCCATAGCGATAAGTAGTCCGTCCCAAAAAGAAAATGATGGATGGCCAAATAAAACAATTCTTGCCGCATGCAAACTTTTAGAGATTAATGAAGTTTATAGCGCAGGCGGTTCGCAAGCAATTGCGATGTTTGCTTACGGAACTAAATCTTGTAAAAAAGTAAATCTTATAACCGGTCCTGGAAATGTTTATGTAACTGCTGCAAAAAGAAAAGTTAGAAGTGTTGTCGCTATCGATAGTGAAGCAGGTCCAACTGAAATTGCAATACTTGCCGATGAAACGGGAAATCCTAAATGGATAGCCGCAGATCTAATTAGTCAAGCAGAACATGATGTGATTGCTTCAAGTATTTTAGTAACTAGTTCAATTGATCTTGCGCAACAAGTTAAAAAAGAACTGGAATCACAAGTTCCACAAACTAAACATTCAGATCGAATTAAGAAAGCAATTCAAGGTAAACAAAGTGCCATCGTGATTGTAAAAGATATAGAACAGGGAATTGAAGTGATAAATAATATTGCTTCTGAACACCTAGAAATACACACTAAGGATCTAGCAAATGTGGTTTCAAAAATTGAAAATGCAGGTGCAATATTTGTTGGACCAAATACTCCAGTTTCCTTGGGTGATTATTTAGCTGGAAGTAATCACGTATTACCGACCGGAGGCTGTGCCTGTCATTCTTCAGGATTAAATGTGCAAACATTTCTTAAATCAGTTCAAGTTATTGAATATTCAAAAGATGCTTTGAAGGATGCTGCAAATCAATTAAGGGTTTTAGCTCATGCAGAAGATTTGCCTGCGCATGCTCAAGCAGTTGATATAAGGCTTGAAAACAACAAGTAAATAAATCAAATGTTCATAGGTGTCTTATAACATGAAAATAGAGAAAGAGGATTAATGAGTAGAATCGGTAAAGTTTCCCGAAAAACAAAAGAAAGTGATGTTTCGGTTGAAATTAACTTAGATGGCACCGGAAATGTTTCTATTGAAACAGGCGTCCCTTTCTATGACCACATGTTGAGTCAATTGGGTAAACATGCAGCTTTCGATTTAAAAATTAAAACTATTGGTGATGTTGTTGTAGATGAACACCACACAATCGAAGATACGGCTATTTCACTTGGACAAGCATTCAAAGAATCTCTAGGTGATAAGTCAGGAATTAAAAGATACGGTGATGCGACATTGCCTCTAGATGAAGTTTTGGTTAGAGCTGCAGTTGATTTATCGGGTAGACCATATTTGGTTCACCACGAAACAGAAATTGCGCCCATGATTGGTTCCTATGACACCACTTTGACTAAACATATTTGGGAATCATTTGTAAACAGTTCCGATATCACTTTGCACATAAAAGTATTAGAGGGAAGAAATGCCCACCATGTTGTTGAAGCTCAGTTTAAAGCTGTGGCAAGAGCTTTAAGAGAAGCAGTTTCTCTAGATGCTAAATCTGTAGGAATTCCTTCCACAAAAGGTGTTTTGTAATTCTTAATAATCAAAATATTTTATGACTAAAAAAATAGTTATTCTTGATTACGGTTTTGGAAATATTAGATCTGCACATAAAGTATTTCAAAAAATTGGGGCCCAAGCAGAAATCTCAAATGATTATCAAGATTCTTTGAATGCAGATGGTTTAGTGATTCCAGGGGTTGGGGCATTCAAAGCTTGTATGCAGGGAATATTAAATGTTAAAGCAGATGAAATCGTAGATAAGAGACTTTCTGGTGGGAGAAAAGTTTTTGGAATTTGTGTGGGAATGCAAATTATGTTTGACCAAGGAACAGAACACGCGGAAACAGTTAAAGGTTTAGGACAGTGGCCAGGAGTTGTAGAAGAAATCAGAAATCCGATTCTTCCTCACATGGGCTGGAATGAGGTTGAAGTTACCCAAGGAAGTTCAATTTTTAAAGGAGTTGAAGATCAAAAGTTTTATTTCGTTCATTCCTTTGCTGCAAAAGATTTAAATATTAAAGAATCAGAAAAATTTGATCAACCTTTAAAACACTTTACAACTTATGGTGAAAAATTCCTGGCCAGTGTAGAAAATAACGCTTTAGTGGCAACTCAATTTCATCCAGAAAAATCAGGGGATGCAGGAATTTTATTGTTAAAAAATTGGCTGGAAAGTATTTAAAATGAGTAAATTAATTCTCTTGCCCGCAGTTGATGTGTCAAATGGTCAAGCTGTTCGATTAGTGCAAGGTGAATTAGGTAGTGAAACAGTTTATGGATCACCTCTTGAAGCAGCTTTAAATTTTCAAAACCAAGGTGCTCAATGGTTACATTTAGTCGATTTAGATGCAGCCTTTGGAAAAGGAAGTAATTACTTATTATTAAAAGAAGTTGTTGAAAAACTAGATATAAATGTGGAACTCTCAGGAGGTATTAGGGATGATGAATCACTAAATAGAGCACTTTCAACTGGTGCGAAAAGAATTAATCTTGGAACTGCTGCTTTAGAAAATCCTGAGTGGACTAAAAAAGTAATCAAATTGCATGAAGACAAAATTGCAATTGGATTAGATGTTCGTGGTAGAACTCTTGCTGCAAGAGGTTGGACAAAAGATGGTGGAGATCTTTTTGAAACTCTCAAAAGATTAGACGAAGATAATGCAGCAAGGTATGTAGTCACGGATGTGACAAAAGATGGAACATTAATGGGACCAAATTTAGATCTGCTTATTGAAATTTCTAAAGTTACTAAAAAACCACTAATCGCCTCTGGTGGAATTTCTGAATTAGAGGATTTGGTCAAATTAAAGACATTAGTTGATCATGGGGTTGAAGGAGCCATAGTTGGCAAAGCTCTCTATTCGCAAAAATTTACTTTGAAACAGGCTTTAGAAGTGGCAGGCTAAAAATGACTCTAGCCATAAGAATTATTCCTTGCTTAGACGTTGAAAATAAAAGAGTAGTCAAAGGTGTTAATTTTCAAAATCTAAAAGATGCTGGAGATCCAGTAGAACTTGCATCAATGTATTCAAAAAATGGCGCTGATGAATTAACTTTTTTGGATATTTCTGCATCAAAAAATAATGAAAAAACAATTCTAGAAGTGGTACGCCAAACAGCAGAAGAGGTCTTTATACCTTTGACTGTGGGAGGAGGGGTAAGAAGCATTGAAGATGTTGATCAACTTTTAAGAGCAGGTGCTGACAAAGTCTCAATAAATACCAGTGCAATTAATAAGCCAAATTTAATTAATGAAATAGCGGATCAATTTGGTTCTCAAGTCTTAGTTATTTCGATTGATGCCAGAAGATCAAACGAAATTCATGCTAAATCTGGTTTTGAAGTAACAACACATGGTGGAACAAAATCTGCTCAAATTGATGCATTTAGTTGGATAAAAGAATCAATCGATAGAGGTTGTGGCGAAATTCTTTTAAATTCTATGGATAAAGATGGGACTAAAGAGGGATTTGATTTGGAATTAATTGAAAAAGTTAAACAAATTTCAAATGTACCAATTATTGCTAGTGGCGGAGCAGGAAAAATTGAAGATTTTGTGTCAGCAGCACATAGCGGGGCAGATGCTGTGCTTGCTGCAAGTGTTTTTCATTTTGGACAAATTCAAATTAAGGATGTTAAATCAAGTTTAAAGAAATCTGGCTTTGAGATCAGAGACTAAGATCTGAGTTCTTAAGTCTTTCGATAGCTGAGGGATTTCCTTCAAAATTAATTTCAGTTTTGTCTTTTCTTCCAAAGGCAAACATAACTAAATCAATAATGTTTCCAGAAATTGTTACCACATCATCACCACGTTTTAGCGTATAAGTACCTTGTTCAGTTATTGCGACAACACCAGTTTTGACTTTACGCATAAAAAAGATCGCAGATTTGGTAAATCTTGACCAAATAAACTTCGCTTGCTCATCTGTTAGTTTTCTAGGTTGGTAATTACTTTGTCCTCTTAAAATATCTTCGTGATGAACTAAAAATTCAAAGGTATTAGCTATTTCATCAACTTTAGGTAAAGAAAAAGGCGACGGTGACCTAGGCCCATTTTCAAACAGTGTAATTAATTCTTCAAATGTTTTCTCTTTATATTTATTTGAGATTGATTCTGTGTAAGAACTTAAAAATGGTATAAAAAGACCTACAGCAGCATCTGGACGATTCTCACGAACTATCAAATGCACTAATAAATCTTTTGTGGTCCATCCTTGGCAAAGTGTTGGTTGATCAGGACCGAGTTGACGAAGTGTTTGGCAAATGCCACTTCTTTCAGTTTTTGCAAAATTGGTCATATTAAAAGAATAAGTCTTTATACCCATGCAGACAAGTTGGATATGCAATACGCGAGAATATATCTATGAAATTATTGTCAATTGATGAAATAAAGAACGCTTGGTCAACTCTTAAACTAAACGATTCAGGTCTTATACCTGCAATTGCCATAGATTTCAAAACAAATAAAGTTTTGATGCATGCTTGGATGAATAAAGATGCTTTTGAAAAAACACTTTCAACAGGTGCTGTTACATACTTTTCTAGATCTAGAAATAAATTGTGGATTAAAGGCGAAGAATCAGGAAATACTCAAACATTAATTGAATTAAGAATTGATTGCGATAAAGATACAATCTTATTAAAAGTTGATCAAAAGGGTAATGCATGCCACACAGGTGATCACACTTGTTTTGATGAAACTCTTATCTGGTCAAAAAATGATTGAAAAAAATATTGGGACAATATTTCCAAAATTAGAAGATTTTAAGGAATTAGCAAAAACACGAAGAGTTATTCCTGTGGCCATTCAATTAATGGCAGATACATACACTCCAGTAGGTCTTTATCAAACACTTACTGAAAATAAGCCAGCAACATTTTTATTGGAATCAGCTGAAAATGGTAAGAACTGGTCCAGATATTCATTTATTGGAGTTTCAAGCGCTGCAGTTTTGCGTGAAGAAAATGGAAAAGGGTATTGGAGTGGAAAAACACCTAAAGGATTGTTAAATGACAAACCAATTTGGGAGGTTATAACTCAAGCTTTGGATTTTCTTAAAACAAAAGCTTTCGAATCTTTGCCACCTTTAACAGGTGGCCTCGTTGGTTATTTAAGTTATGACATGGTTCGAATATTTGAAAAAATACCTAATCAAAACCCTAATGAAACAAAAGTCCCGGATTTATTCTTTCTTTTAACCACAGATTTTGCAGTGTTAGATCACTCTGATGGAACAGTTTGGCTTATTGCAAATGCTGTTAATTATGACGGAACTGATGAAAGGGTAGAAGAGGCTTATTCGGATTGTCTAAATCGCATAGAACAAATGCGAAAAAAACTGGATTCTTCTAAAGCCTTAAATTCTTTAAACATTGGCACAATACCTGAATTAAATTTTGAAAGAAGAACCAATAGTGATGTTTATCAGAAGTCTGTAGATAAAGCTATTGAATATATCGAAAAAGGGGATGCCTTTCAAATAGTTTTATCCCAAAGATTTGAAATCGATTGCTTAAAAAATGGTTTGGACGTTTATCGAATATTGCGAAATTCAAATCCAAGTCCATACATGTATTACCTAAACTTTCCTAGTAAAGACTTAAAAAGTAGCGAATTTGAAATAGTAGGTTCAAGTCCTGAAGCATTGATAAGCATAAAAAATAGAAAAGCTTTGCTTCATCCAATTGCAGGCACTAGACATAGGGCAAAAACTGAAGTAGAAGATGAAAAGTTAGCCCAAGAATTATTGAATGATGAGAAAGAAAAAGCAGAACATTTAATGTTGGTTGATTTAGGTAGAAATGATTTAGGAAGATTTTGTAAACCAGGTTCAATTGAAGTTACTCAATTTATGCAAGTGGAAAAGTATTCCCATGTAATGCATTTGGTTTCGACAATAACGGGAGAATTAAATGAATCAGTAACTGTTCTAGATGCTTTAAAAGCAACGTTTCCTGCAGGAACGTTATCGGGAGCTCCGAAAGTTAGGGCTATGGAAATTATTGATGAATTAGAACCTGTGACAAGGGGTATCTATGGTGGCGCACTTGGATATTTTGACTTTGCCGGAAACATGGATATGGCAATCACAATTCGAACCGCTTTAATTAAAGATAAAAAAGCATATGTTCAAGCAGGAGCAGGAGTAGTGGCTGATTCAACGCCTGAAAATGAGGATTTGGAATGCCAGAACAAGGCTGCTGTAGTACTCAAAGCAATCGCAATTTCCAACACTTTAGACTGAAAACAGAAAAGTAAGGAGCAAAAAAAGTGTCAAAAGATAATCACGGCCAAACTCCAGCAGCTTGGACTGGAACTTTTTTATTGATAGCTGCATCTATTATTTCAACTTTTGCCTTAACTCAAAATAATTGGAATATGTTTTGGCAAGGTATTGCTCTTGCAGTTTTTAGTACAATTTTGTGGATTGTCTGGGAAAAAGTTAGAACAAAGAGTCGAAATTAAATTTTATGTCAAATGTCTTAGACGATATCCTTATTGGGGTTAAAGAAGACTTAATTAAACGACAAGAAAAAACTTCACTTGAAACACTAAAAGAAATAGTAAGTACAAAATCAAAAGCAATAGATCCTTATCCAATTTTTGAACAAGCTGGCGTCGCAGTTATTGCTGAAGTTAAGAGATCTTCACCAAGCAAAGGTGATCTTTCAGAAATTTCAGATCCGGCGTTATTGGCCAAAGAATATGAATTAGGTGGAGCAAGTTGCATCAGTGTTCTTACGGAAGAAAGAAGATTTAAAGGTTCACTAGAGGATTTAATTGCAGTTAGAAAAGCTGTCGAAATTCCAGTTTTAAGAAAAGACTTTATTTTTTCAAGTTATCAACTATGGGAAGCCCGAGCACATGGTGCAGATCTTGCATTATTAATAGTTGCAGCCCTTGAACAAGAAGCTTTAGTGTCCTTGATTGAAAGAGCTCACACAATTGGCATTACACCTTTGATTGAAGTTCATACTGAGGAAGAATTAAAAAGAGCGGTTGATGCGGGAGCCAAATTAATTGGGGTAAATGCTAGAAACTTAAAAACTCTAGAAGTTGATAGGAATACATTCTTAAGGCTTGCGCCAAAAGTTCCAAAAGGCTGCGTCTTGGTAGCAGAATCTGGAGTTAGAGACAAACACGATTTAATTACTTATGCCAATGCTGGAGCACATGCGGTATTGGTTGGTGAAAGTTTAGTTTTGAATAAAGATCCAAGAAATGCAGTTCATGATTTAGTTACAGCAGGTGCACATCCTGCTACCAATCACGGTCGGTAATTTGTGACAACTTTTTTAAATGATTTAAGAAAAATCGATAACGAAACTGGTCATTTTGGTCAGTTTGGGGGACGTTTTGTTCCAGAAGCATTAATAACCGCTCTTGATCAATTAGAAACTGAATATGAAAAGGCAGTTTCGGATCCTAAATTTAATGAAGAATTTATGGATTTAATGAAAAATTATGTGGGAAGACCAAGTCCTTTAAGTGAAGCTAAAAACTTTTCTAAGTTTGCAGGTAATGCTCGAATATTTTTAAAACGAGAAGATTTAAATCACACTGGTTCTCACAAAATAAATAATGTGATTGGACAAGCTCTTCTTACTAAAAGAATGGGTAAGAAAAGAATTATTGCCGAAACTGGGGCAGGCCAACACGGAGTTGCCACAGCAACCGCGGCCGCCTTACTTGGACTTGAATGTGAAATTTATATGGGTGAAGAAGACACAATAAGGCAAGCTTTAAATGTGGCCAGAATGAAACTACTAGGTGCAAAAGTAAATCCTGTAAAAACTGGAACTAAAACTTTGAAAGATGCAATTAATGAAGCCATGAGAGATTGGGTAACCAATGTTGACTCAACTCATTACTTATTAGGCACAGTTGCTGGCCCACATCCATTTCCAACTATCGGTAGAAATTTTCACAGCATCATCGGAATAGAAGCTAAGCAACAAATATTAGATCGTATTGGGAAACTTCCAACTGCTGTTACTGCATGTGTTGGTGGTGGATCTAATGCGATTGGATTATTTCATCCCTTTATTTTGGATTCACAAGTACAAATTCATGGTTATGAAGCCGCAGGAGATGGAATTGAAACAGGAAGACATGCAGCAACTTTGTCAGGTGGAACTATTGGCATATTGCACGGAACTAGATCATATGTTTTGCAAGATGAAAATGGTCAAACTTTGCCAAGTCATTCAATCTCTGCAGGTTTAGATTATCCAGGGGTTGGTCCAGAACATGCATGGTTAAAAGAAACAAATAGAGCAAAATATCATCCGATCACCGATACAGAAGCTATGCAAGCATTTGAAATATTGTCTAAGACAGAAGGAATAATTCCAGCAATAGAAACTGCTCATGCTATAGCTGGAACCATGAAACTTGGAAAAGAATTAGGAGAAGATGCTGTAATCATTGTTAATTGCAGTGGACGTGGCGATAAAGATGTCGAGACAGCTGCAAAGTGGTTCAAGCTTAATTAATGACAAGTTTAAAAGAAACTTTTACAAAAGCTAAAAGTGAAAATCGAGCCGTATTAATTGCCTATTTACCTGCAGGATTTCCCAGTCTTGATGGTTCGATTCAAATAATTAATGAAATGTTTAAAAATGGAGTAGATGTAATTGAAGTTGGAGTTCCCTACAGTGATCCTCTAATGGATGGACCAGTTATACAAGAAGCAGTAGATATTGCTTTGAATCATAAAACTGGAATCAAGGAAGTAATGCATGTGGTAAAAAAAGTTTCTGAAAATAATAAACCTGTTCTAACAATGTCTTATTGGTCGCCAATTGAAAAATGGGGTATCAATAAATATGTTGAAGAATTTAAAAATTCTGGTGGAAATGGCGTGATCACTCCTGATTTACCACCAGATGAATCAGATGAATGGATTGATGAAACAGACAAACAACATGTTGATCGAATATTTGTCGTAGCACCATCAACAAGTGAAGAAAGATTAAAACTTGTTTCTTCTAAAGTAACTGGATTTGTGTATGCCGCAAGTTTAATGGGAGTAACTGGAACTAGAAATCAAATTTCACAAAGTGCAGAAACTTTAGTTACTAGATTAAGAAAAGTGACAGATCTACCCGTGGCTGTTGGATTAGGTGTTTCAACTCCTGAACAGGCTAAACAAGTGGCTAAATATGCAGATGGAGTAATTGTGGGCAGCGCCTTTATTAAATTAATCTTGCAGACAAAAGATCTTTCAAAATCTGTAGGTGCAATAGGCCAATTGGCAAAAGATTTGGCTAGATCTATGCATAGGAACTAGCCAAAAGATGCAAAGATTTATCTGATTTACTAGATTAAAAGAAAAAGCTTGGAGAAATTAAATGGCAAATCCTGATGACATCAAAGATAAAGCTGCACAAGTAAGGGCAAATGCAGGCTCTGACGCTAAAAAAGCAAGGACTATTCAAATCATTGGTGGTTTAGTTGTTGCAGCATTTGTTGTGGGAATTATCGGTGTTGGATTTTATGCCAAGAATCAATCTCAATCAGACATTGTGGTGCCAGAGGCAATCACTGAATATGATTCCAGTGCTGCACTTCCAAAAGGAGTAAGTGCAAGTGAAGGTTATGGAGTTCCAGTTGGTAAACAAGATCCTTCTGCTCCAAGGGCAGAACTTTATGAAGATTTTCAATGTCCTGCATGCGGTCAGTTTGAAGTGACTAATGCTAAAAATGTTTTTGCTTCAGCTGAAAAAGGTGAAATTAATTTAACTCTTCATCCGATGATTTTTCTAGATAGAAATTTTCCTGAATCAAAACTTTCATCTTTGAGAGCAACAATGGCATGGGGTTGTGCTGTTGATGCAGGTAAAACAATTGAATATCACTCTGGAATATTTGCCATGCAACCTGCTCGTGAGGGCGATGGATATTCAGATGAACAACTTTTAGATTTAGCAAAGAAAGTTGGCATTGAAAACGAAGCTTACACAGAATTTGAAACTTGTTACACAAGTAATAAATACAAAGCTTGGGCGCAAAATTCTGAACTTCATGCAAAAGATAGAGGAGTGCAAGGTACCCCTTCAATATTTTTAAATGACAAAGCATTAGACGCTAAGGCGATTTATGATCCAGCAGGATTTGCAGAAGCCGTTGTTGCTGCAAAGAAATAGATTTTGATTTCTTTAAGTATTCCCAGTCCAAGTACTGGAGTTCTATATCTTGGACCTTTACCATTACGTGCATATTCACTTTTTATTATTATTGGAATTTTTGTTGCAATTTGGTTAGGAAATAAAAGATGGGTGGCCCGGGGCGGAAAAGTTGGGCAAGTTAGTGATGTAGCTCTTTTTGCTGTTCCTTTCGGAATTATCGGAGGCCGCATTTATCATGTTGCAACAGATTTTGAAAAATATTTTGGTGAAGGAAAAAATCCAATAGATGCTCTGAAAATTTGGAACGGTGGACTAGGAATTTGGGGAGCAATATTTTTTGGGGGTGTTGGTGCTTGGATTGGTTGTCGAATTTATAAAATAAACCTTCCTGCATTTGCTGATGCGATTGCACCAGGAATTATTTTTGCTCAGGCAATTGGAAGATTAGGAAACTATTTCAATCAGGAATTATTTGGCAAACCTACCGATGTTTTTTGGGGACTAGAAATTGCTGAAAAAAACAGACCTCAAGGTTTTGAAATGTTTACAACTTTTCATCCCACATTTTTGTATGAATTAATCTGGAGTGTAATTATTGGATTTAGTCTCTTATACATCGACAAAATTTATAAATTAGGTCACGGCAGAGTTTTTGCTCTTTATGTATCATTATATAGTTTAGGTCGTTTATTCGTCGAAACTTTTAGAATTGATGAATCGCGACTACTCTTAGGATTAAGATTTAATATCTGGACAAGTTTACTTGTTATAGTTGGAGGGCTTGTTTACTTCATAATCTCGAACAGGTTGAAACCTGGAAGAGATCAAAAAATATTTAGGAGTTAAGGAATGCCTTCGGGGCAAAAAAAATTAAACGTTGAAAATCTGCACAGAAATGTAAGCGGAGGTTGGTTACGTCCTGCAGTTTTTGGTGCTATGGATGGTTTAGTATCAAACTTTGCCTTAATGATTGGTGTTGCAGGAGGAACTCAAGCTGCAGGTGTTGAAAACACTAAAGCAATTGTTTTAGCAGGTTTTGCAGGATTACTTGCAGGTGCATTTTCTATGGCAGCAGGTGAATACACCTCAGTTGCAAGTCAAGCAGAATTGGCAATGGCTGAAATTGAAATAGAGAAAAAAGAGATAACAGAAGATATAAATCGTGAAATTGAAGAATTAGCACAAGTTTATGTTTCACGAGGAGTAAGTCATGAAATTGCATTTAAATTTGCACAAGAACTAAGTAAAAATGAAGATGAATTTATTAATGCTCATTCTTTAGAAGAATTTGGTGTATCCACAAAAGATTTACCTTCAGCAAAATTAGCTGCTGCGTCTTCGTTTATTTCTTTTGGTTTGGGTGCCATGGTGCCACTTCTTCCTTACATGTTGGGTTTTAATAATTTGATTTACTCTTTAATAATTTCACTTGCTGGACTTTTCTTAACCGGAGCTGTTGTTTCGTTGGTGACAACTCGGACCTGGTGGTATTCAGGTACTAGGCAATTACTAATCGGTAGTGGGGCAGCAGCAATCACCTGGTTTTTGGGCAATTCCATAGGTTCAGTTTTATAAATCAATCTTTAAGATAGTATTTACTCATATCGGGCCAAAGTCGTCCCACAGAAAAATTTTTTAAAGGACGAACTAAAAAGTGCCTCAACCAATATCTCAAGGTCTTTATGACTCTTCATTTGAACATGACGCTTGTGGTGTGGCATTAGTCGCAACTTTAAATAAAGAAGCAAATCATGAGCTTGTAGAAAAAGGTTTAGAAGCTTTAAGAAATTTGGACCATCGTGGTGCAAGTGGAAGTGAACCTGATTCTGGGGATGGCGCTGGAATATTAATCCAAATTCCAGATAAATTTTTACGCTCCGTAGTTGATTTTAAATTACCTAAAATAGGTGAATATGGTGTAGGAATTGCATTTCTTCCACAAGATAAAGATTTATACAAAACAACTAAGGCACAAATCCATAAAATTGCTCAAGAGGAAAATATTGAGATTCTAGGTTGGAGATTAGTTCCCACAGATTCCTCAACTTTAGGTAAAACGGCTAAAAGTGTTATGCCGGTATTTGAAATGATATTTATTAAATCAAAGTTAGAAAATAAATCTGGTCTGGAATTAGATCGATTAATTTATCCGTTCAGAAAAATTGCTGAAAAGAAAACTCAAGTCTATTTTGCGTCCCTTTCTTCAAGAACACTTGTTTACAAGGGAATGTTAACGACAGGTCAATTACAAACATTTTACAAAGACTTATCAGATGAGAAAGTTGAATCAAAAATTGCTCTTGTGCACTCAAGATTTAGTACTAATACTTTTCCTTCCTGGCCACTAGCCCATCCTTATAGATTTATTGCTCATAATGGAGAAATAAATACTGTTAAAGGTAATAGAAACTGGATGCAAGCCAGAGAAAATTTATTAGAAACAGATTTAATTCCAGGAGATCTTTCAAGAATTTTTCCAATTTGTGCAAATGGAGCAAGTGATTCTGCCTCATTTGATGAAGTCCTAGAACTTATTCATTTAGGTGGAAGATCTTTACCTCATGCAGTATTAATGATGATTCCTGAAGCATGGGAAAACAATCCAAATATGGATCCAAAAAGAAGAGCATTTTATGAATTTCATGCTTCATTTATGGAACCTTGGGATGGTCCAGCTTGTGTAACTTTTACAGATGGTTCCCTAATTGGTGCAGTGCTAGATCGAAATGGTTTACGTCCGGGCAGATTTTGGGTGACAGATGATGGTCTTGTAATTCTTGCCAGTGAATCTGGAGTTTTACCAATTGAACCAGAAAAAGTAGTTAGAAAAGGAAGACTGCAACCTGGAAAAATGTTTTTGGTTGACACAAATGCAGGAAGAATTATTGAAGATGATGAAATCAAGAATGAATTGGCAAGCAAAGAACCTTATCAAGATTGGCTACATGCAGGTTTAGTTCATCTTGAGGAATTACCCGATAGAGAACATATTGTTCATACTCATTCTTCAGTATTAAGAAGACAGCAAACTTTTGGTTATACCGAGGAAGAACTAAAAATTTTATTAACTCCTATGGCAATTTCCGGTGCTGAACCTATTGGTTCCATGGGTACAGATACTCCGATTGCCGTGTTAAGTAAAAGACCAAGACTTATTTTTGACTACTTCACCCAATTATTTGCTCAAGTTACTAATCCACCTCTAGATGCAATCAGAGAAGAAATAGTAACTTCTTTATCATCTTCCATTGGAGAAGAAAGTAATTTACTTTCAGCAACTCCGGCTCATACCAGACAAGTGGTTTTACCATTTCCGGTAATAGATAATGATGAATTAGCTAAATTAATTCACATTAATCGAGATGGAGACAAACCAGGTTTTGCGGCACAGAAATTCTCTGGGTTATTCAAAATTCAAGATGGAGAAAAAGGTTTAGAAAGACGTATCCAAGAAATATTTAACGAAGTAGATGAGGCAATAAAAAAGGGAAGTAGATTACTAGTTTTAAGTGATAGAGATTCTGATGCTGATGAAGCACCAATTCCTTCACTTTTACTTTTATCGGCGGTGCATCATCATTTGGTGCGCACTAAACAAAGAATGCAAGTTGGATTAATTGTTGAAGCAGGTGATGTTCGCGAGGTTCATCATGTTGCTTTACTTATTGGATTTGGAGCAGCAGCAATAAATCCCTATCTTGCAATGGAAACCGTGGAAGATATGGTTCGCCAAAATAAATTAACGGGAATATCCCCTGAAAAAGCTGTTAGAAATCTTGTAAAAGCTTTGGGTAAAGGTGTATTAAAAGTAATGAGCAAAATGGGGGTATCCACAGTTGCTTCATATAGAGGTGCCCAAATTTTTGAAGCAATTGGTCTTTCTCAAGATTTAGTTGATAAATATTTCACCGGCACTGTTTCTCGTTTAGGTGGAGTTGGTTTAGAAGTTATTGCCCAAGAAGTAATTAAAAGACATGAAATTGCCTATCCTCCAACAGGTATTTCTCCTGCTCATAGACAACTTGCAATTGGAGGGGAATATCAATGGAGAAGAGAAGGCGAACCTCACTTATTTGATCCAGAAACAGTATTTAGATTGCAACATTCAACTAAAACAGGTCAATATGAAATATTTAAAAATTACACAAATCTAGTAAATGAACAATCAAAAAGATTAATGACTTTAAGAGGACTTTTTGATATCAAGAATTCCAGAAAACCAATTTCAATAGACGAAGTTGAACCAATTGAAAACATTATAAAAAGATTTAGTACAGGGGCTATGTCTTATGGTTCAATTTCTCAAGAAGCACATGAAACATTAGCCATTGCCATGAATAGATTGGGAGCCAAATCAAACACTGGTGAAGGTGGAGAAGATCCTGAAAGATTTGTTAAAGAAACAAACGGTGATTCAAAACGTTCAGCAATTAAGCAAGTTGCAAGTGGACGATTTGGAGTTACTAGCGAATATTTAGTAAATGCGGATGATATTCAAATCAAAATGGCACAAGGAGCAAAACCTGGAGAAGGTGGACAACTTCCAGGACATAAGGTTTATCCTTGGGTAGCAAAAACAAGACATTCAACACCGGGCGTGGGTTTAATTTCACCACCTCCACATCATGACATTTATTCAATTGAAGATTTAAAACAATTGATTCATGATTTAAAAAATGCCAATAACAAAGCAAGAATTCATGTCAAACTTGTTGCAGAAGTTGGAGTGGGCACAGTTGCCGCAGGAGTTGCTAAAGCACATGCTGATGTCGTATTAATTTCAGGTCACGACGGTGGAACTGGGGCAAGTCCATTAACTTCACTCAAACATGCAGGTGCTCCATGGGAAATCGGATTAGCAGAAACTCAACAAACACTTTTATTAAATGGTTTAAGAGATCGAATTGTTGTGCAAACTGATGGTCAACTAAAAACTGGACGAGATGTTTTAATCGCAGCTTTATTAGGCGCCGAAGAATTTGGATTTGCAACAGCACCACTTGTGGTAATGGGTTGCATCATGATGAGAGTTTGTCACCTAGATACTTGTCCAGTCGGTGTTGCAACTCAAAATCCAGTTCTGAGAGAAAAATTTAATGGCAAACCTGAATTTGTGGAAAATTTCTTTAAATTTATTGCTCAAGAAGTAAGAGAATATCTTGCACAACTTGGATTCAAGACATTAGAAGAAGCAATAGGTCATTCTGAACTGCTTGATACCAAAAAGGCTATTG
Source organism: Actinomycetes bacterium (assembly GCA_038145175.1). Classification (GTDB taxonomy): domain Bacteria; phylum Actinomycetota; class Actinomycetes; order S36-B12; family UBA5976; genus ATZT02. The sequence continues at coordinate 41,896 of JAYQPE010000003.1, read as the reverse complement.
ATCATTGGAAAGCATCTGGTTTAAATCTTGAACCAATCTTGCATAAAGTAAAAGCCAATAACACAGAACTTCATCATGTAAAAAATCAAGAACATGGGCTAGAAAAAGCTTTAGATCAAGAATTGATAAAAATTTGTGAACCTGCTTTAGAGAAACAAGAATTAGTTAGAGCTCAATTTGAAATAAGAAATGTGAATCGAACAGTGGGCACGATGTTAGGAAGTGAAGTCACTCGAAGATACGGGGGCAAAGGGCTACCTGATGAAACAATTGATTTAACTTTTGTTGGTTCTGCTGGACAATCTTTTGGAGCTTTTGTTCCTAAAGGAATAACCCTTCGTTTGGAGGGAGATTCAAATGATTATTTAGCTAAAGGTTTATCCGGTGGAAAAATTATTGTTCGACCAAATAGAAATTCCAAATTTGAAGCTAGCAAAAATGTGATTGCGGGAAACGTTGCAGCGTATGGGGCAACTTCTGGAACGTTATTTGTAAACGGACTCGTAGGGGAAAGATTCTGTGTCAGAAATTCAGGTGCAACAGCAGTAGTTGAAGGAGTGGGAGATCATGGTTGCGAATACATGACAGGAGGACGGGTCGTAGTTTTAGGCCCAACAGGACGAAATTTTGCAGCCGGTATGAGTGGTGGAATAGCTTATTTATATAAACCAAATTCTGAAAATATAAATCCAGAAATGGTAGAAATTGAAGACCTCGATCAAGAAGACATTAAATTTTTAACTGAAATAATTTCACAATATTTCGAAGAAACAAAATCAAAATTAGCCAAACAAATCTTGAATAGTAATGAAGTAACCTATTTTGCAAAAATAATGCCGAAGGAATATAAGCGAGTATTACTTGCTAAACAAAAGGCAGAACTTGAGGGTATTGACCCACTAAAAGCAATTATGGAGGCAAGCCGTGGGTGATCCAAAAGGATTTATTAATACCAAAAGAGAAACTCCAAAGCGTAGACCTGTCGATTTGAGATTGATGGATTGGAGAGAAGTTTATGAACCATTTGATTCAAATAAACTTCGTGCCCAAGCAGGACGGTGCATGGATTGCGGAATTCCTTTTTGTCATAACGGCTGTCCACTAGGAAACTTAATTCCAGAATGGAACGACCTTGTTTATAAAGATAACTGGAAGGAAGCCTCAGAGCGATTGCATGCAACCAATAATTTTCCAGAATTTACAGGTCGACTTTGTCCTGCACCATGTGAAGCAGCATGTGTAGTTGCAATAAATCAAGATGCAGTAACAATAAAACAAGTTGAAGTAGAAATTGCAGATAGAGCATTTGCTCAAGGATTAGTGACTCCACAATCTCCAGCAAGATTAAGTGGAAAAACTGTAGCTGTTATAGGTTCTGGTCCCGCAGGTCTTGCCGCTGCTCAACAATTAGCAAGAGCAGGTCACACCGTTGCAATTTATGAAAGAGCAGACAAACTTGGTGGACTTTTACGATATGGCATACCTGAATTTAAGATGGAAAAAATTCACATCGATCGAAGACTAGAACAACTTGCTCAAGAAGGCATCAAATTCAGAACTGGAGTTGAAGTTGGAATTGATATTGATGCTAAAGAATTAAGAAAAAAATATGATGCAATAGTTTTAGCAGTAGGTGCAACTTCTTGGAGAGATCTTCCCATAGAAGGAAGACAATTAAGTGGAATTTATCAAGCTATGGAATATTTGCCACCTGCTAACAAAGTGGCTTTAGGAGAATTAGCAGTATCACCAATTGATGCAAAAGATAAAAATGTAGTAATTATTGGTGGAGGAGATACTGGTGCAGATTGTCTAGGCACAGCACATCGACAAGGTGCTAAATCTGTCACTCAATTAGAAATTCTTCCCATGCCGCAAGATATCCGCCCTGATGCACAACCATGGCCAACTTATCCAATGATTTACAGGGTAACTAGTGCCCATGAAGAAGGTGGGGAAAGAATTTATAGTGTTAATACAAATAAATTCGTTGGCTCATCTGGAAAAGTTACTGGGCTTGAATTAATCCAAGTGGAATTAAAAAATGGCAAATTTGAACCAATCAAAGGCACCGAAAAAATTATTCCAGCCAACTTGGTTTTGTTAGCACTTGGTTTTGTTGGACCTGAAAAAGCACCATTTATTGAGCAATTAAATCTTGAACTTGATAGCAGAGGAAATATAGCAAGAGATGAGAACTTTAAAACAAATGTTGATTCTGTTTATGTCTGTGGTGATGCGGGAAGAGGACAATCATTAATTGTTTGGGCAATTGCAGAAGGCCGCTCAGTTGCTGCTCATGTTGATGAATTTTTGATTGGTGAAACAAATTTGCCAACACCAATTGAAGCAAATTCAAGACCACTTACAGTTTAATTAAAACTATTGAATAGAATATGAATATATGAGAAGAGCTAAGATCGTTGCTACCCTTGGACCTTCCACTGATGATATTAATGTTGTTAAAAAACTTATAAATTCTGGCTTAAATGTTGCAAGACTTAATATGTCTCATGGAGATCATCAAGATCACAAAAGAAGATTAGATTTGGTTAGAAGTGCCTCGAAAGAATTAGGTAAAGAAATTGCAGTGCTTGCTGATTTGCAAGGTCCAAAAATTCGAGTTGGAACCTTCAGTAATGGACCAGTTTCACTGATTAATGGTCAAAAATTCATTATCACCACAGATGAGCATCCCGGAGATAAGGAAAAGGTTTCTACGACATACAAGGGTTTATGTCAAGATGTGAAAAAAGGTGATGCATTACTTATTGATGATGGAAAAATTCGCTTAGAAGCAACTGAAGTAAAAGGAAATGATGTTATAACCAAGGTTATTGAGGGTGGAACAATCTCAAATAATAAGGGTATTAATTTGCCTGGTGTTTCTGTAAACGTTCCTGCCCTTTCTCAAAAAGATGAAAAAGATTTAGTGTGGGCGCTAGAAAATGGTTGTGATCTTATTGCTTTGTCATTTGTAAGAAATGCCAAAGATATTGAGGATGTTCATAAAATAATGGAAAAGACTGGAAGAACAATTCCGGTTGTGGCAAAAATTGAAAAGCCACAAGCTGTTTCAAATTTAGAGCAAATTCTGCAATCATTTGATGCAATCATGATCGCTAGAGGTGATCTTGGAGTTGAATTACCATTGGAAGAAGTTCCGCTGGTACAAAAAAATGCCATCCAATTAGCAAGACAAGTTGGAAAACCAGTAATAGTTGCAACTCAAATGCTGGAATCGATGATTTCAGCATCAAGACCAACTAGAGCAGAAGCAAGTGATGTGGCAAATGCAGTTTTAGATGGCGCAGATGCCTTAATGCTTAGTGGTGAAACCAGTGTGGGTGAAAATCCTGTATTAGTAGTTGAAACTATGGCAAGAATTATTGAACATGTTGAAGAGGAAGCTTTAGAACAACTTCCAAAATTAGAAATTGAATCTCAAGGAAGCACTGGAAGAGCTTTAACTACAGCAGCTGTAGCAGTTGGTAAAGCGATAAATGCTAAATATTTAATAGGTTTTACAGAAACAGGTCGAAGTGTTCGCTTAATGGCGCGTCATAGATCAACAACTCCAATTCTTGCTTTTACAACAGAACAATCCGTCCAACGTCAACTATCGCTAATTTGGGGTTGCCAAGTTTTTCACGCAGACACTGTTAAACACACCGATGAAATGGTTGCTCAAGTTGATAGATATTTAACAGGAAATAATTTTGCTAAATATGGTGAACTTGTTGTAGTTGTGGCCGGTGTTCCACCGGGAGTTCCTGGAACAACTAATGGCATGCGCGTGCACAAAGTTGGAACTGGTGCAGATGAAAGTTAAATTAGTCTGCTAATCTAAGTTTTTAGTAAGGCATCCTTTAAGACCGTCCCGTGAGGCGGAGAAGGAGGTCGAGAAGCACAATGAGTGCAAATTCTCGTCATCTGGAACGTGTAGTTCTTGAATCAACTGATATTTCTCGAGCACTTTCTCGAATCTCTCATGAAATTTTAGAAAATAATAAAGGTTTTCAAAACATTGTCATCTTAGGAATTCCTTCTAGAGGTGTTCCTTTAGCAAATCGAATCGCAAACAAAATAAATGAGTTCGAAAAAACTAATATTCAAGCAGGCTCACTTGATATCACTATGTATCGAGATGATTTAAGACTAAGACCACCAAGAGCTCTAGCTCAAACTTTAATTCCTGAGGGAGGAATTGATAACAAAGTTGTGGTGCTGGTTGATGATGTTCTATTTTCGGGAAGAACCATTCGAGCCGCACTTGATGCAATAAATGACATCGGTAGACCATCAAAGGTTCAAGTGGCCGTATTAGTTGATCGTGGACATAGAGATTTACCTATAAGAGCAGATTATGTTGGAAAAAATATTCCTACCTCTATAACTGAGCAAGTAAGTGTTTTCTTGAGTGAATTAGATGATGGTCAAGAAAAAGTCACAATATGGAATGAAGTTTCATAATGAATAGACATCTGGTTTCGATAAATGATTTAACAAAAGATGATGCAATTCTAATACTTGATACTGCTAAAGAATTGGCTCAAGTATCTGATCGCCCAGTAAAGAAGTTACCAACTTTAAGAGGTAGAACTATTGTTAATTTGTTTTTTGAAGATAGCACTAGAACAAGAATTTCTTTTGAAGCAGCTGCAAAAAGATTGAGCGCTGATGTAATTAATTTTAGTGCGAAAGGATCAAGTGTTTCAAAAGGAGAAAGTTTAAAAGATACCGCCCAAACATTGCAATCAATGGGAGCAGATGCTGTGGTGATAAGACATCCTGCTTCTGGAGCACCTAATCTGTTGGCTTCAAGAAACTGGATTAATGCAGTTGTAATTAATGCAGGAGATGGAACTCATGAACATCCCACTCAAGCATTACTCGATTCATACACAATCAGAAAACATTTAAAGAATAATCAAGGTGATTTAACTGGGTTGAGAGTTGCAATTGTGGGAGATATTTTGCATAGCCGAGTTGCAAGAAGTAATGCTTTATTAATAAAAAAACTAGGTGCCACACCTGTAATGGTTGCACCTCCAACATTAATGCCTAAAGGGATAAACGATTGGGAATGCGAATACTCATTCAATTTAGATCAAGTTATTGAAAATGTTGATGCAATCATGATGTTACGAGTTCAACAAGAAAGAATGACAGCAGCTTATTTTCCAACTGCTAGAGAATATTCAAGAAATTTTGGATTAAATTCTGCAAGATTAAAAAATATGAAAAAGAATGCTTTAGTGCTACATCCAGGTCCCATGAATCGCGGTATGGAAATAACTGCTGAAGTAGCCGACAGCACAAATTCTGTTGTTATAGAACAAGTGGCAAATGGAGTAAGTGTTCGAATGGCTGTTTTATATTTATTGCTTGGTGGTTCACAAAATGAAGCGGAGAGTACAAACTAATGATTTTATTAAAAAATGTAAGTATAAAGGGTGAAAATATTCATGATGTTTTAATCGAAAATCAAAAAATTAAACAGATTGCAAAACCAAACACAATTAATGCACCCGATGCTCAAACATTGGATTTAAGTGGAAAAATTTTACTTCCGGGACTTGTAGATTTACACACGCATTTAAGAGAACCAGGTCGAGAAGATTCTGAAACAATCGAATCGGGAAGTAAAGCTGCCGCTGCTGGAGGTTTTACCGCGGTTCATGCGATGGCAAATACTTTGCCTGTAGCAGACACCGCTGGAGTAGTTGAACAAGTTTGGAATTTGGGACAAAGAATTGGATTAGTAGATGTTATTCCAGTTGGAGCAGTAACAGTTGGTTTAAATGGAGAACAATTAGCAGAACTTTCTGCAATGGCACAATCTAGAGCCAATGTAAAAATATTTAGTGATGATGGAAAATGTGTTCATGATCCTGTATTAATGCGAAGAGCTCTTGAGTATGTAAAAGCTTTTGATGGCGTGATTGCTCAGCATGCCCAAGAACCAAGACTTACCCAAAATTCTCAAATGAACGAATCTCTTCTTTCAGGACAATTAGGATTGGTTGGTTGGCCTTCAGTTGCCGAAGAATCAATTGTGGCAAGAGATGTTTTACTTGCCGAACATGTTGATTCAAAACTTCATATTTGTCATGCTTCAACTGCAGGAACTGTAGAGATTTTAAAATGGGCAAAGCAAAAAGGAATAAAAGTTAGTGCTGAAGTAACACCTCATCATTTACTTTTAACCGAAGATTATTGCCGAGAATATGATGCCAAATTTAAAGTCAATCCTCCTTTAAGAAGTAATACAGATTTAATTGCATTACAAGATGCATTAGCTAGTGGAATAATCGACGTAGTTGCAACAGATCATGCTCCTCATCCTGCTGAGGATAAAGAAGGAGAGTGGAATCAAGCAGCATTTGGAATGACAGGTTTAGAAACTGCACTCTCAGTAGTTGCAACAGTGATGTTGCCAAGTAAGAAAATGAATTGGTCAGATATTGCCCGAGTTATGAGTGAGACTCCTGCAAAGATTGCTCAATTAGCAGATCATGGAAGACCAATAAAAGAAAATGAAATAGCCAATCTTTGCGTAATTGATCCAGATCTTGAATGGATTGTGGATGCAAATCAAACTAATTCTTTAAGTAAAAACAATCCTTATCACGGTATAAAACTAAAAAGTAAAGTAATTCACACGATTCATAAAGGCAAATTCACTTTTAAAAGCGGTGAAATAGTTTCATGACCTTCTCACCTGCCTTACTAGTTTTGGAAGATGGATCTATTTACAGAGGTAGATCTTATGGAGCAAAAGGCGAAACATTTGGTGAGGCAGTTTTCACTACTGGTATGACTGGTTATCAAGAAACTTTGACTGATCCTTCTTATTACAAACAAATTGTTATTCAAACTGCTCCACATATCGGTAATACAGGAATAAATGATGAGGATGATGAATCTAGAAAAATCTGGGTATCAGGTTATGTAGTAAGAGATCCATCCAGAATTTCATCTAATTGGCGATCGAAGAGATCGCTAGAAGAAGAGTTAAAAAGACAAAATATTGTTTCTATATCCGGAATTGACACAAGAGCTCTAACTAGACACCTTAGGGATAAAGGTGCAATGCGATCAGGAATTTTTTCTGGGGAATTAGATAACAAAAATCAAGATTACTTTTTGAAAAAAGTGCTTGAGTCTCCACAAATGAAGGGAGCTGATCTTTGTGGTGCCGTAACTACTTCAAAAGCATTCAATGTCAAAGCAAATGGTGTAAAAAAATTCAAAGTTGCCGCTCTTGATTTAGGTATAAAGAATGGAATACTTCAGCGATTAACTAATAGAGGCATAGAACTTGAAGTATTACCTGTTACCTCAAATTTTGATGAAATCATGAAATATGAAGTAGATGGCATATTTCTAAGTAACGGTCCAGGTGATCCAGCAACTGCAAGTCATGCAATTGATTTGACTAAAAGAATTCTTAAAGAAAATATTCCACTTTTTGGTATCTGTTTTGGAAATCAAATTCTTGGTAGAGCAGTTGGTTTTGAAACGTATAAATTAACTTTTGGTCACCGAGGTATTAATCAACCAGTAATGGACCTGACAACTAAAAAAGTTGAAATCACTACACACAATCATGGATTTGCAGTTAAAGCACCAATAGATAAAGAAAGTGAAACAGAGTTTGGTCGAGTAATGGTTAGCCATATTTGCTTAAATGACAATGTTGTTGAAGGTTTAGCTTTGAAAGACAAAAAAGCATTTAGTGTGCAATACCATCCAGAAGCAGCAGCTGGCCCTCATGATGCAGATTATTTATTTGATCGCTTCACAGAATTAATGAGTAAAAAGTAATGCCAAAAAGAAGAGATATTAATTCTGTTTTAGTAATTGGCTCAGGTCCCATTGTAATTGGACAAGCTTGCGAATTTGATTATTCAGGAACTCAAGCGTGCAGAGTTTTAAAAGCAGAGGGAATAAGAGTAATTCTTCTTAACAGTAATCCTGCCACAATCATGACTGATCCAGAATTTGCTGATGCTACATATGTTGAACCAATTACCACAGATATTTTAGAAAAAATTATTCAAAAAGAAAAACCCGATGCAATATTGCCAACTCTTGGGGGTCAAACTGCTTTAAATGCTGCGATGGCATTACATAAAGAAGGAATTCTTGATAAATATAAAGTCGAATTAATTGGAGCAAAAGTTGAAGCAATTGAACGTGGGGAAAATCGAGAAAAATTTAAAAGCATTGTCTCAAATATTGGTGGAAAATCAGCAAAAAGTGAAATTTGTCATTCACTAGAAGAATGTCTTGATTCTGCATTAAAACTTGGATATCCATTAGTTGTAAGACCATCTTTTACGATGGGAGGAGCAGGTTCTGGAATTGCTTACGATGAAGAAGATTTAATTAAATTTGTAGCAACAGGTTTACAAGCATCACCAACTAGTGAAGTTTTATTGGAAGAAAGCATTATTGGTTGGAAAGAATTTGAACTTGAATTAATGCGAGATCACCACGATAACGTCGTAATTATTTGTTCAATTGAAAATTTTGATCCAATGGGTGTTCACACGGGTGATTCCATAACTGTTGCACCAGCAATGACATTGACTGATCGCGAATATCAACATATGAGAGATATTGCTATTGCTGTTATTAGAGAAGTTGGAGTTGATACAGGCGGATGCAATATTCAATTTGCAATTAACCCAGTAGATGGACGAATGATTGTTATTGAGATGAATCCTCGAGTATCTAGATCTTCTGCTCTTGCATCTAAAGCAACTGGTTTTCCAATCGCAAAAATTGCAGCTAAATTAGCGATTGGTTACACATTGGATGAAATACCAAACGACATTACAAAAGAAACACCTGCTTCGTTTGAACCAACACTTGATTATGTAGTTGTGAAGGTTCCAAGATTTGCTTTTGAAAAATTTCCAGGTGCAGATACCAAATTAACAACCCACATGAAAAGTGTGGGAGAGGCAATGGCAATAGGTAGAAATTTCAGTGAAGCACTTCAAAAAGCTTTAAGAAGTCTTGAGAAAAAAGACGCTCAGTTTGACTTCTCAAAAGTTACTGAATCAAAAGAAGACTTGATTGAGAAATGTAAATATCCAACAGATGGAAGAATCAACTCAGTACAAAGATCCCTTCTATCAGGAATTTCACTTCAAGAAGTTCATGAAGCAAGCGCAATTGATCCATGGTTCTTAGATCAAATCATGCTCATAAATGAAATAGCTAATGAAATAAAGTTGGCAAATAAATTAGATTTCGATCTTTTAAAATACGCAAAATCACATGGTTTCTCGGATCTTCAAGTTGCTCAAATTAGAAATACCACAGAAGATGAAATTAGAGAATTAAGAATCAATTTGAATTTAAGACCAGTTTATAAAACAGTAGATACTTGCGCAGCAGAATTTGAAGCAAAAACTCCATATCACTATTCAAGTTATGATCGAGAAACTGAAGTTGCCAAGTCAAATAAAAATAAAGTAATAATCCTAGGTTCAGGACCCAACAGAATCGGTCAAGGTATTGAGTTTGATTACTCTTGTGTTCATGCTGCTCAAACTTTAAAATTAGCTGGCTTTGAAACGATTATGGTTAACTGCAATCCTGAAACAGTTTCAACAGATTATGACACCTCAGACAGACTCTATTTTGAACCTTTAACACTTGAAGATGTATTAGAAGTTGTTCATGCGGAGAAACAATCAGGAAACTTGATAGGTGTGATAGTTCAATTAGGGGGTCAAACACCTCTAGGTCTTGCCCAGAAGTTAAAAGATAATTTCGTACCAATAGTTGGGACAAGCCCGGAAGCTATACATCTTGCAGAAGAAAGAGGTGCATTTGGTGAAGTTTTAGAAAAAGCAAATTTGATTTCACCAGAACACGGTATGGCCTCGTCTTTTATTGAGGCTAAAGAAATTGCTTCTAGAATTGGTTACCCTGTTTTGGTAAGACCTTCTTATGTTTTGGGTGGTCGTGGTATGGAAATTGTTTATGACGAAGAAATGCTTCTTAAATATATTGAAAAAGCAACCCAAATAAATCCAGAACATCCTGTCCTAGTTGATCGATTTTTAGATGACGCTTTAGAAATAGATGTTGATGCACTTTTTGATGGCAAAGAAATGTTTTTAGGCGGCATTATGGAACACATCGAAGAAGCAGGTGTGCACTCAGGAGATTCTGCTTGCTCGCTTCCTCCAATCTCTCTATCTGCAAAACATATTGAACAAATCCGAGAAAGCACATACGCCATCGGCACAGGAATTGGCGTAATTGGATTAATGAACGTGCAATATGCACTTGCTGGAGAAACTTTGTATGTTTTAGAAGCAAATCCCAGAGCTTCAAGAACAGTTCCATTTGTTTCAAAAGCTACAGGAATTTCATTAGCAAAAGCATGTGCCCGAATAATGCTTGGTGCAACTATCAAAGAATTAAGAAATGAAGGTCTTCTACCAAAAAATAAAGATGGAGCAACAACATTTAAAGAAAGTCCAATTGCAGTTAAAGAAGCAGTTTTACCATTTGGAAGATTTAGAGGAGTTGATTCAATTCTTGGCCCAGAAATGAAATCAACTGGTGAAGTTATGGGAATTGACACAAGTTTTGGAACTGCATTCGCAAAAGCCCAAAGTGGCGCATACTCAGGAGGTTTACCTTTAAAAGGAAATGTATTCGTCTCAATTGCGGATAGAGATAAAGAATCAATGGTGGAATTGATTAAGAAATTAAAAGATTTAGGTTTTAATATTTATGCTTCAAGTGGTACAGCAAGTTATATTAAGAAATTTGGGATTGACTCCAAACAATTGCGCAAACATCATTTGGGTGAAGTTGAAGGTGAAACCACATCGGTTCAAGCTATAAGAAATGGAGATATTGACTTAGTTGTTAACACTCCATATGGAGTTGGTCCAAGAACTGATGGTTATCAAATTAGAACTGCGGCAACAGATATGTCAGTTCCTTGCATAACTACTGCTCAAGGTTTAAAAGCAGCTCTGGCTGGAATTGAATCACTACAAAAATCTGGATTTAGAGTTAAATCTCTGCAAGAGTGGGCTAAAGATATTAATTCTGCTAGAGAAAAAATGGTTTCATAAATGCCAATTGTTCATCAAGGCGTCGTTGTTGATAACAAGAAAATTGGAAGTTACTACGTAATAACAGCAACTGCTGCTGATATGCCAAAAGAATTTAAACCTGGAAATTTTGTGGCTGTAGCCATTGGTGATGAAAGAAGTTCTCTCATCTTAAGAAGAGCATTCAGTATTTATCAGGTAAATGATCGGGGAGTCTATGGCGGAACAGTAGACATTGTTGTCTCTCCTCATGGTCCTGGTACAGATTATTTAGCAAATTTGAAAAGAAATGATCCAATTAATTTAGTTGGACCTTTAGGAAAACCCTTTAGTCTTCCAAAAAATCCAGTGCCTTGCGTACTTGTGGGTGGTGGATATGGTGCAGCTCCTTTATTTACCTTGGCAGAAGCTTTAGCAAAAAGAAATTGCAGAGTTGATTTTATTTTGGGTGCTTCAAGTTCTGAAAAATTATTTGGAATGCTTGAAGCAAGAAGATTATCCACAACACTGACAGTTACTACAGATGATGGATCATCAGGTCAAATGGGCAAAGTAACAGATGTTTTGCCTGAAGTAATAAATAAATCAAACGCTGCAGTTGTATATGCATGTGGACCCATGAAAATGCTTGAAGCAGTTTCCAAAGTTGCAACTTTGCATGGGATTGTTTCGCAAACAAGTGTTGAAGAATCAATGGCTTGCGGTATTGGAGTTTGCATGACTTGTGTTCTGCCAGTTATCGGTGAAGATGGCGTAACAAGAATGCTTAGATCTTGTGTTGATGGACCAAATTTTCGAGGCGACAAAGTCCGGTGGAGTGAAGTCGGAACAGTTCCTGTAGATACATACGGTGCTCCAAAAATTGGAGATCATTAATGAAAAGATTTCCAAAAAGATCATCAATTGACATGTCAATTGATTTCATGAATCAAAAATTACCCAGCCCAATTTTTACAGCTTCTGGTTGTGCTGCTGCAGGAAAAGAATTAGATCAATTCATTGACATAACCTCAATTGGAGCAGTTGTTACAAAAAGTGTGATGCTTCAACCAAGATCTGGAAGAGCCACACCAAGAATGGCTGAAACCCCAAGTGGAATGTTAAATGGAATTGGACTTCAAGGCCCAGGTATCGATGATTTTATTGAAAAAGATTTAGCTTGGCTTAATCAAAAAGGCGCAAAAACTATCGTTTCTATTGCTGGCAATAGTGTTGAAGAATATGGAAAAATTGCCGAAAAATTAAGAGATATTTCCGGAGTAATTGGTATTGAAGTAAACATAAGTTGTCCAAATGTTGAAAACAGAGGATTAGTTTTTGCTTGTGATCCAAATTCAGCAACTGAAGTTATTCACTCGGTAAAAAGAAATTCCTCAAGTTCAGTGCCAATTTTTGCCAAGCTCTCACCAGATGTAACTGATATTGCTCATATTGCAAAAGCAGTAGTAAATGCAGGAGCAGATGGATTAAGTGTTATTAATACTTTGCTGGGAATGGTCATAGACACTAAGACTTTAAGACCTAAATTAAGCGGCAAAACTGGTGGACTTTCAGGACCTGCCATTCGACCAGTTGCAGTTAGATGCGTGTATCAAATAAGACAAGCCTTACCAAAAGTGCCCATAATCGGGATGGGAGGAATTAGAACTGGAAATGATGCTTTGGAATTTTTTGCAGCAGGAGCAAACGCAATAAGTGTAGGAACAATGGTTTTTAATGATCCAGAGGCATGTGTCAGAATTCATGATGAGGTATGTGAATTACTAAATGAGAAAAGTTTCAGATCTATTAATGATGTCATAAATGCTGCACACAAAGAACAAATATGAAATTACCTATCGCTTTAGCACTTGATGCTCCTGATTTAGATACTGCTAAAAATTGGGCCCAAGAAGCTTCAAACTTTGTTTCAACTTTAAAAATTGGGTTAGAAACATATCTAAGAGATGGCAAAAAAGCCATTCAGGATATAAAAGCAATATCTGATTGTGACATTTTCCTAGATTTAAAACTGCATGATATTCCAGCAACAGTAATTGGTGCTTGTAATTCAATAAAGGATTTAAATCCGAAATATTTAACTGTTCATGCTTCGGGTGGTAAAGAAATGATTGAAAGTGCAGTAAAGACTCTTCCAAATACCTTAATCACAGCAGTAACAATTCTTACGTCTTTGAATGAGGAAAGTCTTAAAAAAATAGGTTACAAATTAGAGCCTAGAGATAGTGCAATTCATTTGGCACAACTAGCAGTTGAAGCTGGGGCAAAAGCAATTGTTTGCAGTGCTCAAGAAGTTGCAGTAATAAGAAATGCTGTGGGAAAAGAAGTGGTATTGATAACTCCTGGAATAAGACCTGCAGGATCAAGTTTGGATGATCAAAAAAGAGTAGCAACACCTCGTCAAGCGTTACAAGATGGCGCAAATTTACTTGTTATTGGTAGACCAATAACAGCAAGTTCTTCAATAAAAATCGCATGCCAGCAGTTACAGGAAGAAATAAATAATTATTAATTAAGGCCTGTCCTTTGAATAAAATAAATCTAATGGAAAGATGAACCCATGGCCTTACCCTCTCTGACAAAAGAAGAACGACAAGCTGCCATTTTAAAAGCGGCCGCAAATAGAAAAATTAGGGCAGAGCTAAGGGAAAAATTAAAAAATGGTCAACTCACTTTAAAAGCTACTTTTGAACAAGTAAGTTCTAATGAAGCAATCGCAAAAATGAAAGTAATGGCACTTTTAGAGTCAATGCCAGGAGTGGGAAAAATTAGAGCAGAAAATTTAATGGAAAGAATAGGTATTGCTCAAAGTAGAAGATTGAAAGGGTTAGGCCCACACCAAATTAATGCCTTGCTCGAGGAATTTAATTGATGAAGGCATCATTAATTGTCTTAGCTGGACCGTCAGGAGTTGGAAAAGGAACTGTAGTCAGAGAATTAGTTAAGAAAAAACCTGAAGTTTACTTGTCAGTATCGGCAACAACTAGAAAACCAAGACCAGAAGAAAAACACGATGACCATTATCAATTCTTAACAGAAGAAGAATTTAATAAACAAATAAACGAAAACAAATTATTAGAATATGCAAAATTTGCAGGTTCTTGGTATGGCACGCCTAGAAAACCAGTTGAAGACAGAATTAAAAATAATCAAATGGTCGTTCTAGAAATTGATTTACAAGGTGCAAGACAAATCAAAAAAGCAATGCCAGAATCATTTTTGGTCATGCTTAAGCCACCTTCAATAGAAGAGTTAAAACGCAGATTAATTACCAGAGGTACTGAATCAAATGAAGAGTTAGATATAAGGCTTCAGGTTGCATTAGACGAATTAAAGGCAGAAAATGAGTTTGACGCTGTGGTGATCAATGAGGATGTTCAGTCCACTGTAGATGAACTGATAGCCTTATTAGGGCTTGATTAAGTCCATAATAAATTTTTGAAAGAGTGAGGTCTAGAAAACGTGGCTGCACCAGTAAAACCAGAAGGAATCACAAATCCTCCTATAGACGATTTATTAGACACAGCAGGATCTAAATATCAATTAGTAATTTATGCAGCTAAACGTGCACGTCAAATTAATGCTTACTATTCACAACTTGGTGAAGGATTACTTGAATACGTTGGTCCACTTGTTGAAACGCAACTTCAAGAAAAACCATTATCAATTGCATTACGAGAAATTAATTCTAAGTTATTAAAAACAGAACACGTTGAACCAGAAGTTTTAGCGCAAGAAGCTGCTGAAATGGAGCAAAGAAGATTAGCCGCTATTCAAGCTCAACAAAGATACAACGCAAGTTATGACAATTCTTTTGCTGGTGTGTATCAAGATGAATCAAGTGAAGTTATTGAAGAGTCAAATGAAACTGTAGAAAATACAGAAGAGAATAAGTCAGAAAACAACTAAGAAGTAATTTTATGACTAAGCCTTTAGTGGTTTTAGGTGTTACTGGTGGTATCGCTGCTTATAAGTCCGCCGAAATAATTAGAAGACTTCGCGATCAAAATTTTGACGTGCAGGTGATTGCAACAAAAAGTGCTTTAAATTTTATTGGAGAAGCAACACTTGCTGCATTAAGTGGCAGGGAAGTCGTTAGCGATATTTGGAATAAACCTCATGAAGTTGAACATGTAAAAATTGCTAAGAAGGCAAAAATAGTTTTAGTTGCACCAGCAACCGCTGATTTTTTAGCCCATCTTGCTAATGGCTTTGCTGATAACGCGCTATTAGCAACTTTGCTCACAGCAAAATGTCCAAAAGTTTTAGCACCTGCCATGCACACAGAAATGTGGGAAAATCTTGCTACTCAAGAAAATATTCAAAAATTAAAACTAAGAGAGTTTTTGATAATTAATCCAGAAAAAGGGGCGTTAACAAGTGAAGATTCAGGAGCTGGCAGACTTCCAGATCCAATCAAACTTGTAGAAATAGTTAACAATGTTCTAAAAAGAAATGAAATAAACCCAGTTCAAGATTTAAAAAATGTTAAGGTACTAATTTCTGCAGGTGGTACCAGGGAAGCAATTGATCCAATTCGTTTCATCGGAAATAGATCAAGTGGGATTCAAGGTTTAGCTTTTGCAAAAGCTGCAATTTCTCGCGGAGCAAAGGTGTGTGTAGTGGGAGCAAATCTCAAAACTGACTTACCCGCTGGTTGTGATTTTGTGGCTGTTGAAGATGTTTCACAATTAAGAGATGAAATGATAATCAGAGTAAAAGATTATGATCTTGTCATAATGAATGCTGCAGTATCAGACTATAAAGTTAAAAATAAATCAGAACAAAAAATTAAAAAAATAAGTGATGAAATTACATTAGAACTAGTAAAAAATCCTGATATCCTGCAGGAAATTTCCAAAAATAAAACCAATAAGCAACTAGTTGTGGGATTTGCTGCTGAAACTATCGAAGATGATGAACTACTTGAAAAATCTGCCATTTTAAAGCTTAATCAAAAAGGTTGTGATGTAATTTTTGCAAACAAGGTTATTAAAGATCAGGCCATGGAATCTACAAATAACGAATTCTTAATGGTTACTCGTGAAAAGACTAAAAAGTTGGAATTAAAGAATAAATTAGACCTTGCAAATGAGGCTTTAGATTATTTGTCAGCCCTTCTAGTTAAAGTTGGTAGTATTAAGAAAAGTCCGGTCGAGCCCGACCTTGTGTGACCACAGGAATATTAAAATAGAGAGGTTCTTTTAATGGCTGGACGTTTGTTTACTTCTGAATCGGTTACTGAAGGTCATCCAGACAAAATTGCTGATCAAATAAGTGATTCAATTTTAGATGACATGTTACGACAAGATCCACATAGCAGAGTTGCTGTTGAAACTTTAATTACTACTGGTCAAGTTCATGTTGCTGGTGAAGTAACTACTAGTGGATACACAGATGTTCCCGAAATTATCAGACAAGTAGTAACACAAATAGGTTATGACTCTTCAGTTAAAGGATTCGATGGAAACTCGTGTGGAGTTTCTGTTTCAATTGGTAAACAATCCCCAGATATTGCTCAAGGTGTAAATGATGCATTAGAGGAAAGAACCGGATCACAAGATCCTTTAGACAAACAAGGCGCAGGAGATCAAGGTCTTATGTTTGGCTATGCCTGCAACGACACGAAATCCTTAATGCCACTGCCAATTTTTTTAGCACACAGATTAGCTGAGAAACTGACCGAAGTCAGAAAAAATGGAACGCTAGCTTATTTAAGACCAGATGGAAAAACACAAGTAACTATTGAATATGACGAAAACAATAAACCGGTTCGACTAGACACAATTGTTATATCTTCGCAACATGCTGCAGAAGTTGATTTAGAGAAACAATTAAAACCAGACATAGAAAAACATGTGGTAAAAAAAGTTTTGGAGTCACTAGATGTGTCACTAGATACCAGCAATTATCGATTATTAGTAAATCCAACGGGACGTTTTGAAATAGGTGGACCAATGGGTGATGCTGGGTTAACAGGAAGAAAAATCATTGTTGACACTTATGGTGGAATGAGTCGACATGGCGGTGGAGCATTTTCTGGGAAAGATCCTTCCAAAGTTGATAGATCTGCAGCTTATGCAATGCGTTGGGTAGCAAAAAATGTTATTGCTGCTGGTTTAGCGCAAAGGTGTGAAGTGCAAGTTGCTTATGCAATCGGGAAAGCACAACCAGTCGGTGTATTTGTTGAAACTTTTGGAACAGGAATCGTAAGTGATGAAAAAATTCAAGAGGCTATTTTGAAAGTTTTTGACTTAAGACCTGCAGCAATCATTAGAGATTTGAATCTAAAGAGACCAATTTATAGAAAAACTGCTGCCTATGGTCACTTTGGAAGAGAAGATCAAGATTTTACTTGGGAAAAAACAGATAGAGCAGAAGCCCTAAAATCTGCGATATCAAAGTAAATGTAAGTAGGTGTTAGCGAATTGACGCAACACTTACCAGTAGCAAAAGTTGTTTTAGATTTATCACTTCCTCATTTGGATTACCCTTTTGATTACCTGATTCCAGAAGAGTTAAACGAACTTTGTCAACCAGGTGTAAAAGTCAAAGTAAAGTTTGCAGGCAGACATCTAGAAGGCTGGGTTGTAGAAAGATCAAAGTCTCAACTTGAAAACAAGAAACTTTCAAAAATTGAGAAAGTAATCTCAGAATTTCCAGTCCTCAAACCAGATATTGTGGAAATTTGTCGAATCACATCTGATCAATTCATGGGAACATTAAACGACTGTTTACGCTTTAGCATTCCACCTAGGCAGGCAAAGATTGAAAAAAAATTTAGGAACCTAAAAAGTAGTAAACACTTAACTGCGAATTTTGAATTGAAAAGTTTCAAAAATAGAAAGAATAGCATTGAATTTCCACCAACTTATGATTATTACCAGTATTTTCTTAATTTGATCAATGAAGTTAAAACGAATTTAAAACAAACCATAGTTATTTTTCCAAACTTTAATCAAGTTTTAAACTTTAAACAATATTTAGATGAAACGCGGATAAATTCAAGAATCCTTTGCGCTGAACAAGAACCAGGTTATAGATATGAGTCAATCTTAGAGATATTAACAAATGAAATTGATGTAGTTGTTGGAACAAGAAATGCCGTATTTGCCCCAGTAACGAATTTAGGACTCATCATAGTCTGGGATGACTGCGAAGAAAATTATTATTCTCAGCAATCACCGTATTGGAACGTCAGGCAAGTTAGTATCAATCGAAGTCAAGTTAATGATTCTTACTTACTTCTAGCAGGATTTGGCAAAAGTATAAAGACATATATGGAAATAAAGAATTATTTGGTTCATGAATTAACTATTGATTCTAAAGAAGATTTTTGGCCTGAAATTAATTGGAACATATCAGAAGATCCTCTAGAGAAAACAAAAATGATTCCTAGTCTTGCCTGGAAAATCATTCAAGATGGATTAACTCGCTCAAATGTTTTAATTCAAGTTCCAAGACTTGGATATGCAAGTAATTTGCAGTGCTTAGAATGCAGAGAGAGTTTGCGTTGTAATAAGTGCTCTGGACCATTATTTAAAAGTGATAAGAACCAAATCCTGCAATGTAAGTGGTGTGCAAAATCGGTGACATTTTGGCAATGTCAATATTGCAAATCAACAAAAAATATAACCACAGTCTCTGGACAGAAAAAAATAGTTGAAGAAATTGGAAAATCCTTCCCAGGTGTAAAAATAGTTACTTCAGGTGGGAAGAATATTTTAAGAAAAATTAAAAACGAAAAGTGCATCGTAGTAGCAACTCCGGGTGCAGAACCTATTTCACAAGTGCCATATTCAGCTCTCATAGTTATCGATGCCTATTTATATCTGGCAAAAGCTGGATTATCGAGCAATGAAGATACTTACAGAAAATGGATTAATGCCATAAGTTTAGTCAGCAAAAAATCTGAATTAGGAAAAGTCTTCATCAACTTGGATACAGACAATCGGGTTATTCAATCATTTATTAAGAAGTCAAGTAACTGGTATTTAGAACAAGAATTCAAAATTAGAGAAGAAATCAAGATGTATCCAATTTATGATACATATGTAGTCACTGGGTTATTAGAGGAAATCAATGAAATAAATTTAGAATTAAATGATATCGAAGAACTTGTAACACTTGGACCAAACATCGATGAGCCAAATAATGAGGCAAGAATCGTGTTTATGACAAATAATAAAAATAGGTTCCCAATTGAATTAAAAGCATTAATTAATCGATTTAGTCTGAAAAAAAGAAATCCTGTGAGAGTTAAATATAATCCTTACGATATAGATTAGATCGAAAGTAATACAATATTAAATATGTCAATTAAATCTATTAAAGTTTTTGGTGATCCAATACTTACCAGAAAAGCTGATGAGGTTAAAGATTTTGACAAAGAAATACGAAATCTTGTAAAAGATTTAACAGAGACTATGCTTGAAGCACCAGGTGTTGGTTTAGCTGCACCACAAATTGGAGTTTCCTTAAGAGTTTTTACCTATTGTGTCGAGGAAGATAAACCAGGACATCTAATAAATCCAGTGCTGAAATTATCTGAGCAAAATCAAATCGGTGATGAGGGTTGTTTATCAGTTCCAGGTCTTGCTTTTAATACCGAAAGATCATTTGGAGTTATTGCTACTGGTAAAAACATGTTTGGCGAAGATGTTGTTATAGAGGGTTCAGAACTTTTAGCAAGATGTATTCAGCATGAAACAGATCATTTAGATGGAATTATTTTCGTGGACAGATTGGATAATGAAACTCGAAAACTGGCAATGAAAGCTATTAGAGAATCAGAATGGTTTGGGGGAGAAAAACTCACTGTGAAAGTAAGCCCTCACGACACTTTTGGATTATCTATCTAAATGAAGATTCTATTTTGCGGTTCTCCTAAGTCAGCAATTCCTATTCTTGCAAGAATTAAGGATTCAAAACATGAATTAATAGGGGTAGTAACACAATCAGCAAAGCCAAAAGGACGAGACAAACAATTAAGTAAAACAGATATAGCTAGTTATTGCATAGATAACAATATAAGATTCTTTGAGACTGAAAGCATTGAAAAACTATTTGATAAAACTTTAAAAAATTTGGAATTCGATATTGCAGTAGTAGTGGCATTTGGCCAATTAATTCCAAGTCAACTATTGGATAAACCAAAATACGGTTGGATAAATTTGCACTACTCACTTCTACCAGATCTTCGAGGAGCAGCACCTGTTCAATGGTCGATTTTGAACAATCAGGCAGAAACAGGTATAACTTGGTTTCAAATCGATAAAGGTTTAGATACTGGCCCAATATTGCTACAGAAAAAAATAGAATTAAATAATCACACCCATGATGAACTTATCACTGAATTAAACAATCTTGCTTCAGAAAATTTAGATGTGTTTCTTGATGATATCGAAAATGAAAGAGTTCAAAAAAAGGTTCAAACAGGAAAAATCTCGTATGCTCCAAAATTGACAGACAAAGACTTAAGAATCGATTGGAATCAAAGTCTGGAGAAAATTAAATCAATAATTAGAACAGGAAATGATAATTTAAGTGCTTGGACTCATTTTGCGGGAAATAAGATAAAAATATTAAATTATTTAAATTCAGATTCAGAAAAATTACCACCAGGTCACATTCAAATAAGATCAAAGTCAGTTCATGTAGGAACAAATTCAGTTTCACTAGTATTGGACGAAGTTATTCCACAAGGAAGGAAAAGAATGCTAGCGCTTGCTTGGTTAAATGGTGTTCAGTCGAAAGAAAATCTAAAATTTGAATAATATTACCGATTGCTTGCAATTGGATGCATTCTCTAACCAGTAACCTATACCTATGGATATAAAAATTGCGGCAAGCATTCTAAACGCCGATCCTATTAACCTTGAAAAAGAAATCTTAGATGTAAAAGAATCCATTGATTGGATTCACTTTGATGTGATGGACAATCATTTCGTACCAAATCTAAGTTTTGGAAAAAGTCTATTGGAATCATTATCGAAAAAAAGAATTAAGCCTCTTGATGCACATTTAATGATCGAGCATCCAGATCGGTGGGCTTGTGATTTTGCAGATGCAGGAGCTGACTCAATCACTTTTCATCTTGAAGCGGCAAATGATCCTATGAAAATAATTAAAGATATTCACAATTTGAATAAAATGGTAGGTGTCGCCATAAAACCTAAAACCTCTTTTGAACAAGTTAAGGAATTACTACCTCAAATAGATGTCTTACTAGTTATGACAGTTGAACCTGGTTTTGGTGGACAAAAATTTATGGATGACATGCTCCAAAAAGTTGAGCAAGCACGCAAGGAAATCTCAAAAAATAAATTAGATGTTTGGATTCAAGTTGATGGTGGTGTTGGTTTTGAAACAATTGAAAAAGCCACTAAAGCGGGAGCGGATTTTTTAGTAGTGGGATCAGCTGCTTTTGCAACAACGGATCCAGAAAAGGCAATGATGGAATTACGCAATTTAGCAATAACAGCCAGTAAATAAAATGGCATTTCAATCTGACAATTATTGGTTATCGGTAGCACATGATTTAGCATTGATTCCTAAAAGTGTTAAAAGAAATCCCAGAGTTGGATGTGTAATTGTTGATTCTTCAGGTTTACCAGTTGCAAAAGGTTTTCATGAAGGTTATGGAACTAGACATGCAGAACAGGTTGCGATCGAGAAATCAGGTTTAAGGACAAAAAATTCCACACTCTTTGTGACGCTTGAACCTTGTAATCATGTTGGAAAAACACCATCTTGTTGTAGTTTGATAGTCGAATCAGGAATAAAAAGAGTAGTTTTTTCAAGAAAAGATCCTAATCCAATAACTTCAAATAACATATCTTTTTTGAAGCAGAATGGTATTGAAGTGATCCAATTAAATGCAAGTAATAAGTATTCAAAAATTAATTACCGTTGGCTTAAATCTTACGAATTAGAAAGACCCTATTTGACAGCAAAAATTGCGATATCAATTGATGGAAAAATTAACGATGGGAAAAAGCAAAATTTAAGATTAACAGGAAAAGAATCTGAGTGTGAAGTTCATGAGATTAGAAACGGTAATGATGCAATAATCACAGGGACAAAATCAGTATTAGCTGATAATTCAAAACTTACGGTCAGATTTCCAAAGAAATTAAAGAAAGAGTTTCAACCTATTAGATATGTAGTGGGGGATACCAAAATCCCAAAATCTTTTAATATTTTTAAGAATGATGCAGAAACATATTTTTTACCCAGATTAAATCCAAGATTGGTTTTAGATGAACTTTGGAAAAACGATGTTAAAACTGCTCTATTAGAGTCAGGACCTGGATTGCTCACTAAATATCTTGAAAATAAATTAGTTGATGAATTAATTATTTACATGGCTCCAATAATTTTGGGACAAGGTAATGATTTCTTGAAAGAAAATATCCCTGGGTTAACAGACCAAAATTGGCGCATCGCTAATGTAGGAGTTGTCGGAAGAGATTTACGACTCCATTTATTGATTAATTAGTAGGATAAAAATGTTTACTGGCATAGTCCAAGCCATAGGTCGAGTTATTTTAATCAATAGACTTCAAGACGATTCAATGAAATTATCGATTGATTGTTCAGATCTAGGTTCAGATTTTTCAATTGGTGAAAGCATCAATATTAATGGAGTTTGTTTAACTATCGAAGATAACAGTAATAATCAACTTAGTTTCACTGCAGTAAAAGAAACTCTTGATAAAACAAATTTAAAATATCTAAAAGAAAATTCTCTAGTTAATTTAGAAAGAGCTGCAACTTTAAATACTCTTATGGGTGGGCATTTAGTTACAGGCCATGTTGATTCGACATCAAAAGTTGTTAAAATTGAAGACAGCAGTAATTGGAAAATAATTGAATTTCAAATAGATGACAGTTTCAAAAAATATTTGATAGCAAAAGGTTCTATTGCTATAAACGGTGTGTCTTTAACTATAAGTGATATAAAAAGTAATTCTTTCATGGTAAATCTAATTCCTCTGACACTCAAAGAGACTAATCTAAAGCAATTGAAAATTGATGATTATGTAAATATTGAATTTGATTTGATTGGAAAATATGTCTTAAATAAAACAAGTGGTGTAAATTGACAGATAATATTCTTAAAGTAGTCGAAAATATAAAGAATAAACAATATATCGCTATCGTTGACGACTATAAGGAATCAGGTCTTGTAAGTATTGTAGTAGAGGTTGATAATTTAAACGAAGAATTACTGGAATCTTTAAACACTATTAGTAAAACTGAAATTGTATTTTGTTTTGAAAATCAAGATTTAGAACGACTAGGTTTTAAATCCAATACCTCAGAAGGCTATATATATCGATTTAATCAAAAATTACCAGCCGTTGTTGCTAAAGAATTTTCGACTGATACCAACGTTATAAATAAATATAAAAAAACTATATCTTTGCTCTTAGATAGAAATTCCACCAATAATGATTTTCAATCTCCTGGGTTAATTCAACTCTCCTGTGCAACTATTGGGGGAGTTCTTCGAAGAACTGGTCATACCGAAGCAGCTATCGATTTAAGGAAACTCTCCAATAAATATCCGGCAGCAGTTATCTGTCAACTTGAAATTAATGAGGCAAATAAAGATGCTTATAGAAAATTTACAAATGATTATAGAATTAATCCAATATCGTTATCGGAAATTATTGAATATAGAAGAAGAAACGAAAGACAAGTCGAATTACATTCATCGAGCAAGCTTCCAACCGCATATGGTGAATTTAAAGCTTATGCGTATAAATCTTTAATCGATGGTTTTTCACACATTGCATTAGTAAAAGGCGAAATAGGAGATGGAGAAAACGTACTTGTTAGAGTTCACTCTGAATGTTTAACAGGGGATGTTTTAGGATCTCTAAGATGTGATTGTGGTGAGCAGTTACATGCTGCGCTAAAAAAAATTGACGAGGAAAACAGAGGTGTGCTTCTTTACATCAGAGGACATGAAGGAAGAAGTATCGGACTTTTGAATAAAATTGCCGCGTATGACTTGCAAGATAAAGGACTAGACACTGTTGAAGCAAATATCGAATTAGGTCTTCCTGCAGATGCAAGGGATTACGGCACTGGTGCTCAAATATTGTCAGACTTAGGCATTAAAAGTATGAAATTACTTACCAACAATCCTTCTAAACGCGCAGGACTTGAAGGCTACGGTTTAAGAATTGTAGAAAAGGTAGCATTAATTGTGGAATCAAAACCTGAAAATGTTAAATATTTAAATACTAAGAAAGAAAAGATGGGACACGATTTTCCTTTAAAGGAAACCAAATAAATGGGTAGTGTTCAAAGGATTCCAAAAATCATAATCGGGAAGATTCCTCAATCTACAAAAGTTGCGGTTATCACTGCTCTCTGGAATACAGATTTGACACAAAAAATGGAGTCAGAATGTGTGAAAGAACTCAACAAACAAAATATAAAAATCACAGCGATTAAAGTTGCTGGATCATTCGAATTAATTGCGGCAGCAAAGGAAGCACTTGTAAAAAAGTTCGATGCGGTAGTCGTTCTAGGGGTAATATTAAACGGAGAAACTCCACATTTTGATTATGTTTGCCAGGCAGTTACTAAAGGCATAACTGATTTAGCGGTTGAATACGGAAAACCTATCGGATTTGGGGTTTTGACTTGCAACGATTACAAACAGGCTTACCAACGAGCAGGATTTAAAGATTCTAAAGAAAACAAGGGTAAAGAAACTGCTGAAGCAGTTCTACTTAGTTTAATTTCGCATAAACAATTGGCAAAATAAATAAGCCAAATTTCTTAAGATAGTATTATTTATAACCAGAGGACTTTATGAAAACATTTGACCAATTATGGGAAGAACTAAATGAGAAGGTAAATTCTCAAGACCCCAATTCATCTACTGTAAAATTAGTCAATGATGGGCTACACCAAGTTGGCAAAAAAGTTGTAGAAGAAGCATCTGAGGCTTGGATGGCCTGTGAACATGAATCTAAAGACCGAGCTGCAGAAGAAATCTCACAATTGATATATCAAACACAAGTTCTAATGCTTGCTTCAGGAATAAAACTTGATGATGTTTATAGAAAATTATAGATTATGTTAAAAATTGCAATTCCAAATAAGGGTCAGTTAGCAGATCCAACA
Organism: Actinomycetes bacterium; assembly: GCA_038145175.1. GTDB lineage: Bacteria > Actinomycetota > Actinomycetes > S36-B12 > UBA5976 > ATZT02. The sequence goes on along the minus strand of JAYQPE010000003.1, from coordinate 16,652 downwards.
CAAAAATTATTGCGAGAGGCAGGATTCTTAAAAAGTCATCACCCAAGAGATCTTGTAGTAAGCGACCCCGACAATGATCTTGAATTTTTCTTTCTTCGTCCTAGAGATGTTGCAACTTATGTTGGAGAAGGCACATTAGATTTTGGTATTACCGGAAATGATTTATTAATTGATTCAAAATCCTCTGCAGAGGTAATGATTGAACTAGGATTTGGAAAATCAACTTTTAGAATAGCGGCAGATAATCAATCAGGGATTAAGAATTTAAAAGATTTGGACAAGAAGAGAATTGCCACAAGCTATCCAAATTTGCTTCACAAGTGGTTATCAGATAACTCTTTAAATTCTGAAATAGTAAGTCTTGATGGAGCAGTTGAAAATGCAATAAGACTAGGCGTGGCAGAAGCAATCGCAGATGTTGTTGACACAGGTACAACTATCAAACAAGCAGGTTTAAACTTTGTTGGTGAGATAATTTCAAAATCCCAAGCAGTCTTGATCAAAAGTAAGAAGGTATCACAATCTTTAGAAGTAGACACTTTTATAAGAAGAATTAATAGTGTTTTAGTGGCTCGTGAATACGTGATGATGGATTACGACATTGAAAAAACTAATCTTGATAGGGCAACAGTGATTACACCAGGTTTTGAATCTCCAACAATTTCACCACTACAAGAAACAAATTGGGTAGCAGTGCGATCAATGGTGAAGAAAGCCGAAGTTCATAAAGTGATGGATGAACTTTACAAAATAGGCGCCAAGGCAATTATTGTGACAGAAATAATGGCTTGCAGACTCTAACTTCTACTGATGATTTCAGTATAAAAAATCAAAATTTAATTGAATTGATGATCAACAAATCTGATCCTTTAAATAGACAATTCCTAAAGTCTTTAGTTGAAGCAACACTTTTGGTTGCGCTTTTTCCCTCCGAAGATAAAAAAGAAATGACGCAAGCGATAATTACTCTCAATGATGAAAAAACATATTTAATTACTTTTTCTAACATTAAAAGTTTTACCTCTTGGAATAGTGAAGCTAGGCCCCTACCACTTTCTGCTAGAGAAATTGCAGAGAGTGTGAAAACTCTCGGCTTGGATGGTTTTATTATTGATATAAACGAATATCATCGATTCAAAGTAGAATTAAGTTTATGTCAGACATTAATTGATTCAGAATCAATTCCAACCTATCTGAATGAGGAATTTAATAACGAAATTCATAAAATTTTGGAAAACTATTCAGAGATTGATTCAATAGATATTAATGACTCCGATAATTGCAGTGCCAAAATTATCTTCAAGTCAAAAACAGATATTACGGATTTAGTTATTGAAATCAGCAAAAAAATGCTGAAAAATGAGCAAATCAAAGCGCTCGCCCCACAAGGATTAGATATATTGGTTGCCAAAATTTAGCCTGATATAATTAAGTTACCTATCATCAAAAGGTGATACACAAGCGGAGAAATCCCACCTATAAAGTCGCTTAATAGATTTTTTGGGTAAAGAGTGAAAAAGTTAGTTCACACTTCTTTAGTTTGTGGCGTATAACAACGCGGAAATATTTAAAGGAGTAGGTATCAGCGTAGAACCACGAATTAATGATCGAATTCGCGTTCCTGAAGTGCGTTTGGTGGGACCAAACGGCGAACAAATCGGTGTCATTCGAATAGAAGAAGCCATTCGTTTAGCGCAAGAAAACGACTTAGATCTTGTAGAAGTAGCACCAGAAGCTAGACCACCTGTGGCAAAGATAATGGACTACGGCAAGTACAAGTATCAAGAAGCACTTAAGGCTCGAGAAAATAGGCGCAGTCAAGTCAATGCAGTTGTAAAAGAGATGAAGATTCGCCCAAGAATTGAAAGTCATGATTACGACACAAAGAAAAATCATATAGAAAGATTTTTACTTGGTGGAGACAAAGTAAAAGTGACCATCATGTTTCGTGGAAGAGAACAATCAAGACCTGAAATGGGGTACAAACTATTGGCACGTTTAGCAGAAGATCTTGCTGAAGTAAGTGTTATCGAGTTTGCTCCTAAACAAGATGGTCGAAATATGGTTATGGTTCTTGCGCCTAACAGAAGAAAGTCAGATGCAGTCAAAGCGAGAGCTACGAGTGTAAAAAAAGCCGCTGAAACTAAATCTGTACCTACCCCGAAAGAAAAAGAGGAAAAATAATGCCGAAGATGAAAACTCATAGTGGTGCAAAGAAAAGATTTAAGAAAACTGGCACCGGGAAAATAACTCATGAAAGAGCTGGCCGCCGTCACTTATTGGAGTCTAAGTCAAGTAAAAGAACAAGAAGACTTGCATCTGAACCACAACTTGCACCTGGTGACTCAAAAAAAGCTCAAAGAATGTTGGGCTTGCGCTAACAAATTTTTAGAAAGGATAGATCATGGCAAGAGTAAAAAGAGCAGTCAACGCACACAAGAAACGTCGCGTTGTGATGGAAGAAGCAAAAGGTTATCGTGGTCAAAGATCACGTTTATACCGAAAAGCTAAAGAACAAATTCTTCATTCGAAAGTTTATTCTTTTAATGACCGTCGTGAGAAAAAAGGTCAATTCAGAAGACTTTGGATCACAAGAATTAATGCAGCTGTTAGAGATAATGGATTAACTTATAACCGATTCATTCAAGGATTAAATTCTGCTGGCATTGAAATCGACAGAAGAATGCTGAGTGAGATGGCTACAAATGATCCCCAAGCTTTCAAGTCACTTGTTGATGTAGCTAAATCTGCAATTGGTAAAGCTTCCTAATAAATATTCATCTTGGTTGGTCAGCGAGACTGAATTAACTCCAAAATCAACCAAGATAATAAAAGCATCTAAATTACTTGACAAGAAATTTAGAAGGAAAACAAACTCGTTCCTGATTGAGGGAGAAAACGCGCTTGAGGCGTGTTCGAAATCTGGCAATTTGATCGAAATATATTGCACAAAAGATTACTTATTTAAAAATTCAAAATTGGATGAAATACTTAGATCATCTAAATTAAGAATTTCTTTAATAAACGAGAAAGCACTTAAAAAAATCACAGAAACTGAAAGTCCTTCAGGAATAGTTGGAGTATCCAAAGCAATAATTCAGGACTTCACTAAGTCGGATTTAAATGATAAGTCATTTGTCTTAGTTTTATTTAATATTTCTGATCCAGGAAATCTAGGCACAATCTTAAGGTCAGCTGATGCGTTTGGAGTAGACTTAATAATTTTGGTTGGAAACGCTGTCGATGTGTTTAATGGAAAAGTCATTAGATCAAGTGCTGGAAGTATTTTTAACGTTGAAATTAAAATTAGTGATGTTAATAATCTTCTTAAATATTTGGAAGGTTTTAAAGGCAGTATTTATCAAACAAAAGCCGATGCAGAATTGACATTTAACAATCTAGATTTTCAAAATCCAATCGTATGGATTTTTGGAAACGAGGCACACGGTCTTCATGATTTCCCTTCCAATTTAGGATTAAATGTTTCTATTCCGATGTCAGGCAAGACCGAATCCCTAAATGTCTCCACAGCAGCAACATTGTGCATGTATGAGACCGCTAAATCTAGATCTATTAAATAGAATTTGAAAGAAATCAGTACTCTGATGTTTAACTGGAGGGGGTGAATAAATGGATCAACATAAATTCGACGCAATCCGCAATAACGCTATAAATGACTTGAAAAGTGTCAAAAACTTAGAAGATTTTAAAGTTCTCAAAAATAAGCTAATCGGGGATCAATCTGAACTTGCAAAAATTAATCGTGAAATAGGAACTCTTGAAGCGTCTCAAAAAGCAGTCGTTGGCCAATTAGTCTCGAAAACAAAAAATGAAATACAAGAACTATTAGAGACAAAATTCCAGGAAATAAATCATGCCCGAGAAAATGAATTATTATCATCTGAAACTGTTGATGTTACAGAAGTAGTGGCCTCTAAAAATAAAGTAATAACTGACGCTGGCTCAAGACACCCAATAAATTCAATAACTCACTTAATTTCTGAAATTTTCTCTCGAATTGGATATGAAGTAGCAGAAGGCCCAGAAGCAGAATCAACTTGGTTTAATTTTGACTCTTTGAATATTTCAGAAAATCATCCATCGAGATCACCCTCTGACACATTCTACATTGATGATATTGATTCAGGAATTGTTTTGCGAACCCAAACATCTCCAGTACAAATGAGAGTCATGCTCGAAAAAAAACCTCCTATATACATAATTTCTCCAGGAAAAGTTTTTAGATTCGACGAACTTGACTCAACTCATACTCCTGTGTTTCATCAAGTTGAAGGTTTAGCTATTGATAAAGATTTAACCATGTCTGATTTAAAAGGGACTCTAGATTATTTTGCAACTTCTCTTTTTGGAAGTGATGTAGAAACTAGATTTCGACCATCATATTTTCCTTTTACCGAACCAAGTGCAGAAATAGATTTCAAATGTTTTGTATGTAAGGGCAAGAAAATTGTTTCTTCTTGCAAAGTGTGCAAAGGGGAGGGTTGGATTGAATGGGGTGGTTGCGGAATGGTTAATCCAAACGTATTACTAACCGCCGGAATAGATCCTAAAAAATATACTGGTTTTGCTTTTGGAATGGGAATCGAGAGAACTTTGATGTTAAGGCATGGAGTTCAAACTATGCACTATTTAGTCGAGGCCGATGTTAGATTTAATTCAAGATTTGGATTGAGTTTGTAAATGAAACTACCAATAAATTGGTTCATGCAACATGTCAAATCAAATAGACTCATCAAGCAGGATGAAATTATTGAGTCTTTAACAAAACTTGGTTTTGAAGTTGAGACAGTTGAAATTTATGGTCAAGTAACAGGTCCTCTAGTAATTGGAAAGGTATTGAAAATTGAAATTCTCTCAGAATTCAAAAAACCAATCAGATACTGCACTGTAGATGTTGGAAACAGAAAAGTTGGAATTGTTTGTGGCGCTAGTAATTTCGTTGAAAATGATTTAGTTGTCGTAGCACTTCCTGGAAGTGTATTGCCTGGAGAATTCAAAATTTCTGAAAGAGAGACTTATGGCAAAAAGTCTCAAGGCATGATTTGTTCAGCCAAAGAATTAAGAATTAGTGAAGATCATTCTGGAATTTTGGTTATAAAGGAAAAAGCAAAAATTGGATCAGATGCTAAGAAATTGCTTGGACTAAATGAAACTGTTCTCGATATATCTGTTTTACCAGACAGAGGTTACGCCATGAGTGTACGAGGAATTGCTAGGGAACTTTCCACAATCTTAAATGCCAAATTCATTGACCCAGTTGATGAAAAGTTTCCAAAAATCAAAAAGTCCAAGAAAACAAAAGTTAAAATTTCCACGAAAAATGCTTCAAAAATAGCTTTGGTTAGAGTTGAAGGTTATCAATCGGAATCAATCACCCCTTTGTTTATTCAAAATCGATTAAATCAATGCGGAATTAGAACTATTTCATTACCAGTGGATTTAACAAATTATTTTATGCTTGAAATGGGCCAACCATTACACGCTTTCGATGCAGATAAAGTTGACGGAATTATTGAGATTAGACAATCTCGACAAAATGAAACGATTGAGACTTTAGACCACGTTGTTCGAAAACTTAATGAGAAAGATTTAGTCATAGCTGACTCTAAAAAAGCTATATCTTTAGCAGGAGTTATGGGTGGGCTAAACAGCGAAGTTGTTGATGGAACGAAAAACCTAATAATTGAATCAGCAATATTTGATCAAAACAGCATCGGTGCAACTTCTAGAAACCACAAAATTCCCAGTGAAGCTTCCAAAAGATTTGAACGAGGTACCGATTATGAGATAAATCATTTAGTAGCAATGAAAACTGCTTTTTATTTGCATAAATATGGACAAGCAAAAATTGAAGGTATAGCAGCATCTAATAGGGAAATAAAAAAAAGAAAGATAAATTTTGATTCTAGACAATTTCTTCGTCTAACAGGTATAAGTTTAAAAGAAAAAGAAATAATCAAAATCTTTTCTAGTCTTGGACTACTTTGTTCAGGTAAAGGATCAAAATTAACGGTCAAGATACCTTCTTGGCGCCATGATCTGATAAACGATGCCGACTTAGTTGAAGAAATTTTAAGAATTTGGGGTTACCACAAAATAAAAGGAGTTTTAAAAAATTCAAACAAAAAAGTAGAGAAGAATGTATTTTTTGAATTTAAAAACAATATTTGTAACAACATATCCTCTCTTGGGGCAAATGAGGTTTTGAATTATCCATTTTGCGCTCAATCCGATCTTGAAGTTTCTGACAGACATCAAAATAGCGTTATCAAATTATTCAATCCAATATCAGAAACTGAACCTTATTTACGAATTAGCCTATTTCCAGGATTGTTTAAAGCACTTGAAAGAAATTTATCAAGAGGACAAGATAGCGTCAGTATTTACGAAGCAGGACATATATTTGTTAAAAGCGCCAATAATGAAGTGCCAACAAATATTGCACTATTAAAAAAACCTGATTCGAAAATTATATCTAATTTAAAGAAATCAATACCTCACCAGCCGTATCTGATAAGTGGTCTGATTACAGGAAATATTAAAAGGCTAGGTAGTCTTAAAAATGATGATGCTATTGATTGGAGATATCCAATCGCATTAGTAGATCAAGTTATAAGTGAGCGTGGTGTAGAAGTAAATATTGAAAACACAGAATACAAGCCATTTCATCCAGGAAGATGCGCCGTTTTTAAAGTTGGTAACGAAGTTTTGGGATATGCAGGAGAAATTCATCCAAAAATGATTGATCAATACGGTTTGAAGGGGAAAGTATTTGGTTATGAAATCTATCCCGAAATGGTTTTAAACCAAATTTCTATAAAGCAAGCTCCTGTGTTTTCAACTTTTCCTGTTGTTAAAGAAGACTTGGCTTTTATCTTTGATAAATCAGTCATCGCCAAAGAAGTGGTTTTTTCGATAAAAGCTATCGACTCAGACTTAATTGAATCAGTTAACCTTTTTGATGTGTATGAAGGATCAAATCTTGAAAAGGGTCAAAAATCCCTAGCATTTAGTGTCCGACTCCGAGCTCAAGATAGAACTTTGAAAACAGAGGAGGTTCAGCAAGTAAGAGCTGCCATCATTTCAAGGGTGGAGAAAGAGTTCCAGGCTCAACTTAGATAGTTTTATGCGCATATGCGTATAATATGTTTATGGACGTAAATTTATTTGGGGCATCTGGATATGCGGGTGGACAACTGCTCAAGATATTGGCCAGTCATCCCCAATTTAATTTGAAATATGCCTTCGCCGGCTCTAAAGCTGAAACCAAAATTTCCAACGAACATACATTCTTATCGGGAATTTATGATCAAGAATTCGAAAAATATCAAGAATCCAAAGTAGGTAAAAATGACATCTTGATATTTGCATTGCCACATGGTGAATCAGGGGAGTTAGCTAAAAAATATCTAGATCATCAAATTGTGGATCTAGGCGCAGATTTTCGATTAAATAAACCCGATAATTGGAAAAAATACTACTCAGGAAATTTTGCTGGAACATGGACTTATGGCCTACCTGAATTGATGGGACAAAAGAAACTTATTAGTAAATCTCATCATGTAGCAAATCCGGGATGTTATGCAACAATAATTAATTTATCTTTATCACCATTTATACAAAATGAAATAATTGATTTAGATCAAATTTCGGTAGTTGCCACAAGTGGCACTACTGGTGCAGGTAAAAAAACAAATCAAAATTTACTAGCAAGTGAGGTTATGGGATCTATAACCAATTACAAGATGGGAGGACAACATCAACATATAGCAGAAATTCAAGAAACTCTTTCTAAAATCAACAATCAGGAAGTAAAGTTGAGTTTTAACCCAACCCTTGGACCCTTTTCTCGCGGCATTTTAGCCAATACGATATTCAAAACTAAGCAAAAGGTTCACAAAGAAGATTTGATTTCGAAATTTAAAGATTATTACAACAACTGTTCATTCATACAATTAATTGAAGATAGAAATATTTCAACTAATGAAGTTGTTGATACCAATACAGCGAAATTTAACATTTTTGTCGATGAGAATACTGACCAGATAACGGTTGTCGGAGTGATTGATAACTTAATTAAAGGTGCTGCAGGCCAGGCAATTCAAAATTTAAACCTAATGAATGGTTTAGATGAAACAATGGGACTACAAAAATGAGTGTGACATTCCCACTCGGTTTTCTTGCCTCTGGTGTAAATTGTGGACTAAAGAAAAGCCATAAAGATATAGCCCTTGTTGTTAACACAGGACCAAATTTTGACGCGACAGGAGTTTTTACTTCAAATCAAGTCAAAGCTGCTCCAGTCTTGTGGTCTTCTGAGGTCTTGAAAAGTTCAAAAATAAAAGCTGTTTTACTTAACAGTGGTGGAGCTAATGCCTGCACAGGAAGTAAAGGATTTCAAAATACGCACGAAAGTGCTGAATTAACCGCAAATTTGTTAAATTTCGGTGCAGCTGATGTGGCTGTTTGCTCTACTGGGTTAATTGGAAAATATCTTGACATGAAAAAAATTAGTAATGGAATTGATGTCCTTGTGAAAAAATTAGCCAATGATGGTGGTGATCATGCTGCTGAGGCAATCTTGACTACGGATTCACATAAGAAAGTAGTTGCACTTGACAAAAATAAATTCAGATTAGGCGCCATGATAAAGGGTGCAGGAATGCTAGCTCCAGATTTGGCAACCATGCTTTGTGTTATTACGACCGATGCAGATATATCAAATTTAAAATTCAAGGATATTTTGAAACACGCAGTAAAAATGACTTTGAACAGACTTGACTCCGATGGCTGTACATCGACGAATGATTCTGTCATTCTTATGTCATCAGGAGCATCACAATATTCTCCTTCGAATGATGAATTAAAGGATGCATTAATTGAAGTATTGGATAAATTAGCTGATTTGCTAATAAATGATGCGGAAGGTTCCACCAAAAATATAGAGATAACTATTAGAAACGCTATGACAGAAGATGACGCTACAGAGGTCGGAAGAACTATTGCCAGAAATAATCTATTGAAGTGCGCTTTTTTTGGTGAAGATCCGAATTGGGGAAGAATCCTAGCAGCGATTGGAAATTCAAAAGCAAAAATTGATGCAGACAAAGTAGATGTATCTATCAATGATGTATTAGTTTGTAAATCTGGAGTGTCTAGTGAAAATGAAACAAAGATAGACCTGTCAAATAGATTTATCAAAGTTGATGTTGATTTAAATATAGGAACTGATAAAGCAACAGTTCTTACAAATGATTTGTCTATAAAATATGTTCACGAGAATTCGGCTTACTCGTCATGACCAATTCGCAGAAAAATGCGCTTTTTAAAGCAGGAGTGTTGGCTGAAGCATTACCTTGGTTATTGAAATTTCAAGATTCAATTGTGGTGATCAAATTTGGCGGTAACGCAATGGTTAATAAAGATTTGTTAACGCAGTTTGCCCAAGATGTTGTTTTCTTAAAATTAGCTGGGTTAAAACCGGTTGTAGTACATGGTGCAGGACCACAGATAACAGAAGCGCTTAGCCAAGCAAATATTAAATCAGAATTCAAAAACGGTTTTAGAGTTACTGATTCAGAATCTATAAAAATTATCAAAAAAGTACTGATACAAGTACAAACTGATTTAGTTAATGAAATCAATAAACTTCGACAAGTTGCTGTGGGAATTTCTGGTGACGAGAATAAGGCAATCGAAGTTGAAAAGAAATCATTGTTTCATGATCAAGTAGAAATTGATCTGGGATTGGTTGGTGAAATTATAAAAATAGATACCAAACAGATTGTAAATATTGTTGATAAAGGTCAGATTCCGGTTTTATCTTGCTTAGGTACAGATTCAACTGGACAAATCTTTAACATCAATGCTGATCAAGGCGCATCAGCAATTGCTAAATTTCTTAACGCTCAGAAATTTGTTCTACTCACAGATGTAGCAGGACTTTTATCAAATTATCCTGACGAAAGTAGTTTAATAGAAACAATATCGTTAAGTGAATTAGAAATTTTGATACCAAGCCTTGATAAAGGAATGCGACCAAAGATGGAAGCTTGTCTTGATGCGGTGAAAAATGGAGTAAGTAGAGCGCACGTAATCGATGGACGTAAATCTCATGCTTTGTTAGTAGAAGTTTTCACTGATTCAGGAACCGGCACAATGGTGATAAGGGATAAAAAGTGAAAAGCGAATATTTTAATAAATTTATCTTGAATAATTATTCAACACCTAGCATTCAATTAGTACAAGGTGAGGGCTTGTACTTAAAAGACACTGAAGGAAATATTTACCTTGATTTCCTATCGGGTATAGCGGTTAATGCTTTAGGACATTCACATCCTGCAGTTATTGAAGCCGTTAATAAACAAATCAAAAGACTAGATCATGTAAGTAATCTATATTCAAATGATGTAGCAGAAGAATTAGCAGAGAAATTAATTGAAATATCAGGTTTAAATGGAAAAGTGTTTTTCTGTAATTCAGGTGCCGAATCTATTGAAGCAGCTATTAAATTATCCAGACTTACTGGAAAAAAGAAACTGGTTTCATTAAAAAACTCATTTCATGGAAGAACCGTAGGCGCTTTGAGTGTTACTGGTCAAGAATCGAAGCAAAAACCATTTCGACCTCTTCTTGGCAATGTTAGATTTATTGACCCTGAAAAAACTAAACATATTAAGAGACAAGTTACTAAACGAACAGCAGCTTTTTTCCTAGAAACTATTCAAGGAGAGGGTGGGGTAAATAATTTAAGTGAAGAATTTGTTATCAATGCAAGAGAGATTACTAAGAAAAAAAAGAGTCTTTTAGTCGTCGATGAAATTCAAACTGGCATGGGAAGAACTGGATATTGGTTTCATCATCAAAAATTTAATTTTTCACCAGACGTTATCTGTGTAGCAAAAGCACTTGGCGGAGGACTTCCAATGGGAGCAATTATTGTTTCCACAGATTATTCAGACTTATTTAAACCTGGATCTCATGGATCAACTTTTGGGGGAAATCCCGTTGTTGCAAAAGCTGCTCTGGCTGTTATTGACACTATAGAAAAAGATAATTTACTTGAAAATGCCAAAATAATGGGAGATTTATTTAGGAATTTAATGTCAAGTAACGATCAAGTTAAAACAATTACTGGAGAAGGACTCTTAATTGGAGTTAAACTAAAAGGCAATTTGGCTAAAAATATTGAAATTCAATGTCAAAAACTAGGGTTACTTCTTAACGCTGTTAAAGACGATACTTTAAGACTTGCTCCACCTCTAATTGTTGACTCTCAACAAATTATTAGGGCTGTTGAAATTATCAACGATTCAATCGATCTTGTAACTAAATCAGAAGGGATAATGAATGAAGTATCCTGATTCCAAAACCGCTAGACAGCATGTCATCGAAGAATTAATTGTAAATAAGGAAATAAGTTCTCAAAACGAACTGCTTAATATGCTTAAATCCAAAGGTTTTGATGTTACCCAAACAACCTTATCTAGAGATTTGGATGAAATTAACGCTGTCAAAAGTTTAAGAACTGATGGCAAAAATATTTACGCAATCAAGAAAAATAGCGCAGATAAACTGCAAAGTTCTAAAGACATTAGAAACAAGCTCGAAAAATCATTAACTGAATTTGTAATAAGAGTGGATAGTTCTGCAAACTTAGCAATAATTCATACTCCCGCCGGTGCTGCACAATATGTAGCCTCACTGATAGATCAAGCAGCCATGGAAAAAGTATTAGCAACTATTGCTGGCGATAACACAGTTTTAGTTGTGACTAAAGGACTAGATGATGGAAAGAAAGTAGCAAGTCAAATCTGGGATTATGCAAAACAATAAAGGTAGGCTTACTAGAAAAGTGAGGAAAAAAGATGAGTAACAAAGTTGTCTTAGCTTATTCAGGAGGATTAGATACCTCGGTAGCAATTGAATGGATAAAAGACAAGACAGGTTCTGAAGTAGTTGCTGTTGCAGCAGATGTTGGTCAAGGTGGCGAAGACATGGACATAATTAAAAAAAGAGCCATAGCCTGCGGAGCTATTGATGCAGAAGTTTTGGATTTAAAAGAAGAGTTCGCTAACGATTATTGTGCTCCGGCTTTAAAAGCAAATGCTCTTTATATGGATAAATATCCACTGGTTTCAAGTTTGTCACGACCTATCATCTCAAAATATTTAGTAGAAGCTGCGCAAAAACATAATGCCAATATGGTTGGTCATGGTTGTACAGGTAAAGGAAATGATCAAGTTAGATTTGAAGTTAGCATTGCCGCACTTGATCCTGATTTAAAAGTTTTTGCTCCTGTTAGAGATTCCGGTATGACACGTGACAAGGCGATTGCTTTTGCAACGCAAAGAAATCTTCCAATTGATGTTAATAAAAAGAATCCATTTAGTATTGATCAAAATGTCTGGGGTAGAGCAATTGAAACAGGATTTCTTGAAGATATTTGGAACGCCCCAATTGAAGAAATCTATTCTTATACAAAAAATCCAGCTGAAAAGAAGGATGCTGATGAAGTTTTAATTACTTTTGAAAAAGGAATACCTGTAAAAATAGATGGTCAAAAGGTAAACATGCTTCAAGCTATAGAAATTTTGAACAGAAGGGCTGGTGAACAAGGTGTGGGAAGAATCGATATGGTTGAAGATCGACTCGTCGGAATAAAAAGCAGAGAAGTTTATGAAGCACCAGGTGCAATGGCTTTAATAACTGCGCATCAGGAATTGGAAAATGTTTGCTTAGAAAGAGAATTGGCTCGATTTAAAAGAGGTGTTGAGCAAAGATGGAGTGAACTTGTTTATGACGGTTTATGGTTTTCACCTTTACGAAAAGCATTAGATGTTTTTATAGATGAAACACAAAAAAATGTTTCAGGAGACATAAGACTTAAAATGCATGCTGGAAGAGCATGGGTTACTGGAAGAAAAAGTAATCAGTCTTTATATCGATATGATCTTGCAACTTATGACTCAGAAGATACTTATGATCAATCCTGGGCTAAGGGTTTTATTGAAATATTTGGAATGACTTCAAAAATTGCTGCAGATCGAGACAGAAAAAATAAATGAACGATAAAAAGTTATGGGGTGCTCGATTTGAAAAATCAATGCATCCTGACATGTTTAATATCTCTAAGTCAACACATTTTGATTGGCGCTTAGCATTAATAGACATTATTCAGTCAAGTGTGCACTTAAAGGCATTAAAAAGAAGTGAAATTATAAGTTCTTCGGATTATGAAAAATTAAGTCAATCATTAAAAGACATTTATAGCGATATCGAGAATAAGAAAATTCAACCACTTGCCACAGATGAAGATGTACATACTGTGATTGAAAGACTATTAGAAAACAAAGTTGGAGAGCTTGGTGGCAAAATCAGAGCAGGGCGTAGTAGAAATGATCAGATTGTCACTGATTTAAAACTGTTTTTGAGAGTATCTTCGCGTCAACTGTCCAATTTAGTAATTAATTTAATCAGTGAATTGACGAATTTAGCAGATAAACACAAGAAAGATGTAGCCCCAGGTTTTACTCATTTACAGCATGCCCAACCTGTTTCTTTAGGTCATGAACTAATGAAACATTGCTTCTCTCTAATTCGAGACGTGGAAAGATTTACTGATTGGGATGTAAGAGTTGATCATTGTCCATTGGGATCTGCTGCTTTGTCAGGTACTTCATTAATTTCAGATCCTATGTGGATTGCAAACGAATTAGGATTTTCCCGACCAAGTAGTAACAGTATTGATGCAGTGTCTGATAGAGACTTTGTGTCCGAATACTTGTATATCTGTGCAAGCATTGGAATCCATTTATCAAGAATTGCTGAAGAAATCATTCTTTTTAACACTTCTGAATTTGGTTATGCAAAACTCTCTGATGAATTCTCGACAGGATCATCCATCATGCCTCAAAAAAAGAACCCTGATGCTGCAGAGTTAACAAGAGGTAAAACAGGAAGACTTATTGGAAATTTAACAAACATTCTAGTTACTTCGAAAGCATTACCTTTTGCTTACAATAGGGATTTACAAGAAGATAAAGAACCTGTTTTTGATTCTCACGATAATTTGGTTTTAATGCTTAAATCAATGACTGGAACATTAGCATCTCTTACATTTGACAAAGATAAATTGAGAAGTAATGCAATACAAAACCATGCGCTAGCTACAGAAGTTGCGGATTATTTAGTAGTAAAAGGGGTGGCATTTGCCAAAGCCCACGAAGTAACAGGCAAATGTGTCAAATATGCCGAGAGTAAGAATAAAGAAATTCACGAATTAAGTCTTATTGAATTTCAAGAAATTGATACAAATTTTGATAAAGATTTGCTGGATTGTTTAAATGTCGATAAGGCTCTAAGTTCTAGAATAAACACTATGGGAACTGCTCCAGACAATGTCGCAAAACAAGTGCAAGCAGTAAGGCAAGAATTAGTAGTTTTAGCTAAATGGTCAAATCACAATCCAGTTCCAGGACTAAACATATGAAAATTTGGGAAGAATTAAAGTGGCGAGGACTAATAGCTCAATCAACTGATGAAAAAGTTTTGAGTGATTTAATAAACAATCAAAGTATTACTTTCTATATCGGTTTTGATCCAACTGCACCCAGTCTTCATCTAGGTAACTTAATGCAAATTCTTACCGCCAAAAGGCTTCAATTAGCAGGACATAAACCAATCGCCTTAGTAGGTGGAGCAACTGGATTGATTGGTGATCCAAAAGAAAGTGGTGAAAGAAATTTAAATGAAGAAGAAATTGTGATTGATTGGACTAGTAAAATAGCAAAACAATTAATCAAATTTTTTGATTTTTTTGGCAACAACAAGTGTGAAGTAGTTAATAATTTTGATTGGACTAATCAGATCGATGCAATAACTTTATTAAGAGACCTTGGCAAACATTTTTCGATTAATAGAATGCTCGAGAGAGAAGCAGTTTCAGCAAGACTAAATGCGTCTGGAATCTCTTACACAGAATTTTCCTATGCAATATTGCAGGCAAACGATTATCTGGAATTAAATAAAAAATATGATTGTGTTTTACAAACAGGTGGCAGTGACCAATGGGGAAACATCACAGCAGGTGTTGACCTAATCAGACGAGTTTTAGCAAAGCAAGTTCACGCTTTAACTACACCTTTAATGATTAAGGCAGACGGTAATAAGTTTGGTAAAACTGAAGAAGGAACTATTTGGCTATCTCCAGAATTAACTTCACCATATTCTTTTTACCAATTTTGGCTTAATTCCGATGATCGAGATATGGAACACTTACTAAAATATTTCAGTCTGGCAAAAAAAGATAAAATTGAAGAATTGTTAAATGAACTAAAATCAAAACCAGCGGATAGGTCGGCCCAAAAGTATTTAGCACAAGAATTAACAGCCTTAGTACATGGAATTGATGAAACAAATCAAGTTATAGCTGCTTCAAATGCTTTATTTGGCCAAGGAGAATTAGAAAATATTTCAAAAGATATTTTAATCTCGGCACTAAAAGAAGCAGGACTTACCAAATTTACAAAAAATGCAAATGAAATCACAATTATCGATCTTTTGGTTGAAACAAAACTTTGTGATTCAAAAAGTTCTGCGAAAAGAACCATTGATGAAGGTGGTGCTTATGTGAATAATCAACGAATAAATGACATTAATTGGAAAATAAGCCAAAATGACTTAATTCACGGTTCAATTTTGGTTGTTAGAAGAGGTAAAAAATCTATGGCAGGAGCCATTTTCTAGGGGGCTGAGATTGCCCCAAAAGTCTAGTTAAGGTAAGTTAGATTCTTGTCGCTACAAAATCACAAGGTTGGTTTTGTTGCTCATCTTGCATTTAGGTCGGAAATTAGGACCCATGGCACCCAATCTAGGGTGAAATGACCAGCAAGAAGAGTTTTGACAAAAGGCCTCATTGAAAACTCGGAAGAGTTGATTTGATGCGCGCCTGCAACTTGAGAACTCAACAGCGTGCCGAGAAAGTTAATATCAATAACCCCGTTTATGGGGGTACTTAGTGTGCCTTCATAACGGTATGAAATTCCTTTAGTTAGACAATTTATAAGCAAACTAGCTTGTTTTGTCCGCTAGAGATCAAATTCAAAGTTTCAACGGAGAGTTTGATCCTGGCTCAGGACGAACGCTGGAGGCGTGCTTAACACATGCAAGTCGAACGATGAAATGGAGCTTGCTCCATGGATTAGTGGCGAACGGGTGAGTAACACGTGAATAACCTGCCCTTAATTTTGGAATAACCCAGGGAAACCTGGGCTAATACCGGATAAGTAAACCTGTGGCATCACATGGTTTTGGAAAGTTTTTCGATTAAGGATGGATTCGCGGCCTATCAGCTTGTTGGTGAGGTAACGGCTCACCAAGGCGACGACGGGTAGCCGGCCTGAGAGGGTGAACGGCCACACTGGGACTGAGACACGGCCCAGACTCCTACGGGAGGCAGCAGTGGGGAATATTGCGCAATGGACGAAAGTCTGACGCAGCGACGCCTCGTGAGGGA
The DNA here is from genome assembly GCA_038145175.1 of Actinomycetes bacterium. GTDB lineage: Bacteria > Actinomycetota > Actinomycetes > S36-B12 > UBA5976 > ATZT02. The sequence continues at coordinate 115 of JAYQPE010000003.1, read as the reverse complement.
CGAAGGTCTTCGGATTGTAAACCTCTTTCAGCAGGGACGAAGCGAAAGTGACGGTACCTGCAGAAGAAGCACCGGCTAACTATGTGCCAGCAGCCGCGGTAATACATAGGGTGCA
>JAYQPE010000002.1:0-215826 GCA_038145175.1 Actinomycetes bacterium | reverse complement strand
CCAGTTGCCACAACTCGTGCCCAGACTAATCTTTTCGCAACTTGAGCTGTTGCCGGAATTACAATTCCACCGCTACTTTTTCTTTCACCATCTGTTGTGTCAATGTGAACTAAAATTCGATCATTTAATAATCGAACGGGTAAGCCGTCTTTGCCTTTGAAAGTTGTTTTTGCCATATTAAAAAATCTTACGAATTATTTTTAAACCTAAAACAGTTCCGACAACTGCACCAATAATTCTTTCGATTCTGTACTCCCCATCTGGATGGGTGAAGAAATTCTTTGCAATCTCTTTTCCTCTATTTTTTAAACCTTCAGAACTTAATGCATATTCCAGTTCGGAAAGATTTTTTGCCAATCTTTCTCGCGCAGCAATTATTTCTGCTTCAATTTGCTCTTGTTTCACGCTAATTCTTTCGGAAGGTTTATCTAGTAAAAAGCGTACGCCGTAGAGTTAGATGTATTGATTGCGGGAGTGGCGAAATTGGCAGACGCACTAGACTTAGGATCTAGCGCCGCAAGGTGTAGGGGTTCAAGTCCCCTCTCCCGCACCAATTAATCAAACTAAGAAATTACTAAATTGCCAAGGATCAGAATCGTAAGTTCTCTGATTTAATCCTTTATATAAATCATTTCTAGTTTTTAGTGGATCCCAATCTTTTGGAATAGATTTCATTTCACCCAAATATTGGGAAGCTATATCTAATACATATTTCCAAGGTAATTGATCAGGTACTAGAACACCTTCATTTGGATTTTCAATCATCCACATTGCCGCTGCTAAGACTGAACATGCAACTTGCAAAGTTGTGGCAGATTGTCCTGGTACTAGTTTTCTTGCATCATGAATTGAAAGCAATGAGCCATACCACCATGATTTGTACTCATGTCCCATCAAAAGAACACCTAAACGATCTTCTCCATCAATGATTTCTTCATTTAGAATTCTTTGATTTTTTTGTAAATCCCATTGACGCATTTCTAATTCAGTCATAGAAACTATTGCTTCATTTGAAGGACAATATGCGTAGTGAACTGTTGGTCTGTATAAATCTTTTCCAGACTCATCTTTTACAGTTAAATGCTCTGTAATAGTAAAAGCTTCACCATGTCTAATTACCATGCCAATGGTTTCAAAATCAGGGACCCATGATCTAACCCAAGTTTTTGCTCCAGGCTGAGCAATTGCAATTTGATTACTTGGTCCATCATCGTTATGCATGAACGCATTTTTTGGCAATTCTTTTTCATGCGTTCCCCAACCTATTTCAGCAGGTGCAATTCCTTCTTCATAAAAACCTTCAACTGACCAAGTATTTACAAATTCATCAACTTTTTTTGGTTTATCTGTAATTTGAGTATCTCGTTCAGCAATATGAATGACTTTTACACCTAAGTGATAAGCCAATTCATTATATTTTTCTTCCACTAAAGCTTTTTCAATTTTTTCATTACTTTTGTTTTCAGATTTTAATTTCTTCGCAATATCAACCAAAGCTGCTTTTGTGAAATGAGAAACTAAACCTGGATTTGCTCCATGCTCAACAACTGCTGAAGGACCTTTTTTATCCCAAGTTTTCATCATTTTTCTAATGCGCATATGTCTTGGATATAAAGTTCTTTCTAAAACAGGTCTTTGCGCTCCATCAACGTAAGGATTCCATTCTTCAACAGAAGTATTTAGATATAGCACGTTGTTGTCATGACACCATTTCAAAATTGCATTCAACAGAAGTATTTAGATATAGCACGTTGTTGTCATGACACCATTGCAAAATTGCATTGCAATCAATATTCCAGGCTAGATCTAATAATAGATCTCCTGATGAAAGATAAGTTTTTAATTTAGAGTCAAGATTTTCTTTTGTAACTTGATCAATTTTGAAAGTTACTCCCTGACTAATTTCATTTTTTAGTCTTTGGGTTTTGTCTTCTTTATCTATTACTGTGACTTGTTGTGGTTTAGCAAAATGCTTCAGAATTAAGGGAAGTGTGCACTGGGCAACTGATCCTGCTCCAAGAACTAGGACTCGACCGGTGAAATTAATGTTCAATGAACCTCCAAAAAATTTGTAGTTGGAGGCACAATACTACACCGAGCAATTCTGAACGGCTTTAATTTTGGACTAAATTTTCAAAAATTAAGCAAAACTTTTCTAAGGCTTTTCCGCGATGACTGATCTCATCTTTTACCTGATCTGTTAACTCTGAAACTGTTTGTTCAAATCCTTCTGGCACAAAGATTGGGTCGTATCCAAAACCATTATTGCCCCTTACGGATTTGACCAATGAGCCAAACATTTTCCCATCCACCACAAGTTCAATATTGTTTGCTTTATCAACATAAGCAATGGCGCACTCGAAATATGCTTTCAAATACTTGTCTTCAAAATTCTTTATCTCGTTAAGGATTTTTTCCACGTTCTTTGCGTCAGTCGCCCCAATCCCTGAATATCTCGCGCTAAAAATCCCAGGGCGATCATCTAAAGCCTCAACTACTAATCCAGAATCATCAGCTAAAGCTGCAATATTTGTGAATGAATTAATGGCTCTTGCCTTGATCAATGCATTTTCGGCAAATGTTGCTCCAGTTTCTTCGACTTCTGGAACAATTGCAAAATCTTTTTGAGACACTATTTCTAAATCAGGTAATTTTTTACCCAAAATTCTTTTAAATTCTTCCAATTTATGGGTGTTAGCACTCGCCAACACAATTTTTGCCATTGTTTAACTCAAAGCCTTTTTTTGCAATTCCGTAATTTCTTGGCATCCCATGCTGGCTAGTTCAAGTAAACGATCTAATTCTTGTTTGTCAAACGGAGCACCTTCTGCTGTTCCTTGAACTTCAATGAACTTTCCGCTTCCAGTCATGATCACATTCATGTCAGTTTCAGCTCTGACATCATCTTCGTAATGAAGATCTAATCTAATTTCGCCATCGATAACCCCAACGCTAACTGCTGCGACAGAATCAGTTAAAACATTTTCAACTGAATTTATGATTCCTTTATTTTTTGCCCATCTCAATGCATCAACTAAAGCCACATAAGCTCCTGAGATTGCTGCAGTTCTTGTTCCACCGTCTGCTTGTAAAACATCGCAATCCAAAACAATTGTGTTTTCACCCATTGCTTTATTGTTAATAATTGCTCGTAAACTTCTTCCTACAAGTCTTGATATTTCTTGGGTTCTTCCCCCAAGTTTTCCTTTAACAGATTCTCTATCTGATCTTGATTCGGTTGATCGTGGCAGCATTGCATATTCTGCCGTTACCCAACCTTCACCACTATCTTTCTTAAATTTTGGAACACCTTCACTAAAAGTTGCAACACACAAAACTCTAGTTCTGCCAAAATGGACTAGACAAGAACCTTCAGCATTTTCTAACCAATTTCTCTCAAACTTAATTGGTCTCAATTGATCAGCACTACGACCATCACTTCTTGCCATTTTTTATCCATTCTGTAGTCATAATGAACCTACACTAATTACTTCTGGACCTAAAAATCTTTTTGCTAGTTTGGCAAAATTTTGACTTTCTCCTGTGACTAAAAATTCATGATTTGGGATTTCCCCATTCTCAAGCCTTTGCATGTTCTTGTTCACCAGAACTCTGTATAAATCTTGTGCTGTTTCTTCAGCGCTTGAAACTATTGCCACTTCACTACCCAAGGTATAACCAATAACTCCACTTAATAGTGGAAAGTGAGTGCAGCCTAAAACAACAGTGTCAACACCAGAGTTTTTTAAATCCTTTAAATATTCTTCTGCTACTTCTAAAAGTTCAGTACCAGAAGTAATTCCTTTTTCTACAAATTCAACAAATCTTGGACAGGCATGACTTGTAAGTGAAATATCTAATGCGGCAGCAAATGCATCTTCGTAGGCACCACTTTCTATAGTTGCTCTGGTCCCTATCACTCCTACTTTTTTGTTTCTTGTAACACTCACCGCTCTTCTAACTGCTGGTCCAATTACTTCAATAACTGGAACGTCATATCTTTCGCGAGCATCTCTTAACGTGGCAGCAGATGCAGTGTTACAAGCAATTACCAAAGCTTTCACACCGTCTTCTATTAACTTGTCCATAATGTTCAATGCAAATTCTCGAACTTGTGCAATTGGTTTTGGACCATATGGACCATTTGCAGTATCTCCCACATATTTAATAGCTTCGTTTGGAAGTTGATCCAAAATTGCTCGAGCAACTGTCAGGCCACCTACACCTGAATCAAGAATTCCAATGGGTAAATTTTTCATGATTTAAGTCAAAGCCTATTGGGTTAAAAATTCCTATTTTGTGTAAGGCAAATAGCAGAATTACCTCAATTGCCTCACTAATTAACAATAAACCCAAAAACTAGGCTCAAAACTTGTTCAAATGTTGTCCAAAATTGAAAACTCAAGATATGGTCTGTAACAGCCCGAAATTCGGGTGGTAGCAGTTTTAAGGATTGTTTAACAAACAAAATTTGAACCCGCTACTTGTCGTCATGGGAGTCGGCATGGTTGGAATATCTGAATTGTCCAATGGACAATTTCAGGCTGTCTACAACGTCTTGTCATTTGCACTAGCATCAATGATTTTTGCAACAGTATTTATGCTAGCTGCGCAAGGCCGCGTATTGCCTCGTTACCGTCAAGCGCTGGTTACATCAGCAATTGTTACTGGTATCGCTGCTTATCACTACTTCAGAATTTTTGATTCTTTCCGTCACGCATATGTGCAAACAACTGTTGGTGGAAGTTATTCATTAACTGCAGGAGAAGGATTCAACGAAGCTTATCGTTATGTGGACTGGTTGTTAACGGTTCCTTTGCTACTTGTAGAAACAGTTGCAGTTCTTGCATTAGCAAAGAAAGTACAAAGCCAATTACTTGTACGTTTAATTCCTGCTTCAGTCTTGATGATCGCTCTTGGTTATCCAGGTGAAGTAGCACTTGAAGTTGCACCAAAACTAGTTTGGGGTGCTCTTTCAACAATTCCATTCCTTTACATTCTTTACATCTTGTTTGTTGAACTAGGTAAGTCACTAGGACGTCAACCAGCAGGTGTTGCTAAAGAAGTTAGAGGTTTACGTTTAACTTTGATCGCAACCTGGGGCGTTTACCCAATCAGCTATCTATTCCCAGTAATTGGTGAATTGACAGCAAATGATTGGTTCACAGGTGCTGACTCATTTGTACTTCGTCAATACGGATACTCAATTGCTGACGTAACAGCAAAAGCAGTGTTCGGTCTTGTAATTTACAAGATTGCTCGCATGAAGAGCTTTGCTGACGATCGTTCATTTGCAAAAGCAGAAGGTCACTAAGAACTAAATAAATAAAGGCCCTGGACTTTAATCGTCTGGGGCCTTTATTTATTTAACTCCTCTAACAAATTTGACTGTAACCAAGTAAGCCACGAATAAATCTCGTGTGAATGGTCTTGTTCTATTTCTTCATCACTATCTTCAAAGTCTTCATTAATCCCGATACGAGTTCCTAAGGCAAGCCTGACATCATTCAAAACTGTCAACCAGGTTTGAAAATCTTTAGATTTAATTATGGTTACTTGATCTGGCTCAGGTAGATTTTGTAAAACATGTTTAGAATTTCGAATTTTTAATTCCCTTAATGATCTTTCCGTGAATCTTCTAAATTCATCAGAGGCATCTGTGTCATTTTGATATGCGTCTGGCAAAAGTCGTAATAGAACTTCATCTGTAGGGCGAGAAATTTTTGAGTCAATTCCAATAATTTTCTCCAAAGGATCTTTAGATTTTTCACTAGATTCAGGTTCAAGTAATGTGGCAATTTGCTCAATTAAAGAAGTTAAAAGTGCAATTTCTAGAGGTTCTAGAAAAAGTTCTATATTATCTTTAGATGTTCTCTTAAAACCTCTATGTTTTTCTTGATTCATGATTTTTGAAGGGTGGCCCATAATCCATAAGAATGCATTGCGTTTACGTCTTTTTCCATTTCTTCTCTCGTGCCAGAACTAACAACGGCTTTGCCATCATTGTGCACTTGAAGCATTAGCGTTTCTGCTTTTTCTTTTGTGTATTTAAAGTAATTCATGAAAACATAGGTTACGTAATTCATCAAATTAATTGGATCATTCCACACTATGCATACCCACAAAGTATTTGTAAGTTCTATTTTTTCTAATTCAGTTACATTTCCAGGTGCAAGAGTCATTATTTTTTCAAAGATTCATATATTTTTTGGCAGTCCGGGCAAATGGGAAACTTGGAAGGATCTCTACCTGGAACCCACACTTTCCCACATAATGCAATAACAGGTTTTCCAGTAACTGCGCTTTCGACTATTTTTTCTTTTTCCACGTAATGCGCAAACTTCTCGTGGTCACCGTCTTCAGTTACCGAAATCGGTTTTTCTTCAAGCAATGTCTCGGTTAGAGAACCAGGGTTATCAATAGGAGTAGTCACAATCTAAATGTTACAGACACCTTGGATAGAATCATCTTTTCAAGCAAATTACTGATGAAAGCAGTTGAAAATGAATTTAAAAGGAAGAGATTTCCTCAAGGAAATCGATTTTTCAAAAGAGGAATTTCTTCAATTCATTGATACTGCAGAAAAATTGAAGAAAAAGAAAAGAACTGGCAAGGAAAAGAAATACTTAAAGGGTAAGAATATTGCCTTAATTTTTGAAAAAACTTCAACCAGAACGAGAGCAGCTTTTGATGTTGCTGCACACGACCAAGGTGCATTTACTACTTTTTTTGATTCGAGTTCATCACAATTAGGTCATAAGGAATCGATTTCTGATACAGCTCAAGTACTAGACAAGATGTTTGATGCAATTGAATATAGAGGATTTGCTCAAGATTCAGTTGAAGAATTAGCTCGATATTCACAAGTTCCAGTTTTTAATGGTTTAACTGATACTTGGCATCCAACTCAAATGTTGGCAGATGTTTTAACAATGAAAGAAAACTCAAATAAAAAAATTAATGAAATTTCTTATGCTTATCTAGGCGATGCGAGAAACAATATGGGTAATTCTTTATTAATAACTGGAGCGCTTTTAGGTATGGATGTAAGACTTGTGGCACCTAAATCACTTGTGCCAAATAAGGAAATTCAGGAATTAGCTTTTAATTTAAGTAAAAAATCAGGGGCAAGAATTACTATTACCGAAGATGTTGCAACTGGGGTTCGTGAAGCAGATTTTGTTCATACAGATGTCTGGGTTTCAATGGGTGAATCAGACAATACCTGGAATGAAAGAATTAATTTACTTAATCCTTACAGAGTTACCAAAGAAGTTCTTTCATTAACTGGCAATGAGAATGTTAAATTCATGCATTGTTTGCCAGCATTTTATGACGATAAAACAGTTATTGGAAAAAAAATCAAGGATAGTTTTGGAATTGAAGGAATAGAAGTTACTAAAGAAGTATTCGAATCTAAAAATTCAATAGTTTTTGATCAAGCTGAAAATAGAATGCATACGATTAAAGCATTACTAGTTGAAACATTAGCTTAAAAAAATAACCCGCTTAATTTCTTAAGCGGGTTATTTGTAGAAGTCCGGGTCTTAAAGTGGTCGCACGTTTGCGGCTTGTGGACCTTTTTGGCCTTCAGTGATATCGAATTCAACTCTTTGTTCTTCGTTTAAACTACGATATCCATCGGATTGAATTGCTGAATAGTGAACGAACACGTCTGGTCCGCCTCCATCTGGAGCTAAGAAACCGAAGCCCTTTTCTGAGTTAAACCATTTGACGCTGCCTTGTGGCATATTTATTTCTCCTGCTTTTGTTGATTAAACCGCTCAAAGCTTTTGCCTAAACGGGGCCGTTCGCCGCTGACTTTCTCCGGCATCTACGACACCTTGCATAAATCATTAACTTGCAACCATCAATAACTCTACGGCATTTGTCGTGATTTGAATCAGTGGGGCTTTGTAGTTGTGTAAAAGTAATACAAGCAAACTAATCAAGATTTGTGCTTGTTTAGCTTGCTTGTTTTACGGTTTGTGGAGGTGGCGGGATTTGAACCCGCGTCCATCAGTGTCGTACTAGGGCTTCTCCGGGCGCATCCACTTTTGTGTGTTCTTGACCTGCTGGATACTTGTGGCCTTGCCAGCAACACGGTCGAAGTTACTGTTTAGTTTTCCATTTAATCTCGTAACCTGACTAAATGGTGATCCTTCTAGCGACGCCAAATCTCAGATCGAAGGAACTTCTGAGTTGACGGACTTTATGGCTAAAGCTACTTTAAGCAGCTAGAGCAAAGTCAGTGCGAGATTTATTTGCACTTATTTTTTCAAGACATGGTTTACGAGATCTGTCCTGAACCTCGGCCCGCTTCACCTAACGCGATTCACTGTTGTCGAAACCGTTCACCCCCTATTTAGTTGTTTTGCACTCGATAGAGGTTTATTTCTACCGAACTTTTTATTCTACACCCTTTAGTCTTCTGCCCATAGCTTTGGTTGCTTCCTGCTTATCCATCTTTTCTTTCAAACTTTGGCGCTTATCGTGAGTAGTTTTTCCTTTGGCTACGGCAAGTTCAATTTTTGCTTTTCCATCCTTAAAGTAAAGACTCAATGGAACTAAGGTTGTGCTGGAGTTTTGGAGAGACTTTACTAGTTTATTAATTTCAATTTTCTTAATTAATAACTTTCTTGCCCTTCTTGGCTCATGATTAGTCCAAGTTCCTGCAACGTATTCAGGAATATGTATATTGTGTAGCCAAACTTCGCCATTCTTAATTTGAGCAAATCCATCAGTTAAACTCGCTCGACCTTGTCTTAACGATTTAACTTCAGTTCCAACTAAAACTATGCCTGCTTCTAAGACTGACTCAATTGAATAATCGTGTCGTGCTTTTTTGTTTTGGGCAATTAGTTTTTTCCCTTTTTCTTTCATGATTAACCACGTTGCCCAACACTTGCTAACAATCCACTTAATACTTGAAGTGCTCTTTGTTCTGCTACAAATTTTGCTTCAGTTGAGGAAACTTCAATGTCTGGTTCAATTCCTTGCCCATCCAATTTTTTTCCACTTGGAGTTATGTAATAACCCACTGTTAATTCAATTTCAGCACCATTTGAAAGTGATTGCGAATCTTGAACAGTTGCTTTCCCAAAAGTTTTTTCTCCCACAATTATGGCTCTATTTCGATCTTGCAGTGCGGCTGCAACTACTTCTGCTGCACTTGCTGTTCCTCGATCCACTATTACAACGAGTGGAGTTTTTGAATCTCCGTTTCCAAGAGCATTAAACACTTCTGGAGATTTACCTGATTTGTGGAATTCGACTACTAACCCACCATTTAAAAATGCCCCAGCTGCATCTGTTGCCTCTACCAGTAAGCCGCCAGGATTTCCTCTTAAATCTAAAATTACGCCGGTTCTTTCTTGACCAATTGATGCAAGTGCTGCACGTAATGCTCTTGCTGAGCCTCTATTAAATTCAGTTATGGCAATTGAAATTACTCCGTCTTTCAAAATCTTTGCAGTCACAGGATTAGTTTTTATATTTGTTCTATTTACGATAAAACTCAAAGACTCATCATTTCTTTTAACTGCAAGAATTGCATTTGTATTTTTTTCTCCGGAAAGTAAACTTGCAACTTCAGCAAGTTGTTTATTTAGTGTTGATATCCCATCCACAGATTCGATAACATCACCATTTTGAATTTTGGCAAATTCTGCAGGTGAACTTGGCACAATTCCTGCAACACTTACTGCTCCAGATTCGTCACTTCTTATCCAAAGCCCTATTCCAGAAAATTGTCCTTCAATTGATTCTTCAAAAGATTTATTTCCAGTCGAAGGTAAATACTGACTCCATTTATCCCCCAAAGACTTAAGCATTCCATCGATAGCTGCTCTTTCTAAAGTTTGTTTATCTGTTTGATTTGCTGAGTTATTTAATATTTTTTCAGTAACCTCATCTAAAACAGATTTATCAGTACTCCTATTCAAAAATGATCCTAAAAGAAAACCGGCAGCAAAAATTACTCCTCCAGCTATCAAAACTGAGGAATAATTGGGCTGCTTTGATTTCATAACTTAATTGTAGTTGAATGCCTTTTTCTTGAGGAAAATTTAATAATTAGTGCTAGTTAACAAGAAACTGGAACTTTAGCTGAACCAAACCAACCAAGTGGATTAAATGGTGTTCCGTTCACATGAACTTCAAAATGAAGATGAGGTCCAGTTGACCAACCTGATGAACCAACAAAACCAATTGTGTCGCCTACTGCTACACCTTGTCCTACAGAAACATTAAATCTAGATAAATGTGCATACATGGTTGAAAGTCCACCATTGTGAGCAATAACAATTACTCGACCATATGCTCTTAAAGTAGTAACAGCTGTGACAATTCCAGTTGCTGCAGCAGCGATCGGAGTTCCAGTACCTGCTGCTAAATCCATTCCGGTGTGACACGATCTGTAACCAAAAACTGGATGTCTTCTTGGTCCAACATTTTGGCTTAATCTTGCACCTTGCACTGGCCAATAAAGTTCTCCAGGAATTGATCCACCTAACCCTGCTCTTAATCTTGCTAATTGTTGCAATCTAATTTGTTCAGCTCTTAATTGTTCGTAACGTTTTCTAGTTGCTTCTCTCTCGCTTTCTGCTTTTGCCAACGCGGCTTTTTGTTTGGCGATAAGTCTAATTACTTCTTCTTCAGCAGCTTTTGCTCTTTTTGCAGCTTCAAGTGCGGCTGCTTTTTCTTTTTCTAAAATAACTTTTTGCGCTGCAACAGCGGCTTGCTCAGTTTCAAGTTGAGCTTTTATCGTTTCTAGTTGTTCAATTTTTGCATTTTGATTTCCAATATAGGTTTGCATCGCCATTAATTTTTGGCTGAAATCATTTGGATCTGTTGCTCCCAAAATAATTTCTAGCGTTGCTAGTGGCCCATCTTGGTAAATTGTTCTTGCTACATCTGCTACAAAACTTCTAGTTTGATCATATGTTTTTTGAGTAATTTCTAATTGACTTTCTAATTCAGCTAATTTTTCAGCTGCTTGTCGATCTTTTTCTTGAGCAACTGCTAATTCTGCTCTGGCTTTTTTTAATGCCGCTTCAGCTATTGGTAATTTTTTTCGAATTTCTGCTAATTCTGCAGCTACTTCTCTAACTAGTGCACTTGCATTTTCTAATTCTTGTTGCGCCGCATTAACATCATCATCAATATTTTTAGGTAATGCTGTTGCTGGATTATTTAAGGTTAAAACTAAAGCAATTGAAAGAAAAGATACAAATATTTTTCTGATAACAACCTTCATCAGAAAACCTAAACTTTCAAATGTCTAGCTATGCCAAACCATGCAGTAATAAACGCCAACAAAGTTCCAGAACCAATACAGATTAAAGAAGCAGTTATAACTGCATCCCAACCAAAAAATGACGTGAAAGTAAACGAAGTGGCAATCACTTGATCAACTAAATAGCCTTTAACGAAACTTAAAATTCCTGCAGCAATCAAGCCACCTAATAAGGCTCCAAATATTGCTTCTAATAAAAATGGAAGACGTAATGCCATTTTTGATGCACCCACCAGACGCATAATTCCAATTTCACGACGTCTGGCATAAGCAGTAACTCTTATGGTGTTTCCAACCAAAAGTGATGTCACAACCAACATCGCAGCTGCAAAACCTAGCGATAATGCTTGAAGTCCACCTAAGACACTAAATAATTTACTTAAAGTGGCACGCTGATCTCTAACTGCTTCAATTCCAGGTCGACTTAAGAATTTATTAACAACAGTTGTGAATTCTTCTGGATTAGAAAGTTTTATTCTAAAACTTTCTGGTAATTGATCTGGGGTTACGTTTGCAGATATTGGAGAAGATTTAAATCTTTCTATGAATCTATTGTAAGCATCTTGTTGAGACTCAAAAAATATCTCTGCCACAAGTGGCTGCATTGCTTCTAAATCTGTTCTAATTTGTGATTTTTGTTCTTCTGTGGCAGGTCCATTTGCACAAGATGGTGTGTCACTTCCTGCAGTACATAAAAATATAGAAACCTCTACTTTGTCAAACCAATAATCTTTCATTTCATTTACTTGGGAACCAACTAATAGAGATACTCCTAATAGAGATAACGAAATAGCAAAAGTAGCTACTAATGCAATGGTTAAGGTAATACTTCTACTAATTCCTTGCCAAACTTCTTCCATAACAAATCTAAATCGGTTCACGAATATCCATAACCTCCTTGGATTTGATCCCTGACAATTGCACCATTTGTAATTTCAATAACACGTTTTCGCATTTGATCAACGATTCCTGCATCATGTGTTGCCATAATGACCGTTGTTCCAGCTTTATTTATTTGATCTAAAAGTCTCATTATTTCGACAGTTGTATCGGGATCAAGATTTCCTGAAGGCTCGTCAGCCATCAAAATTGCTGGACGATTTACAAGTGCTCTAGCGATTGCAACACGTTGTTGCTCGCCACCCGATAATTGTTCTGGCTTTCTATTGGCCTTATCCAGTAATCCAACTAAATCTAAAACAGCTGGAACTGTTTGTCTAATTTCTTCATGTGATTTATTTAAGACTTGAAGTGCGAATGCAACATTTTCTGCAACTGTTTTTTCAGGAAGTAATCTAAAGTCTTGAAATACCATTCCAATGTTCCTACGTAACTTGGGAACATCTTTCTCTTTCAAATTTCCAATATTTACTTCATCGATTAAAACATTTCCAGATTGTGCAGTTTCTTCTTTTATGAGCAATCGCAAAATAGTTGATTTTCCCGCTCCAGATTGACCAACTAAAAACACAAATTCGCCATCATCAATTTGAAATGAAACATCATCTAATGCAGGATGGCCATCTTTTCGATAAGCCATGGTTACGTTTTCGAATTTGATCATTTGGTCTCCACTTTTGAGGTTATCGGGTGATACTGGAGATGCGCGTGAGACTCGCCTCACAACTAGGTGTGGCGTGTACTACTTAATTAGATTTTTGCTGCTTTCGCCAACGAATTCCTGCTTCGATGAAACCATCTAAATCTCCATCTAATACCGCAGTGGGATTTCCAGTTTCAAACTCAGTTCTTAAATCTTTTACCAATTGATACGGGGCTAAAACATATGAACGCATTTGATTACCCCATGAACCAGTTGTTGAATTTTTTAATGCATCAATCTTTGCTTGCTCTTCTTGATGTTTTTTTTCTAGTAATTTTGATTGCAAAACCGCTAATGCTGTGGCTTTGTTTTGTAATTGACTTCTCTCATTTTGACAAGACACAACAATTCCAGAAGGAATGTGTGTAATTCTTACAGCAGAATCTGTTGTATTAACACCTTGTCCTCCAGGCCCACTCGAGCGATAAACATCTACTCTTATTTCATCATCAGAAATTTCGATTTGATCACTTTTATCTACAACGGGAACAACTTCAACTCCTGCAAAACTAGTGTGACGTCTTTTTTGAGAATCAAATGGTGAAATACGAACTAACCGATGTGTACCTTGCTCAACAGAAAGAGTTCCGTAAGCAAACGGTGCATGAACTGCAAAAGTTGTTGATTTTATTCCAGCTTCTTCAGCGTAAGAAGTTTCATAAATATCAGTTTTCCAGTTTTTTCTTTCACAAAATCTCAAATACATTCTCATCAACATTTCAGCCCAATCAGCCGCATCAACTCCACCAGCTTCAGATCTAATTGTGACTAAAGCTTCTCGTTCGTCATATTCACCATTTAATAAAGTTCTTACTTCTAGTTCGCGAATTTCTTTTTTTAAATATTCCAACTCTTTATTTGCATCTTCAAATGCATTTGCATCATCTTCGTCGGTTGCAAGTTCGATAAGGATATACAAATCGTCAATCTTCTTTCTGATATTTGTAACTCTTTTAAATTCACTTTGTAGATTTGATAATTTTGAAGTAATAAATTGAGCCGTAGTCGGATCATCCCAAAGATTAGGCATACTTGCTTCTTGCTCTAAATCAGAAATTTGATTCTTCATAGAATTCAAATCTAAAACTTTTTCGATTGAACTCAAGGTGCTATTTAGTTCATCAAGTTCAACTACTAGATCTTTATTCATATGAATACATTCTATTTAAATGTCATTATCTATCCTATTCAAGCATAAGTTTTGCACTAGATGTTGCGTTAATTGTTACAAATTTAAAAGGAATTTCAAACGGTAAATCATACTCTAATGAAATATCAATGAGAACTTCATTACTTTTCACATCTATACTTAATTTATTAATTTTAGAAAAATCATATATTTGCCTGATATGTTGAGTAACTTCTTGTTTTACAACACTTTCATCTAAATATAAAATATTCAAAATAGAATTATTATAATAACTATTTGAATCTATGTAATTAGTACCCAATAAAGCTGTTTGATCAATAACTGATTGTATTTTTTGTTTTTGATAGTAAATAGATGATATATTTACAACTACAATAAAAATTGAAACAAATATCGAAATTAAACCAATTATTAAAATAAGAATGCTTCCTCTTTGATTTAAACTTTTGATAAATATTTTCCTATTTGATACTTACTTGTGACTTTTAATGGAATTTTAAACATTAAATACTCGAAACTACTTTCTAAAGATATTTGTACAAAATTTGAACTAGTACTACATGTTTCTTGACCGCAATAAATCGAATAATCCAATTTTAAATTTGGTGAGAGAACAAGGAGCCATTCTTGTTGATTTTTTGGAGTAAATATTGATAATTTTTTAGGATCTTGCGCAATTGAAAAAGAAATAAAGTTTGAGATCTTAGCCATTTCATTTCTTTGTATAGTAATTTGTAAAAAATTTATAATGCCTTGAAAAATGATGATACATACTAATATATAAACAACATATTCCATGATTATATTTCCTTCTTGATTTTTAAAATGCATAACTTTTTGAAGTTAATTTAAATGTATTTAAAGCAAATATCTTATAAATAATCCCGATTTTGATGATTTTTAAATTCGTATTCTTTAAACTAATATTGTGAATTTCAATTGTTGGTTTACTAGATATTAAACTTAAATTATTTAATTGAATATTTGCTTGACTTATGATTTGACTGTCACTATAACCCATCCTCGCAAGACGTATAGCATTTTCTGAAGCTGAAGAAATTGATACATAATTTATTGCAATAAAAATGAATTGAACGACCAATAAAGAAAGTGTCATTAATAATGGAAAAATAAAAGTAAAACCAGTTACTGTAGATCCACTTTGATTATGCTTAAGGTTTTGATACAGATTCAATGGCTTTGTTAAACATTGCGGCTAATGCAGTATCTGCGACCACCCAAAGTGCAGCTACCAATCCTGCAGTCATAACTGTAATTAAAACCCAACCAGGAACATCTCCTGACTGATTTTTAATTAAAACATATTTTTGTAACATACTTCTCCTTATCCAAGTTGTTGTAACACCGTTAGAGCTGGATACATTGCAACTGCTAACACTGAAGGTAAAACTACAAAAACAATTGGCATAAGCATGGCGATTTCTTTTTTTGCAGCTTTTTTTGTAATCAAATTACGAAGTTTTATTCTTTGATCAGAAGCAAAACTTCGAGTTACTTCTGCTAAAGGTGTTCCTCTATCCAAAGCTAGAAAAATTTGTTTTATCAAAGGTTTTAAAGGTTTGCTACTTTTCTCATTGGTCATTTCCTCTAATGCTTCCAAAAGTGGTTTGCCAAATGAATTTTCTTTTAAAGCTTTTTCAAGTGCTATTGAGAAATCGCTAGAAACAAAATTTGTAATTTTTTCTAAGCCACTTCTTGGATTTAGTCCTGAAGTTAAAGCAACTGCAAATAAATCTGCAAACTCTGCTGTATCAATCAAAACTAAAGTATCAGTATTATCAAATTTGTTGAATAAATTTAATTTTAAGTTCAAATTAAAGAAAGACGTCTTTTTTGCCTGCATTGGATCAATAAAAGGTAAAATTCTATTTGTTAAATTTATGGAATCTAATTTAAGAAGAAAAATTAATATTAAAATAAAGACAAAAATTGAAATTATTAGAATACCAAAATTCATTTCAAGAGTTCCTGATTTCTAGATTCCCTATTTTTTGCATAACCAAAAATCCTGCAACACCTAAAAGGGCTACTAAAAACAAAACAATTTGCCCATTAATTGTCTGATATGAATTTCTTACATTTTCTTGAGTCCAAAGCGCTAAAAGAACTATCCAAGGAGCTGCGATTGCAATTTTTGCTCCATTTAAAACCCAGGTTTGTTTTGCTTTAAGTTCTGTAATCAATTCGTGAAACTCTCGGCTGGAATTAGACAAAATTGAAAGAATTTTAGATAAATCACTTGCTCCTAAAAAATGAACTAATTCAATGATTTTTACAACATTTCTTCCTATCTCGTCTGTGACATCTTTTTTCAAAATTGGTATAACTTTTGATACTTGATTAGATCTATTTATTTCAATAATTGCTGAATATAAATCGTTTTTTAAAGGAACTTCGGTGCTATTCAAAGCTTGCAATAATGATTCTTTAATTGAAAAACCTGCCTTAGTTGCACTTGACATATTGTCCAAAAAATATAGCCATTGTTGCATTTTTAGTTCTTTTAGTCGTTCTGATCTTTTTTTTAAAAGTAGATTGGGCAGAATTAAACTCAAAATTACTGAGCCAGCTATTAAAATATATATTTTGGTAAGAACTCCGATCAATAAACCCACAAAAAATAGTACAAATGCTAATTTCTTTTCAATAGGATATTTTTCAAATTTATTAATTAAATCTCTTACTTCGAACAACTTTTTGTCTTTATAAGCTAGATATAGAATCATAAAGAATAGAAATGTGCTTAGTATGAGTGTAATTTTTTCACTCATATGACCTCTTCGAGTCTATTATTTGAGGAAATTATTTCAATAATTTCAAAATAGTTTTCATTATCTTTTGGTTTTATTTCTATAATTTCAGAAATATATCTAAACCCGTCTTGATTTCTAGTCAAATGAATTACATAGTTTATGACGCTTGAAACCGTTCTTTTAATAAATTCTTCTTGAATATTTGGGCCACCCAAAAGTGGTAATAAAAATAGTTTGTTAATTGCATCTTTTGCAGAATTAGCGTGAATTGTGGCCATGCCGCAAATTCCACTATTCAATGCAATTAACAAGTCCAAGGCCTCAGCTTGCCTAACTTCTCCCAGAACTAATCGATCAGGACGCATTCTTAAAGCTTCCTTAATTAGTTTTCTTAAATCTATTTCCCCCACTGAATCTAAATTTTGATCTCTAGTCTGTAATGCAACTTGATCAATCGAGTTAAGTTTTAACTCAAAGACTTCCTCACAAGTAATAATTCTGGTTTTTCTAGGTAATGTATTTAATAAAGCACTCAAAAAAGTGGTTTTTCCAGCACCAGTCGTTCCACTTATAATCACATTTTTTGCTGTTTTATTTATTTCTTTTAAAAAATTATAAATATTTGGTGAAAACATTTTATTTTCAAATAAGTCATTTAGCTTTAAACTAGATTCTTTAAATTTTCTTATGTTTATTGCCGGCCATTTTTGGGTAATATTTGGAATTACCGCGTGAAGCCTACTTCCATCAGGTAAGAATGCATCAACAAATGGATGTGTAGTATCTAGTCTTCTGCCAGAATTTCTGAGTAATTGCTCTAGTAGAACTATTAATTCATTTTCATTTAATACATTATTGGTAAGTTCTGAAACACCATTTCTTGCAATAAAAATTTTACCTGGACTATTTATCCATATTTCTTCAACACTTGAATCATTTAATAAATTATTTATAAATTTATTAGACACTATTTCTTGTTTCAAAAAGGCTCCTTAAGTAATGGAAACCTTAACTAAAATTAATTAGATTTAGAATCTGGAATGGGGCAAATAATCCTCAAAGTCTTACCAAGGAACTATTGCGCGATCTTCCCAAAGCAATCCAGTAAGTGTCTGCTCGTTAACATTTCTAGAAGCTAACCAAAGTACTGTCTCTGCTCCTTGTTCTGCAGTTCGTGGCGCGTCACTTCCACCCATATCTGTTTGGCAATGACCTGGACAAACTGCATCAACAAAAATTCCTCTTCTTCCATTTCCAGTTTCAGCAGCAAAATTTTTTGTTAACGCATTTACTCCTGCTTTTGAAATTCGGTAAGGCGCAAGTCCTCCGCTGGTTCCAGGACCACTCATTCTGCCCAAGCAAGCAGTTAAATTAATAATTTTTCCTTGCCTTTTTTCAACCATAATTGGTGCAAAAGTTTTTATAGTATTAAAAGTTCCTTTTAAATTAATGTCTAAAACTCGATCCCACTCTTCATTAGAAGTTTTTAAGGTTTTAGCCGTTTTTTCACTCATAACTCCTGCAGAATTAACCAAAATTGTCGGTATGTAATCGCTTAAAATTTCTGTCGCAATATTTTCTATTTCATTAATTTTTGACACATCCGCAACAAAACCTTTAACTGATCCGCCAAATTGACCTAAGGAATTCACTGCATCATTAACATTGACTTGATTTTGCCCAACAATTAAAACTTGTGAACCCAAAGAAACTAATCCTTTACTAATTGCAAAACCAATTCCCCTTGACCCACCGGTCACAATTGCGATTTGGCCAACTAGAGAATTTGCAACTAATGGTGAAGCATCAATTACTTGCGCACCAGGATTATGTTCACCGCTCATAGACATAGCCTGCTACGAGATGCAAAATCGTGCATCTTCGAATAAGCGACTACGCTAGAGATACGGCTAAAAATGAAAGAGGTCGTGGTAGCCAAAATGTCGGGTGAATCAAAACCAAACCCTTCAGACACAGGCTTTGGACCAAATGAGTGGCTAGTTGATGAAATTTATCAACAATATTTAAATAACAAAAATTCCGTTGATCCATCCTGGTGGGAATTTTTTGGAGATTACTCCCCTTCTGAAAAATCAAAATCAGACAAAAATAGTCAGAACCAAAAACCAGTAGTTGAACCAATTGCTAAAACTAAAAATGAAAATCAAGTCCCAGTAATAAATACCAAACCTATTGAACCAGTTTCAAATGATCCTGTAACTGAAAATTTACGAGGTGCAGCTGCAAGAGTTGTTGCAAATATGGAAGCAAGTATGAAAGTTCCAACAGCAACATCGGTTAGAAGTATTCCTGCAATTTTGTTGCAAGAAAATAGAACTTTTATCAATAATCACTTATCAAGACGACGTGGCGGAAAAGTATCCTTCACTCACATCATTGCCTATGCAGTAACAAAAGCGGTTGCTCAAATAAAAGAAATGAATACTGCTTATACAACAATTGATAATAAGCCAGCAATTATTAAATATCCACATGTCAATTTAGGATTAGCAATTGATTTAGCTAAAGAAGATGGATCAAGACAATTACTTGTACCAAATATCAAGAATGCAGATATTTTAGATTTTGCTCAATTCTGGGCAACTTATGATGACTTGGTTAGAAGAGCCAGAAATGGAAAACTAGTAGTAGAAGATTTTCAAGGAACTACAATAAGTTTGACAAATCCTGGAACTATAGGAACGCAACATTCTGTTCCTCGTTTAATGGAAAATCAAGGAGCAATCATTGGTGTCGGTGCTCTAGATTATCCAACTGAATGGCAAGGTGCAGCACCTGAAACATTAGCAAGGCAAGCAATTAGCAAGGTTATTACTTTAACTTCAACTTATGACCACAGGATAATTCAAGGTGCACAAAGTGGAGAATTTTTAAGAACTATAAGTGATTTACTTCTAGGAAAACATAATTTCTATGAAGAAATATTTACCTCACTTGAAGTTCCTTACAAACCCTACGTTTGGGCAGTTGATATTGATACCACTCACGATGAAGACATCAATAAAGTTGCTCGAGTACAAGAATTAATTCATTATTACCGCGTACGTGGACATTTAATTTCAGATACTAATCCTTTGGAATATGCCCAAAGAACTCATCCAGATTTAAGAATGGTTAATCACGGTCTAAGTGTGTGGGATTTAGAAAGAGAATTTGCAACTGGTGGCTTTGGTGGCGCACCATTTATGAAATTGCGCGACATTCTCATCCGTTTACAAGATTCATACACCAGAAGTATTGGAATTGAGTACATGCACATTCAATTACCTGAAGAAAGAAAATGGATTCAAGAACGTGTTGAAAAACCTCACGAAAAAATGGATCATCTAGAACAATTAAGAATTTTAAGAAGACTTAATGCTGCAGAAGCATTTGAGAAATTTTTACATACTAAATACATTGGTCAAAAAAGATTTTCACTTGAAGGTAGTGAATCAGCAATTGTTGCCCTAGATTCAATATTGGTTGAAGCTGCAAACGATAATCTAGTTGAAGTAGATATTGCTATGCCCCATCGTGGAAGATTAAATGTTTTAGCAAATATCGCTGGAAAGTCCTATGAAAGAATTTTTAGGGAATTTGAAGATGTATCTTCTCCTGGTTTTGTACAAGGTTCCGGAGATGTGAAATATCACTTAGGTACGTATGGAAAATTCACAACAGAAGAGGGAACAAGTGTTCCTGTTTATTTGGCTGCAAATCCTTCACATCTTGAAGCAGTAAATCCTGTGTTAGAAGGAATTGTTAGAGCTAAACAAGACAAACTTGGCAAAGGTCATGATTATCCAATCTTGCCGATTTTGTTACACGGTGATGCATCATTTGCTGGCCAAGGAGTAGTTTTAGAAACTTTGAACTTGTCGCAATTGCGTGCATATAAGACTGGTGGAACTATTCATTTAATTGTTAATAATCAAGTTGGTTTTACAACTTCTCCGCAAGATGGAAGAAGTTCAACATATGCAAGTGATATGGCAAAAACAATCCAAGCACCAATTTTTCATGTAAACGGCGATGACCCAGAAGCTGTTTCTTTAGTAGCAAGACTTGCGTATCAATACCGAAGAGAATTTAAAAAAGATGTAGTAATTGACATGATTACCTACAGACGTAGAGGTCATAATGAAGCAGATGATCCATCATTAACCCAACCTTTGATGTATCAAATAATTGATGAAAAAAGAAGTGTCAGAAAACTTTATACAGAATCACTTATCGGTAGAGGTGATATTTCGGTTGAAGAGGCAGAAAGTGCATTAGTTGATTATCAAAACCAATTAGAAAAAGTTTTTGCAGACACAAAAGGTGATTTAAAGAAATCTGACCAAATTGCAGTAGATAACAAACCTGTGTTTCCAGCAGAAGTTAACACTGCTATCTCACTTGAATTAGTTCAAGAAATTGCAAATACTCAAATAAATTTAAGAGAAGGATTTACTCCTCATCCAAGACTATGGCCACAATTAGAGCGTCGTGCCCAAATGATAAAAGATGACAATATTGATTGGGCTATGGGTGAAACTTTGGCAATTGGTTCCCTGTTAGCTGAAGGCCATTGGGTAAGACTTGTAGGCCAAGATTCACGTCGAGGAACTTTTGGACAAAGACACGGTGTGATTGTTGATTACAAAACTGGTAAAGGTTACAAACCATTAAAGAAAATGGCAAAAAAAGATGCCAGATTATTTATTTTTGATTCTGCGCTAACCGAATTTGCTGGAATGGGTTTTGAATATGGATATTCGATTGCTCAACCTAAATCACTTGTGATGTGGGAAGGACAATTTGGAGATTTTGCAAATGGTGCTCAAACTATTATTGATGAATTTATTGCATCCGGTGAACAAAAGTGGCAACAGGAATCTGGTTTAGTTTTACTTTTACCTCATGGCATGGAAGGTCAAGGACCTGATCATTCGTCTGGAAGATTAGAAAGATTTTTAAGTTTGGCTGCCCAAGACAATATGACTATCGCGCAACCTTCAACATCGAGTTCGTATTTTCATTTATTAAGATGGCAGGTCTTAAACCCACACAATAAACCTTTAATTATTTTTACTCCAAAATCTATGTTAAGAGCAAAACCTGCAACAAGTGCAACTGTTGAATTTACTAATGGAAAATTTAACCCAGTAGTTGAAGATTTAAAATCAGATAGAAATAAGGTTAAAAAAATTGTTATGTGTTCGGGAAAAATTGCCCACGAAATAGCAGGTGCAAGAGAAAATTCAAATAAAGATGATATTGCAATTATTAGATTTGAAAGACTTTATCCACTACCGGTAAGAGAAGTGAAACATATTTTAAATCAGTATTCTCAAGATGTAAAAATTATTTGGGCGCAAGATGAGCCAGCAAACCAAGGTGCATTTCCTTTCATAATTACTGAACTTGCCCCTCAAATCGGAAAAGTTATCACAAGAATTTCAAGACCTGCTTCAACTGCTCCAGCTGTTGGTTCTCACACAAAACATGATGAAGAGCAAGCAGAACTGATCAAGTCTGTTCTAGAAATTTAAGTTCCTTAAAAACCTAATTAGGCTCATGAGAGAATTAAACCTATGAAATCTTTTGCTAGCGATAATTACGCTCCTGTACATCCAAAAGTTTTAGAGGAAATATCAAAAGTAAATATTAATCATATGAAAGCCTACGGGGCTGATCAAGTAACAGAAAAAGCAATTGAATTAATAAAAAATTTTTTAGAATCAAAAAATGCCGAAATTAACTTTGTTTTTAATGGAACTGGTGCAAATGTCACTGGATTACAAACAGTTACAAATTCTTGGAACTCCATAATTTGTGCAAAAACTTCACATATTAACGTTGATGAAGGTGGTGCTCCTGAAAAACTATTAGGGGTAAAACTTTTAGATGTTGATACTCCAGATGGAAAATTGACTCCTGATTTAATTAAAAATCTGTGGGTGCGAATGGGAGATCAACACACATCTCAGCCAAATGTTGTATCTATAACTCAATCAACTGAAATGGGCACAGTTTACTCTCCAGAAGAGATCAGGGCATTAGCAGATTTAGCTCATAAAAATAATTCTTATTTACACATGGATGGAGCAAGAATAAGTAATGCTGCGGTTAGTTTAAATAAATCTATTGCAGAAATAACAAACAAATCTGGGGTGGATATTTTTTCATTTGGTGGAACAAAAAATGGTCTTATGGGTGCAGAAGCCGTTGTACTTTTTAATTCAGAGTTGAGTAAGAAATATCCTTGGATTAGAAAATCCTCCATGCAATTAGCAAGTAAACATCGTTATGTTTCTGCTCAATTTATTGCTTTGTTAACAAATGATTTATGGAAAACTAATGCTAGTCATGCAAATCAGATGGCACAATTATTAAGAAGTAAATTAGAAAATAATCAAACTATAAAAATAACTCAAAAAACACAAAGTAATGCAGTTTTTGCTATTTTAAATCCAGAACATACAAAAAAACTTCAAGAAAAACATAACTTTTATGTATGGAACGACAACACTGGAGAAGTTAGACTAATGTGTTCTTGGGATACCACAAAAGAAGATATTGAAAATTTTGCAAAAGACGTTGAATTAGTTTGTAAATAACGGCCAATATTTAAAAAGAAATTTACCTAAAACTAACTCATTCTCAACCTCTCCAAAGATTCTGGAATCATCACTTTCTGATTGATTGTCTCCTTCTAACCAATACCCATTCTTAGTAACAGCTTTTACTCTTTTTATGACTAATAAATTTGGGCGATCTGGTCTTTTGGCAATTGCAATTTGACCAACTTTTAAATTTTGGGTTTTCAGTAAAAAAATTAAATCCCCGGCCTTTAGTTGGGGCTGCATCGATGAACCCTCAACTTTAGCCACCATGAATCCGTATTTACCCACAATCTCATTGTGCTAAGTCTTTAATTTCAAGGTAATCTCAAGGTTAGTGAAACTGAAGGAGTTAATTATGAGTATCTGGTCACCAAAGACAACCGTTTATGCGCACTGCGATTTGCCTTGTGGAGTTTATGATCCTGCCCAAGCAAGAATTGAAGCAGAGTCGGTAAAGGCTTGCATGGTTAAATACAACGATTCTAAAGATGCAGATTTTAAGAATCGTGCAGTTGCAATTAAAGAACAAAGATCAAATATGGTTAAAGAACATTTGTGGGTTTTATGGACTGATTACTTCAAGCCAGCGCATTTTGAAAAATATCCACAACTACATGTTTTATTTAACGAAGCAACCAAACTTGCAGGTGCCGCTGGAACTAAAGGCACAAATGATGTAGCAGTTGCCGATTCATTACTTACAAAAATTAAGGAAATAGATTCAATTTTTTGGGAAACTAAAAAAGCATAACTATTTCTTAAATTTATAAAGCCCCAGAAGATTTATCCTGGGGCTTTATATTTTAAAATTTACAAAAATTCTTTTCGATTTTTAGGTAGAAATATAACAACAAGACCTACCAAAGCTGTAAACATAAATACGATTCCAGAAATTTGAGTCGCAATATTATTGTCTTCAAATAACGGCCATCCAATAATTATTACAAAAAATTGAGTTAGAACAAATGGTGAAAAAGCAATTCTTTTCTTTTTGTTCATTCCTAAAAATATTAAAAATATAAAAATTCCAAGAATTAAATACACTATAACTTCTGTGATTAAGGTGCTCATTCTTTCAATATTGTTTGATATTAATCCCTGCCATAATGTCCAAAGACCAAATCCTGTAAAACCCACTGTTTCAGCAAACGTAATATAACTTAATAATTTTATATTTAATATTTTTTGCATTTTTAAATTTTGAAACCCTTTGGAAGTTCTAATCGATTACTTTTTAAAAGTTGTTCGTTTCCTAAAATATTTTTAGTCGAATCATCTGCCACAATTTTGCCTTTTGATAAAATAACAGATCTTTCGCATAATTCGTAAGCATAAGGAAGATCGTGAGTAACCATGAAAACGGTTATATTTAATTTTTCTAGAATTTCGGCTAGTTCCCTTCTACTTGCAGGATCTAAATTCGAAGACGGCTCATCAAGAATTAAAATTTCTGGCTTCATTGCTAAAACAGTTGCAACTGCAACTCGTCTTCGTTGACCAAAAGATAAATGATGAGGAGGTCGATCTTTAAATTCGAGCATTCCAACTGCATTTAAAGATTCATCAACTACCGCCGCTAATTCTTTTTCTCGTAGTCCCATGTTGTATGGTCCAAAAGCTACATCTTCTTCAACAGTTGGCATAAATAATTGGTCGTCAGGATCTTGAAAAACGATCCCCACTTGGCTTCTAATCTGTTTCAAGGTTTCTTTATTTTCACCGTCAACTTTTATACCTGCTATAAAAACTTCACCATGTTGAGTTTCATGAATGCCATTTAAATGCAGTACTAAAGTTGTTTTACCTGCTCCGTTTGGACCAAGTAAAGCAACTCTTTCACCTTTTTGTATTACTAAATCGATTCCAAATAGAGCTTGATTGCCATCAGGATATTCAAAAGCAAGATTTTTTATTTCTAAACTAGGAGTCATTAAGAATTAATATATCTGTCAATTAAGGTAAATATTAAAGCCAGCGTTGGCAAAAGCATAGAAAATGCTAAATATTTTCTTTCCGGATGAATATGGTGAACTTTAGGAAGTGTTCCGATATAGCCACGTGAAAGCATCGCTAAGTGAACTCTTTCGCCTCTTTCATAAGATCTGATAAATAAACTTCCTGCTGAATGACCTAAAACTTTCCAATCTTTAATACCTTTAGCATCAAAGCCTCTTGAAGTTCTCGCAATTTTCATTCTGAACATTTCATCAGATACTACGTTCACGTAACGAAGCATAAATGTTGCTATTTGCACAAGTAATTTTGGTAATTTTAATTTTTCTAAACCATTTAAAATTTCTCTAGCAGTTGTTGTTGTAGAAAGTAAAATTGCTAGCATTACTCCAATAGTTCCTTTTAGTATTAAAGTTAAACCAGCAACTAAGCCAGCTTCATATAGAGTAAAAACTCCCCATTTAATTGTTTCACCTGTACCAAAAAATGGCATCAAAAAAGCAAATAAAATAAAGGGAATTTCTATGGTTGATCTTTTGAGTAAAACTAAAATTGATATTTTTGCAAGAAATGTCAAGGAAAAAATTATAAAAAAGTAAAAAACAAATGAGTACCAGTTGTGAAGAGGTGTTGAAACAACTACGAATAAAAATAAAAGAATTGCTCCAATTTTATAATTTGCAGGTATTTCATGAACTAAAGAATGCTTATGAATATACAGTTTTTCCCCAAAATCATGACCATGACTATGTTGGGAATTTTCTAGTTTAATTTTTACCTCGTATTATCTTTTACTTTTAGCTAAATACTTGAATAAATAAAAAGCTACTATGGCAGTTATAACTACGCCAATTACTCCGCTAATACCTACAGATAAACGTTCATTGGTTATTCCGATTACTCCGTAGTCGGACAAAGGTGAATTTGCAACTGCAGAATCCTTGGCAGTGTCGATAAAACCAATTTCTTCAGCAACTTTTTCTAATCCATCAGGATTACTTGAAGCATAAAAGGAAATAATTCCAGCTAGAAATAGTGCTACAAAAAAGAAAGCTAAATAGAAATTTTTTAATGATTTATTCATTTAGTTTGTGACCAATTTTCGTCTTGTATTTTTCCAACCAAAAACTAAGTCGCTTCTACTAGCCATAATTGCAGAAATTGTCAAAACTGTGATGATTGCTTCTCCAATTCCTATCAAAATATGAGTACTGATCATTGCGGTGAGAACTGTTTCGAGTGGAAAAGTTGCATTTCCACCTATTGCGTATTGAACCCAAAATCCAAATGCAGATACTGGAACTGAAATCAGAGCCGCTACAGCACTAGAGGCAATTAAAAATAATTTTGTTTTTGGAAGCAATTTTTTTAGTGTTAAGAAAATAAAATATGCAATCCAAACCGCTAAAATAGAAATATTGAAAACATTCAATCCAAGAGCAGTTAATCCACCGTCGGCAAAAAGTAAAGCTTGCAACATAAGGACAATAGTTAAAGCAAGCGTTGCCACCCAAGGTCCTACTAAAACAGCCGCCAAAGCTCCACCCAATAAATGACCACTCGTTCCTGCGGCAACTGGAAAATTTAACATTTGGACAGCAAAAATAAATACAGCAGTTAAGCCGGCAAGAGGAGCAGTTTTTTCACTTAATTCATTTTTTGCTTGTTTCAATGCAACTCCAACTGCTGCAGTTGAAACAACTGTGAAGGCTATGGAAGTTGGTAGATCAATGAACCCGTCAGGTATGTGCACATTGTTAACCTTACTGCAAAGTATTTGCAAGTGCAAAATATATGTGACAAAATGTCCGTTTTATACCTTGTGTGACCAAAGTGACACCAGTTAATTAAAGAATTTCGGAATTATCGGTTGTGCAAATCGTCACAACGTGTCACGATAGTAGTTGGCACTTTTTTAGGAGGTTTACGCATGGACTGGCGACACAAATCAGCTTGCCGTGACGAAGATCCAGAGTTATTTTTCCCAATTGGCAATACTGGCCCAGCGGTCTTTCAAATAGAGGCGGCCAAAAAGGTATGCCATTCTTGTGCTGTGATCGAACCTTGCCTTCAATGGGCACTAGAAACCGGACAAGATTCAGGTGTCTGGGGCGGCCTAAGTGAAGATGAACGCAGAGCTATGGGACATAGCGCTCCTGCTGCTTCAATCAACTATTTTTAAATCTTTTTCACCACAATAGGGGCTATTACCTCAACTTTTAACCCAGTAGGAGTATTCGCACTTACTGTCAGTTTGCCATTTAATTCATCCACTATTAAAGTTCTGACAATTTGAAGTCCAAGTTGATCTGTATTAAACACATCAAACTCTTTTGAAATGCCAGGTCCACCATCTGAAATTGTGATTCTGATTTGTCCCCCACTTTTTTCTACTTGAAGCTCTACGGGCTCACTTGTTGGCCTTCCGTGTTCAATTGAATTTTGCAAAATTTCAACTACTGCCATAGCAAGAGGTGTAGCAACTTCGGTCGGTAACTCTCCAAATTCACCAAGTTGATTGATTTCAATTGGACTAACATTTTCCAATGCTGTCGCTGCATCTTTAACTAGCGCAATTACTTGACTGATTACTTCATCGAATGGGACAACCTCACCAGGTGTTTTTGAGAGTGCTTCATGCACTACCGCAATAGCACTAACTCTTCTTTGGGCCTCTTCTAAAGATTCTTTTGTCTCTACACTTTTTGCTCGTCTTGCTTGTAATCGAAGAAGTGCTGCAACTGTTTGTAGATTATTTTTTACTCTATGATGAACTTCTCTAATTGTGGCATCTTTAGTCAATAAGGCTTTTTCTTTTCGCTTCAAATCAGCAACATCTCTGACTAAAATTAAAGAACCAATTCTTTCTTCGTTTTTTGACAAAGGAACTGATCTTAGAATTACAACTGAATTGGAATTTTCTATTTCTACTTCACCGCTTGCTCTTCCAGAAGAAATTAACATGACTGCCTCATCAACTGGACCAGGATTGTGTTGAATCTTGGAAACAATTTTTGCAAAATCTTGATTAATTAAATCTGTAGCCAGTCCTAATCTTCTAAAAGCTGAAGATGCATTTGGACTTGCATATTCAATCAAGCTTTGTTTATTCAAACGAATAATTCCATCACCTACTCTTGGTGCTTGGCTAGCTTTGCTTATTTCACCTTTTGCTGGAAAAGTACCTGCTGTAACCATTTGAAATAAATCATCTGCGGCTTTTAAATAAACTTCTTCCAGTCTTCCCCCTCGGCCATCAGCATTTGTATGACGAGAAATGACAGCTATTACTCGGTCTTCAAAAATTACGGGGATTGCTTCTGTTTTAATTTTTTTATTCTCAGATTCAATAATTTTTTTTCTAGAGGTCAACGCCTTATCTAAGTCAATTCTTCTACCTGAAGCAATAAATTCGCCAACTAAATCTTGAGGAACATTTGTTGGACTCGTAGCAGGTCTAACCTGAGCAGAGGCAAAAAAACCTTTACCATGCCAAGTCGGAATCCACAAAACTAAATCACTCAAACTTAAATCAGCTAAAAGAGTCCAATCAGCAAGCAGTGCTTGAAGATGTTCAATGTCTTTATCTTCAAGTTCTGTTTTTTCTTTAACAACTGATGACAAAAAAGCCATAACTAAACGCTACCGTGTCTGGAGTTTGGCTTAAAGCTGATAAGTGAATTTATGCTTAATACCTCATAAAACCATTTAGATTATTTAACATTATTCAAAATTTCAACCTAAATAGCTTTGATTAATTGGGGACCATTATTTCTTGCGTTGTTAACTTCAAAACCTACTTTAAAATATTCAAAATAGTTTTTAGGTGGTGTCACAATTAACTTTTTTATTTCTTCTTTATTTTGAAAATTATGATCTAACCAAGAAGTCCAATTTTTATCAGGTACGATTACAGGCATTCGGTCATGAATCACTTCCAAACCGAGTGTCGCTTGAGTGGTTATCACTGAAAAAGATGTAATTATTTCATTTTCCATTTTTGGATTTTGCCACTTCTCATAAATCCCAGCGACTGCCAGTAAGGGTTTATCTTTTGCTTTTATGAAATAAGGTTGTTTTTTTTCTTTTGGATCTTCTGGTCTAAACCATTCGTAATATCCATCCATTGGGATTATGCAACGTCTCTTTATGAAAGCACTTCTAAAAGATGGTTTAACTTCAACAGTTTCAAATCTTGCATTAATCATTTTGGCCATCATGGAATTATCTTTAGCCCAAGATGGAATCAGTCCCCACCCCATAACATTTAATATTCGATCTTCATTTTCATTTTGAGTAATTACATACGAATTTAAAGTTGGCGAAATATTGTAATTTGGCTCGAGAATGATTTCTGGAAGTTGTTTAATATTAAAAACTTCAGTGAGAGTGCCGGTGTCTCTATTAGCTGCATATCTTCCACACATAACAAGTGAATTTTACGCACGCAAGGTAGTCTTAGATTCAATGAGTAATAATTCTAAGCGTGAATGGCATGCCCCAACGATTAATTTTGCTATTGATACGACTCTAGAAATTCCAGGCTCAAAATCTGCAACTAATCGTGCATTTGTGTTAGCAGCACTTGGTGATAAGCCTTCAACAGTTTTCAATCCTCTTTTTGCACGTGACACAAATCTGATGCTTGAGGCTCTAGAAAAATTAGGGTGCAAAATTAAAAAACAAGACTCAAAAGTTGAAATTTCACCAATGATCAATCAACATGAAGAGATTTCAATTGACGTCGGATTAGCTGGAACTGTAATGAGATTTGTTCCACCTCTTGCTTCGTTAACAGCAGGAACTACAAATTTTGACGGTGATCCAAGAGCAAGAAAAAGACCTATGAAAACACTTATCGAATCGCTAAAAAAGTTAAACATTAATGTGATTGACCATAATTCAGGAAGCTTACCGTTTTCAATTAATTCAAGCGGTCAGATTTCTGGAGGAGAATTAGAAATTGATGCTTCCGAATCAAGCCAATTTATCAGTGCGTTAATGATGATTGGTGCAAAAACTATCAACGGCTTAACTATTAAGCACATCGGAAAAAATTTACCAAGTCTACCTCACATTCAAATGACGATTGAGATGTTAAAAGATGTAGGTGTAAATACTTTAAAACTTAATGAAACAACTTGGAGAATTGAAAAACAAAATATGAAATCAAAAGATTGGAAAATTGAACCTGATCTTTCAAATGCTGGGCCTTTTTTAGCAGCCGCAATGGTTACGTCTGGAAATGTAAAAATAAAAGATTGGCCTTTGCAAACTACCCAAGCTGGAAACGCCTGGATTGAAATACTTTCTAAGATGGGTGCTCAAATTGAACTTAGCGCCAATTATTTATCTCTTAAAGGAAATTCCCTGATCAATGGAATTAATTACAATCTAAAAGATGTAGGTGAATTAACTCCTGTACTTGTTGCAATTTCATTATTTGCAAATTCCAAATCAGAATTTACAGGAATTTCTCATTTAAGAGGTCATGAAACAGATCGACTAAGTGCACTGGTGGAAAATATTAACGCACTAGGTGGAGATGCAATTGAAACTGAAGATGGATTAATAGTAAATCCAAAAGAATTGCATGGTGGAGTTTGGAAAGCTTTTGATGATCATCGCATGGCAACAGCTGGTGCAGTAATTGGTTTAAGAATTAAAGACATTTATGTCGACGATATTTCTACGACTTCAAAAACTTTGCCAAATTTTGAAAAAATGTGGACTTCAATGGTAAATTCGTGAATAAATTCCACGACTATGATGAAGATGACATTCGTCAAAGACCTGGAAAACATAAATCTCGTCCTAGAACTAAAGATCGTCCAACGCATAAAAATTCCATAACGGGAACGGTAATAACTGTTGATCGAGGAAGATTTACCGTACATCTAAAAAATTCAAATACAAATATCTATGCAATAAAAGCTAGAGATCTTGGCAGAAAAGGTGTTGTAGTTGGCGATTTGGTTGAAATTGTTGGAGTCGACGAAAATAATCCTGAAAACATGGCTCGCATAATAAAAGTTAATGAAAGAAAAAATACCTTAACCAAAAGTAGCGACGATATTGATTCTACTGAAAAAATTTTAGTCTCTAATGTCGATGCTGTTGCAATAGTTACTTCGACAACTAATCCTGAACCAAACACTAGATTAATTGATAGGACAATAGTTGCTGCAAAATTGGCAGGGGCTGAACCATTTATAGTTGCAACAAAAACTGATTTGAAGAATGAAGGTGAATTATTGAAATTTTATGAACCATTAAATATTAAGATTATAGCAACAAACAAGATTTCGAATTTAGAAGAAATTAATAAGCAACTAGCCAACAAAACAACAGTTTTTATCGGTCCATCTGGTGTTGGAAAATCTTCACTTGTTAATCGATTGATTCCACAAGCTAATAGAAGGACTGGAGATGTAAACGAAGTCACAGGTAGAGGTAAACATACGTCTACTTCTGCATTTGCTCTGTCACTAAATGAAACAACCTGCATCATTGATACACCAGGAATTCGGTCTTTTGGATTAGCCCATTTTGAGATTGAGCAGATACTTGAAGGATTTCCTGATTTACTTGAATTTTCTTTAAAATGTCAAAAAAATTGTAAACATTTAGATTCAACTTGCGAAATAGAAAAAAATAACGCTGGTAATCCACAATTACTTAATCGTCTAGATTCCTTTCGAAGACTTCTTTTATCTTTAGAGAAAAACGTCGATTAAGATATTTTTATGAGTCAAAAAGACCTTGATTTCTGCCAAAAACTTGCCGATTTGGCAGATGAAATTTCAATGGCTCGCTTTGGTGCGCTTGATTTAGTTATTGAGACAAAGCCTGATTTAACTCCAGTAAGCGACGCTGATAAAAAAGTAGAAGAAGAATTAAGAAAATTAATTTTGGATTACTCATCAACAGACTCAATAATTGGAGAAGAATTTGGCGTTGAGGGAGTTAGTAATCGTGAGTGGATATTAGATCCAATTGATGGAACTAAAAATTTTGTTCGTGGAGTGCCATTTTGGGGCACGTTAATTGGACTACGAATTGACAACAAAATGCAAGTGGGAATGGTGTCGGCTCCAGCTCTTGGTAGAAGATGGTTTGGCGCCATTGGTCACGGATCTTATTTAAGAACACATACGAATAATTTTATAAAAGAAAGAAAACTTCAAGTTTCAAAAGTTTCTAAAATTGAAGATGCATACTTTGGTTATTCCAGCCAAGAAAGATGGGCAAAAAGAGATCAGGAAGAAAACTTTGAAAAATTACTTAAAAAAGTTTGGCGAGCAAGAGGTTTTGGAGATTTTATAATTCATATGATGGTTGCTGAAGGTTCAATTGATTTTTCAATGGAACCAAAATTAGCTATTTGGGACATGGCCGCTTTAATTCCAATAATTACCGAAGCTGGTGGCACTGCCACCTCACTTGAAGGTGGAGATCCTTTGGAAGATAAAAGTCTAGTGACAACAAACGGTTTACTTCACAAGGAAGTTTTAAAAAATATTAATTAATTTCTTCTCGAAATATGCATTGGTAATCCCCCGTCAGGTCTGACCATAACTAAAGCTTTTGGAAATGGTTCTGGGCCAGCAGCGGATATATTCCATTTTTGAGCAACTCTTGCAATTAATAGAACGCTTTCTAAAAGCGCAAAATCTTTTCCAATACACATTCTTGGTCCAATTCCAAATGGCAAGTATGTTCCTCTTTCAGGAGTTGGAGCACTTGGTAAAAATCTATCTGGATTAAACTTTTCTGCTTCGAGCCAAGCTTCAGGATGTCGATGAGTTGTCCAGGGAGAAATAATAATTACAGAATTTTCTGGAATTTCATAACCTCCAAGTTCATCTTTTTCTAAAGTTCTTCTACTTACTACCCAACCTGGAGGATAAACTCTCAATGCTTCATCAACAACTGCTTTTGTATAAGCCAAATTATCAACATCTGCTACACCAGGAGCTCTTCCATTTAGCACTTGATCAACTTCGTTTTGTAATTTTTTTTGCACATCCGGATGAGTTCCTAGTAGCCACCAAGTCCAAGTTAAAGAACTTGCGACTGTTTCATGGCCTGCAACTATAAAAGTGACTATTTGATCTCTCAACTCTTTACTATTTAATGCTCCTTCTTCATCATGTGCGGCGAGTAATAAATCCAACATATCTACTTCGCGATCTAATCCAGGTTTTGCTGTTATTTTTTTTCTTTCTTCAAGAATTCTTGCAACTGCAGAATCGAGTTGTTTTAGAGCTTTCGCTAATTTTCTATTATTAGGAGTTGGCATCCATTTTGGAAATGTAATTGGTGTTCTTGCTCTTGCCACAATAATATCTAGAGCATCTAATGTAGCTTCCGCGGTTTTTTCAACATCTCCGGCTAAATCTGTGCCAAATAAAGATCTGCCAACAATTTCTAAAGCAGCATGCATCATGTCATCATCTATATCAATAATTGAATTATCAATTAATTTATTCCATTTATTCAATAAACGATCTGTTACTAAAACTGTATCGGGACCAACTCTTAAAATTGCCTCGTGATGAAATGCAGGCTGAATTAGTTTTCTTTGTCTTTTCCAACTAGGTGTATCTGCAGCTAATAATCCATCCCCTGTTACTAGAGCTAAATTTTTATATTGAATAGTTTTTTTTCCATAATTTCTGGCATTAACTCGCATGACCCGATCAACATCTTGTGGATGGGAAACTAAATAAACTGGCAAAATTGGTAATGGAAATTGCACAACATTTCCATATTTTTTTCTCATTTCAACTAAGAATCCTGCAGGATCTTTTCTTGCTCTTAAAAGATAAGAAAACATTTTTCTAGTTGAAGGACCAGGAGCAGTTAAGAAAATCTTTCCTAATTTCTTTTTTTCAAAAGACACTTGATTTTGCTCCATATTCACACTCTATGCTTAACCAATTAAAAATAAAAAAGAAGACCGGTGTGATTTTTACCGGCCTTCTTTAGTGGTAGCGGGGACAGGATTTGAACCTATGACCTCTGGGTTATGAGCCCAGCGAGCTACCGAGCTGCTCCACCCCGCGTCGTATCTCTTAATGCTAATGCAGAGCAGATTTATGAACTAATTCAAGTTAACTTTAGAAGAAAAATTAGCAGGTGTTACTTCATCATTAGTTACTGGTTCGGGAATTAAATTTAAACGACGTTGTGCGTCCAATGCTCTATCGAGTGCATCTTCCAGATCTTTTTGTGCTTTTCCATAAGCAGTAAAGTCACCTTTAGCAAGTGCATCTTTACCATCACTAATTGCTTTTTGCATATCACTAATTGCATTTGCTAAATCAAGTGCAGGATCACCTGATGGAGTAGGTGTATCAGGTTGTGGTGTTACTTCAGATCCATCTTCTGGAGTTTGTGGAGCGGTTGTAGAAGTTTCACCAAACAATGCATTAATGGCATCTTGAATATTATCTTCGAAAACAACTTTTTGTCCAAATGAAGCTAAAACTTTTCTTAATAATGGATAACTTTCTCCGGCTGTTGCTCGAACATAAACTGGTTCAACATATAAAAGTCCTCCCCCAATAGGAAGAGACAATAGATTTCCTAATTCAACATCAGAGCCACCTCTTCTAAGTAGTGACAATAATGCACCTACATCTGGATCGGATTCAAAATTATTTTGCACTTGAGTTGGCCCAGGAATTGTTGTATTTCTTGGAAGTTGCAGAATTCGAATTTTTCCATAATCCTTATTTGGATCACTTGATACAGCCATGAAAGATGCCAAAGTTTGTCTTCTAGTAGGTGCAAAAGTTGTTGTTAGAGAAAATATTGGCTTTTCATCCCCTGGCATTTGCAATTGTAAATAATATGGAGGTTGTGCTCCTTGCACACCAGGTCTGGTTGGGTCATTTGGAATAATCCAAAAATCTTGTCCACCATAAAAAGCTAAAGCATCTTTGACGTGATACTTACTCAAAATTCCTCTTTGTATTTTGAATAAATCCTCTGGATATCTCACATGATTAATAACTTCAGTTGGCATTTGAGATTTTGGTTTAACAATATTTGGAAATGCTTTTGCCCAAGCTTTTAAGATTGGATCTGATTCATCCCAAGCATAAATTGTGACTGTGCCATTATAAGCATCTACTGTTGCTTTTACTGAATTTCTTATGTAATTAATTTGTCGAGCCGCTTGAGCTCTTAAAGCAGTAGATGTTTGGTTAACAGAATCAGCAGTGGCTGTATCTAAACTACTTCTTGTGGCATAAGGATAAGAATTAGTTGAGGTATATCCATCAAGTAACCAAACTATTTTTCCATCAATCACAGCAGGGTATGGATCTCCATCTAAAGTTAACCAAGGTGCGATTCTTTGAACTCTTTCCGCAGGATCTCGATAATACAAAATTCTAGAATCATTATTTACTAAATTCGAAAGTAAAATATTTATTTCTTGGTACTTTAATGCATAAAGAGCTTTGTTAAAGAAGTTTCCAATTGGAACTCCACCATTTCCGGAGTAAGTATTATTTCTTTGACCATTTGGACTTGTGTCATCTGGATAATCTAATTCTCTTGGGTCACTTCCTTGTGCACCACCAACAATCGAATAACTTGGTGAATTTTCTCCAAAATAAATTCTTGGTTGATCAATTTTTAAATCACCCATTGTTGGAATATCTGAAGTTGTAAATTGTGGTTGGCCATCAACTTTTACCGCGTTATCTTTAGCAGTTACTACTCCAAATCCATGTGTATATACCAAATGTGAATTAATCCAATTTCTTTGTGCGCTTGGAATTCCAGCTAAATTTAATTCTCTTGCTGCAATTACTGTTCCTTGTTTATCGCCATTTAAGTCATATCGATCTATATCAAGAGTGTCTGCAAATGAATAAAAACCTCTAATTTGTTGCAACTGATTAAATGTTGGTGAAAGTAATGCAGGATCCATAAGTCTTATTTTTTCAATAGTTCCAATTTGTTTACTTATTACTTCTTTATTTGGTTCAGTACTTGCCGGATAATCAATAATTTCTACACCCGATAAACCATAAGAGGCTCTAGTGGCTTCTATTGCTCTTTGAATATATGGTGCTTCTCTATCTGCTTCGCTTGGACGAACTACAAATTGTTGAATAACTGTTGGATAAACTCCACCAATTAACACACCCGTCACTAATAATGCTCCAATACCAATATTTGGAACAAACCATTTTCTTCGAAAAGCATTTATCAAAAATAGAATTGCCACAATCAAAGATAGATACATCATCAAATTTTTAGCTGGCAAAATGGCATTTACGTCAACGTATTTCAGTCCCACCAATAATGTGTCTTGTTTTATAGCCAAACCGTACCTATCTAACCAGTACGCATAAGCCTTCATAACAAAAAGTAGTGCAACCAAAATTGATATTTGAGATTGAGCAAACTTAGTTGCTTTTTGTGTTGGAGATTGTAAAGTTATGCCGCCATAAATGTAATGAATAATTCCGCTTGCTAAACCAGAAATAATAATTGTTGAAATTCCAAATGTAACTAAACTTCGTAATAGTGGGTAATCAAAAACATAAAAACTAATATCTATTCCAAAATGTGGATCTTTTGTGCCAAATTCTGTCGAGTTAATCCATTGAAACCAATTTCTCCACTCTGCAGAAGCAGATCCACCAGCTAAGAATCCTAAAAGAATTGGGCCAATCGTAAAAACGGTTTTTCTAATTGGATCAAGTGCTTCTCTATATCTTTGTAAAGATAATTGATCTGCAGTAACCGATGCATAAATTGGACGATACTTATAGGCAAGATAAATATTTAACCAAATAACAAATCCTGTTATTGCTGCAAAAACAACAAATAAACCAATTCGCCAAGCTATCACTGACAAATAAACTTGTGAAGCATTTACAGATCTATACCAAAGCCAATCCGTGTAATAACCAGATATTGATAGAAGAGCTATAAAAAGAGCACCTAATGAAATTAGTAAATACGAACTTTTTCCTCTGGGTCTGTTAAAAGTGAAATCTGGACGAGAAAAAGTCATATTTCGACAATACGAAATAAGTAATCATTCGTCCAATTGGGGTTAATATTCCCCAAGAGATTTATCAAAACTATTTAGATAATTCACAATTGGGCAATCCCTCAGCGTTTTTTTGCTTGGTGAAGGTATTGATTGCCTCAATTGCACCTTTTAAGTCCACTACGGCCACCACGGGCATATTTTTGTAATTTTTTGAAAGCACTTCGTCACAATTTTCTTTAGGTGCTAAAAACAAGTTACTTCCCCCTGCAACTGCTCCTTCAAGTTTTTGCCTTATGCCACCAATTGGCCCTACTTGGCCAAGATAATTTATAGTTCCTGTTCCAGAAATATTAAGTCCTTGTGTTAAATCATCTGGAGTTAATTCATCAACTATTCCAAGAGAAAGCATTAGCCCAGCACTTGGACCGCCTACTTCTGAAATTCCAAAATTAAATTTGTAAGGAGGATCAATTCCAGGTCCAATTGAAATTCCAATTGAAGCTTTTGATTTATCCGATTTTAATTCTTGTGCAATAATTTCAACTTCTTTTTCATTTGTTTGTCTTATAAGTTGTATTTTAATTAAATCTTTTGGCTTATTCTCTTGAACAAATTTGACTACATCGGTTGCAGTCTGAACATTTTTACCATTAACGCTTACAACAACATCTCCTGGTTCAATTTTTCCATCACTAGGTGAGTCAACTACAACGCTATCTACAACAACTTTGATTGGAACAGGAATATTTAAATAAGTTAATGCAGCAGCTATTGCATCAGACTGTGAATTCGAAAATGCTTTTTCATTTCTTTTTTTAATAATTTCTGGATCCTCATTTTCGGGATATAAATCTGATGATGGTACAACAGCTTCAGTTGGATCTATCCAGGAAAAGATGGCATCAATTAATACCAAACGACCAAATGGACCCCCAGTTTCTGAAACTGTCGTGAAATTTAGTTCACCTTTAGATTCATAAGTTTTAGTTCCAATTATTGTTATGACATCTTTATCTCGTTCTGTTCCAATAGTGTTAAAAAGAGGACCTGGGGCGATTCTTATGAATGGAACAGGAATTAATAAAAGTAAAGTAATTAATGCTATTAAAATTATTTGCAATCTAAACTTGTTATTAATTTTCACTTATTTTTCTTTTTTGGTTTCGGTAATGGCCTATTCATGGCTTTTCTAAACTCTAAAAGTCCCGACATTCCTTTATGGGCATTCGCAGGCCTTGATGGTCGATATTTGATTGCTAAGTAGATAGTTGTGATTAAACCCACGAATACTGGAATTAATAACCATAAAAGTGCCTGCATAGTTCAACATTACGACCTGTGGCGAGATAATTGATTAAGTAGTTAACTATTTATATTGTGAGGTTTCCAATAGATCCATCAGAGATAGGAAAAATACTTAGCCAACTTGGGCAAATGTTGCAA
Organism: Actinomycetes bacterium; assembly: GCA_038145175.1. Lineage (GTDB taxonomy): Bacteria > Actinomycetota > Actinomycetes > S36-B12 > UBA5976 > ATZT02. The sequence continues at coordinate 176,968 of JAYQPE010000002.1, read as the reverse complement.
AATTCTGGCAACGCCCCAGTGGGTTGGGATGCTGCTGTCAACATGGCCAGGACCAACGTTGTCCAAGCTGGAGATCCAAGTGTTAGCGAATCAGAAAAAAAAGAAGTTACCAACAATATCGAACTTGCCCAAAATTGGTTAAATTCTGTTTGTAATTTTTCTGCCAAATCAACCAGTGCCAATGCTTGGTGTCGAAGTGAATGGATACAAGCTACTGTTCCAACTTGGAAAAAAATTGTTGAACCAGTTGCCCAACGTGTTCAAGGCAGCATGATTAATGTTTTACCAAATATTCCAGGAATGGATGAATCACAACAAGCGATGCTAAAACCATTACTTGATTCTTTAAAACCAATGTCTGCAGCAATGTTTTCAATGCAAGTAAGTAATGGTCTTGCTGCATTATCAAGTGAAGTTTTATGTTTAACCGATATCGGTTTACCATTAGGAGATACTACAACACCATCTTTACTGCCAAGGAATATAAAAGATTTTGCAAAAGGACTTTCAGTTCCTGGCTCTGATTTTTTTGTTTACATTGCATTAAGAGAATCAGCCGCAAGCAGACTTTTTTCAAGTGCCACCTGGTTATCTCCAACCCTATTAAATGCTGCGGAAGAGTATTCATCACAAATTAGTGTCAGTAACAACAAAATAAATGATTTAATGACACAAATCGATCCAAGCAATCCTGAATCTATTCAAGAACTTATTTCACAAGGAATTTTTGAACCAGAATTAAACGAATCACAACTTGCAGCTCTAAAAAGGACTGAAAGATTATTGGCTTTAATTGAAGGTTGGATTCTAGAAGTCGTAAACAAAGCAAGTTCAAATAGATTGCCCAGTTTAAATTCACTTCAAGAAGCCATGAACAGAAGAAGAGCAGAAGGTGGACCTGCAGAAAAAACTTTTGGCGCCTTAATTGGTTTGGAGTTAAGACCTAAACTTATGAGAGAAGCTTTCGCTTTTTGGAATAAACAAACAGAAATTAACGGAATTGAAAAAAGAGATAATTTGTGGAATCACCCTGATTTATTACCAAGTATTGAAGATTTACAAAATCCTGAATTTTTCAACAACATTCAAAAACCTTTAGATATTTCTTCTCTTGAGACATTAGGTGAAGCTCCTAAAGAATCAGATGACCAAAATGATGAGGGTAATTCATCTAGTGCATCTAAATAACCTTCGGCTTTTTCTTTAAATTCGTAAGTTTTCATAAAGGCATTAAATTCTTTGCCATGATCGTTAATAATCAAATGGACTAATTCGTGAAGCAAAACATAATCTAAAACATATTGGGGCATGCCAATTAGTCTTGAAGTAATTTTTATTTCAGCATGAATAGGTGTGCAAATTCCCCAAGTTGAGCTAAGTCGTGTTGACCAAGCAACTGATTTTGCTTCAGCTTTTGAAAATAAATACTTTGCTGATAGTTCTTTACTTCTTTCGAATAGTTCAGAATCAGAAAGATGAGCCCTTGGATCTTTTTTATCAATTCTGTTGATTAAATCTTTTGCTAACTCTTCAATTTCTTTTAAACTCATTCTGTAGGGAACATTAAGAATTGTTTTATTTCCCTCGCGAGCAGCTGAAATAGTCCGTTTTCTTTTTCTAGATCTTCTAATTTCAACATGATCGGGTAAATTTAAGTCTTTTTTCATGGAAATAACGCTAATTGGTAAAACTATTTTTTATCCACAAACACTCTTATATAAAAGTGCTGTTCAAAGGCTTATTTCTTTCAGAACGGGAAAATAGTTCACACTTTTATCCCCAATTTATTCACCTGTTTAAACAGATAATCAACAAGTAATCCACATATTCATCTACAAGAGCATTTGACGCCTTGCTGGAATCTGCATAAATTCAGGTTTACTGACACCGCTGGGATAACTTCTTTTTAAGTTTTGTGTATCTGGGGAAAGTGCATAGAACTTTATAACCAAGATGTGGCCCAGCGGTTTCAATTTTTAGTTATCTTTTCTCTTTTAATCTCCTGGGACACTAAATACCCATTCGTGAGGGCTTTGTGCTCAAAATTACGGCGTGGCACGCTCAAAAGTGCCTCATAACCACGCTCATGCGCTTAGGGTTAAAGGGTGAGGGAATTTCATCCCCCACGTTCGCAAGGAGGATTTACATGGCCGGAGAGTCATACACAGGCGAAGCGTACTGCGTGAAGTGCAAAGCCAAGCGCCAGTTCACTGGAGAAGTTCATGAAACCAATGGCCGCCGCATGGCCAAAGGAATTTGCCCAACCTGCGGCACCAAAGTGACCCGCATCCTCGGCAAAGCCTAAAGACAGTTCACGTCTTCATTGCCCTTGAATCAAAAGGTTCAAGGGCAATTTGCTTTTATTTAAGCTGCTAGCCAATTACATTCACAATTTTGATTTTGTCTAATTTGTTTAAAAGAAATAGTTGGACCAACTGGATCTAATTCACACACCACGTTTGTAAGAATTGGAAACTTATTATTTAATTCTTTAGAAAGATAAGAAATAACAGAAGTTACCGCAAGAGAACTGGCTAAAGTGGTTAAGGCAGGATTATTATCAATTTGGCGAATTCGCTTTTTACTAAAATTAAAAAATGAAAGCTTTTGCTTTATTTTCAATATTTGTTGACACTTAAGACACAATTTGGCATCAGGAATAGTAAATGGACCCACGTGAATAAAGTCATTTGTTTTTCTTACATATAAATAAGGAATCTGCTTAATAATTATTTCATGTAAATCAAATTCAGATATTTCGTCACAAAGAATAATTAGATCAGGAGAAAGATTTCTATCTGGTTTATCCAATCTAATATCAAAATAAGCTAAGGAGTTTTTAACACACTTAGATAGTGAAGTTCCAATATCTTTTGCTCTAGGACTAAATACATTAATATCAGCTAAAGATACAGTTTGAGGACTTTTTATTAAATCTTCTATAACTATTCTTCCCACCCCATTTGATGCTAAAAGGTGTGCTATTTGATACACCGTTGTATTTAAGCCTTTAATTAATACATAACTATTTCTTAAAGTTTCAAATTTTTCATTTAAATACGTTTGATTTATAAACACTTTCTGCTCGATCAGTAAAAGAATCGACTCATTAACATCGTTATGAATTCTTTCATCAACTCCAAGTTTTATTAAAATATCTGAGAGTTGTTTTACTCCATCAATTTCTGCATAAATATCTTTTATTTCAAGTGGTAAATCTGTTATTTGAAAAGATTGACCTGCAGCATTACTTACTTGTAGCGCGGTATTACTTAGCCAAATAACATCGATTTCTGGGTTAATTGATAATCTCAAATGTCCTCCTAAAATTACAGTTTTAGGTATTAAAACATTTTTTAAAAATCTTAATATTACTTATCCACAATAGAATTTTTATCCACAGCGACAAGTTTTTCTTGTTTTGGTTCAACTTGGGCAAGAATAGTGCTCAAATCATCAAAATATTTATTATATTTTTCCACATCCACACCTGGAATCAAAAGAAATTCTTCTTCAATTTTTGCCTCATAAATATATTCAGTAAATGCCTCCAAGGTTGCATCACTAAAAACTAAGAACTCTGGAATTGATTCTTGAACGGCCATTTCCTTTCGCCATTCAAAAGCAGCTTCTAAATACTCTGGAGGAATAATTCCTGGACAATTTTTACATCGTTTAAGGATAACTTCCGCACCAGAAACTAATGGCTTTTTACACAATTTACATTTAATTAAATCTCGTTCGGTTTGTTTTGTTACTTTTTTAATTAAGTAGTTTGTGGTATCTGCTACATTTTCATTAATTTGTTTGGAATGGTTAATAAATCTTGAAATTATTCTTTCTTTTCCATCAAAGTCTCTACTTTTTGACCAAGTAATAGATAATTTATTTTTAGCTCTTGTTACTGCCACATAAAAAAGTCTAAGTTCTTCTAAAATTTCTTCTGGACCATCTGCTTGTACAAACGGAATAAGATCATCACTTACTCCTATCAAAAATAAATTTTCCCACTCCAATCCTTTAGTTGCGTGAATGCTTGCAAGTGTAACTTTTTCTTCTAGCCTAGTTCTTAAGCTATATTTTTCCGAAGTTTGAATTGAATAATTAATATTTTTTTCTTCCAATTTAATTGCAACTTTTTCTAATTGAGTATTTGTTCTTGAAAGCACTGCAATATCTTTTAATTTTGTGCCGTTTTCAATCATCTTAGAAATTTGATCAACTATAGATTGTGCTTCCTCGTGTTCGCTTAAATATGAAGTAACTGATACTGTCTCTACTTGGTTTCTGGTTGCAAATAATTGGCCCACGTTAGATTTTTGGTTTGGCATTTGTGCAAGTAAGTTATTAGCAAATTCGACTATTTCAGCACTTGATCTATAGTTTCTATTTAATTTAAATACTGATGCTTCGGGAAATTTATCAGTAAATTCTTGCAAGTATTTGTTTTTAGCTCCAGCAAAAGAATAAATAGTCTGGCAAACATCTCCCACAACGCAAATATTGTCGTTTTCGCCTAGCCACAAATCCAGCAATGACTGTTGCAATGGATTTACGTCTTGGTACTCATCGACACTAAACCACTCGTAAGCCCTATGAACTTCTGCTAATAAATCGGGCCTATCTTCAAGAATCGCGACCAAAAGCATTAAAACATCTTCAAAATCAATCAAATGATTTTTATCTAAATAGTCAATATATTTTTGATAGGCATGGGCATGATCTAAATTAGTTAAAGCATCTGGATCCAAACGATTGGTCTTAGCACTTTCAATAACTGAGATAAACTCTTTATTTCTGTTCTTTGTTTCGGGTAAAGCTAAATTCATAACTTTAAATTTATTTTCAACAATCACTGGCATTTGGCCACCAATAGCATCTGGCCAGAAATATTTAAGTTGTCTTAAAGCCGCTGAGTGAAAGGTTCTTGTTGCTATATTTCTTATTCCCATTGCGCTTAAGCGCAATGCCATTTCATCTGCTGCTCTAGTTGTAAAGGAAAGTGCTAGAACTTTTTCTGGATCATAAACATTATTTGAAACACCATTTGCAATTCGATGAGTTAGTGCTCGAGTTTTTCCACTTCCGGCACCGGCATAAATTACAACTGGACCATTGAGAGTGTTGACGATTGCTTGTTGGGCATCATCTAATTCATCAAATGAAAGTTTTTTGCTAGGCATTTAAAGTCCTAGCTTTTCCTTTACTTGAATTAATGATGGATTTGTTACAGCTGAACCATCTTCGTAAACTATGGTGGGAACAGTTCTGTTACCGCCATTAACTTTCTCCACTAAATTTGCAGCATTTTCATCTTGCTCTATATCTACTTCATCAAAATCTATGTTTTCTCGTTTTAATTGCGCTTTTAATCTTTGACAGTAACCACACCACTGAGTTGAATACATTGTTAATTTAGCCATAAAGATATCCTTTCATATGAATTAAATATAAACATTTTGCCTACTTTAAATCTAATTTTTTGAACTTAAACACTTCATCATCAACTGCAAATGGGTTTAATTCGGGTTTAAACACCATGCTTGGCACATATACAAATCCCGCTTTGAGTTTGCTTGGATCTGTGCCATTTGATTTCCACCAAGCATGCCTGTACCAACCAAGTTGTAAGTTATCGGATTTATCAATTTGCCCTGTTTTCCAATCAATTAATAAAATATCCTCACCATCTTTAAATACCGCATCTATTCTTCCGCGCAAAGATCTTCCCTCTATTGATATTTCAAATGGCCACTCTAAAGCAAGAGGTTCTAATTTTGCCCAAATCGAATCAGTAAATGCTTGCTTCATTATTTCTAAAGCTTGATCATCTATATAACTTTGATCTGCAGATCCCTCTATATCAAGTGTGTCAAAAAGGGCAGGTTTAGCAAAAAACTTTTCCACCCAGTAATGAAATTGTGTTCCACGGCGAGATTGATCTATTGGTTTATGTGGCATTGGTCGCAATAGATTTGCGGCAAAATCTTTTGAATCTCTAATTAATCTAATCGATTTGGTCACGTTTAAATATTCTGGAATTGGCACTCTTCGAATTTTCAAATTTTCATCTTGCACACTTTTAATTAAAACTTCAATCTCTTGGTCAATTTGTTTCAAAAATTGATTTTGTTCTATCGATAATTTTGATTCATCAAATACTTGAGGATTTAATACTAAATTAGCAAGATCTCTTCTTCCAAGTCTTTTTCTTTCATCAAGAGGTTTGGGCCAAGTAAAACTTAATTTATTTTCCATATTGGGATTATTTTCAGAGACCTCCATCTGCCACTTTAAGATTTCTCCATGACCATTTTGTAAAACTTGATGCAATTCTTTTAAGAAAATTGATGGTCCTTGGACGTTTTTTTGTGTTGGACCCCACCAATGTCCAGTAACAACTAATTGTTTTTCAGCTCTAGTTAAAGCAACATATATCAATCTTCGCTCTTCTAATTCTTGCAAATTTTTGCATTCTTCCTCATAAATTTTGAATTCCTTACTTGTAGTTTTAAAATTTTTAACTAAAACTTCTTGGTCTTGTCGAATTTCAAATGGAATCAAAGAGGGATTAGTTATCCAATTTGACCCTTTATTGCTTGGAAATATTTTCTCGGTCAGAGCAGTTATAAATACGTATGGAAATTCTAACCCTTTTGCACTATGAATAGTCATTAGAGAAATCGAATTACTATTATTAATATTTTCAAATTCAATTCCGGAATTTAAATCATCTGCATCATCCAAAAACTCTATGAATTGACGAACCACGGCATGAGCATTTGATTCTTGAAAAACTTGGGCAATTTTTTGTAATTGCATCAATGCCTCAAATCTTGACTGAGTCATAAAATTATTTGTGCACAAAACTTCATTTAATAGTCCTGTTTTAGTCATGATTCGATATAAGAAGTCAGAAAGAGGTTCTGTAATAAATTTTCGCAAATACTCTAATTCTTCGTGTAGTTTTTTGAAAACCTCTTTTGACCAATTGCTATAATTAAAATTTCCTGGTTCTTTAAGCGCATCTGATAAAACTGCTAATTCAGCTACATCTATTCCAGATAGTGAATCTTTTAAGCTTTCTTCAAAACTGCGACTATTTTTTCTTCCTGAAAAATCTTTTACTAAAGTTTTTGCTTGATCTGCTAAAAAAGATAAATCTCTGGGACTTATTTCAAATCTTGGACCAGACAAAATTTTTACTAATGATGGATTATGTGTAGGATCTTCTAAAATTCTTAAATAAGACAAGACTTCACTTACTTCTGGAACATCTATCAGATCTTGCTTTCCAGAAAAAGCTGCAGGAATTTCATTCTTTATCAATAAATCATAAATTGGCAGAAGTTCTTTTGTATTTCGACTCAAAATCACAATATCTTCATAATTTACTTTATTTTCAATTATCAAATCTTTAATTTGCTCTACAATTTCTAAAGCTTCTTCTTTGCTAGTTTCAAATAAACCAACTTTTACCACACCAACATCTTCTTTGTCTGCAACTAAAATGTTTATTGCGTTATGTATATCTCTTAAACTTTTGGAAATACTATTGGCATGCGCAAGAATTTTTATTCCACTTCTAAAATTTGAAGTTAAATTAAATACTTTTGATTTAGTCCCATCTTTTAAGGGAAAATGATTGGTAAAATTATCGATATTAGACACCGAAGCTCCCCTCCAGCCATAAATGGCTTGTAAGGGATCTCCCACTGCAGTCACAGGATGTGCATCGCCAAAAACTTCGACTAAAATCATTCGTTGAATAACTGAAGTGTCTTGGTACTCATCGAGTAAGACGGCCTTAAAATTTTCCCGTAATTCTTGTTTAATATTAGGATTATTTTTAACAATTTGATAAACAAACCTCATTTGGTCAGAAAAATCAATAAATCCAGATTCAAGTTTTTGTAATCTAAATTCTTCAACTAAATTAGCAAGTTCTATTCGTTGTTGTAAAGTTTTTTCTAAATTAATTAAATCGACTCTAGATTTTGTTTCAAGTATTTCTGTAAAAAGTTTATTTGAATATTCAATAATTTGGGTTTTTTCCAAATTATGCTCTGACATTTGATTGTCTAAAAGAACAATTTGTTGAGCAATTCTTTTAGGACTTGTATCTAAATATTTAATTTGAAAATCGGTATTTAATAATGTTTGATAAGCTAGTGAAATTCTTGAAGTTTCGCTTATTAATTGAAGATCAGAATCAACTCCAATACTTAAACCATAATCTCTCAAAATATCCAGGGCAAATGAGTGATAGGTAGAAACCGTTGGTTCTAGAAATTCAACTATTTTTGCTAACTTATTTTTGATTCTAGTTTTTAATTCCAAGGCAGCTTTATTGGTAAAAGTTAAACCTAAAATTTCGTTAGGTGAAATATTTTCATTCTCAATTAACCAAATAGCTCTTTCAGCCATAACACTTGTTTTCCCAGTTCCAGCACCTGCTAAAACTAGTGATGGCTCTAATGGAGCTCTTATTGCTTGTATCTGTTCTTTAGTAAAAGATATTTTCATTCAATAACACCTCTGCCTTCAGGTTGGGCAGGACACATTCTTTTAAAACTACAAGTTCGACACATTGGATTAGGTGTGGCTTGATAGTTTTGGTCTTTTATTACCACCAGAGCATCTTTAATAATTTCTTTAATATGGCTATTTTCAACATCATAACTTTCTCTTTCGATTACTCCAGATTTGTTTTGAAGTCGAAGATAAACTAAATCGGCACTTTTATCGATAGCATTTTCAGCTAATTCTAATTTTATTGATTTTTTTTGTACAGCTAATCGATAAATCCCTAGTTGTGGATCTTGACCAGCCTCATTTTTAGTTAAATTATTTTTAGAAGTTTTAAAATCAATAATGTGAATATTTGATGTTTCATAAATATCAGCTTCTAATCTGTCGATAAAACCACTAACTTGTGCTGCGGCATCTATTTCTTCAAAATACATTTCAAAATTGAAATAAACTTCGGCTCCTAATATTTTTTTATCGGTTCTTTTCAAATGCCAACTCAATAAATTTTGCAAAATTTCTAAAGTGTTTTCATATTCTCTTATATTAAGCCATTCAGATTCAAAATTTAATTGATACCAAACTTTATCTAATTCCTTTTTTAGACTCTCTAGATTCGGATCTATTTCCTCATTGGTTAAACCTTGAGCAATCGCATGGATTATGGAACCAATACTGGCAGAATTTTGCCTTAATAAAGTTGCACCTGCTTTTCTCTCTAAAAACCATTTCAAACTACAATCTCTTAAAGTTGCTAAACTTGAAGCCGATAGTTTAATAAAAGATTTTTCTTTTATGATTTCGTAAAAGTCATCATTACTTGAAAAAGTAGCCCACCAATTACGTGGATTGCTATTTATACTCACGGGACGATTAAAGATATCTTTGGTTTGATTTATCTTATAAAGTCTTTGAGCAAGTGCTTTTTTGAACTCAGTTTGTCCATTTTCATTTTCCGCTAAAAGTCTTAGGTTTGTCACAATGGAATTTAAAGATAGATTTTTTTGTAAAAATCCACTTACATGTTTAGGCTTTTCATCAAAAAAATTGTTAAGAAAACTAGACGGTTCAGCATGATTTTCGTAGTCATTTTTAACTGCACTTATTAAGATTTTTTGAGTCGCTCGGCTTTTTGCTACTTCAAATAACCTTTTTTCTTCCTCTAAGATTTCTTTTTTGCTAGGTGGCCTAACCACATTTTCATAATCAAGTCTTTCAACTTCAAGTAAAGTATTTCTAAGTTTTAAGGATGGCCAAATATCAGTTTGTAAATCAGGAATAATTACATATTTTGCCTCTAATCCCTTTACCTTATGTGCTGTAACAATTTTTACTTTTGCATCAACTAATGATTTTTGGTCAATGGTTTCTGCTTGAAAATTTTGTTTACCCAGATCATTTATAAAATTTAGAACTCCTCTTGTCCCAAGAGTTCTTTCATCTTCTCTTGAAGCTAAGTCAAAAAGTGACAAAATTGCGTCTAAATCTTGATCTGCAATTCTTCCTTCTACGCCAAATAAAAGAGCTTCTTTTTGTAAATTTTTACTCCACTTGTCTTCAAATTCTTGCACCTGATAAAGCTCTTTATATTTTTGTTTAATTTCATAATTCCAAATAGACCATAGAACAACTTCTACTCTCTTTTTTTCTACTATTAATTCTTTAGCCGTATGTAAAAGTGCTCCTAAAGTTCTACTACTTTTCGTAGTATCACTTGGTAGATCATATAAATTTTCATGGTTTAACACAGCTAAATAAAGCGCCTGATCAGAGCTTATTTGTGGTTTTTCTAAATCTTTAATTTTCTTTCTTATTAATCTTGCTGTTTCTCTTAACTCAAAAGTTGATGCTTGAATTAAAGGGCCTTTTAATAAATCTTTTATAATTGTTGGATTTGCTGGATTATTTTTTCCTAATGCTAATTCCCCAGCAATTGTTAAACAATCAATTAATATACGAGTTGCTGGTTCTTTAATTAAAGGTAAATCCTCGGCATCTACTTCAACTGGAATTCCAAAAGTACCTAAGGATCTTTGTATATTTTTTAACGAATTTGAGTTTCTTATTATAATTAGAACGTCAGACCATTTATTTGAAATGTTCTCATATTTAAATTTACTTACTTCATTTGCAATGTAATTACTTTGCGAATTAAAACTATCAAAAGTTAGTAATTCTGGTTCAATTTTAACTTTTGTACGATAATTATACTTTAAATTTATCTCTTCATTTAAACCAAAATCGTCATCAAATCTATCGAGTGCTTGGATATCGGCGCCTCTAAATTGATAGATTGACTCGCTTTTATCTCCCACACAAAATAGAAATTTATTTGGTGAAACTAATTTCTTTAATAATCTAACTTGCGAAGAATCAATATCTTGATATTCGTCAACATAAAAATGTGAATAATTAATATTTAATTCCTTCAAATCTTTTACTTGATGTAGGAGTAAATTAACTCTATGTATTAGTTCTCCATAATCAATTGATTCAGAAGCATCTAAGTTATCAAGATACATCTCTGCAAAATGGCCTAAAGCAATCCAATTATTGTTTTCATATTTTTGACCAACTTCAATTAATTGATCAGGATCCATTCCTAAACTTCTCATTCTTGCAAGCAAATTTCTAACTTGTCTGACAAATCCTCTAGTTTGTAATGATGGTTTTAGATATTGTGGCCACTCAATTGATTTATCTTCGATACTTCCTTTTATTAATTCACTTATTATTACTTCTTGTTCAGGCCCAGAAAGTAAACGCAAAGGTGATAAAGAATAATTTTCACTTAATATTCCTTGATTCAAGGCAGATTGCATAACAGCATGGGTAAATGAATGAAAAGTAGAAACTTGGGGAATAGATTTTTCAAACAACCTTCGTGATAGATATTTTCTCATCGTTCTTACTTGATCTCTTGAAAAGCAAAAAATTAAAATTTTATCTGAGGATATCCCGCTATTTATTTGTTGAATAACATTTTCTGCTAAAACTAAAGTTTTCCCAGTTCCTGGAAGACCTGTTACTAAATTTTTTCCAGTTCTTAATGAAACTGCCTTTAACTGCTCGGCATCAAATTTAGGAGTCCCTATGACATCAAGAGCAGAATTATCCAGAGAAATATCAGTTAGAACTTCGGGCAACATACTCCTACTTCACCAGTTACCTACGACATGAGTCCGTTCGGCCAAAGTATTCAAGGTAATGGGACGATAGATTCAATGAACTTTTTCAACAAACAAAGCAAACGTCCGATTGCTAGGCGACCAAGAGACTTAATCAACCTACTCATTTCACTAGGTATAACTATTGCCGTAGTAGGAATAGGAACTTTAGCTGCCAGAACAACTGCGGGAATTGATCAAGATATAACAATTGCCTCAAGGGAACTTCCAAGTTTTGTTATTTTTTTACTTAACACAATTGGGGCAACTGCAATTATTTTTGTTCCTGTAATTGTGTCATTTTCATTACTTACCCGAAATAGAACAAGACAATTAATAGATGCCCTGTTGGCAGCAGGAATTTCTGTTCTATTTTTACTCGCGTTATCAATAATTATTATTCAAAGTAATTCTCCCAGATTAATTCTTGCTTTAACTGGTAGTTTACAAACTCAAGGCGTATCGCCACTTGATCCTTTAATTGCTGGTTTAATTTCATTTCTAGTTATTTCAAGAATTTTTGATAGAGGTCGGCTTGGATTTATAGCAATTGTCTCTGTTTTTTCTTTAGTCTTTGCATCATTAATAGCTGGTCAAACAACTATCGTTGCACAAATCGCAAACATTTCTCTTGGTTGGTCCGTTGGGTTAGCGGTTCGTTACGTTTTAGGAACTCCTATAAATAGAGCAAGTGAATCCCAAATAAGAGCCGGAATTGAATCGGATGGTCACAAGATTACATCCATGAATTTTTTAATGGAAACAACTGAAGCAAGAATTTTTCAAGTAACTCTTTCTAATGGAAAAAATTTAAATGTTTGGGTTTTCGATTGGGAATTACAGGGTTCTGGAGTAATCAGTTCTTGGTTGCGGGGAATTTTTTTAAAAACTTCTGGTGACTTTCGTGGTATGAGTATTAGACGACGTGTGGAAAGAACAGCTTTATTAGCACACGCTATTTCTGCAGCGGGTGTGCATAATCCAGAAGTAGAAATGGTTCGAGAATTAGAACCAGACTCGATTCTTATTGCTTTAGAAAATATTTCTGGAACTAGTTTTGCAGAATTAGCTAATGTAAAAAAAGAAATAACTGAACCGGAATTAAAGGAATTCTTACAAAATATTCAAAAATTACATGATGCTGATATTGTTCATAGAGGTTTATCTGCAGAAAATATTTTTCTAACAAACTCACACACAATTGCATTAACTGCTGTGCATTCAGGTGCTATTGCAGCAACTGAAGTTCAACAAAGAATTGATTTAGCTGAAGCGCTTGTGACAGTGGCTAGAGTTTCAAGTGTTGAAAAATCAATATTTATTGCTCAGCAAGTTTTCAAAACTTCTGAACTTGTATCTGTGATACCAGCTTTACAGACCGTAGCGATGAGTAGGAAAACTAGAAATTATTTAAAAAATAATAAGAAACTACTACTCGAATTAAGAAAAGGTTTAGGTGCTCTTGCTTCGACTTCTTCAATAGCACCAATACAATTTCAAAGAATTAATTTACGAAATGTTTTCCTAGCATTTTTCTCAGTCTTAGCACTTTATTTATTAGTACCGCAATTTAGTCAGGTAAATGTAACTGAATTAATCACTGAAGCTAAATGGCAGTGGGCTGTCATAGCGCTAGTAAGTGCAACTTTGACTTATATTGCCTCAACGACTTTACTTCTTTCTTTCGTTATAGAAAAAGTAAACTGGTTAAAAACATTGCAAGCTCAATTAGCTGCGTCTTTTGCAACATTAGTGACTCCCCCAACATTAGGTTCGGTAGCAGTAAACATCAGGTTTCTAAACAAATCAGGGGTTTCTGGCGCTTCTTCAGCAACTGCAGTTGGCGTTTCCCAAGTAATTATGTTGTTTGTTCACATAATTTTTCTATTAATAACTGGTGTAATCGCAGGTGCCCAAACTGACCTATCGTTTAGACCTCCCCGTATTACATTATTGATTTTTGTTGTTTTATTTGCATTGATAATAATTGCGTTATCTATAACAAATATTAGAAATTGGGTTCTGGCGAGGATAAAACCAATTATTTCTCAAGTTATTCCAACAATTGCAATAATTTTTCAACAACCTAAAAGATTATTTATGAGTTTAAGCTCGGCTGCAATATTAAATATTTTCTACATAATTTCTTTTTATGCTTCATTAAAAGCTTTTAATGCGGATGTTTCATTTTTTACAATTGCTTTCGTATATTTAGCAGGGGCCACCATTGGTCAAGCCGCTCCAACACCAGGTGGAATTGGAGCAGTGGAAGCAACTTTAGTCGCGGGTTTAACTGCAACTGGTGTTCCATCTGCCCTGGCTTTATCAGGAGTTCTGCTTTATCGAATTGCCACTTTTTATTTAAGAGTTTTACCTGGCTGGCTTGCATTTGTAAATCTTCAGAGAAAAAATCTTATTTAATTTTTCTTTCTCGCATAGCTAGAAATAATGGAAATGTGAAAGCAATGGCTGTAAGAAAAGAGCCAAGAATATAAAGCCATATATATTTCATTTTTAATCTTTTACCTTCAAAAAAAATGAAAATACTCGCTGCAGTAGCAACTACGAATAGATCAGTGGTGGCAGAAGAAACTGCGGGTGTGCTTGCCCAATCAGCAAAAAAATCTCGACCTTGTTGAATTGCCAAGAGGTTGAAATACCAAGTACCAATCAATCCTGCAATACTTAATAATAAATATATTTTTGAGCGTAGATTCCAGTTCTTAAGCATATTAATATTTTGACATCATTTAGATTAGATGAGCCATGGTTTCACATTCAACACACCTCGAAAACGGAATAATTTTATTAAAAAAGACTTGCCCTCATCTAGGTAAATTTGTTGATATTAGCGATAGATGTAATTTAAAACCTCAAAAGCACTCGGTTAATTCTTATTATGAAGCTCTTATTAAATCAATCGTGGCGCAACAAATTTCGACGCAAGCTGCATTGACCATAAGTAGTAGATTAAATAAATTAACAAGAAATAACATAACTCCCAGAGTTATTTTAAACAAAAGAGATAAACAACTAGCTGAGGTTGGTTTATCTAAATCTAAAATAAAAGCAATCAAAGGACTGGCTACTGCTCAACTAGAAAAAGAGATAGATTTAGCAAGTTTAAAAGATGCCAGTGATGATGAAGCAGTAAAAACATTAAGTTCACAATTTGGAATTGGTCGTTGGACAGCGGAAATGTTTTTAATGTTCACTTTAGGTCGCTTGAATATTTGGCCAGTAGGTGATTTAGCTGTTCGAAGAGGTTGGCAAGTAAGTCATGGATTAAATGAGATGCCTAACGAAAAACAACTAGAACCATTGGGTAACCCTTTTCATCCATATAGATCTATTGCAGCCTGGTATTGCTGGAGAGTATTGGAGCCAAAAGAGCCTTGGTGATTAACTAAGAATTTTTCTTGACCAATAAGAAATAACTGGAGTTAAAATTATTGTTGGCGCAATCCAAATTATAAACTCTGGAATTGGTGTATTTTGAATTCTTGGAATTAATTGCTGAACTGTTACGGCTGTAATTGTTGCGATTGTTCCACCAAGCATTCTTTGTAAATGATTTGCAATCCTAAATTTAGCTTTATAAAAATCTTTACTTATTGCTCGAAAGTCTTCCCAAACAAAAATAGATAAACCAACGCCAAAAAATATTAAAACTACGCCAATGCTTTGCCCACTTAAAACAACGAAAGTCCCATAACTAAATAGAATTATTACAATTATTAATCCAACTATTGAAGTAACTTTATCAACCTTATTCAGTTTCGAATTCTTGAATCTCGCTCGTCGAAAACCAGTCCACACTAAATAACCACTAAATAAAGCGATTGCAAAAAGAAATTGGTTTAATTTAATTATTGATAGAATTAAAGCCCCTATTACAACGAAAAACATAGCTAAACTGTAAATTCGTCCCAATAAAACATGTTTGGATGATCCCTTAACAACTGCGATAGCGCCAAAGGCGCTAATCAGTGCGATTGATCCTGCTAATACATGAGAAACTATTAAAAATCTGTCCACCAGTAGAATTTAGCACTTAAACTAAAGTAGATTATGAAATGACATGTTTAATAAAAATGAAATTCAATTAAAAACAACTGAAGAATTTGCACTTATGCGAAAAGCTGGTCGTGTTGTAGCGCTTTGCTTAGAAGAAATCAAAAATCAAATTAAACCTGGAATGTCTACAAAAGATTTAGACAAGATTGCTTTAAAAATTATGGAAAAAGAGAATGCCACTCCTTCATTTTTGGGTTATCACGGATATCCCGCGGTAATTTGTGTTTCGGTAAATGAAGAAGTAGTGCATGGAATACCTAAAGAAGACAAAATAATTCAAGATGGCGATTTAGTAAGTGTCGATTGTGGAGCAATTGTAAAAGGTTGGCACGGAGATGCTGCTGTAACTATTTGTGTTGGAAACGTTAAACCTGAGCACAGAAAATTAAGTGAGATAACCGAAAAATCACTTCAAGTTGGAATAGAAGCTGCTATGGCTGGAAAAAGAATTGGAGATATCGGTTTTGCAATTGAAAAATATGTTCGATCATTTAGTGATTTAAAAATTGGAATACTTGAAGATTACGTTGGACATGGAATTGGAACACAAATGCATATGCCACCTAGTGTGCCTAATTATGGGAAAGCAGGAACTGGTCCAGAAATAAAAGTTGGCATGGCCTTAGCAATCGAACCGATGTTAGTTTTAGGAAGTAATAAAGTTCATGTTTTAGAAGATGAGTGGACAGTTGTTTCTAGCCATGGTCATTTTGCAAGTCACTGGGAAAATACCATCGCCATCACTGAACATGGCCCAGAAATTTTAACTCGACTTTAATTTTGAAATAATATTTTCACTTACTTTAGAAACGCTTTCCATGCCATCAATTTTTACTACGATTCCTCTTTTTTCAAATTCTTCAAGGAGTGGCGAGGTTTCATTTTTATAAACATCTAGTCTTTTGGCAATGACTTCTTCTGTATCATCAATTCGATTTTGCTCTTTCGCTCTTTTAACTAAGCGATCAATTACGACCTTGGTATCCACAACTAATTCAATGACCTTATCTAATTTTTGATTTTTTTTGGCAAGTAATTGATTTAAAAATTTAACTTGATCAAGGGTGCGTGGATATCCATCGAGCAAGAATCCATTTACCGTATCTGGCCAAGTTAATCTATCTTCTACTATTCGATTTGTTACTTCATCTGGAACATACAAACCTTGGTCCATATAAGACTTTGCTTCTTTGCCTAATGGCGTTTCTTTTTTTAAATTCTCGCGAAAAATATCTCCTGTGGAGATATGAGTTATTTTAAATTCTTTTGCAATATTTACAGCTTGAGTGCCTTTACCTGCACCAGGTGGACCCATTATTAACAAACGCATGTTATTTACAATGTAGGATTTTGTTTAGTAAAACCTTCATAACTTCTTTGTTGTAGTTGGCTTTCAATTTGTTTTACAGTATCTAATCCAACTCCAACCATAATTAATAAACTTGTGCCACCAAATAAAAATCTATTTCCTACCCCAAGGGCTCCAAAAGCGATAAAAGGAATAACTGCAATTATTGTCAAATAAGTTGAGCCTGCAGCCATTAATCTTGATAAAACATATTTCAAATAATCTGAGGTTGGTTTTCCAGCTCGAATACCTGGAATGAACCCGCCATATTTTTTCATATTATCTGCAACTTCAACTGGATCGAAAGTAATTGATGAATAAAAATAAGCGAAAAATACAATTAATATTGCGTAAGTTATTACATAAGGTACTTCGGTTCCGTTAGCAAAATTTCTCGAAATCCATTGCGCCCAAGCACTTTGCGAATTTGAAAGTTGCACAAACAATGAAGGTATATATAGCAATGAAGATGCAAAAATAACTGGTATTACTCCCGCCATGTTTACTTTTAATGGAATGTATGTTGAAGTTCCACCGTAACTTTGTCTGCCCACCATTCTTTTGGCGTATTGCACAGGAATTCTTCGTTGTGCTTGTTCCACAAATACAACTCCCGCAATAATTACAATGCCCACAGCTGCAGTTGCTATAAAAATAAATAGGCCATTAATGGTCAAGATTGCTGCGAATTGAGATGGGACAGAAGAAATAATGGAAGAAAAAATCAACAAAGACATTCCGTTTCCAACTCCACGTTGCGTGATAAGTTCACCCAACCACATCACAAGTGCTGTTCCTGCTGTCATGGTTAAAACCATTGAAAGCATTACAGGAATTGATTCATTTGGAATTAAATCATTTGGACAACCTCTTAATAATTGTCCCGGAGTTCTAGCAAGAGCTAAAATTGAAGTTGCTTGCAATAAACCAAGTGCAATTGTCACATAACGTGTGTATTGAGTAATAATTGCTTGACCTGATTGTCCTTCTTTTTTAAGCATTTCTAATCTTGGAATAACCACAGTAAGAAGTTGAATAATAATTGATGCTGTGATGTAGGGCATAATTCCTAGAGCAAAAATACTTAACTGTAAAAGTGCTCCACCAGAAAATAAATTAATAACTCCATACAAAGTGTCACCTTCAACTAATTCAACGCATTGTTGAATTGCTGGATAATCAACACCAGGAGTTGGCACCGTTGCCCCAAGTCGATAAAGGGCAATCATGCCTAAAGTGAACAATAATTTGCGACGTAAATCAGGTGTGCGAAAAGCATCTGTTAACCAAGCAAAATTAAGGTTCAATTTAAAAACTCCTAAAGAGCTTTAATCGATCCACCAGCAGCAGAGATTTTGCTTGAGGCAGATTCACTGAATTTGTCAGCCACCACAGTAACTTTCACAGATATTTCTCCATGACCAAGTACTTTTACTGGTTGACCTTTTCTTATTGCGCCGACTTTTACCAAACTGGCAGGAGTTACTTCCCCACCTTGTGGAAATAGTCTGGCAATGTCAGAAACATTCACAACTTGATATTTAATTTTGTTAGGTGGAGTAAAACCACGAAGTTTTGGTAAACGCATGTGCAAAGGCATTTGACCACCTTCAAAAGCTGCAGAATAATTTCTTCTTGCTCCTGAACCTTTAGTTCCTCTACCTGCAGTTTTACCTTTACTTGCTTCACCTCTACCTTTACGTGTTTTATCTTTCTTAGCACCTGGTGCTGGGCGAAGATGATGAACTTTGATACTCATCTTTTACTTAACCTCCTCAACAGTTACTAAATGTGAAACTGTTCTTAACATGCCACGAAATTCTGGACGATCAGGTTTTACTGACTCAGATCCAATTTTTCCAAGTCCTAAAGTTTTCAAAGTGTCATGTTGAATTTTTGTGCCACCAATTGAAGACTTAACTTGTTTAATTTTAATACTTGACATTAAACACCTGCTTTTTCTGCAGCTTGAGCTTTCAAAATTGCAGCTGGAACTACATGTTCAACTGTTAATCCACGTCTTGCTGCAACTTGTTCTGGTCTTTCAAGTTTCTTTAAAGCATCAACTGTTGCATGAACAACGTTGATTGCATTTCCAGAACCTAAAGATTTTGTTAATACATCATGAATTCCTGCAGCTTCAAGTACTGCACGAACAGGACCACCTGCAATTACCCCGGTACCTGCTGATGCTGGTCTTAACATGACAACTCCAGCACTTGCTTCACCTGTAATTGGATGTGGAATTGTGCCTTGAACTCTTGGAACTTTGAAGAAATGTTTTTTGGCATCTTCAACAGCTTTTTGAATTGCTTGTGGAACTTCACGTGCTTTGCCATAGCCAACTCCGACCATGCCATTGCCATCTCCGACCACAACAAGTGCAGTGAATGCGAAACGGCGTCCACCTTTTACTACTTTGGCAACACGATTTACGAAAACTACTCTTTCGATAAAGGCAGATTTTTCTCTTTCTTTAACTGCTTCATCACGTTGTCTGCGTTCACGACGACCTGGGCGTTCATCTGTGCCGTTTTGGTTTGTTAATTTTGCAGCCATTAGAAATTCAGCCCTCCTTCTCGTGCTCCATCAGCTAGTGCAGCTACTCGACCGTGAAATTTGCGTCCAGCACGATCAAAAACTACTTCTTTAATTCCTTTAGCGCTTGCGCGTTCAGCAACTTTTTTACCGACAAGTTTTGCTTGTGCAGTTTTATCGCCACTGATACCTTCTTCAATTGAAGAAGCAAAAGCAAGTGTTTGACCTGTCAAATCATCAATTACTTGAACAGTTACATTTCTTAAAGATCTAGTCACAACTAAACGTGGTTTAGAAGTTGTACCAGAAATTTTTTTACGAACTCTGATATGACGACGTCTCTTGGATTGAGCATTTTTGCTTAAATGCTTACTTGGCTTAGTAAAATTACTCATTATTACTTACCAGCCTTTCCAGCTTTACGACGAATAACTTCAGTATCGAAGCGAACACCTTTTCCTTTGTAAGGATCTTGCTTACGAAGTTTTCTTATCTTGGAAGCAGTCTCACCTACAGCTTGTTTATCTATTCCGAATATATGAAACTTAGTTGGTGATTCAACTTTGAAAGAAATACCTTCTGGTGCTTTGAATAAAACGGGGTGAGAATAACCTAAAGCAAATTCCAAATCATTTCCTTTTGGAGTTACTTTGTAACCAGTTCCAACAATTTCTAAAGTTTTTGAATAACCATCTGTTACACCTTTAACCATGTTTGCTACTAATGAACGAGCAAGCCCATGAAGTGCTTTGTTTTTGGTTTCATCATTTGCTCTTTCCAAAAGATATGTTCCATCATCATTTTTTTTGATTGAAATAGTCTCTGGAAGATCAATACTTAATTGTCCCTTTGGTCCTTTAACATCAACTTTTTTTCCAGCGATATTAATTTCTACACCATTTGGCACGTTTACTAATTTCTTTCCGACTCTAGACATTTTTAGTTACCAAACATAGGCAAGAACTTCTCCGCCTACGCCTTTCTTATTTGCCTCTTTGTCGGTTAACAATCCACCTGATGTTGAAATGATTGCAATACCCAGACCACCTAAAACTTTAGGTAAGTTTTCACTTTTTGCATAAACTCTTAAACCTGGACGAGATACTCTTCTCAAACCAGAAATTGAACGTTCTCTACTTGGACCATATTTAAGTTCCAAAACAAGAGCTTGACCAACTTTGGCTGGTTCTTCTTTGTAACCTTTTATATAACCTTCTTTGGTTAAAATTTCGGCAATATTTTTCTTAATTTTTGAAAATGGCATGCTTACAGAATCATGATGAGCTGTGTTTGCATTACGCAAACGAGCTAACATGTCCGCAATCGGATCTGTCATTGTCATTGGCTTTTTTAGCCTTTCTCGCTGTGGTTTCCTTTTTAAAGGACCTGCAACGTTAGTTTTTTACTACCAACTGCTTTTGGTAATTCCTGGAAGTTCACCTTTATGTGCTTTGTTTCTAAAACAAATACGACATAAATTGAATTTTCTATAAACTGCACGTTGTCTTCCACAAGCTCCACAACGTGTGTAGGCACGCACTTTAAATTTTGGAGTACGTTGCTGTTTTTGTTTTATAGAAGTCTTTGCCATTTAGTTATGCCTCCTTGAACGGAAAACCCAGCATTTTTAGTAATGCTCGACCTTCGTCATTGTTAGTTGCAGTAGTCACAACAGTTATATCCATTCCACGAGGGCGATCAATTGAATCTTGCGGAACTTCAATAAATACTGATTGTTCTGTTAAACCAAATGTGTAGTTTCCATTTCCATCAAATTGTTTTGGAGATAGACCACGGAAATCTCTGATTCTAGGAAGACCAACTGCTAGTAGGCGATCTAAAAATTCCCACATGCGATCTCCACGCATTGTGACATGAGCACCGATTGGTTGGTTTTCACGAAGTTTAAAGTTTGCAATAGATTTTTTAGCTTTTGCTACAGATGGTTTTTGACCGGTGATTAAAGTTAAATCTCTAATTGCACCTTCAATAAGTTTTGAATCTTTTGCAGCTTCACCTACACCCATGTTCACCACAATTTTGGTTAAACGTGGAACTTGGTTAACGTTTTTGAATCCAAATTCTTTTTGTAAAGCTGGAGCAATATCAGTTAAATACTTTTGTTTTAAACGTGGTTTTTCACGTGTTTGAGTAGCAGTCACTTTATAGCTCCTTTCCAGTGCGAACAGAAACTCTGACTAATCTGGTTGAAACATAAGTTGTGCCATCTGATCTTTTCTTTTCAACTTTGTCTCTTCTTCTTTTAACTCTGGTTGGTTTGTTATCACTTGGATCAACGACCATGACATTGCTGGCATCAAGTGGGGCTTCAACTGTCAAAATTCCACCTGAAGTTGCGCCACGTTCTGCTTGGGCAACTTTGGTGTGCTTCTTAACTCGGTTGACACCTTCCACAGTTACTAAACCTTGAATTGGATCAACTTTTAAAACACGTCCTGTGGTGCCACGATCTTTACCACTTATTACTTGCACCAAGTCACCTTTTTTAATATGCATGGAAGCCATTTATAAAACCTCCGGCGCTAAAGAAATAATTTTCATAAATTTTTTGTCACGCAATTCTCGACCGACCGGTCCAAAAATACGAGTACCTCTTGGTTCGTTATCTTCTTTCAAAATAACTGCAGCGTTTTCATCAAAACGAATATATGAACCATCCGCACGTCTTAGTTGTTTTACAATTCTTACTACTACTGCTTTAACAACTTCACCTTTTTTAACGGTGCCGCCTGGAATTGCATCTTTAACGGAGCACACAATGACATCGCCAATGCTGGCATAACGTCTTTGTGAACCACCGAGTACTCGAATACACAAAAGCTCTTTTGCTCCTGTGTTATCAGCGACTCGAAGTCGTGACTCTGATTGAATCATTTACTTAATCCTTTACTTCGCTTTTTCCAAAATGCTGACCATGCGCCAACGTTTTGTTGCCGATAGTGGTCTTGTTTCCATTAACAAAACACGATCACCAATTCCTGCTTCATTTTTTTCATCATGAGCTTTGAATTTTCTTGAACGAGAAATTACTTTGCCATAAAGTGAATGAGTAAATTGTTCTTCAAGTTTTACTACAATGGTTTTATCCATTTTGTTTGAAACCACAATTCCTTCAATGGTTTTTCTCGCATTACGTTTTACAGAATCACTCATGCTGCACCTTCTGTATCAACTGGGGTAATTCCTAATTCTCTTTCACGCAAAATTGTGTAAATACGAGCAATTTCAGTTTTTACACTTCTTAATCTTCCGTGATTTTCCAATTGACCTGTAGCTGATTGGAAACGAAGATTAAATAATTCTTCTTTTGCTTCTTTTAATTTCTTGTTCAAATCTTCATTGGATTGACCACGAAACTCTTGTGTTTTAGTAGCTTTAGCCATTTTTATCCCTCCACCACTTCACGAGTAACGATTCGACATTTCATAGGCAACTTGTGCATTGCTCTAGTCAAAGCTTCTCTAGCAACTTTTTCATCAGGAAAAGTAACTTCAAACATCACACGTCCTGGTTTCACGTTTGCTACCCACCATTCAGGTGATCCTTTACCAGATCCCATACGAGTTTCAGCAGGTTTTTTTGTCAAAGGACGATCTGGATAAATATTTATCCAAACTTTTCCACCACGTTTTAAGTGTCTGGTCATCGCAATACGTGCAGCTTCAATTTGTCGGTTTGTGACATATGAACTTGTTAGTGCTTGCAAACCGTAATCACCAAATTCAATTTTTGTAGCACCCTTAGATTTACCAGCACGCTTAGGGTGATGTTGTTTTCTATGCGCAACTCTTTTTGGAATCAACATAAATTACTCACCACTTCCTGAATCAGTGCTTGCAACTTCTTTTTCTGCTTTTTCTTTCTTAGGTTTTCTGGCAGGTTTAGTTTGCTTAGCAATTTGTGCTGCTTGAGCTTGAAGTTTTGCTTGTTGAGCTTTTGCTTCTTTTTCTGCTTTGGTAACTGGTGCATCACCTTTGAAAATCCAAACTTTGCAACCAATTCGACCGAATGTGGTGTGAGCTTCATGGAAACCAAATTCAATGTTTGCTCTTAAAGTATGTAGTGGAACTCTTCCTTCACGATAAAACTCTGAACGACTCATTTCTGCGCCACCCAGACGACCAGAAACTTGAACTCTAATTCCTTTTGCTCCACCTTTAAGGGCGGTTTGCATACCTTTTCTCATCGCACGTCTAAATGAAACACGACTTGCTAATTGTTCTGCAACACCTTGAGCAACAAGTTGAGCGTTAACTTCTGGATTTTTTACTTCCAAAATGTTTAATTGAACTTGTTTGCCTGTTAATTTTTCTAAATCAATTCTGATTCGATCTGCTTCTTGTCCACGACGACCAATCACAATTCCAGGACGTGCTGTATGAATATCAATTCTTACTCTTTCACGAGTTCTTTCAATATCAACATGACTAATTCCAGCTCTTTCCATGCCGGCTGTTAATTTTTCACGAATTAAAATATCTTCCTTTATATAGTCTTGATATCTTTCACCTTTTTTGGTTGAGTCTGCAAACCATTTACTGGTGTAATCAGAGGTATATCCCAAACGGAAGCCATGTGGGTTAACTTTTTGACCCATTAGTTTTTGCCTCCTTCAGTTTTCTTGGTTGTTTTTTTCGCTACAGCTTTTTTCGCAGTTTTCTTTGCTGGTGCTTTCTGTACTGCTTCTGCACTTTCATTTACTTTTGCAGGAGCTGCTTTTGCAACTGCTTTAGTAGTTTTGGTTTCAATTTTTTGTTGTGCTTTTGGTTTGTTTGGACGTCTGCCAGGTTTTCTTCTTGGAGCAGATCCTTGTGGTTCCAAAATTAAAGTTATGTGAGAAGTTCTTTTATCAATTCGATACGCTCTTCCTTGCGCACGAGGTCTAATTCTTTTCATGGTTGGGCCTTCATCAACGAAAGCTTCTGCTACATACAAAGTTGCAGGATCAACATTTAAATTATTTTTGGCATTTGCCATTGCTGAATTTAAAACTTTTCCCACGGTTTCACTTGCTGCTTGTTCTGCATATTTTAAGACTGCTTGTGCTTCTCTGGCAGAAAGACCACGAATTAAATTAACCACACGACGAGCTTTCATCGGTGTGATTCGCACGAAACGTGCTGAGGCTCTAGATTCCATTGTCATAATCCTTTATTCGTTTGTTGCTTTCTTGTCATCGCCCTTAACGTGTCCACGAAAAGTTCTGGTAGGAGCAAATTCGCCAAGTTTATGTCCAACCATTTGTTCGGTAATAAAAACTGGAATATGTTTTTTTCCATCATGCACAGCAATAGTGTGACCAAGCATGTCAGGAATAATCATGGAACGACGGGACCAAGATTTAATAACGTTCTTAGTTTTCTTTTCATTTTGATCGTTCACTTTTTTCAACAAGTGAGCGTCAACAAATGGACCTTTTTTCAAACTTCTAGCCATTACTTAGCACTCCTTGCTTTATTTGCTGGACGACGTCTGACAATAAATTTTTGTGAAGCTTTATTTGGTCTACGAGTTCTTCCTTCTGGTTTACCTGAAGGATTTACTGGATGGCGACCTCCAGAAGTTTTACCTTCACCACCACCGTGTGGATGATCTACTGGGTTCATCACAACACCACGCACGGTTGGTCTAACACCTTTCCAACGTTTACGTCCTGCTTTACCCCAACTGATGTTTGATTGTTCAGCGTTACCAACTTCACCAACAGTTGCACGGCATCTAACATCAACACTTCTAATTTCTCCAGATGGCAGACGAAGTTGTGCAAGTTGTCCTTCTTTTGCAACTAATTGCACACTTGCTCCAGCTGAACGTGCCATTTTGGCACCTCCACCTGGTCGTAATTCAACAGCGTGAATCACAGTACCTACTGGAATATTTCTAATTGGCAAATTGTTTCCTGGTTTAATATCAGCGTTAGGTCCTGTTTCAATTGGATCATTTTGTTTTAATCTGTTTGGAGCAAGAATGTATCTTTTTTCTCCATCAGCAAAATGAATTAAAGCAATACGAGCAGTTCTATTTGGGTCATATTCAATATGGGCAACTTTTGCAGGAACTCCGTCTTTATCTAAACGTTTGAAATCAATCACACGGTAAGCACGTTTGTGTCCGCCACCTTGATGACGAGTGGTAATTCTTCCTTGATTATTTCTGCCACCTTTTGAATTGATTGGTTTGATCAAAGATTTTTCAGGTGTTGAACGGGTTAACTCTGTAAAGTCAGCAACACTTGCACCACGATTAGATGGTGTGGTTGGTTTTAATTTTCTAATTCCCAATTTTGTTCAACCTCCCCTTTATGCACTTGGCGCATTGAATATGTCAATTCGATCCCCTTGCGCAAGGGAAACAATTGCTCTTTTTGTGTCAGATCTTGATCCTTCACCAAAACGAGTGCGGTAAGTCTTACCTTTTCGATTAAGTGTGTTAACACTTAAAACTTTTACTTTGAATAATTTTTCAACTGCTTGTCTGATTTGAGTTTTGTTAGCATCTTTTCTTACTTCAAATGTGTATTTATTTTCATCTAAAAGTGAGTAACTCTTTTCAGAAACAACAGGTGCTATTAAAACATTTCTTAAATCATTTGGATTCATTTATGCACCAACCTCTGCATCAGTTGAGCGTCCCACAGCACTTGCTGATTTTCCAGTACGAGGACCACTCAAAAATTCTTCCAAAGCTAATTTTGTAAATACAACATCATCTGCATTTAATACGTCGTAAGTATTTAGTTGTCCTGGAGATACCACATGTAATTCTTTAACATTTCTTAATGAGAACCAGCCTACTAATTCATTTAGTGAAACAATTACCAAAACTTTTTTACCCTTGGCAACATTTCGAACAGCTTGCACACCTTGTTTAGTTGAAGGTTTGTCACCTTCCACAATTGCTGAAAGTATATGTATTTGTTTTTCGCGAGCTCTATCACTCAAAGCTGAACGAAGTGCCGCTAATTTCATTTTCTTAGGAGTTCTTTGTTCGTAATCTCTTGGTGAAATTGAGTGAACATGTCCACCACCTGTCCATTGTGGAGAACGAATAGAACCTTGACGAGCATTACCTGTGCCTTTTTGCTTGTAAGGTTTTTTACCACCACCGGAAACATCTGAATGTGATTTAGTTTTTTGAGTACCTTGTCTAGCTGCTGCTAATTGTGCTGTGACCACTTGATGCATTAATGGCACATTTACTTGGCAATCAAAAATATCTGCAGGCAATTCCATATTTCCTGCACTTGTTCCACTTGGAGAAGTAATTTGTATGCTAGGCATTATTTTTTACCTGCCTTCACAATTTGTGTCTTGGCAGCAGATCTAATTAAAACTAAAGAGCCAATTGCTCCAGGTACTGCACCTTTAACAAGAATTAAATTATTTTCTGGATCTATTTGTGCAATTGTCATGTTCACTGTGGTGACACGATCTGAACCCATGCGTCCTGCCATTTTTAAACCTTTAAAAACTCTGCCTGGAGTTGAGTTTGCACCAACTGAACCTGGAGATCTGTGTTTTCTTTCCACACCATGTGATGCGCGAAGTCCATGGAAACCATGACGTTTCATTACACCTGCAAAACCTTTACCTTTGCTGGTTCCAGTTACATCAACTGCTTCTCCAGCTTCAAAAAGATCTGCGTTAATTTCTTGACCTAACGTGTAATTGTTGGCATCAAGTGTTCTAATTTCTACAACGTGTCTTCTTGGAGTAACTCCTGCTTTTGCAAAGTGACCTTTTTCTGGTTTGTTAACTTTTCTTGGATCAATTTCACCAAAAGCTAATTGCACTGCTGTGTAACCATCTTCTTCTTTAGTTCTAACTTTGGTGACAACATTTGGACCAGCTTTAATAACGGTTACTGGAATTACTTTGTTTGCTTCATCCCAAACTTGTGTCATACCAAGTTTTTCACCCAATATGCCTTTTACATTACGATCCATTTGTTCATCACCTCTTTTCTTTACAACTTAATTTCAATATCAACACCGGCTGGTAGGTCCAGACGCATTAATGAATCAACAGTTTTTGGAGTTGGATCCAAAATGTCGATAAGTCTTTTGTGTGTTCTCATTTCGAAATGTTCACGAGAATCTTTGTATTTAAATGGTGAACGAATCACAACATAAACATTTTTTTCAGTAGGAAGCGGTACAGGACCAGCAACCTTTGCACCAGTCTTAGTCACTGTTTCAACGATTTTTTTCGCTGAAGAATCAATGACCTCATGGTCGTAGGCTTTGAGCCTGATACGGATCTTTTGTCCGGCCATTTGGTTTTGCTTCTCTACTTTCTTTTCTAGTTTTCTTTTGTTGGCTTCAAGCGGAGTAAGTTTTGCCCACTCCGCCTGAAAATCAACGGTTTCGTTAATTACTTAACGATTTTGGTAACTCTTCCAGCCCCTACTGTGCGGCCACCTTCACGAATTGCAAAACGAAGACCATCTTCCATTGCAATTGGTTGAATTAATTCAACTTTCATTTCAGTGTTGTCGCCTGGCATAACCATTTCGACACCGTTTGGTAGTTGGCAAACACCAGTCACGTCAGTTGTACGGAAGTAGAACTGTGGACGGTAGTTGTTGAAGAATGGAGTGTGACGTCCACCTTCATCTTTGCTCAAAATATAAACTTGAGCTTCGAAATTTGTGTGAGGAGTTGCTGAACCTGGTTTAACAACAACCATGCCGCGTTCAACATCTTCTCTCTTTGTTCCACGAAGTAACAAACCAACGTTTTCGCCAGCTTGACCTTCGTCAAGAAGTTTGCGGAACATTTCAATTCCAGTAACGATAGTTTTTTGTGAAGTTTCGCGGATACCCACGATTTCAACTTCTTCGTTAACTTTTACTTGTCCGCGTTCGATACGACCAGTAATAACTGTTCCACGGCCAGTGATGGTGAAAACATCTTCCACTGGCATAAGGAATGGTTTATCAATTTCGCGTTTTGGAGTTGGAATAAATGAGTCAACTGCACCCATTAGTTCCATAATTGAATCTGCCCATTTTGCATCGCCTTCCAAAGCTTTCAAAGCTGAGATGCGAACAATTGGAGTATCTTTTCCTGGGAATTCATACTTGTTTAGAAGTTCTCTGATTTCTTCTTCAACAAGTTCTAATAAATCTGGATCTGCTGTGTCGCACTTATTTAATGCAACAACGATTGCAGGAACACCAACTTGGCGTGCCAACAAAACGTGTTCTTTTGTTTGTGGCATTGGACCGTCAGTTCCAGCAACAACAAGGATTGCTCCGTCCATCTGAGCTGCACCAGTAATCATGTTCTTGATGTAGTCAGCGTGTCCAGGGCAGTCAACGTGTGCATAGTGACGTGCTTCTGTTTGGTATTCGACATGTGCGATCGAAATGGTGATACCGCGTTGACGCTCTTCAGGAGCTTTGTCAATTTGGTCGAACGGAGTAAATGGATTTACATCCGGATATTTGTCGTGTAGCACCTTGGTTATCGCCGCGGTCAATGTGGTTTTGCCGTGGTCGATGTGGCCGATGGTGCCGATATTTACGTGCGGTTTTGTACGCTCGAATTTGGCCTTTGCCACTTTGCTTCTCCTCTGACCTGCGTTTTTTTATTCCGAATTTTTAGCAGTTTGCTAATAATCCGGATCTTTCTTTCTTACTCGCCGCGAACCTTGGCAACAATTTCTTTCGAAACTGCATCTGGTACTTGCGCGTAAGAATGAAACTGCATTGTGTAACTTGCGCGTCCTTGTGTTTTTGATCGCAAGTCACCTACGTAACCAAACATTTCGCTCAATGGAACTAAAGCTTTAACAACTCTTGCTCCAGCTCTTTCATCCATTGCTTGGATTTGGCCACGACGTGAATTCAAATCTCCAATTACATCTCCCATGAAATCTTCAGGAGTTACTACTTCAACATCCATCATTGGTTCTAATAAAACTGGATGTGCTTTTCTAGCAGCTTCTTTAAATGCCATTGATCCTGCAATTTTGAATGCAAGTTCAGATGAGTCAACATCGTGGTAAGCGCCATCTTGCAAAGTTACTTTGATATCAACCATTTGATATCCAGCTAAAACACCATTAGTCATTGCTTCTTGAGCACCGTCATCAACTGAAGGAATATATTCTCTTGGAATACGTCCACCAGTTACTTTGTTGATGAATTCGTAACCGCCACCTTCTGTCAAGTTTGGTTCAATATCAATAATTACGCGAGCAAATTGTCCTGCACCACCAGATTGCTTCTTGTGGGTGTAATCAACTTTTTCAACTTTCTTAGTAATTGTTTCGCGATATGCAACTTGTGGTTTACCAACGTTTGCTTCTACTTTGAATTCTCTCTTCATACGATCTACTAGAACTTCTAGATGCAATTCGCCCATTCCACCGATGATGGTTTGGCCTGTTTCTTCATCTCCACGAACATGAAAAGTTGGATCTTCTTCTGCAAGTCTTTGAATTGCTGTGGCTAATTTGTCTTGATCGTTCTTAGTTTTTGGTTCAATTGCTACGTGAATAACTGGATCTGGAAAATCCATTGATTCCAGAACGACTGGTTTATCGGAATCACACAAAGTATCTCCAGTGGTGGTGTCTTTAAGACCCATAACTGCCACGATTGATCCTGCTGAAGCTGATTCTTTTTCATCACGCTTATTTGCGTGCATTTGATAAATCTTGCCAATTCTTTCTTTTCTATCTTTGGTGCTATTTAATACACCAGTTCCTGGTTCTAATTTTCCAGAATAAATTCTTATATAAGTTAATTTTCCAAGATGTGGATCACTCATAATTTTGAAAGCTAAAGCTGAGAATGGTTCGGTATCAGATGGAGATCTTTCTATTTCTACTGATGAATCGCCTTGTTTGAAACCTTTTATTGAACCAATATCTAAAGGTGATGGAAGATAACGAGTTACCGCATCCAACATTTGTTGTACACCTTTATTTTTAAATGCTGAACCCATAATCACTGGAACTACGGTGAAATTAACTGTGCCTTTTCTAATTGCACCAATAATTTGTTCAGTTGTTGGTTCTTTTTCTTCCATGAATAATTCCATGATTGAATCATCAACGTCAGCTAATTTTTCAATCATTTCTGCACGTTTAGCTTTTGCTTCTTCTAGCATGTTTGCAGGAATTTCTTCGGTTCTAAATTCGTCACCTTTATTTGCTTCTAAATCCCAAACATAAGCTTTCATATCGATTAGATCAACGATTCCTGCAAATTCACTTTCAGTTCCAATTGGAAGTTGAAGTAATACAACTGGAGCACTTAATCTTTCAATCAACATGTCATAAGTGCGGGTATAAACAGCACCTGTTCTATCTAGTTTGTTGATGAATGCAATTCTTGGAACTTTGTAACGATCTGCTTGACGCCAAACTGTTTCTGATTGTGGTTCAACACCTGCTACTCCATCAAATACTGCAACTGCTCCGTCTAAAACTCTTAATGATCTTTCAACTTCAACTGTGAAATCAACGTGACCTGGAGTATCAATGATGTTGATTGTGTGATCTTTCCAAGTACATGTTGTTGCAGCAGAAGTAATAGTGATTCCGCGTTCTTGTTCTTGTGGCATCCAATCCATGGTTGCTGCGCCATCATGAACTTCACCAATTTTGTAATTAACGCCTGTGTAGAAAAGAATTCTTTCAGTGGTTGTAGTTTTACCAGCATCAATATGAGCCATGATGCCTATATTTCTGGTCTTGGCTAAATCTAATTGAGTTCCGGTTGACACTGTATTTATCCTTTACCAGCGATAGTGAGCAAATGCTTTATTTGCTTCAGCCATCTTGTGAGTATCTTCGCGTTTCTTAACTGATGCACCTAAACCATTTGATGCATCTAAAATTTCATTTGTTAATCTTTCCGTCATTGATTTTTCTCTACGTTCACGTGAATAATCAACTAACCAACGCAGGGCAAGTGCAGTTGCTCTTGCAGGTTTTACTTCAACTGGAACTTGGTAAGTTGCGCCACCAACTCTTCTTGATTTAACTTCAACAGTTGGTTTGATATTTTCTAAAGCTTTTTTCAAAATTGTTAATGAGTCTGTACCACTTTTTTCTTTTGCGCCATTTAATGCACCGTAAACAATTGATTCTGCTGTTGATTTTTTACCGCGTGACAAAATTTTATTTACTAATTGTGTAATCAAAGGTGAATTATAAACAGGATCTGAAACTAATGGACGTTTTAATGCAGGGCCTTTACGTGGCATTAGCTTTTCTCTTTCTTTGCACCATAACGGCTACGGGCTTGCTTACGATCTTTTACGCCTTGTGTATCAAGTGCGCCACGAATAATTTTGTAACGAACACCTGGCAAATCTTTTACACGTCCACCACGAACTAAAACAATTGAATGTTCTTGCAAATTATGTCCAACACCTGGAATGTATGCAGTCACTTCCATTCCGGAAGATAAACGAACACGTGCAACTTTTCTTAAAGCAGAATTTGGTTTCTTTGGAGTTGTTGTGTAAACGCGAGTACAAACTCCTCTGCGTTGAGGTGAACCTTTTAACGCAGGAGTTTTACTCTTGGCCGATTTTTCAATACGGCCTTTGCGTACGAGTTGTTGAATCGTAGGCACGAAAGTGTTACTCCAGTTTCTTTTTGTGTTGGTCTTTCGATCTTGCTGAAAGTTCTAGAATCAAATGTGTGAGGGATTATCCCTTTTTCCATTTGAGACGCGAGATACCAATCTACGCAATAGTCACGGCGCGCCCGACATCGGGGGTCGAGTTCCCTGGCGATAGCCTCTGAGTGTGCTAAAGAGACTATTTATTGTAATCATGACATTTGGGGCACTCTCAGCCTGCGTTCAAGCAGATCCTGCAGTCTGGACAGAAGCTGATACAGATATATATGTAGTAAATTGTGTAACTTTTGAACAAAAACCTGTCGAACTAGTTCTTTATTGTGCTGATGCTGGTCAAATCTTGACTGAAATCACCTGGTCGAGCTGGAATAGCCAGGAGGCTATTGGCTCTGGTACTTCTACTACAAATGATTGTGAGCCAAACTGTGCTGCAGGAACAGATGTTGTCACAAAAGTAGACATCAAATTGATTAAACCAGTCGAGTCAGCTGAAGGTCGACTTGTGTTTAGTCAAATTGAAATGCAATATGAAAATCCTCAGCCATCTGGTGTGATGGATGAAATTTTAGACTTACCCACAGATATTTTGCGTTAAATAGTTTTTTTAAAAGTTAATCTAATCCTTAATCCATTAAATTTTGAATCTTCTAAACTAATTTTTCCATTATGTTTTTCAACTATTGATTTAATAATGCTCATCCCTAATCCAAATCCACCTGTTTCCCTTGATCTGGATTCATCAATTCTTGAAAATCTTTCAAAAACTTGGGCTCTAAGATTTTCTGGAATTCCAGGACCTGAATCGTCAATTATTATTTCCATGGTGTCACTATTTTCAGCACCAGTAACTTCAACTTGGGAATCGTTTGGCGTGTGTCTAACAATATTTTGTACAATGTTTGAAAAAAGTTGTTGGATAGAATCCTGATCAGCCTGTATTTCAAAATTATTTGGTAAATTAATTTTTATATTTCTGGTTGGATTTTGAATTTTTAAATCTTCAAAATATTCTTTTACAACTAATGTTAAATTTACTAAATCAAAATTTTGATTTTTTGATTCATCTGCTTTTGTCAAAGTTAATAAATCTTTAACAAGTTTCTCCATTCTTAGACTTTCTGTTTCAATTCTTGCAACGGCTCTTGCTTGTAGTTCTTTATCCAAATTAGTTTTTTGAAGGATTTCTGAATAGCCTCTAATTACTGTCAGTGGTGTTCGCAATTCATGGGAAGCATCCGATACAAATTGCCTCAAAGAATTCAACATTTTATTTATTGCATTTGTAAGTTCACCAAATTCGGTTCCATCTTTAGTTTTAGGCATTTTTTGTGCAAAATTTCCTGAAGCAACAGAATGAGCAGTTGTGACTATCTGATTTATTGGTCTAAAAATTCTAGAAACAAAAAACCAAGCAATAAGTCCGCTTAAAAATGCAATTATGATTGCAGCAAGTGCGGTTCGGCTAATAACCTCACCTACTGCTTCTTGTGCCCCTTCAAGGGATGCTGCTAACACATAAATTTCATTTCTTCTACTTTCAAAAGTTAGAATTCGAAATTTATATTCATCTTCTACAGTTATAATTCCGTTGCTTGCTTGAATTATCTGATCGGGTGTTAATTTAGGAAATAAAAAATCATCTGAATTATTTCCTGCTGATCTAATTAAAGTTAAACTTCCATCCTGTTCATATCTTGCTATTGAAATAAATGAATCAGCTAGGCCTCTTATTGGTGCCAGAGCATTACCTCTTAATTCCCTTAAAAGTCTTGGTTCATTTATAGTTGCCACTAAAGAATTATCTATCGCTTGATTAAAAGATCTTTGCGCATTAAATATCGCAACTCCACCTAACACAAATACAGGAATTGCCGATAAAAGTGCTGTCAGTAAAGAAATTTGGGTGCGTAATTTCATTTTGCTTCTATCTGGTACCCGATACCTCGGACAGTTCTAATATTTGCATTATCGCCAATTTTTTTTCTCAAATAAGAAATATAAGTATCAAGAATTGCTCCATCTGTTTCAAAATCTAATCCCCAAACAGCACTTAAAATCTGATCTCGTGTTAAAACCCTTCCTAAATTATTCATTAGATATTGAAGTAACTTAAACTCAGTTGGAGAAATTTCAGTTTCAACTCCACTTAAACGTAAGCGATAATTATTTTGATCTAGTTCAAGTTTTCCAACGATTAGTAAATTTCCACCTGGTTTGATATTTTTTGATCTTCTGAGTACTGCTGAAACTCTCATAAGTAGTTCTTCAAGCCCAAAAGGTTTTGTCACAAAATCATCTGCACCCAAACCAAACCCGGTTGCTTTATCATCTTTTTGATCTCGTGCAGTTAAAACAATAATTGGCACATTATTATTTTCTTTTCGTAATTTTTCTAAAACTTCAAAGCCATCAATTTGTGGCATATTTATATCAAGAATTATTAGATCTGGTTTTTCTTCTCTAGCAAGTCGTAAAGCTTCTAACCCATGCTTGGCAGAAATAGTTTCATACCCATCCATACGCAAAGCATCTTGCAAAAGGTCATTTAATGATTGTTCGTCTTCTGCAACCAGAATGCGACCTAGGGAGTTAGTCACATAACCTAATCTATTCGATTTGTTTTGCAAGATGCTTTGTGCATTCCTCTTTAAAAGGTTAAAGATGCAGTGCTAGCAGTTCCATTCGCAACACCATGATGTTTTCCAAATCTCTTACCCCAATTTTG
The DNA here is from genome assembly GCA_038145175.1 of Actinomycetes bacterium. Taxonomy (GTDB): domain Bacteria; phylum Actinomycetota; class Actinomycetes; order S36-B12; family UBA5976; genus ATZT02. The sequence goes on along the minus strand of JAYQPE010000002.1, from coordinate 141,960 downwards.
TTTCATATTTTTTATGGCATCTGATTGGGTTTGCGTTAAGGTTTTTTTACTAACCAATTCAAATAAAACCTGATCTCTTAATACAGAAATATCATCTATGGGCAAAGCCTTCATAGCGTTATGAACTAGTTTTACCTCAGCTCTTGTTATAGCTCCTGATTGAACTAAATCTCTTAAACTTTTTTTGCTAGAAGCACTATTTTTTATCGAATTAGCTTTTGCTTGTGTTAAAGAATTCTTATTAACTAAATCCGTTAATACAATATTTAGCTTTGTAACAAATTTTTCATCTAATTTTGACTTCATGGCAGTTTTAAACGCATCTGCTTGGGCTTGAGTAATAATTCCTGAATTAATTAAATTGCTTATACCCTTTCCACCATTGTCATGCGCTAAAGCCGGTGAGACATTTCCAATAACCAAGACGCTTATTATTAAGGATCCTGTAAGAGCCTTCTTTAAATTCATGTTCGTTCTCCTTTAGTTCCTCTAATCATCACAATTCCACCATCAAAACATCTGAATTTAACCTTAAAATTTTCTGAGAAAGCAAGTCAAAGTGCAAAAATGGACTTTTAAGGCAATACTTAGCGTATGAAAGTTGTAATTGTTGGAGCAGGATTTGCGGGACTAACAGTTGCCCAAAAACTTGCAAAACAAAAAGATTTTGAAATAACAATTATTGATAAAAATCCATATCAACTTTTTTCTCCACTTTTATATCAAGTCGCAACCGGTGGTTTACCGGAAGACGATATTGCCTATCCGATAAGAGCTGCAATTCCTGGAGTTAAGTATCTTCGAGGCGAATTAATTAAAATTAATGAATCGGAAAAAACTGTAACTTTGAAAGATCAATCAAGTCTTGAATTTGAATATTTAGTTTTAGCCACAGGAAGTACTGGAAATACTTTTGGAATTCCTGGAGTTAAAGAAAATACATTACAAATGAAAACAATTGCCGAAGCAAGAGCAATTAAATACAGGCTCTTAAGTATGTATGAAGAAATTGAAGCAGGACATAAACCGAAAGATTCACTTAAAGTAATCGTGGTAGGAGCAGGCCCAACGGGTGTGGAAATATCTGGTGCTGTTGCAGAATTACAAAAAAGTATGAAACATGAATTTCCAGATATTTATAAACATGCTTCAGTTACTTTAGTTGAAGCAGGTTCACGAGTATTACCAATGTTTAAAGAAAAATCTTCTATGCATGCGAAAAAAGAATTAGAAGAAATTGGGGTAACTGTTAAAACTAATTCTGAAGTAGATCGAATGTATGAATCAACTTTGCATTTAAAGAATGGCGAAATATTAATGGCAGGCACTATTATTTGGGCTGCAGGAGTTGCTGCGCATTCTGAATGGGCAAAAATCGGAGAAGCTGACAGATCTAATCGAATAATTGTGGATGAATATTTAAGATCCAAACCAAATATTTTTGTAATTGGTGACGGCGCACACTTCAAATTAGACGGCAAACCTTTACCTATGGTTGCTCCAGTTGCAATGCAAATGGGAAGACATGTGGCAAAACAAATTTTGAATTTAAAAAATAGCAAACCTTTAACAAAATTTAAATACAAAGATAAAGGTCAAATGGCAACAATTGGCAGAAGAAGAGCAGTTGTAGAAATGCCTAATGGATTGAGATTTCATGGCACCCTTGCCTGGCTTACTTGGCTTGCTTTGCACGTTTTCTATTTAGCTGGAGGAAGAAATCGAATAAGTGTTATTGCTGACTGGATGTGGAATTACATTGCGTGGGGAATTGGGCCAAGAAGAACAGTGATCGAATAACTAGTTTAATAAAATAAAGTATGTCCAAATTATTCAAAATGGCCGTAGCAGATGTCTACCCTTTGTATGTTACAAAGATTGAAAGAAAAGGAAGAAAAAAATCAGAATTAAATAAAGTTATTTTTTGGCTAACTGGTTTAGATAATGATGGTTTAAAACATCACTTAAAAAATAAAACAACTTTTGAAGACTTCTTTAAAAAAGTAAAAATTAACCCTAAAGCTATACTTATTACTGGAAATATTTGTGGAGTTAAAGTAGAAGAAATTAAGGATCCCTTAATGAAAAAAGTTCGTTACTTAGATAAATTAGTGGATGAACTTGCTAAGGGTAAATCTTTAGAAAAAATTCTAAGAAGCTAATGCAATTCTATTAAAACGAAATAGGTTTGATAAGAAATCTTTTACCTTTGTAGTTAGTGTTTTTATTGATTTAACAACCTCATTTTCAGGTTCTTCTATATTTTCGCCTTGAGAAATGAGAGCATAATCTACATCTGTCTCAATGTTATCTATTAAACCTTGAATTGATTCGTATTTTAAAATTGGATCATTTTCCCAATTTGAGTATTTAACTGAAACAGTTTCGTTTGATTCGATATTTTCTTTTAAAGTTGTCACTGTGACTGAATCAGAATTTTCACTTGATATGTATTGGCTTTCTTGATTAATTATTCCAGTATGTAGATTTTTTCCATCTGTTGCAGTTTTTTCTGGAATCAATGTTGATTTACCAGAGATTGTGTTTCCTTTACCATCAGTTGACTTATTTGAAATGGTGAAGTTTTTTTCTTTTTCATTCCATTTAACACTTCCATCATTTGATTGAGTCGCATTTCCATTTGCATCAACGTTAGTTTGAGTTCCATGCCAACCAGCAACATTCCCATCAGCGGTTGCTCTGGTTTGAAATCGAAGATTACAGTTTGTACAACCCATATATTCTCCAGGCAATTTTCCGCCCCAAGATCCGCTTGGTCCACAAACATCTGCGGTGCAGACTATTACTCCATGAACTGCGCCAGTGGTTGGATCAACTACTGCCCATCCACCAACGCCTTCGTTTGCTTCTGCAGGTGGGACATAACTTTCTTCAGCAGGAGTTTCAACTGGTGCAACTTCTTCACCCTCGGCATAACTTGGATTAATTAAAAAAGAAGTAAAGATAAATGAAATAAAAGTTAGATTAATTAATCTTTTTTTCTGCACAAATTCATTGTAGTGCTTAAACAAAAATTAAAAAGCCCCTAAATATCATTTAGGGGCTTTTGTCCGAAAAAATTATTTCTTATCTTTGATTAGCACCTTGATCGTAATCTTCTAATGGAACTGCTTGTCCACCGCCTGCACCAAAGGATGTGTAATCGATGTCATCATATGAAGACATTGATGCATACATTGCTTGTTTAGCTTCTTCGGTTGGTTCAACACGAACGTGACGATATCTTGGTAGACCAGTTCCTGCTGGAATTAATTTACCGATAATTACGTTTTCTTTTAGTCCAACTAAGGAATCAGATTTTTCATTGATTGCAGCATCAGTAAGAACACGAGTGGTTTCTTGGAATGATGCAGCAGATAGCCATGATTCAGTTGCAAGTGAAGCTTTAGTAATACCCATAAGTTCTGGACGACCAGATCCTGGTTTCTTTCCTTCTGAAACTGTTTTTCTGTTTTCGCCTTCAAAAATTATGCGATCAACTAATTCACCAGGTAGAAGATTTGCATCTCCTGATTCAATAATTGTCACTCTTCTTAACATTTGACGAACAATTACTTCGATGTGTTTATCGTGAATTGATACACCTTGTGAACGATAAACTTCTTGAACTGCGTTGACTAAATGTATTTGAACTTCTCTTGGTCCAAGTACTCTCAAAACTTGTTTTGGATCTACGGCTCCCACAACTAGTTGTTGACCAACTTCAATTGCTTGACCATCTTCAACAAGTAGACGAGTTCTCTTTGAAACTGGATAAGAAACTTCGCTTGATCCATCGTTTGGAATCACTACGATTTTTCTCATTTTTTCAGTTTCTTCAACACGAATTCGTCCTGCTACTTCACTTATTGGAGCAACACCTTTTGGTGTTCTTGCTTCAAACAACTCAACAACGCGAGGTAGACCGTGGGTAATATCAGCACCTGCCACACCACCTGTGTGGAAAGTTCTCATAGTTAACTGAGTGCCAGGTTCACCAATTGATTGTGCTGCGATGATTCCAACAGCTTCGCCCACATCAACTAGTTTTCCAGTAGCCATTGATCTTCCATAACACTTAGCACATGTACCAAGTTTGGATTCGCAAGTTAAAACTGATCTAACTTTGATATCAGTTACACCATCTTCAATAAGTTCAGTAATTAAACTCATTGATAATTCGTCATCGCGGTGTGCAAGTGTTTCTTGATTTAGTTTGACATCATCAGCAAGCACACGAGATGCAACTGAAGTATCTACGAATTCAACAGCACGAACTTTTCCATCGTGACCTTCTTCACCAATTACGACTTTTAGTCCACGATCTGTTTCGCAATCTTCTTCACGAATAATTACATCTTGAGCTACGTCTACTAAACGACGAGTTAAGTAACCAGAATCTGCAGTTCTTAAAGCAGTATCTGCCAAACCTTTTCTGGCACCGTGTGTAGAAATGAAGTATTCCAACACAGATAATCCTTCACGGAAGTTTGACTTAATTGGGCGAGGAATAATTTCACCTTTTGGATTAGAAACCAAACCTCTCATACCTGCCAGCTGTCTGATTTGCATCATGTTTCCACGTGCACCAGAGTGAGCCATCATCCAAACAGGATTTGAAATTGGGAAGTTCTTCTCCATTGCTTCTGCAATTTCAGCAGTTACCTTGGTCCAAATATCAATTAATTCTTGTCTTCTTTCAGCATCTGAAATCATGCCTCGTTCAAAATTCTTTTGAACTTTTGCTGCAGTTTCTTCTGCTTTCTTAAGCAAGGTTTCTTTTGTTGGTGGTTCAACAACGTCATCTATAGAAATTGTTACACCAGATCTGGTTGCCCATCTAAATCCAAGTTCTTTTAGTAAATCAAGAATTTGAGCAACTTGAATCTTTGGATATTTTTCAGTCAAATCGTTAACAATTTGACCTAAACGTTTCTTATCCACTACTGAATTGATGTATGGATAGTTATCAGGAAGTGCTTCGTTGAATAAAGCACGACCTAATGTGGTCTTTAAAGTTAATGGTTTTCCAAATGACCAACCTTTTGGTGTGTCATGTTCATGTGGAGGATAAACATTCTTTAAACGAATTGTAATTTCTGCTTGCAAATCTAATTCGTGCTTATCAAATGCCATCAAAGCTTCAGCAACGGAAGAGAAAATTCTTCCTTCACCTTTAACTTTTTCAGTTTGCAAAGTTAGATAGTAAATTCCCAAAACCATATCTTGAGTTGGAGTGGTAATCGGTTTACCAGAAGCTGGAGACAAAATGTTGTTTGAAGACAACATTAAAATTCGAGCTTCAGCTTGGGCTTCTGCAGAAAGTGGTACGTGCACAGCCATTTGGTCACCGTCAAAGTCTGCGTTAAATGCAGTACACACTAATGGGTGAATTTGGATAGCTTTTCCTTCAATCAATAAAGGTTCGAATGCTTGGATACCTAATCTATGCAAAGTTGGAGCACGGTTTAGTAATACTGGATGTTCTGTAATCACTTCTTCTAATACATCCCAAACCACTGGACGTGATCTTTCCACCATACGTTTTGCTGATTTGATGTTTTGAGCATGATTTAAATCAACCAAACGTTTCATCACAAATGGTTTGAAAAGTTCTAGTGCCATTTGTTTTGGTAATCCACATTGGTGAAGTTTTAATTGTGGACCCACCACAATTACTGATCGACCTGAATAGTCAACACGTTTTCCAAGCAAGTTTTGACGGAAACGTCCTTGCTTGCCTTTCAACATGTCTGACAAAGATTTCAATGGTCTGTTTCCTGGACCTGTTACTGGACGTCCTCGACGACCGTTATCAAACAAAGCATCAACTGCTTCTTGAAGCATTCTTCGTTCGTTGTTAACGATAATTTCTGGTGCACCAAGATCTAACAATCTCTTTAAACGATTGTTTCTATTAATTACACGACGATATAAATCGTTTAAGTCAGATGTAGCAAATCTGCCACCATCTAGTTGAACCATTGGACGCAAATCTGGTGGAATCACAGGAATCGCATCGAGCACCATTGAAGCTGGTGAGTTTCGGTTGGCATCAAAAGCATTAATAACTTTTAATCTCTTCAATGCTCTAGTCTTTTTTTGACCTTTACCAGAATTAGCAATTTCTTTTAAGGCTGCTTTTTCTTGGTCTAGATCAAATGTTTCTAATCTTCTTTTAATTGCTGCAGCACCCATGCCGCCTGTGAAGTAGCGACCATATCTATCGCGCATTTCGCGGTATAAAACTTCATCGCCTTCTAGATCTTGAACTTTTAAGTTTCTAAAACGATCAAACACTAAAGCTAAACGATCAATTTCAGCATCTGATTTTTTACGGATTGAGTTCATTTCACGTTCAGCAGCTTCACGAACTTTACGTTTTTGATCAGACTTAGCACCGTCTTTTTCTAATACTTTTAAGTCTTCTTCAAGTTTTTTATTTCTAGCATTTATATCTGCATCACGTCTGGAAGTAATTTTCTTCTTTTCAGATTCAAGTTTTGCTTCCAGAGAAGGTAGATCTTCATGTCTGGCATCAACATCTACATCTGTAATCATGTAAGCAGCAAAATAAATTACTTTTTCCAAATCTTTTGGTGCAAGATCAAGCAAATAACCTAGGCGAGATGGCACACCTTTGAAATACCAAATATGAGTAACTGGTGCTGATAATTCAATGTGACCCATTCTTTCGCGACGAACTTTGGCGCGAGTTACTTCAACACCGCAACGTTCGCAAATAATGCCTTTGAATCGAACACGTTTGTATTTACCGCAATAGCATTCCCAATCTCTGGTTGGTCCAAAGATTTTTTCACAAAACAAACCATCTTTTTCAGGTTTTAAAGTTCTGTAGTTGATCGTTTCTGGTTTCTTTACTTCACCATGTGACCAGCTTCGAATATCGGTTGCAGAAGCTAGGCCGATACGTAATTCGTCAAAGTTATTTACATCTAACACTTTTTCTTATCCGTCCTTTTTCCTAGTTTCTTAAACTTCTTCTACTGAACTTGGTTCTCTTCTTGATAAATCAATACCAAGTTCTTCTGCAGTGCGGAATACGTCTTCATCTGTATCGCGCATTTCGATTGCTTGACCATCACCTGAAAGAACTTCCACGTTCAGACCAAGTGATTGCATTTCTTTTACTAATACTTTGAAGGATTCAGGAATTCCTGGTTCTGGAATATTTTCACCCTTCACAATTGCTTCGTAAACTTTTACACGACCTAATACGTCATCAGATTTAATTGTTAAAAGTTCTTGCAGAGCATAAGCAGCACCGTAAGCTTCTAATGCCCACACTTCCATTTCACCAAATCTTTGACCACCAAATTGTGCTTTTCCACCAAGTGGTTGTTGAGTAATCATTGAGTATGGACCAGTTGAACGTGCGTGAATCTTGTCGTCAACTAAGTGCAGCAGTTTCAAAATGTATGAGTAACCAACTGCAATTGGCATTGGGAATGGTTCGCCACTTCGTCCATCAAACAATCTGGCTTTTCCATTTGGACCAATTAAACGATCACCATTTGAAGATGGCAATGTGGCAGTCATCAAACCAGTAATTTCGTCTTCTCTTGCACCATCAAAAACTGGAGTAGCAAGTTTAGTATTTGCAGGTACTGATTTCATATTGTCTGGAATGTTTTCTGCCCACTTTGGACTTCCTTCAATTTTCCATCCAGCTTTAGCAAGCCAACCTAAATGAAATTCCAAAACTTGACCAAGGTTCATACGTCCTGGTACACCAAGTGGATTTAGAACAATGTCTACTGGAGTTCCATCTTCCAAGAAAGGCATATCTTCAACCGGAAGAATTTTTGCAATAACACCTTTGTTTCCGTGGCGTCCCGCTAATTTATCTCCAGCAGTAATTTTTCTTTTTTGAGCAATGTAAACACGAACTAATTGATTAACTCCAGGTCCAAGTTCATCATCATGTTCTTTATCAAAAACTTTAATATCAATAACAGTTCCAGATTCTCCATGTGGAACTTTTAGAGATGTATCTCTTACTTCACGAGCTTTTTCACCAAAGATTGCTCTTAACAATCTTTCTTCTGGTGTTAATTCAGTTTCACCTTTTGGCGTAACTTTTCCAACTAAAATATCGCCAGGTACAACTTCTGCACCAATTCGAATAATGCCTCGTTCATCTAAATCTGCGAGAACTTCTTCAGAAACGTTTGGCAAATCTCTGGTGATTTCTTCGGCACCAAGTTTGGTATCGCGAGCATCAATTTCATGTTCTTCAATATGGATTGAAGTTAAAACATCGTCTTGAACAAGTCTTTGGCTCAAAATGATTGCGTCTTCGTAGTTATGACCTTCCCATGGCATGTATGCCACTAAAAGGTTTTTACCCAATGCCATTTCACCAGCGTCAGTACATGGACCATCAGCTAAAACTTGTCCAGCTTTAACTTTTTCGCCTTCTTTAACAATTGGTTTTTGGTTGTATGCAGTTCCTTGATTTGATCTGCGGAATTTTTGAACTTTGTAAGTTGTTGAAGAACCATCTTCATTGTTTACATCAATTGTGTCTGCACTAACTTCTGTTACTACTCCAGCTTTTTCGGCAACTACTACATCGCCTGCATCAACTGCTGCACGATATTCCATACCAGTTCCAACAAGAGGAGCTTCAGTTCTAATTAGGGGCACAGATTGACGTTGCATATTTGCACCCATAAGCGCACGGTTTGCATCATCATGTTCTAAGAATGGAATCATTGCAGTTGCTACAGACCACACTTGGCGTGGTGAAACATCCATGAAGTCAACTTCTTCAGGCAAAATGAAATCTACTTCGCCACCTTTACGTCTAACTAATACGCGATCTTCTGCAAATGTTCCATCATCATTTAATGGTGTATTTGCTTGTGCAATAACGTGACGATCTTCTTCGTCAGCAGTTAGATAAGAAATTTGGTTAGTAACTTTTCCTTTATTTACTTTTCTATAAGGTGTTTCAATAAATCCAAATTCGTTAACACGAGCAAAAGAAGATAGTGAACCAATCAAACCAATGTTTGGTCCTTCTGGAGTTTCAATAGGACACATACGGCCATAGTGAGATGGATGCACGTCACGAACTTCGAAACCTGCACGTTCTCTTGATAAACCACCAGGACCAAGTGCTGATAAACGACGTTTGTGAGTTAAACCAGCAAGTGGGTTTGTTTGATCCATGAATTGTGACAATTGGCTAGTACCAAAGAATTCCTTAATTGAAGCTACAACTGGTCGGATGTTTATTAATGTTTGTGGAGTAATAGCTTCAACATCTTGAGTTGTCATTCTTTCTCTCACAACTCTTTCCATACGAGATAGACCTGTACGAATTTGATTTTGAATTAATTCGCCAACAGTTCTTAATCTTCTATTACCAAAATGATCGATGTCATCAATTTCAACAACAGTTTTTCCACGAGCTTTACTTAATTCTTCAACTCCAGCGTTTAATGCTGCAATATATTCAACAGTGTCACAAATATCATCAAGAGTTAAGGTGGTTTGTTGTAGTGGAAGTTGTGAACCAAGTTTTCTGCCAACTTTGTAACGACCAACTTTTGCTAAATCATAACGTTTAGCATTGAAATAGTAGTTATCTAGAAGGTTTCTTCCACCTTCAACTGTTGGTGGTTCTCCTGGTCTCATTTTGCGATAAATATCAACAAGTGCTTCTTCTTGAGTTTGCACTGTATCTTTTGCCAAAGTGTCAATCACTGCTGGATATTTTTCAAATCTCTTGGCAATTTGTTCACTAGTCATACCTAGTGCCTTTAATAAAACGGTGGCTGATTGTTTACGTTTACGATCTAAACGAACACCAATAAGTTCTTTTTTATCAACTTCAAATTCCAACCAAGCACCACGGCTTGGAATTATTTTTGAATTGAATAATTCTTTATCTGTAGTTTTATCTCTTGATTTTTCAAAATAGACTCCAGGCGATCTAACTAATTGTGAAACCACTACACGTTCAGTTCCATTAATGATGAAAGTGCCTTTGTTAGTCATGATTGGGAAATCACCCATGAAAACTGTTTGCGATTTAATTTCGCCAGTTTCGTTATTCATAAATTCTGCAGTTACGAATAATGGTTGGGAATAAGTTACGTCTTTATCTCTACATTGTTCAACTGTGTATTTTGGTGGTTCAAATCTGTGATCTCTAAAAGATAGAGACATAGAACCTGCAAGATCTTCAATTGGAGAAATTTCTTCAAATATTTCAGTTAATCCTGAAGTGGTGGGTACATCAGTTCTTCCTGCATCTAATGCAGTCTTAACTCTTTGTTGCCACTTTTCATTTCCCATCAACCAATCGAATGATTCGATTTGGAGATCTAAGAGATTTGGAACTTCTAACGGTTCTTTAATTTTTGCAAAAGATAATCTTTGATTTTTTCCTGAAGCTTTGGCTGCAGATGCCAATTGGCGTCCTTTCGTCTAAAGAACACTTAAACTTAAAAACTTTTGGTCGCAAAACAAAACGAGCCCTTGCGGGCTTTGGTTTTATGGATGCAAAATAAAAGCATACCTTTGGGGTACTGCCTTGTAACACCCACCTACCCTTTTCGTCAAGTTTGTGAGAGGTGTGGGGCAAATTGTTATCTGCCTGAGACCAAAACCCTCAGATTAGGCAAATGGGTCACTAACCCGCCAGATGATGTTTCGATCCTCTTTATTACCATGCCTTGCAAGAACCGGGTTGAAGTCATCTCGTCTTTGCCAATCATTTAAAGCTAAAGATCTAGAAATTCCTGCCATTGTTTTGTAATCAAGTTCTTTTTCTTGCCAATCTAAAACTCCAGCATGATCTATCACGGTGGAAGCAATGGCAATTTGACCTTGTTCTTTAACAAATTCCAAAATTCTTGATTGTTGTGGCCAATCAATTTGTGATGCGGTAGTTAATTCTAAAAAAGTTGATCCATCTGACCTGGTATGAATTCCAGATGCATGACGATGAACATGTCCTGCAATCCAAGTTATTAAATTATTATGTTTATAAAGTTCTTCTAAAAGCTCTTCTTTCAATATTCTTCTTGGCATACCAGTTGGGGCATATCCATTAATTAAGGTTGGAGATGGATGATGAGACAAGAGAATGCAATATTTATCTTTAGCTTCAGTTAATTTTTCTTTAATCCAAGAAAATTGATTTTCATCAATTGAACCTTGCCAGCCTCCAAATGGATTAACTGTATCCATTGAAATTAGACGAACATTTTCTAAATCTTTAAACCAGTAAGCAGTATTATTTTTAACATTTTCATTTGTGAATCCATGGCCATCGGGATTTCCGCCTAAATCTAAATGTGCTTTTGCAAATGTTCCAGGGGTGTTAAATGCTCTTTCTTGATCTGCAGTTATTTCTACTCTTGGTGACTGATACGTGTGAGGATATTTAACAGGACCAACTTCTGCAACTGCTGGAATTATTACTTCTGGTGATTCGAAATTTTCAGGAAGTCCTACAATTCTTTTATTTCCAATTGTTAAATTTGATAAATCTTCATCTGGAGTAACTGTTCCCTGTAAAAGTTGGTCATGGTTTCCGTAAGTGGCAAACCAAGGAAATTTCAATCCTTTTGAAATAAATTCACTTCTTGCTTTTTCGACTAAACCTTTAATAATCGGAAAACCAAATTTAGAAATTGGTCTGTCCAGTTCTTTATCATTTGGTGCACCATCTGGGTGCCAATAACAAATATCGTAATCAACGTTTAGTGAACCAACCCATTCAGATTTTTCTCTATTTCCAGATACAGGTTTTACTTTTCCACCATTCAACGTGTTGATGTACCAATTAGCTTCATTTTTTTGAGCATTATCTGTCATGTCTCCAGTAACAACCACGGCTTCAATTTTTGAATTTGTTAGTGGTCCTTTCTCAATATCGTTTATTGCATCAACCATGGAAGCTAAAACTTGGGTGGTTAATATTTCTTGCGCACGATATGTTCCGATATAACCCACTACATCTCTCATGGGATTATCTGGATCTGAATATCGATCTAAATATTCAATTCTTGATGGTGACTCTGCATCGCAAACATGTAAATCTGAAAAATGACCTAAAACAGTTAATACTTTTCCTTTTGGTAAATCGTTAATGTGTGATTCACCAGGCTGTTCAACTAATTCTTTCCAACCTAATTCATTTGCATTAGCTGGAGCAATTGTTACTTTGTCAGTTCTTGACACGATAGTCAGTTAACAAAGTTGGTGCTGCAATTTTTAAATCTACTAAAGTTCCTGGAGCAAATGGACCTGCTTCAGAACTTGGTAAATCAACGTGAATATTTGTTTTTGATTCACTAGTCACAATAGTTAAACGAGTTTGAGGGCCTAAAAATGATCGGGCTAATACTGATCCAGTTTTTGCTCCACTAGTTTTTGCCACACTTACTGAAATACTTTCAGGTCGAATTAATGCAACTAAATCATTTCCAGATGCGCCACCACCATGAGCAATGCTTTGACCAAGTGTGTGAACTTTATTTGAATCTAATTGCGCAGGTAAACGATTCATAGCGCCCACAAAAGAAGCAACAAATGCACTAGTTGGACTTGAATAAACAATATTTGGTCTATCTATTTGCTCTAATCTTCCATTGGACATAACTCCAACTCGATCAGCCATTGCCATAGCTTCTTCTTGATCGTGAGTCACAAACAAAGTAGTGGTACCAACTTCAATTTGAATTCTTCTTATTTCATCTCTTAATTGAGTTCTAACTTTTGCATCTAAAGCAGAAAGTGGTTCATCAAGTAAAAGTACTTTTGGTTCGATTGCAAGTGCTCTGGCTAAGGCAACTCTTTGTTGCTGACCACCTGACATTTGGTGGGAAAATCTATTTGCTTGAGTCGTTAATCCAACTAATTCCAATAGTTCATTAGCTTTTTTTAATCTTTTATCGGTATCTACTCCTCTTACTTTTAGACCAAATGCGACGTTTTCAACTGCAGTCATATTAGGAAATAGTGAATAGGCTTGAAAAACCATTCCCATGTCTCTTTTATTTGCAGGCACATTTGTTAAGTCCTGTCCATCAACTATTACTTTTCCTTCATCAGCTAAATCTAAACCTGCAAGAAGTCGAAGTGCAGTAGTTTTTCCGCAACCAGAAGGACCTAGAAGTGCCACAAGTTCACCAGGTTGGATTGTTAAATTCAAACCATCAAGGGCTGTGACGTCACCAAATCTTCGAACCAAATTACTTAATTCAACTAAACTTCCTTTTTGTGAAAAAGTCACTTAAACGCCTCCTAGGTTAACTTTAACTTTTCGTTTTCTATCTAACAAACTCATCAACATTAGTAATAACCAAACAAACAATAAACTCATCACAGAAATTGCAACCGCACCTTCTGCATCAGACATTCCAACCAGTGCCATCCAAACAGGCAAAGTGTTCCAGATAAGTAGTGATGAAACAACGAATTCACCTAAAACTAATGCAACTGCTAAAAATATTGCTCCAAAAATTGCGGATTTAATATTTGGTGCAATTACCGAGGATAAAACTTGTCTCCAACTTGCGCCTAAACCTCTACCTGCATCAACCAAAGTTTTAACTTCGATTGCATTTAAACCTGCATCAAGAGATCTGTATGTGTAAGGCATTGTTAGTGCTCCGTAAGCAAAGCCAAGTAAATAAGGTGAATCTTTCAGAAAACTTGGCATCGAACCTAATAAACCAAGTGCAGTAACTACTGGTGGAATAATTAAGGGCAAAATTGTTATAAATTCAACAATTCTTTTTGCCTTTTGTGCACGAATATGTAACCAAGTAACTGTTGGAACCATTAAAAACAAAACTATGGCAACAGTCATAAATACTAATTTTGTTGAAAGCCATAAAGAAGATGACAAACCTGGATCCTGCAGCATTCTGGTGTAAGCCGTAATTGTGTAAGTTCCATCACCTACTTGAACTGAAAATAGTGCTGCAGAAAATATCGGCACAGCAAAAAATAGAAACCCGAGTATTAACCAAGTATTTAATCCAACTCCAGGCTTTGGAGTAACGGTTGAGCCGGCTTTGATTTGTTTTGCCATTATCGTTTACGCCATTTCGATGTTTTTCTATCTAAGAAAATGTATCCACCCATTGTTATTGAAACTACAATAATCATTTCTAATCCCATTGCCATTCCAACATTCATTTGATCGGCGACAACGTTTCCATTAACTAGTGAACCAATTTGAATTGGTAATAGTGGCAAAGTTCCACTAGTCAAAACATTTGCTGTGGCATAAGCGGCGAAAGCATTTGCAAATAAAAGTAAATAAGCACCCGTAAATGCTGGAGTTAAAATTGGAATTCCAATATATCTCCAGTACATCATTTTTGAAGCACCTAAATTAACAGCAGCTTCTCTCCACTCATTTTTGATTCCCTCAATCGCAGGATAAGTAACAATGATCATTAATGGAATTTGGAAATACAAATAAACAATAATTAATCCACTAAAACCAAAAAGTGTGAAATTTCCAGCATAAATATCAATGCCCAGTCGTTGTAGGAAAATAGTAACTAAACCATAATTACCAATTGCTGCTATGAAAAAGAAAGCTAGTGGCACGCCACCAGTGTTTGCAAAAACCCCACTAGCGGTTGAAACAATTCTTTGTAATTTCTTTCTGCCACTAATTGCTACGGCATACGCAATGGCAAGTCCAATTACAGAACCTGTTAATGCAGAAGTAAAACCTAACTGCAAACTTCCAATTAAACTTGTGAAATATACATCACCAAATGCAACTCTTAAGTTTTCAAAAGTCCATTCACCCGAATTTCCCCTGAAAGCATTTACTACAACTGAACTAGTAGGAAGTCCAATGAAAATAATTGTAAAAATAAAAAAAGCAATAAAACCACTTTAATAAAATATTTTTTTACTTAACTCATAATTTTGTCGCTGATAACGTTTGTCGCCGCCCATTTTTTGGGCGGCGACTACGTTTTGCGACTGAGTAATTTCAGCCACTAATTAATTTCTCTCAATTAGTTGAGTTTGCCCCATTGCTTTGCCAACACTCCACGAGCTTTTGTTTGCTGTGCAACTGTTGGGTAAAGCACCTTGGTGCCTGCAGGCAATTTAGGTAGGTTTGCAAAGAATTTCTTATTTACAGTTCCTGCCTTTTGCATTGCAACTAATCTAATTGGACGTGCTCCACCAGCTAGCCATAAGTTTTGGCCTTGATCGCTATATAGATATTCCATCCATAAACGAGCACATGCTGGGTTTGGTGCAGTCTTATTAATTGCTTGTTGGTAGAAACCACCAATTGCAGCATCAGTTGGAATTACTTTTTTCCATTTAACTTTGCTACTTGATTTGGCGTACTTATCTTGTAAGTAATCCCAGTCAAGAGTGATTGGAGTTTGACCATTTGCAACTGTGGCACTTGAAGCTTGGACAGGCAAAAATGTTCCAGCTTTCTTCCAAGATTTAACTAAATCAACACCAGACTTCATGTTATTTAGACCTTTTTCGCCACCACTTGCTGCAACTGAAATAGCAAACATTGCACCCAAAGCAGCACCGGCTGATGTTGGGTTACCGTTTAATGCAACTTGGTTTTTGTATCTTGCGTTTCCAAGATCTTTAATTGATTTTGGTGCAACTTTAACTTTTTTAGCGTCATAACCTATTGCGATTACACCGCCGTAATCTGCGTAATATAAACCAGATTTTTCTTTAGCACCTGATGGAATATCTTTCCAAGTTGCAACTTTATAAGGTGCGAACAAACCTTCAGCTGCACCAGCAACTGCGAATGCTAAACCGACATCCAAAACATCTGGAGCACGGTTAGAACCTTTAAGCTGACGAACAGCTGCAAGTTCTTGCGCACTTGATCCTTCTGGATTTTGGCTATCTAAATTCAGCCAAGGATATTTTCTTAAGAAAGTATCAATTACTTCACCATAGTTTGCCCAGTCGCGAGGCAAAGCAATTGTGTTTAATTGACCTTCTGCTTTACATTTTGCTTCTAATCCTGCAAGACCACCAAAGTCTGCAAGAGAAGTTGCGGTACTGCTATCGGCTGCTTGAACTGGTGCCAACATCACTGATGCTGCTAGTGCTGTTGCGATACCAGAAACAAGAAGACCTGAGCGACGACTAATTCGCACAGCGAACCTCCATATGGTTTTGGGTAGGTTTACCCACCTGTAAGAATGCCACTTTATAGAAAGTTTTTCTACACTTTTCGTGAAACAAATCAATAAATTTTTGCCACTAATTAGGTAGATATATAGTGAAATTTTGAACTTAAGTCCCACAAATAACAACAGCCCCAAGGAAAACCTTGGGGCTGTTGGGGGAGTTTTTGTTGATTTAGAACAAGGTTGTGTTGCTTAAAACCAAACCAACGCTTTCGCCATGCTTTGCAAAAATGTAGAAAAATGCAAGGGCAGCACCTGCAAGTGCTATGTCTTTGTTAAATGCAATCATTTCATTCATTTTTGTCATCGCATCTGATTCTTTCCAATATGTATGCATTAAAAATGCTGTTGGAACTAAGAATACGAATATAAGTAGTGCACCAAGATCTGCGTAGAAACCAAGTGCAATTAATGCTGCACCAACCAAAATCATTAATCCACTAATAACAGTTGATGCTTTAGCTGCAGGCACACCTTTTGATGCTGCATATCCTGCCATTGCTGCTGTTTGACGAAGGTGACCAATTCCTGAACCGATAAACAACAATGCAAAAAATAATCTTCCAACTAATAACAATATTTCCATCTAGTTTTCTTCCTAACCTAATCTTTCTTTGATGTTCAATTTGACCATCTGGTCAAGAATAAACCCAAAACTAAAAAACTACTTCTTAAATTCATTACTTTAAATGAGTGTGTCTAAAAGAAATTCCCCTCACAGATTTAATCTGTGAGGGGAATTTGCAAGAGTTTTGCAATTACTTGATAGTAACTTTTCCACCCGCTGCTTCGATTAGTTCTTTAGCTTTGGTTGCTGCTTCCTTGTTAACTTTTTCAAGTACTGGCTTTGGTGCACCTTCAACTAAATCTTTTGCTTCTTTTAAGCCAAGATTTGTTAGAGTACGAACTTCTTTAATAACTTGGATTTTCTTATCTCCACCATCTTCCAAGATGACATCGAATTCATCTTGTCCTGATGCTGCTGCATCTGCGCCTGCTCCACCTGCTGCTGGTGCTGCTGCAACTGCAACTGGTGCTGCTGCTGTTACGCCAAATGTTTCTTCGAATTGCTTAACAAAATCTGCAAGTTCAATCAAAGTCATTTCTTTGAATGCACTTAACAAATCTTCATTTGCTATTTTTGCCATTTTTGTTTTCCTTTTCCTTGTTTAGTTCTCTTGTGATTTCTGTTGCTGCAAAGCTCCAAGTGCTCTTGCGGTCTTTGACAATGGTGCGGCAAATAAATACACAGCTTGTGAAAGTGATGCATTCATGGCACCCGCCAATTTGGCAAGTAGTACTTCTCTTGATTCAAGATCTGCTAGGCGAAGAATTTCTTGGGAAGACATAACTTTGCCATCCATGTATGCACCTTTAATTACAAGTGCAGGATTTTCTTTAGCAAAGTTTTTTAAACCTTTTGCAGATTCAACTGCGTCTCCCTCGATGAATGCAATGGCGCTTGGGCCTTTAAGCATTTCATCTAGTCCTTCAACTCCAGCAGCTTTTGCAGCCAAACGTGACAAAGTATTTTTTACAACTGCGTAAGTTGTGTTAGGACCCAATGCACGACGCAACTCTTTTAATTGCGTCACGGTTAGTCCGCGGTACTCGGTCATCACAGTCGCAGATGATTTACGAAAGTTTTCCGTCATCTCTGCAATAACTGAGGACTTTTCAGCACTCGCCATTGAGACTTCCTTTTCTTTTATCAGGCTGATTTTTAAGATTTCATTTAGAAATAAAAAAACCTGGATGCACAAATGCTCCAGGTAAATAAAAAACAAATTTCTTTGTTTTTATCACTTACTTTTCACACCTGCGCGGGCTCTCAAATTTCTTTTGAATCTTAGTTTTCTTTAAAGTTTTACCTCTAAAGAAAAACCAGCGGTCTTCGGCTTCTTGCTTTCTTAAAGATTACCTAACTTACAAAATTGAGCTTTCTGCAGGCTAGGTAACCTTCAAAGAAATCTATTTATTCTTCTGAATCAGCACTTCCTGAAGCGCCAACTTCTACAGGAATTCCAGGTCCCATAGCAGAAGACATAACGGCTTTCTTTATATATCGACCTTTTGCTGAAGCTGGCTTAGAACGGCCAATTTCATCAAGTGCGGCGAGATAGTTTTCAGCCAATTGTTGTTCACTAAATGAAGATCTTCCGATTGGAAAATGCAAATTTGAATTCTTATCAATTCTAAATTCGATTTTTCCACCTTTAATATCTTGTACAGCTTTTGCGACATCCATAGTTACTGTGCCAGTTTTAGGATTTGGCATTAAACCTCTAGGTCCTAGCACTTTACCTAAACGACCAACTTTTCCCATCAAATCTGGAGTTGATACACAAGAATCAAAATCTGTGTAACCGTTGGCAACTTTTTCAATTAATTCATCGCCACCAACTTCATCTGCTCCTGCAGCTCTTGCTTCTGCTGCTTTATCAGCATTTGCAAAAACAATTACGCGAGCAGTTTTTCCTGTACCGTGTGGCAAGTTAACTGTGCCTCTAACCATTTGATCAGCTTTTTTAGGATCAACACCCAAGGCCATTGAAACTTCAACGGTGGCATCGAATTTAACTGTGGTGGTTTTCTTCGCTAATGTTGCTGCATCAATTGCAGAATAAATGGTTGATTTATCTACTAACTTTTCAGCTTCTCTATATTTCTTGCTGCGTTTCATGCTTGCTGCTCCTTTTTTGCAGTTCGTGGTTTTATTGAGCTCGCAGAAGCTCTCCCACTCTTGAAAAACTAATTTAGTTTTTCAAGAATTCTTTCTTAATCAACGACTGTGATACCCATGGAACGTGCAGTTCCTTCAATAATGCGAGATGCTGCCTCAACATCATTGGCGTTCAAGTCAGCCATTTTGGTTGTTGCTATTTCTTTTACTTGTGCTTTGGTTACTTTTCCAACTTTGTTTAAAAGTGGATTATCAGTTCCCTTTTCAATACCTGCTGCTTTTAAAAGCAGTCTTGAAGCCGGAGGAGTTTTTGTCACAAAAGTAAAAGATCTATCTTCATAAACTGTTATTTCAACTGGAATTACTTGACCTTTATGTTGTTCCGTTGCTGCGTTGTAAGCTTTGCAAAATTCCATGATGTTTACACCATGTTGACCAAGTGCTGGACCAACTGGAGGTGCTGGGTTTGCTTGTCCTGCCACAATTTGTAATTTAATAAATCCAGATACTTTTTTCTTTGGTGCCATTGTCTTTTTTCCTTTTACTAGTTCTTTTGAATCTGACTAAATCCGAGTTCAACTGGAGTTTCACGTCCAAATATTTCAACCAAACCGGTAACTTTTTGTGAGTCGGTGTTGATTTCTGAAATTGTTGCTTGCAATGTTGCAAATGGACCATCAACCACAGTTACTGAATCGCCCACTGCAAAATCCAATACTTGTACTTCGCGCACAGTTGTTGTTTGACCAGTTGTAGGTGAAACAATTCTTTTTTCAATTCTTGGAGCAAGAATTGCTACGACTTCTTCAAGTTTTAATGGTGATGGAGTATGAGCATGACCTACGAAACCAGTAACTCCTGGTGTATGTCTTACAGCACCCCATGATTCATCAGTTAATTCCATTCTTACTAAAACATAACCTGGGAATTTATTTCTTTTAATTTGTTTTCTATTGCCACCTTTAATTTCGGTGATCTCTTCGACAGGCACTTCAACTTGGTAAATGTAATCTTCCATATTTAAGGATTGAATACGGTTTTCTAAATTTGTCTTTACTCTGTTTTCTAAACCAGCATATGAATGAATTACATACCAATCACCTGGTTGAAGTCTTAAAGATTCTGCAAATGCAGTTACCGGATCAACATCTTCTGCAACAGGAGTTGATGTTTCAGAAGTTTCTTCTGGTTTGGTTTCAACTACCTCCACATTTTCAGCTGGTGTAGTTTCTACAACATCTGCTAAAGCCACAGTTGTATTTTCTGTTTGAGCAGGTTGAGTTACGTCTTCAGCATGTGAGAATGGTGATTCAGTCACTATTTATCCTTTTCTTAGTTTCCAAATATTCTTAAAGTTATTTGAGTAAATCCAAAATCAAATGCTGCAATTATTAAAGCAACTATTACTACGAAAACTAAAACAATAATTGTGTAATTAATTAATTGGCGTTGAGTTGGCCAAATTACTTTTTTTAATTCAGAAATTACTTCACGAATGAAGTTACGAGCTTTTACAAAAGGATTTTGACGCGCAACATCCAATGTCACATTGGCAGTCTTTTCAGTCATACTTCGTCCTTTTTTATTTTTTTGCTAGAAGATTCTTTTTGCAGGGGCGACAGGATTTGAACCTGCAACCGCCGGTTTTGGAGACCGGTACGCTACCAGTTGCGCCACACCCCTTTAGCGCACCAAAAGCTGCCGATCACGCTAAAAAGCTTGGCATTCTTCGCACAGCGTCTTCACGCTTGAATAACTTTACGGGCAGACACTATTAATCAGTCCTACTGGGTGAAACCTTGAGAAGAACATCCTGACAACATTGGCTATATGGCCAAAGAAATCTCAGACCGCGTTTCGGCGATTGCGGAGTCAGCAACCCTGGCAGTAGATGCCAAAGCAAAAGCACTGAAAGCGCAAGGCCGTCCGGTTATTGGATTTGGTGCAGGTGAACCAGATTTTCCAACTCCTGCTCACATTGTTGATGCTGCACAAAAAGCTGCCAGTGAAGTTTCTAATCATAGATATTCACCAACTCCTGGTTTAGCAAATTTAAGAGAAGCAATTGCTAAAGCTGCAACAAAAGATGATGGATTGGAATTTAAAGCTGAAGAAGTAGTTGTCACCAATGGTGGTAAACAAGCAATTTTTAATACTATGGCTACTTTAATTAATCCAGGTGATGAAGTTTTATTACAAGCACCTTATTGGGTTACCTATCCTGAAGCAGTTCAAATATTTGGTGGTAAACCTGTAGTAATTAATTCAGATGAAACCACTAATTACAAAATAAATGTAAATGATTTAGAAAAAGCTTATACAAATAAAACAAAAATGTTAATTTTTGTTTCCCCTTCAAACCCGACTGGCACTGTTTACACACCTCAAGAAGTTAAAGAAATTGGGCAATGGGCAAAAAGTAAAAATATTTGGGTAATGACTGATGAAATTTATCAACATTTAATTTATGAAGGTTCACAATTTTCTTCAATTGTTGGTTTAGTTCCAGAACTTAAAGAAAAGTGCGTCATCGTAAATGGTGTTGCTAAGACTTATGCCATGACTGGTTGGCGAGTTGGTTGGACAATTGGGCCAAAAGAATTTACAAAAGCATCAATTAATCTGCAATCTCACATGACAAGTAACGTAAACAATATTGCTCAACAAGCAGCATTTGCAGCTTTAACTGGTCCGCAAGATATTTTAAAAACAATGTTAAATGCTTTTAATAATAGAAGAAAAACAATAGTGAAAATGCTCAATGAAATAAACGGATTTATGTGCCCTGAACCAGGTGGTGCTTTCTATGTTTATCCATCTGTAAAAAATGTTTTAGGAAAAACAATTAATGGTAAAACTATTAATTCATCCCTTGATCTTGCAAATATTGCCTTAGAAGAAACGGATGTGGCATTGGTTCCAGGAGAAGCATTTGGCACACCAGGTTATATAAGAATGAGTTATGCCTTAAGTGATAAAGATTTAATTGAAGGTGTAACCAGATTAAAAAAATTATTTAACTAATTTTAAGTATTTTTGGTTCTATTTGTAATTCGATTTTGAATTTTGCTAAGACGCCACTTCTGATTTTTTCAGCTAAAGCAATAATTTCTTGAGCACTTGCATTTCCAGAATTACAAATGGCTAAAGTATGTTTATTTGAGATATATGCATTATTAAATTTATATCCTTTGTTGAATCCAGCTTGTTCAATTAACCATGCTGCACTGGTTTTGAATTTTCCATTTGGTGCATCATATATGGGTGCATTTTCTGGAATTTCTTCTTTTGGCATTACGGGATTTATAAAAAATGAACCAACACTATAAGTATCTGAATCCAAAGGATTTAGAACCATTCCTTTAGATTTTCTAATCTCTAAAATTGCTTTTCGTAATTCTTTAATTGGCACTGAAGTTCCTGGATTAACTTTTAAAAAGTTAGCTACTTCAGGATAATTAGTTAAATTAGATTCTTTACTCTTTCTAAATCTAAATGTGACATTTTCAATTATAAATTTAGATAGCATATTTTTTAAACTTGAAGTTCTATATCCAAATTTAAGTTCTTCATTTGAAAGTTGTCTTATTTTTCCAGTAGTCCCATCAACTATTTGAAGGGATTTGATTGTGGACTTAATCTCACTTCCATAAGCTCCAACATTTTGAATAGGGGTCGCACCAATAGTTCCTGGAATTCCTGAAAGTGTTTCAATTCCTGCAAAACCTTGATCTACTACATCTTCAACAAATTCATCCCAACTAATTCCTGCTCCTGCAGTTATTTCTATAAAGTCATTATCGAGCTTTGTTGTTTGCTTTACTATTTTCATTAATGCAATTGGTGTACTTATTTCATTATCTGGCGCAACAATATTTGATCCCCCACCGAGAACAAAAAAATCTTTATTGCCAAATTCTAAAATAAAATCTTGAATGTCAACTGGACTTGTAATTTCACAAACGGTATGGGCGATTCCGCCTATTCTTAAAGTCGTATGATCTGCAAGTTTAAAATTTTTTAATTTCTTCACATTTGACATGTTAATCAACCATTTATCTTCTAGGACTTAAAATTTCAGTTTTCCCTCTGAAATTTTGAAGAATTCGATCATAAGTTTTCTTGGATTCTTTATCTCGGTATTCAACATCAGAATCATGGTAACCGTGATGTCTTTTTTGCTCTATCTTTAAATCCTTTGAATAAGCGATTAATTTATAGCCTTCTTTTCTTAAAGAAAGAGACCACTCTAAATCTGCATTTCGATAAAATTTAGCTTTTGAGTTAGCCGGAATTCTTTTGGCAATTTCTGTTTTTATTATGAGGAAGTAGCCTAAAAGAATATCGACTTCTCCGTCTCCTTTGTCTTCAACGCTTCTCCATTCATCTTCTAAATTTACTAACGCACCTTTCCAGCCAACAGCTGCAACTTTTTCCTCAAATTTTTCTAATAATTTAGACACAATATCTTCATAAATTATTGAGGATGAATCCATAATTACACTGTATGGATTTTCATTCATTTCAATTAGTTTATTAATTGAATTAGCCCAACCTGCTTCTTCTAAAGTTTGGCTAAGGTGAATAACTTCTACTTGGTTTTGAGTTTTAGCTATTTCATTTAAATAGTTTCCAACTTTTTCTTTATTTGCCAAATCAAGAATTAATATCGAAGTTTGCGGATTTGAATATTTTAACAAAGCTTCAAGACACTGCTTGGTGTCTTCTATCCAACCATCAACCAAAAGCAATATTGTAATTTCGCTTTTATTTTTTTGCTTATATTTAATCAAATTTAAATTTTCAAATACTTCAAACTCAGGTTTTTCAACTAAATCAAAACCTGCAGCAGTGTCTTTTACTAAGTATCCTTTTTTCGCAATCTCATCCCGGAGTTGATCTGAAAGTAAATAATCTTTATTTTTTCTAGCTTCAACTCTTTTTTGAGCTAAATCAATTACTTCTTGAGGAATACTCATAAGTTAAGAAAGTTGAGCAATAATGATTGAACGGCCTAAAACCTTTACACCTTGGCATCTTGCTTCTAATCCAATTTTTATTTGTTTGTTGTCAATTTTTTCTTCAATTTTTCCACTAAATTCCACAATTGTTCCTTCACTATTATTTGGAACTACCACGGGAGAAGAAAATTTCACTGAAAAACTTTTTATGGCATTAATATCTTTTAGCCAATTTGTTACAACATTTCCAGCTATAGCCATAGTTAGCATTCCATGCGCTATGACATCAGGAAGCCCAACAGATTTTGCAAATTCTTCATCAAGATGAATTCTGTTTTGATCCCCTGATGCATTTGCATAATTTATTAAATCTTGTCTTTTATAGCTATGGGCTAACTTTGGTAATTCAAAACCAACTTCAACCTCATCAAATCTGATATCTGTCATATTCAGCCAGTCCCACGAGCAATAAGTGTTGCTCTTAGAGTTGCAACATCTTTATTATTTGAATCTTTAACATCACTTCTAATGGTGATGAAATCATTTCCAACTTTTGTCTTTATATCCTCAATAGTAGAAATGAAAGAAAGTTCGTCTCCTACTTTTACTGGTTTTTTATATTCAAAACTTTGTTCACCGTGAACTACTTTGTTCCAATCAAGGCCAAGTTCAGGATCAAATAGTGCAACTTGCATAGCCCCCATTTGTATTGAAATTAAAAAAGTAGGACTAGCAAAACCATCTGAAACATAAGAATTTGAATCACCAATTGATTTGGCAAAATTATTTATCTGATCTTTAGTAACTTTAAAAGTTTCTTTAGAAGGATAAGACCTATTTAGAAACGCTTGGTTTAGAGCCACGTTTGAGACTTAGTTAATCTTTTTTCTTAACGAGTTTCTTTGTGTTCAGTGTGCTTGTTGCAACGTGGACAAAACTTTTTAACTTCTAAACGATCTGGATCGTTTCTTCTATTTTTTCTTGTAATGTAATTGCGTTCTTTGCAATCAGCACAAGCCATAGTAATTTTTGGACGTACATCACTTTTTGCCATTTCACTATCCTTTCGTATTCAAGTTTCTTACCCTGTAGCGGAGGCGGGAGTTGAACCCGCGACACAGCGATTATGAGCCGCTTGCTCTGCCACCTGAGCTACTCCGCTTTATTTCCCTTTGAGTTAATTCAACCCGAGCCCCAATGCGGAATTGAACCGCAGACCTTCTCCTTACCATGGAGATGCTCTACCTACTGAGCTATTGGGGCTTGCTGGCTGAAATGATTAAATTCTTGCCGCAAAAATTTAGAATACCTGAGGAGTAATTTATAACTTATGACTGGACCAAACGCTTCTTTAATCGATCTAGATTCAAAAAGAATAATTATTACCGGCGCAAGTTCAGGCCTTGGAAAAGAATGCGCTTTAGCGCTATCAAAACTAGGTGCAGAGGTTGTATTAGCTGTTAGAAATACAACCAAGGGTGAGAAAGTATTAAATGAAATTAAGGCTCAAAATCCGAATGCAAAGATTGAAGTTTCAGAATTAGATTTAACTGATTTTTCTTCCATAAAAAATTTTGCTAACAAAGAAAATAATAAACAAATTGATATTTTGTTAAATAATGCTGGGATCATGGCTGTTCCTTTTGCTTTAACTAAAGATGGACTCGAATCGCAAATGGGCACAAACCATTTAGGACATTTTTTATTAACTAGTCTTTTATTTGAAAATATAAATAAATCAAATATTGCAAGAATAATTAACGTCTCCTCAACTGCGCACAGATTAGGTAGATTAAAAACTGCTGAAAAGTCAGAAATTTCAGTTTCGAAAGAAAATTATTCGCCATGGGTCGTTTATGGTAATTCAAAGTTAGCTAATTTACTTTTCACTCTCGAATTATCAAGAAGACTAAAATTAGTAAATTCGAGAATTATTACAGCTTCTTCTCATCCAGGCTATGCTGCAACGAATTTGCAACTTGTTGGACCAAGTCTTCAAAAAGGCATTAGAAAAACAATCGAATTAAACGGAACAAAATTTGCAAATATTCTTTTTGGTCAAAGTGCGGCAAGAGGAGCACTACCTTCAATCGCAGCTTGCACTTGGACCAATATCGAAAATTGTGACTTTATCGGTCCAGATGGTCCTCTACAAGCACGTGGAAATCCAAAGAAAGTAACAATGAGTGCTTTGGCAAAAGATACCGAACTTGCAAAAAAACTATGGAACACTAGTGAAGAAATTACAGGAGTTAAATTTTTAAATGGCTGATAATTCATTCGACATAGTAAGCAAAATTGATCGACAAGAAGCTGATAATGCACTTAATCAAGCCAGTAAAGAACTATCCCAAAGATTTGATTTTAAAAATACGCAAACTGAAATTAAATGGTCTGGTGAATTAGAAGTTGAACTTTCTTCAAGCACAGAAGAACGTTGCAAAGCTGCCCTTGAAGTATTCAAAGAAAAATTAATAAAAAGAGGGATCTCTTTAAAGTCATTTAAACCTAATGATCCTCAAGCTTCTGGAAAAATTTATAAAATTGTGGGCAATTTTAATTCAGGTATAAGCCAAGAAAATGCTAAAAAACTTACCAAACTTATAAAAGATGAAGGTCCAAAATCTGTAAAGACTCAAATTATGGGAGATCTACTTCGAGTCACAAGTAAATCAAGAGATGATTTACAAAGTGTGATGCGATTAGTTGAGAAATCTAACCTAGATTTTGCAACTCAATTTACAAACTACAGATAGTTATCTAACAGAATTAAATTTTCTTAATCTCAAACTATTTGTAACAACAAACACACTTGAAAATGCCATAGCGGCAGAAGCAACTATTGGGCCTAAAAGTCCAAGCATGGCTAGTGGAATTGCAGCAACGTTATAGGCAAAAGCCCAAAATAAATTCGATTTAATCGTCTTCATAGTTTTTCTCGATAATTTAATTGCATCAACTGCTGCAGACATTGAAGAACGCATCAAAACAATATCGGAAGCACTTGCAGCAACATCTGTTCCTTGACCCATAGCTAAACTTAAATGTGCTTTAGCTAGCGCTGCTGCATCATTAATTCCATCTCCCACCATCGCTACAAAATATCCGTCTTTTTGTAATTGATTAATTTTTTCTAATTTAAATTCTGGCGAACTATTTGCATAATATTCATTAATTTCTAGTTGTTGACATACTTTTTTAACAGAAGAATCATGATCCCCAGATATAACTATCGGTTTTATTCCCATTTGCCTTAACTGCTCAATGGATTCTTTACTTGAATTAGAAATTTGATCAGCTAGTGAAATTACCGCGATTGGCTTTTGATCTTGATGTAATAAGACCACAACATCACCTTGATTTATAAATTTTTTAGCTGATTCAGCCAATTCATTTTTAGGTTCTCCTAGCCATTTAATTGAGCCAAGAGAGTATGAGATTCCATCAACTTTTCCAGTTACCCCAAAACCACTAAAACTTTTAACCTCGGTTGCTAGTTCGGCTGTTATACCTTGATTTTGAGAATACTTTTTTAAACTATTTGCTATTGGATGAAGTGAACTTGATTCTAAGGAATTAACTATTTTCCAAAGTTTTGTTTCAGGAATTAAACTTTTAACTTCAGACACAGACATTTTGCCTTCAGTTAGGGTGCCAGTTTTATCCAACATGATTCGATCAATTTTCAAACTTGATTCGATTGCATGCGGTCCTCTTATAAGTAAACCTAAAGAAGCAGCTCGTCCTGTTCCCACTAATAGTGCAGTAGGAGTTGCTAAACCTAATGCGCAAGGACAAGCGATTACTAACACTGCAATAGAGGCAGTTAAAGCAATGGAAGAATTATTTTGAATAAAATACCAAAAAATTCCTGTAAGAATTGAAAGTCCAATTACTATCGGAACAAAAATTTCAGAGACTCTATCTACTAAACGAGTAACTTCTGCTTTACCTGTTTGTGCCTGATGAACCAATCGAGATATTCCCGCTAAAACTGTATCTTTACCAATTGCAGTTGCTCTGAGGGTTAAAGCACCATCAATTAATAATGTTGCCCCGATTACTCGATCACCTTCACTTACCTCTAAGGGTAAAGATTCTCCGGTGACTAAAGATTTATCAATGTGTCCAGAACCAGAGATAATTATTGAATCAACTGGAATTTGAGAACCAGTTGGAACGTATAGCAAATCATTAACTTTTACTTCTTCTATTGAAATCGAAATTTGTTTATTATCTTTTAATAAAATTGCACTTTTAGGATTTAAAGATGCTAAATTTTCTAAAGCCTCTTTTGATTTATCTCTTGCTCTGAATTCTAAAAATTTACCAAGAATTACTAAAGTTGTCACAGCAACAGAAACTTCAAAGTAAATTCCTATTTCATGTTCACTTGCATTTCCTAGTAGATTGGTTTTCATTCTCATATCTAAATTTCCAGCATGGGTAAAAAAAATTGCATAAAGTGACCAAAAATATGAAACTGCTACTCCCATACTTACTAATGTGTCCATAGTTACAGTTCTGTGTTTAACATTCAAAAGCGCTACGCGATGAAAAGGCCAGGCAGCCCAAAGTACAACCGGAGTCGCCAAAAGAGCACTAATCCATTGCCAAGAATTAAATTGCAATGTTGGAATCATGGTGATAATCATTAGCGGAATTGCCATAACACTTGAAAAAATTAATCTTGTTTTAAATTCACTTATGCCGTATTTTTCTCTAGCTTTTTCTGTAAGGGAAGCACTATAACCTGAATCTTCGATTATCTTAATCAAAATCTCGGGCTCTAATATTTTTTGCGAGTTAATTACCGCACTTCCAGTTGCATAATTAACTGAAGCTGAAACTCCTTCGAGTTTATTTAATGCTTTTTCAACCCGTCTTTGACAAGAAGCACAGGTCATTCCCCCAACATTAAGTTCTATTTGTTGGCTCATATATTCCTCTTAATTAAGTTCGTATCCAGCTTCTTTAATTGCCTCTGCAACTTTTGTTTTTTCGATTTCAAAATTTGTTGAAATTTCAACTTTTCCAGTAGATAGTTCTACATCAACGTTTTCTACTCCATCTATTTTTAGTAACTCTTCGGTTACAGAATTTACGCAATGTCCACAAGTCATTCCATTTACGTAAATAATTTGATTCATATAACAATTCTACTCCTGCTTTCTAGCAGACAAATTACAAATGAAATTTTATTTCGACTTCTGGTGGTAGCTAGTGGATTTGAACCACTGTAGGCGTGAACCGGCAGATTTACAGTCTGCTCCCTTTGGCCACTCGGGCAAGCTACCTAAAAACTTCTTTTCGCTTTTGTAATCTTACGGCGAAAGAGTTTTTAGTTTTTTTGACCCATCTGCTCTGCCATCCATTCCAATCTTTTTACTCGTTCTTGAGTTGGAGGATGTGTTGAAAATAATTTAGCCATTCCACTTCCTCTGAAAGGATGCGCAATCATCATCGATGATGCTGTTTCCATTTCAGAAGTTGGTCTCATAGGTGCTTTAGAAATTCCAGCATCAATTTTTATTAAAGCACTTGCAAGAGCTAATGGATCTTTAGTCAAAATTGCCCCATCTTCATCTGCTGCATATTCTCTAGATCTACCAATGGCTAATTGCAACATTGTTGCAGCAAGTGGGGCAATAAACATTAAAAACAATCCACCAAGTGGATTTGATCTTTCAGAATCTCTTCCCCCAAACAACCAAAAAAATTGAACCATAGACATTAAGACACTTGCCATAGTTGCTGCAATTGAAGCTGTCAAAATATCTCTGTTATATACGTGTGACAGTTCATGTCCAATTACTCCACGTAATTCTCTTTCGTTTAATAAATTCATTATTCCTTCTGTCGCACAAACTGCTGAATTTTGTGGATTTCTACCTGTTGCAAATGCATTTGGAGAAGCTGTGGGAGATAAATAAACTCGTGGCATTGGTTGTTTCGCTTCTGTAGCTAAGTCGCTCACAATTTTGTAAAGAAGTGGTGCACTTTGTGGATCCACTTGATAAGCACGCATGGCTTTTAGTGCTAAACGATCTGAATAAAAATATGCAAAACCATTCATTCCAATAGCCAAAATCAATCCGAACCAAAGCCCGCTTGAACCACCAAACCATGAAGCAGCAAGCATGACCACTAAAGCTAGGAATCCAAAAAGAAATATCGTCTTAAAAGTATTAGTAGACCTACGCATTTTTTGTGAAAAACCCTTTCAAAATATCTCCTATATTTATTTGTATCTGATTTCAAATCATTTCGCCACTTCACACCCTTGTTGATGGGCTAATCGGATTAAACCAAGTGCTTGCCTAGACTTGTAAAGCCGATAATTAAAAGAAAAAGTGAATAATTGAACAGTCCAGATACCAGTAGATACAACTCAGGTTTGTTGGCTGGAATTGGTGCCTACATAATTTGGGGTTTTGTTCCTCTCTATTGGCAATTATTAAAACCAGCAAGTGCTCCAGAAATTTTGTCACACCGAGTGGTTTGGTCACTTGGCTTATTGCTTGTAATTGTCTATTTTAGAAAACTTACCCGTGAAATAAAGAATGCTTTATTTGATAAAAAGAAATTAGCGTTATTAACTCTTGCTGCAATTTTTGTCACAATTAACTGGGGCATGTTTATTTGGGCAGTAAATAATGGGCATGTAATTGAAACTTCTCTTGGTTACTTTATAAATCCTTTAGTTTCAGTTGCATTAGGCGTGTTAATTTTAAAAGAAAAATTAAGAGGGCTGCAAAAGATTGCTGTTGCGCTAACTTTTGTTGCAGTAACTTTTCTAACAATTGCCCTAGGTAAACCTCCCTATATTGCACTTACTTTAGCGTTTTCATTTGGTTTCTATGGTCTAGTAAAAAAACTAGCCAATGTTGATGCTATCCCTAGTTTAACTATTGAAACTTTATTATTAACTCCATTTTTTTCCGCATTTATGTTTTATCTAAATAGTAAAAATGATTTATCATTTGCAAATGGTGATTTAGTGCATGCCCTTTGGTTAACCACAGCAGGAGTGGTCACAGTTATTCCACTCTTACTTTTTGGATTTGCAGTTGTACGAATTCCACTTGTGGCAATTGGTTTACTTCAAGCTTTGGGCCCAATATTACAATTCTTACTTGGTTATTATGCATTTAGAGAGCCTATGACAAGTGCTAGATGGTTTGGTTTTTATTTAGTCTGGTTAGCAGTAATAGTTTTTAGCTATGACGCGATCAAAACTTCTAGAAAAAATAAAATTTAAGAATTTCTTTTTGTTAACCATTCGGCAAATTGCACCAATGCATCTTTTGCAGCCCCTTGCGGAACTAAATCTAGCGATGACATGGCCTGATCGATCAAACTTTCTAAATGCAAAGTTGCAACATCAAATCCACCAAGTTCTACGACTTTATTTATAGTTTCTTCAATTGCTGCTGGGTTATTTTTTACTTTAATTAGTAAATCTTTTAAAGAAGTAGTTTTATCTACAGAAAGTGCTGATAAAACTGGAAGAGTATGAATACCTTCTACAAGATCTTTTCCAATCATTTTTCCGGATTTTGACGAATCACCTTTTAAATCCAAAATGTCATCTGAAATTTGAAATGCTAAGCCAATATTTTTAGCGTAATTAGTAAGTGCTGCAGAGACGATGTCATCAGCGCCTGCAACATAAGCACCAAGTGAGGCAGAAGTTTCGATTAATGATCCTGTTTTTTGTTTCAAAACTTCTAAATAATGTTTTATCGGATCTGAGTTTCCAGCCCCTCTAGCTTCACGAATTTGACCTTCACACAAAACAGAAAGAGTGTCTGCAAGGGTTGTCACAACATGTGGACCTAACTCTGCAGCAATTGCAGAAGCTCTGGAAAACAGAAAATCTCCTGCAAGAATTGCATTGGTATTTCCAAATTTTGCATTGGCAGATTCCACACCTCTGCGCATAGAAGCTTCATCCATCACATCATCGTGATACAAAGTAGCCACATGAATAAATTCGATAGCTGCTGCAACTTTTGCTAATCGATCAATATCAGGTTTTCCAAATTGACCAGAAAGAAAAACTAAAACAGGTCTTATTCTTTTTCCACCTGCTAAAAGTAAATGTTGTGAAATTTCAGTTAATGGATTAAATGGCGAAGCTGACTCTATTTCTAAGAATTCTTCAGTTCTTTTAATACCTTTAGCTAAATATTCTTGAAGGTTTTGATCAGTTATTGCTAATTCTGGAACGTTTACTTTACTCATCTTAAAAACACTGACGTAGAACTAATTAAATTGATTACAAATTGAGGGAACAATCCGATAATTAAAGTCATAACAGCACCCACGGTGATTGCAATGGTTGTGAAAATACTTGGAATAGAAATAAAAGGACCATCTGGAATTGGTTCTGAGAAAAACATCAAGATAATTACCCTCACATAAAAGACTGCTGCAATAACACTTGCTACTACACCTACCAGAACTAACGGGGTGGCGCCACCTGAAATAGCGGCTGTGAAAACTCCAAACTTTGCAGTAAAACCGCTTGTTAATGGAATTCCTGCAAAAGAAAGCATAAACAAAGACATTAAACCTGCAACTAAAGGAGATTTTTTACCAATACCTTTCCATCTAATTAAGGTTGAACTTTCACCTGCTTGTTCTCTAATCACAGTTAAAAGTGCAAATGCACCAATAGTTGAAAAAACGTAAGCAATTAAATAAAGCAAAACTGCTGCAATTGATGTTCTATTTGTTCCTGAAAAACCAACTAAAATAAATCCACCATTTGCAATTGATGAATAAGCAAGCATTCTCTTAAAATCAGATTGAGATAAAGCAATAACACTTCCTACAACCATGGTTAAACCAGCAACTATCCAAATAAGTGGACGCCAATCCCAAACTAAGGCACCAAATGCAACGTAGAAAACTCTTAATAATCCGCCAAATGCTGCTACTTTTACAGCTGCTGCCATAAATGATGTAACAGGTGTTGGTGAACCTGTGTAAACATCTGGAACCCATTGATGAAATGGAACCGCGCCAACTTTAAATAACATACCAACTGCTACTAATGCAATTGCTGCACTTAATAAACCAGGTGAATTATTTGCAGCACTTATGCCATTTGAAATTTGACCAAATTGAAGCGAACCTGTGTATGCATATGTTAAAGCGCTACCAAATAACAAGATCGCACTAGCAAGTGCACCTAAAAGAAAATATTTTAAAGCTGCTTCTTGACTTAATAATCTTCTTCGTCTTGCAAGTCCTGCCAAAAGATAAAGAGGCAGACTCATAACTTCTAATGCAACAAATAAAACTAATAAATCATTTGCCGTAACAAATAAAAGCATTCCCGCAATTGCAAATGAAGTTAAAGGCCAAATTTCTGTTTGAGTCCAACCAAGTTTGGTTAACGTTTTTTCTTCTTGCCCTCCAGGAAGAGTAGAGGCACGCGGAGCAAATGCATCACCTAGTGGATCAAGTTTTGATTCTGCAAAAAGTAAAGCACTTAATAAGGCAGCTATTAATATGGTGCCTTGCAAAATCCAACCAGGACCATCTAATGCAACTGTGCCACTTGCAGCAAGTGCACGACCTTCAGGACCAGATTGCAAAATTACAGCAAATAAAGCAAGTGTCAAAGAAGAAAAAGTAATAATTAAATGAGTAAATCTTCTTTTTTCAATAGAAACAAAAGCTTCAACAATTACTCCAATGCAAGCTGCTGCAAACATAATCAAGATTGGAGACAATAATGCGTACTCAAAATTAGGGGTTGGGATTGAATTTACGACTGTGCTAATCATTTTGTTTCACCATTTCAATTCTTGGAAGTGGATCACTAACTTTTAAAACTTTTAAGGTATTGGATACTGCAGTTTCTGAAACTTTAATAACTGGAGCGGGGAATAATCCAAAAATTATTGTTAACACCACCACAGGAGTTAAAATCAATGTTTGTTTTGTATTTAAATCGATAATATTTTTTGTACCATCGTTTTCAGGCCCAGTAAATACTCGTTGATAAAGCCACAGCATATAAATTGCTGCCAAGATAATTCCTAATGTTGCTATTACTGCGGCAATTTGATTTCTTTGATAAGTGCCTGTCAAAACCATAAATTCTCCTACGAAACCTGCCAAACCAGGTAAAGCAATAGATGAAAGACTTGCTACCAAGAAGAATCCTGTTAAAAGTGGAGCAGTTTTTGTTAATCCGCCAAAACCATTAATTAACGAGGTATCTTTTTGTCGCATCAAATAGCCAGCAGTTAAAAATAGTGCTGCAGTTGATAAACCGTGCGCCACCATATAAACAGTTGCACCAATTATTCCAATGCTGGTGAATGAAAAGATTCCCATTACGATAAATCCAAAATGTGAAATTGAAATATATGCAAAAGTTCTTTTCATATCTTTTTGAGCAATTGCAATAAGCGCTGCATAAATAATACTTACTAATGCCAAAATAATAATTGCAGGAGCAAATTCTTTTGAGGCATTTGGAAAAATTGGTATAAGAATTGCCAACATTGCATAAGTTCCAACTTTGTCAAGAATTCCAATCAACATGGTAGAAGTTCCAGGGGTAGCTTGCTCTGCTGTATCTGGTAACCAAGTATGACCTGGAACCATTGGTGCTTTTAGGGCAAAAGCTAAAAAGAATCCTAAAAATAACCAACGCTCAGTCCAAATATCAATTTTTAGTTCATTACTTAAAGCAGCTATTGAAAAAGTTCCTCGTCCTAATTGATTAACAGCGATAAAGTAAAGCCAGATAACTGCTGCCAGCATTACTAATCCACCAACTAATCCAAATAGTAGAAATTTAAGTGCGGCGCTATTTCGTCTTGCTCCGCCGAATCTTCCAACGAGGAAAAATATTGGGATCAGCATAGCTTCAAAAACAACATAAAATAAGAAAAGATCTCTTGCCATAAATACTGCTAAGGCACTTGCTTCAGTTAATAAAATCCACATGAAATATTCACGTGATCTGATTTGACCTTCATGTTGACAAGCTAAAACAACTATTGGAGTTAAAACTGCAGTTAAACCAACTAATACAAGTGAGATACCTGTCAATGCCAAATGGAATGAGATACCAAATATTGGTATCCAATCAAATGAAACATCTAATTGGGTTTGCGCATTACTTGATATATCAAATTGTAAACTTGCAACAGTTACAAAAATTAATGTCACAATTGAAGAATAAAATGCAATTTGTTTAGAGCTGAAATATTTTTTAACTTGGGGAATAAATAAAAGAATTGTACCGATCAGAGGTGTTAACAAGATAAAAAATAACCATGGAAAATTCATTTATAATCTCGCAATCAAAAGTAGAATTACAATAATTGCTGTGCCTAAAATTATTGACATTGCATAGGATCTAACAAAACCAGTTTCGCTTCTTCTCAATCGTGCCGAAATTCCACCAGTTAATGAACCGATTCCAGAATAATATCCATCGACTACAGATTTATCAAAATATCCTAAAATTCTTGTTAATCTTTGACCCGGTTTCATTAAAAGATTTTCATTCAAAATATCGCCATACAAATCTTTTCTTGCAGCACTTACAACCAATGAAACTTTTTCTGGAGCAACTTTTGTAACACTTCGGTATTGCCAAATTGCTAGTAAAACTCCAACTGCAACGACACCCAAAGTAATTAAGGTAATTGTAAGAATTGAAAATGGAAGTTCTGGTTCACTAAAACCAGTTACTGGTTCTAACCAATGTTCTAGTGCGTGATTTTGAGTTAAAAAGATTCCAATAAAAGTTGATCCAATTGCCAAAACAATCATAGGAATAGTCATGGAAAGTGGTGACTCGTGCGGATGAACATCGTCGTGCCATCTTTGTTTAGAAAAGAAAGTCATCACTACCATTCGCGTCATGTAAAAAGCGGTTAATCCTGCACCAAATAAAACAACAAAACCTGCCCACCAAGAATGACTTAACGCGGCTTCAATAATGTGATCTTTGGAATAAAATCCTGCAAATGGTGGAATTCCAAGAATTGCTAAATATCCAATAAAAAATGTAATAGTGGTAAAGACCATTACCTTTGATAATCCACCGAA
Source organism: Actinomycetes bacterium (assembly GCA_038145175.1). Classification (GTDB taxonomy): domain Bacteria; phylum Actinomycetota; class Actinomycetes; order S36-B12; family UBA5976; genus ATZT02. The sequence goes on along the minus strand of JAYQPE010000002.1, from coordinate 106,033 downwards.
ACGTCTCATATCAACATTGTCATTTGTGGCGTGCATTACTGAACCAGCACCAAGAAACATAACTGCTTTAAAGAATCCATGAGTTATTAAATGCAAAATTGCAAATACGTAACCTATTGGACCTAATCCTGCTGCTAAAACCATGTAACCAATTTGACTCATAGTTGAACCTGCTAAAGATTTTTTTATGTCATCTTTAGCAGCACCAATAATTGCACCCATTAATAATGAAATTGCACCAATAATTACTACTGCAGTTTGTGCTGTTGGACTTGTATTAAAGATTTCTCCACTTCTTACTATTAAATAAACACCTGCGGTAACCATCGTTGCTGCGTGAATTAAAGCTGAAACTGGTGTTGGACCTTCCATGGCATCAAGAAGCCAAGATTGCAAGGGAAATTGAGCACTTTTTCCACAAGCAGCTAATAAAAGTAGTAAGCCAAGAGTTAATGAAACCCAACTTGGAGCACTTGAAATTCCTTGGTTTATGTCAACAAAGGAAACTGATCCAAAAACTAAAAACATCGTCATGATGGCTAAAGATAAACCAAAATCTCCGACACGATTTGCTACAAAAGCTTTTTTCGCTGCTACAGCCGCTGAATTTTTATGTTGCCAAAATCCAATCAATAAATATGAGGCAAGTCCTACGCCTTCCCAGCCCACATAAAGTAGCAAATAATTATCAGCTAAAACCAATAAAAGCATTGCTGCTACGAATAAATTTAAATAAGCAAAAAATCTTCTTCTATTCTCATCATGCGACATATAGCCTAAAGAATAAATATGAATTAAAGTTCCAACAAAAGTTATAAGTAAAACAAAAGAAATTGAAAGTGGATCTGCTTGTAAACCAAAATTAATTTTTAGATTTGCAGCTGGAACTACTAACCATTCATAAACAGCTGTGATTACTGTTCTTTCTTCTTTTGGCAAACCAAGTAGTTGAAAAAATTGCCAAAGCCCAATCAAAAAAGCGCCAGTTGATGCACTTATTGCTAAATATGGGCCAAACTTATTTGTGCGACGCCCGAATGACAATAAAATCGCAGCACTTAGCGCAGGAAGTGCTATTGCTAATGCGATCATTTAAAATTTTTCCTTTTCTTTTACCAGCGCAACAAACTTGCTTCGTCGACTGATGCTGAATTTCTAGTTCTAAAAATCGTGACAATGATTGCTAATCCCACAACCACTTCTGCGGCTGCAACCACCATCACAAAAAATGCTGCAGTTTGACCAGAAAGATCTCCCCAAACTCTGGAACCTGTCACAAATGCAAGATTGGCAGCATTAAGCATTAATTCAATCGACATAAATGCCACGATTGCATTTCTTCTTAATAAAACTCCTAATGCACCAATTGAAAAAATAATTCCAGATAAAATTAAATAAGCATTTGGACTCATTTTTTGTCCTCATCGTCTTCACTTGAAACAAGTCCTAAACCTTCAGAAATAATTTGTATTTCACTTAGATCGGTTTCATTTACAGATTTTGCTGCACCTCTTGCCACAATTGGACCTGGGATTGAAATATCAGAAACAGAACCATCTGGTAGTAAAGCTGGTGTATCCACAGAATTATGTCTTGCATAAACTCCGGGTGAAGGTAGAGGCCCTTGATAATTTCCTTTAGCAAAAAGTTCTTTAGCTAAAACTTCTTGAGATTTCTTTGGTGCGGTTCTTTCTTTGTGAGCCAAAATCATGGCTCCAACAGCTGCAGTGATTAAAAGTGCAGATGTTATTTCAAAAATTAAAACATATTTACCAAAAAGTAATGCTGCGATACCTTGCACATTTCCGCCATAAGCAGAATCAGCATTTGCTAATTGTGCAGTTTGCACACTAAATGAATTTCCTAGAAGCATTACTAAACCAATCACTAATAAAGTTCCTGCAAGAATTGATACTCTTCTTTGACCTTTAATAGTTTCAATAAGTGCATCTGATGCATCAACTCCAACAATCATCAAAACAAAAAGGAACAGCATCATTACAGCTCCTGTATAAACCACAACCTGGGCTACTCCTAAAAATGGAGCAGATTGCAAAACATAAAGCACAGCTAAATTAATCATGGTCAGTGCAACCCATAACGCACTATGAACTGCTTTATGGGAAATCAACATTCCTATCGCACCTAGCACAGCTAAGATTGCGCAAATCCAAAACACAACCGGTTCAAATGAAACGCTTGATTCAGCAACTTCAGCAAGTGGAATTAAATTTTGAAACATTTATAAAACGTCCTGCTTTTTTTGTTTTATTTCTTCTACTTCAGCAAATTGTTCAGCAGTTGCGCCCTTAACTTTGCCATCGTAATAATCTTGTGCTTCAAAACCTTCCACCATTGCATGAGGAGGTTGTGCCATTCCGGGAAGAAGTGGTGCAAGTAGATCTTCTTTTTCATAAATTAACTTGGTTCTGGAATCATCTGCTAATTCATATTCATTGGTCATAGTTAATGCTCTAGTTGGACAAGCTTCTATACAAAGTCCACAACCTATGCAGCGCAAATAATTTATTTGATAAACACGTCCATATCTTTCCCCTGGAGAAAATCTGTCACCATCTAGATTTGACGCACCTTCAACATAAATAGCATCTGCCGGACAAGCCCAAGCACAAAGTTCGCATCCCACACATTTTTCTAAGCCATCGGGATGTCTATTTAATTGGTGTCTGCCATGAAATCTTGCTTGAGTTGGCACTTTTTCTTCTGGATATTGTTCGGTGGTTACTTTTCTAAACATGGACAAGAAAGTGACACCAAAACCTCTAATAAATTGTGGTAGCTCAGCCATTTAGCACTCCTTGTTTTTTGTTTGGTTCAATCAAAATTTGACCTGGAAGTGGAGGCACTGGGTGTCCGCCTGCAAATGGATTTATTTCAGTAACTTCTAAATTAACTTCTTCTTTGTTTTCTCTAATATTTGCTTTTTTCCAATCAATAATAAAGACAATTAATGCCACAAGAATTAAAGGTAAACCAAGTAAGGCAATTGTTTGTCCAGTGGGTAAATCTAAAGTGTTTCTTAAACCTCTGGTTATTGCCACAATTGAAATCCAAACTAAAGATGCTGGAATTAATATTTTCCAACCTAAATTCATGAATTGGTCATATCTAAATCTAGGCAAAGTGCCTCTAATCCAAATGAATATAAATAAAAAAACCGCAATTTTGCTAAAGAACCAAATTAAAGGAATCCAACCTTCATTTGCCCCAGGAATTAATGAAAGTGGAAAAGGTGCACGCCATCCACCTAAAAACAAAGTAGTTGCAAGAGCTGAAACTGTAACCATGTTTATGTATTCAGCTAAGAAAAATAAAGCAAATTTTAATGAGGTATATTCGGTGTGAAATCCACCAACTAATTCACCTTCTGCTTCTGGTAGATCAAATGGTGCTCTATTAGTTTCTCCCACCATTGAAATTACATAAATTAAAAAAGATGGAAGAAGTAACAAGATGTACCAAGTTCTTTCTTGTGCGGCAACAATTTGTGAAGTGCTCATAGATCCTGCATATAAAAACACAGCTACAAATGAAAGTCCCATTGCTATTTCATATGAAACCATTTGGGCAGAAGATCTAAGTCCGCCAAGAAGTGCATACGTTGAACCAGATGACCATCCTGCTAAAACAATCCCATAAATTCCAACTGAAGCAATTGCTAAAACATAAAGAACACTCACTGGAAAGTCAGTTAGTTGTAATGGAGTTGTTACTCCAAAAAATGAAACTTCTGGTCCAAATGGAATTACTGCAAAAGTCATAAATGCAGTTGTTGCAGAAATTACTGGGGCTAAAATATAAACAGCTTTATCTACAGTAAATGGAATTACATCTTCTTTTAAGGCAAGCTTTACTCCATCCATCAAACCAATTAACACTCCACCAGGACCCACTCGATTTGGTCCAACGCGCATTTGCATTCGAGCAACAATTCTTCTTTCACCCCAAATTGCTAAAAGTGTCATCACGACAAGAGTTACAAAAACTACTAAAACTTTAATTAATGTGACCCACCAAGGATCAACGCCAAATGCACTAAGTTCGACCAAAGGTAATTTCATTAGAAACTACCTTTCTGGATTGAAACTAAATCTCCATCTTTTGCGGCAAGTTTTAATTTAACTTTGCTGTCATGACTATTTGAAGGAATCCAAATGACATCATTTACCATTTCAATTACTTCTAGTTTTATCGTGATAGATCCATTTGCATTTGAAATAATTACTTTGTCATCCGTGGTTAAACCGTTTTCTTGAGCAGTTTTGTAACTTAAATGTGCAACAGAAGGTCTTTGAGTTCCTGCTAAATGTTCTTCACCTTGTTGTAATGCTCCATCGTCTAACAATAAATTCCAAGTACTTAAAATTAGATTTGATTTTGTAACAGATTTACTTTCTTCCGCTTTTAAACTTGGTGCTTTTTCTTTTGGGCCACTCCAAGTGCCAAATGCTGCTAATTCTTGTCTTAATTCATCAATTGTTTGTAAACCAAAATCAAAACCTAATCCGTCGGCTAACATTGCTAAAACTCTGGCATCAGTTACAGCATTAGTTGAAGTTATCGCTCTTCCAAATGGTCTTGGTCTTCCTTCCCAGTTAATAAATGTTCCTGATTTTTCTGTTACAGGCGCTACCGGTAATGAAACATTTGCATATCTGGTTAATGAATTTTCGTGAATTCCTAGAGTTACTACAAAATCAACTGCATTTAAAGCTTTGCTAAACAATTGAGGATCTGGAGCATCGGTTACTTCAAGGCCAGCAATTATTAACGCCTTTATCTCACCATTTATGGCACTATTTAATATCTCTTGATGAGTTTTTCCAGGTTTGCTTGGAATTTGTGAAGCATTAACTCCCCAGACTGCCCCAACTTCACTTCTGGCACTTGTTTCTGAGACTAGTCTTCCGCCTGGCAAAAGATTCGGCAAAATTCCAACTTCTACGCTGCCTCTTTCTCCTGCACGACGAGGAATCCAAGCAATTTTTGAATTTGATTTTTCTGCTACCTCTACCAGTGCGCTAAATAAACCATTATTTGCAGCTGCTCTTTCGCCAACGATAATTATGGAATCTTTTGCAATTTCTAAACTTCTTAAAACTTTAGCTTCATCTCCAGGTTTTGTTAAAACAACTTCTGCATCAATTTTTTCTAAACCTTTTGATAAATAAGGAGCGATAGCAGTAATAGAAATATTTGCTTTTGAAGCTGCTTTTCTTAATCGTAAAAATACAATTGGTGATTCTTCTTCTGGTTCAAAACTGACTAAAATAACATTTTTTGCTTTTTCTAATTCTTGATAAGTTACAGATCCTGCACTTCCTGCTACAACACTTGATAAAAATGCTAATTCCTCATCGCTATTAACTCTGTTTCTAAAATCAATGTCGTTGGTATCAAGTGCTAAACGAGCAAATTTTGAATAAGCATATGCATCTTCCAAAGTTAAACGTCCACCTAGCAACACAGCTACTTTTCCTTCAGCTGCTTTTAAACCTGTTACTGCAAAATCAATCGCATCAGGCCACAGGGCGTCTAATTGTTTGCCTTCACTATTTTTAACTTTTGGTTGCGTTAAACGATTTTGTTTTAAGTAACCAAATGCAAATCTGCCTTTGTCACAATTCCAATCTTCATTAACTTGTGGATCTTCCCAAGCAAGTCTTCTCATTACCGTTTCGCGACGATAGTCAGTTCTTAAAGAACAACCTGATGCGCAATGTTCACAAGTTGTAGGAACTGAAACTAAATCAAATGGTCTTGATCTAAAACGATAAGCAGAACTTGTTAACGCACCAACTGGACAAATCTGAACTGTGTTTCCAGAAAAATAAGAATTGAATGGCTCTCCTGAAGCAATTCCTACTTGTTGTTTTGCACCACGTTCCAATAATTCGATAAATGGATCTCCTGCGATTTCTTCAGAGAATCTGGTGCAACGTGCACATTCCACACAACGTTCGCGATCAAGCAAAACTTCGGTGCTTAATTCTAATGGTTTTGGAAAAGTTCTCTTTTCAATTTCAAATCTTGATTCAGCTCTTCCTGCAGTCATCGCTTGATTTTGGAGAGGACACTCTCCACCTTTATCGCACACAGGACAATCAAGTGGATGATTAATTAGTAAAAATTCCATAACTCCAGCTTGAGCATCTTCTGCAACTTTTGAAGTCATTTGAGTTTTTACAACCATTCCTTCAGTTAAAGGAATGGCACAAGATGGTTGTGGTTTTGGCATTCCTTCAATCTCAACTAAACACATACGACAAGCTGCAACTGGTGCAAGAGATGGATGATCACAAAATCTTGGGACAAAAGTTCCCATGCGTTCTGCTGCTCTAATTATTAATGTTCCTTTGGGAACTTGTACTTGGATTCCATCAATGGTTGCTGTAATTAATTCTTCATTTTTAACTGATTTATTTTCTGAAGTTAGCGTCACTTGGCACCTACTTTAGAAAATATTGTTGATTCTTGTGGTGGAAATGTTAAATCAACTGGAACTCTTGTGGCTTGCTTAAATTCGTCTGCAAAATATTTCATGGCACCAGGAAATGGAGTTGCTGCAGCATCACCTAATGCACAGAATGATCTTCCCGCAATTTGTGAACAAACATCATTAATTACAGAAAGTTCATTTTCTAAACCTTTGCCATGTTCAAATTTTTCTAGCATTCCTGTTATCCAATAAGTTCCTTCACGACAAGGTGTGCATTTGCCGCATGATTCATGTTTATAGAATTCAAGCCATCTGGTTACTGCTTTAACAACACTTGTTGTTTCATCAAACATCATCGGCGTTCCAGTACCAAGCATTGTTCCTGCAGCTGCTAAATCTTCATAAGTCATTGGAATATCAATGTGTTCAGGTGTCAACATTGGAACTGATGAACCACCTGGAATCCAAAACTTTAATTTGTGACCTGATCTAATTCCACCTGCATAATCAAGTAATTCACTCATCGGTGTTCCAAGGGCAGCTTCATATATTCCAGGGCGATTGACATGACCTGAAACTGCAAACAATTTAAATCCAGGAGATTTTTCAGTACCCATGGATTTAAACCAATCAGCACCGTTCAAAATAATTGCTGGAACACTGGCCAAAGTTTCAGCATTATTTACAACAGTTGGTGAGGCATAAAGTCCAGCAACTGCTGGAAATGGTGGTTTTAATCTTGGTTGTCCGCGACGACCTTCTAGTGAATCAAGCAGCGCAGTTTCTTCTCCACAAATATAAGCACCAGCTCCTGCATGCACTACAACTTCTAAATCAAATCCAGAATTCTGAATATTTTTTCCAAGTAAACCATTTGCATAAGCTTGTTCAACTGCATTCATGACTCTTCTAATTACATGTGGCACTTCTCCACGAATATAAATAAATGCATGATTTGCTCTAATGGCATATGAACCAATTGCTATTCCTTCAACTAATGCATGAGGATTTGCCATCATTAATGGAATATCTTTACAAGCGCCAGGTTCTGATTCATCAGCGTTAACAACAAGGTAATGCGGTTTACCATCATTTTGTGGAACAAATGACCATTTCATTCCAGTTGGAAAACCAGCGCCTCCTCTTCCTCTTAATCCAGAATCTTTAACAATATTTATTACTTCATCAGGAGTTTTTTTCAAAGATTTCTTTAAAGCTTCATAACCACCATGTTTTTTATAATTTTCAGTTTCGAACGATTGAGGATCATCCCAATGTGCAGTTAATACAGGAGTTAAGGCCATTTATTTTCCTGCCTTACTTACAGGAGCTGTCATGTTTCTTTCTTTAGCAACTTTTAAACCAGCCAACATTGATTCATCAGCACCAGGAGATTGTGAGTATTTTCCATCATTAATTCCTGCTAATAATTTTTCTGAATCTGAAATGGAAGTAATTTCCACTCCTCTAGTTGATTTAACGGGTGCACCTGATTTTAATTTTTCAATTAAATCTCTAACTTTCTCAGGAGTCATCGAATCCATAAATTCCCAATTAACTGTCAATACAGGTGCAACTGTGCAAGCTGCTTGGCATTCAATTCTTTCTAAAGTAAACATTGCATCTGGTGTTGTTTCATCATGACCAATTCCTAGAGTTTCAGTTAACTGTTTCCACAATTCATCTCCACCTAAAAGAGCACACAAAGTATTTGTACAAACTCCGATGTGATGTTTTCCCATTGGAAATCTTTTAAACATGGTGTAAAAAGTTGCAACTGCTGCAACTTCAGCAGGTGTTAAATCTAAAACTTTTGCACAAGCTTGAATTCCAGCTGGTGAAACCATTCCTTGAACTGATTGCACATAATGAAGCATTGGTAAAAGTGCTGATCTTCTTTGTGGATATCTTTGTGCTAAAGATTCTAAAACTTCCAAATCAGAATCTGTTATTGATTTAATACTCATCGATCAACTCCACCCATCACCGGATCAATCGAAGCAACTGCAGCAACTATGTCTGCAACTTGTCCACCTTCACCCATAGGCCCAACTGCTTGCAAATTATTAAAAGATGGATCACGGAAATGAACTCGATAAGGTTTTGTCCCACCATCACTTACAGCAAATGCACCAAGTTCTCCTCTTGGAGATTCGATTGCTACATAAGCTTGTCCGACTGGAACTTTAAAACCTTCAGTGACTAATTTGAAGTGATGAATCAATGATTCCATTGATTGACCCATAATTTTTCTGATGTGATCTAAAGAGTTTCCTAATCCATCTGAACCAAGAGCTAGTTGCGCTGGCCAAGCAATGGATTTATCTTCAACCATTACCGGTCCTGGTTTTAATTTGTAAAGTGCTTGTTCGACAATATTTAAAGATTCATTCATTTCTCGAACTCTTACTAAGAATCTTCCATAAGTATCACTTGTGTTTTCTGTAATTACATTGAATTCATAATTTTCATAACCACAATATGGTTGATTTTTTCTTAAATCCCAAGGCAATCCTGTTGCTCTTAAAACTGGTCCTGTCATACCTAGTGCCATGCAACCTGTTAAATCAAGAACTCCAATTCCTTTAGTTCTTGCAGTCCAAACGCTGTTATCAACAAGTAAGTTGTAATTATCTTTTAGTCTTTTTCTAAGAAGCTTTATAGTTTCTTCAATCTTTTTTTCTACTCCATTAGGTAAATCTAAGGCGACTCCACCTGGTCTTATGTATGCCATATTCATGCGAAGCCCAGTAATCATTTCAAAAATATCTAAAATTAATTCACGATCTCTAAAACCATTTGTCATAGCAGTTAAAGCACCAAGTTCCATTCCACCTGTTGCCAAAGCAACTAGATGAGAAGAAACACGATTTAATTCCATCATTAAAACTCTGATGGTATTGGCTCTATCTGGAATATCGTTTGTGATCCCTAATAATTTTTCAACAGCTAAGCAATATGCAGTTTCATTAAAAAGTGGAGATAAATAATCCATTCTAGTTACATAAGTTGTTCCTTGAACCCAATTTCTAAATTCCATATTTTTTTCAATACCTGTATGTAAATAACCAATTCCGCATCTTGCTTCTGTAACGGTTTCGCCATCTAATTCAAGAATTAAGCGAAGTACACCATGTGTTGATGGATGTTGTGGTCCCATGTTGACCACAATTCGTTCACGTTCTCCAGTTTGTGCACCTAAAACTGAGTCCCAATCCCCACCAGAAAGTGTGTAAACACGTCCTTGTGTTGTTTCATAAGAACCAGAAAAAATATCTGTACTCATCCGTGATAATTCCTTCTATTATCTGGAGCAGGAATTACTGCACCTTTATATTCAACTGGAATTCCACCAAGTGGATAATCTTTTCGTTGAGGATGTCCAACCCAATCATCTGGCATTTCAATTCTTGTTAATGCAGGATGACCGTCAAAAATAATTCCAAAAAAATCGTAGGTTTCTCTTTCATGCCAATTATTAGATGGATAAATAGAAGTAATTGAAGGAATATGTGGATTTGTATCAGGTGTTACAACTTCAACTAAAACTCTTCTGTTATGCGTAATTGATACAAAAGGATAAATTGCATGTAATTCTCTATCTTTTTCTTTTGGCCAATGCACTCCAGTTACACCCATACACATTTCAAAACGAAGATCAGCATCGTCTCTAAGTATCTGGGCAACTTTTAATAAATGTTCTTTTTTAACCATAAAAGTTAATTGATCGGCATGAATTATTACTCTTTCCACAACTTGTTCAAAACTTAAATTCTCTTCTTTTAAAGCTCTTGCTAGGGCATCTGCAATTTGATCAAAATAATTTCCGTAAGGACGTTGTGCACTAGGAGTTTGAGAAATTGTGGTTACTAAGCCACCAAAACCTGAAGTGTCTCCAGATTGTGTTGAACTTCCAAATGCTCCTTTGATTACATTTTTTAGAATTGGAGTTTCATTTGGATTAACAATTTCGTTTTCACTCATGAAAGAAGTCCTTTCAATTCAATTAAAGGTGCTTCTTTTATTGATTTATCTTCAAGTGTTATGACTTCTTTTTGTCTTTGTTTTCCAAGTTTCATATCTTGAATTTGATCGTGAATTTTCAAAATTGCATCTAATAACATTTCTGGTCTTGGTGGACAACCGGGTAAATACATATCAACTGGAACCACGTGATCTACACCTTGCACAATTGCGTAATTGTTAAACATTCCTCCACTTGAAGCACAAACACCCATTGCTAAAACCCATTTAGGTTCTGCCATTTGATCATAAATTTGTCTCAACACTGGAGCCATTTTTTGGCTAACGCGTCCTGCCACAATCATTAAATCTGCTTGTCTAGGGCTTGCACGAAAAACTTCCATACCAAATCTTGCTAAGTCATAACGACCTGCACCGGTTGCCATCATTTCAATTGCACAACAAGCTAAGCCAAATGTTGCTGGCCACAAAGAATTTTTTCTAACATAACCTGCAAGTTTTTCTACTGATGTAAGTAAAACTCCACTTGGTAATTTTTCTTCAATACCCATTTTTTATTCCCACTCAAGTCCACCGCGACGCCACACATAGGCATACGCAATAAAAACAGTTCCAATAAATAGAAGCATTTCCACAACACCAAATAAACCAAGTTGATCAAAAGAAACTGCCCAAGGATAAAGAAAAACTATTTCAATATCAAAAATAATAAATAACATTGCGATCAAGTAGTACTTGATAGGAAATCTTCCACCACCAATTGGTTGTGGAGTTGGTTCAATGCCACATTCATAAGCAGAAAGTTTTGCTCGGTTATATGTTTTAGGACCAGCTAGAGCGCCAGCCACAATTGAAAATACTGCGAATGCAAATGCCAGAGCACCAAGACCAACTATTGGCCAAGCGGCATTCATCAAATCTCCCTTACTTATTTTCAAACGAGTTTGTTCAGAGATTCACTTACTTCAAGAAGTCTATTCTTTGACTATTTATTGACTTGCCAAGACCTGCAATTTCTTTCCACTTGTGCATTTGTGCAAATGCTCTTGTTGCTCAAGTTACAAAAAGTTAGGCAGCAGGCGCAATCTTGGTCAGTGCGGTAATGATTCGATCTGATTTTGTATTTCCAGATGTGCTGTAAAGATTTGCTAACAGTTTCAAGGTAAAACGCATTAATGGCTTTGATGCCATTCCATATTTTGTCGCAACTTGCATAATTTGAGGATTTCCAATTAACTTCACAAAAACTCTACCTAAGGTGTAGTAGCCACCTAATCTATCTTTCAAAACTATTGGATATTGATGTAATTGTTTTTCTCTTTCAAATTCTGATTTAGCTTTCAAAGATTTAGCAATTACATCTGCTGCAACTTGTCCTGTTTCCATGGCATAAGCAATACCTTCACCATTAAATGGATTTACCATTCCTCCTGAATCTCCAACTAAAATCATTCCTTTTGCATAATGAGGTTGGCGATTAAAACCCATTGGTAATGCAGCACCTCTTACAGGTTGAGTCATATTTTGATCTCTAAATCCCCATTCTTCTGGAGTTTGATCAAGCCAACGTTTTAAAAGATCTTTGTAATCAATACTTTGGAATACCGGAGATGAATCTAAAATTCCTAATCCAACATTGGAAGTTCCATCACCCATTCCAAAAATCCAGCCATAACCTGGTAATAATTTATTTTGATCTCTTAATTCAAGCCATGATTCTAAATAATCATCATCACTTCTTGTGCTTTTGTAATAAGTTCTAACCGCAACTCCCATGGGACGATCATCTCGTCGTTCCAACCCAAGAGCTAAAGCCATGCGACTTGAAACTCCATCTGAAGCAACAACAACAGGAGCAAAATGTTGTTCTTGATTTCCATCTTCTTTTTTTATATTTACACCAATAACTTTTCCAGATGTTGAATCAAAAATTGGACCAGTAACTCTAGTCTTTTCAAATAAATTCACACCTTGTTTGTGCGCAGTTCTTGCTAAAAGTTCATCAAAATCTGCTCTAGTTCTAACTAATCCATAATTTGGAAAGCCTTCAACATCTGGCCAATTAAGTTCTAGTCGATGTCCGCCACCAATTACTCTTAATCCTTTATTTCTTAACCAACCGTATTCTTTTGACGGTTCTATTCCCATATCAAGTATTTGTTTAACTGCTCTTGGAGTTAAACCATCTCCGCAAACTTTTTCTCTTGGAAAACTTGTCTTTTCAAATAAAGTTACATTTAGTCCTTGTTTTGCTAAATGAAAAGCAGTTGCACTTCCCGCAGGACCTGCCCCTACTACTATTACATCTGAATTATTAGTCATTATTTACTTTTCTCTGCTTTATGAATTGCAACTATTCCACCGGTTAGATTCTTCCATTCAACATTATTCCAATTTGCTTTTAGTAATTGGCTAGCAAATTCTTCTTGATTTGGCCAAGCTCTTATTGAATCTGCTAAATATTCGTAAGCATCTGGGTTGGATGAAGTCTTTTTAGCAATCGCTGGAAGAGCTTTAATTAAATATTCCATATAAATATTTTTAAATACTTTAATTGTTGGAGTTGAAAACTCGCAAATTACAATTTTTCCACCTTTTTTTGTGACTCTTCGCATTTCTAGTAAAGCTTTTTGCACATCATTTACATTTCTAATTCCAAAAGAAATTGTTACTGCATCAAAAGTTTCATCTTGAAATGGAAGAGATAGAGCATCTCCTGCCGAGAAATTTAAATTGGGATAACGTTTCTTACCTTCTCGAAGCATTCCAATAGAAAAATCACAAGAAATTATTTTTGCTCCAGATTTAGTAAAAGCCTTTGAACTAGTTCCAGTTCCTGCAGCTAAATCTAAAATTAATTCACCATATTTCGGGTTTAAAATTGAATTTGTTGCTTTGCGCCAAGAATGCGTAAAACCTAAAGCAAGAACATCATTTGTGATGTCATATTTTGCAGCCACACGATTAAACATTTCTGCAACTTCGTGTGGTTTTTTTGCAAGTGATGCTTTAGTCATAATCTAATTGTGTCAGCCCCAGGAAATTTTGCCACTTGTGACGCTATTTCTAACTCAGTCGTAGTCTAGGAACATGTCGGATCAAACCAAAATAGAAAATTTTTCGACAACTGTTATTCGCACTATTGCACTAAGTAAAAAACTTAATTTATTAGAATTTTTACCGGATAGACCAACCAATGAAATTTTTTCTTGGGTACGTAATAACCAAGGTTTAGTTGCTTGGGGTATTACTGCTGAGGCGGAATTTAGTGGCAAAGAAAGATTTTCCAGAGCTCACAAATGGTGGAAAAACTTTATTGATAACAGTGCCATTAGAGATGAAGTTCAAACATCAGGTTCTGGTGCGATAGCTTTTGTTTCATTTTCTTATGAAATCGAAGATTCAAGTGTTGTTAAGGTACCAAAAATAATAGTTGGACAAGATGCCCAAACAACTTGGTTAACAGTTATTGGAAACTTAGATATTGAAAAAATAAAGGAAGAAGTTTTAAATTCTAAAACTATTAAGTTGGAACCACAAAATATTACCTGGAGTGATGGCTCGATATCTATTGCTGATTGGCAAAAAGCAGTTGAAAAAGCTGTTGAAAGAATAAATAACAAAGAGTTAGACAAAGTTGTTTTAACCAGAGATTTAAATGCTAAAAGTGATAAAAATATTGACGTAAGAAGTGTCTTACAAAAGTTGAGTAATGATTATCCTGAATGTTGGACTTTTTCTGTAGATGGACTAATCGGTGCCACACCTGAACTATTGGTTAGAAAGACATCTGACCAAGTTTTATCAAGAGTTTTAGCAGGAACAATTAAAAGAGATGATTCAGCGACTGACTCCGAAATTGAAGTAGCACTGCTTCAAAGTGGTAAAGACTTAGAAGAACATGAATTCGCAGTTAGTTCAGTAGCAACTGCCCTTGCGCTTCATTGCACAGATATGAAGGTTCCCAAAGCACCTAAAGTTTTACGTTTAGCAAATGTTGCTCATCTTGCAACTGATGTTTCAGGAACTTTAGTCGATTCTGCACCAGCTTTAGTTTTAGCAGGAAGCCTTCATCCAACTGCGGCAATTTGTGGTACTCCTACTGGAAGAGCAAAACAGTTGATTAATGAATTAGAAAGAATGAAACGAAATAGATACACAGGTCCAGTTGGTTGGATTAATTCCAAAGGTGACGGCGAATTAGGAATAGCTTTAAGGTGTGCAGAAATTAGAGAAAATACTGCACGATTATTTGCTGGCTGCGGAATAGTTTCTGGATCAACTGCAGAAGATGAATTAATTGAATCAAATGCCAAATTTAGTGCTATGAGAAATGCTCTAACTAATTAGTAATTCTTTTCTTAGTTCAGCTTCTTTTTCTCTTGATGCAACTTTAATTATTAAAACTTTGATACCAGAAGATTTAATCATATAGTCCTTTAATTCTTCAACATTTTTTATTTCTTTAGATTCGATATTGAGATTATTAATTAATTTATAAAGATTAACGTCTGTTGGTGTGCCATAGACTCGTTCAAAGTTCTCCACGCCAGACTGCTCTAATGTGTTAAAAATTCCACCACCATTGTTATCGGTGATGATAAAAGTAATGTCTGGAATTTTTTCTAATTTTGGAATGATAAAACTGTTTAGATCATGAATGGCTGCAATATCCCCTAAAAGAGCAAAAGTTGGTTTGTTATTTACTAAAGAAGTACCAATTGCAGTTGAAACAACTCCATCTATTCCATTTACTCCTCGATTCATTGAAACACTTACTTCCCCGTTTGAAAATGCAGATTGGTAATGAGGAGAAATTAGTAGATCAAAATCTCTAGCGGCAAAACTGGATGATACATGGATGTGTGAATTTTTTGGTAAATTCTGAATTAAGTAATCTACTACATGTAAATTAGAAATTTTTTTGTAATCTTTAATAAGTTTTTGGATTCTTTCAAATACCAAATAACCAGATTCTTTCCAAAGTTTTATCCAATTTTCATTTTTTTGTTTAGCAGGAATCCTAAATAATCCAGATATTTTTTGTTTTGCCAAAGTATTAGTTATCACATTTGGAACGGCGCAAGAAACAACTGTTGCAGAATTTTTAATTAACTCAGAAACTTGTCTTGATAAACCAACTCTTCCAATAGTTAGAACAACTTCTGGATTTAATTCTTTTGTTTTTTTATTCAATAAAACTGAAGAATTTGAAACCATATTTTCTCCAACCCCAACATGTGGTGGTTCAACAATTACTGGCCAATCAAGTGCTTCTGATAATTCTTTTGCATAATTTGAATACTCCAGATTTGTTCCACCCGCAACAATTATTCCTTTTTTATTTAAATACTCTGTCAAAATATTTTCAGAAAAAATTGGAGTTTGTAAATTATTATTTTTAGGTTTTAATAAATTAAACTTTTGTGTTGGAACTAATGGTTCTGCCAAAGTTATATTTAAATGAACAGGAACACGATTTTTCGTAGCAATTGTGATAACAGAATTGATTCGATCTTTTATCGCTTCTTTTGCTGAAGTAGTTTCTATATTTAATGACTCAGAAGCAATTTCAATACTTCTAGAGACATAACTACCAAATATTTCTCTTTGCACAATAACTTGATTTGCTCCAGTTCCTTGTACTGAAGCTGGTCGATCGGCAGATAAAACTATTAATGGGATGCCTGAATATTTGGCTTCAACTATTGCAGGAAATAAATTTGCAACAGCTGTTCCAGATGTTGTTAAAACCGCACTTGGTTTTCCACTACTAATCGAAGCACCTAAAGCAAGATATGCTGCTGATCTTTCATCAATTCGAACTTCAACATTTATTAAACCTTCTTTTTCAGCTTGGACTAAAGCTAATGAAATAGGGCCATTTCGTGAACCAGGAGATAGTGCAACAAAATTAACTCCGTTATCAATTAATTGTTGAACTATTAACTCAGCAGTTAAAGCAGAGGCGGGCTGTTTAATATTTTCAGGCATTAAAACCACCCATTATTTCTGCCAAAATCAAAACAGTCATTTAATTTTTTAATTAGTTCGTTTTTATTTGGACTTTCAACAATTATATTTTCATCTAAACTCATTCTTTTTACTTCAACTAAACCATTCATTGGAAGTACAGGGTTAGTTGTTACATCATTCTTAAGTAACATTCCTGTTCCAACTCCTGCTAATAATTCTGTTTTTGGTTCAATAATTGATTGAGCCAAAGTCGATAAATATAGTCCTATACTTGTGTCCATTGATCCTGAAATAACTATTCTATTAAATCTTGAAAGTAGTGATTCTTGAAGTTTCAAAAACCTACTTATTCCTCCTAAAGGAATAACTTTAACTATTAAATAGTCACAACTATCCAATACTTCATAAATGAACTGCTCGTCTAATGCATCCTTTTCTAATCTGAAATTTTCATCTATTGCAATTGGAAGGTCTATTTTTTGTTTTAATTCTTTATTTTCTCTTAAAGTTTCACAAGGTTGTTCTAAATATTCAATTGGTAAATCTTTTACTTTTCTGCTAAATGTTAAGGCATTTTCAAAAGTAAGTTCTCCATTAAAATCAATTCTAAATTTAACATTTTGAACACTGTCTTTAATAATTTCAAGGTTAATTATTTCTTGGTCAATATTTTTGTCATCAAGTTTAATTTTTAATGTATTACTGCCACTTTTTTTTAGAGTGTCTACGGCTTCTTTAACATCGCTAGAAACTGCAATTGCATTAGTTTTTACTTGCTTAAGATTTGGTTCAGGTAATTTGGTCCAAGCCATTTCTAAAGCAGATTGAAGCCATCTTGCTGAATGTTCTATTGAGTGATGTGGAAATGGTGCAAATTCTGCCCACCCATATTCGCCATTAATTAATACACCTTCTCGAAAAATGTTATTTTTCATAGGTTGATTGAGTTCAACGCGAAATGTTTTTAATTCTTGTAGTGCTTTATTTTTTTCTATTATTTCCATGAATTAAATTTATGGACGTTTTGGAAATTTCTTAAAATTTGGCTTTCTTTTTTCTTTATAAGCATTTCTGCCTTCTTGAGCTTCTTCACTCATGTAATAAAGCAAAGTTGCATCTCCTGCTAATTGTTGAACTCCGGCTAATCCATCATCTGATGCATTGAAGGAAGCTTTTAATAAACGTAGTGAAAGTGGAGAAAGTTGTAACATTTCTTTTGCCCATTTAACTGTTTCTTTTTCTAAATCTTCTAACGAAACAACTGCATTTACTAATCCCCACTCAAGTGCAGTTTTAGCATCGTATTGTCTAGTTAAAAACCAAATTTCTTTTGCTCGTTTCAATCCAATTTGTCTTGACAACAAACTGGAACCAAATCCACCATCAAATGATCCAACTCTTGGACCAGTTTGGCCAAATTTTGCATTTTCTGCAGCAATAGATAAGTCGCATACAACATGCAAAACGTGTCCACCACCAATTGCATAACCTGC
Organism: Actinomycetes bacterium; assembly: GCA_038145175.1. Classification (GTDB taxonomy): domain Bacteria; phylum Actinomycetota; class Actinomycetes; order S36-B12; family UBA5976; genus ATZT02. The sequence goes on along the minus strand of JAYQPE010000002.1, from coordinate 88,120 downwards.
AATCATTGCAATAACTGGTTTAGGCAATCTTCTAATTTGAACTTGTAAATCTAAAACATTTAAGCGACCAATTCCATTTTGTGCGACTTCGTCATCGCCCATATAGCCATCATCGCCTCTAATGCTTTGATCACCACCAGAACAAAAAGCAAGATCTCCTTTTCCAGTAAGAATTATTACGCCAACTTCATTGTCATCGCGTGCCATGTCAAAAGCTTTAATTAATTCAGTAACAGTTTGTGGTCTGAATGCATTTCTTTTTTCAGGTCTATTAATGGTTATCTTGGCAATACCTTCGGCAACGTGATACTCAATATCACGCCATTGACCTTGAGACTTCCAATCTAATGCTGGAACTATTGTTGTCTTTCCTGGTTCATTACTCACTAGAAATGATTCACTCTCTACGCTTAGGTATTGATGACTCTTATCTTTCCAAATCGTCTTTTATTACCAATGGGCAGTAAGGCTGCTCATGAAGTAAGCAGGGCTATTTCTAATTCTTTAAATGGAAAAGAAGTTTGCGCAATTGTTCCTTTTTCAAAAAGTGAGAATGTCACCAAAAGATATGAATCTGCAATCTCTGTTCAAGATGAGTGCAAAATAGATTCAGGATTAATAGTGTGCACGAGTGGAACTACTGGAAATCCGAAAGCAGTCGAAATTTCAAGCAAAGCTTTAATTAATGCTGCTGATAAAACCAATCAAATGTTTAATGAGCCAGCCGATTGGATTCTTGCAATTAATCCCGCATTTATCGGAGGATTAATGGTTTTAGCAAGAGCCATAATTAGTAAACAAAATTGGATATATGGACTTGATGAAACTGATAAATTTAATCCAGATTTATTTGTTTCTAAAGCGTTAGAAGTGATTTCAAAAAATATTAAAGTAAGAACGTCGTTAGTAAACGCACAACTTACTACGCTAGTTTCCCAAGGTCATTTAGATACTTTAAAAAAATTTGATGCACTTTTAATTGGTGGTGGACAAATTTCAAAGTCGCTTTATGAGCAACTAAAAAATGAAGGTGTGAATTTAATTAGAACTTATGGAATGACTGAGACTTGTGGTGGTGTGGTTTGGGATGGATTTGCATTGAATAATGTTTTAATTCGAATAGATCATCCTGGTAATGATGGGGTCGGACAAATTGCAATCAAAAGTGATTCAAATGCAACTTGCTATCACGGCAAATCAATTGAAATAAATAAATTAAATGATTCAACATTTAATAATGATTGGGTGTTAACTAAAGATTTAGGAGTTATTACAAATAATGAATTGAAGGTTATTGGACGAAGTGATGACATCGTGGTTTCTGGAGGAAATAATATTTCATTGCATGCAATTGAAAATGTAATAAAGGACCAGGAAGGAATTGAAGATGCTGTTGTGTTTTCTATTCCAGATGATAAATGGGGAGTAGTTGTTGCAGCAGTAGTTGTAGGAAATAGTGATGTTACTTTAATACAAAAATCAATTGAAAATGAATTAGGTAAAGCTGCAGTTCCTCGGGTTATAAAAAATGCACAAGAGATTCCATTGTTGCCAAACGGCAAAGTAGATATAGATTCACTTAAATGACAAGTTTAAAAATTTGGATCCAGGGAAGTAGACCTAAAACTTTAGGTGCTGCAATATCTCCAGTTATTGTTGCTTGGGCTATTGCTTATTTTGAAGATGCATTTAATTTTTATATAGCAATTCTTGCTCTAATTGTGAGCATCACTATACAAATCGGGGTTAATTTTGCAAATGATTATTCTGATGGAATTAAAGGTACAGATGATAATCGGGTTGGCCCAACTAGATTAGTGGGTCAAAAACTTGCAGCTGCTAAATCTGTGAAACGTGCTGCATATTTATTTTTCTTCATCGCAGCATTTTCTGGTCTATTAATAACTATTGAGACCAAACAATGGTGGTTTTTAATTTTAGGGGGAGTTGCAATTATTTCTGCTTGGACTTATACAGGAGGACCTAAGCCGTATGGATATCTTGGCTTAGGAGAAATTTTTGTTTTTATATTTTTTGGTTTAGTTGCAACACTAGGCACAATTTATGCCCAAACTTTATATTTCAAAACTTATTTTTTAATTTATGCTTTTGTGATGGGCTTTTTTGCTACGGCCATTTTAGTTGCAAATAATCTTCGCGATCGAGAAAAAGATCAACAAAACAATAAAATTACTTTAGCTGTTAAACTTGGTGATACTAGAACTAGATATTTTTTCATTTCATTACTTGTGCTTGCATATTTATTGCCTTTAATTGAAATTGTAATTAATCGACTTGATAATTCTCCTTATTTTTTTATTCCATTTTATTTAGCAAGTTTTCCTTTTGCTTTTGATGCAATCAAAAAGGTAAGAAACCAAGTTAATGGTAAAGATTTAATTCCAGTATTAGTCGTAACTGGCCAAACTCAGTTATTTTATGCATTACTAATTTGTCTGTCTTTTTATTTAGAAACTATTTAATTATCTAGTTTTTTATCTTCTTTTTCAGTTGCAGCATCTATTCTTTTGTTGATTTTTTGAAAAAATCGTGTAATTGAACTTGAAAATTGGTCTCTTGATTTATTTAAGACAAATAAACTAACGATGCCTGATGCTAAAAATGCCACCACAATCAAAGTTAAATCTCTTAAACCAACCAAATAACCCACTGCGGTAAATGAGAGAAGAATTACAAATCTTAAAAACGTATAGGAAAATACACTTTTCATTTAAATACCTGCATAACTATGAAGACCTGTCACCCAAATATTTATGACAAAGAAATTAAAAATTATTGCGGCATAACCTGCAATGCCTAGCCAAGCAGATTTAGTACCTTTCCAGCCAATAGTTACTCTGGAATGTAAATAAGCTGCATAAATAATCCAAGTTATAAATGCCCAAGTTTCTTTTGGATCCCATCCCCAATATCTACCCCAAGCATTTTCTGCCCACACTGCACCTGAAATAACTGAAAATGTCCAAATTGGAAAAGCAAATAAAACCACTTTGTAAGAAAATTCATCGATTCGTTTCAAACTTGGTAAAGATTTTAATTTATTATTCACCTTTAATAAATAAATAATTGATAAACCAAAATTTAAAGAAAATGCACCATAAGAAATAATTGCAGAACTAACGTGAATCCAAAGCCAAGTTGATTTAAGTGCTGGAACAAGTGGTCCAGATTCTGTGTATAACACAATTACTGCCAGACCCAACAAAATAATTGCTGGGACTGTTATAAAAATTCCTAGCCATTGAATATTCTTCTTAATCGATACAAATAAAAATGTAAGTACTACAGCTGTAACTGATGAAATAGCAAATTCATACATGTTTCCCCAAGGAGCTCTTTGGGCAGCAATTCCTCGAAGAATAAGAGCAATTACTAAAAATAATCCAACAAGCCAAGTTAGGCTCATAGCAATATTTGTTATTCTATTTTTTTTCTTTTGAGTAAGTGCAATTGAAAATAGAATTAAATTCAAAGCTAAAATAAATATTGAAAAATAAACAAATAGGTTACTTAAATTATTTAAATTCATATTTCTCTACTAACTTTTTTAGTTTTATTAAAACCTAAATCATTCAGCAATTTCAAAATATCTTTCTCTAAGTTATGATTTTCTTTTGCTATGCCTGCTATTTCAATAACATTACTAGATGAAGATTTAGTTGGCATTTTGATAAAGATCTTTCTTCTTTGCACGCCTAAACCAAAAATCATGCCCACCATGGCAAGAATTGCACCTACTAATGCCAAGAATCGACCTGGTTCGTAAGCAATTTGAAATGATGCAAACTGCTTAACTTCATCAAAACTAATCACAAATCCACTATCTGCATTCCAGGTTTGACCTGGTTTTAATTCCTCTAATCCAATTTGAGTCATCTTCGAAGTATCAAGTTTATAAATACTTTGGGAAATTCCTGAGTTAACTCCTAAATCACCCTGCCAAAGCGACATAAATATTTCAGGATTATCTAAAGCTGGAAATGTGGAAGTAGGTCCAGTAACTGGATCAACAATTGCAGTTGGTAAAAATCGTGCTTCAATTCCTAGTTGAGGATTAGTATCAGGAATTTTCACTACTCCAGTAGACGAAAAATTTCCATCTTGCGGCAAGAAAACTACAGCATCTGAAAATATAATTTGATTATTTTTATCTTTAACAGTTATTACTGGAGCATATCCGTGTCCTGTTAAAAATATTTTAGTTCCAGAAATATTAATGGGCTTATTAACATACAAATTAATATTTTCATCACCATTTAAAGTTATATTTGCTTCAAATTTTCTTGGAGCACCTCTTTGAATTTCGCTTCTTTCAAAATCAACAACAAAGTCATTTAATGTAAAAAAGAAGTTTGGTAATTGGATTTCAGAAAAGAAACGACCAGCTCTAAAATCGTCATATTGGGTTATTGTGTTTGAAAAACCGGTGTTTTCTTTTACAACTACAGTGCCTCGATAACTAAATAATGCACCAAATGCAAGAGCCACGGTAATAATTATCAAACTAAAATGAAAAAGTAAATTACCAGCTTCTCTGCTGAATCCTTTTTCAATAGTTAAAGAATTATTGTTTAAAAAAGTTCGCCAGCCTTTTCTTATTGCAATTTCTTCAATTTTTTTTAATGAAAATTTATTTATTTTTACTTTTTGATAATTTGAAAATTTTGTTATTACACTAGGTGTCTTTGTTGGCTTTTGTCTCCAGTTTTCAAAATAAACTTTCAATCTGGGAATTACGCATCCAATGATTGAAATCATTAAAAGTATGTAAATCGCCGAAAACCAAACAGATCCATATACGTCAAAAAAACTCAGACTTTCAAATAAATTTGCAAGATTTGGATTTTCGGTTTTCCAGTTGTTTACTCTGATTAAAGATGCAGTTTTTTGCGGCAATATCGAACCTGGAATTGCAGCTAGGGCAACGAATAAAAGTAAAAGTAAGGCAGTATTCATACTCGTTAATTGACGCCACATCCATCTAATAAAGCCCAAAAAATTTAAAGGTGGCAAAACTGTTTCAGTTCTTTGCTTTGCCGATATTTGTTTTGTAGTCATAAAAGTGGGGTAAATCCTGCCATAAATACTCTTAATTCAATACTTACCAAATTCCACAAACCGGACACAAGTAAAAGTCCTAAAATTATTAACAGAACTCCCCCAATAGTTATAAATAATTTTTGTTTTTGTCTTAACCATTTAACGGTGTTTAAAGATTTTTCAAAAAGAATTGTCAATATTATAAATGGAATTCCCAAACCAAGAGAATAAAAAGTAGACAAAATGGCACCTCTAAACAAAGTGGCTTCACTAAAAGCTAATGATTGAACTGCAGCCAAAGTTGGACCAATACAAGGTGTCCATCCCAAAGAAAATACAAAACCTAAAATAAAAGCCCCTGCTAATCCTTGCTTAATTTTAAATTTAAATTTATATTCTTGGTTTAATAAATTAATAAATCCTAGATAACTTAAACCTAAGAATATTATTATAATTCCAAATATTCTTTCTAATATTTGAATATTTGAAAGTAACCATCCACCTAAACTTCCAAAAAACATTCCGATAGAGACAAAAACCAAACTAAACCCGAGTATAAATAAAAAAGTAGCTAATACTGCTTTTGATTTAGTAACTCTTTTATTTTGATTAATACTCATTCCAGTAATTACTGATAAATAACCTGGAACTAAAGGTAAAACGCATGGGGAAAGAAATGAAATAATTCCTGCAAAAAATGCTACAAATATTGCTATGAAAAGTGAACCATCAGTAACCAAATTCATTCTTCAACCAATTCTGAAATAAAACCTTGAATTAATGATTTATCTATTGGCCCAAGTTGTCTTGCTGCAACAAGACCATTTTTATCAATCAAGATTGTTGAAGGAATGGCATTTGCTGGAAGTGAGTCTTTGTAACCTAATAAAAGTTTTCCATCTCTATCGTAAATATTAGGATAAGTAATTGAAAAATTTTCAATAAATCTATTTGCTGAAATCTTTGAATCTCTTATATTTATGCCGATAAATTCCACATTATTTGCTTTATTTTTTAAATAAAGCTCTTCTAATTCTGGTGCTTCTTTTCTGCATGGGCTACACCATGAACCCCAAACATTTATCAAGACAACTTTATTTTTTAAACTATTTAAATTTATTTCAGAAGATAAAAATTCAAGGTTTTTTAATTCAGGTGCTGATTTTCTTTCAGCCTTTTTTAAAAAAACTGAAGTACCGTCTCCTGAAACAAAACCGGATTCTGAATCACTCGAAATTTTAGAAACTGGCGTTGTGCAAGATGTTATTAATAGTGAAATAATTAATAACTTAAAACTACGCCCCAGAAATTTTGCTTGCATCTTTTAACAGATCTGCCGCTGGTTCTTGATATTCAACTGCAACTAATGAATCCCCATCAAAAACAAATGTGGTGACACTTGCCAAACTGCATTGTCTTTTTCTTGGATCATGCACAAATGATCTACCTTCAGCTGATAATCTTGCTATCCAAATTGGTAATTGGTGTGAAACAAGTAAAGCTTCTTTACCTTTAGCAACATCACGTGCAGAAAAAATAGCGGTGCGCATTCTTTGGGCAACTTTTTTATAGGGTTCTCCCCAAGATGGAGTAATTGGATTTCTTAAATACCACCAATTCTTAGGTTCTCTTAATGCTCCATCGCCAACAGATACTTTTTTACCTTCAAATACATTTTCTGCTTCAATCAAAAGATCATCAGTTTCAATTCCCAAATTATGTTTTTTTGCAGTTGGTAAAGCGGTTTGTTGAGCTCTTTCTAAAGGTGAGGAAACCACTAGAGAGATATTTTTATCAGCAAAAAAATCGGCAGCACGCTCGGCCATTTTTAAACCAAGATCGGAAAGTTTGTAGCCAGGTAATCTGCCATAAAGAATTTTTTCTGGGTTAAAAACTTCCCCATGTCTTAAGACGTGGACTTGGGTTTTTTGTGCCATAACTATTTCTTAGTGTCTACGACGCATTGAACTGCGACGTTTACTTGGACGCCAGACGTTATCGCCATTTTCGATTGCAGCTAAACGTAGTTTTTCTCCATGTTCTGCAAGTGCATCAATAAGTATTGAAACATTTGGAGACTCTGCTTGCACATCAACTCTTAAACCATGTTCTTGTGCAGCTTGTGCGGTTTGTGGTCCAATTACTGCAACCACTGTTGAAGCGTGCGGTTTTCCTGCAATTCCTACAAGATTTCTAACTGTGCTTGCAGAAGTAAATAACACTGCATCAAAACCACCGGTTTTAATTTGTTCTCTAGTGTGTGCTGGAGGTGGTGCTGCTCTAACAGTCCTAAATGCAACTATGTCTTCTACTTCCCAACCTTTAGCTTGCATGCCCTCAACTAAAGTTTCAGTTGCAATATCTGCTCTTGGTAAAAATACGCGGTTAATTGGATCAAGCACTTGATCATATTTTGGCCATACTTCTAATAATCCTTCTGAATTATGTTCTTTAGTTGGAAATAAATCTGGTTTAACACCAAATTCAACTAAAGCATCAATTACTTGTTGACCAATTGCTGCAACTTTTAAACCAGCAAAAGCTCTTGCATCTAAACCATAATCAATAAATTTATCTTTTACAGCCCTTACTGCATTTGTACTTGTAAAGACAACCCATTGAAATCTTCCAGATACTAAGCCATGAACTGCTCTTTCCATTTGTTGTGGAGTTCTTGGTGGTTCTACAGAAATTGTGGGTACTTCATTTGAAACTGCTCCATAAACTGCCAACATTTTTTGAAAATCTTCTGAATCTTCTTTGGTTCGTGGAACTAGTACTTTCCAACCAAATAGAGGTTTATTTTCAAACCATTGATATTTATCGCGGTGATTAATTGCATCTCCCACAACAATTACACCCGGACCAGATTGTCTGGCAGCTTTTGCAACTACCGCAATATTTTCTAAGGTTGAAACAATTGTTCTTTGATCTGTCGTACTTCCATCACGTGTTACAGAAATTGGTGTTGCTGCATCTCTGCCGCGAGCAATTAGCGCACTTGCAATTGCTGGTGCCTTATCTGCTGCGTTAATAATTACAATTGGAATATTTGGATCTAAATGAAGTGACCAATCAATTGGTTCAGAACCATTGATAATGTGAACTTCTTTTCCTTTGTTTGCAAAAAGTGAAATTCCAGCATGTGTTGGAACTGCAGTAATTGGTGAAACTCCAGGAATATATTCAAATTCAATTTTTGATTTAGCTAATGTGGAAACTTCAACAGACAAACCATCTTCAACTACAGGATCTCCTGCGCAAAGTCTTACAACTACTGCACCTTCCTTGGCAGCATCAATTGCAATGCGTGCTCTAACAGCTGGTGCCATCGGTACACCATCTTCATCAACTGCTGCAACTACATCTGCGTTTTCATTTGCATGAGTTGTAGCAATTTCCATAGTGTTTACATCAGCAATAATTAATTCTGCTTCTTTAATTGCATTAATGCCACGTAAAGTAATAAGTTGAGGATCTCCTGGACCTGCAGCTACATATTTTACGGGCAGCACAATAACTTTTTTCTTAGTCAATTTTTACCTTTCCTATACAGCTTTTCTTTGTTCATGGAATGCAAGTATTTGTAATTCAGACGCTAAATCAACTTTTCTGACATCAACCCCATCGCTTACAGTTAAATGAACTGGAGCAAAATTTAAAATACTTCTAATGCCTGCTTTTACTAAACGGTTGCAAACTTCTTGGGCACTTTCTGCAGGTGTTGCAACTACGCCTAAACGAGCTTTGGTTTCCTTAATAACACTTTCTAAATCACTTAATGCATGAACTAAAAGTTCAACAGTTTTTCCTTCAGCGCCACATTTAACTTTTGTGCCAATTAAAGTTTGATCTGCATCAACTAGGGCAACAACTTTAAATCCGCGGGAACCAAATCCGCCGTAGTGCGCTAAAGCTCTTCCTAAATTTCCCACTCCTACAATTACTACGGACCAGTCATTATTTAGACCCATTTCGCGAGAAATTTGGTATCTCAAAAATTCAACGTCGTAACCAACTCCTCTTGTGCCGTATGAACCAAGATGAGAAAGATCTTTACGAAGCATGGCGCTAGAAACTCCTGTTAAAGCTGCTAGTTCTTCAGATGAAACTCTGATTTGATTGGCGTCTGCTAATTGTGAAAGAGCACGGAAGTAGGCAGGCAATCTTGAAACTGTTGCTTCAGAGATTTTTGGTGATCTGCCAATCCTTAACTTTGAGGATGGAAGTTTTGATGGCATATGTACCAAGTTACACATTTGTGCAAAAAAGCACAAATCCTCTCACAAATCAGACATCAAGAAGGGCTTTTTTCAATCTTTCTTTATCTACTCTCCAGAAATCATGTTGTTTATCATCAACAAAAGTGACAGGAATTTCCTCAGCATATTTATGCATTAATTCAGGATTATCTTGAATTTCTACAACGTCAAAAGATTCGTTTAATTCACTACTAACTTCAGTAATTACTTTTATGGCCTCATCACAAAGATGACAGCCAGGTTTTACTAAGACTTTGATTCGAGGTTTTATTTAGATCCACAACCTTAAAGTGGGGAAAGCTGGCTGAGGGGAAAATCAGCCAGCCTCTACGAATGATTCGCGCAAGTATTCAGACACTGCTGCTTCCGGAACACGGAAAGATCTACCGACTCGAACAGCTGGCATGGTTCCAGAATGTACTAAGCGGTAAACAGTCATCTTTGATACTCGCATTGATGAGGCAACTTCTGCCACAGTCAAGAAACGAACTTCGCCTAAAGGTCTTTCAGGGCTTGAAGCCATTTTTGATGCCTCTTTCTTACACGACTTAAAACCTTCCCTAAGTCTTAAGTTGCGTGTGATGTAACGGTATATCTTCGGTACCTATTAACACAAGAGAGGAGGGGGGTTATTAGCGAGACCCGGACATGCTATTGGGTCAAAAAGAAGGGGTGGGGAAATTGTGAAAAAAGTACTTAGTCGACTAAAAGATCTGCTGGGTGAGGATTAATTGATAATAAAATTTGTTTAGCTTTTCTTCCGGGAAGTTTTTTCAAAGTTTTTATTAAACTAATTCGTTCATCACAATGTTTTTTCAAAATTTCATAACATTTCTTACCAATTAATTCAACTAAAGTATCTTTTTCACTTAGATAAACAGGTTCATAAGCTTGATGAGCTTCTGTATCTGAAGAACAATACCAATCCATGGTTTCTCCACCAGAGCCCCAATTTTTTCTTCGGTATTCTTCAATAACAATTACTTGATAATCAGTTCCATTTTCATATTCTCTTGTTTCATAACTTCTTCTAATTGGTAATTGCCAACAAACGTCTGGTTTTGTTTCAAATGTTTTAACATTTTTTTCTATAGCTAATTTATGAAGAGCACATCCTGCTCCCCCTTTGAATTCAGGAGAGTTCATAAAGATACAGGTGTCTTTTACTAATTTAGTTCTTTCAGTTCCATCATCAAATTCTGTCCAACTTTTTTTATTTTTTGAGAATTCTATTTTTTCCCACAACTCTGGTGTTAATTTTTCAACCCATTTACTAACTCTTTTTTTATCATTAGGTTCAGAAAAGTGTGCTCCTTGATTACAACATCCATCATTTGGATGTGTTTTATCTACTCCTTTACACCCTCTGCCAAATATGCATTCCCAATTTGAAGTAAGCCATGTTAAATCAGCTTTTATGATGGTTTCATCGTGTTCTGGATCAACAAATTCAATCCAACTTCTAGGGAATTCTCCGGTAAATTCGGTCATAAGTCAGAGCCTACTTTGATTTATGAAAACTTATGCAAAGTAGTCTTATCATCTAAGTCACAATAAAAGAGCAGAAAATTTATGAAAATTGGATTCGTCGGTGCTGGCAATATGGGTCAAGCCATATTAAAAGGCCTTATCAACTCTGGTATTTCACAAAGTGACCTAGTTGCAATTACAAAAACTGTCGAATCAAGCCAAAAAATTGCATCTGACTTTAGAGTTAATTCAAGCAACCAAATTGAAGAAATTAAAGATTGTGATGTGGTCTTTATTGGGGTTAAACCTCAAAATATAACCGAAGTACTACCAGAGATAAAGAAAAGTTTGAAAGATAATGCCCTGTTGATTTCTCTTGCCGTTGGAATTAAAACTGAAAACTTAGAAAAAACTTTTGAAAATAACGTAAAAGTAATAAGAGCTATGCCAAATACTCCAGCACTAGTTGGAAAAGGTGTTACTGGTTTGGCAAAAGGTAAAAATGCAACTGACAAGGATTTAGAAATTGCGCAAAAACTTTTCTCAAGTGTTGGAAAAGTAGTTGTAGTTGATGAGAATTTGATTGATGTGATTGCTGCTGCTTCTGGATCTGGTCCTGCTTATTATTTTTATGTCACAGAAGCCATTACACAAGCAGCAATTGAACTTGGCTTATCAAAAGATGTTGCTGAAGTTATCGTTAATAATACTTTTATAGGTTCTGCTCATCTTTTTGAGAATTCAAGTGAAAAAATAAGTGAATTAAGAAATAAAGTAACTTCGCCAAAGGGAACAACTTTAGCTGCTTTAGAAAATTTGGATCAAAATAACTTTAAAGAAATTTGGAAAAAAGCATTACAAGCAGCAATTAATCGTGCTAACGAAATAAGTAATTCTTAAATTATTCTGCAGCTGAATTTACTGGTGGTGAATCTGGTAATGCTTGTTTTACTTCACTTGTGAAAGTAAATTTTCTAGTATCACTAGTTTTTTTGTCAGGATCTGCAGCTTTTCCTTCAACCCCAACCACAACGAGACTTCCTGCTTTTAATTCACCAAACAAGATTTTTTCACTCAAAACATCTTCAATTTCTCGCTGAATTGTTCTTCTCATCGGTCTTGCACCCAATGATTGGTCATAACCCATATCAACTAACAATTCTTTTGCTTGGTCTGTTAAAACGATGCCCATGTCTTTGTCTTTTAATCTGTTTTCCAAAGATGCAACCATTAAGTCAACAATTTGTAAGATTTCAGGTTTTGTTAATTGATGGAACACAATCACATCATCTAAACGATTCAAGAATTCTGGACGGAAATGTTGCTTTAATTCCTCATTAACTTTTGCCTTCATACGGTCATAGTTACCTGAAACATCATCGCCAGCAGAAAAACCAAGTCCTACCCCTTTGGAAATATCTCTGCTTCCAAGGTTTGTGGTCATGATGATTACTGTGTTTTTGAAATCAACCATGCGACCTTGAGAGTCAGTTAATTTTCCGTCTTCCAAAATTTGTAATAGTGAGTTAAAAATATCTGGATGAGCTTTTTCAACTTCGTCGAACAAAACTACTGAGAATGGTTTTCTTCTAACTTTTTCAGTTAATTGTCCACCTTCTTCATAACCCACATATCCTGGAGGAGAACCAAATAACCTTGAAACAGTGTGACGCTCTGAATACTCTGACATATCAAGCATGATTAATGAGTTTTCATCACCAAACAAGAATTGGGCCAAAGTTTTAGAAAGTTCAGTTTTTCCAACACCTGAAGGACCAGCAAAAATAAATGATCCACCTGGTCTTTTTGGATCTTTTAAGCCCGCTCTAGTTCTTCTAATTGATTTTGACAAAGCCTTAATAGCATCTTCTTGACCAATTACACGTTTGTGTAATTCTTCTTCCATACGAAGTAATCTTTGAGATTCTGCTTCAGTTAGTTTTGCAACTGGCACTCCAGTAGACATCGCCAAAACTTCAGCAATTAAATCATCGTTAACTTCTGCAACTACGTCTAAATCTCCGGCTTTCCATTCGCGTTCACGTTCATTTTTCTCTGTAATTAAAGTCTTTTCTTTATCTCTTAAAGCCGCTGCTTTTTCAAAATCTTGAGCATCAATAGCTGATTCTTTTTCTTTTCTCACGTCAGCAATTTTGTTATCAAATTCTCTTAAATCAGGTGGAGCAGTCATTCGATTGATTCTAAGTCTGGCACCTGCTTCATCAATTAAATCAATTGCTTTATCTGGAAGTTGGCGATCATTTATGTATCGATCAGCCAATGTTGCTGCTGAAACTAAAGCAGAATCTGTGATGGTTACTTTGTGATGAGATTCGTAGCGATCTCTTAAACCTTTAAGGATTTCGATTGCATGAGCCACACTTGGTTCTTGAACTTGAATAGGTTGGAATCTTCTTTCCAATGCAGCATCTTTTTCCACATATTTTCTATATTCATCTAATGTGGTGGCACCAATTGTTTGAAGTTCACCGCGAGCAAGCATTGGTTTCAAAATTGAAGCCGCATCAATTGCACCTTCGGCAGCACCTGCTCCTACTAATGTGTGCATTTCATCAATAAACAAAATGATGTCACCGCGAGTGCGGATTTCTTTTAATACTTTCTTTAATCTTTCTTCAAAATCTCCACGATAACGAGATCCTGCAACTAATGATCCTAAATCAAGAGTGTAAAGCTGTTTGTCTTTTAGAGTTTCTGGAACATTTCCTCTAACAATCATTTGAGCAAGACCTTCAACAACAGCAGTTTTACCCACTCCCGGTTCGCCAATTAAAACAGGATTATTTTTAGTTCTACGAGAAAGAACTTGCATAACTCTTTCGATTTCTTTTTCTCTACCAATTACTGGATCTAATTTTGAATCTCTGGCAGCTTGAGTTAAATTTCTACCAAATTGATCAAGCACTAAAGAAGTAGAAGGGGTTCCTTCATTTGGGGCACCTGAAGTTAAAGGCTCTTTACCTTGATAACCAGAAAGTAGTTGGATTACTTGTTGGCGAACTCTGTTTAAATCTGCTCCAAGTTTTACTAATACTTGAGCAGCAACTCCTTCGCCTTCTCTGATTAAACCTAAAAGAATATGTTCTGTGCCAATGTAATTGTGTCCAAGTTGTAGCGCTTCTCTTAAAGAAAGTTCTAATACTTTTTTAGCTCTTGGAGTAAATGGAATATGTCCAGATGGTGCTTGTTGACCTTGGCCAATAATTTCTTCAACTTGAGATCTAACAGATTCAAGTGAAACTCCCAATGACTCTAAAGATTTTGCGGCAACGCCTTCACCTTCGTGAATTAAACCTAAAAGAATATGTTCTGTGCCAATGTAGTTGTGGTTAAGCATGCGTGCTTCTTCTTGGGCAAGAACAACTACACGACGTGCTCGATCAGTAAATCTTTCGAACATTTAACTTAAGCCACCTTAACTCAACTTTTGGGAGAAGTTATTTTCTCCTATATCTATAGTACGTGTCTGGATTTATTTAGCAAATTCAACCTAAATCACTAGGCCAGAAGCCCTATACGTAGTGGCACAAACAACTTTGACAACAAGAATTAGTGTTACTTGAGTTACTGCAAATGTTTAATCATTCTGGTGTTACCCAAAGTATTTGGTTTAACTTTGTCTAAATCCAAAAACTCTGCCACACCAACGTCATATGACTCAAGTAATTGTTGATAAATTTCTGGTTCAACTGGTGTACCTTCAATTTCTTTAAATCCATGTTTTGCAAAAAAATTTGTTTCAAAAGTTAAACAAAAAACTCTTTTAACTCCTAAATTTTTTGCTTTTTCTAAAAGAGCATTTAATAATTTCGAACCAAATCCTTTATTTTTAAATTCAGGAAAAATTGCTACCGTTCTTACTTCTGCTAAATCTTCCCAAAGTACATGCACTGCCCCTGCACCAATTATGGCTTTATCTTTTTCAATTACTAAAAAGTCTGGAACTGCTTCATATAAAGTCACTGTGGCTTTGGAAAGTAAACGTCTTTCTGGAGCATAGGTATCAACGAGTTTTCTAATAGTTGAAACATCACTTGTTTTTGCAGGTCTAATTTGAATTTCTGACATTTTATTGAGGTTTTACTAATGGAAAAAGTACAGTTTCTCTAATTCCTCTTCCAGTTAACATCATTAAAACTCGATCAATTCCCATTCCTTGTCCCCCTGCAGGAGGCATTCCATATTCCAAAGCTCTTAAGAAATCATCATCAATTTGCATAGCTTCAACATCTCCACCAGCTGCAAGTTTTGCTTGTGCCACTAAACGATTTCTTTGTTCAATCGGATCATTTAATTCTGTATAACCAGTACCAATTTCTGCACCAAATGCAACTAGATCCCAACGCTCTGCCATTTTTGGATCATTGCGGTGTTGTCTAGTTAAAGGTGCAACATCGGTTGGAAAATCACAATAGAAAGTTGGCAAAGTAGTTTTATCTTCTAATAAATGTTCATAAAGTTCTAAAACAACTTGTCCCCTGGTCCATTTTGGATCGTGAGAAATTTTTAATTTATCGCAGTGACTTCTTAAAGTTTTTTCATCAGTTTCAGAATTTAAATCTTCTCCAATTGCTTTACTTAATCCTTCGTAAACTTTTACAACTGGCCAGTTACCACTTATATCAAATTCTTTATGGTTTCCTTCGTCATCCCAGTGTCTTGCTATTTCTTTTCCATAAACAGATTTTGCTGCTTCTTGAATTAAATTTTGCGTTAACTCTCGCATTTTGTTGTAATCACTATATGCTTGATACATTTCAAGCATTGTAAATTCTGGATTGTGTGAAGAATCTGCACCTTCGTTTCTAAAGTTTCTATTAATTTCAAAAACTTGGTCAACCCCGCCAACTAATAATCTTTTTAAATAAAGTTCTGGAGCGATTCTTAAAAATAATTCCATGTCGTAAGCATTGATATGAGTTTTAAATGGTCTGGCATTTGCTCCACCGTGCAAAACTTGCAACATTGGAGTTTCAACTTCAACAAAACCTCTTGAAGTTAAACTTTTTCTAATACTTGCCACAACTTCAGATCTAACATGCAACATTTCTCTTGCTTCAGGTCTAACCATTAAATCCACATAACGCATTCGAACTCTTTGTTCAGGATCATTCAAACCATGATGTTTATCAGGCAGAGGCCTTAAGGCTTTTGCGGTAATCAACCATTTACTTGCTTTAACAGATAATTCACCACGTTTTGTCGTGACAACTTCACCCGTTAGTCCGACTAAATCACCTAAATCAACAAATTCTTTCCATAATTCTAAAGAGTCTTCTCCAACTGAATCTGCTGAAATCATTATTTGTAAATCACTAGAGCCATCTCTTAAGGAGGCAAAAATTAATTTTCCAGCAATACGATTTAACATCACTCGACCTGCAATTGAAACTATTTTTCCTGTTTTTGATTCAGGAGCTAAATCTTTAAATTCATTTCTTACTTTTAAAAGTGAATAATCGGGAAAAAATCCCACAGGATAAGTATCAATGCCTAAAGCATGTAATTTAGATAGTTTTTCTCTACGAATCTGTTCTTGTTCGTTTAAATCTAAATTTGAATCTTCACCCATAGAAGTAAAGACTACTTGTTCTTATCGAAAACTAAACGTAAGCCTTCCAGAGTCAAGTCAGGTTCATGATGGGTAATTGTTTTTGATTCTTCAACCACAA
The DNA here is from genome assembly GCA_038145175.1 of Actinomycetes bacterium. Taxonomy (GTDB): domain Bacteria; phylum Actinomycetota; class Actinomycetes; order S36-B12; family UBA5976; genus ATZT02. The sequence continues at coordinate 71,634 of JAYQPE010000002.1, read as the reverse complement.
GTGGTGCCAATCCTCCAGTTGCAACTACGGCAGTTACTGGTCCAATTTCTGCAATTATTCTTTCAATAATTCCATCTACTTGGCCTGCAAATCCATAAAGTGCACCCGATTGCAAAGCTTCGACGGTGTTTTTACCTATAACACTTCTGGGTTTTACAAATTCGACTTTTCTTAACTGTGCAGCTCTATTAGCTAAAGCATCTAAAGAAATTTCAATACCAGGTGCAAGTGAACCACCTAAGAATTCTCCATTTTTACTAACCACATCAAAATTTGTTGAAGTACCAAAATCAACTACAACTGAAGGTCCGCCATGTCTTGAAAATACTGCTAATGAATTAGCAATTCGATCTGCGCCAACTTCTTTGGGATTATCAGTATTAATGGGAACTCCTGTTTTAGTTCCTGGTTCGATAATTACTGTTTTAATATCGTTGAAATAACGTTGCAACATCCAGCGCATTTCTCTTAAGACTGCAGGAACTGTTGAACAAAGTGAAATACCAGTAATTTCAGGTTGATTTTGTAATAAACCTTCGTAAGTAAGAATTAATTCATCAGCTGTTGATTGGGAATCTGTTTTGATTCTCCAATGATTTACTAGTTTTTCTTTATCGTATAAACCAATAACTGTGTTGGTATTTCCAATATCAATTGCTAAAAGCATTACTTTCTCCTTGCAACTCCAAATTAGTTAGTTAATTAACTAACATTTCTCAGGTCACCACCTATATCTAACACTGGAGCTGAATGGGTTAAAGCACCTACGGCTAAGTAATCCACACCCGTTTGAGCAATTTTGCGTGCATTTTCAAAAGTAATACCACCACTTGCTTCCAATTTAGCTTTTTTGTTATTCAAACTTACTGCCCTTTGTAAATCTTCTATTGTGAAGTTATCTAAAAGTATCAATTTAATATCTGTTTGTAAGACTTCTTTCAATTGATCTAAATTGTCTACTTCTATTTCTAATGGAAGTTCTGGAAATTTATCTTTAACTTTTTCAACAGCTTTTAAGATAGAACCTGCAGCAACTATGTGATTATCTTTAATTAAAGCTTGATCATTTAAACTCATGCGATGATTTTTACCACCACCACATCTAACTGCATATTTTTCTAAAATTCTTAAACCTGGAGTTGTTTTTCTAGTATCTCTAATAGAAGCACTTGTTGAAGAAATTTCTTTTACCCATTTATTTGTTAATGTTGCTATACCACTTAAATGAGATAAAAAATTAAGTGCTGTTCTTTCAGCAGTTAATAAATCAGTTGTTGGTCCTTTTGCCGTCAATATGGATTGATTTTCTTTAACTTCGCTTCCATCTTTGACTTTTTGAACTATTTGGATTTTGTTATTGATCGAGTAAAAAACTAGAGAGGCAACATCAATTCCAGAAATTACACCTTGTTTTCTTGCTACTAGATCTAACTCTGAAATTTGCGTTTCTGGAATAGTTGATAGTGAAGTAACATCAGTTCCGCCCATTAAATCTTCCGAAATTGCTAATTCGACTAATGCTAAAACCAGTTCGGGATTTAAATTATTTTTTCTCAAATTTTCAAAAATCTGCTCTTTTGTGATCATTTGTTCCTACTTTTTGGATATGGCAGTTTCTGAAAGTTCTAATTTACCTTCAACAATTTTTCCATTAATTCTTACAAGCCAACGCTCATCATTTCTTTGAGGAAAATCTGCTCTCCAATGTGAGCCTCTGCTTTCTTCTCGGCGTAAAGCAGCCTGGGCAATCATGGTTGAAACAGTTAATAAATTTGAGGCTTCCCAACTTTGAGTAGAAGATGATTGAGTAGTTTTGTTTGAGATTTGTGCTAATTTTTCTAAGGTTTCTTGTAGACCAGTTGCATTTCTGACAGCTCCTGCACCTTTGGTAGTAGTTGAAGTTATTTCTTTTCTAACAGTGCCATCAATTAATTTTGTAGGACTTTGACTTGAAATAGGTTCAGTTTGTTTTTCAAGAATTTCTAAATTTTTCTCTAATCTATTTGCCACAACTAATCCTTCAAGCAAACTATTTGAAGCCAATCTATTTGCACCATGCACTCCTGTGTTGGCGCATTCTCCAACTGCAAATAAACCTTTAATATCAGTTGTTGCATCCATATTTGAAACAATTCCTCCACTTGCATAGTGAGCTGCTGGCACCACAGGAATCATTTCAGTCAATGGATCAATTCCATTTTTTCTACAACTTGCCAAAATATTTGGAAATCTTTGTAACCAAATTTCTTTACCTAATTTAGTTCCATCTAAGAATACATACGGTTTTTCTCCGTTAACTATTTCTTCGTGCACTGCATGTGCAACCACATCTCTTGGTGCTAAATCTTTCATTGGGTGAATATTTTGCATAAATGCAACACCTTGTGCATTCCTTAATATTGCACCTTCACCTCTAACAGCTTCACTAATTAAAGGTTGGGAGCCACGACTATTTTGGCTAACCCATAAAACTGTGGGATGAAATTGCACAAACTCTAAATCTGCAACTCTTGCTCCAGCTCTTAAAGCTAAGGCAACTCCATCTCCTGTTGCTACTAATGGATTTGTTGTTTGTTCAAAAACTGCACCGATTCCACCTGTTGCAAGAACAACTGCTCGTGCCAGTGCAGCACCTACTCCATCAATCTTTCCTTTGCCCATAACGTGCAAAGTAACCCCACAAACTTTTTCAGATTTATCTTTTAATAAATCAAGTACTAATGCATGTTCAAAAATTCTCACCATTGGATCTGCTAAAACTTTTGCAACTAATGCTCTAGAAATTTCTGCACCAGTTGCATCACCTCCTGCATGTGCGATTCGATCTCTTCTATGCCCACCTTCACGAGTTAGGGCAACATTTCCTGCGGGATCTAAATCAAAAGTGGCTCCTAAATTAATTAATTTTTTCACAGCAACAGGTCCTTCTTGAACTAAAGTTTTCACAGAATTTTCATCACATAATCCAGCACCTGCTTCAAGGGTGTCTTGAAAATGTTGTTCGGGTGAATCTTCTGGTCCAAGTGCTGCAGCAATCCCACCCTGAGCCCAAGCAGTTGAACCTGTTGATAAAACATCTTTCGTTAATAACAAAACGCTTAAATTTTTTCTTCTAGCAGTCAAAGCCGCAGTTAATCCTGCTATTCCTGAACCAATCACAATCACATCAGCATTAATAGTCCAACCTGGTTCTGCTGCGTGTAATTTTTGCACTAAATCTATATTCATGAATTTACCTTAAACATTATTGGCATATTATCTATCAATCTTGTATTTCCTAATTTGGCCGCAATTAAAATCCTACCTAATTCATTATTATTTAATTCACCTAATTCATTATCAACAATCTCAACATAATCTAACTCAATTAAATCTGTTTTTTTTAAATTTTTGATAACTTCAGATTTGACTTCGCTTTGAGTAACTCCTTTACTTGCAAGTAAAGTTGCATTTCTTAAAGAATCAGGAATTAGATGAGCAATGTTTCTTTGATCAGAAGATAAATAATTATTTCTACTTGACATTGCTAATCCATCTTTTTCTCGTACGGTTGGGACAGAAATTATTTCTACAACTGGATTTCTATTTCTTGCTAAGTCTTTTATAAAAACTAATTGCTGAAAATCTTTTTCACCAAAAACGGCAAATCTTGGTTGCACGATGTCGAATAATCTTGAAACAACTTCTACTACAGCAGCAAAATGTCCTGGACGAGATGCACCTTCTAGTATTTCAAATCTTTGATCCTTTACTTCATCTAATGGCCATTGACCTGGATAAACATCCTGGACACTTGGTGCCCATAAAATATGAGCTCCTGCAGCATGCGCCACTTTGAAATCTTTTTCTAAATCTCTTGGATATTTTTCAAAATCTTCATTTTTCCCAAATTGTTTTGGATTTACAAAATCACTAACCACCACACAACCGTTATTTCCAACTTTTTCTTTCCCAGCTTTTATTAAAGCTGCATGACCCTCATGTAAGGCACCCATAGTTGGAACTAAGCAAATGTTATTGGCTAAGCCCGTCATTGCACTTCTTAGTTCAGCATTGCTCTTAACTAATTGAGTCATGGTTGAACTCTAATAATTAAGCAAATGACGTGCCTTCTCCTGGCTCATCATCTGATTCTTTTATGCGACAAATTTTCTCTAGCCACAAAGAAAGGCTAATTAAAATAATGGAAGAAAACACAATGACCAAGGATGTAAAAATCCTTGTTTGAATAGGAGATAGTTCTAATTTCGGTAAAAAGTTAATGATTAGGCCAAAATAAAAACCCAAAATTAACGTACCTGCGCGAGATCCCGCAAATGCCAAAGCAACTGTTCTTGCTGAAACTAAAGGATGTGGTGGAGTTTTTCTCTTTAGTAAATCTTTATTTTTATCTGTTGCGCTTTTTAATCTATTCTTAAAAATTATGATCCAATACAGTAAGGAAGCATTTAAAATAAGTAAAGCAATTGCAGTATTAATGCTTACTGGAATATATGTCCCAGTTATATTTTCATAAATACTTGGCACAAAATAACCAAAAATTGAAGCAAAAATAAAAATTGAACTTAAATTTTTTATCGTCGTTGGTCTCATAAAATAACTAACTTACTTGGATAAATGTCAACTTCCGAACAATCCATTTTTTGTAATATTTCTTTCACTTTTCCGTGAACTGCAATTTCTGCATTTTCATCAATTTCTAACCATGGTTTTAAAACAAAACATCTTTCAATAGCTCTGGGGTGTGGAAGTGTTAATTTTTCTGAATTTACAACAATTTTTTCATAATTAATTAAATCTAAATCTATAGTTCTTGGGCCCCACTTAATACTTCTTTCCCTACCAAGATTTAATTCAATTATTAGTAATTTCAGTAATAACTCTTCAGCGCTAAATTCAGTTTCAAGTATTAAAACTGCATTTAAGAAATCCTCTTGATCTTCAAAACCAACTGGTTTAGTTTCGTAGACACTTGAACAAATCAATATTTCTGAATCACTTAATCCGTTAATTTCATTTACAGCTGATTGTAGATATGAAAACTTATCCCCAATATTTGAGCCTAAAGAAATTACTGCTCTCATTTACTTCTTTCCACCGCTACTGAAATATCTTTAAAACTAATATCAACTGGGGCATGTGGCTTATGAAGAGTGACTGCAACCCAATTAATTTTGAAATTACTTAATAATTCAGTGGCAATTTGATCTGCTACGGTTTCAATTAAATTTTTAGAACCCGTTTCAACAATTGATTTTACTTTTGAAATTACTGCGCCGTAATCAATCGCTTGTTCTATTTCATCGTTGTCGATTGCATTATTAGTTTCATATTTATACTCAACATCAACAATAAATTCTTGTCCTGATTTCTTTTCACTTTCAAATACCCCATGAAAACCAAATGCTTTAATTCCAGTTATCTTTATTGAGTCTTGAGCCATAAATTCCTAAAGTTGGTTTACTAATCTAACTGCAATTGCACTTGACTTAGCATCATGCACCCTTACTGCCCAGGCATGATTTAGCGCTGAATAAGTCGTGATAACTGATGTGGCTAAATCTCTGTCTTCAAGATTTGAAGAATCTTTAATTAGGGAAAAAGGAGCAAGAAATCTTTTTCTTGAAGCACCTATGTAAATAGGAAAATTTAACTCATTTAATTTATTTATATCTTTTAGAATTTGCCAATTATGTTCTGGATTTTTTGCAAATCCTAGACCTGGGTCTAAAACAATTTTTTCTTTTTTTATGCCTTGATCGATTGCTTTTTTTACTTGAAAATTTAATTCACCTATTACTTCTTGAGTTACATTGTTATATTTTGCTAAATCGTCCATGCTTTTTGAATGTCCACGCCAATGCATCAAGACATATGGCACATTTAGTTTAGCTACTGTTTCAAACATTTTTTCATCGGCTAAGCCACCACTTACATCATTAACAATAATTGCACCTGCTTCTACTGCAGCTGATGCAACTTGATGTTTCATAGTGTCAATACTGATTAAAATGTTTTCATTCTTTAATTCTTGAATTACTGGAATTACTCTTTTTATTTCTTCGTCAATACTTATCTGATTTGCACCAGGTCTGGTTGATTCCCCACCTATATCTATCAAATCTGCACCATCAGATATTAGTTTTTTTGCTTGATTAATAGCTATATCTTTATCTAAAAATTTTCCACCATCAGAAAATGAATCTGGAGTCACATTTAATACTCCAACTACAAGGCATCTTTCTAAGTTATTTAGTTCAAGTGGTAAACCGCTTGGCTTTAAGCGTTTATTTAAAATCATGCTTTGTGAGTTATCAATGTTAAGGCTTCATGTCTTAACGCTGGTTCTTCCAAAGTTCCTCTCACCACAGAAGTTGTTGTCATAGATTCTGGCTTGTTAACTCCACGCATACTCATGCAGAAGTGTTCACATTCAATAACCACGATTACCCCTTGTGGTTTCAAAATTCTCATTAAGGCATCAGCGATTTGGGAAGTTAATCTTTCTTGAACTTGAGGTCTTTTTGCATAAACATCAATTAATCGAGCAAGTTTTGATAAACCTGTAATTTTGCCATTGTTGTTTGGTATGTAACCAACACTTGCTTTACCCACAAAAGGTAATAAGTGATGCTCACAAATTGAAAAAATGTTTATATTTTTAACTATTACTAATTCATTGTGATTTAAATCAAAAGTAGTAGCTAAAACATCTTCTGGACGTTCATAAAGACCAGAAAACAATTGTTTATAGGCTTTTGCCACTCTTTTTGGAGTATCTTGCAGTCCGTCTCTGTCTGGATCTTCACCAATTCCAATAATGATTTCTCGAACGGCATTTTCTATTCGCTTATCATCAAAACTTGGTCTTTGCGAAGGATCAATGTCTGCAAGTGGATCTGCAGTAGGGCTTATTCGAGTCTTTTCTTGCATAAAAACTATTTCTTATTTTTATCTGTTTGACTTGCTACTGCACCAGTTTTATTGGAAGTTTCTTTTCCATGATTCAAAGATGCAGGAGATTCATCGTCTTTTACTAAACGAATTGGTGCTTTAACTGGACCTTTCTTGGATGGTTTTCTTTTCCTAGAACCAGTCCATGCAGGTCTTGCTGCACGTTTCTTCAATTTAGAAAATATTTTTGCAACTTCTTCTTTATCTAAAGTTTCTTTTTCTAAAAGTTCCACAACTAATTTATCCAAGATTGCACGATTATTATCTAATATTGCATATGCTTCGTGGTGAGCATTATCAATTAATTTTCTAACTTCTTCATCAATAGCTGAAGCTACATCTTCAGAATAATCTCGTTGATGATTCAAATCTCTACCTAAAAAGACATCTCGACCTTCAGTTCCGTATTTAATAGCACCTAATCTTTCTGTCATTCCATATTGAGTAACCATTGCTTTTGCAACAGAAGTTGCTTTTTCAATGTCATTTGAAGCACCAGTTGTTGGGTCATGAAAGACCATTTCTTCTGCAGCTCTTCCACCTAACATGTAAGCAAGTTGATCAAGCATTTGATTTCTTGTTGTGGAATATGTGTCTTGTTCAGGTAAGACCATTGTGTAGCCAAGTGCTCTTCCTCTTGGCAAAATTGTAATTTTATGAACTGGATCAGTATTTGGCAACGCTGCTGCAACTAAAGCATGTCCACCTTCATGATAGGCAGTAATTAATCTTTCTTTGTCACTCATTAAACGAGTTCTTTTTTGCGGACCTGCGATAACACGGTCAATTGCTTCATCAAGAATTAAGGAATCAATAAATTTCTTTCCGCTACGTGCAGTTAATAGTGCTGCTTCATTTAATACGTTTGCTAAATCTGCACCAGTAAAACCAGGAGTTCTTTTAGCTACTTCATTTAATTTCACTTCTTCAACAATTGGTTTACCTTTTGCATGTACTTGTAAAATTCTTTCTCTACCTTTTAAGTCTGGTCTTTCAACTGCAACTTGACGATCAAATCTTCCTGGTCTTAATAAAGCTGGATCTAATACATCTGGTCTATTTGTTGCAGCAATAAGAATTACGCCAGTGTTGACATCAAATCCATCCATCTCAACAAGTAATTGATTTAAGGTTTGTTCTCTTTCATCATGCCCGCCACCAAGACCTGCGCCACGTTGTCGACCAACGGCGTCAATTTCGTCTACGAAAATAATTGCTGGCGCTGCTTGTTTTGCTTGCTCAAACAAATCTCTAACTCTGCTTGCACCAACGCCAACAAACATTTCTACGAAATCAGAACCAGAAATTGAAAAGAAAGGAACACCTGCTTCACCAGCTACTGCTCTTGCTAAAAGAGTTTTACCAGTTCCGGGAGGTCCATAAAGTAAAACTCCTTTAGGAATTTTTGCACCGACTGCTTGAAATTTTGAAGGTTCACTTAAAAATTCTTTTATTTCTTGTAATTCTTCAACTGCTTCATCTGCTCCAGCTACATCTGCAAAAGTAGTTTTTGGCATATCTTTATTGATCGCTCTTGCTTTGGCTTTCCCAAAATTAAGTACTCGATTTCCACCTTGCATTTGACCCATAAAGAAAAATAGTAAAAATATAACAAGAGCAATTGGAAGTAAAGTAAATAGTAAATTGACTAAAAAGTTTTCCTTTGGAACAACTGTGTCATATCCATCTTGAGCGATGAGTCCACGTTCAACTTTTGCTTGCAATAGTTCTTGAAGGACAACACCTTGTCCTGTAATAAAATCTGCTTTTGCTTTTTTGCCATCTTTAAAAGTTAATTCAATTCTTTGATCTCTATCAATTAATTTGACACTTTGAACTTGATCTTTTTGGATAGCCAAAACTGCTTGAGAAGTTGTAATTGTTTCTGGTGCAGTTGAAGAAGAAATTACATTGCTTCCAAGTAAAACTAAGGTGATTGCAACTGTTATCCAGAAAAATGGACCACGAAAAAACTTATTTGCCTTCATTCAAAGAAAGGGTTAAACCCAAACCTCCGTTTGTTATCTACTCCAAGTGTTTGGCAAAAATTGCCTCACCTTCGATGTTACGCGTTAGGAGTTTTGGGTGTAGACGTCTGGGTGCAAAGTGGCGATAGATCTTAAATTTCTATACTTTTGTGCGTAATCTAAGCCGTACCCAATCACAAATTCATTTGGAATATCAAAACCTACATAGTCAGCTTTTACATCCATTTGTAAAGAGTCTGGTTTTCTTAAAAGTGTAAAAATTTTCACACTCTTTGGATTTCTAGATAGTAAGTTATTTTTTAACCAATGCAAAGTAAGCCCTGTATCTAAAATATCTTCAACAATTAGCACATTTCTACCTTCGATGTCGGTATCTAAATCTTTCAAAATTCTTACAACTCCGCTTGAAGTGGTGCCATGTCCATAAGAAGAAGCTGCCATCCAATCCATTTCAATATTCTTAGTTAAATGTCTTGCCAAATCAGCCATCACCATTATTGCACCATTTAAAACACCAATTATAAGTAAATCTTGCCCGTCATAGTCTTTATCAATTTGTTTTGCAATTTCAGAAATTCTTTCATCTATTTGTTTTTCACTTAAAACTTCTCTTACGATTTGATTTTTAATATCTTCGCTTTTCATTATTTCCTTATGAACTAGTTTCGGGATGAAATAAATCTTATTGTTTGATCAACTCTGCTTGCTTGAATGAAACCAGGTAAGTCGACGTTACCTTGGCCACGCCAGTTTGTAACAAGAGCATCAACAGCCTCAATGTGTTCAAAAGAAAAAGGTCCAGGAATAACGCCTGCTTCTAGAGCTGCAATTTTAATGATGCGTTTTCTAATTGCTGAAGGTAATTCTTCCAATTCTTTAACCTTTAATTCTTTGTTTAATCGCTCATAATTTTCTTGAGCAATTATTTCAAGTGCTTCGTTATCTTCTTTAAGTAATTCAGATGTTTTATCCAGTGATTCAATAGCTGAATCTCCCAATACGTCAATTAATTTAGGCAACAACTCATGACGTACTTTTGCTCTTAAGAATTTATAATCAGTATTGGCTGGATCTTGCCAAAATGTAATCCCTTCTTTTTCTAATGCTTTAACCAATTCGTATTTCCTGATATGCAAAAAAGGTCTTAAATATTTACCTGAAACATCTTTCATTGCTGATAAAGATTTAGCACCACTTCCTCTTGTTAATCTCATCAACATAGTTTCAGCTTGATCATCTTGTGTATGTGCAAGTAAAACTGATTCAGCGTTAAATTCAACTACTAATTCTTCAAACGCTTTATATCTTGCTTTTCTTGCCGCAGCTTCTAAACCTTCTTTTTCATCCTTAACTACAATTTGTTTAATAACTACATTTTCAATGCCAAAATTCTCACATTTTTTCTTAGCCTCTAATGCAACTTGAGAAGATTCTTTTATTAATTGGTGATCGATAATTACACAAATTAGATTTAAACCTAATCTTTTTGTTACAACTTGGCTAACCCAAGCAAGTGCTAATGAATCTGCACCCCCAGAGCATCCAATTAAAATATTGTCTGCTGGTTCAAAGTTTTTTAATAAATTAGTTACCGCGTTTTGTAAGTTAATAGGTGGATTATTCATTTATTACAGCACATTCACATTTTGCAATTTCATTTAAAAGATTATCTAATTCTTCTCGAACCAAAGTTGGTTTTTCAACTCTATTTACTAAAATTGCAAACGATAAAAATGCGTTATCTTTGGTTGTAATAGTTCCAGCTAAAGTTATTACTTGATTTAAGGTTCCAGTTTTTGCTCTCACCACTCCGCGTCCAGGTGAATCTTCTTCATTAAATCTTTTTTTCATGGTGCCAAGTCCATGTCCTGTTGGAAGTCCAGTAAAAACTGGCCACGTATCAACTGGAATTGAAAAAGAAGGAGAAATTAAGAACTTTGTTGCATCTCCTTTATTTTCAATATTCAAGTCGGGTTTTAAAACTGATTTATAAAGTAAATTAGTGAAATCAGATGGTGAAATCTTGTTAGAACGACTTAAACCACTGGTATCTGATAAAGCATTATCAACGCTAGAAATTCCTAATTTTTCAACATCTTTTAAAACTAATTCGGTTGCAGCGTTTGTTGATGGATCTTTTGTCGCAATATCTGAGGCAACCCTAGCTAAAATTTCTGAATCTTGATTATTAGAAATAATTAACATGTCTTCAATAATTTGTGCCACAGATTTTGAATATTCCGTCGCAACTTCAAAAGCATCAGAAGGGGCTTTTTTCCTGAAAACTAAACCGTTTACATTAATGTTATTTTTTATTAAATAAACAGCAAAAGTTTGACCTGTAGTAATAGATGGATCTTCTGGCGCTTGGCTTGGAGCAAGAGGATCATCTAAATTTAGAGCTGAAATTAAATGCACTTCACTGCTTTTAAAGTAATTATCTAGCCAATCTGTGGGCCTTTGCAATGGCCCAAGTGAAGAATCATCTACAAATAAATTAACCTCAAAAACATTAAACTTTTTTAAATTATCTGCAGTCTGTTTTGCCAAATCCTCTAAATCAGCTTTTCTTGGATTACTTTCGGTTCCTAATTGGGGATCTCCTCCACCTACCAGATAAACATTGTTGTCTAAAAATTTAACTTTAGTTACAAATTTGGCATCTAAATCTAGAGTTAATGAATTACTTGCTGCAGTGTAAATTTTTGTTAAAGATGCAGGCATCATTGAATCATCAGCATTGCTTTCAAATACAACAGATCCATCAGTCAAATTTCTGATTGAAATTCCATACCCAGTTGAATACAAAGGATTACTCAGTTTTTTGGTGACAATGTTTTCAATCAAAGTACTGTCTGCGGATTTATAAACCAAAGGCTCTAAAACTACAGAAGCTAACTCATTATTTTCTTCAGCTATTGCAGTTGATTGATTTAAAATAAATGGAAGAAGTAACAAATTAACTACCAACAATTTGCTTAACTTCATGTTGTAATAATAATTCAACTAGGTTTTGAGCGTGTTTCTGAAGCACTTGTAAGGCACTTTAAGGTTAATTCACTAGAATTATGGGGTCGCGTTTAACAAAAAAGAAGAGAGATTAGTTACTTAAATGAATGAGAATACAGAAAAAGTAGAAACGACTTATTTAGATCATAAACAAATAGTTCCAATTCTCGTCGGGTTAATGTCTGGCTTGTTTTTAGCCGCCCTTGATCAAACCATTGTTGCTACGGCAATTAAAACAATTGGGGATGATTTAAATGGATTGTCTCTGCAAGCTTGGGCCACCACTGCTTATTTAATTACCTCAACAATCACAACACCTTTGTATGGAAAATTAAGTGATATTTTTGGTAGAAAACCACTTTTTATTTGGGCAATATCAATTTTCATAATTGGTTCTGCCTTAAGTGCATTTGCAACTTCGATGTATAACTTGGCTATTTATCGTGCAATACAAGGATTAGGCGCAGGTGGCTTATTTACTCTTGCCTTAGCAATTATTGGTGACATAGTTCCGCCCCGAGAACGTTCAAAGTATCAGGGTTATTTCATTGCTGTATTTGGTTCATCAAGTGTCTTAGGTCCAGTAATTGGTGGATTTTTTGCAGGACAAAATTCAATTATTGGAATAACTGGTTGGCGTTGGGTGTTTTTAGTAAACGTTCCAATAGGTCTGATTGCACTATTTATCGTGGGAAGAACTTTACATATTCCAAACTTTCAAAGAGTAAATCACTCAATTGATTGGCTAGGTGCAATTACTTTAACAGTGGGTTTAATTCCATTACTTTTAGTTGCGCAAGAGGGTAGAATTTGGGGTTGGACAAGTGTTGAATCTATTGCTTGTTACTTAATTGGTATTACAAGTTTAATTCTGTTTGTGATTTTTGAAAACAGAATGAAAGATGAAGCAATTCTGCCTTTGAGATTATTTAAGGATAAAACATTTTCACTTATTTCAGTTGTGGGTGTAATTACTGGAGCTGGAATGTTTGGCGGACTAGCCATGCTCCCACTTTATCTTCAAATAGTTGGTGGATCTTCTCCAACAAAAGCTGGACTTGAATTATTGCCTTTAACACTTGGTATTATGACAGGTTCAATTATTTCAGGAAGGGTTATTTCAAAAACTGGAAAATATAAAATTTTTCCAGTTATTGGAACAATACTTTTAACTGCTACTTTATTTTTAATGACGACTTTCAATGCTGATACTAAATATTGGTGGATTGCAATATTGTCTTATCTTTTTGGTGTTGGATTAGGCCACGTACTTCAACCAACTGTCATAGCAGTTCAAAATGCTGTCGCTAAAAGAGATTTAGGAGTAGCTACTTCTTCTGTGACTTTGTTTAGACAATTAGGAGCAACGGTTGGAACTGCTGCATTTATTTCGATTTTGTTTGGAAGAGTTGGTAATGAAACCCAATCTGCATTTCAAAATTCAGTAACAAATCCGGAATATCAAAAAGCACTTATGGATCCAAACAATGTTTCAACCGTGCAACAATTACAAGCTTTGCAAACAGGTCAGGCAACATTTGATGACACTTCTTGGTTAGCTTCTGCAAATAGGACTTTGATTCATCCTATTTTGGAAGGCTTTGCAAATTCCATGACGCATGTATTTTGGATTGGAGCAATTGTGGTTTCTGCTTCGATAATTTTTGCAATCCTTACGCCAAACAATAAATTAAGTGAACGTGGAGAAACTGCTCCAGTTTCGCATTAATTCAATGGAATATTTAATCCAAGGTTTACTTCTTGGACTTGGTGTTGGTTTTGCTCCTGGTCCATTACTTGCACTTGTAATTTCTGCTTCTTTAAGAGGCGGAACCTCCCATGGATTAAGAGTCGCATTATCCCCACTCATTACAGATTTACCCATAATCGTGGTGTCACTTTTTATTTTGCGACAAATCAATAACTCAGCTTTAGGTTTTCTAAGCATTGTAGGGTCAATTGTTTTATTTTATTTTGCTTATGAATCATGGGTAGCAGGAAAAAGTAATCCACAAGATTTTATAAATAAAGATAAATCAATTGGCTCAACAAAAACTACTTTATTTAAGGCTGTTTTAACAAATTTCATAAATCCATCGGCTTGGCTTTTTTGGATGACAGCAGGTGGAACATTACTAATTAGTGGGTGGAATCAAAGTCTAGTTGATGCTGCAGGTTTTCTATTTGGTTTCTATTTACTACTTATTGGAAGTAAAGTTTTACTTGCTTTTGGAATTGGTTCATCAAGAAATAAAATGCCGACTTGGCTATATAAGTTGTTGGTAAGAATTGCTTCAATATTACTTTTAGTGCTAGGAATTGAGCTAATTCGCTCTAGTTTGAATTACTTCTAAAAGTCTTTCTTTTCTTGTTTTTATCATTAAATCTATTTTTTCTATTTCTACCTTGATTTCTTCCTCTGCTTCGATTTCTGTTCTTATTTCTATCTCTTTTAAAACTTTTCTCTTTATCTTTGTGTTGTTCAACAGATGGCACCCAAGCAACTCCACTTGGTTTTTTAGCACCTGTTATTTCTCTTAATTCAGGACTAGTTGGTTTAATCCTGACAAATTTAGGATTAATTCCTACATGGGTCATTAATTTTCTTATTGTGTTTTGTTGTTTCAAATTACATAAAGTAACAACCAACCCAGATTCTCCAGCTCGAGCGGTTCTTCCTGCTCTGTGTAAATAGTCTTTAGCTTTTTGCGGTGGATCAATATGAACTACTAATGAAATATCTTCAACGTGAATTCCTCTAGCTGCCACATCTGTTGCAACTAAAGTATTTACCTGTCCTGATTTAAATTTAGCTAAAGTTTTAGTTCTAACAGCTTGTGATTTTCCTCCATGCAAAGATCCAACTGGAATTCCTTGAGCCGCTAATCGTGTTGAAAGCTTATCTGCTCCATGTTGAGTTTTAACAAACATAATTGTTTTACCATCACGAGCTGCAATATTTGCCACAATTTCATCTTTATCATTTGGATGAATTACTAAAACATGATGAGACATTGTGGAAACACTTGCTTTATCTGAATCAACGGAGTGAACAACAGGGTTATGTAAATATTTTTTTACTAAAACATCAACATCTCTATCTAATGTTGCAGAAAAAAGTAATCTTTGGCCTTTCTTTTTACAAGCATCCAAAATTGCTTTCATGTCTGGTAAGAAACCCATATCTGCCATTTGATCTGCTTCATCTAAAACCACAATTTCTACTTCATCTAAAACAACGTGCTTCTTTTCCATAAGATCCATTAATCTGCCTGGAGTTGAAACCAAAATCGGCACTGCTTTTCTTAAAGCTTGAATTTGTGCGCCATAAGGCATTCCACCTGCAACTAACCTGGAACTTAAATGCACAGATGGTGCTAAAGAATTAATCACATCATTTATTTGCATTGCTAATTCTCTAGTGGGAGACAAAATAATTGCTAAAGGATGATGTGCTCTGGCTTTTCTATTGGCAAGTTTTGTTAATACGGCTAAACCAAAAGCTAAAGTTTTACCAGAACCAGTTTGTCCTCTACCTAAAACATCTTTCCCATTTATAGCATCAGGTAAAGCTTTAACTTGGATTGGAAATGGTTCAATAATTTCCATTTTATTTAAAGTTTTAACTAGCGCAGGATTTACTCCCAATTTAATAAATGTCAAATTATATTCTTTACTTAAATTCGTTTACTCGTAATTTGAGCAAACATGCTAGAAATTATTGCAATTAGAATTGCGCCAAAAAATGCGGTCCAAAATCCTTGAATACTTAAAGAATCTGATAATCGATCAGTAATTAAAAGCATCGCCGTATTTACAACTAAAAGCGATAATCCTAATGTCAAAAATGCAAGTGGCATGGTTAAAACTTTTAATAAGGTTCCTAAAGTGGCATTAATTACCGCTAAAACTAAAGCGATTACTAGATAGTTTTTTAACCCGCCGGTAACTTCGATTCCCGGTATCAACATGGTGGTTATCCAAACCCCAATTGCAATTCCTACGATTTTAAACAAAAATTTCATATGACTTAATTATCTCACATCAACTCTCAAGTGTTATGCAATGATTAAATGGATGTGAGTAATCTTTACAAAAGCAGAGGATAAATGAACAATAATTCGCCTAAAATAAAACCACTTGAAACCTCTGGAATTTTTCAAGTGACTTTAGGAACAATTCTTTTCTTTTTAGCGACTATCATAATTTTTATAAATCCTTCAATAACAGGAAATGTCGATTCAACTCAAGCTTTAAGAGTGACAGTTTTAGGATTTTTTCTAGGCTTATTAGGTTTAAGAATCTTATTTAGACGCCAAAAAAGACTAAAGAAAACTAGTTAGTACTTTCTTCCTCAAGCTCTGCTTCATCAATAAGATCATTTTCGGTATCTAAATCATCAACTTCTAAATCTGCGATATCTTCTTCTACTTCAACTTCCATTTGGTCATCAAGATTTTCATCATCCAAAACTGTTTCTCCAGTTGGAATTGAATGAAGAGTTGCCACAATTTCACTGTGTCCACCACAGCCATGATCTAGTGAAACAACTTTTCCATCTTCAACCGAAAACTTGTTAGTACAAACTCCAAACATTTGACCTAAAGAGCCAGAAAGTGAAACATAAAATCCGCAACTAAAACACTTTTCATTTACTGCTTCAGCAATTGCTGCATTTGGCCCACGATCTGCACTGTGCCAACGTTCTGCAGTTTGATCTTTACCAAATACTGATAAAACTCTTTCTCGTGCAAAACCAATTTCAAAACCTTGTGGAGTTAATGTTTCTTCAAATAAATCCTCAACACCTGAATAACCAGAAACTAATCTTTCATCAGTTTTGGGTGTTGGTAACACATCGCCAACCCCAATATCTCCTGGTTCAACTCTTTGTTCCCAAGGAATCCAAGCTTTTGCAAGTAAAGCTCCGTCTCCAGGAATTAAAACAATTTCCGAAACTGTCACATTACTATCTTCAGCACTTAATGCAAGTGTTACTGCCCAATACCAACCTGCATATGCTTTATCAACACATTTAAATTTATGGGTTAAAACATTTTCATCTTCTGAAATAAAACCTAAATATTCACCAACTCTTTGGTCGGTGATTTCTTCAACTAATTGTTCGCGAGCAAAATCTTTTGCTTTATTTAATTTATTTTCTAAAGCAGTTGCCACGATTTATTTTTCTACGTTTCGTATTAGTTAGGCGTCTAAATCGTTTGCAACAGCTCTTAAGACTGCAGCAATTTTACTTGCAGAAGAATCATCTGGATAGCGACCTCTGCGCAATTGATTTGAAACACCATCCAACAATTTGATTACATCTTCTAAAGTTGCAGCCATATCATCTGTATCTTTTCTGCCAGCTTTAGCCAAGCTTGGTGGAGTTTCTAAAATTTTTACTTGTAAAGCTTGTGTGCCACGTCTTCCTTCGGCAACACCAAATTCAACACGAGTTCCAGGTTTTGGAATAACACCATCAGGCAATGCAGTTACGTGAACGAAAACATCTTCGCCTTCATCGGTTTCTAAAAATCCGAAACCTTTTTCCACGTCGTACCATTTCACTTTTCCTGTTGGCACGAGCAATCACCTCTAATTAATTAGTAGTTTCTTCTTTGCGACCTGTTTTAGTCGTAATCTCTAGGGTAGCGAATCCGATTTCTACCTCATAACTCCGCGTATACAACATAGAAACAAACGGGCTGGCCAAAACCCCCGCTAACTTACTTCGGTAAACTTGTCCGGATGTCTCCAAAAACTGCCGCAAGCCCTAAGGCGACTAAATCCAAAGACGACAAAAAAACTTCCAAAGAAACTGCCCAAGATCCAGGCACTTTGGTTGATGCGCTTCGTATCCAAGACGAACACTCTTTACGTTTAATGCTTATCCAAAGACCAGATTTAGTACATCCTGTTCCAACTGACATGGCAAAACTTGCCGCAAGAGCAGCAACTAATTCATCCGTTACAAGAGTCCTTGATCGTTTAGATGCATGGACTGTTGGAGTAGCAGAAATAATTTCGGTACTTGATGAAGTATTTACCAAAAAAGATTTACAAAATGTTTTAAACAATAATGAAAAAATAGATGAAGCCCTAGATAAATTAAAACTTTTAGCAATCATTTGGGGTACAGATAATGGAATGCGTTGTGTTCCGGTATTAAAGGAAGTTGTAGCACCACATCCTGCAGGATTTGGTCCAACCTTTATTCATGAAAGACCAGATCTTGATGCTTTAGCAAGTAAAGAGCGTCTAACTCAAATTATTGAAAAAGGTCCAAGTGATACTCAAAAAGTGTTAAATGAACTTTTATGGGGTCCACCTGTTATTACTCTTTCCAAATTAAACAGAGATGCAGGAATTACTAGTGCTAAAAATGGTCATGAATACTTAATGGCCCATGGAGTTTTAGTTGCAACTGCTCGCGATGCCCTAACTTTGCCTAGAGAAATTGCCACAGTGTTAAGGCATCCAAATTATTTACCTGAAGATCTTTCAAATAAAAAAGAAATTAAATCAAAAGTACAAAGAGACCCTCAACAAGTAGATCGTGCAGCAGGTGGAGCTGGTTTACAATTTGTTCAATTAGTAGAAGAACTTCTTGATAATTGGGGTGAAACTCCTCCCCAAGTTTTAAGAAATGGTGGACTTGCTCAACGAGATTTAACTATCGCTTCAAAAATTTGCAATGAAGATGAAAATATAACTGCACTTTTGGCTGAAGTTGCATACTCTGCAGGATTGTTAGCTGCAGGCGATGAAAAAGAACAAGTTTGGTTACCAACTCCTGCTTTTGATGTTTGGCGAACTAAAAAAGTTGAAGAACGTTGGGCAATCTTGGCTGAAGCTTGGTTGACCACAACTAGAGTTGCTTCTTTAGTTGGAAAAGTTGGCGAAATAAGAATTAATGCGTTATCTCCAGAAGTTGATAAACCATTAGCACCAGAAATTAGATCTTTGGTTTTGGATGCCATGTCATCTTTGACTCCAGGATCTGAACCAGATCCTGAATCAATTATTGAATTTGTTTCTTGGCTTAGACCTAGGAAAGAAAAAGAAGAAATAGAAGTTTTAGTAAACGCAATTTTGCTGGAAGCAAATGTAATTGGAATTAGAGGATTAGGAGTTCTTGCCACAACTGGAAGAGCACTAGGAGAAATGCGATACACAATGCCATCTCCAGAAGCAAGAACTGCTGCAGCAAGAGCAGCAGTAGCAGATCCAAAAGGTTATGCAGTTAAACCAGATCAAATGTTAGTTTCAGCAATCTCACCACTCTTACCTGATGCAATTTCTAATTTTGTTTTGCAAGCAGATTTAACTGCTGTAATACCAGGACCTCCTGCAGCAGAAGTTGCTTCTGAGTTAAGAATTATGGCCTATCAGGAATCTCGTGGAGCTGCACAAGTTTATAGATTTACAGAAACTTCTTTACAAAGAGCAATGCAGCGAGGTTATTCTGCTGAAAAAATTCTTGAATTTTTAAAAAAATATTCCACAACTGAAATACCTCAACCCTTGGAATATTTAATAAATGATTTGGTTAGAAAATTAGGTGACATTAAACAAATAGATGAACCACTTGATGATGCAGTTCCAGCACCGAATGAAAGAAGATCAATCGTCAAAGTACGACCAAGACCAGCACCAGATGGCGCGCCACCAGATGCAGCTCTTTTAGCTGCAGCTATTAAAGCTTTAAAAGCTGGCGAAAATCCAAAAGCAAAGCCAGAAGTTGCAACTAAAACGCCAGAAAAAATGCCTGCTAATGAAGCAGCAAAACTTTTGAGAGAAGTTATTGATCAAGTTATATCTGGAACTAAATCAAGTGATGCTGTTTTAACGATTACTTATATTGACACGCATGGAATAAGTTCTGATCGTTTAGTTGAACCGATTAGATTTGAAGGTGGCTTATTAAC
Source organism: Actinomycetes bacterium (assembly GCA_038145175.1). Classification (GTDB taxonomy): domain Bacteria; phylum Actinomycetota; class Actinomycetes; order S36-B12; family UBA5976; genus ATZT02. The sequence continues at coordinate 51,752 of JAYQPE010000002.1, read as the reverse complement.
CGGATTTGATTTAACAGATTCACGAATAAGAGATTATGCAATTTCTCGAATTGCAGGAGTGGCAAAAGGTAAAAAATAATGACTGATGGTCCATTAATTGTTCAAAGTGATAAGACTCTTTTATTAGAAATTGATCACTCATTAGCTCAAGAAGCAAGAAGAGCAATTGCACCTTTTGCTGAATTAGAAAGATCTCCCGAGCACGTTCACACTTACAGAATTACACCACTTGGCTTATGGAACGCCAGAGCTGCTGGATTAGATGCTGAAAGTGTGGTTGACACACTTCTTAAATATTCACGCTACGCAGTTCCCCACGGTTTATTAGTTGACGTTGCAGAATTAATGGATCGTTATGGCCGTTTAAGTCTTAAAAAAGATCCAGCTCACGGCTTAATTCTTCATTGTGAAGATCTTCCTGTTATGGAAGAAATTTTAAGAAGTAAAAGAATTCAACCTCTAGTTGGTCAAAGAATTGATGATCAAAATATTGTGGTTCACCCATCAGAGCGTGGACAACTTAAACAACAATTATTAAAACTGGGTTGGCCCGCAGAAGATTATGCAGGTTATGTTGATGGCGATGCCCATGCAATTGACTTAGATCAAAAAGGTTGGGAATTAAGAAATTATCAAGATATTGCTGCTGAATCTTTTGTTCATGGAGGTTCTGGTGTAGTTGTACTTCCTTGCGGTGCTGGAAAAACAATTGTTGGGGCAAGTGCCATGGCAAGACTAAAAACCACCACCTTAATTCTTGTTACCAATACAGTTTCGGCAAGACAATGGCGAAGTGAATTATTAAAAAGAACTACATTGACCGAAGATGAAATCGGTGAATATTCAGGTGCCAAGAAAGAAATAAGACCTGTCACAATTGCTACTTATCAAGTTTTAACAACCAAAAGAAAAGGAACTTACGCTCATCTTGAATTATTTGATGCAAAAAATTGGGGCTTAATTATTTATGATGAAGTTCATCTTCTTCCAGCACCTGTTTTTAGATTTACAGCAGATATTCAATCTCGCAGACGATTAGGTTTAACAGCAACTTTGGTTAGAGAAGATGGAAGAGAAGATGATGTCTTTTCTTTAATCGGTCCAAAAAGATTTGATGCACCTTGGAAAGATATGGCAGATCAAGGTTGGATCGCACCAGCTGATTGTGTTGAAGTAAGAGTGACTTTGCCAGAACATGAAAGATTAACTTATGCAACTGCTGAACGAGAAGATAAATACCGTTTAGCATCAACTACTTTATCTAAAAATAATGTGGTGGAAACTTTAGTTGCAAAACACAGTGATGATCGTGTTTTAGTTATTGGGCAATACTTAGATCAATTAGCAGAACTTGGCCAACATTTAGGCGCACCCGTTGTTGATGGTTCAACTCCACTTAAAGACAGAGAAAAACTTTTTGAAAGTTTTCGCTCAGGTGATTTAAAAGTATTGGTGGTAAGTAAAGTTGCAAACTTCTCACTTGACCTTCCCGAAGCAGGTGTTGCTATTCAAGTTTCTGGTTCATTTGGTTCTAGACAAGAAGAAGCTCAAAGACTAGGTCGAGTTTTAAGACCAAAAGCAGATGGCAGAACTGCAAGATTTTATGCAGTAGTTTCTAGAGACACAATTGATGCAGACTTTGCAGCGCATCGTCAAAGGTTCTTGGCTGAACAAGGATATGCCTACCGAATTGTGGATGCATCAGATGTTTTATCTGGAAATGATCCAAAAACAAATTAAATTTAAAGTAATTAATCGTTAATTTGATTGTTAAATCATTTCAATTATTCATAACTGATTAGAATTAACATATGCCTGAAAACTCTTCCCAAGATTCTTATGCACTTATGCGCTCTGAAATACATCATTTGGGAATATTGCTAGGTCAATCTTTAACCAGACAAGAAGGCAACCAATTATTTGAATTAGTTGAAAAAATTAGAGGTTTATCAAAAGATAACCCTTCAGAAGTGGCTCAAATTCTTGGCAGAATCGATCTAGATTCAGCAATTAAACTAGCCAGAGCTTTTAGTGTTTATTTCCATTTAGCAAATATCACAGAACAATTTTTTAGATCAAAAGATCGTGCAAGCGAAAGACAATTGAACGGAAGTTGGCTTTCTCAGATGGCAGAAAAAATAAAGAAATCAGATATTGATTCAAACACAGTTGCTGCTGCTTTTAAAAATCTTCATGTAAGACCTGTTTTTACTGCACATCCAACTGAAGCATCCAGACGAAGTGTGCTTTTAAAACTAAAAAGAATTGCGGATTTATTAAATGAAAAATATTCCCGTGGTTCACTTACAACTATTACTGATGACCAATTTTCAGAAATTATTGATCTACTTTGGCAAACCGATGAATTAAGACTTGAACGACCTGAAGTTTTAGATGAAGCAAGAAATGCGATGAACTACTTAGACGATGCTGCCCTTGGTGCTTTACCTGAAGTTTTACAAGAATTAAATCGTGTTGCAAAAGAATTAAAAGTTGATGAAGTTTTGAATCCCACAGATACACCCCTTGAATTTGGTTCTTGGATTGGCGGAGATAGAGACGGAAATCCTTTCGTCACCCCTGAAGTAACTACTAACGTTTTAACTCTTCAACGTGGACATGCGATTAGAGATTTACAAGAAATTATTAAACGATTAGCTGAAGATTTATCAATCTCTGATCGAATTTCACCTGCAGATGATGATTTATGGAATTTTGTGGAGAAGGATCTCACCACGCTAACTGATCTTGATTCAAGAATGAAACGTATTAATGCTGAAGAACCCTATCGCTTAAAGCTTTCTGCAATAAGTCATCGATTAGAAAAAACCAGGCAAAGATTTGCAAATAAGTCAAATCATATTGATGGTGTCGATTATGCAAGCCAAAAAGAATTTATTGAAGATTTAACCCAACTTTATAATGCTTTAAATAATGAAAAAAGTGAACTTATTGCAAATGGAATTTTAGGAAAAGCAATAAGAACTGCTTCTGCAATTGGTTTACAACTAGCCAAATTAGATGTTAGAGAACATTCTGAGAAACATCATGAAGCTCTTGCGCCTCTAATTGATCGTGCAAAACTAATTGATAAACCTTATCTATCTTTAAGTAAAAAAGATAGATTTGATTTACTTGCGCACGAATTAGATTCTCCAAGACCTTTAGCTGCAACTCCTCTTGGTACAACACCAACTGCACTAACGGATCTAGAACACATCAGAACCTATTCAACTTTTGGAGCTATAAATCAAGCACTTTTGCAATATGGTGATGAAGTTATTGATACTTACATCGTTTCAATGACAAAAGGTCCAGATGACTTAATGGCAGCAGTATTACTTGCAAAAGAAAATGGTTTAGTTGATTTAGGTGCAAGAGTTGCAAAAATTAATTTTGTGCCACTTTTAGAAACCGTTGATGAATTAAGAAATGCAGGAGAAATTTTAGAAACTCTCTTATCTACTCCTTCTTACAGAGTTTTAGTTTCTTTACGAAATAATTTACAAGAAGTCATGCTCGGGTATTCGGATTCAAATAAAGATGCGGGTATTACTACTAGCCAATGGGAAATACAACTTGCTCAAAGAAAATTAAGAGATGTTGCACAAAAACATGGTGTTAGATTAAGAATTTTTCATGGTCGTGGTGGAACTGTCGGAAGAGGCGGCGGACCAACTCACGATGCAATTTTAGCTATGCCTTGGGGTGTAGTTGATGGTGAAATGAAATTAACTGAACAAGGTGAAGTTATCAGTGATAAATATTTACTTCCTCAATTAGCCAAAGAAAATTTAGAACTATTGGTAGCAGCCACACTAGAGGCAACTTTGTTACATGCTGCTTCAAGAGTTAATCAATCGGATTTAGATCAATGGGATCAAGTTATGAATAAAATAAGTCTTTCAGCTCAAGTTAAATATAATTCTCTGACAAAAGATCCAGATCTAGCAAATTATTTTGCGCTTTCAACTCCAGTTGAACAATTAGCAGATCTACATTTAGGTTCAAGGCCTGCTAAAAGACAAGCAAATGCAGGCATTGAATCTTTAAGAGCTATTCCTTGGGTTTTTGGCTGGACGCAATCAAGACAAATTATTCCAGGTTGGTTTGGCGTTGGTACAGGAATAAAAACTGCAAGAAATGAAGGATTTGAGGAAACTTTACGTCACATGTCTAAGAATTGGGCATTCTTCAAAAACTTTATCAGCAATGTGGAAATGACAGTTGCTAAAGCAGATATGAAAATTGCACAACACTATGTCAACGAGTTAGTACCTAAAGAATTACACCATATGTTTGACAAAGTTAAAGAAGAATATGAAGAAACTAAAAAACAAATACTTTGGATCACTGGAGAAAATGAAATTTTAGATAACCAACAATCCCTAAAGAAAACATTACAAATTAGAGATACCTATCTTTTACCGTTGCAATATTTACAAGTGTCATTGCTTAAAAAAGTAAGAGAGTTAAATCAAGTAAATGATGAAATAGATCCTTTGTTAAGAAGAACTTTGTTACTAACGATTAATGGAATTGCTACGGGCTTAAGAAATACTGGTTGAGTTAAAACAAAAATAAGTGAATTAAAGCATAAGTTAAGCCAGCACAAAGTGCTGCGGCAGGCAAAGTTAAAATCCAAGCTGAAACAATATTTCCCACTACTCCCCAAGAAACTCTTTTTCTGCCCCTAGTTGCACCTGCTCCAATAATTGAAGAAGTGATTGTGTGAGTGGTACTTATCGGAGCTTTTAAGTAAATGGCCATTACATATAAAACTGTCGAGGCAACACTTTGTGATGCAACACTTTTTATGGGATCTACTTCAATTACTTTCTTGCCTAAAGTTTTCATAATTCTCCAACCTCCGGCATAAGTTCCTAAACTAATTGCTAAGGCTGCACTTACTTTTACCCAAAAGGGAATACTGTCTCCTGAATGCATTCCTCCTACCACTAAAGCCAAAGTCATTACACCCATAGTTTTTTGGGCATCTTGTAAACCATGTCCTACAGCCATTGCCCCAGCAGAAAATACTTGAACTGTTCTAAATCCATTTCCAACTTTCTTTTTACTGGCATTTCTAAAAGTCCATTGCAATAAAAGCGTTAATAAGAATGCACACCCAAAACCGATAGTTGGAGAAATAACCATCGGAATCAATACTTTGTCAATAATTCCTTGCCAATAAATGATTTCTGAACCAGCTATTGCCCCACCAACTAATCCACCAATTAGTGCATGTGATGAGGATGAGGGAAGTCCAAACCACCAAGTAATTAAGTTCCAAGTAATTGCACCAACTAATGCAGCAATCACAACAGTTAAGCCATGATTATTCGGTTCTACTTCGATGATTCCTTTGCCAACAGTTTTTGCAACACCCTCACTTAAAAATGCTCCAATTAAATTTCCAAATGCAGCCACAAGTAATGCTGTTTGAACCCTCATAGCTTTAGTTGCCACAGAGGTAGCTATTGCATTTGCAGCATCATGAAATCCATTTGTGTAATCAAAAACTAAAGCAACTAAAACAATAAGTGCAACTAGAAAAAGTGTTGATTCCACTTTTTTTATGATTCCTTAAGAGAGATAGTCCTCATTACTCTTGCAACTCTTGCCATTTCATCTAAAGAATCTTCGAATAGATCAATAACACCAACAATTCTTAAAATTGTCATCGCGTCATATGAACCACTGAAAAGCATCGCTGTAATTCTTCTATGAATACGATCACCTTCATCTTCTATTTTATTTGCTTCTGTTACGTAATGATCTATATCTTTTAGATTTTTTAGGCTGGAAATATTTCTGGAAGTTAACTCAGCAAGTTTTCTAACAGCTTCAACTAAATCAACAGTGCCTTGAGGAAATTCGCCCACATTATGAAGAACTGCTAAATCTGTTGCTTCTTCTAGAGCATCCATAGCATCATCTAATGCATTGGCTAAATCTTGTAAATCTCCACGATCATATGGAGTAACAAACATATCGTCAATTTTTCTAATTAAGTTACCTAAAATTTCATCTGCTTCATTTTCAGTTTGACCAATTCGTTTAGCAATTTCTGATCTTTTTTCAATTGGAGAAACAACTAAATCAACTGCGCCGCGAGCACCCGATGCAAGACGTTCAGCAAGTGAAACATACATTTCAAATAGAACTGGATCTTTAGGTGTAAATGCCATGTGTCTCCTTTAACTGATGATGCAAACTTTAGTCGCTTGCGGACCGCGTAGGTCTGATTCGGTGTCGATTTCGAAAGAAACTTTTTGATTAGTATCTAGAATTCTTAAACCTTCAGTTTGGATAGCATTTTCTCTAACAAAAATTTCAGAGCCATCAACGGCTTTTATATATCCGTAACCTTTTTCAGAGTTGAACCACAAAACTGTGCCTTTAGGCATTTAATGCTTAACTCGATTCTTAAAAATTAAAGTTGGATACCAAGTTTTCGAGCAGATCTATTTCTTGCTCTTGCATTTCGCATTCTTTGCAATCTCTTTATCAGCATTGGATCAAAACTCATCGCCCCTGGATGATCCACTAAAGCATTGAGAACTTGGTAATAACGAGTTGCACTCATACCAAATAATTCTCTAATTGCTTGTTCTTTAGCACCTGAATATTTCCACCATTGGCGTTCGAATTCTAAAATTTCTTTATCTCTTGCGGTTAGTTCAAAATCATTATTGCCGGGGGAAAGTGAGACGGCATCCATTATTTAAATAATCTCCTAAAAGTCTTTTTCTATTTAATTTTTAAGCCTTCCCTATCGTATTTAATAAATCAGGTAAAAGTATGTGATTACGCGTTTGGTCGTGTCGGATTAATCACTTGTTTAACATTTTCTAGTGATAGGCGTTATTTATGTGACTTGGGTGTTATTAATGTGACAGAATAGAAAACTCATGTCACAACAACCACCATTAAAAACTTGGTTGCCTTCCTGGATTTTTTTAAGTTTTGTGTGGGGATTATCTTTCTTATTTATCAAATTTGCTTTAAATGGGCTTTCGGCATTACAAGTTGCTTTCGGTCGAGTAGGACTTGGAGCAATTACTGTTTTAATCATTTTACTTTTTTTGAAACAAAAATTACCTAAAACAAAAATAGCCTGGGTCAGAGCAAATATTGCTGGTTTTTTTCAGCACACCGCACCATTTGCACTGATCGCTTTTGGTGAGACTCACGTAAGTTCGGTATTAGCTGGAATTGGAAATGCTGCTACTCCACTTTGGACTGCACTTTTTGCAATTATGTTTATCCCTACTGAAAAAATTACTCGAAATGAATACATTGGAATTTTAATTGGATTTGCTGGTGTGTTAATTCTTCTTGGTATTTGGGAAGGTTCTAGTGCTGAAAGTGATTTGATTGGTCTACTTGCAGTTCTAGTAGCTACTGCTTGTTATGGTGCTGCAGTAATTTATACCAGGGCTAAAGTAACTATTTTGAATTTATCTCCTTCTTCTTTTATAGGTGCTCAACTTACCTCTTCAGCAATTCAACTTTTAATTCTTTGTTTAATTTTTAGTCCTAGAGTGGAAGAAATAAATAATTTAAATCTTTTGTCTATTCTTTTTCTGGGAATTTTTTCAACGGGTTTTGCTTTTCCATTGGTTTATAAAATTTTAAGAGATGTTGGAAGTTTAGCTGCAGCAACAATTACATATGCCACGCCAATTGTTTCAACTATTGCAGGATTTTTTATTTTAAAAGAGTCACTTCATTGGTATCAACCAATTGGTGCATTATTAATCTTATTTGGAGTTGCAAAAGTGCAAGGAATTAAAATAACTAATTTATGGAGCCGATGAGGGGACTTGAACCCCTAACCGCCCGATTACAAGTCGGGTGCGCTACCAGTTGCGCCACATCGGCAAGATTTTAAAATCTTTAGACTAATCGAGTTTACGCGATAGCGTTAATGAATAAAGTGCCACACCTGTTGCTACCGCAGCGTTGAGAGATTCTATTTTTTTGCTCATTTTTATTTTGACTCTTAAATCACAAGTTTGAGCAACTAGTCGAGAAACCCCTTTACCTTCTGCGCCAATTACAACTATTAGGGGTTTCTTTGCAAAATCTGGATCAACTTTTTCTAAAGTTGTTTCACCATCTCCATCTAAAGCTATTGCAAAAAATCCTTTTTCTTTTAAATCTGTAATCGTTCTTGTAATGTTTACAACTTGGCAAACTGGCACATGCAAAAGAGCTCCTGCTGCTGTCTTCCAAACAGCTCCTGTGATTCCTGCACTTCTTCTTTCTGCAATAACTACTGCAGTTGCGCTAAAACCTGCCGCAGAACGTATTACTGCTCCAAGATTTCTTGGATCTGTTACCCCATCAAGAAAAATGAGCAGAGGATTTTCTTTATTTTTAGCTAATACTTCCTTTAAATCTTTATATTTATAACTTGCAACAGCTAGTGCTACCCCTTGATGATTTATGTTGTTGGTTAGCCGATCAAGTTCTTTTCTATCAACTTCTAGAACTGAAATATTTTTACTTGAGGCAAGTGTCAATATTTGTCTTACTTTTTCATCTATATCTATGCCACTTGCAATTCTTAAAACCACTGCTTCCACGTTTTCTTTTAAGGCTTCTAATACAGGATTTCTTCCTAAAATAAAGTCAGAAGCTGGTCTTCTTTCTTGATTAAAATTAGATTTAGGTTTTGGTTTTGACTTTTTAAAACCTTTATTAGCTTGAAAATTAACGTGAGCAACTCTATCTTTTGCTTTTGGTGTAGGACCTTTGCCCTTTAGTCTTTTTCTTCTTTTCCCACCTGAGCCAACTTGTTTTCTTGCCTTAGAATTCTTAAAAGCCATAAGTTATTTAACTTCTTTTTCTATAGTCCATCTGGAGCCATCTGCTCCATCTTCAATCAATATTCCTGCATTTTTAAGGGCATCTCTCATTGAATCAGCTAGGGCAAAATCCTTATTTGCTCTTGCTTCATTTCGCTTACGAAGTAGTTCAGAAATCAATTTATCAAGTGCTTCTTTTTCTTCATTACTGCTTTTGCTTATCCAATTAGAAGACATTGGATCTAGCCCCAACAAATGAAGCATACTTCTTACTTCTTTTAAAGTATCTGCCAAATTAGAAGTATTACTGGTCAATGCGGTATTTCCTCTTGTGACGTATTCATGAATTATGGAAATTGTTAGAGGTGTAGCTAGATCATCTTCTATTGCGTTAATAAATTCTTGAGGAAATTGCAAGTCCAATTTGTAATTTTTTACTTTTTCACTTGCTCTTAAAACAAATTGTTCAATTCTAGAAAAAGCAGTAGCTGCCTCTGATAGAGCTTGATCTGAGAATTCAAGGTTACTTCGATAATGAGCAGATAATAAATAGAATCGAACTTCAATTGGTCTAAATCTTGTTAATACTTCTTTGACTTTTAATGAGTTACCCAAGCTTTTACTCATTTTTTCACCACTTTGGGTTACCCAGTAATTATGAACCCAAAAATTAGCAAAATCATTTCCACTTGCTTTTGATTGCGCTATTTCGTTTTCATGATGTGGAAATTGTAGATCTAATCCACCACCGTGAATATCAAATTTTTCACCTAAATAAGTTTTTGCCATTGCAGAACATTCGATATGCCAACCAGGTCGACCTTTACCCCAAGGTGAATTCCAGAAAGGTTCCCCGTCTTTACTTTTTTTCCAAAGTGCAAAATCATGTGGATCTTTTTTTCCTTTATCTAAATCTTGAGCAGCTAGCATTTCTTCAACTTTTTGACCAGATAATTTTCCATATTCTTTAAATGAATTAACTGCAAACCACACAGAGCCTTCTGCCACATACGCATGATTTTTTTCAATAAGTTTTTCAATCATTTCAATCATCTGCGGAATATGACCTGTTGCTCTTGGTTCAATACTTGGAACAATATTTCCAAGATTTTCATAAGCTTTGCTAAATTCTAATTCATACTTTGAGGCAAGTTCCCACCAAGAACTATCTTCATGTCCTGCGTTATGTAAAATTTTGTCATCGATATCTGTAACATTACGAACAAATAAAACTTTTAAATTCTTAAATTCGAAATAACGTCTTAAGATATCAAAAACAATGGTTGAGCGCATATGACCAATATGTGGTGAACCTTGAACAGTTGCCCCACATAAATACATTGACACTTCACCATTTTTTAATGGAATGAAATCTCTTAAAGAACGGGAATATGAGTCATATAGTTTCATGAGTTGTTTTATTCTAATGGATTACTTTTTTGACAAATTTTTATATTTATTTACTGATTAATGCCTGAGCAATCGCAGCTAAACCTTCGCCGCGTCCTGTTAAACCTAAACCATCTGTAGTAGTTGCACCAAGTGAAACTGGTGCGCCTATTGCTTCAGACAATATTTTTTCTGCCTCTACTCTTTTTGAGCCAATTTTTGGTTTATTGCCAATTAATTGCACAGCAACATTTTCAATTTTCCAACCAGCATCTTTTACAATTTTTGCAGCACTTGAAATTATTTTTACTCCACTTGCATTTTTATATTCTGGTTTATCTGTACCAAAATTTGTTCCTAAATCTCCTAAGTTTGCAGCCGATAACAATGCATCTGCGCAAGCATGTGCCACAACATCTCCATCTGAGTGACCTGCTAATCCTGTTTCATTTGGCCAAAAAAGTCCTGCCACAAAAAGTTCTCTCCCATTTTCAAATGGATGAACATCTACTCCTACACCAATTCTTTGCATTAATTATTTTCCTTTTTCATAAAAACTTTTAGCCATTTCTAAATCAAAAGCAGTTGTTATTTTGAATGATTCCACAGAACCTTCAACTGTGGAAACACTTATTCCGGCAAGTTCAGCTAAACCTGCATCATCTGTGGTTGGTTTTAATTCTGAATTAGCATAAATTTCTGACAACACTTCGCGAGCAAAACCTTGTGGAGTTTGAACGGCTTTTAGTTTAGTTCTATCTATTGTATTTTGAACTTTATTATTTTCGATAGTTTTTATTGTGTCAACGACATTTATCACTGGGATTACAACTTTTGATCCTTTATCTAAATTTTCTATGACATCTAGAAATACTTTTTTTGGCACAAAAGGTCTTGCGGCATCATGAACTAAAACTAAAGAATCGAGTGGATCTAGAGCTAAAAGTGAATTCTTTACAGATTCAGTTCTTGTATTTCCTCCCGCAACTACATCAAAAGGTATTTTTCTATTAGTTTCTCTGATAGCTCTATCAATATGATCAAGTGCTTGTTCTTTAAATTCGTTGGGAACGGCCACAATAATGTGTCCAACTCGATCAATTTCGAGAACTCTTTTAATAGTTAAAGTTAATAAAGAGTAATTACTTATGTTTACAAATGCTTTAGGTTGATTAAGCCCCAGGCGCTCACCTAAACCGGCAGCCGGAATGACTACACAAACATTGGCTGTTGCGCTCACTGGTTAGTTTCTGTTAGGAAGCAAGAACCTCGTCAAGTAATGCTTCAGCGTTAACTTCGTTAGTTCTTTCTGCTAAAGCTAATTCACTGACAAGAATTTGACGAGCTTTGGCGAGCATTCTTTTTTCACCTGCAGATAAACCGCGATCTTGATCTCTTCTCCACAGATCTCTAACTACTTCAGCAACTTTCATAACGTCACCTGAAGCTAATTTTTCTAAATTTGCTTTATATCTTCTGGACCAGTTTGTTGGTTCTTCTGTATATGGTTGACGTAAAACATCAAAAACTCTTTCTAAACCCTCTGCATTAACAACATCTCTTACGCCAACTAATTCAACATTGTCAGCTGGAACTCTTACAGTTAAATCACCTTGTTTAACTCTTAAAACTAAATATTTTCTTTCTACACCTTTGATATTTCTTGATTCGATTGCTTCGATTACTGCTGCGCCGTGATGTGGGTAAACAACTGTTTCGCCAACTTTAAAGGACATTTATTAAAAACCTTTCGTAAGATCTCCTATTCTACCAGCCCAATACTGAACAGGCTCATTCACCTCATATTCGGTAGAATTAAATCATTATGCGTAGATTCAAATCTTTAACATCTTTAATTGCAATTTCATTAATTATTACAAGTTGTGCTGCAGGTCCAAATGCGCAAACTACTAAACAAGGTCCAACAGGTAGTGGTGATTATGCAAAAGTTGGAGATATTTATGTACAAAACGTTGTAATCGTTAAAGGTAATGAAAATATTGGAACTGTTGTTGCAACTTTGATTAATGATTCAACTGAAGATGATCAATTAGTTAGTGTTTCAGTTGATAATCCTGCACCAAAATCTGTGGTGTTTAGTCCAGCTAACGAAATTAATATTCCTGCAAAAAAATTAGTAACAATTGGAGTAATTCCTGATTCACCACATGTTGATTTAATTGAATTTACGCCACGTCAATCAAGTTTTGTAAAGATAACTTTTGTTTTTAAAAAAGCAGGAATAGTTGACCAAGTAGTTTTAGTCAAACCAAATACCGGAATTTATGAAGGTATTGCACCCCTTGCAACTGCCCCAAAATCTGCTGCTCAAGAGGGTAGAGAAATTATTGCTGGCTCTCTTAAAGATGTAAGTATTACCGTATTAAATGGAACTAGACGTGCAGGTTTTGCAAGATCAGTTGCTGATACTTTACAAGTTCAAGGTATGAGAATCATTGATGTAGCAGATGCTTCTAATAAAGACACCGCCCAAACCCAAATTGTTTATGCCCCAGGCTTTGCTGCAAAAGCAGAAGCTGTAGCAAAACTAATCTCGGTGGGAGTATTAGTTGAAGATCCAAACCAAACCAGTGCAAACATCGTCCTTACTTTAGGAAATGATGCACCGTTTAATCTTTAAGGTTCCAATTTGAAAAAATTAAATCAAATAGCGCTGCTCTCAGTTCATACTTCTCCTCTTGATCAACCAGGTGTTGGAGATGCTGGTGGATTAAATGTTTATGTAGTAGAAACTTCAAAACGTTTAGCTGATTTAGGAATTAAAGTAGATATTTTTACTAGAAGAACAAGTAGTGCAATTAAAAATGAAACTGAACTATATGACGGAGTTATAGTAAAACAACTAACTGCAGGTCCTTTTGAAGGATTAGCAAAACAAAGTTTACCTTCGCAACTTTGTGCACTTAGCGCTGGAGTTTTAAGAGAAGAAGCAAGATATAGCGAAGGTCATTATCAATTAATTCATTCTCACTATTGGTTAAGTGGACAAGTTGGTTGGGTTGCATCTGAAAGATGGAATGTTCCATTAGTTCACACTATGCACACTATGGCCAAAGTGAAAAATTCTACTTTGGCAATTGGTGATATTGCAGAACCTGCTGAAAGAGAAATTGGTGAACAACAAGTAGTCGATGCTGCAAGTCAATTAGTGGCAAATACGCAAGCTGAAGCTGATGAATTAATTAATTTATATTCAGCAGATAAAAAACAAGTAAATGTTGTCAATCCTGGAGTTGATCTAGAAGTATTCAATATTGGAAATAAAACAAAAGCTAGAAAAGAATTTGGGATTCCGCAAGATGCAATTGTCTTTACATTTGTAGGAAGAGTACAACCATTGAAAGCGCCCGATGTTCTATTAAAAGCAGCGCACCAATTTATTCAAAATAATCCACAATTAAAAAATAAAGTAAGAATTGTTATTTGTGGTGGTCTTTCTGGAACTGGATTTGATCATCCTGATTCACTAATGCAATTAGTAAAAGAATTAAATTTAATTGAAAATGTAATGTTTTTGCCTCCTTCAACTAGAGAAAAATTAGCAACTTTATATCAAGCTTCAACTCTGGTTGCCGTTCCTTCATACTCAGAATCTTTTGGTTTAGTTGCCGTAGAAGCACAAGCTTGTGGCACTCCAGTAATTGCAACTAATGTTGGCGGATTAAAGACAGTTGTGGCTGATAATTTAAGTGGACTTTTAGTAAATGGTCACGATGCTAGAACTTGGGCCGAAGCACTTGCCCAAATTACATTAAATGAAGATTTAGCAAAACAATTTACTGTTGGAGCAAGACAACATGCTTCTAAATTTAGTTGGGATAAAACAGTTTCAGGACTTATTGAAGTTTATGAAAAAGCATTATCAACTCCAATAAAAACAATCAGAAATTTAAAGGTAATTTAAGTGAGTCAGGAATATAAATTAATTCTTTTACGACATGGTGAAAGCCAATGGAATGCCCTTAACTTATTTACAGGTTGGGTTGATGTTGATTTAAGTGAAAAAGGTGTTTTAGAAGCAAAACGTGGAGGAGAACTTTTAAAGGAAAAGAATTTAATTCCTAATTCACTTCACACATCAGTATTAAATAGAGCCATAAAAACTTCAGAACTAGCACTTGAAAGTGCTGGAATAAAAGAAATTCCAACAAAAAGATCATGGCGCTTAAATGAAAGACATTACGGTGCACTTCAAGGATTAAATAAAAAAGATACTTTAGAAAAATATGGAGAAGAACAATTTATGTTGTGGAGAAGATCTTATGACGTGCCACCTCCTCCAATTGATCCAAACGATAAATATGCCCAAAATAATGATCCTAAATATAAAGACATGCAGAAATCAGATGTTCCATTAACTGAATGCTTGAAAGATGTTGTTAAAAGAGTTATTCCTTACTGGAAAGAATCAATAGTTCCAGAATTAGAGTCAGGAAAAACTGTTCTAGTTGTGGCTCATGGAAATTCATTAAGAGCTTTAATTAAATATTTAGAAAATATAAGTGATGAAAATATTGCTAAACTTAATCTTCCAACTGGAATTCCCTTGCTTTATAGATTGGATGAAAACTTCAAACCAATTGTTTTTGGTGGAGAATATTTAGATCCTCAAGCTGCAAAAGAGGCAATTGATGCAGTTGCTAATCAAGGAAAAAAATAATTACTTTCTTAATTCGTTAAGTCTTGGTCTTTGATCAACCAAGTAAACTATTGCCAAGATTAATCCAATGACTTGTAGTAATCCATAATTAGAACTTCCTTGCATTACAGATAAATATTGTGAAAATACTGAAATACCAAGTAAACCTACCCAAAATAATTTTGATTGTCTTCCCACTGCATCATAAAAAGGTTTCTTTTGGGTAGCGGCATCAACAAATGCCCACATTTTTATTGCAACAAACAAATATCCCAAAATTACATTTAAGGTATACATCGACATTGGCATTTAAATTACCTCTCTATTGGAAGTGCTTGTAGATATCCTACGGTTTTCCCGCCACCTAGTACTTCAGTCTTTTCTAAATTACTTAACTTATTTAAAATATCTGAAGCAACACCCCAGTATTTCAAAACCGAATAAACAAATGTGGCTCTTGGCCTCATTGATCCATCACTAAATTTAACTGCAAAAGCTCTCCCGTCATTTAATGCACCAACGTGAACTCCTTCTGCACCTTCCTTTGTGAAAAATCCTGAAACATTTTGCATGAATTGTGCAACATCTCTAAAAGTTCCAGAGTTATAAATTGGAAAATTTCTAGCAGCATCTGCTACTTTTCGTTCTTCACTATTTTTATCTGCTAGAACTGCGTTTTGGGCCATTTTGGCAAGACCTATTAATGAGATTGCATGAAGTGGTGCACCACATCCATCGACACTTGATTTAGTAATTTTTTCTTCACACAAGTCTTCAATTGTTTCTACAATTTTTTGCTGTAAAGGATGATTTGTAGATAAATAATCTTTTGTTGACCAATTATTATTCACACAAGTTGTAAGCATTCCGGCATGTTTTCCTGAGCAGTTCATTGTTACTGATTTTGGTTCTAAACCTTGTTTAATGTATTCGATTTGTATTTTTGGATCTAATGGATAATCTGGTGGAGTTTGTAAATCACTTAGATTTAAGCCAACATTAAAAAGCATTTTTTCTACTAAATTTCGATGTAATTCTTCCCCACTATGCGAAGCACAAGATATTGCTAATGTTTCATTTTCTAGATTTGCTCTTGCTCTTAACATGGCAGTTGCTTGAGCAAGTTTAATTGCACTTCTTGGATAAATTATTTCTCTTGCATTTCCTAACTCTTTTTCTATTTTTCCATCTTTATCAATTAAAACTGCATGTCCTCTATGTATTGATTCGACTAGACCATCTCTGGTCATTTGCACTAATACTGGTTCAAGAGTCATTGCGCCACAACAATATCTTGCATAGTGGCAGGAATTTCATCAACTGCAACATTTAATAAAACTTGAGTTTTCGCTTTAACTATCGCAAGTGCTATTGGCCCAAGTTCAAAATGTTGTGCACTTGAACCAACAAATCCAACTTCTTGTCCATCAACAATTACTGGGCTATTTGGTTTTGGTAGCCGATTAACACTGCCATCAAGATGTAACAGAACTAATTTTCTTGGTGGTTTTCCTAAATTATGAACTCTGGCAATTGTTTCTTGACCTTTATAACATCCTTTTTCTAAATGAACTGCATTACCAATCAAACCAATTTCATGAGGAATAGTTCGATGATCTGCATCAATTATTATTCGAGGAACTCCTGCAGCAATTCGTAGTGCTTCTAAAGCCCACGTGCCAGCTAGATATTTTGCCTTTAATAAATAGTTTTCTAATTCATTTCTAGGTATTAATATTTCTCGACCACTAAATTTTCCAGGTCTTTTTGGTACATATTTATTTGGGTCTCCCCCAGCACTTGTTCCAGCATCTTTAATTTGTTCACCTAAATAATTAAGTGGAGTAAGCCATGTTGGATATTTTTCGTCTATCTCTCTTTTTGATTCAAAAACAGTAGCTAATTCATTTGTCACATCAGTTATTTCAACTTGAGATAAAAATACCATTTTTTGTAAGAATTCAATAATGGAATTTAGTGATAAATTTTCCACTATTAAATAGATTTCCTCTGGATTGTTAATTACATGTAGTTCATGCTCAATATGTCCATTAGGAGATAGAAGTAAGGAAACAGTTGAATCTTTAACTTTCAATTTTTCAATATGTTGAGAAGTTAAGGAATGTAGAAAAGTTTTTCTATCTTTTCCAATAATTTTTATAACTCCACGATTTGAAATATCAACACTGGTTTCAAACTGGGTTAAATATTTTTGCTCTCTTAATGGATCCCCATAGTGCCAAGCAACGTTTTGGTCAATAAAACTTTCAGGAGCCCTTACTTGATTTGGGATATTTAAAACTCGTTGTTTAGTGTTCATGATCTAGAAGGGAATTTCCCCCGTCAGCACACTTTTTACATAATCCATGTAAAGCTACATGGGAAACATTAACAACAAATCCTTCTTTTTCTTCTAATTGACTAGCAAATTTTGTAAATGTTGCTCCATCAATTGATTCAACTTTTCTACATCTTGAACAAACTAAATGAATATGTGGTGTGTCATCAACAACGTGATAAGTAGGTGCACCATGACCAATATGTGCATGAGTTACTAATCCAACTTGCTCTAAAACTTCTAGAGTTCTATAAACCGTTGAAAGATTTACTCCAGTTGCTGTTACTTGAACTTCGGCCAAAATTTCTTCTGGAGTCGCATGACGTAAATGTGTTACCGCTTCTAAAACAAGTTGTCTTTGAGGAGTAATTCGAAAACCTGCAGTACGAAGTTTTTTATCCCACTGTTCTAAGTAATCGTTCACTTCTTTACTCCTGGTATTTCTGGAATCTTATGTGTTCTTACTGGTCTTAAAGTTTTCTTGGTTTCAACTATTTCTGCATCACTTAATGGTTTTAGTCTGGCCCATAGATGATTTTGCATTTCTTGGCCAACTGCTGCCATGTCGTAAGTCCACATTAATTCACCATTCATTAATCCATACAAACGATCTCCTGCATCAACCGGTTTTGCAGTAGGAGTTCTACCCACCCAATTAGTGGCAAGTCTTGCTCTTGCAGAAGTTATCTTTGCATCTTCAATACTTAATACTTCATTTATTCCAGTCCATATTTCTGTTATTCCAGTTATGTGTGAAATGACTGCTTCGATTCCTGTTGCATCTCCTGGTCTAAAAAAACCTTTTTCAGTATGTAATGGTTCACCACTTGTTCCATCTTCATTTAAATTCCAAGATTTACTTTCATAATTAAGAAAAGGTTGACCATCATTAGTGAATTCAATTTGTTGAATAAAAGAAAAATTATTTGAATTTGGGTATTGGCCTTGGCCAACTCCCTCCCACATCCCAAGTAGCCAAGAAATTCTTACAACCTCAGATGGAAGTTCAGAAGGTAATTTATTCATTTGTAAAAGTCTATCTTTTAGATTGAATTCTGCTAATTTGCGCTTAAATTCCTCAGGTAAGAAGTTCAAGAAATTGAAGTTTAGGTAAAATTAAACAACTTTAAAAAAGGAGCATAATGACAAATCTAATTTTAGTCACAAATGCTCGTGGCAACTCTATAGATATTTTACCTGCTCTATCTTTACTAAATCATCAAGTAAAAATTATGCCTGCTGAACCTTCAGCTTTAATTAATGCACCAATTTGTGATGCTGTTCTAGTTGACGCCAGAAAAGATTTACCTGCGGCAAAAAGTTTATGCAGATTAATTAGAACAACAGGAATTACTGCTCCTTTAATTGCTATAACTACAGAAGGTGGCTTAATAGCTATTACTTCTGACTGGGGAATTGATGAAGTGATTTTAGAAAACGCTGGTCCTGCAGAAGTTGATGCCAGAATTCGTTTAGTTATTTCCCGTCTTAAAGGTAGCGATGACAGTGTAAATCCTGAAATTGAACGTGGTGATTTAGTTATTGATGAATCTGCTTATTCGGTAAAAATTAAAGGTCAATTAATTGATTTAACTTTTAAAGAATTTGAATTACTAAAATTTTTAGCTCAACATCCAGGCAGAGTTTTTAGTCGTCAACAATTATTGCAAGAAGTATGGGGCTTTGATTATTTTGGTGGCACCAGAACTGTTGATGTTCATGTTAGAAGATTACGGGCAAAACTTGGTCCAGAATATGAAAACTTTATTAGTACCTTAAGAAATGTTGGTTATAAATTTATTTCCAGTAGAGATTTAAAAGATTCAACACCTGTTGATGAGGAAGTAAATAACCGGATAAATGGATAACACCTATGACTAAGGTGTTAGTTTTAAAAGAATTAAATAATAAACAAGTTGATCAAATTCTAGAAATTGTTATAAAAGCAAGTGAATTAGATGGTGCTAGACCTTTTTCAGAACACGTAGAACTTCATTTAAGAAGTGGTGGTGATAGACCTGTTACTCATTTACTTGCAGAAGATGAAAACAAAAATATTGTCGGTTATGCACACCTTGATACAACTGATCTAGTCTCCGGTCCAAGTGGCGAATTAGTAGTAAGTCCAAATTCAAGAAAAAAAGGTGTTGCAACTTTACTCTTAAAAGAAATGAAAAACCAAATAAATAATCAGCCACTTAGACTTTGGTCGCACGGTGATACAGATCTGGCAAGAAGCTTTGCCACAAAATTAGGCTTTGTCCCGGTTAGAAATGTTATACAAATGCGTAGATCTTTATTTTCTCAAATTCAACCACTATTTGAAATTGAAGGGTTAGCATTTAGAAACTTTGATGCATATAAAGATTCATCAAAATTTTTAGAATTAAATAAAAAATCTTTTGAAAAATTACCAGATCAAGCTAACTGGACACTTGATGATTTAGAATTAAGGTTAAAAGAATCTTGGTTTAAATCTGATGGTTTTGTATTACTAGAAAATAAAAACAAAGAATTAGTTGGGTTTTGTTGGACAAAAATTCATGGACAAGACCATGAACATGTTGAATATGATGGTCACACCCATCATTCACACGGGCATGAACCCATTGGAGAAATTTATGTATTAGGAGTAGATCCTGATCATCAAGGCAAAGGCATAGGAAAGTTATTAACATTGTGGGGATTAAATTATTTAAGAAGAGCAGGACTTGATTCAGCCATGTTGTATGTAGATTCAAATAACAAAAATGCCATCGATTTATACACGTCTTTAGGTTTTAGTTTTTGGGGTGTAGACAAACTTTATATTTCTAATTCATATGAAATCTGACCAAATAGTTGCAGCCGGAGCTGTAATTTATAAAAAAGAAACCGAATATTTATTCGCCATTATCCATAGACCGCATCGTGATGATTGGTCATTTCCTAAAGGAAAAGTTGATGGAAATGAAACTATTGAACAAACTGCTAAAAGAGAAATACTTGAAGAAACTGGTCTCATTGTTGAATTTGAGAAAAAATTAAAAAGTAGAGAATACGAAGTAAAAGGTAAAGAAAAGATTGTTCATTATTGGCTAGCCAAGAACTTAACTGAAAAAGATTTTGAAAATAATGATGAAGTTGATGAACTTCTTTGGTTATCTAAGTCTGATGCCTTAAAAACATTAAGTTATGAGGCTGATAGATTTCTTTTAGAAGAAGCTTGCCAAGAATTAGGAATTAAATAATTGAATACAAAATCTAACCAGTTAACTGGTTATGGATTAATGACGTTGGGGCTTTTCTGTTTTGCTATTAATGGACCAGTTGCAAAACTAGCTCTATTGAATGGATTATCGTCCTCCGAATTATCAGCATTAAGAATTGAAGGGGCTTTTCTTTTACTTCTGATTGTTTCTTTATTTGTGGGAAGAAGTGGTTTAAAGGTAAAGAAAAAAGAAATTTTACCTTTAATTGGTTATGGTTTTTTTGGAGTCGCTATGACTCAATTTCTATATTTTGTCGCTATTAAAAGAATTGAAGTTGGGGTGGCTTTAATAATTGAATTTACTGCTCCCATTATGGTTGCTCTTTATTTAAGATTAGTTTTAAAAAGACAAGTTAGTGCCAGAGTTTGGTTATCACTATTCTTAGCAATACTTGGTTTATCTTTTATTACCCAAGTTTGGACTGGATCAAAATTAGATTCTTTTGGAGTAGTTAGTGCATTTGGTGCTGCAGTTGCTTTAGCTATTTATTACATTGGTGGTGAATTTTTAGTATCTAAAAGAAGTGCAATTTCATTAACAACTCTTGCAATGGGAGTCGGTGCAATATTTTGGTTCTTTGCTCAACCTTTAAATACAATTCCTTGGAATTTACTTTCAAATCAAGTAGTGCTTCCACATAACGTAGGAAGCATTCCATTAGGTGCAGTAATTTTTTGGATTATTTTTATGGGTACAGTTTTACCATTCTTACTTTATTTCATGGCATTTAAATATATAGATTCAAAAAGAGCTTCTGTCTTTGGATTACTTGAACCAGTTCTTGCTTCAGTAGTTGCCCTGATTCTTTTAGGAGAAACTTTGGTAGGAATTCAAATTTTAGGTGGAATTATGGTTTTAACAGGTGTTCTTTTTGCTGAAACTGCTAGAAATTAATTCTTTTTCAAAATAAACTGAATTTATGAATAACCTTGGTCAGTATCGTATTCGTCAAGTAATGCTTGCTGGCGGAACGATTTTTATTTTGTCTGCTGTGGCTCTAATTTCAAGACCAGATTTATTTGGTCAATTTATTGGTATTTCTGGTGAAGATGCATTCTGGAGTTTAAGAATGACTGGAATAGTTTTACTTCCTTTAGGTTATTTAATGATTGTAGTAAGAAATAATTCATCTAATTATGTCGTAAGAACTTTTGCAATTTTAATGTCTTTAGTTTCTTTAGCTTTAGGAATTGTTACCCTACTTGCTCCTGGAGAACCAAATCTGGGCAGAATAATTTATGCAATTATTGGCTTTGTTTTTTCAACACTTTATGTTGTAGCACTTGCTCTAGGAAAAAATAAAAACTAACTCTTTAAGTGTTCTTCAAAAAATCTAGTAGTTTCTGCCATTGAATCTGGCCACTTAGGAATAAATGCATGTTTTTCACCTTCGTATTGAATAAATTCAAATTTCTTTCCAGCTTTTTCTAAAGAAGCTGCTGCATTGACTGACCATTGAATATCGCAAGATTCATCTTCTGTGCCATGCAAAATTAATACTGGTTCTTGGATACGGTCAAAATAATTTATAGCAGAAATTCCGTTCCAGAATTCTGGATTTTGATCTGGTAGACCAAATTGCTTTTCAATTCTTTCTGCAACATCAAAACGCATTCTGGTCCATCTATTAAAATTGTCGACAGCATTTGCACTTGTTGGTGCAAAAAGAACAAATGCATCAAATACTCCTGGCTTTGCAACCATAGTGTTAAATGCAATTCCTCCACCCATAGATCTACCCAGTAGACCAATTCTTTCTTTATCAACAAATTCAAAATTTGCATTTCTTAAGGCAAGTGCTGCATTAACCACATCTTCTGTGTAACCAAACCTAAAGTTCACATCATTATCTGGATCTTTATCAGATCCTGCATGGTTTCTATAGTCTGTATGTAAAACTACAAAACCTTTTTCTGCTAAATATTTTTGTTCTCTTGCTAAACCTCTACCAGTTGTATAAATTTCTGGATCTATATAACCATGAGCTAAAACTAAAGTTGGGAAAGGACCATCACCTTTTGGCACATTCATAATTCCTGAAATTAATAATCCATTTGATTTATAAGTAATGTAATAACGAGTAAATTTTGAATTTTCACCTAATACTTTTTCAAGTTTTAAATCTGTCCCTATGAATTCTTGTTGGCTTAATGCTTCTAAAGAAATTGGGTGAAACTCTTTAGTAGGTGAAGGTGTTGGAGAACTTGTTTCTGGGCTTTGCCCTTGATTTTCATTCGAGGTTGATGAACAAGATGACAAAATGAGTGCAGAAACAATGCTAAGTAGCGCTAGCATCTTCTTCATGAGATCAATCTCCCGTTTTGCATTTGGTGTTAATTCCATAGTGGCATGGCTTGGCGCTCTTGGCTCGTTGACCATTGATGCTTTTGGAATTGTCATCACACCGCAAGAAACACCTACCTTTTTTGGAGGACATCCTGAGGGAATGGCTGGAGCATTACCAAGGATTATCGACAACTTAAGTTACTTCACAATTTGGAGCAATATCTTAGTTGGAATTACCACTTATGCTCTTTATAAAAATCCAAGTAATAATAAAAATTGGTTAAAAGTTTTAAGAATTGCAAGTTTAATGATGATTACTGTTACTGCAATTGTTTATATGTTAATTCTTGCACCTGATGCAAATCCACAAAGTTGGAATATTTACACAAATTATTTACTCCATTACATAACACCACCTCTAACTATTTTGGTTTGGTTATTATTTGGTCCAAGAAAATGGTTTAGCTGGAAAAATATTGGGAAAGCTCTAATCATTCCAATTTTATATATTGTGTACACATTTGCTAGAGGTTTTGTCATTAACCAATATCCATATGGATTCATAAATGCTGCAGATCTTGGCTACATTGGAGCTTTAACTGGAACTGTATTTACGTTAATTTTTGGTCTAGTTGTTTTTATTGTTTATTTTGCAATAGACAAAATATTGCCAGGTAAAAAGCGATAAATTATTCGCAGTATCCACCGTCACAACAAGGTTGGATATAAAAACATTTTGGGCACATATCTTTTCCACCACGTCTTTCAAGATCACTTGCTTCGCATGCAGGACATGGTCCAGGATCACCCATCATGAAATCTATTAGACTAAAAATTAAGTAGTCTTAGCAACTTTGACTCGCAGAAATTTAAAAGAGGAATGATGAGTGAAAACAAAGTAACCATGTATGGTGCCGAATGGTGCGGTGATTGCAGAAGATCAAAAAGATTTCTAGATCAAAATAATGTCAATTACACTTATATAGATGTTGAGCATGATGAAAAAGGTAAAGATAAAGCTATTCAAATTAGTGGAAAACAATCAATACCTGTAATCACTTTTCCAGATGATTCATACTTAGTTGAACCATCAGATATTGATTTAAAAAAGAAACTAGAAGAGTTTTCTATTCTTTAATTTGGATATGGACAATGTCTGCAATTTGATTTGCAACAAAAACCTTTTGATTTCAAAAAAGGTTCTGTCATAACTGAAAATCCTGATTTAGGATCTTTATATTCAGTTAATCCTGCAGCAACTGCAGCATCGTGTGCTGCCATTATTTTTTCATACATTGGATCTGATTGATCAAATTTTGTTGGCATTAACTTAAAGCTCCAATTACTAGGCCCATCAAAACAAAATTCAAAACATCATTTCCAACTTCTAAAGCCCAAACTTTAAAACCATGTCCACCCATTAAACGATGACTTAATGGAGTTGCTGCCACAATTCCTACACCAACAATAAAGCCAGCAAAAGCTCCACTTGTTGCAGTTAAACTTCCATTACTTGCAGCAAACCAGCTTAAAACTATGGAAAGAAATAAAGCTTGCACAAATAGTGCAACTACAATCGTTCCAAAAACTACCGCCATATTTTGATGTGAACCTGGTTCTTCTTTGTCAGATTTGCCCATTGCTTTCCACCAAACCGGATAAAAAGTTTTTGGTCCAAACCAAATAAATCCACTAATAAAGCTAACTAAAGTTGCTAATAAAACTGCAATCCAATTTATATTTGCTAACAAAATATCTCCTATTTAACTGGTTGATTTCTGGTTTCGTCTCGATGCTTTCGCAAGTAAATCATAAATGGTGTTCCTCCGGTTCCCACAGCAGATGGATTTCCCGGTGTTTTTTGGGCTTGAGCATGAATATAAGTTCCTGCATATTCAAGGTGAAGCGCTCTAAAATCTGCAACTAAGGAGACACATTCATTAAAAACATTTTTTATTGAATTGTTATTTAATTTGAATACAAAGTCTCTAACACTTGGTCCGTTCTCCACTGCTTCAATAAACTTCACATGTTTTGGAGGCATATATTGGCGCATTTCCATCAAATAATCTCTTAATTCATCTCTTTCATGTTCAATTCCTAATACGCCATCTAATGCAGGAACAATTGCACTTTGTGCTCCAGTTTCACCTCTAAATTTTTGACCTTTGCCTTGATACTCATCTACCCCTTCATAAATAACTCCATCTGGTAAAGCTGGGTTATTTTTCCAACCAAAAATATATGGACGAACTCTATGAAAATAAACATAAGGATCGCATTTTTCAGGCATTCTTGCCAATACGTCATACATTGATTTAATGCTGTCACGCATTTTTGTTAAAGCTTTTTCTAATTTTTCAACATCATTGGCTACAACTGCAGATTGGGCTTCTTCTATTGCTTTTAAAGCTTTACCTGCTTTCTTTTCAATGTCGATATGAATCAGAATGAACCATTCTTCATCTTGTCCACCTAAGAAACATTGCAAAAGTGCGATATTGCCACATTCAATTGGACCTTTGTTGTCTAAGCGATACCAATTATCAATTGAATAACTCGCATAAGAAAGTATCGGAGGTCTGCCGACTAATTTTCCAACTTCATACCAAGGTTTAGCTAATCTTTCAGGAATTACAAATGCAGGATTATTATCTGACCATTGGTAAGCCATACCGATATAGGAAAGAACTAACATGGCTCTTCTAATTTCACCTTCGGTATTTAAATTTTGTAAATTAAATGGAGGTAATTCTTTAACTCTTTTTCTAAAATCAGTACCCATTAAATATTTTGGTAAATTTTTTCCCATTTCATCCCATGCTTCATTTCCAGCTGGAAGTGAAGTTACTGGGTCAACATTTTGCATGTAGCCAAATTCTTCGGAAATTCCAAATTCTTCAATTTTCACAACTTGACTACTCATTTAAATCTCCTTTGATTCTTGGGTAATTCTTCACCCTATAAGACTTTTTTTCAAGCAATGAATTAACTTGTTCCACGATATAAAAAAGCCCGCAAAATTTATTGCGGGCTTTTTAATTTTCTAATTTTTAATTAGAAGTCCATTCCTCCACCGTCTGGCATTGCTGGAGCTGCTGGAGTTTTTTCAGGTTTATCAGCAACTACTGCTTCTGTTGTTAAGAACAAGGCAGCAATTGAAGCAGCGTTTTGTAATGCTGAACGAGTTACTTTGGCAGGATCGATAATTCCTGCTTTAACCATGTCAACATATTCGCCACTTGATGCATCTAAGCCTTCGCCTGCTTTTAGGTTGGCAACTTTTTCAGCTACAACTCCACCTTCAAGTCCTGCGTTAACTGCAATTTGCTTCAAAGGTGCTTCGATTGCTACACGAACAATGTTTACCCCAGTTGCTTCATCACCTGATAGTTTCACATCTTTTAATGCCTCTTTACCTGCTTGGATCAAAGCAACGCCACCTCCGGCAACAATTCCTTCTTCCACTGCAGCTTTTGCATTTCTTACAGCATCTTCAATGCGATGTTTACGTTCTTTTAGTTCAACTTCAGTTGCAGCTCCTACCTTGATAACAGCTACACCGCCTGCAAGTTTTGCTAAACGTTCTTGTAATTTTTCACGATCGTAATCTGAATCGCTGTTTTCAATTTCAGTGCGAATTTGAGCAACTCTTCCTGCAATTTGATCAGCAGAACCAGCGCCTTCCACAATTGTGGTTTCATCTTTTGTGGAAACTACTTTGCGAGCTTTACCCAACATGTCAAGACCAGTGTTTTCAAGTTTTAATCCAACTTCTTCACTGATAACTTGAGCACCTGTCAAAATTGCGATGTCTTGCAACATTGCTTTTCTGCGATCACCAAAACCTGGAGCCTTTACTGCAACTGAGCGGAAAGTTCCTTTGATTTTGTTAACGATCAAAGTTGCTAAAGCTTCACCTTCAACATCTTCAGCAAGTATTACAAGTGGTTTTCCACTTTGCATTACTTTTTCCAAAATAGGTAATACATCTTTAACTGCACTGATTTTTGAATTAGCAATTAAAATGTAAGGATCTTCAATTACAGTTTCCATTCTTTCTGGATCTGTTACAAAGTATGGAGAAATGTAACCTTTATCAAAGCGCATACCTTCAGTTAGTTCTAGTTCTAAACCGAAAGTGTTGCTTTCTTCAACAGTGATTACACCTTCCTTACCAACTTTGTCCATTGCTTCTGCAATGATTCCGCCAACTTCTGAATCTCCACCAGCAGAAATTGATGCAGTGGAGGCAATTTGTTCTTTGGTTTCAACATCTTTTGCCATGTCTAATAACTTGGCAACAATTTTTTCCACAGCAGATTCAATTCCGCGTTTTAATGCCATTGGATTTGCACCAGCTGCAACGTTTCTTAAACCTTCACGAACAAGTGCTTGAGCTAAAACTGTTGCAGTAGTTGTTCCATCTCCTGCTACATCATCAGTTTTCTTTGCTACTTCTTTAACTAGATCTGCACCGATTTTTTCGTATGGATCTTCTAAATCAATTTCTTTTGCGATAGAGACACCATCGTTAGTAATGGTTGGTGCTCCCCATTTCTTTTCCAAAACGACGTTACGTCCTTTTGGTCCTAGGGTGACGCGAACTGCGTCAGCCAAAATATTCATGCCACGTTCCATGGAACGTCTTGCGTCTTCGTCAAAAGCGATCATTTTCGCCATTGTTTAATTCCTTCTTTAATGGGTTTTAGACTTTGTCACTCTCATTGGTCGAGTGCTAAATCAATTTTGGCACTCAAGAACTTGGAGTGCAAATTGGGGGTGTTTGGGAGCCTCTTCTTCGCACTTATGACCTATTTAACATTTTTCTCCCCACAAATGGGCGAAATTTCTTGTAAATAAAACTTGGGAATCTAGATATCTTGGGTTAGGTTTAGAACCTCAAAGCCTTTTGGCACCCGGCCCGAACTAAGGGCAAAATCCCAATATCGAGGAAAGGAAAAACTTAATACTTGTTACAAATCAAATTTAGGTTTAAAACTTTTGAAAGGAGCGCCATGAAAATCGAATTTAAACGCGCCACCCCCCGATTAAGGTTTCAAACACGCCTTAAAAGAATTAAAAGTAAGTTTTCAAGATCAGATCAAAAAATTTCTAAGTGGTCTTACTCAGATTTCACAGCAAAAAGAATGAAAGATGTTTTAAGGCCAACAATTTCAGCTTGTGTCTTAACCAAAGAGTGTGCAACAACAATTGAAAATACACTAAAAATCTTAGTTAATTTAAAAGAAAATAAACTAATTGATCAAGTAGTTATTATAGATGCTTCAAGTGTAGATGGAACTTCAAATATTGCACGTAACTTTGATGTAGAAATATACGACGAAAATTCTTTACTTGAACAATTTGGTCCAAACCTTGGTAAAGGTGATGCTATGTGGAGATCACAAAAAGTTTTAAATGGAGAAATAATTGTCTTCCTAGACGGAGACTTAGAAGATTTCAGTGAGAGACATGTTTTGGGTGTAATTGGACCTTTACTTCTTGACAAAAACATTCATTTTTCTAAAGGAACTTATAGAAGACACTTGAAACTAAAAAGTGGAATTGTTAGAGACGGTGGTGGAAGAGTTTCAACTTTATTAGCTAGACCATTATTAACTGCTTTTTATCCCAAACTATCTGAATTTAAACAACCACTATCTGGTGAATGCGCGATTAGAAAAGATTTATTGAATTCACTACCAATTGTTACTGGATATGGAGTGGAAATTGGAATGTTAATTGATGTGAATCACAAAGTTGGAATCACATCAATGGCTGAAGTAGATTTATTAGAAAGAGCTAATAAACACCAATCACTCGTCAAATTAAGTGATATGGCAGATGAAATTACTAAAACTCTTCTTTCAAGAGTTAAACAAGAAGGAAGATATTCAGACCAAGTTGATTCCATTGTTGAAAGGCCACCATTTATTTCAATAACGCAAGAAGTTTAACTAACTAAAGAAACCATTTCATAAATCAAGTGCGAAGCAGCAATCCCGGTAATTTCTGCATGGTCATAAGCGGGGGCAACTTCGACCACATCTCCGCCAACAATGTGACAATCTTTCATCCCTCTTAATACTGCTAAAAGTTCTCGTGAACTTAAACCGCCCATTTCTGGAGTTCCTGTTCCTGGGGCAAAACCTGGATCAAGCACATCGATATCAATGGAGACGTATACCGGAGTATTTCCAACTCTTTGTTTTACTTTATTTATTATTTCTTCCAGTGAAAACTTATTGAAATCAATTGATGAA
Organism: Actinomycetes bacterium; assembly: GCA_038145175.1. Classification (GTDB taxonomy): domain Bacteria; phylum Actinomycetota; class Actinomycetes; order S36-B12; family UBA5976; genus ATZT02. The sequence goes on along the minus strand of JAYQPE010000002.1, from coordinate 22,746 downwards.
ACTATGCCAAAACCAAATTTTTTATCATTTTCTAAATCTGTTTTGTCATACAAAGGACCACGAATTCCAACATGCATACATTTTTCTTCAGCTAATAATTTTTCTTCCCAAGCTCTTCTAAATGGAGTTCCGTGAGTAAATGATGCATTCATATAGGTATCCCAAGTATCTAGGTGTGCATCGAAATGAACTAAAGCAATTTTTCCATAAACTTTATTTAAACTTCTTAAAAGTGCTAAAGCTATTGTGTGATCTCCACCGATTGTAAATAAAGGTTTTTCATTTTCGATTAAAAGTGAAGCATGTTTTTCTAAACCTGTTAATGCTTCTTGAATATTAAATGGATTCATAATTGCATCCCCTGCATCAACTATTTGCTTATTTGCAAACGGTGAAACATCTTGAGCTGGGTTATATGGTCTTAATAAACGCGAAGCTTGTCTTACGTGACTTGGGCCAAATCGAGCACCTGATCTATATGAAACTCCAGCATCAAATGGCGCACCTAAAATTGCAACATCAAATTTAGAAACGTCTTCAATTCTAGGCAATCTTGCAAAAGTTGAAAATCCTGCAAATCGTGGAACTTCTAAACCACTTATTGGGCCATAATTATCATTATTTTTAACGTTATTTCTTAATGGATCATTTAACTCTGGATTAGTCATATTATTTTCTTTTCTGGCATAGGTGAAAGATGTTCGTGCACTGCAATCCACTTGTTGTTTAAATAATTAAACACAATAGTTTCTCTTTCCTCAAAACTTTTTTCACCATCATTTGTTTTTAAAGTGGTAGCCACATCGTGGGAAAAAATAGCTGTGTCACCAAACATTTGAACTCTTTGATTAGTGGACTTGCAATTTTGTACGTGGAAACCCCATTCTTTTTCCCAGTTTTTCCACTCTGTTTGGTATTGAGCTTTATTTAATAAAACATTTTTAGTGGTATAAAAAATAAAAACCGTGTCGTCTGAAAAGCATTCAAAGTATTTGTCGAAATCATGTTGAGCAAAACATGAAACAAGGTGTGCTGCGGCTTGCAGCACACCTTGTTCAGTTTTCATGCTCTTTAAATTACTTGGTTCTAACTAAACGAGCACCTTTTGGTCCATAAGCACTCTTTGGTTCTGGCCAAATTGTTAAGAACAATATGTACAAAACTGCAGCAGAAACGATTGCCACTGGAAGGGAAACATCTATTCCGCCTCCCACGAGAGCACTCCAAGGTCCAACTAAAAGTGGTGGGTAATAACAAAACATTAATCCCAAAATTGCAGATGGGATCCATGCCAATAAACCACGCCAGTTAAATCCTGCGTTGAACCAATATCGTCCACCGGTTTTTCCTTTATTAAATACTTGTACGTCTTCAGCTGAGTACCAACCGTAACGAACAAAGAATCCAATCATCATGATTACCATCCAAGGAGTGGTAAAGATAATGATCAATCCGATAAAGGCGTTAATACTTGCTAATAGATCGGTAACTAAACGTCCCACCAAAATAAAGATGAATGCAATTGAACCAATAAATATTGATGATTGCACCCGACTTAATTTTGGAAATACGCTTGAAAAGTCCAAACCAGTTCCATATAAAGATGTAACACCAGTTGATAAACCACCTAAGAAAGCAATAACAATCAAAGGTAAGGCATACCAAGCAGGTGAAATATCAACTAATCCCACAATGTAGGCAGCTGGATCTTTTACCAAAGTTGTTGTGGCAACACCAAACAAAAATGGAATCAAAGTCATTAATTGAGCTGAGAAAACATAACCCATTAATGATTTTCTTGGAGTATTTTCTGGAATGTATCGAGCCCAATCACCTAAGAAAGCACCGAATGAAATTGGATTTCCCATCACAATCAATGCTGACAAAATAAATGTTGGCCAGAAACTTCCTAATGCGTATGCACTTGGTCCTGGGTTGTAACTTGCACTAAATATGGAACCAAAAGCAATAATTCCTGCGAGCATTAAAACAGTATTTGCAATTACCACTGTTTTATTCACAAGAAGCATGAATTGGTAGCCATAAACAACGACCACAATTACTAAAGCTCCAATGAGTGCATAAATTATTCCTCTAAATAAAGCACCTGAAGTGTCTACGCCAAAGAATCTTGCAATAGCACCCAGTAGTGCATCACCACTTACCCAAACAGAAATAGAGTAAAAAGCAATTGCTGTTAAGAGAGAAAGAAACGATCCAACTAAACGTCCTTTAACTCCAAAGTGTGCACCTGAAGAAACTGCGTTATTTGTTCCAGTGACTGGTCCAAATAGTGACATTGGCATCAGAATTAAAGCTCCAACAACAACACCTAAAATTGTTGCCGCAACTGCTTGCCAAAAACTTAGACCTAAAAGAATTGGGAAAGTTCCCAAAATAATGGTGGCAAAAGTATTTGCTCCACCAAAAGTAATTCTAAATAGATCTAATGGTCTTGATGTTCTATCTTTTGCAGGAATGGTGTCGATTCCGTATTGCTCGACTTCCATTGCCCTTGGTTGTTTGGCCATTAACGTCCTCCCATATTGGCTTGAAAAAAGATTAGTCCCAAAAGAGACAAATATTAAGACTTTTCAGAACTTTTTAATCAGTTATTTCTGGCTTTGTGAGGACTCTTGGTTTTAAATTCAAACTTCTGACGTGTTTTGCGATTTCTCCAAGGGAAGTTATCCAAACATCGGAATGAGAAAGTGCGTATTGAATAAGTACTTCGAGAGAAAAAGCTCTACTTGGTCTTCCAGTTAAAAACGGATGATTTGTCAAAATAAAAATTCCACCTTCTCTCCTTAACCCATCAAATTCAAGTTGCCACATTTCTCGTGCTTTTAATGGTGATTCAATTAATCCAACACCTGTTATATCTGGCAAGAATGCATATTGTTCCCAATCATCTAAAGCCCATTGCACAGGTAACTCAACTAAAGATTTATCTTTCACAGCTAATTCATAAGGATGATCTGCATCCATTAAAGAAGTGTCATATAAAAATCCAGAATCAACTAACAATTCTGGAGTTTTCCAAGACATTTCCCAAAATGGTGCTCGATAACCAATTGGAGTAACTCCTGCAACCTTTTGCAAACTTTCAATACCTCGTTCAATGTATTGAATTTCTTGTTCAACAGTTGCAGCTGCTGGTTGTTCGTGCATATCACCATGGTGAGCAATTTCATGACCTGCAGCAACAATATTTTTAATTACTGTTGGATATCTTCTTGCGGTATAGCCTGGAACAAAAAAAGTTGATTGAACTTGATTTCTTTCTAATATTTCTAAAATTCTTTTTACTCCAGCAAGTGGTCCATAAGATTGATGTGACATAACTGTCATTTGATTTGCTGTTGAAGGTTTGAAATTTAAAATCACTGATTCAGCATCAATATCAAAGGAAAATGAAGCAGCAGCTTTTTTACCCTTGGGCCATTGAATTGGAACAGCTCCTATGGCTTCGCTCAAGCTCTGCTCCTTACTTCTTTCAGGTTCTGTTAAGTCTAATTAATTTTGGTGAATATATGAACTTTTTTTATAAATCAACTCATAAATTTTCGAAATATTTTTACCATCTTTTGTAAACGGTTCAAAAATAGAATCCTTTGGCCCATCAACGCTTAATACAAAACCTTCTTTCCGGGCAACCTCCTGGCCAAACATTGGAGGTTCATTTGGATTTTTTAAAGCATCAAATCTTTCTTCTGGCATGTAATAAATACTCATAAATATATGTTTTGAATTATCTTCAGCCTGGTAATACATAGTTAAAGCCGAAACCACTCCGGCTTGAGCAATTTGATTAGCATAGTCACCAGTCATGGGTTCAACTCTTAAAAGTGGGGCGATTTCTTTATCAACTTTTATTTCAAATGGAATTGGTGAAAAAGATATTTTTGTGGTGTTAAAAATACAAGCAGAAAGAATTAAGGGAAGTAAAATTATTAACTTTTTAAATTTGTTCATTGCTATTTAACAATAGCAGGACAACTTTCATTTTTCGCAGGAATTATTCCTTCAACTAAGTAATCTTCAACATACTTATCAACGCAATCTGAACCGCGCATATATGCAGTATGGCCATCTCCTTCAAAAGTTATTAATTTATTGTTTGCAATTTCATTGCTCAAACCAATTGCCCATTTATATGGTGTTGCAGGATCATATTTTGTACCAATAATAAGGATTGGATCTGCTCCTTGTGCTTTAAAACTAGTTAAAGGTTTTTCATCTTTTACTGGCCAAACAGAACAGGCAAGATTTCCCCAAGCTAGATAATCTCCAAATACTGGAGCACTTTTAATCCACTCTTTTGCTAAAGATTGAACCTCGGTAACAGTTTTTGTAGAAGGTGTATCAAAACAATTAATTGCATAAATTGCCTCAGTGGAATTTGTAGCAAAAGTGCCATCTTCTAATCGATCATTAAATAAATCTACGATTATTAAAAGATCTGTGCCATCATTTTCGAATGCACTTTGTAAAGATTGGCGCATATATTCCCACCAAGAATCGTTATATAAAAATCCCGCAACTGCATAAACTCCCATACTTTGGGTAAGTAATCTATTTGGATCTTGAGTAGGTAATGGTTTTTCATCCAAGGAATCAAGAAATTCTCTAATTTCTTGAACTCCTTCTTTGCCAGTTTTTATTAATGGGCAATCTTTATGTTTTGGACAATCTTCTACAAATCTTTCTAAAGCTTGATCAAGTCCAACTGCTTGATCAAAAGAAAGCACTTCACCACTTAATAATGGATCAACAGCTCCGTCTAAAACTAATCTTCCAACTTTGTCAGGAAAAAGTTCTGCATAAGTTGCACCTAAATATGTGCCATAAGAAGCACCTAAGTAATTAAGTTTTGGATCATTTACAAGTTGTCTAATTACATCCATATCTCTTGCGGCATCTTGTGTTCCAATATGAGCTATTAAGTTATTTGCAATTTTTTCACAGCCTTTAGCTAACTTTTCAGAAAGTTCTAAAGATTGGGTAATTTCCAATTCATTGTCAGGAGTTCCATCAAAAGCAATGAATTCATCGACTTCTTTATCTGTTAAGCAATCAAGTGGTGTTGATTCTGCAACTCCACGTGGATCAAATCCTAAAATATCAAATGAGTTCATCAATCTTTTTCCAAATGCATCTTCTGCATAAGTTACAAAATCAGTTCCTGAACCACCAGGTCCTCCTGGATTAATTAATAAAGTTCCAATTTTTTCTTTTTTAGCTGAAAGTTTCTTTAAAGACAAAGTTAACGTTGCTCCATTGGGATTTTCGTAATCAACTGGAACTTTAATCGTTGCGCATTCAAATTTTGTGTCTTTACACTCTTTCCAATTTAAATCTTGGGTATAAAATTTTTCTAATTCATTGGAAGTAACTGGTAATTTAACTTCAGTTTGATTATTAGACTGGGAAGTGCAACTTATAATTAAAAAAACAGATAAAAATAAAACAAAAAAAATTTTTTTCATTAATTTTGATACTACTTTAAATTAAGCTCTAGCAAGCGAGACGGTCATTGCTTCTAGAACCAGAAGTGGTGCTGCTTCACTTGGTAGCATTCTTCTGGTTGCTTCGACGGTCTCTAATTTCTTTATCGTTGAATTTAGGTTGCTTGAATCAGCCATTTTTTTAATAGAAGCTTTCATTTCTGTGTGGAAAAGTTCAATTTCAGCACCAGTTTGCACAACTAAAACATCTCTATAAAAGGCAGCTAATTCTTGCAAAGTTAGATCTAGTCGATCTCTGGTGATTCTTTTACTTCTCTTTTTTTGATCTTGTTCTAGCTCTTTTCTTGCTCCACTTGATAATCTTTCAATCTTTTTTTGAGTAACTCCAACGGCTCCTTCCCCGTAGGCTTTCATCAAAGAATCTAATTCTTTTTCATCAATTTCATTTGTTTCATCTTCTGCATCCTCATTTGCGGCATCCACTATTTTTTGTGCTGCTTGAAAACAAGATGGTAAGTCTTTTAATTCAAATGGAACTTGTAAAACTTGGGTTCTTCTTTGTTTAACTCTTTCATTTGTAGCAAGTAGTTTTGCTCTTCCCACATGACCTAAAGATGCATGAGCTGCAAAATATGCAGTTGCTTTGTCAATTTTATCTCTTGAAATTAATAATTCAGCTATTTCTTCTGCTGGCGGAGTTCTTAAACTAACAACTCTACATCTTGATTTGATAGTAATTAAAACATCTTTACTTGAAGGTGCACAAAGAATCCACATCGTAAATTTGGCAGGTTCTTCAATTGCTTTTAATAAAGCATTTCCAGCTTCAGTAGTTAAACGATCTGCATCTTCTAAAATTATTATGTTCCATTGACCCAAACTTGGCATCATGCTTGATTCTCTAACTAAATTTCTAGTATCAGAAACTCCATAACTTAATCCTTGCGGAGTTATTACGTGCACATCAGGATGTGTACCTTTATTTACTGAAATACAAGAAACACATTTTCCGCAACCATTTTCTTCACATTGCAAAGTTGCTGCAAACAATCTTGCCGCAGTTGATCTGCCACTTCCAGGTGGACCTGTTATTAACCAGCTTTGGGAAAATCCAGGTAAGACTTTATTTGTTATTGAACTTTTAGCATCACTTGCTGCTTGCTTTAATGCTTTAACACTAAATTCTTGACCAATTAATTCTTGCCACATTTATTTTTTTCTTTTCACTAAAAATGCATCCAAAACTAGCTTTGCTATTTCTTCAACTGGTTTAGAGGCATCAATAACTACATATCTTGCAGGATCTTTCTTGGCTAAATCAAGATAAGCTTTATTTACTTTATTATGAAAATCTTCTGATTCTCTATCAAGTCGATCTTTTTGTTTTAATCTAGACTGTCCAGTTTCTGTAGTTACATCTAAAACAATTGTTAAATCTGGTACGACTCCTTGAACTGCCCATCTTGAAATATCTTCAATGGTTTGTTCCCCTAAACCTCTGGCAATTCCTTGATAAGCAATTGATGAATCAATATGTCGATCAGCAATTACTACATAACCTTTTTCTAATGCAGGTTTAATAACTTGACTCATGTTGATTGATCTATCCGCTGCAAAAAGAAGGGCTTCCATTCGAGGGGTAACTTCGTATTCAGTTTGATCTAATAGAATTTCTCGAATTTTTAATCCAAGGGCAGTGCCGCCTGGTTCTCTACTCAAAATTACTGTTTCATTTAAATCTTTTAAACTTTGTTCAAGTTTTTTTACTTGAGTTGACTTACCGGCTCCATCGCCACCTTCAAAAACAATGAAAAAGCCAGGATAGTTAGACACTGACTTCGTCATTAGTATTTTCTTCTACTTTGGCTTCTTTAGATTTTTTCTTTGATGATTTTTTAGCGGTAGTTTTTTTAACAGTTTTTCTTTTTTTCTTTTCAACAGGTCCTCTTGCTCTTCTATCTGATAATAATTCTGATGCTCTTTCAATACTCATAGTTGGAATATCATCACCAACTCTTAACGATGCATTTGTTTCACCATCTGTGACATAAGGACCAAATCTTCCTTCTTTAATAACCATCATTAATTGAGTGGAAGGATCAAGCCCAACTTCTCGAAGTGGAGGTTTAACAACGGCTCCTCTTCTTGTTTTTGGTAATGCATATTTTGCTAAAGCTTCTTCTAAATTAATAGTAAAAATTTGTTCTTCAGTATCTAAACTTCTAGAATCTTTTCCTTTAGTCATGTATGGACCGTATCGACCATTTTGGGCGGTGATTTCTAAATTGTCACTTGGATCAATTCCAATAACTCTAGGTAATGCAAAAAGTTTTAAAGCATCATCCAAGGTGACGGAAGTTGGTTCCATAGATTTTAATAATGAAGCAGTTCTTGGTTTTTCTGTTGAATCTTCTGGTAAAACTTCTGTGAAATATGGGCCATATCTGCCAGTTTTAACCATGATGGTCAATCCTGTTTCAGGATGAACTCCTAATTCTCGATCAGTTGAAGGTGCTGTCAAGATTGCTAACGCTTTTTCTGGAGTTAATTCATCTGGTGCGACATCTGGTGGAATTGATGCTCTTTCTTCACCTCGTTCTAAATAAGGACCATATTTTCCAACGCGCACACTAATACCTGAATCAGCCACTTCAAATGTTGAATTTCCTCGTGCGTCAATATCTGGAAGTTGTTCTAAAAGTGTTACTAAACCTTTTGCTGAAGAATCTTCTGGACCAAAATAAAAATCTCTTAAAGCTTGTGATCTTTGTAATTGTCCTGCAGCCACTAAATCTAATTCTTCTTCCATTCGAGCTGTGAATGCATAATCGACAAGATTTGTAAAAAATTCTTCTAACAATCTAATGACTGCAAAAGCTGTCCATGATGGAACTAAAGCTCTTCCTTTTCTTAAAATGTATCCGCGATCAACAATTGTTCCTAAAATACTTGCATAAGTTGAAGGTCTACCAATTCCTCGTGCTTCTAATTCTTTAACTAAAGATGCTTCTGTAAATCTTGCAGGTGGTGTTGTTTGATGCCCTGTTGGTTTTATTTCTTTAGCTGTTATCACATCAGATTTTTTTAAACTAGGTAATCTTTTTTCTTCCGCTTCATCTGCTTCATCTGTTTCGCCACTTTCATAAGCAGCTTTATAACCTAAAAATTCAATTACTGTTCCTGATGCAGAAAATTCAATAACTTTTCCAGAATTTGTTTTTCCACTAATTTTTACGGTACTTGTTGTTCCTTTTGCATCAACCATTTGTGATGCCACAGTTCTTCGCCAAATCATTTCGTACAAAGTAAAGTCATCACTTTTTAATTCACTTGATAATTCAGCAGGTGTTTTAAATACATCTCCTGCAGGACGTACTGCTTCGTGAGCTTCTTGAGCGTTTTTTACTTTTCTTTCATATCTTCTTGGTTCACTGGAAACATGATCTGCACCAAACAATTCTCTTGCTTGGGAGCGAGCTGCATTCAAAGCATTTTCAGACAGGGTTGTGGAATCTGTACGCATATAAGTGATAAATCCACGCTCATATAAACCTTGAGCTGTTCTCATAGTTCTTTTTGCTGACCAGCCATATTTATTACTTGCTTCTCTTTGCAAAGTAGAAGTCATAAATGGTGCTTCTGGCTTTCTGGAATATGGTCTAGAACTTACATCTGTTACTTCAAATTTTGCATCTTTTAATCCAGTTACAATTTCTACCACATCATTTTCGGTTAATAACACCACATCTGATTTTGTTAATTTTCCTAAGTCATCAAAATCTTGACCTTGAGCAATTCTTTTACCATCTACAGAAAATAGTTTTGCTTCAAATGAACCTGGATCAAAAACGGCATCTATATCCCAATAGTCAGCAGCTTTAAATGCAATTCTTTCTCTTTCCTTTTCAACAACAAGTCTTACGGCAACTGATTGCACTCTTCCTGCAGAAAGTCCACGTCCAACTTTTTTCCATAAAATTGGTGAAACTTGATAACCATATAAACGATCAATTAATCTTCTTGACTCTTGTGCATCAACTAAATTTTGATCAATATCTCTTGTGTTATTTACTGCATTTTGAATTGCTTCTTTAGTGATTTCGTTAAAGACCATTCTTTTTACAGGAACTTTTGGTCTTAATACTTCTAGTAAATGCCAAGCAATTGCTTCACCTTCACGGTCTTCATCTGTTGCAAGAATTAATTCATCTGCTTCTTTTAATTCTTTTTTTAAATCGTTTACTCTTGATTGTTTTGCTGAATCAACAACATAAAGTGGTTCAAAATCATTTTCAATATCAATACCTAAAGAAGCCCATTTATTTTTTTTAAATTCTTTTGGAACTTCAGCTGCTCTTTGAGGTAAATCTCTAATGTGACCAACACTTGCTTGTACTACAAAGCCCTCACCCAAGTATTTTTCAATAGTTTTTGCTTTCGCAGGGGATTCAACTATTACTAGTTTTTTTACTTGGGTGTCAGCCATCTTCTCGCTTAATATTATTTATGCTGCAACTGCAACACTTTTACGTTTTGACCACCAAACTGCAGCAACAATAATTAATGTTGCTCCGATTGCCAAAGCGATACGGAATGTGGAGTTTGCAGATGATCCAACAGAAAGTTGTACCACTGCAGGAGCTGCTAAAAGGGCCACTAAATTCATTACTTTTAGCAATGGATTAAGCGCAGGACCTGCTGTGTCTTTAAATGGATCTCCCACAGTGTCACCGATAACTGTTGCAGCATGTGCTTCAGATCCTTTGCCACCATGATGTCCATCTTCCACAAATTTCTTAGCGTTATCCCAAGCACCACCTGCGTTTGCTAAGAACACCGCCATCAAAGTTCCTGCACCGATTGCACCAGCTAAAAATGCACCTAGTGCTCCAACACCTAAACCAAAACCAACTGCAATTGGTGACATCACAGCAAGTAAACCTGGTGTTGCTAATTCACGTAATGAATCTTTAGTACAAATATCAACAACGCGATAATATTCTGGTTTTGTTTGACCAGTCATAATTCCTGGATTTTCACGGAATTGTCTTCTTACTTCAAACACAACTGCACCTGCAGCTCTTCCAACTGCATTTATTGCAAGTCCTGAGAATAAGAACACAACTGCTGCACCGATAATCAATCCAACCAAATTCTTTGGATTAGAAATATCAAGAACTCCTGCGTATTCACCAATGTTTGAAGCAGTAACACCTGCTAAAGATGCAGCTTCAGTAATTGCATCACGATATGAACCAAACAATGCGGTTGCAGCTAATACTGCTGTTGCAATTGCAATACCTTTAGTAATTGCTTTTGTAGTATTTCCAACTGCATCTAAAGATGTAAGGATTACTGCACCGTTTCCATGTACATCTCCACTCATTTCAGCAATGCCTTGAGCATTATCTGAAACTGGTCCGAAGGTATCCATTGCCACAATTACGCCAACTGTGGTTAATAAACCTGTTCCAGCTAAAGCAATTGCAAAAAGTGAAAGAGTAATTGATCCCGCACCTAAAGAATAAGCACCAAATACTGCAGCACCAATTAGTAATGCGGAATAAACAGCTGATTCCAAACCAACAGAAATACCTGACAAAATAACTGTGGCTGGTCCTGTTAAAGCTGTTGCTGCAACTGTGTCAACTGGTGTTCTATTTGTTTCAGTGAAATAACCAGTTAGTAATTGAATCAATGCTGCTAAAACAATTCCTATAACCACTGCACCGATTGCCATAGTGCGTGGATTAAATGCTGCCATTTGTGCTGCATCTAAACCAAGTTTTGCAGCAACTAAATCAGCATCTGCTAATTCTGCAAGTGATGCTGGCAAGAATTGATAAGAAGCAATTGCGACCAATATTGCAGAAGCAATAGCTGAAATAAAGAATCCTCTATTTATTGCAGACATTGCAGATTTATCACCACTTCTTGGTGCAACTGCAAAAATTCCAATAACTGCAGTAACTACACCAATTGCAGGAATAATTAATGGGAAAGCTAAACCTAATGAACCAAGTGCTGCTTTACCTAAAATAAGTGCTGCCACAAGTGTTACTGCATAAGATTCAAATAAATCTGCTGCCATACCTGCGCAATCACCAACGTTGTCACCAACGTTGTCAGCAATAGTTGCTGCGTTTCTTGCATCATCTTCTGGAATTCCTTGTTCAACTTTTCCAACTAAATCTGCACCCACATCTGCAGCCTTAGTAAAGATTCCGCCACCCACGCGCATAAACATTGCAAGTAAAGCTGCACCAAATCCAAAACCTTCTAAAACTCTTGGGGCTTCACCTGAATAAACCAAAACCACAATTGAGGCACCTAAAAGTCCCAAACCAATTGTTGTCATTCCCACAACGCCACCAGTTCTAAATGCAATTCTGGTTGCAAATTTTTCGTTACCTTCTCTTGCGGCATTAGCAACGCGAACGTTTCCTCTAACTGCTAGCCACATTCCGAAATAACCAGTTAGTGCAGAAAAAGCTGCTCCGACTAAAAAGAAAATTGAACGACCTAAGCGTTCACTGCCTGAGTTTGCTGGAAGTGCAAACAAAACAAAGAAAACTAATACGACGAAAATACTTAAAGTTTTAAATTGTCTATTTAAATAAGCAGAAGCTCCTTCTTGAACAGCTTCAGCAATTTTTTTCATGCTGTCTGTGCCTTCAGATGCTGCTAAAACTTCTCTAACTAAATAACCTGCAACTAGCAATGCTGCCACTGCAATTACTGCAACGATTGTGACCAGGTTTTGACCTGATGAGCTCAAGGCGACGTCGCTGGCGCCTGATGCAATTAGTGTGTGGGACACGTTTTCTCCTTGTTTTTCTTCCTTCGCGCGAGTTTAGACACATATTTGCCTAATAAATATGTATAGCCCTCCCCTTGGGGTCTTATTCACGCATAAATAAGGAGTATTTAAGGGTGGAATACTCTTTATTCTGTGGGGAATTCAAAGACTCGATTTAAAACTTTTAATAAAGAAGAAGCTTCAAAACTGGTTCAACCCTTTGCGCGTGTCGAGGGTCCAATTTTATTAGCTTTGCAAAAAATTCAAGATGAATTTGGTTATGTAGATAGAGACGCTGTAGAAATTATTGCGCAAGTTTGCAATGTTTCAATTGCTGAAGTTCATGGCGTTTTAACTTATTACACAGACTTTAGAACCACACCTTCTGCATTAATTGATGTAAAAGTTTGTGTAGCAGAAGCATGTCAATCATTGGGTTCACGAAAATTAGTTAATGATGTCTCCCAAGCACTTAATACTAAAATGCATTCTCAATCTATTGATGAAACAGTTCAATTAAATCAAGTTTTTTGTTTAGGAAATTGTGCTCTTGGTCCAGCAGTAATGGTTGATCATAAATTAATTGGTAGAGCAACTGGTGAAAAAGTTTTGAAAGAAGTTGAAAAGAAAAAGAAAGAATATTTATGAAAAGTAATTCTTTCGATTACTTAATCATTGGAGCAGGAATTATTGGATTAAGTATTGCAAGAGAAATTTTATTGAATCAAAAAAATGCTTCAGTAATTGTGATTGATAAAGAAAAAGAAGTAGGACTTCATGCTTCTGGTAGAAATAGTGGCGTATTACATGCAGGTTTTTATTACTCCCCAGATTCTTTAAAAGCAAAATTAACCAGAGATGGAAATAAATTACTTAGAGAATTTTGTAAAGAAAATGACGTGGAAGTTAAAAATGCTGGCAAAGTAGTTGTTACCAAAAATGAACAAGAAGAAGATCGCTTAAAAGACTTATATAATCGCGGTATTACAAATGGTGTAGAAATCGAAATAATTGATAAAAACCAATTAAAAGAATTAGAACCAAGAGCAAAAACTTTCCATAAAGCACTTTGGTCACCAAACACTGGTTCGGCAAGTCCTGCAAAAGTTATTAAAGCCATGGAGAAATCCTTTATTACACTTGGTGGGCAAATGATGTTAGGTAAAACTTTTACCAAAGTGGAAAACGGTGAAGTTTTTATCCAAAACCACAAAATTGCGGCCAATCACATTATTAATACCGCGGGACTTTATGCAGATAAAGTTGCCCATAAATTTGGCTTTGGGCATAAATATCGAATGCTTCCTTTCAAAGGACTTTATTGGTATGCCCCAAACCAAACCAATAAATTAACGAGACACATTTATCCTGTGCCAGATCCAAGAAATCCATTTTTAGGAGTTCATTTAACTGTTACCGATGAAGGCAAGGTAAAAGTTGGACCAACTGCAATTCCTGCTTTATGGAGAGAAAATTATCGCTTGTTAAAAAATTTTAGAAGTCAAGAATTATTACAAGTGGCTACAGATTTACCAAAGATGGCTTTTTCTCCGCATCATGATTTTTTTGAATTACTAAAACAAGAATTACCAAAATATTCTAGAAAATATTTAATTAAACAAGCTTCTCTTTTAGCTGAAGGAATTAATGTTGACGACTTTAATGTTCGTGGAAAAGCAGGTATACGTGCTCAACTTTTTGATACTTCTCAAAACAAACTAGAAATGGATTTTGTGCTCGAAGGTGATAAAAACTCTACCCATGTCTTGAATGCAGTTTCTCCGGCATGGACATGTTCACTTTCTTTTGCTAAATATGTATATGAGTTCATGCAAAAAAATCAAAATGGAATTAAGGTTGGTAGTTAAATGATTAAAGTTTTTGTGCCAATCGATGATGCTTCTTGCTCTGTGGGAGCAAACGAAGTAGCACATGAAATTCAAAATCAAGCTAAATTAAAAAATATTGATATTCAATTAATCAGAAATGGTTCTAGAGGAATGCTTTGGCTTGAACCATTAGTTGAAGTAGAAATGGATAATGTTCGTATTGGTTTTGCCAATGTACAAGAAGAAAAAGTTAAAGAATTATTTGAAACAAATTTTCTAACAAACAACAATCATCCCTTGACTATTGGGGTTGTAGATAATCATGAATGGTTAAAAAATCAAACCAGAGTCACATTCCAAAGAGTAGGAATTGTTGATCCACTAGATATTAAAGATTATGAAAACCATGGAGGCCTAGCTGGTTTAAAAAATGCTTTAAAACTAACTGATTCTCAAATAGTTAATGAAGTAACCGAATCAGGACTACGAGGCAGAGGTGGTGCAGGTTTTCCTGCAGGAATTAAATGGAAAACCGTTTTAAATTCTCAAAGTGATCAAAAATATGTTTGCTGTAACGCAGATGAAGGTGATTCAGGAACATTTGCAGATCGAATGCTGATGGAAGGAGATCCTTTCACCCTTATTGAAGGAATGACAATTGCTGCGATAGCAGTTGGAGCAACAAAAGGATTTATTTACATTAGATCTGAATATCCTGCCGCGATTAAAACTATGAACAAAGTAATTGAAATCGCAAATCAATCAGGATTACTTGGAAAAAATATTTTAGGAAGTAATAAAGAATTTCATATTGAAGTAAGAAGTGGTGCAGGTTCATATGTGTGTGGTGAAGAAACTGCGATGTTAGAAAGTTTGGAAGGAAAACGTGGAGTTGTTAGAGCCAAACCACCGCTTCCAGCTATTGAAGGTTTATTTGGTAAACCAACAATTATTAATAATGTTTTAACTTTGGCAACTGTACCTATGGTGTTAGCGCAAGGTGCAAACTTTTATAAATCTTTAGGAACAGAAAAATCAAAAGGAACTCAAGTTTTTCAATTAGCAGGAAATATTAAACAAGGTGGAATTTTTGAAACCTCATTTGGAATATCTTTAAATGATTTAATAAACAAATTTGGTCAAGGAACATTAACTGGTAAAAAAATTAAAGCTGTGCAAGTTGGTGGACCACTTGGTGCATATTTGGCAGAAAATAAATTCAACACTGCAATGGATTATGAATCTTTAGCAAATGTAGGTGGCATGTTAGGTCATGGTGGCGTTGTAGTTTTTGACGAAACAGTTGACATGTCTGAACAAGCAAGATTTGCTATGGAATTTTGCGCTGAAGAATCTTGCGGTAAATGCACTCCTTGTCGAATCGGTTCCACTAGAGGCGTTGAAGTAATAGACAAAATCGTTAAAGGTGAAAACAAAGCAGCAAACGTTCACCTACTGCTAGACCTATTAGATGTCATGACCGAAGGCTCTTTGTGTGCCATGGGAGGCCTAACGCCTCTACCGGTACGAAGCGCACTGGAAAACTTCCCCGAAGACTTCTCTTTAATTTCTTCGCAAGTTACAGCACAATAGATATAGATATGACAATTCTTAAAGAACCAGATTATGGAACTCCAGCAGTTTCTAATGATCAAAGTGTCAAAGTAAAAATTGATGGCATTGATGTAGAAGTACCTGCGGGAACTTCAGTTATGAGAGCAGCTGCTGAAGCTGGAATTCAAGTTCCAAAACTTTGTGCAAAAGATTCTTTAAATGCTTTTGGTTCTTGTCGTATGTGTTTAGTTGAAATTGATGGCAAAAAAGGAACTCCTGCATCTTGTACAACTCCTTGCGAGCAAGGCATGGTGGTTAAAACACAAACTCCAAAAGTTGAAAGATTACGTCGTGGAGTTATGGAGTTATACATTTCAGATCATCCACTTGATTGTTTAACTTGTCCGGCAAATGGTGATTGTGAATTACAAGATATGGCAGGTGTAGTTGGTTTAAGAGATGTGCGTTATGGATTTGAAGGCAGTAATCATTTAAATGAAGAAACAGATTCTTCTAATCCTTATTTTTCTTATGATTCAAGTAAATGCATAGTTTGTAATCGATGTGTTAGAGCTTGTGATGAAATTCAAGGAACACTTGCCTTAACTATTCAAGGTCGTGGATTTAATTCCAGAGTTTCAGCTGGTGGCACAGACTTTATGAGTAGTGAATGTGTTTCTTGTGGAGCATGTGTGCAGGCTTGTCCAACAGCTACTTTGCAAGAAAAAAATGTTATTGATTTAGGAATGCCAACAAGAACAGTTTTAACAACTTGTGCTTATTGCGGAGTTGGTTGTTCCTTTAAAGCAGAACTTCGTGGTGATGAATTAATCAGAATGGTTCCTTATAAAGATGGTGGCGCAAATGAAGGACATAGTTGCGTCAAAGGTCGTTTTGCTTGGGGCTATGCCACACATCCTGATAGAAAAACAAAACCAATGATTAGACAAAAAATATCTGATCCTTGGCAAGAAGTTAGCTGGGAAGAAGCAATCAGTTTTGCTGCAACTGGCTTAAAAAATGTTCAACAAAAATATGGCAAACAAGCAATTGGGGGCATAACATCTTCTCGATGCACCAACGAAGAAGTTTTTGTGGTGCAAAAAATGATTCGAACCGCATTTGGCAATAACAACGTTGATACATGCGCCAGAGTCTGTCACTCACCAACTGGATATGGATTAAAACAAACCTTTGGAACTTCAGCAGGAACTCAAGATTTCAAATCAGTAGCAAAAGCAGATGTGATCATGGTTATTGGTGCAAACCCATTTGCCGCACATCCAGTATTTGCTTCTCGAATGAAGAAAAGATTAAGACAAGGTGCTCAACTAATTGTCCTAGATCCAAGGGAAACAGAAACTGTTAAAAATCCACATGTGGAAGCAAAACATCATTTGCAATTATTACCTGGCACAAATGTGGCTGTAATTAATGCTTTAGCTCATGTCATTGTTACTGAAAAATTAGTTGATGAAGAATTTGTGAAAGAGCGTTGCGATATTGAAGCATTTGAAGCTTGGAAAGAATTCATTGCATTACCAGAAAATTCACCAGAAGTTGTAGAAACAATTTCAGGAGTAAATGCACAAGAAATTAGAAATGCAGCAAGACTTTATGCCTCAGCAAATAATTCTGCTATCTATTACGGATTAGGTGTGACAGAACATTCTCAAGGTTCCACCATGGTTATGGGAATGGCAAATCTAGCAATGGCAACAGGAAATATTGGAAGAGATGGAGTTGGCGTAAATCCACTTCGTGGACAAAACAATGTGCAAGGTTCTTGCGATATGGGATCTTTCCCACATGAATATTCAGGCTATAGACATGTAGGGGACGATTCAGTTAAAGAACTATTTGAATCAATGTGGAATGCCCCAATGCAAACTGAACCTGGTTTAAGAATTCCAAACATGTTAGATGCAGCAATCGCAGGTGAATTTAAAGGAATTTATATTCAAGGAGAAGATATTGCACAATCTGATCCAAATGTTAAACACGTAAAAGAAGCATTAGCTTCTATGGAAATGGTTATCGTGCAAGATCTATTTATTAATGAAACCGCACAATTTGCGCACGTATTTTTACCTGGCACATCATTCTTAGAAAAAGATGGAACTTTCACAAACGCTGAAAGAAGAATTAACCGAGTAAGACCTGTGATGGCAAGTAAGACTGGAAAATCTGAATGGGAAGCAACCTGCGATTTAGCAAAAGCTATGGGTTATGAAATGGATTATGAAAATGCTGCTCAAATCATGGATGAAATTGCTAAATTAACGCCAACTTTTGCAGGAGTTAGTTTCAAACTTCTTGACGAAGTGGGTTCTGTGCAATGGCCATGTAATGAAAAAGCCCCACTTGGCACACCAATTATGCATGTTGATCAATTTGTGCGCGGTAAAGGAAACTTTGTCGAAACACCATATGTGCCAACTGAAGAAAAAACTAATAGAAAGTTCCCACTACTTTTAACTACTGGAAGAATTCTTTCCCAATACAACGTTGGTGCCCAAACTAGAAGAACAGCAAACGTTGCTTGGTATCCAGAAGATGTTTTAGAAATACACGAAGCAGATGCTCATGCTCGCGGCATTAAAGATGATTCATGGGTGCATTTACAAAGTCGTGTGGGCGAAACAGTTTTGAGAGCAAAAATTTCTGATCGAGTACCAGCTGGAGTTGTTTACACAACTTTCCACTATCCAGTAAGTGGTGCGAATGTGATTACAACTGAATTTTCTGATTGGGCAACAAATTGTCCAGAATATAAAGTAACTGCAGTTGAATGTAGACCAAGTTTGCGTGGTCCTGAATCACTTTTAGTTAATTCTGATGCATTAGTTGGCAAATAAACTAAATTTCTTATGGAACTGTCATCTCTTATTCGCATGGGCAAACAAATTTCATTAAATATCCCTGGAGAAGAAAAGAGAGCAGAAAAGATAGCCGGTCATTTAAAGAGTTTTTGGACTCCAAAGATGAGAGAAGAATTTTTTCATTATATAGAAACAAATAAATCAGAATTTTCCCAAGAATTAATTGATGCAGTTCAAATTTTAAAAACTAAATAACTACCAAGGAGTTTTTAAATAATCCAGTAATGCACCTTTTTTAGCTCCTTTTGGTGGAACTATGACAAATGCATTACTTTGAGCTACTCCTCTTAACATTGCAGAACCCCAATGTTGAACAGGTGTTGCTTCATTATTTTTTATATTTACTGGAAAAAGTCTGTGTTCGGTATCTGGTGCAGGTACATCTTGATTAACTACTACTTGTTCTAGATTTTCTAAATTTCTTCCTTGCATTTTTCTAATTACAGGTAGTGCTAAAGATACAAATGCCGCGCAGGCAGCTAATGGATTTCCTGGAAGTCCTACTAAAAATTGATTTTCTTTTAATTTAGCTAGCAACATGGGATGACCTGGTCTAACTTTTACTTCATCAATTACTAGTACTCCATTTAAATCTTTTATTGCAGGATGAATGTGATCCACGGGGCCTTTCGCTGTTCCACCGGTAGTCAAAATAATGTCTGCATCACTTTCAAATATTGCTCTCTTAGTTTCTGCTAAATCATCTGGCACTCTTTTGATAATTCCAACTTCTGCGCAACTATTGATAATCCAACCTGGGATTTGCATTGATAAAGAATCTCTAATTTTTCCATCAACTGGTAGACCATTATCTAATAATTCATCTCCCAAAATTATTACGTCTATTCTTGGATTTTTAATCACTTCTAATTCATCATGACCACATGATGCAGCTAGCCCAATAACAGCAGGATTTATTGCAGTTGATTTTGAAAGTAAAACTATTCCAGTTTCTGCTTCTTCTCCAGTTTTTCGAATATCTTGATTTTCTTTTAATGTGAAACCATTTTTTAAATTTAATTCTCCATTTTCTATTTCTGCATGTTCATGTCTTAAGACAGCAAAAGTGTTACTTGGAACTTTGGCACCAGTGGCAATTGCAACAGCTTCACCGTCTTTTATTGGAATATCTTTTCCCCCAGCAAGAATTTTTCCAATTTCTTTCCATGGACCTTTTCCTGCAACTGCCCAGCCATCCATCATCGAAGTATCAAATGGAGGAAGAGGATGAAGTGAAGTTAGATTTGTTGCCAAAGTTTTATCTAAACATTGACTAATTGGTAATTTGATACTTTCTAAAGTTTTAGCAGCTTCAAAAGATTTCTGTCTTGCTAAATACCAATCAGGATCAATTAAAGTGTTCAAAATTATTTTTTACTAGATTTTTTATTCTTCTTAGGCATTTTTTCTAGCAAATTAGCAATTTCGGAAAATATTCCATAACCACCTTTAGTTTTTAAAACTAAATTAGAAATCTTCTTTATTTTTGCAACTGCATCACTAGGACAAACTGCAAAACCAGCGCTTTCTAAAGCTTCCAGATCATTAACTTCATTTCCGATATACCAAACATCATTCCATTTCAAATTTCGCTTAGTTAGATAACTATCTAGTGCCACTTTTTTATCCTCTAAGCCTTGCAATACTTCTAAGTTATGTTTTCTACCTCTTGCCGTTACAACTTTATTTACTTCAGTGCTTGCAATTATTACTTCTATTCCAAGTTTTTTAACTCTTTTAATTCCTAAGCCATCTTTTCTATTAGCTGCAACAAATTCTTCGCCGTGTTCATTTAACCAAACTCGGTCATCTGTTAAACAGCCATCAAAATCAGTAATGATTAACTTTGGAAAAAAAATTTTTTTATTTTTCATGAATTAAACTTCTACAGTTAATTCAATTTCAACTGCAGCATTTAAAGGCAGAACTGCCATACCAACAGCAGATCTTGCATGTTTTCCGTTTTCTCCAAACACTTCAAGTAAGAATTCACTTGCTCCGTTTACTACTGCTGGTTGTTGTGTAAAGGTTGGCACACTTGCGACATAGCCAACTACTCTTACAACTTGTTTAATTTTGTCTAAATCTCCAATGACACCTTTAATTGCAGATAAGGCATTTAAAGTACAAATTTTTGCTGCGTTATATGCAGGATCAATTTCAACATCTTGACCAAGTAAGCCTTTAAGGATTATTTCGCCGTTTACCATTGGTAATTGGCCTGCTGTAAAAACTAAATTTCCAACTTGTTTTGCTGGAATGTATGCAGCTAATGGTTTAGGTGGTTCTGGAAGTTGTAGTCCTAATTCTTTGATTCTGTTTTCGATGTTTCCCACTATTGTCCTATCGGTCTTTTGAAATATGCCACTAAATTTTCTGGATTCAAGCCAGGCACAATCTGAACTAACTCCCAGCCTTCGCTGCCCCAGTTATCCAATATCTGCTTGGTTGCATGAACCAATACTGGAACGGTTACGTATTCCCATTTGGTCATAAGTCGACTCTACCTTCTGCTCTAGTTACAATGAAATTAGAAATGATAAAGAAATTATACGGGAATTTTTGGCGTAAGAAACCGAAGAATTTTTCAAGCATAGGTCAACTTTTAGCAATCTCGACACTTTTTCTTGGACTCATACTATTTATTGGTGGATTTCCAACTTTAGCTATCGCCTCCCAAACAATTAAAGAAGCAAATGCTGCTGCTGATACTTTGCCTCTAAATTTGCAAACACTTCCTTTACCCGAGAGCACCAGAATTTTGGCTGCTGATGGAACACCGATTGCAGATTTATACCAACAAAACAGAGTTGAAGTAAATATTGATCAAATTTCAAAACCAATGCAAGATGCCATTATTTCCATTGAAGATGCAAGATTTTTTGAACATAACGGAATTGATTTAAGAGGAACAATCAGAGCTTATGTAACAAATCAAATTAGTGGTGGAGTTGTACAAGGTGGATCGACGTTAACTCAACAATATGTAAAAAATACTTTAGTTTTATCTGCTAAAACACCTGAAGAAGCAACTGCGGCAAAAGAAAAAACAATTTCTAGAAAATTAAGGGAAATGCGTTATGCATTATCGCTAGAAAGAATTAATACAAAAGAAGAAATATTGGCAGGTTATTTAAATATTGCTTATTTTGGTGCAGGAGCACATGGTGTAGAAGCAGCTGCTAAAAGATATTTTTCAAAATCCGCAAAAGACTTAACTGTTATTGAAGCAGCCACAATTGCTGGAATTGTGCAACAACCAACTGGTTTTGATCCGATAAGAAATCCTGCCCGAAACGAAAATAGAAGAAATCAAGTATTAGATCGTATGGTCTCAAATGGATTCTTAGATAAAAATGAAGCAGATAAATTAAAAAAGATATCTGTAAAAAGTTATCTAAATCCGACTCCGATCAGAAACGGTTGCACAGGATCTATTGCTCCTTATTTTTGTGATTATGTAGTACAAATAATTAGAAATGATCCATCATTTGGAGAATCTCAAGAAGATAGAGATACCTTCTTAAGAGAATCAGGTGCAACAATTACGACAACTCTTGATTTAAAAGCACAAGAAGCAGCGCAGACTGCAGTTGATAAATACATTCCAAGAGATGATCCAAGCCAAAAAGCTGCCGCAATATCAATGGTTAATTCAAAAACTGGTGAAGTAATTGCCATGGCACAAAATAGAACTTGGGGCACAGATGGTTTAGGTAACACCACTTATAACTACAACGTTGATGCCCAACATGGTGGCACAGCAGGTATGCAAGCTGGTTCTACTTTTAAAGTTTTTACCTTGTTAGCAGCTCTTGAACAAGGTTATGGACCTGGAACTGTTTTAGATTCAAATACACCTAAAACTTTTTCAAACTTCACAGCTTGTGAAGAAGGTGCGCCAGCTTTTGAACCATACACGGTTAATAACTCCACTAGAAGTGGAATTTTTGATATGAATCAAGGTTTGGCTTATTCAGTTAATACTTACTTTGTTGGTTTAGAAGAATTAACCGGTTTATGTAGACCTGCAGAAATTGCTGAAAAACTTGGAGTAAGAACAGGTAAAGGTCAACCTTTAGAAAGAGTTCCATCATTTACATTGGGAACTGCACCTGTTACGCCATTAATGATGGCGTCTGCTGTTTCAGTTTTTGCAAATCATGGAACACATTGCCCAACAAAAGTTATTACCGAAATTAAAACTAGAGATA
>JAYQPE010000001.1:0-237265 GCA_038145175.1 Actinomycetes bacterium | reverse complement strand
GGAGGAAGGTGGGGACGACGTCAAGTCATCATGCCCCTTATGTCTAGGGCTGCACGCATGCTACAATGGCCGATACAAAGGGCTGCGATACCGTAAGGTGGAGCGAATCCCATAAAGTCGGTCTCAGTTCGGATTGAGGTCTGCAACTCGACCTCATGAAGTTGGAGTTGCTAGTAATCGCGGATCAGCAACGCCGCGGTGAATACGTTCCCGGGCCTTGTACACACCGCCCGTCACGTCATGAAAGTCGGTAACACCCAAAAACAGTGGTCCAACCGTAAGGAGGAAGCTGTCTAAGGTGGGATCGGTGATTGGGACGAAGTCGTAACAAGGTAGCCGTATCGGAAGGTGCGGCTGGATCACCTCCTTTCTAAGGAGCATTAATCAAGAACCAAAATGGTTCAAATGAGCACAACTCTCTACTTTAGGTTTAGGGTTAGTGTTTGCTCAAAAAAGTGGAAAATTAATTTTCTTTGGCATGCTGTTGGGTCCTGAAGAGGCAGTCGCTTCTTCACTTGGACCAAAAAAGTTCAAGAAACGAACTTAGTGTTCCCAAACTAAGACTTAGAAGTCTTAAGTGGGAGTAAACATTAAGGATCGAATGTAACTTGAAAACTTCATAGAGGACGCGAGCATCTTTCTTTAAACAAGGTTTTAAAAATTTAGATCGTGACAACAAGCTACTAAGAGCGCACGGTGAATGCCTTGGCACTAAGAGCCGATGAAGGACGTAGGAATCTGCGAAAAGCCCCGGGGAGCTGATAACCAAGCTGTGATCCGAGGATATCCGAATGGGGAAACCCGACTGGAGTTATGTCCAGTAACCATTGTTTGAACACATAAAACAAATGGAGGAAACGTGGGGAAGTGAAACATCTCAGTACCCACAGGAAGAGAAAATAAATAGTGATTCCGTTAGTAGTGGCGAGCGAAAGCGGATGAGCCTAAACCAAAATTGCGTGATAGTTAACAGACGTTGCAGTTTTGGGGTCGTGGGACTTAATTTCAGTAACTGTTATTGCTGATAGAAGTCAGAAACTCAATGCGTAGACGAAGAACGTGGGAAAGTTCGGGAGACAAGGTAACACCCCTGTAGTCGAAACGTATTGAACTTCTTTTAAGTATCCCAAGTAATGCGGGGCCCGTGAAATCCCGCCTGAATCTGTCAGGACCACCTGATAAGGCTAAATACTACTTAGTGACCGATAGTGAATCAGTACCGTGAGGGAATGGTGAAAAGAACCCCGGGAGGGGAGTGAAATAGAACCTGAAACCGTGTGCTTACAAGCCGTTGGAGCTACGCCCGTAAGGGCAGTGACAGCGTGCCTTTTGAAGAATGAGTCTGCGAGTTAGTGGTATGTGGCGAGGTTAACCCGTGTGGGGAAGCCGTAGCGAAAGCGAGTTCGAATAGAGCGAATGAGTCGCATGCCCTAGACCCGAAGCGAGGTGATCTAACCATGAGCAGGTTGAAGCGCAGGTAAGACTGCGTGGAGGACCGAACCCACCAATGTTGAAAAATTGGGGGATGACTTGTGGTTAGGGGTGAAAGGCCAATCAAACTTCGTTATAGCTGGTTCTCTCCGAAATGCATTTAGGTGCAGCGTCGCGTATTTCTTAGTGGAGGTAGAGCACTGACTTGCCGAGGGGCCCTAAAAGGTTACCAACGTAAATCAAACTCCGAATGCCATTAAGTAAAGCGCGGCAGTGAGACTGTGGGGGATAAGCTTCATAGTCGAGAGGGAGACAACCCAGACCAACAACTAAGGTCCCAAAGAGTGTGCTAAGTGGTAAAGGATGTGGAGTCGCATAGACAACCAGGATGTTGGCTTAGAAGCAGCCACCATTAAAAGAGTGCGTAATAGCTCACTGGTCAAGTAATTCCGCGCCGACAATTTAACGGGGCTCAAGCACATCACCGAAGTTATGGCATCAAATCATGTATCAGGCCTTCGTGGTCCAGATGATTTGTTGGGTAGGAGAGCGTCGTGTGGCTAGTGAAGCGGTGGTGAAAACCAACCGTGGAAGCTACACGAGTGAAAATGCAGACATGAGTAGCGAATGACAGGTGAGAAACCTGTCCGCCGAATGACCAAGGGTTCCAGAGTCAAGCTAATCTGCTCTGGGTAAGTCGGGGCCTAAGACGAGGCCGACAGGCGTAGTCGATGGACAACGGGTTGATATTCCCGTACCGGTTTTGTTGCGCCAATACTGAAACCAATAATGCTAAGCGTTTGAACCTGGGAGCAATCTCAGCGGAAGACGCGACCCTGTTGGCTGTAGGTAAGCAAAGGAGTGACGCAGGAAGGTAGCCCATCCCGGGCGATGGTTGTCCCGGGGTAAGGATGTAGGTGGGTGTGTAGGTAAATCCGCACACTAATACTGAGATCTGACGCCGAGGCGTAAGCCGAAGTGGGTGATCCTATGCTGCCGAGAAAAGCTTCTAGCAAGTGACAAATCCGCCCGTACCCGAAACCGACTCAGGTGGTCAAGTAGAGAATACTAAGGCGATCGAGCAAACCGTAGTTAAGGAACTCGGCAAAATGCCCCCGTAACTTCGGGAGAAGGGGGGCCTTGAAGTGTGAAAGGATTTACTCCCCAAGCACATCATGGCCGCAGAAACAAGGCCCAAGCGACTGTTTAACAAAAACACAGGTCCGTGCGAAGTAGTAACACGATGTATACGGACTGACGCCTGCCCGGTGCTGGAAGGTCAAGGGGACGGGTTAAGGAGTAATCCTGAAGCTCAGAACTTAAGCCCCAGTAAACGGCGGTGGTAACTATAACCATCCTAAGGTAGCGAAATTCCTTGTCGGGTAAGTTCCGACCTGCACGAATGGCGTAACGACTTGGGCGCTGTCTCAACTATGGACTCGGCGAAATTGCAGTACGAGTAAAGATGCTCGTTACGCGTGGAAGGACGGAAAGACCCCGGGACCTTTACTATAACTTGGTATTGGCGGTCGATTCGGATTGTGTAGCATAGGTGGGAGACTTCGAAGCAGGGACGCCAGTTCTTGTGGAGTCGAAAATTGAAATACCACTCTGTTCGTATTGGCTGTCTAACCTCGATCCATAATCTGGATCAGGGACAGTGCCTGGCGGGTAGTTTAACTGGGGCGGTTGCCTCCCAAAAAGTAACGGAGGCGCTCAAAGGTTCTCTCAGCCTGGTTGGTAATCAGGTGTTGAGTGTAAGTGCACAAGAGAGCTTGACTGCGAGATTGACGGATCGAGCAGGGACGAAAGTCGGAACTAGTGATCCGGCGCCGGCAAGTGGAAGCGGCGTCGCTCAACGGATAAAAGGTACCCCGGGGATAACAGGCTGATCTTTCCCAAGAGTCCATATCGACGGGAAGGTTTGGCACCTCGATGTCGGCTCGTCGCATCCTGGGGCTGGAGTAGGTCCCAAGGGTTAGGCTGTTCGCCTATTAAAGCGGTACGCGAGCTGGGTTCAGAACGTCGTGAGACAGTTCGGTCCCTATCCTCCACGCGCGAAAGAGTTTTGAGAGGACCTGTCTCTAGTACGAGAGGACCGAGATGGACGAACCTCTAGTGTGCCAGTTGTTCTGCCAAGAGCATGGCTGGTTGGCTACGTTCGGACGAGATAACCGCTGAAAGCATCTAAGCGGGAAGCTCACCTCAAGATAAGAACTCTCACAGGGTTAACCTGGTAAGACCCCCAGAAGATGACTGGGTTGATAGGTCGGATGTGGAAGCACAGCAATGTGTGGAGCTGACCGATACTAATAGGTCGAGGGCTTGTTTTCACAATCTTTCTAACTTTTTACTTACCTTTTTAAAGGAAGTACTCGCGTCCTCTATGAAATTTTCGAGTTACAACCGATACAGGTTGGACAACTCAATAGCGTTACGGTGATCATGGCGAGAGGGAAACGCCCAGCTCCATTCCGAACCTGGAAGCTAAGCCTCTCAGCGCCGATGGTACTTCTCGGGGGACCGAGTGGGAGAGTAGGACGTTGCCGGACATATAAAAATATCCACCTTTTTTAAGGTGGATATTTTATTTTCAACACTAAAATTTTTATAAAAGGATAAATGGTGGACGAGTTAGAAATTCCCGAAGATATAACTGGTTCAGAATTATCGGCAGATATCAAACAAGAATTAAAAACTTTACCTGAAGGTTTAGCTAAATTTGTGTCTAAAAATTTAGTTGCAGCAGGAAGATTTATTGAAACAAATCCTGAACAAGCTTTGCTTTATGCAAAAGCTGCTAATGTTGCCGCAGCTTCAAGACTTGCCATCGTCAGAGAAGCAGTCGGTGTTGCAGCCTATCGTTGTAAAGATTACAAATTTGCGCTATCAGAATTAAAAGTAGCAAGAAGGATTAGTGGTAAACCTGACACTTTATCTTTGATTGCAGATTGCGAAAGAGCTTTAAATAGACCAGAGAAAGCTATTGATATTTTAAATGAAAAAGATGTCGAAAAGATGGATAGATCCGATTATCACGAATTAATGATCACAGTAGTTGGGGCAAGAAAAGATTTAGGACAACTTGATGCAGGTCTTGCTCTAGCCAAAATAAAGGAATTCAACTCAAACGAGGTCTCTGAATCTATCGCTAACATGAGATATGTGTATGCACAAACTTTACTTGAATTAGGAAGATCTGATGAAGCAAAAGTCTGGTTTGAAAAAACTTTGAAATCAGATCCAGACAACTTAACTGGAGCAAAAGAAATGCTTGAAAAGTGCCAATAATTGACTCATACGACGCAATACTTCTTGATCTAGATGGCGTAGTTTACTTGGGCTCAACTCCAATAGATTCTGCAGTAAAAACTATAAAAGAATTGCAAAAGAGAAATATCAATATTGCAATAATTACCAATAATGGTTCTGTGACAGGTAAAAGTGTTTCTAAATGGATGAAAGATTTTGACCTGGAAATCAAACCCTCATCAATAGTTACAAGCTCACAAACTCTGTGTTGGTATTTAGAGAATAATTTCCAAAAAAATGAAAATGTATTAGTTGTTGGTAGCGAAAATTTAAAAGATGCTGTAAAAGAAACAGGTTTTAAAGTGGTTAGTAAAGCAGATAAAAATCCCACAATAGTAGTTAATGGAATAGATGCAGAAATCGCTCAAAAAGATTTAGCAGAAATGTGCTATGCAATAGGGAAAGGGGCTAAGTGGGTATCTACAAACAACGACTACACATTTCCAACTGAGAAAGGTTTAGCTCCTGGGAATGGTTCTTTTAACGCACTTATTACTTCGATTACTGGTAAAAGTCCAGTCTTAATGGGAAAACCCGAGCCATTCATGTTTCAACAAGCTGCCAAGATTTTTCAAGCCAAGAATCCGTTAGTGGTGGGAGATCGCTTAGATACAGATATTCAAGGAGCAAATAAAGCTGGTTTTAAATCAATGTGTGTGTTAACAGGAGTAACAGATATGAACCAGATAAAGAACAGCTCGCCATCCACAGCCCCTACTTATGTGGGAAAAGACTTAAGTGCATTGCTAGATAACAATTCTCTTGTAAGTTGGTAGTCATGGAAAATCAAGAATGGTCTGAGATAAAACAGCAAGAACTTACACTGGGAAATTTGAAACCAATTGTGCCCACAGGTGAAACAAGAGTGGATGGGGCAATGGATCGTCTCAACGAATTAACGAATCTTCCAGCTATTGAGCATGTTGCAGTATTTGAAGATGTTCACAGACGTTTACATGAATCCTTAACTGATACTTCAGAGTGAAATTAAACCGTTTAGATCAAGAACTTGTCAGGCGTGGCCTTGCAAGATCAAGAGAAATTGCTACTGAATTAATACTTTCAGGTTCAGTGCTAGTTGATCATGTTCCTGCATTAAAACCAGATAGACGAGTTAATCAAGAAGTCTCAATTGTTATAGAAACAGAAGTTGATCATTATGTTTCCCGAGGAGCACACAAATTAATCAGTGCACTTGATGAGTGGCAAGAAATCATCGTAGAAAACCAAATTTGTTTGGATGCAGGTTCTTCAACCGGTGGATTCAGCCAAGTACTTTTAGAACGAAAAGCTGCCCAAGTCTATTGCGTTGATGTTGGTTATGGTCAACTTGCTTGGGAAGTCAGAAATCATCCCCAAGTTGTGGTGATGGAAAGAACAAATATAAGAAATCTTGCTCCTAAATCTTTACAACCTGAACCAAAAATTGTTGTCGCCGATTTATCTTTTATTTCCTTGTCACAAGTTTTACCCGCATTAATTGCTAATGCCCATGAGGATGCAGATTTTCTACTTATGGTTAAACCGCAATTTGAAGTTGGAAAAGAATCATTGGGTGCAGGGGGTGTGGTTCGAGATCCAATTTTAAGAAAAGAATCTATTCGTAAAGTGGTTGATTCTGGTGCTCAATTAGGACTTGGGTGCAATGGAGTTGTTGCTTCAGCACTGCCTGGACCTAAGGGAAATGTGGAATATTTTTGTTGGCTTAAAAAAGGTGGAAGAATAATAAGTGACAAAGAAATTGAAGACGCTATCGCAAAAGGACCTCAATCGTGACAAATCTTCCTCGAGTACTTGTCATCATTCACAATAATTCAATTGAAGCAGAAAATGTTGCTGCAAAAGTTTGCAAACAACTACATGTTAAAAAGATTGAAATATTTGCCCCAATCGAAGATGCCAAAGTATTAGAAAAAAATGGTGTGAAGGTTCATATTTTTGAATCCTCCAAAGAAGATTCTGCAAATCTTGCCCTGGTTTTTGGAGGCGATGGAACAATTTTAAGAGCTGTTGAAGTTTCGCGTGATAAAAAAATACCAATTTTGGGTATAAATCTTGGTCATGTTGGTTTCTTAGCAGAAGCTGAACTTGAACATTTAGAAGATGTTGTCAAATTAATCACAGAACATTCTTGGATCGAAGAAGACCGCTTAGCTTTAGAGGTTGCAGTTTTCAAAGACAGTAATAAAGTGTTCACAACTTTTGCTCTTAATGATGTTGCAATTGAAAAATCTGAACCAGGACACATGTTTGACGTCATTTTAGAAATAGATTCTCAACCTGTTTCTCGTTTATCTGGAGACGGAATTGTTTGTGCTACACCAACTGGCTCAACTGCGTATGCTTTTAGTGCTGGAGGCCCAGTTGTTTGGCCTAGCGTTGAAGCAATTTGTGTTGTGCCAATAAGTGCGCACGCTTTGTTTGCTAAACCTTTAGTTGTATCAACTCTTTCAAAGATTGCGATAGAAATACCATCAAATGGAACTAATGGTCATTTAACAGCTGATGGCAGAAGATCATTTGATTTATTTCCAGGAATGAGAATCGAAATTACAAAATCTAAAGATTATGTCCATTTAGCCAGAATGGAAGACAAATCATTCAGTCAAACTCTTGTAAAAAAATTTCAATTACCAGTTGAGGGTTGGCGCGGAAACACTAAACGTAAATGATAAAAGACTTACGGATAAAAAATATTGGCGTTATAGAAGATATTTCACTTGACCTATCTAAAGGTTTCACAGTACTAACAGGGGAAACTGGAGCTGGAAAAACCTTGGTGCTTTCTTCATTTGAAATGATTTGTGGAGAAAAAGTAGAAAATTCTTTAATCAGAGTGAATGAAGATAATGCCTTAGTTGAAGCATTCATAGAAATAAATCAATTAGATTTAAAAAATAAGATTGAAGACCTGGAAGTAGAGATTGAGGATAACGGAGTTTTAGTTAGTCGTTCGATTTCCAACACTTCAAGAGGTAAAATCTTTTTGGGAAATAGAAGTGTCTCCAGTTCTGCTTTGAAGGATTTAACTGAAGATCTTGTCACAATTCATGGTCAAGGAGATCAAACACTTTTAAATAAAAGTAGTCATCAAAGATTTCTTTTGGACTCTTTTATCGGCTCAGATCATCTTGAAAAAATTCAAGAATATGAAATAGATTATCGCCTATTAAAAGAAGCAGAACTTCAACTTGAAGATTTGTTAAAAGAGCAAAATAAAAGTGTCAAAGATATCGAAGATATCAAAAAAGCTCTAGAAGAACTAACTTTGGCAAATATTCAAATTGATGAAGAGCAAACCATTGCAGAAAAACTTAGTTTAATTAATTCTAGTGAAAATATATTTGAAACTTTGAAAGAAGCAGATCAACTGCTTAGCGGAAGTGATGACAGTAACCATAATTCTTTAACATTACTAATCACAAACTTAAGAAAATTATTAGATTCAGCAAGCTCTAAGAGTAAACGTATAGAGACCTTAAGAGATATTGTGATAAAAAACGAAATTGATCTCAAAGATCTTGCTCAAGAAATTGGTAAAGATCTGGTATCTCTAGATCGAGATCCAGATGTAATCGATCAACTTGAAGCAAGACGTTCTTTACTCAATAAATTACTAATTAAATATGGTCCCACTTCAAGGGATGCGTTGGAAAAAATTGATTCCTTTAAGCAAATTCTAAACCAAAATAGCAATCTTCCTGAATTGATAAATGAAAAGAAGAATAAAATTGAAAGTTTACGAGCTGAACTATCTCAAAAAGCTACAAAATTATCTAAGACAAGATTGAAATACTCAAAAGAAATATCGAAAGAAATTGAGAATGAACTTGTTAAGTTGTCCATGCCAGGAGCAATATTTAGCGTCACGGTTGAACAAACAGAGTCTGATACTGGATTAAATGTTGACTCAAAAAAATTTGCTTTTGATTCATTTGGAATTGATCAAATTCGATTTGAATTCAGCGCCAATCCTGGACAACCTTTACAAGCTATAAACAAAATCGCCAGTGGAGGAGAAATGTCCAGAATTATGCTGGCGATTGAATTAATTTTTTCAAAAAAAACTGCAAACAGAACCATGATTTTTGATGAAGTAGATGCAGGTATTGGTGGAGAAGCTGCCATCGAAGTTGGCAAGAGATTAAAATTACTTGCTCAAAAACATCAAGTGGTGGTGGTAACTCATCTTCCACAAGTAGCAGCATTTGCGGATACTCATTTAAAAGTTGTCAAGACAACAGATTCAAAAGTGACTAAAACCGATGTGGTTTTACTAAGCAATGAGGAAAGACTCACAGAAATTGCTCGAATGATGGCAGGACTTTCAGATTCTTCCTCAGCCTTAGAACACGCTAGAGAACTCATTGGCTTGTCGAAAAGCGTTTCGTTATAAACTGTAATCCCGTGGGGTTAGGATTTCTAACAATTTAGTCACGGGAGATAAATGAACACCGGAAGTGTTAAACACATATTCGTAACCGGTGGAGTCGCCTCCTCTTTAGGTAAAGGTTTAACAGCCTCTTCATTAGGAAATTTATTGGTTTCACGTGGTTTAAAAGTCACGATGCAAAAACTTGATCCATATTTAAACGTCGATCCAGGAACCATGAATCCTTTTCAACATGGAGAAGTTTTTGTTACAGAGGATGGTGGCGAAACAGATTTAGATGTTGGTCACTATGAAAGATTTTTAAATGTTGAATTATCAAAATCTGCAAACGTAACTACTGGTCAAGTTTATTCAAGTGTTATCGCTAGAGAAAGACGCGGAGAATATTTAGGGGATACTGTTCAAGTTATTCCTCACATTACTAATGAAATTAAAAGTCGAATTAGAGGAATGGCTAGTGCAGATGTTGATGTAGTCATTACTGAAATTGGTGGCACTGTAGGAGATATTGAATCACTTCCTTTTTTAGAAGCTGTTAGACAAATTAGACATGAAATTGGTAGAGAAAATACTTTCTTTTTGCATGTAAGTTTATTGCCATATATTGGTCCTTCGGGAGAACAAAAAACTAAACCAACTCAACATAGTGTTGCAGCAATGAGAAATATTGGCTTACAACCTGATGCCATAGTGTTACGTTCTGATCGTTTAGTTTCTGACAGTATTAAAAAGAAAATTTCTTTAATGTGCGATGTTGATCAAGAAGGTGTTGTAGCAGCAGTTGATGCACCAAGTATTTATGATATTCCCCGTGTTCTTCATCGAGAAGGATTAGATGCATTTGTTGTTAGAAGACTTGGTTTACCTTTCAGAGATGTTAATTGGAAGAGTTGGGATGCTTTATTAGAAAGAGTTCACAAACCACAACATGAAGTAAAGGTTGCATTAGTCGGAAAATACATAGATCTTCCAGATGCTTATTTATCAGTATCTGAAGCATTAAGAGCTGGTGGATTTGCCAACAATGCAAAAGTAACAATTAAATGGGTTGCCTCAGATGATTGCGCCGAAGACAGTGGAGCAAAAAGTGTCTTGTCTGATGTTGATGCAATGTTAATTCCAGGTGGATTTGGAGTAAGAGGAATTGAAGGAAAATTAGGTGCACTAAAATATGCAAGATTAAATAAAATTCCCACATTAGGAATTTGTTTAGGTTTACAGTGCATGGTGATTGAATATGCAAGAAATGTGGCAGGTATGCCGGGAGCATCTTCTTTAGAATTTGATGCTGATACTGCTTATCCAGTTATTGCAACTATGAGTGATCAAGTTGATGTTATTAGTGGCAAAAAAGATATGGGTGGTTCAATGAGATTAGGAAGTTATGAAGCCCATCTTTTATCTAATTCAATTGTTCATGAAGTTTATGGAAAAAATATTGTGACAGAACGACATCGTCACCGTTATGAAGTAAATAATGAATACAGGGACAAATTAAGTGAAAATGGTCTAATTTTTTCAGGTCTTTCACCTGACAAAAAACTTGTTGAATTTGTTGAGTTAGATAAGAAAGTTCATCCATATTTCGTTTCAACCCAAGCTCATCCAGAATTTAAATCCAGACCAACTCATGCACATCCTCTTTTCCAAGGATTAATAAAAGCAGCCTTAGAAAATAAGAAGTAGCCTTTATTGCTAGTGCTCATTTTTGTATCCAGTAAATAAGGCGTAAGATAAATAACTGGGTCGTTTTCGTAGGAGAATAAATTGATTATTGGTGTACCAACAGAAATAAAGAATCACGAATATCGTGTAGCAATTACTCCTGCAGGTGTAGTTGATTTCATTAAAAATGGTCATCAAGTAATTATTGAAAAAGATGCAGGTCTTGGAAGTGCGATCACAAATGAAGAATTTGAAAAAGCTGGAGCAAATATTTTAAGTTCTGCTGATGAAATTTGGCAAAAAGCAGAAATGATTTTGAAAGTGAAAGAACCAATAAAAGACGAATATTCAAGACTTAGAAGAGGTCAAGTTCTTTTTACATATCTTCATCTTGCAGCTTCCAAAGATTGCACTGATGCATTAATCAAATCACAAACAACTGCGATTGCATATGAAACTGTTGAACTAGAAGATCACTCGTTACCATTATTGGCTCCAATGTCAGAAGTTGCAGGAAGGTTAGCAACACAAGTAGGAGCTCATTCTTTACTTAAATTTCAAGGTGGAAGAGGTTTACTTTTGGGCGGAGTTCCAGGAGTAAAGAAGGGAAATGTAGTTGTAATTGGAGGAGGAGTTTCTGGACAGCATGCTGCAACAATTGCTCTTGGTTTAGAAGCAAATGTCACAATTTTAGATTTAAATGTTGAAAGATTGAAAGTTTTAAATGAATTGTTTGAAGGTAAAGTTCAAACTTTAGTTTCAAATGCATATGAAATTGAAAAAAATGTTTTGCAAGCTGATCTAGTTATTGGAGCAGTCTTAGTTCCAGGCGCAAAAGCACCAAAATTAGTAACAAATGATTTGGTTAAAAGAATGAAACCTGGTTCAGTGCTTGTGGATATCGCAATAGATCAGGGTGGATGCTTTGAAGATTCCAAACCAACAACACACGCAGATCCAACATACAAAGTTCATAATTCTATTTTTTATTGTGTAGCAAACATGCCAGGTTCAGTTCCAAACACTTCAACTTTTGCCTTAACTAATGTGACTATGCCTTATGCAAAGGCCATTGCCAATAAAGGTTGGAAAAAAGCATTATCTGAAGATCCAGCATTAAGACTTGGCTTAAATGTTCATGAAGGAAAAGTAACCTACAAAGCTGTTGCTGATGCTTTTAACCTTGATTTTATTGATCCTGCAACAATATTGAATTGAGATGAATTTAGATTCAGCAAAACAGCAATTCCTGAATCATCTGGAACTTGAAAGAAATCTTTCAAGTAACACTATTAAAGCTTATGCCAGTGATTTAGATATTTTATCTAGCGCAATAGAAAATACTGATGATCTAAATTTATCAAATATTCAAAAAGTTATTAATAAGCATAAATCAGATCACAGCGACAAGTCAGTTTTAAGATTAACAGCTTGTTTAAAGAGTTTTCTAAAGTTTCTCTATTTAGAGAAAATAATAAGTCAAGATTTAGCTTCCCTTATAGAGTCAATTTCATCCACATTTACATTGCCTAAAACTTTGGATGTTCAAACTGTGATTTCCTTGATTGAAGGAATAAAACCTGAAAATTCTAAGTTAATTCGTGATCGTTTAATTTTTGAATTTTTGTATGGAACAGGCTGTCGAATAAGTGAATTAGTTAATATAGATTTACAAGATATAGATTTTGAGGCAAACGTTATTAAAATAAGATTTGGAAAAGGATCTAAGCAAAGGTTAATACCGCTAGGTAGTAATTTAAAAAAATCTATTGAATCCTATGTGATTCAAGTACGATCCAATTTAGTTAAATCAAAAATTTGTGATTCTTTACTTCTTAATGCAAGGGGACAGCGACTTTCGCGTCAATCAATTTGGATGGTTATCAGTAATTATGCAAAGGAATATGGAATTAAAGATTTAACTCCCCATACACTTAGACATGCTTTTGCCACCCATCTTTTAGAGGGCGGAGCAGACGTAAGAGTTGTACAGGAATTATTAGGCCATAGTTCTATAAACACGACTCAGATCTATACGCATGTGACAGTTGATAAGTTAAGAGAAACATTCATTCAAACTCATCCTCGAGCCAGACGATAAATTATCACAAATTGCAAGAAATTACTCGCCCTCTGACATAGGCTTTAAGCATTGGCCCAACCGGGGCGGTTGTGCAGAAAGTTGAGATTGTTATGGCAACTCCATCTGTAAAAGATGATGGAACCCGTATCGCTAAAGGTCAGAAAACAGCAAGCGAATTTTCCATTCCTCAACCACTTTCAAAGCATGGGCCTGCTCACATTATTTCGATGGTCAACCAAAAAGGTGGAGTTGGAAAAACAACAAGTACTATCAATTTAGGCGCAGCTTTAGCAAGTTATGGTCGAAAAGTTTTACTCGTAGATTTTGATCCACAAGGTGCACTTTCTGTGGGACTTGGAATTCCTGTTTACCAATTAGAAAAAACATTAAGACACGTTTTAGTAGGTGAACAAGTTCCTGCCAAAGAAGTTTTAGTCAAAACTAAAGTTGAAAATTTGGATTTACTTCCATCTAATATTGAACTTTCTGCAGCCGAACTAGAACTTGTCAGTGAAGTTGGAAGAGAACACGTTTTATCAAGTGCACTAAGTCCACTCATTAATGAATACGATTTCATAATCATTGATTGTCAACCATCCCTTGGTCTTCTCACAGTAAATGCGTTGGCAGCATCTGAAGGTTGTATTGTTCCTCTGGAAACTGAATATTTTGCCTTACGAGGTCTTGCATTGCTTACCCAAACAATAGAAAAAATTAAGGGAAGAATTAATCCCAAATTACAAATACTTGGAATTCTTCCAACAATGTATGATCCAAGAACTGTACACGGTAGAGAAGTTTTAGAACGAGTTGAAGAAGCTTTCGGTGACAAAGTATTTGAAACAGTTATTGCAAGAACAGTTAAATTTCCTGAAACAACAGCTGCAGGAGCACCTATTACAGAATATGCTCCCTCTTCTCCGGCAGCAAAAGCTTATAAAAGACTAGCTAGAGAGTTAATTCAAAAAATCAAATGACCATATCTACTACAGATTCTGATGTGGTAGAAAAATCTACCAAGCAATTTAGCGTTAAATTAAATCAATTTGAAGGTCCATTTGATCTTCTCTTAAGTCTTATTGCAAAGCATGAGTTGGAAGTTACAGCTTTGGCGCTACATGTTGTAACTGATGATTTTTTGCAATACATAAAAAGCCAAGGCTCAGAATGGGATCTGAATGAAGCAACCGAGTTTCTTGTAATTGCTGCCACGTTATTAGATTTAAAAACTGCTAGATTACTTCCTTCCGGTGAAGTTGAAGATGAAGAAGATATCGCTCGACTTGAAGCACGAGATCTACTGCTTGCAAGATTGATGCAATATAAAGCTTTCAAAGAAGTATCAATTTGGATAAATGATAATTTCAATTTAGAAGCGAAAAGATTTCCACGATCTGTGTCACTTGAACCGCAATTTGCAAACCTTTTACCTGAAGTTTTACTCGGTCTTGGACCACATGAATTAGCAAGACTTGCAGCACGTGCACTTGAATCAAGAAAAATTCCTAGTATCTCACTTTCTCACCTTCATGCTCCATTAGTAAGTGTTAGAGAACAAGCTGGAATTATTGTTGAGCGTTTAAGAAAAGTTGGTGTAACTTCTTTTAGATCTTTAATAACAGGAGTTGAAATACCAGTAATTATTGCTCGATTTCTAGCGATTCTAGAATTGTTTAGAGAATCTCAAATCACATTAGAACAAGAAGCTCCATTAAAAGATCTTTACATCAAATGGATTGGGTCTGAACAAGGTGATGTTTCTGTCACAGATGAATTTGATCAAGAAGCAGAAGATAGAAGTAATGTAGTAGATTTGGGAAACAGAAATGACTGAAAATATTTATAATGATGAAATAGTTTCGCTGGGAGCTCCTTCTCTAAAATCAGCGATTGAAGCAATTTTATTGGTAGTAGATGAACCAGTTTCAGTATTAACAATTGCCCAAGTAACAAATACACCTGAAATAGAAGTAAATAAAGAATTAAAAAAGTTACAAAAAGAATTTGAGCAACGAGACGGTGGTATTACTTTAAGAGAAGTTGCTGGCGGGTGGAGATTTTACACAAATGAACATTCAGCAGAAGTGGTTGAAAGATTTTTAAAAGATGGAATGACTGCAAGATTAACTCAAGCTTCTTTAGAAACTTTAGCTGTTATTGCATACAAGCAACCTGTATCTCGAGGAAGAATTGCAGCAATAAGAGGAGTTAATGTTGATGGAGTTGTAAGAACTTTGTTAAACCGAGGATTAATTGAAGAGTCAGGATCTGAGACGGATTCACAAGCAATTTTGTATAAAACGACTCCATATTTTTTAGAAAGACTTGGAATTGCAAGTTTAGATGAACTTCCTCCAGTTGCTGATTATCTTCCAAACATGGCAGCACTCGATTCTTTAATTGATGAAACTTTAAACTAAATGACAAATGATGAAGGAATAAGACTTCAAAAAGTATTGGCAGCGGCAGGTCTTGGAAGTAGAAGAGCATGCGAAGAATTGATTTCGCAAGGCCGGGTAATTGTTAATGGCAAAAAAGTAAATGAGCAAGGTAAAAGAGTAAAGCCAGGAATAGACCAAATATTTGTAGATGGCGAACCTGTTGCGGCAACTTCGGGTTTCATCGTTTTAGCCCTAAATAAACCTGTGGGTGTGGTCACTTCTATGAAAAGAGAAGATAAACGTGCCATTGTCTCAGATTATTTACCTGATAAACCAGATCGTCTGTTTCATGTGGGCAGATTAGATGCCGATACTGAAGGTTTGTTACTCATGACAAATGATGGAGATTTGGCACACGGACTTACGCATCCCTCCTCGGAAGTGACAAAAATTTATCTCGCCAGATTAAAAGGTTTTGTATCTAAAAATGAAGTCGAACAACTTACTCAAGGTGTGACCTTAAATGATGGATTTGCAAGAGCAGATCAAGTAAAAATAATTGGAACAAGTCAAGGTGAAACAGCACTTGAAATTAGTATTCACGAGGGTAGAAACAGAATTATTAGACGATTAGCAGAAGCTATAGGACATGAAGTAATTCAATTAGTAAGAGTCCAATTCGGTCCGATAAAATTAGGTGATCTAAAAGTTGGTAAAACAAGAGTTTTAGGTCATCCAGAAGTTGCTAGTTTATACAAAGATGCAGGGTTAAATTCAGAAAAGGTTGCTTTATGAGCGTAAGAGGAGTTCGCGGTGCAACCATGCTTGAGAAAAATGATGCAACAGAAATGAATGAAGCTGTTATTGAACTTTTGCAAGAAATTTTTAACAAGAATAGTATTCAAAACAATGATTTAATAAGCATTTTTTTCACGTCAACAAAAGATCTAGATTGTGCTTTTCCTGCTGCAGCGGCTAGGAAACTTGGTTTAGGTGATGTTCCTCTTATTTGCTCACAAGAAATCGATGTGCCAAATGCTCCATCAAAGGTAGTTAGAATACTTCTGCACATTAATACCAATTTAAATAGAAATGAAATCAAACACGTATATCTCAGAGGTGCTGAAGTACTTAGACAAGATTTGGCTCAATAATGAATGCGAGTAATAGCACTCGCCAAAAATTGGTCATAGCAGTTGATGGTCCCAGTGGTTCGGGTAAATCAAGTGTTAGTAGAGAAGCTGCTAGAAGATTAGGATTCAATTTTTTAGATACTGGCGCAATGTATCGCATGATTACACTGTTTTTGTCGCGTAAAAATATTAATAATGTCAAAGAAATTGAATTATCCTTAAGAAATAACGAAATTGAATTCGAGATCTCAACCAATCCTACAGATATCATGTTCAAATTAAATGGTGAAGATGTTTCTAAAGTCATTCGAACCGAAGCAGTTACTCGTAATGTTTCATTCTATTCAGCATTGCAGTTAGTGAGAAATTATCTTTTGGAAAAACAAAGATTCATCATCTCTAATTCAAGTAACAGCATTGTCGTAGAAGGTAGAGATATTGGAAGTGTTGTGGTGCCTAATGCAGATCTGAAAATTTTCGTAACTGCATCTGAAAAAGCTAGAGCTGAAAGAAGAGCTAAAGAATTAAATATGGATATTTCACAAGTATTAATTGATCAAAAGATTAGAGATGAAAAGGATTCAAGTAGAAAAATATCTCCTTTACTAAAACTTGAAGATGCCATTGAGTTAGATACAAGTCTATTAACCTTCGACGAATCAGTTGAAAAATTCATAGAATTGGTCAAAAATGTCTGAGAATTTAGTAAATGAAGATTCTTTCAAATCGACTGATGAAATCTGGATTTCAAACAATCAAGAAGATAGTCAAGATATTAAAGATTTGGAGAAGGATTTTTCAAATGAAATATTGGAAGAATCTTTTGAGCATGTAGTAACTAATAGACCACGGGTATCCCTTATTGGAAGACCAAATGTTGGAAAATCAACTTTAATAAATCGGATAATAGGTAGAAGAGAAGCAGTAGTTCAAGACATACCAGGTGTTACAAAAGATCGAGTTTATTATGATGCGCAGTGGAATGGTAAAGAATTTATTTTAATTGATACTGGGGGATGGACTCAAGATTCATCGGAAATGATGAATCAAATTTCAAACCAAGTTCAAAAAGCAATTGATGAGTCAGATCTAATTCTTTTTGTATTGGATTTCAAAGTTGGAATAACTCAAGAAGATCAAGATGTAATTAAATTAATCCGAAAAACAAAAACACCGGTATTACTTGTTGCAAATAAAGTTGATGGTGAAGAAGCAGAAATCCAGATAGGTGAATTATGGTCACTTGGTCTTGGAGAACCCATCCCTGTAAGTGCTTTGCATGGCAGAGGTTCAGGAGAATTACTTGAAAAAATAAAAGAGAATTTGCCCGTTGAATCAAAATTTAAAGATTCAAAAAAAGGACCTATCAAAGTTGCCATAATTGGTAAACCAAATGTCGGAAAAAGTAGTTTATTAAATAAATTATCTAAATCAAATAGATCTATAGTTTCTGAAATTTCTGGAACAACAGTTGATCCAGTTGATGAAATTATTAACATTAACGGACAAAATTGGCATTTTATTGATACTGCAGGCATTAGGAAAAGATTTAAAGAATCAAGTGGATACGAATATTATGCGACGTTGCGTACGAGTGCAACATTGGAAAGATCAGAAATTATTTTATTAGTTATTGAATCTGATCAAAACATTGCTGATCAAGATAGAAGATTAATTAGTCAAATTATTGATTCTGGAAAAGCTTTAGTTTTAGTTTTTAACAAATGGGATTTAATCGACGAAGAAAGACATGTTGAATTAGAAAAAGAAATTGAGACTGATTTACGAAATGTCTCATGGGCACCAAGAGTAAATTTGTCAGCCAAAACTGGTTGGCACATCGACAAGATCACCAAAGCTTTAAATGTTGCCTATCAAGGTTGGACTACTCGCATCTCGACTGGAAAATTGAATCAATTTGTTAAAGAATTTGTCGCAGCTAACCCTCATCCTTTAAGAGGGGGGAAGCAATCAAAAATCCTTTTTGCCACTCAAATTGCAGATAGGCCACCGACCTTTGCGCTTTTTACAACAGGAGCTCTTGATCTTACGTATCAAAGACATCTTGAACGCAAATTAAGGCAAGAATATGGATTTGAAGGTTCGCCAATTCATATTAAAGTAAAAATAAGACAACGAAAAAAATGACGATACTCAATATTCCAAATTTGCTCACTTTAGTAAGAATTGCTGCAGCACCATTAATTGTCTACTTAACCATTCAAAATCAATTAATTGTAGTTTGTGTGTTGATTTTCTTCTCTTCATTTACTGACTGGCTGGATGGATATATTGCTAGAAAATTCAATCAGTCCACAAGACTTGGTGAACTTCTTGATCCTATTTCTGATCGAATCTATATTTTGACTCTATTATTTATTGTTTACTATATAGAGGCATTAAATATTATTTTCATAATTTTAATTGTTCTAAGAGAACTAATTATGACTATAATTTTGGCCATTTTAAAAATCAAAGGTGTTACTGGATTACCTGTACATTATTTAGGCAAAATGGGGGCATTTAATTTATTAATCGGAATTCCAGGTCTTATTTTTGCAAAGGCTTTTCCTGAGCAAGATTTCATTTGGCTAACAATTGGCTGGTCATTTCTGTTATGGGGAATGTTTCTCTATATATTCTCCACATTGAAGTATCTTTCACAGGCAAGTTCTATACTTAAAAATCATGGCTAAAGATAAATTCTTTGAAGTTGATGATTCAAAATCAATGGGTATATTGAATCTATTAAATGAAGAAATACAAACAAATGATTATAAGGATCTACCCAAAGGTTTCAAAGTAACAAAAGATCCAAAATGGTGGATTTTCACTGTTTTGGCCTTTTCAGGCGTTTTTCTAGGTATTGCAATCGCAAATTTTCAAAGACAAGTTCCTTTGATCGAGAAAAGTAAAGATGATTTAAGAATTTCAATTGAAAATCGAATAGCAAACTTAGGTATATTGAGCGAAAGTCTATCCGAAATAAATGATCAGATAAACGATCAAAATATTCAGATTGCTGATGTTTCAAATAGAGGTATTAAAAACTTAAACGAAACAAATCTACAGTTTATTTCTGGTGTAAAATCTATCTCAGGACCCGGATTTAAAATTGTTATTAACGATGCAAGAAACACTGATTCACTTGATTTCCAACAAGTAAATTTGGCAAGGGTCTTTGATAGTGATTTACAACTTGTCACAAATGCTTTATGGGCAAGTGGTGCAGATGCAATTTCAATCAACAATCAACGGGTTTCCACAACTACTGCAATTAGATCTGCTGGTGAGGCAATTTTAGTAAATTACCGGCCACTTCTACCTCCATATGAAATTACTTTTATTGGTAGTGATGAGGTTAGTAAAAAACTTGTAGAAAATCCTGACTTCAAAGATTTTCAATTTGTCGTCACTACTTACGGTCTTGACTACAAGATAACAAAATTAGACAAAGTCGAGATATCAGCGATAGGTAATGAACTACCTGATATCCAAGGTATTAGAGTAGGAAACTGATTATGATTCCTGTCGTCGGATTACTTATTGGAGTAATAGTTGGCATTGTTTTAGATCCAACAGTTCCACTTTGGCTCCAACCATATTTACCAATTGCTGTAATTGCCGCATTAGATGCAGTATTTGGTGCAATTAGAGCAAATTTGGAAAATAATTTTGATGATCGAATATTTATTACTTCGTTTTTAAGTAACATTTCAATTGCTGCAATTATCGTATTTTTAGGTGATCAACTTGGAGTTGGATCTCAGCTTTCAACAGGTGTAGTCGTTGTTCTTGCAATGCGAATATTTGCAAATGCTGCAGCAATCAGAAGAAACTTTTTCAATCGATAATGGCAAAAAGAAAATCTAAAGTAAAGAAAAGAAGTGATAATCAAAAGTATTACTTAGTATTTCTTACAGTTTTTCTAGGTCTTTTAATTACTTGGTCAATCAGACAAAATGATGAGCCACAAGTTCTTACTTCTGCCCGGGAAGATGAATTAGTTTTAATACTTGATGATTTAGTTAAGCAAACAGATAATTTAGAGCAAGAATTAGTTAAGCAAAGACAAGTTTTGGAATCTCTACAGAACGGTTCCAGTGAACAGGCACGTGAAGCAGCTCAAAGAAGATTGGATCAATTAATCGTTTTATCAGGAGGTGCTCCAGTCAGTGGATCTGGTTTACAGATTCGCATAACAGGAGATCTCTATTCAGTAAGTGCATTTACGCTTTTAGATATGGTGCAGGAATTAAGAGATGCTGGCGCTGTAGCAATCGAAATTAATGGAAACAGGGTAGTTAGTAATACTTACTTTCTTGACGCCCCTGATGGAATCAAGATTTCTCAAAAAACAATACGTTCCCCATATGTCGTGAACGTGTTAGGAGATCCTGCAACACTTGAAACAGCGCTTAAAATTCCTGGTGGAATTGTAGAAACTATCCAAACTGCTGATGGGGTAGTTGTTGTTAACAGATCCACTAACGTAAATATAGACTCGGTTGTCACCTTAGAAATGCCCCAATATGATGTTTCTTAAATACAGAGAGGTCAAATGAATACTCCAAATGAACTTAAATACACCAAAGAACACGAGTGGGTTCGCCAAGATTCCGACGGAACGATAACTTTTGGTATAACTGATTTTGCGCAATCTGCCCTGGGCGATGTTGTATTTGCCAGTCTTCCAAAAGTTGGAGCTAAAATTACTGCGGGTCAAACATGTGGTGAAGTTGAATCAACAAAATCGGTGAGTGACATATATTCTCCTGTGACTGGAACTGTGAAAGAAATAAATTCAGTTTTAAATAATGCTCCTGAAACAATAAATTCAGATCCGTATGGAAATGGGTGGATGGTGAAAGTTAGTGATGTTGATCAAAATTCTTTAACTGCTTTGATGGATGCAGCATCTTATTTAAAGATCACTGAGAACCAATAATCTCAACCTGAGGTTGACCCTTTTGTAGTCTTCACCTAGATTAAGAGGTGGAGGTATCGCAATGAATATGGATAACACAGGTGCAATTCCGGTCGTATCATTAGATACCAGTCCACTGTCTTCTATTGAAGATGGTCACTTAAGCGGTCTTGAAGCTAATAGTGCTGCTTTGCTAGTTAGATCTGGAGTTCAAAAAAATCAGCGTTTTATAATTTCTGGAAACAGCGTAACTTTAGGCAGAAGTGATGATGCAAATATTGTTTTAGATGATGTCACAGTCTCAAGAAAACATGCTGTAATCACAAAAGAAAATAACGCCTGGTATATAAATGACGAAAATAGTCTAAACGGGATTTATGTAAATTTTATTAGAGTAGATAAGACTAAATTAACAGCTGGTGATGATATTCAAATAGGAAAATATCGATTTACATTCTTGCTTCCAGGTCAAAAAATTTAAATGGTATTAGCTAAAAAGTCTGACAATTTATTCACAATAGGTGAGGTGCTTAATCAAGTCAGAGCCGAATTTAACGACATATCAATATCAAAAATTCGTTTTCTAGAAGCTGAAGGTT
The DNA here is from genome assembly GCA_038145175.1 of Actinomycetes bacterium. Taxonomy (GTDB): domain Bacteria; phylum Actinomycetota; class Actinomycetes; order S36-B12; family UBA5976; genus ATZT02. The sequence goes on along the minus strand of JAYQPE010000001.1, from coordinate 215,341 downwards.
TAATCATTCCTGCTAGAACTAAAAGTGGATATCGTAAATTTTCTCAATCTGATGTTCAAAAACTTGAGTATATTCTTCGAATGCAAAGAGACCATTATTTGCCATTAAGAGTTATTAAGCAACATATAGAAGCTATGGATAGAGGTTTAAAAGTCCCAAATGAAACCATTGATAAACCTAAAGTTCCAAGTAATGTTTTAAACTTTAATGAAAACTCAGTAACAAAATCAAACATTCGAGTAACCCGGGAAGAAATAATTGCTAATACTGGAATTAGCGAGAAGTTTCTGAAAGATGCTCAAGATTTTGGCCTTATTCAAGTACTTGCCGATAATAGACATTTTGATGAATACGCCTTAAGAACAGCAAGAGTTATAGCCGCTTTATCAGAATTTGGAATAGAACCAAGACATTTAAAGATTCTAAAGTCGAGCACCGATAGGGAAGTCTCTTTAATAAAGCAAATAGTTTCACCCCTTGCTCGATCAAAGCGACCTGATGCAAGTGAACAAGCTCAAGAGATGATGAAGGAAATTGCCAATTTAACTAATCAGTTGCACTCCATATTGGTTCATCATGATTTAGAAAGTGAAATCATCTAAAACATGGAACAAGAGTTTGTGAAAGTTTCAGTAGTTGGGGTAAGAGTTGAAATGCCCTCCAATCAGCCCATAATTTTACTTCAAGATGAGCCAGGACAAAAATATTTACCGATATGGATTGGGGCAGTGGAGGCAACTTCTATAGCTTTTGCTCAACAAGGTGTTATCCCAGCTAGACCACTTACCCACGACCTACTTTTAGAAGTCATTAAGAATTTTGGGCATCAAATCAAAGAAGTAAAAATCATCTCATTAAAAGATGGAATTTTTTACTCAGAGATCATTTTCGATAATGGTGTAACCATCTCCGCCAGACCATCAGATTCAATCGCTCTAGCGTTAAGGGTAGAGGCACCAATTCTTGTCTCAGTAGAGGTCTTAAATTCGGCAGGAATAGAAATTCCAGTTGATGAACAAGATGAATTAGACAAATTCAGACAATTTTTGGATGAGGTAAATCCTGAGGACTTCAAATCCTGAGCAAACCTAACCCTAAAGTTTTACTATAGAGTTACGGCGTGTTTGAAGTCTCAATGTGTTAAAAATGTTTACCTTTGGTTTACTCTTGTAACAGGTACTTAGGGGATGAGGCACATGACTGAAAATGTCGCTAAACAACAATCCCTGTTTGAAACTAAAGATTTAAAAAGAATTCCCGATGGTCTTGGCTATCGTGGCACAATTGCATGTTCTGCAGCTGGCATAAGTTATCGACAATTGGATTACTGGGCTAGAACTGGGTTGATTGAACCAACTATTAGATCAGCTCAAGGTTCTGGCTCACAAAGACTTTATTCATTTACCGATGTTTTAGTACTTAAAGTAATTAAGAGATTACTTGACACAGGTGTTTCACTTCAAAATATACGAAACGCGGTTGACTTAATTAGAAGTAGAGGTGCCGAGAATTTATCTAATCTAACTTTAATCAGTGATGGGGCATCTGTTTACGAATGCACTTCAGATGATGAAGTTATTGATTTAGTTAAAGGTGGCCAGGGTGTATTTGGAATCGCCATTGGAAGTGTTTGGAAAGAAGTAGAAGGAAGTTTAGCTCAATTTCCAGCTGAAACTGCTGATGGCAATTTAGTCCTAAACGACAATCTTATGGACGAATTGGCCCAAAGAAGAGCCTCAAAGAACGCAATTGCCTAAATTCTACGTTTAAGTAGGATTAGATTAACTAATTATCCGAAACAGAATAGGTAGTCTTATAAGCATGTCCAAAAGTGAGTTCATTTTCCAAGATCGTCATATCGGACCAAATCATGTGCAACAAGATCTAATGTTAAAAGAACTAGGCATGACCTCGCTTGATGAACTTCTAGATAAAACTATTCCAGGAGCCATTCGATTTCGAGATTCACTCAATCTACCTCAAGCACTAAGCGAAGATTTAGCCCAAAAAGAATTAAAAGACTTAGCTGCAGAAAACGTGACCAACACAAGCCTTATTGGCCTTGGATATTACAACTGTTTAACACCTGCGGTTATCAGAAGAAATATTTTGGAAAATCCATCCTGGTACACCGCTTATACGCCTTACCAACCTGAAATATCTCAAGGACGCTTGGAAGCATTAATTTTGTTCCAAACAATGATTGAAGATTTAACTGGATTACCTGTTGCTAACGCCTCTTTATTAGATGAACCAACAGCCGCTGCAGAAGCAATGCGACTTGCTCAAAGAAGTTCCAACAATGATTCAAATATATTTTTGGTTGACAAAGATACACATCCTCAAACTATTGAAGTAATTAGAAACCGCGCTTTACCTATTGGAATTGAAGTTAAATTAATTGATATAAAAGAAGAAAATATTATTGAAAACGCTTTTGGTGTTTTAATTTCTTATCCATCTAGTTCTGGAAATATAAAAGATTTAGAAATATTCGGAAATAAATGCAAAGATAATGGAATTGTTGTAATTGCAACGACAGATTTACTTGCATTAACTCTAATAAAAGAACCAACAAGTTTCGGTGCAGAAATAGTTGTAGGAAGTGCTCAAAGATTTGGAGTGCCACTTGGATTTGGTGGACCACATGCAGGATTTATGTCTGTGTCAGAAGAATTATCAAGATCTCTGCCCGGAAGATTAGTTGGTGTAAGTGTTGATTCAACTGGAAGAGCTGCATATCGTTTAGCACTTCAAACAAGAGAGCAACATATCAGAAGAGGTAAAGCAACAAGCAATATTTGTACTGCCCAAGTTTTATTAGCAGTAATTTCTGCAACTTATGCTGCGTATCATGGTCCGAGTGGATTGAGAGCAATCGCTGAAAGAATTCATAATCAGGCTTTAAACGTTGCAAAAATGGCACAAAATGCTGGAAACAATGTTGTCCATAAAAACTTTGTTGACACTGTTTTAATCCAAACATCTAACGCAGATGATTTAATTGTTAAATTTTTAGAAAACAAATTAAACATCAGAAAAATCAGTCACACAGAAGTATCAATTTCAATTGATGAAACGACAAATAATCTTGTAATGGAAAAAATAGCTAAAAGTTTCAATACTAAATTAATAAATGATACAAATAATAATGAAATTTCCACGAGAACTAGCAAATATTTAACACATGTTCATTTCAACAGGTATCACAACGAAACAGCACTATTAAGATGGCTTAGATCATTAAGCGATAAAGATGTAGCACTAGATAGATCAATGATTCCACTTGGCTCTTGCACCATGAAATTAAACGCGGCAAGTGAAATGGAGCCAATTACTTGGCCAGAGTTAGCTGGGATTCATCCATTTGCTCCAATTGATCAATCCATAGGTTGGCAAAAAATAATCAATCAACTACAAGAATGGTTATGTGAAATAACTGGATATGACGCCATTAGTTTGCAACCAAATGCTGGATCCCAAGGCGAATTTGCCGGATTACTCGCAATTCGTGCTTACCAAGAAAAAAGGGGACAGGGCCATAGAAATATTTGTCTTATACCTTCTAGTGCACATGGTACAAATGCAGCAAGTGCAGTAATGGCGGGAATGCAAGTCGAAGTTGTGGAATGCACAGACACTGGTGATGTTGATTTGATTGACTTAGAAAATAAAATTAATGCAAATAAAGATAATCTTGCTGCTGTAATGGTTACTTATCCTTCAACACATGGTGTTTTTGAAGAGGGCATTACTAAATTATGCGAAATGGTTCATGATGCTGGTGGACAAGTTTATGTAGATGGTGCAAATTTGAATGCACTAGTTGCTGTTGCCAAACCTGGCAAATTTGGTGCAGATGTGTCACATTTAAATCTTCATAAAACATTTTGCATTCCTCACGGTGGAGGAGGACCAGGAGTTGGTCCAGTAGCCGTTAGATCACATTTAGCACCATTTTTACCAACACATCCTTTAAATGATATTTGTGGGCCTAAAGAAAATATTGTTGGACCAATAAGTGGTGCCCCATATGGTTCTGCAGGAATTCTTCCAATTTCTTGGATGTATATAAGAATGATGGGTGCTAAGGGTTTATTTGATGCAACTTCAAGTGCTATTTTGTCTGCAAATTATTTAGCTCATAAATTATCTAAAGCATTTCCAATTCTTTACACAGGAAAAAATGAAACAATCGCACATGAATGCATTTTGGATATTAGAGAAATCACTAAAGACACTGGTGTAACCGTTGATGATATTGCAAAAAGATTAATGGATTATGGTTTTCATGCCCCAACTATGTCATTTCCAGTTGCAGGAACTTTAATGATCGAACCAACTGAAAGTGAAGATTTGATAGAACTAGACCGATTTGTTGAAGCAATGTTAAACATCAAAGCTGAAATAGACGAAATTGCAAATGGTGAATACAAAGTCGAAGATTCAGCGTTACGTCATGCTCCACATACTGCTGAAGAATTAACAGGTGAGTGGAATAGACAATATTCACGTGAAAAGGCAGTTTTTCCAGTCTCTGGACTTCGAGGCAAGAAATACTGGCCACCAGTTAATCGGATTGATGGCGCATATGGAGATCGAAATCTAATTTGTTCATGTCCTTCACCAAGGGAATTCGCGAACGCCCAGTAGTGGGGCTGTCTAAGTAATTTAAATAGAGTTGTTACTTTACATAACATACATTATCGGTCATTATCGCTTGAGTAGTCTTTTTACTCCCCACAAACCGATGCGAAGAAAAGCCTCGATAACTATATTCTTACTCATCTTTGAGCTACCTATGGTTCGTTCTGTGAAGGTTATAGGAACTTCAGCAATGGTTAAATTCTTCTCTAGTAATCTTCGGACCATATCAACTTGGAAACAGTAACCTTGGGAATCTATTTCCGTTAGATCGATTTGTTTCAAAGCAGAGCTTCTATATGCTCTAAAACCTCCTGTTGAATCCCCGATTTTAAATCCCAACATAATTCGAGCATAGATATTTCCGCCTTGTGACAGTATTTGACGACCCTTGGGCCAATTAATCACTTTTCCACCAGGAACCCATCTTGAACCAAGCACACAGTCATAATCCTTAATTTTTTCTAATATTTGGTGTAAATCTCTTGGATCATGAGAACCATCTGCATCCATTTCAACTAAAACATCAAAATCATCGATCGATTTTTGAAAACCTTCACTATAAGCTGCGCCAAGACCATTTTTGTGAGTTCGATGTAATACATCCAAATTTCTATATTGGCTTTTTAATTGTTCTGCAAGACGTCCTGTTCCATCAGGAGAATTATCATCTATAACTAAGACATAAAAATCGACACTTTCTTGAAATATTCTGTGCAATATTGATGGCAATGTGTGCAATTCATTAAATGTGGGAACCAAAATCCTTATTTTCATAATGTTTTTATTCTACTCCTAATTATCGCTAGACCTAAAGCAACAATTAGAGAAACAAATGTAATCAAATTAATCTCATAATTGTAATTTATGGCTGGAGTAATTTTGGATATCATTTTAACGTTAGCTAGATGAGACATTGGTCTGAATTCATCAGATTTCCACAACACTTCCCCATACTCATTGATATGAGCTGAAATTCCTGTTGTAGCACTAATAACAGTTTGTCTTCCTGCTTCAATTGCTCTAAATCTTGTTATTTGGAATTGCTGATTTATTTGATCCGAGAAAGCATAGGTTGCATTATTAGTATGAACGCTAATAAGTTCTCCGCCATTTAAGATCTGTTTGGATAGAACATCATTCCAAGCAACCTCAAAGCAGACTATTGGTGAAATTAAATTTTTGCCCAATTGAAAATTAACAATTTGATTTCCTTTTACGAAATCTCTACTCAATAGATTAAATCTGGAAATTCTACTCTCAAGAAGAGTTCTAAACGGTAAGTATTCACCAAAAGGAACTAAATGAAATTTTGTATATTCGTTATCTTTATTATTGATATCGTTTTGAATTTTTATAATTGAATTTCTTAAATTCTCTTCTTGAGATAAAACTGCTCCTGCTATAAATATTTTGTCTATCTTTTTGAGATGGTTATTCAGTAAGGATGCTGCTTCAGAGTTTTTATATGGATCAACGTCTATTGAATTTTCTGGCCACAGAATTGCATCGATAGCCACACCTTTTTTATTATTAGCAAAGAATTCTTCTGTGACTTTTATATGATTTTCTAAAACTGCTAATTTCTGCTCATTAAACAGTAAACCTGACCTAGGAACATTGCCTTGGACGATCAATAAACTTTTCTCCCCTGTTGATGGAAAATTTATATTTATTGAATTAAAAAAAATAATTAATGAAAATGCTGAAATAGCAATTATTGATGCAGGATAAATCGCTTTTTGAAGCAAAAATCCAATAAATGGAATTATGAAAATAGCAATTAAGAAGATTGATAATGCGACTAGTTGTGTAGATCCAAAGGGTGCAAGCTTAACAAATGGCGAATCAACACTTGAATAAGCTATTTTTGCCCAAGGAAATCCCCCAAATGGAAAATATTGAGTCAGAGTTTCAATTGCTATGAAAACAAATGCGTACCCTAAAAACGGTAAATATGAGTTTCGTAAAAAAAACATTAAAAATCCACTTAAGCCATATATAAATGTCATAATTAAAGTCAAAAAAATATATGCATCTACTCCAATAGAAATAATCCATATAATATGAATGGCCCAAAAAACAAGACTAAAAGAAAATGAGATTGCTAAGTAATCCCCTAAAGATCTCTTATGTGTTACTCCCCACCATAGAGCAAAAACCAGTGGTATTAAGAACCAAATATTTGAATTTGCAAAACTAAGAGCTAGAAGTAGCCCTGCTAATGATCCTACAATAATTTTTGTTTGCAGCTGAAGTTTCTTCATTAAATTTCTACAAGTTCGCGCGTAGTTTCATTGCAGCGCACGAAACCATTTTCCAATTTGACAACTATGTCTTCTATCCGTGCTCCAAATCTATTTTCTATGTAAAAACCTGGTTCTACACTAAACGCATTCCCTGCAACGAGTTTAGATTTGTTTGTCGTAACTACATATGGCTCTTCGTGTGTTTCCATACCGATGCCGTGGCCTGTTCTATGGGTAAAAAACTTTCCTAAACCATTATTTTCAAGTATTTCTCTTGCAACAGAATCTAATTGCGCTCCAGACAAATCTTGCCCACTTGCTTGGCATGCTGCTTCTTGAGCTGATCTTAAAACTGAATAATAATCCAAGAAATCATTCTGTGGTTTTCCAACACAATAAGTTCTAGTTGAATCACTACAGTAACCACTTGGAGATGTTCCCCCTATATCCACAACTACAACCTCACCTTTTTCGATCACTTTGTTTGAAGGTTCATGATGAGGCGAGGCAGAATTATGACCACTTGCAACAATTACAAAATCAACTGAATCATGTCCTGATTCAAGTATTTTGTTACCAATTATTTTGGCAACCTCAATTTCAGTTAACCCAGGCTTGATAATCTCAGGAACTTTAGTATGGACAACATCAATCATTTTTCCCACACTTTTTAACTGATCTATTTCGTAATCGCTTTTTACACTTCTAATTGAATTTAATATCAAAGCTGCATTTGTGAATTTAGATCCTTGAAAAGTTTTTTGAAAATTAAGTACTTTATCAGCTGTCATTTTTTCATCTATAAATACATTTTTATATGAAAATTTTGAAAACAATTCAAAGGGATTTTTTCCCTCTCCCCAAGTTCTTAAATCAACGGTTTCTTCATTTAATCCTGCGTCCATAGCCGCCAATTTTTCCAGCTCGGGAACTATAAGCACAGGTTTTTGATCACTTGTCATTACCAAACAAGTTAATCTTTCTAAATTTTTTGCTTTGTAGTCAGTTAAATATCTAAGATTAGGTCCTGGGGTAACAAGCAAAATAGAATTTTCAAAGTTTTTTAACAAACTTTGTATTTTTGAGATTCTCTGTGATAACTCGTTTCTAGAAACCATTATAAACAGCCTAATACATCGCTAGAATCAACTTATGTCAGCAACAAAGTTTAAATGCAAGATTTTGGCAATAGACTTATCCTCCCTAATTTTTAGATCCTTCTACGGCTTGCCAACTTCTATTAAGGATTCTGAAGGTCAACCAATAAATGGGGTTAAAGGATATTTAGAAACTTTAAATAGACTACAAAATATATATTCTCCAGAAATAGTAATTCATGCCATTGATAAAGATTGGCGTCCAAAATGGCGGACAGATTTGTTGCCTCAATACAAAGCACACCGAGTTTTAGAAGATAACGAAGAAGAAGTAGAAGATGCTCTAGAAAGACAAATTGAACTTTTACCAGAAATTTTACACACACTAGGAATGCAGTGTCTGGGTAAATCGAATTATGAAGCAGATGATGTACTTGCCTCAATTGCTAAATCTAATAAAAATACAATCATCGTGTCAGGTGATAAAGACTTGTTCCAAGTAATAGATGATAAAAGAAAAATATTTGTTCACCTATTAGGTAAAGATGGCGGGACACTTTTTACTGAAAAAGAATTAAAGAATCGATTTGGTATCGAAGCTAAATCATATTTAGATTTTGCTGTGCTAAAAGGTGACTCCTCAGATGGTTTACCAGGTGTGAAAGGAATAGGAGAAAAAACTGCTCTTGGATTAATAAAAGAATTTAGAAGCATAGATAATTTAATTGAGAAATTTGATAATTCGAAAAGCTTAACCGCAAAGCAAAAAGTTGTTATTGCAGATTCAATATCTTATCTGAAAAAAGCGATTAAAGTAGTAAAGCTTAAAAGTGATTTATCATGCAATATAGTTAAGCCTAAAAAATTAAGCACAGATTTCGTCAAATCGAAATTAAAGAAATATCGCATAGATAATCAAATAAAATTTTTTATTTGATTAAGTAACATTAGGCTCATAAGAAACTACACCTTTATCGAGAAGCATTATCGCCTCATCTGCCGTATTAGTTATACCTGATATGTTCAGTCTTTTGATTTGGCGTAACAGATCGATAATCTGTTTAACATTTCTGACAAAATCACCTGGTGCTATATCTGTTTTTAATAAGATTTTATTTAAATTAACGTCATTACACCATTGTTTAATAATATTTGCCATTCCAAAGTGAGGATTCTTTATATTTGTTATTTTGTTTCTTTTTTCGACATCAATAATCTCATCAGAAAGTTTTAGTATTTGATTGGCATTATTCTTAATTATTTCGTCTACATTTACTGGTATTTCTAGTTCATCTCTTCTTGGGTTATAAACAAATCCGCTAAGTAAGCAAGAAAGTTGTATTGCATTTAAATTGTTCAAATAATTTCTTCGTAAGGATTCAATAATCAGCAAATCAAACTCAGAATGAATTTGTTTTAAAAATTTACCCCATTTTGTCAATCTCAAGTTATCTTCAGTACGAGTTATGTAATCAAGTTTTGCAAGTAAATCTATGACTCTATCACACTTCTTACTCAAGTTAACAAAATCATTTTCTAAATGCGATTGCAGTGACTTTATATATTTTTTATTTCTTTCTATGTTTTCTCCAAATCGTAAATGCTCTTGGATTTGAGGACATCTATGGCACACGTGATTTTTTAACTTAGCTTTGAGTTCAATCAAATCAACTTCATCTACAGATTTTTTTGCGTAATTGCCAGAAGCAATCCTAATTTTCTTTGAATACTCATCTCTTATGGCCTTTTTCGAGAAATCAATTTCATCATTAATATCCAGGTACCCAATAACTCCAACATTGAAATCGATACTTCGATGATCTATTTTTCGACCCTCTCCATTATCTAGAACCGCCCAGAATTCTGATTCTTTTTTTGATTTAAGAGTTTTTGTTATAAGAGCAAATTTACTTTTTCTTAAATTCTTTATACCGACAAGATTTCCTGGCTCAATTTGAATTCGATTTCTAAGGGATGTTTCATTCTTGTGTGTTTTACTTACATTTTTATGAAAATTATTAATTTGAAGAATAATTTCATAATATTCCTTTATGCATCCAAGATGACAAGTAAACTCATTTAGTTTTCTTTGCAATTTCTCATTTTCGTAGTCAATCTGTTTTGTAACATTTATAGAATCCTTTTTTTGATAAAACTGAGCAAAAGATTTATTAAGCAAAATTTTTGTTTCGGTTAAGTTCCTATGTTCCAAAAGATTAAGAACCATGTTGTATTTAGGCTCAAATGTAGATGTCAATTCAAAAGTTCTTGATGAAACTAAATTAGCGATGAATTTGGGCTCACTGTGGGGGTGAAAAGCAATAATCGCTTCTCCGTCAACATCTATACCTCGTCTTCCGGCTCTACCTGTTAATTGAGTAAATTCAGCGGGTGACAACATTTCATGAGTAGTTCCATTCCATTTATCCATTCTTTCCAAGACCACTGATTTAGCTGGCATGTTTATACCGACAGATAATGTTTCGGTTGCAAAAATAAGTTTGAGCAATCCTTTTTGAAATAAAAATTCAGCCGCTTCTTTCATTTGTGGGATCAAGCCTGCATGATGGCTACTAAACCCGCGAATTGCACAATCTATCCATTCATCAACTCGTAAAGCAGACCAATCAGAAGCCTCTATATCATCAAATCTATTTTGCAAGTACTTCTTTATTTCATATCTTTCCGATTCATTTGTGAGTTGTACGTTGCTCTTTCTAATTTGCTCAACTGCTTGATCGCAGCCTTTTCTACTAAAAATAAAGAAAATTGAAGGTAAAAGATCATAATCTTTTATTTTTTCAACTACTTCGACTCTTGTTGGTATCTCTGATTTGACGTGTGATCTTGTGAAACTTCTTTTGTAAAGGTTTAATACCTTCTTATTGATTTGGCCTTCCTCATTAGAAAAAAGAGGTATTAACGAATTGCTAGTTGCTATTAATTGGCTTAAAGGCACAGGTCTTTTTTCTTCGATTACAAATTTACAATCTCCTCTTATTTCATGTAACCAATCAGCAAAATCTTCAACATTACTAACTGTTGCAGATAAGGCAACTATTTTCACGTTTTTGTTTAGCAAAATAAGTATTTCTTCCCAAACCACTCCCCTTTCTTTGTCTGCTAAAAAATGAACCTCATCCAAAATTGCTACACCTAATTCTTCAATTTTTTCGGGTGTTTGATAGATCATATTTCGCAAAACTTCAGTCGTCATAACCACAATTGAGGCATCCTGGTTAATGGCATTATCTCCAGTCAAAAGCCCAACTTGTTCAACGCCAAATCTTTCTACAAATTCCAAATACTTTTGATTTGATAATGCTTTTAGTGGCGTCGTATAGAAAGTCCTTTGTTTATTCTTATTTACATGAAAAACAGCAAATTCCCCAACAATAGTCTTACCTGAACCAGTTGGTGCTGCGACCACGACTGAATTTCCTTGAAGAAAATAGTCAATCGCCTCTAATTGAAATCTATCTAGTTCAAAAGATAAACCCATTTTGAATTCAGTGAGAGTTTCAAGATCTTCGTGACTTATACCTCTAAAACTATTTAGTTTTGTCGCAAAATTACTCAAATCGCAAAACTTTCAGGGAATTGGGTTCTATTTTTACAGTGACTGGTCCTTCTGGCAATGATTCCCCATCTGCTTGGGCTTGCAAAACACCGTCTACTTTTTCAACTTTCAAATTTTTGATTTCAAATTCTCTAAATTCCTTTCTTGAGTAGTGTTTGCGCATCAATAACAGAAGGAACAGATAAATTAACTTTAATTTAGTTACTTTATTTACAAGAATCAAATACATTTTTTCATCAAGTGGGGTAGCTTTGTTACTAATCATTAAACCACCTCCAAAGCTTGGAGTATTTGCAACAATAGCTAACGAATAATCACCTGTTTCCTTGAGTAAATCACTATCGATGCTTAATGATTCGTAATGTTTACCAAATAAGCCAAAAAATGTGGCAAACGTGTATTTAAGACCACCTAAAAATCTTGGCATTTTATTTGCTAATCTATTAACTCGTGCTTCGAAACCAAAACAAGCAATCGTGAGTCGTCTGTCATTTTCATTTATAAATAAAGTTGCTACCTTTTCGATTTTAGGTTCATTAATTGCATCTATTATCACTTTGATGTCTAAATTTGCACCTAATGAATTTGCAAAATCATTTCCTGATCCTGCTGGAATAATCAACATGGGTTTATCTAAAGTTATTAACGCATCACTGTAAAAAGATACAGTTCCATCTCCACCACTGATGATGATTAAATCGTTATCTTGAATATAAGAAATTGCTTCATTCATAGATTTTTCATCAAAAACTTCAAGATAATGAATTTTATTATTTTCAATAAGATTTGAAGTTAATTTATCAATTAATGACTGGCTTGATTTTCTACCACTCTTTGAATTGTGGATTATTAATATATTCATGACAATCGTTCTATATCTTGTTTTATAAGGGCAAGAATCTCTTTATTTACAGAGTTATCACCTTTAACCTTGATTTGGTTACCTAAGGAATATATAAGAGTTTTAACGAAGTTTAAGTCAAAGAAAGTGAGATGAAAATCCAAAGCATTATTTTCATATTGAACATTTTCAAGATTGAATTTCTCAATGATGCTTTTCTTCCAATATGGAGCGACAATATTTAAATTAAATGACTCCTGCTCAGCATCAGATATTGATGCAACTTCATAAATTTCATCAGATAAAGTTGCTTTCAAAACCCGATCCAATCTATAGCTTTTCGTCAAATTACTTTTACAATCTATTCCCTGTAAGTATTTAAATCCACCCATATCATAAATATTTAGAACCTTAATTAAAACATTTTGCTTAACATAATTTCGACCATCAATGTAATCCATATTGATCAACTTTTTACTCTCGATACTATTCCGGAGAATTTCTAAAATATTTTCGTAATTATTTTGATTTTCACTTATTTCTTCATAAAAAACGTTGATTATTTTGTTGTTTAAACTTTTTATGGTTAAATTAGTTGGATCTCCTTGTGTCAATAAATTAAGAGATGCAATAAGCACCATCAATTCTTCCGGAGTAAATTTCATAGAATTACCATGATTTTGGTTGTCAACTACCGTTATGATTTCATCAGAAATTTGAATATCCACAAGATCGCCACCAAACTGACTTGGACCAACAAAGGTCAACAAAGTTAAATCCTTAAGTGCCTGCTCTTGACTAATAGCAAATGTCTTACAAAACTGCTCAATTGTTACTGACTTGTTTTTAGATAACCAAGGTAATTCAAGAATGAGTCTTTTTAATCTTTCAGAATTATCCATTTACGGCCTCATAAATATTATTTAGTTCAATTAATACTGCTTCCCGTAGTTCCTTATCTAATATTTCATCTATCACATGTATATATGGAAGTATAAATCTTGCCGTTGACACGTAGTTAAATACTGAAATCTCAATCAAATCTGCCGATATCTCAACTCCATTTAGAATTTTGACATAATAATCTTTATTACTTTTTATCCTTAGCTGAACTTTTTTTATATTGACTTTGTCTTCATCGATGACTTTAACTGGTAGAAATTTTTCATTAAGGATCTCAACCTCTAGAATATTAAGGACTTTATAGCTTTTACTATTTTTTGCATTAACTTCGACAGCTTGTAGGAATAAATCATTAGCCTGAGTCGTCACTTGCAAAGGTTGAAGAATACGCCACTGTGGTTCATCTTGGTAAGCACTAATGTACAAAATTTTAATCTGATTATGAGAAATTATTGCCTTCAAAATTTTTTGATGTATTTCGAAAGCTCTATTTTGATGTCTTAAATCTGCAAGTTCTACAAAGTCAGTATTTGGAACCCCTATTTTTCTAAAAATATTTTCTGCATTTAAATACACTTCTCCATCATTCCACAAGCTTAAGGCGTATTTTAGAATCAACTTTTCATCTTCCCTAAGAGTTATCTCTTTAGCAATAAAGGTTTCTTTATCTAATTGATAACCAATTTCATCATCAAAAAGTGAATCTAAATTTATCGTGTTAATTCTTATGCCATTTTTTCTTAAATCATCTTTATCGCGTTCAAACATTCTTTCGAAAGCTTTTTCTGAATCATTATTTTTATAGTCCAAAATTTTGTTCTTTATCTCGTGTCTTGTAACTGGACGATTAGAATTTAAAAGAATAAAAAAAAGATTTAATTGCCTTTCGATCTTTGATTCATTCATTTACAGCATTCCAATTAATTCATCTACTCGTTCATCTTCGAATTTAAATGGATCTTTACAAACCACAGTTCTTTGATTCTGGTCATTTATTTTAAGGTGTACCCAATCTACGGTGTAATCTCTTTTTTTCTCTTGTGCTTTCTTGATAAATTCTCCCCTGAGTCTTGCTCTTGTTTTTTCTGGCGCAAAATCAATAGCATTAATGATTCTTTCTTCATCAATTATTCTATTTACTAATTCATTTTTTTCAAGAATGTAAAAAATACCCCTGTCTTTTCTTATATTATGAAATGAGATGTCTATCAGTACCATACGAGCATCACTATTTTTAAGATTATTTTTCTGTTGATATTGATCCATAAATTTCTTTTTTATTACCCAATCAATATCTTTATCAACTTTTGAAAAATCTTTTTGCTTAGCGCTATTAAGAAATATTTCCCAAAGCAAAAGGGCTTTTTTGTAGTTTTCGTTAGCTATAAATTCTTCGTAAAGAGATGAATTCTTGATATTTTCCAAGTAATCTTCTTGTAGTTCTAAAGCAGTTATTTCCTTACCATTTGACAATCGAAATTTTTTCGAGAATGTTAAATCGTTTGAAATATCCCGTAACGCTCTAATTGGATTTTCAATAGTAAATTCATCCTTTAATTGACCGACTTCAATTAATTGGAGAATCATTTCAGTTGAACAAACCTTCAAGTTTGTAGTTGTTTGACTCATATTTGAATCTCCCACAATTATGTGTAATCTTCTATATTCTTCTGGATCTGCATGTGGTTCATCGCGCGTATTAATAATTGGCCTTGATCTTGTCGTTGCACTTGAAATTGACTCCCACATATGATCAGATCTTTGACTAATTTGAAAATTTTGATTCTTATTATTAGAAAGCCACTTTCCTGCTCCCGTATAAATTTGACGAGTTATTAAGAAAGGAATAATTGATTCAGTGACTTTTTGAAAATTGAATTTTCTACTAATTGAATAATTCTCATGACAACCATAACTGTTTCCTGCGGCATCAATATTATTTTTAAATAAATGGATCTGGCCTTGAATTCCTTCACTATTCAACCTATTTTCGGCCTCAACTGCCAATTCTTCTATAATTCGATCACCTGCTTGATCTTGACTTATTAAATCTAAAACGTTCTCACATTCTGCTGTGGCATATTCTGGATGAGATCCAACATCTAAATAGAGTCTTCCACCATTTGGTAAAAAAACATTTGATGATCTTCCCCAAGCAACGACTCGACGAAACAAATATCTTGCAACCTCGTCGGGAGATAATCTTCTCTGGCCATCAACAACGCAGGTGACACCATATTCTGTTTCTAAACCTAGGATTCTTTTATTAAGCATTTCAAGAAAGAATCTGACTTAATTCACTTTGACTCAATCTTACGAATTTTCTTCCGCTCTTTTTTCTATCTAACACGGCAACTTCAATTGATTCATTTGTAATTTTTTTGTCTGAAGTCGATGCTTCATTTAACATTTTTAAGGATAATTTGATCGCTTCCTTTGATTCTATTTCATTTCTCCAACTAGCTTTTAATAATTCATTAATCTTTTCGCTATCACCACCTATTGCAACAAAATTCTTTTCATCTACTACTGAACCATCAAAAGTCAATCTATATATTTCATCGTTCTCCATTGAAGCACCGATTTCTGCGACTAATAACTCAACCTCTAAAGGTTTTAGCGCATCTGTGAAAACAGTTCCTAGAGTTTGAGCGTAAGCATTTGCAAGACTTCTTGCTGAGACATCACTTCTGTCATATGCATAACCTCTAAGATCTGCAAATCTAATTCCAGATACTCTTAAATTCTCAAACTCATTATATTTTCCAACAGCAGCAAAACCAATACGATCGTAAATCTCACTAATCTTATGCAAAGCTTTTGATGGATTTTCGGCAACGAAAACAATAGCGTCCTTAGCTTGAATTAAAACTACACTTTTACCTCTTGCTATACCTTTTCTTGCAAAGTCAGCTTTATCTCTTGTTATTTGTTCAGGTGACACATAAAACGGTACGGTCATGTCATCCTCGCTATTGGTCCATCAGGTCTATTTTTTCTTTCGCCAAATATTTTTGTGGCAATTTCGTTTAATTGATTGTCACTTATTCTCCTAAAACCCTGTGAATTTACTAATGAAACAATTGGATAAATTTCTCTTGTTATATCTATTCCTGCGGTAGCAGAATCTTCTTCTGCTGCATCATAAAGTGATTCCAAAGATATTCTAATTGCCATTTTTTCATCCAAATTTTCTGAGTACATTTTTTTTAGTGAAGATTTTGCAAATATAGAACCCGAACCAACAGCGTAATACTCATGCTCTTCATATCTTCCGCCAGTAACATCGTAAGAAAAAACTCTGCCCGCATTTTGATCTTTGTCGTAGGCAGCAAACAATGGAATCGCTGCTAAACCTTGAAACGCTAAACCTAAGTTGCCACGTAGCAAAACGCTAAGTCGATTTGCTTTACCAACGACAGAAAGTTGTGTACCTTCAATTTTTTCATAGTGTTCTAATTCAACTTGAAATAACTTTACAAGTTCTAAAGCAATCCCTGCACTACCAGCAATTCCAATTATTGATTCATTATCAGCTGGGAATACTTTTTCAATATCATTTTGTGCAACAAGATTTCCAATCGTTGCTCTTCTGTCTCCTGCCATTAACACGCCGTCTTTATAAACAATTGCAACAATTGTAGTTGCCAGTGGCGATGCTTGATCTGATTTATTAAACAACTCTCGATCTAGATATTTTTTTTCATTTAAGTATTCCGAGAATGAACTTGTGAAATCTAGTGCCATTTATTGGCCGCCTTTTTGGATAAACCCTTTAACAAATTCCTCAGCGTTTTTCTCCAAAACGGCATCTATTTCTTCTAACACTGAATCGATGTCTTTTGTGTCAGGTGCATTAAAGATAACTTCGTGGTCTGAATCAATAGGAAAACTAGAATTGCTACTTGCCTTTATTTGCTCAGACAACTTGTCTCCTTTTCTCAAATATTACCGTTGAGTACTATGGCCAGACAAAACACTCACCAACTCTTGGATATTTCTAGCCTGATTTAAAATTGCAGAGTGGCTTTCAAAATTAAATCCATAAGGATCTGTCGTCGGAATTCTTAAAAGAGACTGATTTGGATCTAAATCAAGGATAACGTTATCCCAAGATGCAGCTGAAATAAATTGAGGAAATTTCTTCAACATATTCGCTCTAAAAAATGCTCGAGTAGTCGCTGGCGGATTCTTTTCAGAATATTTCAATTCCTTATCATCAAAATACTTGTGCACAACTTTATTATTTTTCAAAATATTGAATATATTTTGATCACTTGTGATTTCAGAATATTGAAAATCGATAGATTTTATTAAATCACTTGATTTTAAACTTTTGTCTCTAAACATATTGTCCATTAGATATTTTTTTGTTAACCAGTCGATTTTGCCAATTAGTTTAGTTGGATCATTTTTTAATAAGTCTAAAGTAATCTTCCACATACCTATTATTTCTTCAAAATATCTTGACTTTGCAACATTTTCGTTGAATTCAATTGCTTTTATTAAATATCTTCTTTGTAAATCTAAAGCCGTTATGTTCAAGCCAGACGCTAATTGGATGTTTTTATCAAGATTAATATTTTGAGAAACAACTTTCAAAGATTGAATTGGATCAAATAGCTCACAATCAAAATTGTTCAAGAAATTGTCTTCAATCATAGTTAAAACTAAATCTGTAGACCCAATTTTTAGAATATTTGCAAAATCGCACATGTTGGCATCACCAATAATTAAATGCAATCGTCGATATGTGGATGAATCAGCATGAGGTTCATCTCTTGTGTTTATGATAGGCCTTCTCAATGTAGTTTCTAGACCAACCAAAGTTTCGATGTAATCAGTTCTTTGACTTATTTGAAATGAATCATTGTGTGGAATTTGGCCAATTCCAACTCTTCCTGCTCCCGTAAAAATTTGTCGGGTGACCAAAAATGGAGTCAAAAAATGAATAATTTGATTGAATTCAGTGGACCTCTTCATTAAATAATTTTCGTGCGTTCCATAAGATGCACCTTTATTATCAACATTATTTTTAAAAATTCGAATCGGATCGTTTGGATATATTTCTTTATCTAATTCAATTGCTTTTTTGATGACGTTGTCACCGGCCAAATCCCATTTGACTGCATCAAATGCATTGGTGGTTTCTGGTGCCGAATATTCAGGATGTGCATGATCAACATAAAACCTTGCCCCATTATGAATTACTATGTTGGCAATTGTTTGATCCTCATCAGTCAACAATGAAGGATCAGCTTCAGATCTAGTTAAATCAAATCCTCTAGCATCTCTTAATGGATTTTCTAAATCATAATCCCATCTGATATTTCTATCTGGATATAAATGTTTAGCGTAGGCATGTACTAATCTTGTAGACAATGTAATTGGGTCAGTGCCTAATAGACTTGATATTCCATATTCATTTTCAAGTCCCATGATTCTTTTAAATTCCATGGTTATTTATATTTATAAATATTGACCTGTAGAACCTATTGTTTCAATTGATCTACCTGGTTCTTCGCCTTGCTTACTTTGGATCAAGGTTCTTAAGAATACAATTCTCTCACCTTTCTTACCTGAGATTCTGGCCCAATCATCAGGGTTGGTTGAATTTGGTAAATCTTCATTTTCTCTAAATTCTTCCTGACAAGCAGCAAGGATGTGCTCTACTCTTATTCCTTTTTTGTTATTTCTTAAAAATTCTTTTATTGCATTTTTCTTTGCTCTAGAAATAATGTTTTCAAGCATTGCACCACTTGCGAAATCCTTGAAATATAGAACTTCCTTGTCACCATTTGCATAAGTTACTTCAATAAATCTATTTTCATCTGATTCATTAAACATTCTTTCAACTGCTCTTTGAATCATTGATTTAACTGTAAAAAGCTTATCTCCATTATGTTGTTTCAAATCATCTTCACTCAAAGGCAAATCTGGTGTTAAGTACTTTGAAAGAATTTCAGCAGCACCTTGTGCATCGGGTCTTTCAATTTTTATTTTTACATCTAATCTTCCTGGTCTTAAAATTGCAGGATCAATCATGTCTTCTCTGTTTGATGCGCCAATTACTATAACGTTTTCTAAACCTTCAACACCATCAATTTCGCTAAGTAATTGAGGAACAATTGTGTTTTCCACGTCACTTGATACACCGCTTCCTCTAGTTTTAAATAAAGAATCCATTTCATCGAAAAATACAATCACTGGAAAACCTTCACTAGCTTTATCCCTGGCTCTTTGAAAAATTAGTCTGATATGTCTTTCTGTTTCTCCTACATACTTATTTAATAATTCAGGACCTTTTATATTTAAAAAGAAAGATCTGGCACTATTGCTTTGGAAATTTTCTGATACTTTCTTGGCTAATGAATTTGCAACAGCTTTAGCGATCAGTGTTTTTCCACATCCTGGAGGTCCATATAGAAGTATTCCCTTAGGTGCTCTTAATTGATGTTCTTTATATAAATCTTTATGTAGGAATGGAAGCTCGACTGCATCTCTAATTTGCTCAATTTGACTTCCCAGTCCACCAATATCTTCATAGTCAACATCGGGTACTTCTTCTAGAACTAATTCTTCTACCTCACTCTTAGGAATTTTTTCATAGATAAATCCACTTTTGTTATCAAGAATTAGTGAATCTCCCACTTTAATTTCAGTTGTATTTAATGACTCTGCTATCCGAACAACTTTTTCTTCATCTGCCCGACCAATTACAACAGCTCTATTTTCATCTTCCAAAACACTTTTTAAAGTAACTAGTTCGCCTGCTTTTTCAAATCCATGAACAGCGATTATGTTCATGGAATCATTTAACACAACTTCTCTACCAGGTAGAAGATTCTTTTTCTCAATTTCTGGAGATATTGTGACGCGCATTTTTCGACCATTAATTAATACATCAGCATCTTTTTCATACATTTCTAAAAAGATTCCAAATCCTGAGGGAGGAGCACCAAGTTGCTCAACTTGCTCTTTGAGGCTGAATAATTGATTTCGCGCTTCGGTGAGAAGATTGGTTAATTCTTGGTTCTTAAATTTTAAATCAGTTACCAGTTTTTCGAATTCTTCGTTGGAAGAAATATTTTGAATCTCTGACAATTTTTCCTCCAAGGTTTAGACATATTCTAACAATTGCTCTAAAAGACTTTATTTAGTTGGTGACTCGTAATCGACTCCATAGGCACCTTTTGCTGGTTTCTGTCTTTTTATAGGAAATTTAAAACCATCAGCCATTCTTCTGGTGTGAACTAAAAAACCTGTGTGTCCATTCATCTTGTGTTTTGGTCGAACAGATAAACCTTGAAGATGCCATTCTCTATACATTGTTTCTGATGCTATTGGGTCTGTCCACTGTCCACTTAACTTAATTGTTTCGACAAGTTTTGACATTTGAGTTGTGGTGGCAACATAACAAACAAAGTGGCCGCCAGGTTTAATCATCGAGTAAATATTTTCCACCATGTCCCACGGATTTAGTAAGTCTAAAATGACTGAATCATAAATAATTTCACTTTTAAATTCCTTAATGTCGATCAAAAAAACTGACCAATTAGGCGGAGTTTGCTTCATAAACTTCAAAACATTCTTTTTTGCGACATTAATAAAATCTTCATTAATTTCACAAGAATTTAAGATTCCTTTTTCACCAATAGTCTTTAAGATATGTAAAGACAAAGAACCAGAACCAACCCCTGCTTCGAGTACTTTAGAACCATTTTTAATGTCAGCAAGCTCAATAATTTGTGAAGCATCTTTAGGGTAGATAACAGCTGCACCTCTTGGCATATTCACCACATAATCTTGTAAGGAAGGTGAAAATATTGTGTATTGCATTCCATTCGTGCTAGAAACTACACTTCCTTCTCCTAAATTTTTAATTTCATCATGATTTATAGATCCATGAGTCGTAAAAAATTGTTTGCCTTGCTCTAAGACGAGTGTGTGATTACGACCTTTTTGGTCTGAAAGGATAACTAAGCTTCCATATTCAAGTGACATGATTCTTAATTCTAGATAAATAATGCTTTGTCAGAACTTTGCCCTAAGGTATAAACATGGAAAAAACAATTTTGTCACTGTCTCCATCAAGAATTTCAGATTTTCAGCAATGTCCTCAACTTTACAAGTTTCGTGCAATTGACAAATTACCTGAGAGACCAGGCATAGACGCAGTTAGAGGTTCAATAGTTCACTTAATTCTGGAAGATCTTTATAAAGTTGATAAATCCCAAAGAAGTTTTAAATGGGCAACTCGAGATATTTCTAAATATGTTGAGAATTTATTAACTGAAGAACCTAACAACTACTGCGCGATAGATTCAAATATAGATTTTCCTGTAGTAGGAAAAGTTGAATATGACAAAGAAAAAATTAATTTATTGATTTCTGAAATAAAAATATTATTGGCTAACTATTTCCAAATTGAAGATCCTTCGAAAATAGAACCAGATTCAACTGAAGAATTAATAGAACATATTTTAACTGACCAAATTCATCTAAAGGGATATGTAGATCGGATTGATGTTTCTCCTCAAGGCTGGATTCGAATAAATGATTATAAAACTGGTAAATCACCAAAACAAAATTTTGAATCGAAAGTATTATTTCAACTAAAATTTTATGCACTTGTCATCTATAAAAAAACTGGATCATTAGCTAAACAACTGAGATTAATGTATTTGAAAGATTCTAATATTTTAAGTTATGAGCCAACACTTACTGACCTTGAAATGACGGAGCAAAAGATCTTTTCCATCGCCAAGCAAATAAATATAAGCTTAACTGAAAATGCTTTCAATCCAACAACATCTAAATTGTGTGATTACTGTTATTTTAAGAAGATTTGTCCTGCTTTTAACTAGATATTTTGCCATTCTTTGACAAGTTCTTTATGCATGCCTTTTAAATCCTCTAAATTTAATCCTTGCAAACTACTCAGTATTCTCATACCCCTTCTTGCATCTAAGAGCACTCGATCAGGCAAAGCAATAGTCGGTATGCCTGCCCCTAATGAACTAGTAATTCCTGTATTTGAATCTTCAAAAGCTAAACATTCCAATACGTCTAACCCAAAATATTTAGCTGAAGTTAAATAAGGCTCTGGATGTGGTTTTGTGTCAACTACATCATCCGAGGTAATCACAAGATCAAAATAATTTTCAAAAGAATTATTCAGCAAAAGCGCATCTGCAAGTACTTTGTTTGAGGCAGTGACTAACGCAGTTTTTATCCCCTGATTTCTTGCTTCTTTAATAATATTTTCCCACCCGGGAAGTAATTCAGACTTATATTTAGAAAAACTATCTAACATTTCATCAACTATTTGTTTGAAAATAATTTCGGAATTGACATTTGCTTTTGCACCCATATATTCAACGACTTTGAAAAGTGGTCCACCGATAGCTTGATTTTGATCATCTTCCTCCCAAGTTGAGCCATGCATCTCCATAACGCGACGTTCAGCAGCCCACCACCTGCTTTCGGTCTCAACTAGCGTGCCATCCATATCAATTAATAAAGCACGCAATTTGGACAAACTCCTGATTCACTAAAGAACATTGGTCAATTATGCAAAACTGTCCAACCTTATGTAGATTAGAGATTACTTTGAAATCAAGGCATTTAAGTGGATTAAACTCGCAGGAGGAACGTGAATTTAGACATTAAATCTATAAAGGAATATCTAGGTAAGAATCCTGTCGCAATATGTTCCTTTTTAGGTTGGAATGATGCAGCAGAAACTGCTTCAAATGTCATTGATCACTTGATTGAAGTTTGGGATGCTACAGAATTAACCGCAATTGATCCAGATCCTTATTACGACTACCAAGTTGCACGTCCCAGAGTTCGTTTAACAGATGATGGAAAACGAATTATTGATTGGCCTACGACTCGAATATTTTTAGCTGATCCACCTGGCTCACCTAATTCAATTCTTCTTGTTCAAGGAATAGAGCCAAATTTAAAATGGAAAAATTTTGTTAGTGAATTGCTAGATATTTTTGATGATTATGAAGTTGCTTTGATAATTTCTTGCGGTGCTTTGTTGGCAGATGCACCACACACAAGACCAGTTCCAGTTACAACAGTTGCAGCAACACCTGAATTGACAGAAAATTTGGATTTGGAGCCTTCCGCCTATGAGGGTCCAACTGGAATCATTGGAATAGTGCAAGATGAAGCAACAGAAAGAGACATTGCATCCATATCTTTGTGGGCTGCAATACCTCATTATGTTTCTTCTCCCCCAAATCCAAAAGCAACACTTGCTGTTATTTCAAAATTAGAGGACTTATTAGATATATCCATTCCGTTAAACGACTTAATTGATGAATCAAGAGCATGGCAAGAAGGAGTAGATCAACTTTCTGCTGAAGATGATGAAATTAAAGATTATGTAACAAAATTAGAATCATCAGTTGATGCATCCGATTTACCAGAAGCAAGTGGTGAAGCGATTGCAAGAGAATTTGAACGATACTTAAAACGACGAACTAAAGATTAATTTTTCCTGAAAAAATTAATGTTTTCCTCAGTAGATTGATCAAATTTTGCTTTTAACTTTCCGTTTATTTTGTCATAAATCTGTTTGGCATTAGATTTTCCTAATTCGACTCCAAATTGATCAAAAGAGTTGATATTTAAAATGAAGCCTTGAAGCATAATACTTATTTCATAAAAGGATATTAACTGTCCCAAATTGTAAGCATCTAGATGATTAAGCCAAACAATGTTTGAAGGTCTGTTTCCTGGCATTACTTTATGTTTTACCAAATCATCAGAGGTACCCTCTTTCAATAGCTCTTCTTGATTTTTTCCATTCATCATGGTCATGCTTTGAGCAAGAGCATTTGACACTAATTGATCATTAAATGATTTATCCTTGCCATAATTATTTTTTATCAAAATAAAATCAACAGGAATAATCTGATTCCCCTGTTGAATCATTTGAAAGAAAGAGTGTTGAGAGTTGGTGCCTGGTTCGCCAAAGATAATAGGTGAATTAATTAATTTAGATTTTTTTCCGTCAACTTGGACACTCTTGCCATTACTTTCCATCCAGGTTTGCTGAAGGAATGCAGGAAATCTTGAAAGCAAAGAACTATAAGGAATGATTGCTAAAGTATTAAATTTCATAAAATTTAGATTCCAAATGCTAACTACAGCGTGCCAGAAAGACGGATTGTCCTTTAATTCTTGTTGTCGCAAAACCTGATCATAGTCACCAGCACCTTTTTTCATTTCTCTAAAAAACTTTGAACCATAACCTAGAGCAATAGACATTCCTACTGCGCTAAAAAGAGAATATCTACCCCCTACCCAATCCCAGAAAATAAAAGTCTGCTCTTTATTTATTCCAAACTTTTCACTTTGGGTTGAATCAGTAGTAATCGCCACAAAATTTGTTGAAACATCTTTTGATCTATCGTTTCCTTGAAGCCATTTCTTTAGGTATTTTCCATTTTCTAGAGTTTCAAGAGTTGTGAAAGTTTTACTGATCATCAAAACTAACGTTCGAGCTGGATTTAATTTTCTTAACATTGCATCTAAATAAACTTGATCCATATTCGAAACAAAATGTATTTTTACTTGACCATCATGCAAACCTTTTAATGCTTCGTAGGCCATATTGGGTCCAAGATCAGATCCGCCAATACCAACACTTATTACGTCTGTAAAAGATTCATTGCTAAAACTCTTTATGGCGCCACTTCTGATGTTGTCTGCAAATTTTAGAAATCTATCTTCTTCAAATCTAATTTTTTGAATAATTTCATTCAAATTTACATTTTGAAAATCCTCGCGCAACCAATAATGTCCAACTTTTCTATTTTCCGTAACATTGACATTTTGCCCGTTAAGTAATTCTTTAATTTTTCTTTCCAAATGAGTACTTTTGATCAAATTCTGCAACAATTTTTTTGTTGAATTATCTATAAAATTTTTACTAAAATCAAAATTTAATTGTGAAAAACTAGTATTGAAATTTTGGTAACGTTTTGAATCTTTAGCGAAGAGCTTCGTTAGATCGGATTTTAGCAATTTTTTAGATGCTTTTTTTAACTTTATATAATCTTTTGATTTAATTAGCATCGCTAAAACTCAATCCGAATAAGTTATTCATCACTAGCTCTAATGATATCAAATCATCTTTTTTATCAAACTTTTCTGCATTTAAAATATATTCAATTGCAGAGGAGAAATCTAAATTATTGAGTATTAATTCCAAAATATTTTCAAAATCATTTAGTTTTATACATTTTTGGGCACAATTATTTAAATTGTCAAATATATTTTTATAGTGTTCAATATCTGCAAATACAAATTCCCAATCTTGATGCCATGGCTTAGAAATCAGCAATAACCTAATCACTAGAGGATTTATACCTTGATCTATCAATTGATGAACAAATACAAGATTTCCTTTCGATTTGCTCATCTTGCTACCTTCATAAGAAACCATTCCCACATGGCAATAAAATTCAGCAAAATCTTTATTTTTTGTTATTTTTGTTATCTCATCACACATCGAATGATGTGGATAAATTAAATCGTTACCCCCACCCTGAATATCAAAAGGTAAGTTTAGATATTTTTGCGCAAGACTTATGCACTGGATGTGCCATCCGGGTCTTCCGGAACCGAAGTTAGTTTGCCATGAAGGTTCATCATCAGAAGAGGTTCTCCATAAAATTGGATCTAGAGGATTAAGTTTTCCAATAGTTGAAACATCGCATCCCCTTTCCGAGGCTATTTGTATTAGTTCCTCATTACCCTTATCTGAAACTAATGATGAATTCAAGCTGTATTGTTTTTTAAAATAAGTTTTATCATTTAACTGATATGAATATTTATTGATACTTTCGATTTCTTTAATTACTAGGTCAATATTTTCCTCTACCCCAACAAAAAAATCTGGAGGTATCACATTTAAAGCACTCATATCATTTCTATATATCTGAACTTGTTCTTCTACAATTTCTCGCCATGGTTTGTTAATTTTTCTAGCTCTTTCAAAAAGTGGATCATCTAAATCCGTTACATTTTGAACATAAGTTATCTTTTGACCGATAAAATTTAAAACTCTTATAATCGAATCAAATGTTAGATAGGTAAAAGCATGGCCAAGATGTGCAGAATCATAAGGTGTTATCCCACAAACATATAACTTTAATGGTTCAATTTTTCTTGATATTTTCTGTAATTTTTGACTCTTTGAATCTAAAAGGCTAATTTGCCAATCTTTATATTCATAAGCACTTTTGATATTAAATAAATTAGGTTTCTTCCAACTGTGCATTCAAAACACCTTTTATCTCAAAAGATGGGCCAAGGAATAGCCGGCCAATCTTTACTCGGTTCTGGAAATTTACCTTGCTCCAACACTACCTCAATTCTATTTATGGCAGCCTTTAATTCATCTGTTCTCAATAACTTTGATCCGTTTTCAATCCATTTTGATATTTCAAATCTTGCCAGATCTAAAAGATTTATGTCGTCACTTGATAAATTCTCACCAATCCAACCCCAAAGTATGGTTCTTAATTTATTTTCTTTATGCCATGTCACTCCGTGATCAATAATCCAGATTTTTCCTTTTTCATCTTTTAATATGTGACCACCTTTTCGATCAGCGTTATTTATTATCAGGTCGAAAATCGCAATTTTTTTAAGCTCTTTCTCATCTTCATGAGCTAAACAAACTAATTTATTTAATTCATCATAGCCATTAATAACTTTTTTATAATTTTTTGGAATATCTGAACTACTTCTAACAATAATTAATGTATTCGCTACTTCTTCTATCCACTCTTGAATTAAGCACTCTCCAATTTCTGGAATTACTCTTTTTATACATATTGGTACAAAATTAAGATTGAGTTTTTCGTTCAATTCAAATGTTGCAAGCTCTCTGTTATTCAGGTCTAAATCAGGAAAATCCCATAATGGTCTAATCAATGCAGTTGGTTTAATTATTACAGAAACTTCTTGCTTTTCATTTTTTATTAATGCTTTCAGAGCTCCATTTGATGATTCTGGTATTAAGCCTTGAATTTCAATATTTCCACTAGAAAGTAAATCTTTTTTTTCAGTCACAAGTTATCTTTTATAGCCATTTGCTCTGGCGCAAATATGTCCTTGTTGCCCAAGTGGTTCTTGACAGAAAGGACATGGTTGTCGGCCAGCTGATACGAGTCTACGTGCTCTTTCTGAAAAATTACGTCCTTGAATAGCACTTAAATAAACTCTCAACACATCTGGTCCAGTCGTTTCATTGCTATCAATTTCAGGAACTTTCTCAGTGCTTTCAGCATGAGCTTCAATAATTAGATTCTTATTTTTAATATTCCAGCCTAAACTTAATACTCCGGTTCTAAATTCCTCATTAATTGGATTTTCTAATGGTTCTAAATCTAAAATGTTTTGATCAAACTTAGTTGGAATGGATTCATCATTTGAATCGTTTTTAATTTGGTCAAGCAATATATCTATTCTTTCAGCAAGTATTGCAACTTGAGATTTTTCAACCACCACGCTGTTAATAGAATTATTTGATTTTGCCTGCAGAAAAAATATTCTTTCACCAGGCTGACCTACGGTTCCTGAAACAAATCTGTCGGGATTTGGATGTGCAAAAATTTTGCGCATTAACCTGCACCCCCACCTAAATCAGATTTTGACTTAGAAACTAAATCAAGTCGATTGTTCATACTTTTTACTAATAAATCTTTTTTCCATATATCAACTATAGATATTGAACTTGGGTCAATTACGACTTTCTGAAATTTGTCTAAATCTATTCCCAAGCAAAAGGAAATAAATAATCTTATAGGATCTCCATGCGAAACAATTAGTAAATTGTCGTCCTTTTTTAATTTACTAGTCTCTTTGAATATAAAATTCTTAAATCGATTTATTATATTTGTAAATGATTCCCCACCTGGAAAAGTAACTTTGCTTGGAGTATTTTGCACAGATTTCCATAGCTTTTCTTTCCTTAAATCTTTCAACTTTCTGTTTTGCCACTTACCATAATCACATTCATTTAAATCATTTGAAATTAGTAATTTAGTTCTAAAATCATTGTTTTTTAGGATAATTTCTGCTGTTGAAACACATCTTTCCATTGGACTTGAAAACGCTTTTTTAAATTTAATATCGCTTAAAGCAAAAGAAGTTTTTACAACTTGATTTAAACCTTCATTATCAAGGTATATACCTTTTGTGCGTCCTGCTAAAATTCCGTCCTTATTGGCAGTAGTCCTTCCATGTCTTACTAGATATATATGAGGCACTTGATAATTCTAGATCGGATTTATGATTTGTGCATTTAGAAGCAATAAAACAATTGTTGCAAGAATTATTCTATAAATCACAAAACTGGTTAAAGAATGCTTTCCTAGCCATCGAATTAACCAAGCAATACTTAAATAACCAACTACAAATGCAATTAAAGTGGCAAAAATAGTAGGTCCCCAACCTACTGGATTATTTGCTGAAATATCTAATGCTTCATAAATGCCAGATAACACGATTGCGGGAACACTTAACAAAAATGAAATTCTTGCGGCAGCCTCTCGTTTAATTTTTAAGAATCTAGCTGCTGTGATAGTTGCTCCAGATCGGGAGAAACCAGGTATTAATGCTAAGGCCTGAGCTAGTCCGATGATGAATATTTGTTTACTTGAGATTTCCGAAATGTCACGTTCTTGCTTATTGAATCGATCCGCGACATACATAACAAAGGAGAATAGTAATAAAATAATTGCTACAAGATACAAATTTCTTGCTGTTGTTCTGATGAAATCTTGACCAAAAAATCCTATCGAAGCAATAGGAATAGTGGCAACTAAAATAGATAATCCGAGTTTAAAATCAAAATTTCTTTCATTTTTATTAAAAGATCCTTTAAGTAAAGCTTTAGAAATTTTTAATAAATCATTTCTAAAATAAATCAAAACAGAAAAAATAGTTCCAATTTGGGTTATCGCGGTAAAAGATGCACCAAAATCATCACTTCCAACTAAAGGTGGAACAATTCGCAAGTGAGCACTTGATGAAATCGGTAAGAATTCAGTAATGCCTTGAACTACACCTAATAGGCCAGCCAGCCACCATTCCACAAGTTTCTCCCGACTTTTTGGCCAAATCATTGAAAATGAATTTGCTTATTTCAATTATTGCAATAACCTCACAATATGAGACGTAATCTCTTAGCCAACACAGGTGTAGAAGTTTCTTCTTTCGCTCTGGGCACAATGACCTGGGGCAACGACACGGATGAACCAGAGGCTAGATCCATTTTCAAATCCTTTGTCGAATCGGGTGGAAACTTTATTGATACAGCTGATAGTTATGCAGCTGGTGCCTCTGAAGAACTAGTTGGGCAAATAATAGGTGAAGTCGGAAATAGAGATTCATTATTTCTTGCGACAAAAGCAGTTGTCGTGGATCCTCCTAGAAAATTCAATGCAAGCGCATCTCACATAACAAGTGCGTTGAATACCTCATTAATAAGACTTGGCGTTGAATTCATTGATTTGTGGCAAATGCATCACTGGGATATTTTAACTCCTCTAGAAGAAACACTTAGAGCTATTGAAACTAATTACCGACAAGGAAAATTTAGATATTTTGGGATATCCAATTATTCAAGTTGGCAAACAGCATTAATTATCAATGAATGCAAAAATTTAAATATTCCATTTATAACAGCGCAACACGAATACTCTTTAGTGGAGAGAAATATTGAAAAAGATTTAATACCGCTATTAATTAATCAGGAAAAGTCTCTACTTCCATGGTCTCCACTTGGTCGTGGAATATTAACGGGAAAATATCGATTTGGAACACCAGTTGATTCAAGAGCAGCATCTGCTCATTTCTCTAGATTCATTCAAAAACATTTAACTGATGAAAAATCTAGAATTGTGGATGCAGTTATAACAGCCGCAGAAGGGATAGGTAGAACTCCAGCGGAAGTTTCCTTAGCCTGGCTAAAAGCTCAACCTACAGTTGGTTCAATAATTCTAGGAGCACGAAATCTAGCTCAATTAAAAATTCTTCTCAAAGCCGACGACTTAATTTTGCCTCAAGAAATAATCAATGCACTATCCGACGTTTCTTCACCAATTTTTTCCTATCCTGAGTCAAGATGGGTTCAATTGAATAAAGAGAAGGGAGACTAATTGTCAGCATCTTGGGAAATTAGAGAAGTTCCCCTGCCTTCAAAATCTTCCAGACAAGAAGCAAAAACGATTCTGACTGAACTTGCAGAATATGGAAGATGGGAATTGGTCAGAACCAGAATTTATCCAAATGGCATCAAGCGCATGTGGGTTAAAAAAAGAGTTTTAAGGGTTGAACGAACTTAAATAGTTTTCAAAAATCGATACATAGTTCTTGCCCCAAATTTAAGTGAAGGAATAGGAATTCTTTCATCATGACCGTGAAACAAACTTGTAAAATCTAAATCATTAGGAAGCATTAAAGGTGTAAAGCCATAAGCTTTTATCTTGAATTTCGACAATGCTTTGGCATCTGTTCCACCTGACAACATGTATGGAACAACTTTAGCTAAGGGATCCTCCTTCTCTAAAGAAGAAATCATTTGGCTTACTAATT
Organism: Actinomycetes bacterium; assembly: GCA_038145175.1. Taxonomy (GTDB): domain Bacteria; phylum Actinomycetota; class Actinomycetes; order S36-B12; family UBA5976; genus ATZT02. The sequence continues at coordinate 184,396 of JAYQPE010000001.1, read as the reverse complement.
CATTTTTAAATGGTGCTTCAAGTGCTACATCAAATGTTTCAGCTTCTACATCTACTTCTTCACCTACTATTTGCTTTATTTCATTGAGAAAACTTTCTTGATTTCCCGGTAAAAATCGACCATCAACATAAGCACTTGCTTCACCTGGGATGACATTTACTTTGTAACCTGCATCAAGCATTGTGGGATTTGCAGTATTTTTTGTGGTTGCAGAAACCAATTTTGCCAATGTTCCCAATTGGGAAATAATTTTTTCGGGATCTTTTGGATCAAATTGCTGTTTTGTCGCAATCGCTGTTTCTTGGAGTAATTGTAAAACCGCGTCCTTTAAGGTTATGGGAAATTTGTGATTCGTTAATGAATTTATTGCACTAGATATTTTGCTTATTGCATTATCTGAATTAATCATTGATCCATGACCTGCCGTACCTTTGGCAGTCAATTTCATCCAAGCAATACCTTTTTGAGCAGTTTCGATTAAGTACAGTCTGACTCCATTTGAAAGTGTGTGTGAAAAACCTCCCACTTCCCCAACTGCTTCTGATGCATTTTCAAAATACTCACCATAATTATTTATAGCAAAATGTGATCCGTATTTTCCTCCCGCTTCCTCATCGGCAAACATTGCGATTGTGATATTTCTTTTAGGTTTCCAACCTTCATCTATTAAATGAGCAATTGAGCCAAGAATCATGGCGTTTCCATTTTTCATATCAACTGCACCTCTACCCCACAACAAATCATCTTCCACTACTGCAGCAAAGGCGTCTTTTGTCCATTTATCTTTTTCTACAGGCACAACATCTAAATGTCCGTGTAAGACTAAATCAGGTAACTCATTATGTGTGCCTTCTATTCTTGCTAATACAGAATTTCTTTTATTGTCTGGTCCAACTATTTTATTTTCAATTTGTAACTTGCTTAAAAAAGCTGACACATATTCAGCAGCTTTATCTTCTCCAGCACTTTCATTATTACCAAAATTAGTAGTGTCGATTTTAATTAAATCTCTACATATCTTTACTACGTTGTCTTCTAACGTATTGATATCTGTCATGCTCTATATCTTGCCTACTAGTTGATAACTAATGACGATTGCATAGCATTATTAGTCGTAAAGCATTTTGGTCCGAATGGCGGAATAGGTAGACGCGCTAGCTTGAGGTGCTAGTCCCTTAACGGGGATGGGGGTTCAAGTCCCCCTTCGGACACTTAAATAAAGAATTCTAAAAATATTGCCGATCCAACGATTAAAAACCAAGCCAAAGTTAAAAATCCTGTGAAAGGCTCTAGAAATCTAATATTCTTATTTCTGGAAATTTTAATTAAATCCCTGAGAGTTAAGAAAAAAATTGGAATGGTCATTCCCCAAACGACTATGCAATATGGACAAAGATTGCCAATTACATAAACACTCTGATAGAAAAGCCAACTCACAAATATAGTTGCAAAACCACTGACTACTGCAATAACTTGATACATCCATTTTGGAACTGAGAAATTAAGGAGACCAAGGACACCAACTAAAACTAGAATTGGAAAACTTGATACACCAATTACGCTATTAGGGAATCCAAAAACAGATGCTTGTGCCGTTTTTACGATATTGCCACAGGCAATGATTGAATTAATATTGCAACTTGAAATATAATTCGGATCTTCAAGTAATTTGATTTTATCAATAGTCAATGTAAATGAAGAGAACCAACCGATTATTCCTCCGACTGAGAGTAACCAATTCAAGTTTGTACTTGCAATATTTTTTTTCATTTAATTAATTACTCCCATATGTGCCAGCGCTAGTTTTAATAATTTAGATTGCCCGCCAGTCATTTCATTTGAAACTTTTTCCGATTGTGCTTCTTGTGGACTTAACCAAATTAAATCTAGAGCATTCTGACTTGGTTTGCAGTCTCCTTTTACTACGACAACAAATGCCAGACTAACTGCATGTTGTCTTGGATCATGAAATCCACTTACGGATGGATCTGGAAAATATTCGACAACTGTAAAAGGAGTTGGACTAGGTGATAATTGCGGAAGAGCTGTAGGTCCTAAATCTTTTTCTAAATGTCTAATTAATGCTGAACGAACTCTTTCACCATATAAAACACGTCCCGAAACCATAGCTCTACTAATGCTTCCATCTGGCATTCCTCTAAGCAGCAATCCAATTTGAGTAACATTTCCTAAATCATCTGTGCGAACTGGAATTGCATCGATATATAAAATTGGAAGTCGATCTCTAATAAATTCAATTTGGTCGTCAGTAAGCCATGAACCAATATTCTCAGTCTCATTTATCATGCTCATGAATTACCCCTTTATAAAAGTCTATTTATCTTATTATTTTTAGCAATTTTGTGGGTATGAAAGTATCTAAGTTTGTTTTATTTCCAGGCATTAGAGTTACAGAATGAGTTATTCGCCTATCTTTGATCGAGTTCCGTCAAGTATCTCATTTTCTATTTGGGCGACTGCTTTTCTTCAAGGTAGAGAAACCTTAGAAAGATCCGTCGACTCAATTGCTCATTCACCTCGCATGGTTAATTTTTTTGGCAAAGTGGAACATTTAACTCTCTTTCTTTCTGAATTAAGAAAAAATTCATGTATTGGAATTAGATGTCATTTCCCTGTTTCTGGTAACACTGACTCCCTAATTGGAAGTGATGAATTTGTTGAAATTGCTCTTTCAACTGGTCATGCTCTCACCACAACTGGTGGGTTAATTTATGGAATAAAAGAATCTAGTGATTTTTGGGAAGTTTTTTTGAGAGATAAAGAACCTGTGAAATCAAAATATAACTGGAAAGACCTAGATCACGAATTTCATCATGCAATTCAAGAAGTAAGTCAGGATTTGGAGGCTTTTGATCTTATTAAAGATAATCAAGAAGCAAGAGATCTTCTAATTGATTTGGATCACGATATTTCAAGACAGGTTTATCCCGATGACCAAGAAAGTAGAATTACTTTTCTGATAGGTAGAAGTTTAAGAGTTCTTACAACTTGTCAGTTTGTTACCAATCATTGGCTTGAGACAAATAGTGCTACAAAATCAAATTTAGTAAGAGACCGTATTTCAGAATTGGTAAGAATTAGTCGTTTAAGTCTAGCTACTTCCGTAAATTACGCAATTAATTAAGCACCCATTGAGTGGTATCCACCATCTACGTGGATTATTTCTCCAGTTGTTGCCGGAAACCAATCTGATAAAAGTGCAACAACTGCTTTTGCAGATGGAACTGGATCTGAAATTTTCCAACCTAACGGTGAACGTTGCGCCCAAGCTTCTTCAAATTTTTCAAAACCAGGAATGTGTTTAGCAGCAACAGTATTAATTGGGCCGGCAGCAATTAAATTAACTCTAATATTTTTTGGACCCAAATGTCTTGCAAGATATCTCGAAGTTGATTCAAGTGCAGCTTTTGCAACACCCATCCAGTCATATTGTGGCCAAGACTTAGTCGCATCAAAATCTAATCCCACAATACTTCCGCCATTTGGCATTAGATCCACACATGACATTGAAAGAGATTTAAAAGAATAAGCTGATATTTGTAATGCTGTTGAAACATCTGGCCATTCTGTTTGTAAGAAATTTCCACCTAGTGCTGCTTGTGGAGCAAATCCAATTGCATGAACAACTCCATCTAATGTTGAACAATGTTTTGCTATCTCTTCCTTTAAATTTTTAAGATTGTCCTCATTTGTTACATCTAATTCAACTATGGGTGCTTTTTTTGGTAATCGTGCATTCGCACGTTCAGTCGCTCCCATTGCGCGGCCAAATGAACTCAAGACAACATTTCCGCCTTCTTCTTGAATAATTTTTGCAACTGAAAAAGCGATTGAGTGGTCAGTTAAAACACCTGTTACCAAAATATTTTTGCCATCCATTAAACCCATAACTAATGCCCCATCCCTAATCCTCCATCAACAGGAATAACCGCACCTGTTATGAAATCTGAATCTTTAGAAGACAAGAAACTTACTACGCCTGCAACTTCGTCAGGACTTGCAGTTCTACCAAGAGGTGTATTTTGACGAATAAAGTTCTTTCTGTCTTCGTCTAGTTCGTCTGTCATGTCAGTATCAACATAACCTGGAGTGATCACATTGACCGTAATTCCTCTCACGCCAACTTCCCTAGCAAGTGAGCGAGCTGCTCCAACTAATCCCGCCTTGGTACTGGCGTAAACCATTTGTCCAGCTGAACCTAAAAATCCAACAACAGAGCCTATAAAAATTATTTTTCCTTTTTTATTTCTAACCATACTTTTTACAACGCGTCTAGCAACTCTAATTCCACCTTTTAAGTTTGTGTCAATAATTTTTTCCATGTCACTATCTTCAATTCTCATAGCTAGTGAATCTTTATTAAAACCTGCGTTAATGACTAATACATCAATAGGTCCAAGATTTTTTTCGACATCGTCAATTGCTGAATCAATTTCTTGAGTTTTTGTGACATCAGCTTTAACCATATAAAAATCTTCATTTGGTTTATTTTCTCTATAAGTTATTGCAACATTAAAACCATCTTGGGCAAGTCTTTTAGCTGTCGCAAGACCTATGCCCCTATTGCCTCCAGTAACAACGGCAATTCCCTTGTTAGACATAGAAAATAACTTACACGCTCTCGTGAGTAAATTTTGAAAAGAGCCACCTTTATTGTTCATCAATTCGCCAGTTTTTGACTTTTGGCGTAGCGTATATAAAGAGGAGAACAAATGGCTGAGAAAAAACCAGAACAGGTATACGCAATTACTTCTGCAGTAACTGGTTTAAGTTATGACCAAAATGCCAGAAAAAAAAGATACTTGTTCTCAATGAGTCTTAGAACAATTTGTTTTGTTGGAGCTGTTTTTGCACAAGGCAATCTACGTTGGGTTCTAATTTTTGGCGCAATATTTCTTCCCTACATTGCAGTGGTAATTGCAAATGCAGGTCGTGAAAATTTTTTCTCCACATCTCAGGCTCAGTCACCTACAAGGTCTATCGATCAAAAATAGTATTCTTAGTTAAGAATGCTTCGCACATTAAAACAACCCAAATGGATCATCCTGACCCTTGTTTTAATTGTTGCAATTTATGTATTTATTAATTTATCCGAATGGCAGTTCAATAGAGACGAACAAAGAAGATCTCAAAATCAAGAAATAACAACGGCTTTAAATAAAGAGCCAATTGATATTTTACAAACAACCGATTTAGACAATTTAGCTGAATGGCAACCAGTTCAGATAACGGGAAAAATTAATACCGATAATGTCAAATTTGCTAGAAATAGGTATTTAGATTCATCTCTTGGATTTTGGGTCATAGCGCCCTTAAATATAAATGTGAACCAAAAAGTACTAATCAATTTAGGATTTTTGCCAGTGAATTATCAAAATAGATTTGACGAAATAAACATCCCAAATCAAACCATTATTTTTAAAGGTTGGATTAGAAAAATGGAGAATCATAAAATCACTCCTAGTGATTATCCAGAGTTACAAATTTCTTCGATTAGTGCCAATAATTTTGCTGGTGATATTTATAAAAACTCTTACATTCAAATCAATGATTCATCTGTTGATCTTGAAAATTTGGCTCTTCTACCTGAACCTAAACTTTCAAGTGGGCCGCACTTTAGTTATGCGATTCAATGGATTATTTTTGCGATACTACTACCAATAGGTTGGATTATTCTTTATAGAGGAGAAAAATCTAATTAGATTTTTCAAATTGTTTATTGTATAAATCTGAATAAATTGAATTTTTCAACAACAAATTTTGATGTGTATCCAGTGCTAAGAGTTCACCGTCTTTAATTACAGCTATCTGATCTGCTGAAACTACTGTTGAAAGTCTATGAGCAATGACAACAGATGTTCTATTAATTAATACTGAACTAAGTGCTTTTTGCACTTCAGCTTCGCTTTCGTTGTCTAGATGAGCAGTAGCTTCATCCAAAATTATGATTCGAGGTTGTTTTAAAAATACTCTTGCAATAGCAATTCTTTGCTTTTCTCCACCACTTAGTCGATAGCCTCGATCCCCTACCACAGTATTTAATTTTTCAGGTAAATCGGAAACAAATTCTTTAATTTGAGCACTTTCTAGTGCTTGCCAAATTTCATTTTCGTTTGCATCGGATTTTGCGTAAAGAAGATTATTTTTTATGGTGTCGTGAAATAGATGGGAATCTTGAGTAACCACTCCAATTGTGTCTCGAATATCTCTTCTGCTTAATTCTGTTAAATTTACTTCCCCTACTAATACTTCACCTTTGGTTGGATCATAAAGTCTTGAAATTAATTGAGAAATAGTAGTTTTTCCACTTCCACTTGGGCCCACTAATGCAGTCATTGTGCCTGGTTTCATTTCTATCGAAATATTTTTTAAAATTTCAGTGTTTGATTCAAGGGAAGTATCTTCTTTGGCAAGTTCTAAAGATTCAATTCCTACTTCTTTTCTTGTTGGATATATAAAAGAGACATTCTTAAATCGTATTCCTAATGGTCCAGCAGGAAGTTTTTTAGAGACTTCGGGATCTTTAATTAAAGGTTTTAAATCTAGAATCTCAAAAACTCTTTCAAATGAAACAAGTGCGGTCATAACATCAACCCTGACATTTGATAAACCTGTCAAGGGTCCATAAAGTCTTCCCAGAAGTGCTGCTAGTGCTAATAAAGTTCCTAAAGTTAAGGCTTGCTCAACTACTAAAACTCCTCCGAGCCCATAAACAATTGCAGTTGCAATAGTTGCAACTGTTGTTAACGCCACAAAGAAAATCCGATTGGTCATGGCTATTTTGATACCAATATCTTTTACTCTTTCCGCTTTAACAAAAAAATTGTTTGATTCTTTGTCTGGTGAACCAAACAGTTTAGCCAACAAAGCACCTGCCACATTAAATTTTTCGTTCATAGTTTGACTCATCTGTGAATTTAAATTCATTTGCTCTCGAGAAAGTGCTTGTACTTTTTTACCCATATATTTTGCTGGAATCAAAAAAATAGGCAAAAGAACTAGAGAAGTTAAGGTTATAGTCCAAGAAAGAAAAAACATAGTTCCTAAAACAACTACAAGACTTATTCCATTTGAAACTATCCCACTTAAAGTAGACGTGAAAGCTTGTTGTGCACCAATTACATCACCATTTACTCGAGATATTAATGAACCAGTTTGGGTTCTGGTAAAAAAAGCTATTGGCTGAGACTGTACATGATCAAAAACTTGACTTCTTAAAGTAAGAATTAATCCCTCACCAATTCTTGAACTAAAAAGTCTTTCAACAATGCTTAAACCGGCGGAAAGTATGGCTAGAACTGCAACTAAAACTGCTGTTGTAATAACAATTTCTCTATTACCTGCTGAAATACCATCGTCAACTATTCTTTTGAACAACAATGGTTGAGCCACAACTAAAAAAGCATCAACGATAACTATGACGACAAGATAAGAAATATCTTTGTTTAATGGTTTTGCATATTTGACAATACGGTTGAAGGTGTCAGATTTGATCCCTTTATTTTTGACACTGGAATCTCTGGTTAGTGATCTATAAGATTCCCACATCTGCATCTGACTCATACTTAAATGAGTCTAGTTCAGACTGAAAATTACGACGACTTAAAGATTAAATCCAAGCGCTCTTAGCATTTGACGACCTTCGTCTGTAATTTTGTCTGGGCCCCAAGGTGGCATCCAAACCCAATTTATTCTGAATTCATCGACAATTCCATTTAAAGCGGCTTTGGTTTGATCTTCAATTACATCTGTTAAAGGACAAGCTGCAGAAGTTAAAGTCATGTCGATTACTGCTTTATTATCTTCAGTTACTTCTACACCGTAAATCAAACCCAAATCGACAACGTTAATTCCTAATTCAGGATCAACCACATCGTGCAATGCTTCATAAACATTATCTTTTGCTGCAACGACATCAACCGCCATTTACTTCTCCTTGTGCTCTTATGATTGCATCCTTTGCAGCCATCCAAGACAATAAAGCACATTTTACCCTTGCCGGATACTGAGCTACTCCTATCATAGAAACTCCATCTCCAATCAAGTCTTCATTTCCTTGATAGTTTCCCTTTCCTTGCATCATTTTCAAGAAATCTTCATTTATTTGATTAAATTCATCAATAGATTTTTCATTTACTTGCTCGAACATGATACTTGCAGAAGCTTGGCTAATTGAACAACCTTGACCATCATAAGAAATACTTTCAATTGTTTTCTTATCATGTGAAAGTTTTACTTGCACCGTAATCTCATCGCCACAGGTGGGATTTACATGGTGAGCTTGACCATCAAATGAATCTTTTAACCCTTTACCTCTTGGCGATTTGTAGTGATCAAGAATTACCTCTTGATACATGTTTGAAAGTTGCATTATTTAACTCCAAAGAATTTAAATACTTTTTCTATTCCTGTAAGTAGCGCCTCAATATCTGATTCATCATTATAAATATAAGTACTTGCCCTAGTTGTTGATTGAACCTTCAATTTATCCATAATTGGTCTTGCACAATGGTTTCCTACTCTTACGGCTATGCCTAAATCATCTAGCACTTGGCCCACATCATGAGGATGTAATCCTTCTAGAGCAAATGAGACAGTGCTTCCTCGATCTATGTTTGAAGTTGGGCCATAAATTTTTACTTTATGTATATCCTTTAATCCGTTTATTAATTTAGATGTTAAATATCTTTCGTAATTGTGCACATTTTGCATTCCTAAATTCTGTAAGTATTCTACTGCTGCACCAAGTGCTACTGCTTCTGCTGCTGGAGGAGTGCCTGCTTCAAATTTTTTAGGAGCTTTAGCAAAAGTTGATTTCTGCATAGTTACAGTTTCAATCATTGAACCCCCAGCAATAAAAGGTGGCATCATTTCTAGAAGTTCATCAGTTCCAGCAAGCAAGCCAATTCCAAGTGGTCCTAACATTTTGTGTCCAGACCATGCAATCGCATCTGCTTTCAATTTTTGGAAATCTACTGGCATATGAGGTACAGATTGACATGCATCCAAAAAGAAAAAAGCTTTAACATTTCTGGCAGCTTGGCCAATTTTTTCTACATCGGTGATAGAACCAAGAACATTACTCATGTGAGAAACGGAAACGATACGAGTTTTACTTGTTATGACTGAGTCCAATTTGGAATAATCTAACAAGCCTTCATCAGTTATTGGAATCCATTTTAAAACTGTGCCAATTTTTGAGCATAATTCTTGCCAAGGAACAAGATTTGCATGATGCTCTAATTCGGACACCACGATCTCATCACCAGGATTTAAAACAAGTTTTGGATTAATTGATTTATCAAATTTGGATTTTAATGTTGCATTTAGAAAAGCATAAGACAATAAATTCAATGACTCGGTAGCATTTTTTGTGAAAACTATCTGCTCTGGTTTAACATTTACAAAACTAGCTATTTTTTCCCTTGCTTTTTCGTGTGCATCTGTAGCCAGTTCTGCTAAGTAATATGCGCCCCGATGAACTCCTGAATTTATAGTTTCATAGAAATTATTTTGAGCATCGATAACAATTTGAGGTTTTTGAGAAGTTGCTGCACTATCTAAATAAATTAATTTTTTGTCATTTCTAACATGTCTTTCAAGAATTGGAAAGTCAAGTTGGATTTTTTTGACATCCAACTTGATATTCGAATCTAGTATTGTCATGCCCCTGTTGTTGCTTTAGAAAACTTAACGTAACCGTTTGCTTCTAATTCCTCAGCTAATTCTTGTCCCCCAGTTGCAGCGATTCGTCCATCAACGAAAACACTAACTTTGTCTGGTTTGACATATCTTAAAATTCGGGTGTAGTGAGTAATCAATAAGACACCTGTGTTATTTTTCGAAACAGTTCTATTTATTCCTTCCGAAACTATTCTTAATGCATCCACATCAAGCCCTGAGTCGGTTTCATCTAAAATTGCAATCTTTGGTTTCATTAATTCAAGTTGCAAAATTTCGTGACGTTTCTTTTCGCCACCAGAAAAACCTTCATTTACATTTCTTTCTGAAAATGATGGATCCATGCCTATTTCTTTCATAGATTCATTCATTTCCTTTAACCAATCGCGCAATTTAGGGGCTTCGCCTCGTAATGCTGTGATTGATGAACGTAAGAAATTACTTACTGAAACACCTGGAATTTCAACTGGATATTGCATTGCTAAAAACAGTCCAGCTCTTGCTCTTTCATCTACTGACATGTCTAAAACATCAGCGCCATCTAAAGTTACTGTTCCTTGGGTGATTGTGTATTTAGGATGCCCAGCAACGGCGTATGCCAGAGTTGATTTTCCAGAACCATTTGGTCCCATGATGGCGTGAGTTTCGCCGGACTTAATTGTTAAATCAACACCTCGTAAAATTTCTTTTAATTCACCGTCGGTTTCAACACTTACATGCAAATTTTTAATTACTAATTCAGACATATTTTTCCCTTTTCTATATTCCAACTTTTACGATGCCGTTGTCGCCATCGCCTTCTACTTCTACTTCAAAAACTTCTAATGCAGTTGTTGCTGGTGGAGTCTTTGGTTCTCCAGTTGTTAAATCAAACTCTGAACCATGTAACCAACATTCAATTCCTGACTCAGTTACAGTTCCTTCGCTTAACGAAACTGCACCATGAGTACAAGCATCACTTACTGCATGAAACCCACTTTTGTTTCTCACTAAACAAATGCTTTCCCCATTTACTTCAACTGCTTTGGCACTTCCTACTGCAAAATCAGTAACTTTTCCCACACTTGTCCAAGTTGTCATCTATTGGCTCTTTCAATGGCAGCATTTAGTTTTGCAGTTAGCTTGTCCTTCAAATTAACATCGCTAAACTCGCCAAAGATTCCCGAAAAGAAACCTTCTATTACAAGTTGTCTTGCAGTATGTTCATCAATTCCGCGTGACATTAAATAAAAAAGTTGATCATCATCTAAGCGTCCTGTAACACTTGCGTGTCCTGCTTTTTGTACTTCACCAGTTTCAATTTCTAGATTGGGAACTGAATCTGCTCTTGCTCCATCATCTAGTAGAAGATTTCTATTCATTTCATAAGTATCTGTTCCGGTTGCAACTTTTCGAATTAAGACGTCTCCGACCCAAACAGTATGACTTCCTTCACCTTGTGCGCCACCTCTATATAAAACATTGCTTCGACAATCTTTCATATTGTGATCAACAAAAACTCGATTTTCAAAAAATTGTCCGTTTGTTGCTAAGAAAACACCAAATAAATCAATTGATGCATGCGGTCCAGAAAATTTTGCCCTTGGCACATAGCGTAAGACATCTGAACCTAATTCAACTGATAAAGTTCTAACATTTGCATCTTTTGCCAAAATAAATTGTTGTTCACTTATCAAAACAGAATTTTTATTTGCATCAAAAATGTTTATCAAATCTATCCTTGAATTATCTAGTGCTTCAATTTCAGAATTAATTGCACCAATTCCTTCGCCAATATATTCAAGTACCACAGTTGATTTACTGTGTTGACCTGCTTCAATTTTTATATGTGAATATTGAACTCCTGAGGTTAAGTTAATTTTTACCCAAACTAACTCATTAGATTCAAATTCTTTAGGAATTGTTATAACTAGTACTTCTTTTGCATTTGCAAAAGATCTTGCGGTAATGCGATCAGTTGCTAAAAAATTAGATTTCAACTCATTTTTACTAATTATTTGATGATTTATTGAAGAATTTGCCTCAACTTCAAATTTAAAGTTTGTTGTAGCTTGCGCTTCAACGTGCAGATTTCCTACCCGTTTTAAAGGTGTGTAGCGCCATTCTTCTTCTCTTCCATTAGGAATGGCAAAATCATCTGGATTAATAGATGCAATTCGATCAGGCCTTGCATCGGTACTTTTAAGTAATATTTCTCTTTCTTGTAATCCAGTGCTCATCCAACAGCACCTTCCATTTGCAATTCAATTAGTCGATTTAACTCAATTGCATATTCCATAGGTAATTCTCGAGCGATTGGTTCCACAAATCCGCGCACGATCATCGCCATTGCTTCGTCTTCATTCAAGCCTCGTTGCATTAAATAAAAGAGTTGATCTTCGCTTACTTTTGAAACGGTAGCTTCGTGTCCCATTGAAACATCATCTTCACGACAATCAATGTATGGATAAGTATCAGATCTTGAAATGTCATCCACCAAAAGTGCATCACATTTAACAGTTGTTTTGGAGTTATATGATCCTTCATTTACTTGGATTAATCCTCGATAAGAAGTTCTACCTCCACCTCTAGCAACTGATTTAGAAATAATTGTGGAAGAAGTATTTGGAGCAGCGTGAACCATTTTCGCTCCAGCGTCTTGATGTTGACCTTCGCCAGCAAATGCAACTGACATGGTTTCACCTTTGGCATGTTCTCCAACTAGCCAAACCGCTGGATATTTCATAGTCACTTTTGAACCGATGTTTCCATCAATCCATTCCATGGTTGCACCTTGTTGGGCAACAGCTCTTTTTGTAACTAAGTTATAAACGTTGTTAGACCAATTTTGAATAGTGGTGTAACGACACCTTGCATTCTTTTTTACAATAATTTCTACAACTGCACTGTGTAGTGAGTCTGAAGAATAAATAGGTGCAGTACAACCTTCCACATAATGCACATAAGCATCTTCATCAACAATTATTAGAGTTCTTTCGAATTGTCCCATATTTTCTGTGTTGATTCGAAAATATGCCTGCAAAGGAATATCAACTTTTACACCCTTTGGAACATAAATAAATGATCCACCTGACCACACTGCAGTATTTAAAGCAGCAAATTTATTATCTCCAGATGGAATTACAGAACCAAAATATTCCTTAAAAATATCTTCGTGTTGTTTTAAACCTGTATCGGTATCAAGAAAAATTACTCCTTGTTTTTCTAGATCTTCTCTAATCTGGTGATAAACAACTTCTGATTCATATTGAGCTGCTACTCCTGCAATCAATCTCTTTTTTTCTGCTTCAGGTATACCTAGGCGATCGTAAGTATTTTTAATATCATCAGGCAGTTCTTCCCATGAAGTTGCTTGTTTCTCAGTTGAACGAACAAAGTATTTAATATTGTCAAAATCAATGCCACCTAGATAGGCACCCCAATTTGGCAATGGTTTCTTTTCGAAAAGACTTAGAGCTTTAAGTCTGGTTTCCAACATCCATGCTGGCTCGTTTTTCTTAGCACTGATATCTCTAACCACGTCTTCTGTTAAACCACGTTTAGCATTTTTCCCAGCATCATTTTTGTCATGCCATCCATACTCGTAATTTCCTAATCCTTCTAATTCAGGACGAGCTATTGTCATTTGATCTCCTTGTATTGTTTGGCTGAACTTACTGCTGATTTTGGCAAAGTACTAATTAAACTTGTACAAATATTTCCACCTTTTGCAATGGTTGAAAGTCTGGTCACATTAACTCCTAAAATAGAGTTAAACATTTCAAGTTCTGCATCACAGAATTCATGATGTTTTTCGGCAACGTGTGCGATTGGACAATTATGTTGGCAAAGCTGAATCGTATGTGTTGGTCCTGAGCCCTTATCTGAAGTGGCAGCAAAACCCTCTTTCGTCAAAACTTCAGTTAACTTTTCAACTTTCTTATCTAGTGTTTTAAATTTATAAATTTCGTTTACATATTTTGCAAAAATTTTGTTAACTCTTTTTTCCGCAAAAAGTTTTACACCTTGTGCACCTTGAAATTCGTCAATAAATGCCACAGAATCTTCTGCTAAACCTTGATATTGATTTTCGAAAAAATCTCTTCCTTGCGGAGTCAGTGAGTAAACTTTGGCTGGTCTTCCTCTACCTTTGGGTTTTGCAGGTCCAAATGGTGCAACTTCATGACATTCAGCCAAAGATTTTTCAGTCATGTCATCCAAATGCTTTCTCACTGCAACTGCACTAATACCCAATGAATCCGCCAAATCACTTGCCGAAATAGGACCTTTTTTAAGCAGTTCCCTAGCTAAGCGATCTCTACCAAGAGTCTTGAATTCCATAACCCTAGTGTTGCCTATTTAACGTTTGCGTGCAAGTTAGAGGTGGTTAGACTCGAATTACCACATGAAAAAAAGCACTTTAATCAAACGAGCTAGTGTAGCAAGCTTGATAAATCTCATCACTCAGTCAGGCATCATCGTTACTGGAGCAGTGGTTCGGTTAACAGGTTCTGGTTTGGGATGTCCTACTTGGCCAAATTGTGCACCAGGTTCTCTTGTGCCAGTTGCAAGCCAGGTCGAAGGTTTTCATAAATACATCGAGTTTGGAAACAGGCTACTAACTTTTGTTGTGCTACTGGCATCTGTTGCGGTGCTAGTGGTTGCCTTTATTTCAAAAAATAAACGCATAATCATCTGGTCAACTTTGCCACTTATTGGAACATTACTTCAAGCAATTTTAGGTGGAATTACTGTTTTAACTGGTTTAAATCCTTTTACAGTTATGTTTCACTTCTTACTTTCAATTGTATTAGTTGCTATTTCTGCCATAATTTATAAATTTTGGGCTAAATCAAAACCATCCAAAATAACTTCTAAATTAATCAGAAATTATCTTAAATTTTTTACAACTATTGGCTTTGTTGTAATTACTTTAGGAACCATCACCACCGGCTCAGGTCCGCATTCAGGAGATGAAATTGCTGCGCGATTTGAAATCGATACAAGAACTATTGCTTGGATTCATGCAGACTCAGTTTTACTATTTATTGGACTATTATTAGGTTTAATTCTTTTAGTTAGAACCAACAAAGAATATAAATCACTTTCAAAGTATTTAAATACACTGTTTGCACTTTGTGTGATCCAAGGATTTATTGGTTACACCCAGTGGTTTACAAATCTTCCATGGATATTAGTTGGATTTCATGTTTTGGGATCAGTTTTAATTTGGATAAATTTAATGTTTATCTTTGAAAAATCAATTTATTCGCTTAAGGATCGCATTAAGCAAATCTAGACTGGACTCTGGTCGGTATTTCATAAAAAGCCACGGTTCAGTTAGTTCTAATTCCATCAATAAATACGAACCTTTATATTCCGCAACATCGATTCGTGCATAAAGTAATTCATTCCATGTTGATAACTTCGATGCAATAACTTTAAAAATATCTTCCATTTTTTTATCAATTTCTACTAAACCTGCTCCATCTCCATGACCACCTTTAGTTAAAGCTGGTACCTTCCTTGCTACGTGACTTAATTTGCCATCTATTACAACTATTGCTTTTTCACCTTCTGTATCTACACTTTCAATATAAGGCTGAATCATGGCAATTCGATTATTTTCAAAAATATTTTTCACTAGTTTTTTTGCCTCATCTATTGAACTTGCTCTTCCTGCTAGGCGTGCACCTGCTCCTATTGAAGGTTTAATTGCAATAGCACTTGCCTGGTTGAATGCCCAATCCAATTTAGATTCAATTTCTTCAATGCTTGAGCAAAATTTTGTAGGAATTATTGGAATTCCTTTTTGTTCCAACTCCAGAAGATACTTTTTATCCGTATTCCACTGAACTATTTTGCTTGAATTAAAAAGTTTGGTCTCTTTTTCTACTTTTTGACTCCATAAAACAAAATCTTCTCTGAAAGGTACATAGTTCCAAGTAGATCTAATTACTGCTGCATCGTAGTTTTGCCAGTTGACATTTTTATCTTGCCAATTTGGAAAATCTAAATCAATTTTTATTACGTTTGCTGCATCCTTAACAAAAGGAATATCTAAATCAGGATCAGGGTCTTTTGGGTCATCATCGCCAACCACATACGCGATTCTCATTAGCTAATTAGTGGATCAATACCGATGAGTAGAAATAAAAGTGCCAAATAGGTTATTGAGTAATTGAATAATTTCATTGGTAATAAATCTGATACTTGATTTAGAATTCTATTTCGAAGGTTAATAGCCTCTTTTATAAACAATATATTTAGAAATATAGAACCAATCCAATAGTAAATTGATAAATCAACAGTTAAGGGAAGAATCCAAGTTGTTATAGCCATAATAAATGAGTAAATAATAATTTGGTTGGCAACTTTAATGTTCTCACTTACTACCGGAAGCATAGGTATCCCAGCGTTTGCATAATCATTTTTGTATTGCATTGACAAAGGCCAATAGTGAGGTGGCGTCCACCAGAAAACAATCAGAAACAACGCAATTGGTGCAAAATCAATGGAGTTGGTTACTGCAGCCCAACCAATTAAAACAGGAAAACAACCCGCTGCTCCACCCCAAACAATGTTTGATGATGTTCTTCTTTTTAATAACAACGTGTAAATGCAAACATAAAAAACAATTGCCGAGGCTGCCAAAAATGCAGATAACGTATTGACACTACTTTGAAGCCAAATTACAGACAATAAAGAAAGAGAGATTCCTAATGCAACTGCTCCTCTGACAGAAACTTTTCCCGTCACTAATGGTCGATGTGCAGTTCTTGTCATGAGTGCGTCAATATCTCGATCCACAACATTGTTCAGGGCATTTGCTCCACCAGCAGCCAATGCACCGCCTATGAAAGTGTTCAATACAAGCATCCAATTTGGCCATCCCCCAGATGCTAAAAACATTGTTGGAATTGTTGTGACAAGTAAAAGTTCAATGATTCTAGGTTTGGTTAGAGCTGCATAATTCTTTATAACTTGCAAAAAGGATTCTTTATCAATAACTATTGATTTATTTTGGGTGAACAAGTCTTTAGATACCATGACCTAACTTACGTTACCTGAATAGTTAATTCGGTGAGTTTGTTGGATAGTGTGATTACTGACTCATTAGGCTATTCACTAGAGCGCAATCGAATAAAAGGACTTCAAATTTTGAATTGGACTGAGTTAGATACAAAATCTACAAATACTGCAAGAGTCTTAGCAATGGATGCAGTAGAAAATGCTGGCCATGGCCATCCTGGAACTGCTATGGCATTAGCACCTGTTGCCCATTTGTTGTTTCAAAAAGTTATGAATCATTCCCCTAAAAATTCTGATTGGTTTGCTAGAGATCGTTTTATTCTTTCTTGCGGACATGCCAGCATGTTGCTTTATTCACAACTTTATTTAACTGGATATGGATTAGAAATTGAAGATCTAAAAAACTTTAGACAACATAACAGCCTAACTCCCGGTCATCCTGAATTTGGTCACACAAATGGAGTTGAAATGACAACCGGGCCTTTAGGTCAAGGATTATCATCTGCGGTCGGAATGGCAATTGCCTCAAGATATTGGAGAAATTATTTCGATTCAAAAACTGCTAAAAATCAAAGTATATTTGACAACTACATTTATGTAATTGCAAGTGATGGAGATTTACAAGAAGGTGTCACATCAGAAGCTTCTAGTATTGCTGGGCATTTAAATTTATCAAATTTGATAGTAATTTATGATGACAACAAAATAAGTATTGATGGTCAAACCAATTTAGCTTTTACAGAAGATGTTGAGAAAAGATATCAAGCTTATGGATGGGACACTCATTTAGTTGAGTTAGATTCATCTGGAAATGTATCGATACAAAAACTTATTGATGCGATTGAAAAATCTAAGAAATCTGATAAACCAAGTTTTATTAGACTTAAGACCATCATTGCTTGGCCATCTCCAAATGCACAAAATACCGCCGCATCTCATGGTGCTCCACTTGGAAAAGATGAAGTAATACTTACCAAAGAATCTTTAGATTTCAATCCCACAGAAACTTTCACAGTTTCTAAAGAAGTTTTAGATTACACTCGATCAGTTGTGCAAAATGGTGAAGAAAAATACAAAAATTGGTTAGAACACTTCGAAGAATGGTCTTCAAAAAATCCTGAGTTAAGTAAGGAATTTCACCGTCTCCAATCTCAAGAACTACCAAAAGATTTAGAACAAGGCTTACCAAAGTTTGAAACAGGATCAAGTATTGCTAGTAGAAAAAGTGGTGGAACAGTTCTAAACTTTTTTTCAGAAAAAATGATTGAATTAATTGGAGGATCTGCAGATCTTGCAGAAAGCAATGGTGTTGCTTTAAAAAACGCTTTGATTATGCAAAAGCCTGAATTAAACATTTCAAATTCATCAATTGGTGGTAAATATCTTCACTTTGGAATCAGAGAACACGCAATGGCTTCAATAATGAACGGTTTAGCATTGTATGGATTTGTAAGACCATTTGGAGCAACATTCTTAATTTTTAGTGACTACCAAAAACCAGCAATAAGACTTGCAAGTCTGATGCAATTACCTGTTATTTATGTTTGGTCACATGACTCAATTGGTTTAGGAGAAGATGGTCCAACTCATCAACCAATTGAGCAATTATGGTCCTTGCGATCGATTCCTGGATTTAATGTGGTCAGACCTTGCGATGCTAATGAAGTAAGTCAAGCGTGGCTAAAAATAATAAAGGATAGAAAACCTGCAGGAATTGTTTTGACTAGACAAAACATTCCAACCCTTGATAGAAAAATTTATGCTTCAGAATTGGGGACATCCAAAGGTGCATACATTTTAAGTGATGCTAAAAATTCAAAACCTGAAGTAATACTTATTGCTACTGGCTCTGAAGTTCAAATGGCTCTAGATGCTCAAAAACAACTTGAAGATGAAAATGTTTCAACAAGAGTTGTTTCAATGCCGTGCGTGGAATGGTTTTTAGATCAAGACCACAAGTATCAAAATGAAGTACTACCAGAAAATCTAAAGAAAAGAATCGCGATCGAGGCAGGTTCAACTATCGGTTGGTATCGATTTGTTGGAACAGAAGGTGCAGTAATTGGACTGGATCATTATGGGGCAAGTTCAAAACCAGATATTTTATTTAAAGAATACGGAATAACAGTAGAAAATATTGTTGCAACTGCAAAAAAATTAATTAATTAACGATCGCCTCGTAATTTTTCAATAGCTTCTGCCAAAATTGCATCCCCATCTTTGTCATCTCTTCTTTCTTTAACATATGCAAGATGAGTTTTGTAAGGTTCATTTTTTGTAGGTTGTGGTGGATTATCTTGATCTCTGCCAGCTGGCCAACCACATCTTGGACAATCCCATTCATCAGGAATTGGCGCATCCACTGCAAAGGCAGGTCTACTTTCATGGCCATGCGCACAATAAAAAGATAAACGAACTCGTGGTGCTGCATCTCCGCGTTCTGCTTCACCCATTGGGCCTGCACCAACGCGACTTCCTCGTATTGCGCTACCACCAGTTGCCATTTATTTCTCCTTTTAATTACGCGCTTAAAACTAAACCTAAACCAATTACACTTGCTGCCCAAATTATTGCAATCGCAATTGTAAATCTATCTAAATTTCTTTCAGCTAAAGATGAACCACCCAGAGATGAACTAAATCCTCCACCAAATAAATCTGACAGACCACCACCACGTCCTCTATGCAATAAAACTAAAAGAATTAACAATAGATTTGAAATAACTAATATTGTTCCTAATGTCCAACTAATTATTGTCACAGAGATTTCTTCCTTTGATTGCTTCTAGAATAAAACAAAACTATTTACTTTAAATGATGGGGCTTATGCGAGTCCCACAATTTAAGGCTGATCTGGCCACCTAATGATTCGTAAAAATTCTTCAGGGTCCAAAGCTGCTCCTCCAACAAGTGCTCCATCAACGTCGGGTTGCTCCATGATGGCTTTAATGTTTCCAGGTTTTACAGATCCTCCATAAAGAATTCTTATTTTTTCTGCAGCTTCATCTGAATAAAGTTTGGCTACTTTTTCACGTATTGATTTGGACATCTCTTGAGCATCTTCGGGAGTAGCAACTTCTCCTGTGCCAATTGCCCAGACTGGTTCATAAGCTATAACAATTTGTGGAATGTAGTTTGCTCTTATTTCTTTTAAAGCAATTTGAAGTTGGTTCAAAGTGTGTTCAACTGCATTTCCAGATTGTCTAATTTCTAAGGTTTCACCCACAGCAATCATTGGTGTTAAATCGTGTTTGATCGCAGCTTTAACTTTTGAATTAACTAATTCATCTGTTTCATTGTGATAAGCACGTCTTTCACTATGACCAATTAATGCATATTTAACTTTCAATTTGTTTAGCATAGGTCCACTTATCTCACCGGTGTAAGCACCAGAGTCATGAGCGCTCATATCTTGTGCCCCATAAGTAAGTCTTAGATGATCTGCATCAACTACGGTTTGAACAGATCTTAAATCAACAAATGGTGGAAAAATCACCACTTCAGTTCTTTCATAATCAGCATCTGTTAATGAGAAACCTAATTTGTTCACATAAGCAATTGACTCTAAATGATTTAAATTCATTTTCCAGTTACCAGCCATAACTGGTTTTCTACCTTCAGTAGTCAATTTAAACTTCCTCCAATACTTTCAATCCAGGTAATTCTTTGCCCTCTAAAAGTTCAAGTGATGCTCCACCACCAGTAGAGATGTGATCAAATTTCGATTCATCTAGACCTAACAATCTTATTGCGGCAGCAGAATCACCTCCCCCGACAACTGTGTAGGCGCTCAAATCGGAAATTTTTTGCGCTATTTCTTTAGTTCCATTTGAAAATTGCTTAACCTCAAATACACCCATAGGGCCATTCCACACAACAGTTTTAGCTTGATTCAATTTGGTCTTAAACAATTCAATAGTTTTAGGTCCAATATCTAATCCTTTTTCATCCACTGGAATATTTGTTACTTCAACAGTTTTTACTTCACTAGATCCATCCAATTCTTTAGAAGTTACTACATCAACAGGCAATACGATTTCGACATTTTTTTCTTTAGCAAGATTCATTAACTTATTTACTTCATCAAGTCTGTCTATTTCTAGCAAAGATTGGCCAACTTCTAAGCCTTGGGCTTTTAAAAATGTAAAGGCCATTCCTCCACCAACTAAAAGTAAATCGACTTTATTAATTAAATTGTTAATAACTCCTAATTTGTCGCTTACTTTTGATCCACCTAAAACGACAACGTAAGGTCTTTCAGGATTTTTAAGCACTTTGTCGAAAGCTTTTTGTTCTGCCTCAACAAGTTTTCCTGGTGCACTTGGAAGAAGTCTTGCAATATCTGTAACTGATGCTTGTTCTCTATGAACTACTCCAAATCCATCAATGACAAAAAAGTCACCTAATTGCGCTAATTTTTGCGCTAATCTATTTCGTTCTGTTTGAACTTTGCTCGTTTCATCTTTTTCATATCTGATGTTTTCAAGCATCAAGATTTCACCTGGATTTAATGAACCAATTTTAGTCATTAATTCAGGATCATTTAAATTTTCAATAAATGCAATGGGTTTGTTTAATAATTCACTAAGTCTATTGGCAATTGGCTTTAATGATAATTCTGGTTTTCTTTCCCCTTTTGGTCTTCCTAAATGGGCCAAAATAATTATTTTTGCATTTTTTTTGATTAGTAATTCAATTGTTGTAACACTTGCCTTTAGTCGACCATCATCAGTGATTTGCATTTGCCCATTTGAATCAACTTTTAAGGGTGCATTTAAATCAGCGCGTAATAATACGCGCTGATTAGTTAATTCTATTTGCTCTAATTGTTTCATTAAAAATTAGAGATTTGAGCCAACAAGTTGAGTTAAATCAACCAGACGACTTGAATATCCCCATTCGTTGTCATACCAACCAACAACTTTTGCCACACTTCCAGAAACTGAAGTTAGTTGTCCATCGATAATGCATGAGTGTGGATCATGAACTATGTCTGTTGAAACCAGTGGATCTTCAGAATATGAAAGGATTCCTTTCAAGTAAGTTTCAGCTGCACTCTTAAGTGCTTGATTAATATCTTGCACAGTTGAAGTCTTTTTTAATTGCACTGTTAAATCTGTAGCAGACCCAACAGGAGTTGGTACTCGCATTGCATATCCATCAAGTTTTCCTTTTAACTCTGGAAGAACTAAACCAATAGCTTTTGCTGCTCCTGTTGTTGTAGGAATCATATTTATTGCAGCCGCTCTTGCCCTTCTTAAATCTTTATGTGGCATGTCAAGAGTTGATTGATCATTTGTGTAGGCATGAATTGTGGTCATTAATCCTGATTCAATGCCAAAAGTGTCATGAATAACTTTTGCCATTGGTCCTAGGCAATTTGTCGTGCAAGAAGCATTGCTGATCACAATATGTTTTGCATGATCTAGTGCTTCATGATTTACACCTAAAACTATTGTGATGTCTTCACCTTTGGCAGGAGCAGAAATTAATACTTTTTTAGGACCGGACTTTAAATGAGATTTTGCTTTTTCAGCATCTGTAAATACTCCAGTAGATTCAATAACAAGATCTACTCCGAATTCTCCCCAAGGAATTTCTGCTGGATCTCTATGGGAAGTAATCTTTATTTCTTTATTATCAACAAAAATTGAGTTTCCTTCAGTTTTAACATCCCCTGGAAATCTTCCTAAAGTTGAGTCATATTTAAGTAAGTGAGCTGATGTTTTAACATCAGTTAAATCATTAACTGCAACAACTTCGATTGGTTCATTAGTTTTAATTATTTGAGCTAAAGCACCTTCTGCAACTTTGCCTTTTCTATCTTGAATAACTCTTAAGTAGTTTCTACCAATACGACCAAAACCGTTGATTCCAACACGAATTGCCACTTTTTTATCAACTCCAGAATTTTAATAGTTTTTATTGAGTTTTATTACATTTTGGCGTCATTGCCAAAACTAATTCTACCCTTCGAGCATTTCTGGTGTGAGAGAGGCTTCTGTAGTTGGAATTCCTAACTCCGTTGCACGCTTATCTGCCATTGCTAATAATCTTCTGATTCTTCCCGCGATTGCATCCTTTGTTAGAGGTGGATCGGATAAAGAACCAAGTTCTTCTAAACTTGCTTGCTTATGAGTGATGCGAAGTTGGCCAGCTGCTTTTAAGTGATCTGGAATTTCATCTCCTAAAATTTCCATAGCTCTTAAAACTCTTGCACCCGCTGCCACTGCAGCTTGCGCACTTCTTCTTAAATTGGCATCATCAAAATTCGCTAATCGATTTGCAGTTGCTCTAACTTCTCGACGCATGCGTCTTTCTTCCCAAGCAATAACTGCATCGTGAGCTCCAAGTCGAGTTAGAAGTGATCCAATTGCATCACCATCTCTAATAACAACTCGATCTACACCTCTTACTTCTCTTGCTTTTGCGACAACGTCTAATCTTCTGGCTGCGCCAACTAAAGCAAGTGCTGCTTCTGGACCTGGTGCGGTAATTTCTAAAGCACTTGATCTTCCTGGTTCTGTTAAAGATCCATGAGCTAAAAATGCTCCACGCCACGCTGATTCGGCATCACATATTCCACCGCCTACTACAGATGGAGGTAAACCCCTAATTGGTCTTCCTGCTGCATCTATTAATCCAGTTTGTTTAGCTAAGACATCTCCACCCTGCACAACGCGAACCACGTAACGGGCACCTTTTCTGATTCCAGAACCTTGCAACACTGACATCTCAGCATCGTGTCCATAAAGTTCAATAATGTCTTTACGTAGTCTTCTCGCAATTTGGCCAGCATCTAATTCTGCTTCTACCACAATTTGACCAGCTACTAAATGAAGACCACCAGCAAATCTTAAAAGAGCTGAAACTTCGGCTTTTCGACAACAACTTTTATTTAATTCAACTCGTGCTAATTCATCTTTTACTGCCGCTGTCATTGCCATAACTTATATCTTTACACAAGTTTTACGGCGTGTCAGATTGTTTTTAGAAATCTTTGATTTTGTAACTTAAATCATGTCACATGAGTAACATGAGTAACTTTTATTCTTTCCCTAAATCTCTGTGCACAACTCTTACTTTGGCACCATGTTTAGTTAATTTTTTAGAAACTTCTTCACTTAAACAAACACTTCTATGTTTTCCACCCGTGCAACCAATTGCAACTGTGACATATTTCTTACCCTCACGAATGTAGCCAGCTTTTGTGTGGTTGATGAGTTGAACAATGTTTTCACCAAACTCAACAGCACCTTCTTGGCTCAATACAAAGTCTTTGACAGGTTGATCTAAGCCAGTTAATTTTTTTAAGTCTTCTTTCCAAAATGGGTTGAATAAAAATCTTGCGTCAAAAACAAAGTCTGCATCAATTGGTATGCCGTATTTATAACCAAAAGATAATACTGTAACTTGAAAAGTTTCTACATCACTTTCAAAAGTCTTCTCGATAATTGTTCTAAGTCCTGGTGTCGACATATCGGAAGTGTCAATAACAACATCTGCATTTGCTCTTAAATCTCCTAAGAGTTCTCGCTCTTTTTGCAAACCGTCTAAAACCCTTCCCTCACCCTGAAGCGGATGTGGTCTTCTACTTCCTTCAAATCTTCTAACTAATGCTAAATCTGACGCATCTAAAAATAGAAACCTTATTTGCCAATCTTCCTGTTTAACTTTTTCCAAGGAATTATTCAAAGTTGAAAATAGTTTTCCCCCTCGCACATCTACTACAACAGCTATATGGCTTGCCACTCCTTGACTCTGCACATCTTTTAATGCATCTAATAAAACAGAAGGAGGTAAATTATCAATTACAAACCAACCTAAATCTTCTAACGCTTTGGCAGCTGTGGAACGACCTGCACCAGACATTCCAGTGACTATTAAAACTTCTGGTTTGTTCATGTTCTTAGTCTGCCCTATCTTTCATTCACTACAAAATTTCGCCTGTTTCAACATCAAATTTAGGTACTTCGTCCTTTAAGCCTTCCAAAATTGCTATTGCAAGTTTTTCATTAAATCCAGGATTTTGGGCTAATTCTTTCATATCTAATTTTCTTATTTTTGAAACTGAACCATATTTGTCTAACAAGAAACTGATCTTTTTTTCACCTAATCCAGGAATTGCATCTAACTGACTTGCCAAAGCTTTCTTTGAGTGCCTCTGCCTAGTTTTTGTAATAGCAAAACGGTGTGCTTCATCTCTTATGCGTTGTACTAAAAATAATGCTTCACTGTTTCTTGGAAGTATTATTGGATCCTTTGCACCTGGTTTCCAAAGTTCCTCTAATCTTTTAGCAATACCTACAGTTTCAATTTCAGATAAACCTAATTCATCCAGTGCATTTCGAGCAGAATTAACTTGAGCAATTCCCCCATCTATTAAAACTAAACTTGGGCGATAAGCAAAACTTTTCTTGTTGGTATTTTCTGGATCCTCTCCCTCGATTAGGTATCTGTATCTTCTGCTCACAACTTCAGCGATTGCTCTTGGGTCATCTTGGCCTTCAAAAGATTTAATATTGAAAGTTCGATAATGCTTCTTTTGCGCTATACCGTCTTCAAAAACAACTAAAGAAGCTGTGGTACTCGTGCCTGACATATTTGAAATATCAATACATTCAATTCTTAAAGGTGCTTGCTCAAGTTCGAGAGCTTCAGCGAGTTCTTCTAAAGCTTTTGTTCTTGCTAATAAATCAGCAGATCTTTTTAGTTTATGGCTAGTGAGATTTTGTTCAGCATTTTTCTCACTGGTTTCCATTAATTTCTTTTTGTCTCCTCTTTGAGGCTTTCTTATGTCAACACTCTTCTTAGCATTTTCAGAGATCCACTTAGTAACAGTTTCAAGATTTGAAAGTTCGTGATTTGTCAAAATTTCTTTTGGAATCGCATCACCTTCTAATTCGCCATAAATTTGAGTTAATAAATCTTCAAAATGATCAGGTAATTCTTTATGATCAATTCGATCTGAAACAAATGATCTTTCACCTTTTATTTGGCCTTGTCTTACATGAAATATTTGGATAGACAAATGCAATTCATCAGCAGTAAGAGCAATTAAATCTGCATCAGTTTCGTCATCAAAAACTATGGCGTTTAATTCAACAACTTTGTTTAAAGCTTCTAATCTATCTCGATACCTCGCAGCTTTTTCGTATTCTTCATTTTGACTTGCTTTTTGCATTTCTTGATTTAAATCATTAAAAATAGACTTAGTGTTGCCATTCAAAAAATTGAGAACGTTTCCCACAATGTGTGAGTATTCTTCTTTACCTACTCTTGATACACAAGGTGCAGCACATCTTTCAATATCGCCTAGAAGACACGGTCTTTTCATAAGCTGGTGTCTTCTAAACACACTGTCTTTGCACGAACGAATAGGAAAAACTTTAATTATTTGTTCCATCGTTTGTCTTATTGCCCAAACGTGAGTAAAGGGGCCATAATATTTATTTCCTTTTTTCTTTGATCCTCTTGTTACTGCAATTTGTGGATATTCTTCTTTTAAAGTTAGTGTTAAATACGGATAAGTTTTGTTATCTCTAAATCGAACATTAAATCTTGGGTTAAATGCTTTAATCCAAGTAAATTCAAGTTGTAACGCTTCGACTTCATTATGGACAGTAACCCAATCAACTTTTGCGGCAGTTTTAACCATCATGGCAGTTCTAGGATGTAAATTAGTAATGTCTGTGAAGTAACTGTTTAATCTGTTTTTTAAATTTTTTGCTTTGCCAACATAAATAACAGAGTCATCTTGAGTTCTAAACCGATAAACTCCAGGTAGTTCAGGAACATTCTTTGGTCGATAAAGTGACGGATCAACCATTGTTAGCCAACTTTTTTAGCAGTTTTTTTCAACATGGGAGCTAAGTATTTACCGGTATAACTATTACTTATTTTTGCAATTTGTTCTGGAGTGCCTTGAGCAACAACAGTTCCTCCTCGAAAACCACCTTCAGGACCCATATCTATAACCCAATCAGAATTTTTAATCACATCCAAATTGTGTTCAATCACAATAACTGTATTTCCACTATCAACTAATCTTTCTAAAACCAGTAATAGTTTTCTTACATCCTCAAAGTGAAGTCCAGTGGTTGGTTCGTCTAATACATAAATTGTTCTTCCAGTGCTTCTTCTTTGAAGCTCAGTGGCAAGCTTTACTCTTTGTGCTTCTCCCCCAGAAAGTGTTGGAGCAGACTGTCCAAGTCTTACATAACCAAGACCTACATCTACTAAAGTTTTTAGGTTTCGAGCAATTGCTGGAACTGATTCAAAAAATTGCAACGCCTCTTCAATTGGCATGTTTAAAACATCACTAATAGTTTTTCCTTTGTAGTGAACTTCGAGTGTGTCGCGGTTATATCTAGCACCCTGACAAACTTCACATGGCACATAAACATCAGGTAAAAAGTTCATTTCAATTTGAATAGTTCCATCTCCTGAACAAGATTCACAACGTCCACCTTTTACGTTAAAACTAAATCTTCCAGGTTGATAACCTCGAATTTTTGCTTCAGTAGTTTCAGCAAAAAGTTTTCTAATGTTGTCAAAAACTCCTGTGTAAGTTGCAGGATTACTTCTGGGGGTTCGACCGATTGGGCTTTGATCAACATGCACAACTTTGTCCAAAAGTTTTATGCCTTCAACTTTTTTATGCTTGCCAGGCACAATCCTTGCTTGATGAAGGTCTCTTGCAAGGGATGAATACAAAATATCGTTAACTAAAGTTGATTTTCCTGAGCCACTTACTCCTGTGACTGCGACAAATACTCCTAAAGGAAATTCAACTGTTATTTTCTTTAAATTATTTTCTTCAGCTTCAACAACTTTTATCATTCTTGCTGGATCAATTTTTCTTCTATTTTTTGGAATAACTACTTCTTTACGACCCGAAATGTAATCGCCAGTAATAGATTTTCTGTTTTTTTCTAAATCTTGAAAAGTTCCTGATGAAACTACATATCCACCATGTTCTCCAGCTCCTGGTCCAATATCAACAACCCAATCTGCTGCCCTGATGGTTTCTTCATCATGTTCAACAACAATTAAAGTGTTTCCCAGATTTCTTAATCTAATTAAAGTATCAATTAATTTCTTATTATCTCTTTGATGTAACCCAATACTTGGTTCATCAAGAACATATAAAACCCCAACTAAGCCAGAGCCGATTTGAGTTGCCAAACGAATTCTTTGTGCTTCACCACCTGATAATGTGCCTGCTGCTCTATCAAGACTTAAATAATCAAGCCCAACGTCAAGTAAGAATTGTAATCTTTCTAATACTTCTTTTAAAACTCTTTGTGCAATTGCCATTTCTCTTGCGCCAAGTTTTAATTCTGAAATAAATTTTGTAATTTCCCCTATGGACATGCCACTTAATTCAGCAATATTTCGATTGCCGATTTTTACAGCCAGTGATACTGGTTTTAATCTTGCGCCTTTACAGCTCTTGCAAGGTTTTTGCCGCATGTAGCCTTCAAGGTGTTCTCGAGCCGCATCTGAATCAGATTTTTCATGTCGCCATTGAAGATTTTCAATTACACCTTCAAATTCAGTCCAATAGGAACGCTGTCTTCCATATGAATTTTTATATTTAACATTGATATTACTTTCATATCCATACAAAAGTGACTCTTTCACTTTTTCAGATAGTTTTTTAAATGGAGTATCTAAACTAAATTTTAAATCTTTTGCAACAGCTTCAAGTAATCTTGCCCAATATCCATCACTAGAAGAATTAGCCCAAGGTGCTATGGCTCCTTCAGATATTGATAAATCTTTATTGGGAATTACTAGTTCTTCATCAACTTCTAAGTGACTTCCTAAACCACTACATTCAGGACAAGCTCCAAAAGGTGAATTAAAGGAAAAACTTCTAGGCTCTAATTGATCAAAAGATATGCCGCACTTGGTGCAGGCTAGATGTTCTGAATAAACTCTTTCTTTATTTTTTGACTTTATATCTTCATCAACAAAATCCAAAATAACAGTTCCGTTAGCAAGTTTTAATGCAGTCTCTACAGAATCGGTGATTCTTTGTCTAGATTCTGATTTAACGCTTAAACGATCTACTACTACTTCAATGTTATGTTTTTCTTGTTTCTTTAAATTCGGTACTTCGGTTAAAGGATAAGTTGTGCCATCTACTCTTGCTCTTGAAAAACCTTGAGTTTGCAATTCTTTGAATAGATCTTGGTACTCACCTTTTCTTCCAGAAATTACCGGAGCAAGAACTTGAAATTTTGTACCTGAACTTAATTCCAGAACTTGATCAACGATTTGCTGTGGACTTTGACGATGAATTACCTCACCACATTTTGGACAATGTGGAGTGCCAGCTCGGGCAAACAAAAGTCTTAAATAATCATGAACTTCAGTGATAGTTCCAACCGTGGAGCGAGGATTTCTGTTTGTAGATTTTTGATCAATTGAAACAGCAGGTGACAATCCTTCAATGAAATCAACATCTGGTTTATCCATTTGGCCCAGAAATTGTCTGGCATAAGCTGACAGACTTTCTACATAACGACGTTGTCCTTCAGCAAAAATTGTGTCAAAAGCAAGAGAAGATTTACCTGAACCTGATAATCCAGTGAAAACGATTAGTGCATCTCTGGGTAACTCTAAAGAGATATCTTTTAAATTATGCTCTCGAGCACCTCTTACAATTAATTTATCCGCAACTAAAGTGCCGTGGCGCTTGGTTTCGGATTTAGAGTTTGTCGAAGTCACCTAGTAAACACTAATACTGAAATCAAAATCTTGCCTACTCAACTCCAGGATGATCTCTCTTTATATCAGCAATCGCTGAGCCAGAATTATCACTTCCAGGTATATTGGCAAGTTCTGGATGTAGTTTTGTTTGTCGAAGTGAAGTAATTACTGTAATTGCAAGAATGGAAATAATCACTGCCAAAGAAACTGGAGTTGAAATTTCTGGAGCAGACTTAAAGCCATTTTCATGAGCTGCGTGAAGAATTAATTTAACTCCAATGAATCCAAGAATGGCTGCAAGCCCATAGGACAAATAAATTAAACGATCTAGCAGGCCATCAAGCATAAAATAGAGTTGTCTAAGCCCCATTAAAGCAAAAGCATTTGCAGTAAAAACAATATATGGATCTTGGGTTAGACCAAAAATTGCAGGAATTGAATCAAGGGCGAACAAGATATCAGTTGTAAAAATAGCAATCATCACTATGAATAAAGGAGTGAAATATTTTTTCCCATTTATTGTTACCCTAAAAGCACCATCATGATATTTAGGTGTAACTGGTAAATATTTTTCTGCCAAAATCAATATTTTGTTTTTAGTCGGATCTGTTTCGGTACCTTCATTTGAGGTTAATTTATAAGCCGTATATATAAGAAAAGCTCCAAAGATAAAGAAAATCCAAGAAAATCTTGCGATGGCAGCAGCGCCAACAATTATGAATAAAAATCTCAAAACTAAGGCACCAATAATTCCAATTTGTAAAACTTCTTGTTGATAAATTGCCGGGACAGCAAAGGCGGATAAAATTATGACGAATACAAATAAATTGTCAACACTTAAGCTGTATTCGGTTATCCATCCTGCAAAAAATTCAAATCCGGCATCTGGACCTTTAATTGCCCAAAGACCTAAGCCAAATAAAATCGCTGCAAAAACATAGACAATCACCCATAAAGAAGCTTCTTTAAATTTAACTACATGAGGATGTTTTTTGGCATACAAAAACTCGGCTGTGTAAATTGTTAAAAAGGCCAAGATTGTTAGGACCCATACCCACAACGGTTCTTCCATATATTTACAACTTATCGGATTTAGGCGTGACCTGCTGCAACCATCTGGCGTAATTCTTTTTTAAGTTCATGTATTTCGTCTCGGTATCTTGCTGCCAACTCAAAGTTTAATTCCGAGGCAGCCAATTTCATTTGCGCTGTTAATTCTGTGATTAACTCAGCTAGATCTTGAGCAGGTGCTTTACTTGAACCTTTTTCTTTCCTAAGTTTCTTGATGTTGAGCGCCTCTTCAATAATTAGTTCAGTATCGGAATCTTCTTTGATGATTGAATCATTAATGTCTGAAATCTTTTTGCGCAAAGGTTTTGGATCTATTCCATGTTCCTTATTGTAAGCAACTTGCTTTTCTCTTCTTCTGTTTGTTTCTTCAATTGCCTTTTTCATAGATTTAGTGATTGTGTCTGCATACATAATCACTTGACCATCTATGTTTCTGGCAGCTCTACCTATTGTTTGAATTAAAGATTTTTCTGAGCGTAAAAAACCTTCTTTATCTGCATCAAGAATTGCAACAAGTGAAACTTCAGGCAAATCAAGACCTTCTCTAAGTAAGTTAATTCCAACTAAACAGTCAAATTCTCCACTTCTTAAACCTCTTAATAATTCAACTCTTTTTAATGTGTCAATTTCTGAGTGTAAGTATCTAACTCGCATGTCCTTTTCTAAGAAGTAATCTGTTAAATCTTCTGCCATTTTTTTAGTTAGAGTTGTGACAAGGACTCTTTCATTTTTTTCTGCCCTAATTTTTACTTCATGCAACAAATCATCAATTTGTCCTTTAGTTGGTTTAACTCTGATTTCAGGATCAACTAATCCAGTTGGTCTAATTACTTGTTCAACAACTGATTCCACTTTTCCAAGTTCAAATGGTCCTGGTGTGGCTGAAAGATAGACTGTTTGACCAATTCTTTCTTGGAATTCATTAAATTTTAGAGGTCTGTTATCCAAGGCACTTGGAAGACGGAAACCGTATTCCACCAAAGTTCTTTTTCTTGAAGCATCTCCTTCATACATTCCACCAATTTGGGGCACCGTGACGTGAGATTCATCAATTACTAACAAAAAATCTTCTGGGAAATAGTCAAGTAAACAATTTGGCGCACTTCCTGCTGGTCGATCATCAAAGTATCTTGAATAATTTTCAATTCCTGAGCAAAACCCTAACTCTCTTATCATTTCTAAATCAAATGCTGTTCTCATTTTTATTCTTTGAGCTTCTAATAATTTGTTTTGACTTTCCAATTCTTGAACTCGATGCATAAGTTCAACTTCAATTTGAGATAAAGCTTTAGCAGTTTGTTCAGGACTTGCAACATAATGCGTGGCAGGAAAGATAAAGATTTCTTCATCGTCTGTAAGAATTTCTCCAGTTACTGGATGAAGAGTCATAATTCTTTCTATTTCATCCCCAAACATTTCAATTCTTACAGGATGTTCTTCATAAGCCGGATAGATTTCTAAAGTATCTCCCCTTACTCGAAATGTTCCTCTTTCAAATGAAAAATCATTTCTAGAATATTGAATACTTACAAGTTTTCGTAGCAATGTGTCTCTAGAGAAATCTTCACTTTTTCTGATTCGTATCGCCTGTTTAACGTATTCTTCAGGTGTTCCTAAACCGTAAATACACGAAACAGTTGCCACTACTACTACGTCTCTTCTTGTTAATAAAGCTGATGTGGCTGAGTGGCGTAGTCTTTCCACTTCTTCATTGATGCTTGAATCTTTTTCTATGAATGTGTCAGTTTGAGGAACGTATGCTTCTGGTTGGTAATAGTCGTAATAAGAAACAAAATACTCAACTGCATTATTTGGAAGCATTTCTCTTAATTCATTAGTTAATTGTGCAGCTAGAGTTTTATTTGGTTCAATAATTAATGTTGGTCTTTGGACTCTTTCAATGAGCCAAGCAGTTGTTGCAGATTTTCCAGTTCCAGTAGCACCAAGCAAAACAATGTCTTTTTCACCTTTTTTAAGTCTTTTTTCCAATTCATCAATTGCCTGAGGTTGATCTCCTGCAGGAGAAAATTCTGAGATTACTTGAAATGGTGCAACTGTTCTTATTAAATCACTTTTTGGTCTCATTTAAGACTTGAATTTTCTCTCTAAAAGTGCTTGCCAAACTTTTGAAACATCTGCTTCTAGTTGATCAATGTTGCCATCGTTTGCAATTAGAAAATCTGCGGAGGTTTTTCTTAGATCATCGCTTACTTGAAGTTTCATTCTTTTTTTTGCTTCGTGTTCACTAATGCCTCTTTTAAGTAATCGATTAATTCGATTTTTTTCACTTGAAATTACAACTACTAAAAAGTCAAATAAATTTTCCATGTTTTTTTCAAGCAATAAAGGCACTTCGTTTACCACTATTGTTTCTTGAGTTTGAGCATCCATTATTTCATTAGTTTTAATTCTTACCAATGGATGAATAATGTCTTCAAGATCCTTTAGGGCAGATGGATCATTAAAAACGATTTGAGCAAGTTTTGTTCGGTCTATACTTCCATTTTCTTGCAAAATTTGATTACCAAATCTGGATAAAACTTTTTGAAATCCAGTTGTATGTGGCTCAATTACCTGTCTTGCTAGTTCATCAGATCGGATTACAACTGCACCTAATTTTGAAAACATTTCAGCAACGGTGCTTTTTCCAGCACCGATGCCGCCTGTTAATCCAACCTTCATGTTGGCTTAATCTCGATACTTAGTTGTTGGAATCTAACTTGTCACTTAATTTTGCAAGTTCAGGATTAGCTTTTTTTTGATCTTGTTCTGCTTGCCATTTAGCAAGTGCTTCAGAATATTGCTTTTCCCATTCTTTCTTTTGATCTTCAAATCCTGATTTCCATTCACCAGTTTCTGGATTAAATCCGTCTGGTCCAATGTATTTACCGGATTCATCAAATGCAGGTGCCATTCCGTATTGATAAGGATCAAATGCGGCTCTTGCTTCACCTGATTCACTTGCTTGTTTAACTGATAAAGAAATTCTTCTTCTTTCAAGGTCAATGTCAATAATTTTGACATTGACATCTTGGTTTACTTGCACAACTTGTTCTGGAATTTCAACTTGACTATCTGAAAGTTCAGAAATATGCACTAAACCTTCTATGCCATCAGCGACTCTAATAAAAGCACCGAATGGAACAAGCTTTGTAACTTTTCCAGGAACAACTTGATTAATTTTGTGCGATCTAGAGAATTGTTGCCAAGGATCTTCTTGAGTTGATTTAAGGGATAGAGAAACTCTTTCTCTTTCCATATCAACTTCGAGAACTTCAACAGTTACTTCTTGACCAACTTGAACAACTTCAGATGGATGTTCAATATGTTTCCAAGATAATTCTGAAACATGCACAAGTCCATCTACGCCACCTAAGTCAACGAAGGCACCGAAATTGACAATGCTTGAAATTTGACCGGTTCGAATTTGACCTTTTTGTAATTGATTCAAGAAAGTAGAACGAACAGCTGATTGAGTTTGCTCTAACCAAGCTCTTCTAGACAAAACCACATTGTTACGGTTTTTATCAAGTTCAATAATTTTTGCTTCAATATCTTTACCAATGTATGGAGATAAATCTCTTACTCTTCTCATTTCAACTAAAGATGCTGGTAAAAATCCACGCAACCCAATGTCAACAATCAAGCCACCTTTAACTACTTCGATGACGTGACCCTTAACAAAACCATCTTCGTTCTTAATTTTTTCAATGTCGCCCCATGCTCTTTCATATTGAGCACGTTTCTTTGAAAGAATTAATCGGCCTTCTTTATCTTCCTTTTGTAAAACTAAAGCTTCAATGCGATCACCTGGTTTAACAATTTCACCAGGATCAATGTCATGTTTAATTGATAATTCTCTAGAAGGAATTACGCCTTCAGTTTTGTAACCGATATCTAATAGAACTTCGTCTCGATCGATTTTTACAACAGTTCCTGAAACTAAATCACCATCATTAAAATATTTGATTGTTTGATCTATTGCTTTTAAAAGTTCTTCTTGATTTCCAACGTCATTTATTGCAACTTGCGGACTTGCGGTAGTAGTTGTGGACATGTACTTCTTCTCTTAAGTGACCTGGACCTTCCAGGACATATAAAGATTAGTTGTTGACTAAAAATCACTTGCAAAGTGGCTAGTGTGCAGCCTCATCCCACGAAGAACCAACACCAATTGATACATCTAATGGAACTAATAGATCAGCAGCTTTGCCCATCTCTTCCTTGACCAAGATTTTCACTTTTTCTAACTCTCCTGGCCAAACTTCTATAACTAGTTCATCATGTACCTGTAACAAAATTCTTGATTTCAAATTATTTTTCTTTAAAACATTGTCCACTTTCAACATGGCACTTTTTACAATGTCAGCTGCAGAGCCTTGAATTGGTGCATTTAATGCCATACGTTCTGCCATATCTCTTCGTTGTCTATCTGTACTTGTTAAATCAGGAAAATATCTTCTTCTACCCATAATGGTTTCGGTGTAACCATTTTTTCTGGCGTCTTCCACAACTGAAGCTAGATAATCTCTAACTCCTCCAAATCTTTTAAAATATTCCTCCATTAATTTATTAGCCTCGCTTACTTCAATATCTAAAGATCGACTTAATCCATAAGCACCCATTCCATATGCCAGACCATATGAAATTGCTTTTATTTGTCGTCTTAATTCCTCATTTACTTCATTAGGTTTTACCCCAAACACTAAAGCGGCAGAAGAAGTGTGTAAGTCTTCACCAGTTTTAAAAGCGTTAATTAAACCTGGATCTTTTGATAAATGAGCCATAATTCTCATTTCAATTTGGCTATAGTCGGCAGTTAATAAACATTCGTAATTTTTAGCATTTATAAAGCAATCTCTAATTCTTTTTCCTTGATCAGTTCTAATTGGAATGTTTTGTAAATTTGGCTCCGTGCTAGAAAGTCTTCCAGTTGAGGTAATCGTTTGATTAAAAGTTGTGTGAATTCTTGACTCTTTATCAACTAGTGGGATTAAAGAAGCTGCAACTTGTTTTAATTTTGTTATATCGCGCCATTTAAGAATTAAAGACAATAGTGGATCTTTTGTACTAGCTAATAACTCCTCTAGGGCACTTGCATCAGTGGTAAAACCTGTTTTAGTTTTTTTGGTTTTTGGTAATTTTCTTTCTTCAAACAAAACTGTTTGTAATTGTTTTGGAGAAGCTAAATTGAACTCATGACCAACTAATTTGTAAGCATCTTTTTCATACCCATTGGTAATATTTTCAAATTCAACTTGTAATGAGTTTAATTTCTTCAGATCAACAGCAATTCCTGAATCTTCCATCTCAGATAGCAATTTTGCTAAAGGTAATTCTAATTCATAGAATAACTTTTCTAAATTTTGTTCCTTTAATTTTTCTTTTATTTTTCTTGAAATCAAATATATTGCTTGGGCTCTTAATCCAAGTGCCTCTAAATTTGAATCTGAATCAAAACTAAGTTGACCACTTGAATCACCGCTTTGACTTGGAGTAAAACCTAAAACCCTTATCGATATATCTTCTAAATCATAACTTCGAAGTCCAGGATTTACTAAATATGAACTAATTTCAATATCATCTACTAGCCCAGTAAATTCTATACCTAAAAATCTGCTGACATGATAATAATCTTTACAACCATGAACTACTTTTAATCGTTCTTTATTTTGAAGCCAATTAATTAAGGCCTCTTTATCCTTTGAATCTATTTCGGCGAAGGAAAAATAGACAAACTCATTTTCATTTGCCAGACCCCAACTTAAATCGGTAATTTGTTGAAATTGGCCTTCAAAATCTAAATCTATTGCAATTACATCTGTTTGATTTTTATCAAGAAATAATTTTATTAAATCTTTTGAGTACTTTGAACCTTTTGTCTTTAAAGAAGGTTTAGTTTTTTCAGTACTTGAACCTGTAGTTTTACCTAATACTCGTTCTTTAAGAGATCTAAATTCTAACTCAGTAAATACTTTATTTACTTCGTTTTCATCAATATTTTGAACTACTAATTCGTCAATATCTTTGTCGAGTTTGACATCTTTAACTAATTCAGTCATTTTTCTATTAAGTTTTACTTGCTCTAAATTTTGTCTTAACGAATCACCAACTTTTCCTGATATCTCTGATGCATGTTTAATTAATTCATTTAAATTCCCATATTCTTTTATCCACTTAACTGCAGTTTTTTCTCCAACACTTGGAATAGACGGCAAATTATCTGAAGGATCACCTCTTAAAGCTGCAAAATCTGGATATTGTTCTGGTGTTAATTCATACTTATCCAAAACTGCTTGAGGTGTCATTCTGGCAATATCGCTAACTCCTTTTCTGGCATACAAAACAGTTATGTCTTTATTAACTAAC
This sequence comes from Actinomycetes bacterium, assembly GCA_038145175.1. Taxonomy (GTDB): domain Bacteria; phylum Actinomycetota; class Actinomycetes; order S36-B12; family UBA5976; genus ATZT02. The sequence goes on along the minus strand of JAYQPE010000001.1, from coordinate 147,524 downwards.
TGGAAAGTATCTCTATCCCCTGTCAAAATCGAAACTCTCATCTCTTTTTTTTCACCTTGTTTAGCCAAAGTTGCAATAATGTCATCGGCTTCAAAACCTTCGACCTGTAATCCAGGTATTTTTAAGGCTTTAATAACTTGATGAATTAAAGGTAATTGAGATTTAAATTCATCAGGAGTTTTTGCTCTATTTGCTTTATATTCTGTGAATAATTCTTTTCGAAAAGTATTTCGTGAGACATCAAAGGCAATTGCGATATGAGTTGGTTTCTCATCTTTTATCGCATTTAACAACATTGAGGTAAATCCATAAACTGCATTTGTTGGTTGACCAGAACTGGTTGCAAAACTTTCTAACGGAAGAGCATAAAAAGCTCTATAAGCTAATGAATGTCCATCTACTAATAGAAGATGTTTGGGGTCAAATTTTTCGACCATATGTTCAGATCCTAGGCTTTTGATATGAATAATCAGAATAGCGCTTCTGAGGCAAAATCACGTCAAGACATAAAAATGTCAGATTTAAGTCCTGAAGAGTTAAAAAATGCTTTAAACGAATATGGATTAGGCGAATTAGCAGAAAGAATGGGAATCAAATTAACTTCAGTAAGTGCTGAAAAAACAATTGGCACAATGCCTGTTCAAGGAAATCGGCAACCGCTTGGGTTATTAAATGGTGGAGCAAATGCAATACTTGCCGAAACATTAGGTTCAATTGCTGCAAATGTGGCAGCGTATCCAGATCGAGTGGCAGTTGGTGTAGACATAAACGTCACACATTTAAAAGGTGTCAAAGAAGGATTAGTAACAGGAATTGCTACAGCAAATCACTTAGGAAAATCAACAGGAAATTACACCATAGAAATATTTAATGAGAAAAATGAAAAAACTGCAACTGCAAGATTAAGCCTATTTTTTAGAGAAAAGACTAAATAATTGTTAGGCTTAGGAACAATTATAAATTTTTTATCAATTATTGCTGGCGCACTAATTGGAACTCTTCTTGGTGATCGCTTAAAAAATAAAACTAGAGATTTAGTAACTGATGCTCTTGGTTTAGTAACTTTATTAATTGCTGGTCTTTCAGTTATAGACATAACAAATCCTAAACTTACCCAAACTGTTGGTTCAGGAATTGGGGTTTTGATAGTTTTAGCAGCGCTAATCGTGGGAGGAATTCTTGGTTCCTATTGGAAATTAGAAGATCGATTCGAGAACGTGGGACGAAATCTGAAGAAGTCATTAAGAAAAAGAATTAAATCAGATAAAGGAAATTTTGTGGAAGGCTTTGTTAGTGCCTCTTTAGTTTTTGTCGTTGGCCCATTGGCAATTTTAGGTTCAATTTCAGATGGTTTGGGCAAAGGAATTGAACAATTAGCTTTAAAGTCTGCTTTGGATTTTTTTGCTTCCATTGCATTTGCTGCATCTCTTGGAATTGGTGTTGCTTTTTCTGCTTTAGCAGTTGGAATTTATCAAGGGCTTTTTACTTTACTTGGTTACTTTCTTGGTGATGTTTTAAATGAAGCTCAAGTTTTAGCGCTTACAGCAACTGGAGGTTTATTGCTCGTAGGTGTTAGTTTTCGACTACTAAAAATTAAACAAGTTCCGGTAGCAAATCTCTTACCTGCGTTATTTTTTGCACCTGTCTTTGTCTATTTAGTTATTCTAATTCGATAAAACAACACAAAATTCGTTATCTTCAATATCTTTCATTCGAATCCAACTAGTTCCCTGTTCACTAATTGGTTCAATATCAATTCTTTTTGCCCCAATTTTTTCTAATCTTGATACTTCCTTCTCGATATCATTACAATGTAAATCTAAATGAATTCGATCTTTAATAGTTTTTTTCTCATCAACTTTTTGCAATATGACTTTCACAAATTTATTATTTGGATCTACTAAAGATAAATATTTTCTATCCGATTTGTCATATCGTTCTAAATCGTTTACTCCAGGCACATATTCAAGCACTTTTTGCCAGAAATCAAACATTTCATTTAAATCATTGCAATCTATGCAAATTTCGATGCTAGTAAATCTAGACATTTACAAATAAATGAATTTAAGCACCAGTGCCAAGATAAGCTTTTTTTACAGCATCATCTTTAAGAAGTTCTTTGCCAGATCCTTCTTTAACAATGTTTCCAGTTTCTAATATGTAAGCACGATTAGCACAAGCTAGTGCCTGAGCGGCATTTTGTTCAACTAGAAGAATTGATACACCTTGTTGTTGAATTTCTCTAATAATTTTGAAAATCTGTTGAATAAACATTGGGGCCAGACCCATTGATGGTTCGTCGAGCAAAAGAAGTCTTGGTCGAGCCATCAATGCTCTACCTATGGAAAGCATTTGTTGCTCTCCACCGGATAATGTTCCACCTGCTTGATTTTGTCTTTCTTTTAGTCTTGGAAAAAGTGTGTAGATTTTTTCTAAATCTTCGTCTAATTCTTTCTTCCAATCTTTACGAGCAAATTTACCCATTTCAAGATTTTCCAAAACCGTCATTCCAGGAAAAATTCCGCGACCTTCAGGGGCTTGACAAAGACCTTCTAAAACTCGATCATAAGGTGCAATTGTTTGCACATCTTTTCCTTCAAAATTTATAACACCTTTGGAAGGTTTCAAAATTCCAGAAATAGTTTTCAACAAAGTTGTTTTTCCAGCACCATTTGCACCAACTAAAGTTACAATTTCTCCCTTTTCAACGTGTAAAGAAATACCTTTAATTGCTTCAATTTTGCCGTAAGAAACTCTTAAATCTTTAATCTCAAGATGCATGATCAGCAACTCCTAGATATGCATCAATAACTCTTTGATTATTTTGAATTTCTTTAGGAGTACCTTCAGCAATTTTTTGACCGAAATCCAAAACAGAAACTCGATCAGAAATTTTCATAATTAAACTCATGTCATGTTCAATTAGTAAAACTGCAAAACCAGCGTCTCGAATTTTCTTAATCAGCTCACCTAGCTCAACTTTTTCTTGTGGATTAAAACCAGCTGCTGGTTCATCCAACAATAAAACTTTTGGCTCAAGAGCAAGTGCTCTTGCAATTTCTAATCTTCTTTGGTCTCCATATGGAAGATTTCTTGCTAATTGTCCAGCTCGATGACTTATCCCCATAAAATTCAAAAGCTCTGCAGCTTTAGCGTGAGATCGTGCTTCATCAGCCTTGCTTGTACCAATTCCAAACATTGAGCCAACTAATCCAACTTTGTTTTTTGAATCTGCTCCCGTCATGACATTTTCCAACGCGGTCATGTCGCCAAATAATCTCACATTTTGAAAAGTGCGTGACAAGCCTTTTTGGGCAATTTTATGAGATTTTAATCCAACAATTGATTCGTTACTTAAAAATATTTCTCCACTTGTAGGTTGATAATAACCTGTAATTACGTTGAATACTGTAGTTTTACCTGCACCATTTGGTCCAATTAATGCTGCAATTTCTCCTTCAGATACATGTAAATTCACTTCTGACAAAGCCGTGACTCCACCAAATAGCATTGTCAAATTTCGAATTTCAAGAAGCCTATCGCTCACCTTAAAACTTCATTTCCAGTTTTCTTATCGTAAACCTTCTCACGCTTCATTCTCGGTACTAACCCATTTGGTCTTAAGTTCATCATTAAAACCATAAGCAAACCAAAAAGAACTATGCGAGTGTCTGCCAAAAATCGGATTTTTTCTGGAATGTAATTTAACAATATTGCGCCTAATATAACGCCCCACAAATTACCCATTCCTCCAAATACAACACAAGCTAAAATTAAAAATGAAACATTTAATTTGAATAACTCTGGTGTAATTGTTGACACTTGCGATGCATATACAACTCCACCCGCTCCACCTACGGCACCACCGAGAATAAATGCCCATAATTTATATTTCAAAGTCGGAACACCCATCAATTCAGCAACGTCTTCATCTTCGCGTATTGCTTCCCAGGCTCTACCTGGCCTTCTAACCGTCAATCGTAAGAACGCCCAAATTATTAAAAGAACAAACGTCAACATTAGCCAATAGTAGGGTCGTATATTTGTTACAGAAAATTCAATTCCGAAAATTTTAGGAGGAGTTGGAATTCCATAAATACCTTGCGAACCACCAGTTATTTCAACATTAATAGCAACAATTCTGACTATTTCGCCAAATCCTAAAGTGATAATCGCCAAGTAGTCACCTCTTAATCTTAATGCTGGTAGCCCTAAAACAACACCTGACAACATTGCCAATCCCATACCTATTGGTAGAATTTCCCAAAAATTTAAATTGGTTAAAGTTCCTAGGATTGCCATACTGTAGGCACCAATTGCGTAGAATGCCACGAAACCTAAATCTAAAATTCCACTTTTACCAACTACTATGTTTAAGCCAACTGACAAAATTACAAATGTAACTAATGGATAAAAAAGAATCGAATCAAAACTGGATTGTGGAGTGTCAATTATCGGATTTCTCAAGTATGGAAGCGCATAACAACCAGCTATCAATACTACACGAAATACTATTCTCTGATTTCTTGATGAATTTTCCCACCAAACGGAAAATCTTTCCCTCAAATTAAACAATAAAATTGACTTAACTCTGTCCACTATATTCGAGCCCTTTGCATTGCTTCACCAAGTAAACCAGTTGGTCGTATCAAAAGTACTAGAACTAGTACTATGTATGTAATCACATCTTTCCAATTATATCCCAAAACTGCAGCAGAATATTGTTGAAATAAGCCAAGAGTAAATGCTCCAACTACAGCACCCCTGACATTTCCAATTCCACCTAATACAGCGGCCGTGAACGCTGAAATTCCCATGAGGAAACCGGCATTGAATTTAGTTGACTCGTAAAATAAAACATAAAAAGATCCAGCAACGCCCGCTAATACTCCGCCAATTAAAAATGTAAATCTAATAACTTGATCAATATTAACTCCCATTAAAAGTGATGTTCTTTCATCCTGCGACACTGCTCGAATTCCCAGCCCTAATTTAGTTTTATTTATAATTCGATCCAGTATGAATAAAGATATAGCGGCCCCCAAAATAACTACTAATTTATCGGGAGAAACAATTGCGGTAGAAAAAGTAAATATGGGATCTTTTGAAATCAATCTCGGAAAATCCCAGTCCAACGATTGAGTCATTATTCTAAAAACTTCCGTTAGAAAAAGAGAAGCTCCGATTGCCGAAATTAATGATGAAAGTCTGCTGGCGTTTTTTCTTCTCAATCTTCTGTAAGCAACAGTTTCGAGAAGCATTGCAGCACTTCCACTTGCGATTCCCGCAACTAATATGACTATTAAAAAAATTCCTAGAAACGACATTAGAGGAAGTGGGTCTTCAAATCCTGTAAATCCTAAAAGCAATACAACACCAAGTGAAGCAAAAGTTCCCATCATAAATATTTCAGAGTGTGCAAAATTAATAAGGCGTAAAACACCATAAACCATTGTGTATCCCAATGCAATAAGAGCAAAAATTGAACCTACAACTATTCCATCAAAAGTTAATCCCCAAAATTCTGATACCAATATTGAAAAATCCAAAAGAAACCTTTCTTAAATAAATAATTGCAGGTGAGGTATTGAATATACCTCACCTGCGGATTATTTATATTTTGCCTAGACCAACAATCTTACCGTTCTTAATGGTCCAAGCAAACATATTTTTAGTGGAAGGTTCTCCACGACTTGTGAATTTCATTGAGTAACCAACGCCTTTTACTGTTGATTTGTTAATGAAGTTCAGTAATTTTGCTCTTGTTTTATTACCTTTTTTAACTCCTTCTAAAAAGAAAAGAGTTGCATTGTAAGCCTCAAGAGTATAAATACGAGGTGCACTACCAAAAGCTTTCTTGTATTCAGCAGTCAATTTTGGATCTGCAGCTGCCATGTCAAGTGAAGGAGCAGTCATTAAAGTTCCTTCAGCATACTTTTTGGCTAGTTTGATGTATTCAAGATCCAAAACACCATCACCAGAGACAAAAATTACAGATTTTGTTGCTGGATTGTCACGTAATTGTTTGATGAATTTAGCAGCTTCTGGATAGTAACCTGCGTAAACAACAACATTTGCTTTGGATTTTTTTACTTTGGTAACTACTGAAGAGAAATTTGTAGTACCTTCAGTAACTGCATCGTCTCCAACTTTGGCTTTGCCAAGTTTTTTACGAATAATTTCAGCTAAACCAAGTCCGTAAGCGGATTGATCATCAACAACGAAAACTTTAGCGTTTGGAGTTTTCAAAGCTAATTTAGCCATTCCTGGACCTTGCACATCATCATTTGCCACAATTCTGTGGAAAACATCTCCACCAACATCTGGCAAATTAACACGTGTAGCTGAAGGAGAAATCAATGGCAATCCTGCTGCTAAGTAAATAGGTAGGGCAGCGGCAGTTTCACCTGAATACATACCTCCAACTATTCCCAACACACATGGATCGTTAACCATTTGTTGAGCCAAAGCTGGAGATTGATCTCCTGAAGCTTGGGTATCAATATAAGCCGCTTTAATTTTAACTTTTGGTTTTGCAGCATTATATTTTCTTATTGCTAAACGAACACCATTCCACTCTCCGATACCGGTTTGTGCATATGGTCCCGTAATTGCTCCTTGGAAGACGATTTTGTATTCGCCGCAAGTCGCAGCATTAGCTGGAGCTACACCTAAAATTGCAGTAGAAATCGCAATTGCAAGTGCACCCACTAACGAAGTAGTTCTACGAACTAATGACATTCTTCCTCTTTCTTGTTTTTCCCTAGGGCACAGAAATACATGATGAATGCATACATCATTCTGTGTTTCCTTTGAGGATACCTGAGGTTCATTTTGTGTTCAAATTTGGATGTGACCCCTGACACCAGTAGGCAATAAGTCCTCACAAAGGGCTCATATAGATATTGTCTGATGCATGGAAACAGTGATTCTGGACCATCCGCTGGTCTCGGCCAAATTAACACTTTTAAGAGATAAAAATACAGATTCTTTAATTTTTCGTCACTTAGTTGAAGAACTTGTAACACTTTTATCTTATGAGGCAACAAGAAATTTAAATGTAATTGAAAAAACTGTTGAAACTCCAATTACCAGAACAAAAGGTTATGAAATTGCAGAACCAAAGCCTTTAGTTGTTCCAATTTTAAGAGCTGGACTTGGAATGTTGGATGGAATGATGCGTATTTTACCAGCAGCAGAAGTTGGATTCTTGGGAATGGTTAGAAATGAAGAAACTCTTCAACCTTCAACTTATGCTGAAAGAATTCCTGGGGAAATAAAAAATAGACAAGTATTTGTATTAGATCCAATGCTTGCAACAGGTGGGACATTAGTTGCTGCTATTAAATTGTTAATTGATCGTGGAGCTAAAGATGTAGTGGCAATTTGTCTTTTGGCGGCACCAGAAGGATTAAAAAAACTGGAAGAGTCATTTGGAAAAAGTGTCAATATAAAAGTTGTTTGTGCTGGTTTAGATGAAAAATTAAACGAGCAGGGCTATATTGTGCCAGGCTTGGGAGATGCAGGAGATCGATTATTTGGAACCGCTGACTAGCGGTTTTTATATTCCTCAATTATTAATGTTGCAACATCAAGCATGGAACGTCTTTTATCCATCGCGGTTTTTTGCATCCATTTAAAAGCCTCAGGTTCTGTTAATTTTAAATGTTTTATCAACAAGGCTTTTGCTTGATCAATTGCTTTTCTAGCTTTAAGTTGCTCTTGTAAATCTTTAATTTCACTATCCAATTGCTTAATTTCTTGGAATCTTGACACAGCTATTTCTATGGCAGGAATTAATTCATCCATGGAAAATGGTTTAGTTAAGTAAGCCATAGCACCTGCATCTCTTGCTTTTTCAACCAAATCTTTTTGGGAAAAAGCAGTCAAGATCACTACTGGGCAAATTCGATTAGAAGCAATTTTTTCGGCAGCCGAAATGCCGTCTAATTTTGGCATCTTTATATCCATAATAACTAAATCTGGTTTAAATTTTTCAGTTAATTCGATTGCCTTAAATCCATCACCAGCTTGACCAACAACTTCATAGCCAGACTCGATAAGCATTTCTACTAAATCAAGTCGAATTAATGCTTCGTCTTCAGCAACGACAACTTTTAACTTTGTACTCATAAGTGTGGTTATAGCCTAGGCGAAAGATCTTTTTATAAATAATGTGTCGTAGAGTTAAATAGTTAAATTGTTGTTTTTCGCCCCGGTAGCCCAACTGGCAGAGGCATACGACTCAAACTCGTACCGGTGTGAGTTCGAATCTCACCCGGGGCACTTTTCAAATTTTTTTGCTTATATTTGCCAAAGTTCCATTAACAAATGAAGCAGAATCATCAGTGGAAAGTTCCTCGGCAAGTTTTACAGCTTCACTTATAACTACGTTTATAGGAACATCTTTTTGAAATAAAAGTTCATAAACTGCCACTCGAAGAATATTTTTATCAACTCTTGGGATTCGATCTATAGTCCAATTTGTTATCGAATCAGAAATTAATGAATCAATTTGAGTTTGATTCTCTTTTATTCCATTTATTAAAATATCTGAATATTTCTTATCTTCAACATCACTTTCGTCTTGTATTTCAATAATTGGTTTATTATTTAAATCAGCTTGAAAAATTGCATCAAGTGCTCTTTTTCTTGCCTTACTTCTAGCGCTCATTAAATTATTTAAGCTCTGCCAAGATAAGAACCGTCACGAGTGTCTACTCGTACTTTTTCTCCTTGGTTAATAAAAAGTGGAACTTGAATTTCATAACCAGTTTCTAATTTTGCAGACTTACTTCCTGCATTTGATCTATCCCCTTGTAAACCTGGTTCTGTGTATTCAATAGTTAATTCCACGTTTGCTGGCATTTCAATATATAAAGGGTTTCCTTCATGCATTGCAACCATTACTTCTTGATTTTCTAACATGTAATTTGCTGCATCGCCAACTGTTGCATTGCTGATAGTTATTTGGTCATAGCTAGATGTATCCATAAATACCCAGCCATCTCCATCTCTATATAGATATTGCATATCTCGTTTATCAACTTGTGCTGTTTCTACTTTTACCCCAGCGTTAAAGGTTCGATCTACAACTTTGCCGCTTAAAATATTTTTTAATTTAGTTCTAACAAAAGCGCCGCCTTTGCCGGGTTTTACGTGTTGAAAATCAATCACATTCCATAATTGCCCATCAATATTTAAAACCATGCCATTTTTTAAGTCATTGGTTGTTGCCACGTTAAATTACTCCTAGTTGCTTTCTTTTATGCCACACAAATTATTTCGTGAGATCCTGGGGTTAAAACTTCTGCTTCACCATCTGTGACCAAGCAAGTGTCTTCGATTCTTACTCCACCTTTTTCAGGTAGATATATTCCTGGTTCAACGGTTACACAATTTCCTATCGAAAGTTTAGTCTTGACCTCTTTTGCTAAAAACATGGGTTCGTGTATTTCTAATCCAACACCATGTCCTGTGCCGTGCACGAAATAAGAGCCAAAGTTAGCTTTTTCGATATAACTTCTACATTCTTTATCTACTTCTTCTGCACTTACTCCTACTTTTAATTTTTTTCTACCTAAATTTTGCGCTTGCATGACAGCATCATAAATTTCTTTTTGCCAATCAGCACAAGTTCCAATAAAAACTGTTCTAGTCATATCTGCGTGGTAGCCATTTACTAGTGCACCGCAATCAATTGTCACCATATCGCCTCGTTCTATTATGCGATTTGTTGGTTCATGATGAGGTGTAGCACTATTTAGTCCACTTGCCACGATGGAATTAAACGCAAGTCCATCTGCTCCTCGTTTTAAAAATCCTTCTTGTAAAAGTCTTGCGATCTGTTTTTCATTCATTCCAGGTCTTAAATCATTAATTAAAAACCACAAAGTATCAGCGGTGATGGCGCATGCTTTTTTGATTTGTTTTATCTCGTATTCATCTTTGATCATTCTTAAAGGACTTAAAAAATCTTTAAATTTAACAAATTCAAGATTTAAATCTTTTTGTATAAATTCTGCTTGATAAAAAGTTAATAGCTTTGGATCTATTGCAATTTTTGCAAGATTTAATCTAGTTACTTCTCTTTTAATTATGGAAGCAAAGTCTCTATTAATTTCAATTTTTATGCCTTCTGCTTCATCTTTAGCCCGCTTTGTATATCTTTCATCGGTAAGTAATAAATCATCTATTGCTTCACTTCCAATTAAGAGTGCCGCATTTGAACCAGAAAAGCCACTTAAGTATCGAATACTTACTGCATCATAAAACAATGCGGCATTAGAACTGGATAAAAAAATTTCTCTTAATTTATTTCGACGTTGCAAAAAATCAGGCATTATTTAATTTATTTTTTAATGCTGTTAAGGCAAGGTGATAACTTTCTATTCCAAAACCTGCAATAGCCCCATCAGCAACTCCTGCTAAAACTGAAAAGTGTCTAAATTCTTCTCTGGCATTTGGATTTGAAATATGAACTTCAATTAAAGGTGCAGTTTTCATACTTGCTGCATCTCTTAAGGCATAACTGTAATGAGTAAAAGCTGCAGGATTAATTACTACAGGAAATTTGTGATCTGCTGCTTCGTGCAGCCATTTAATAATTGTTGCCTCATCATCTGTTTGTCGAAAATCGATTTCAAATCCAAGATTTTTTCCAAAACTAAGGCAAGAATTTTTTAAATCTTCAAAAGTATCAGTACCATAAATTTCAGGTTCTCTGGTGCCAAGTCTTTGCAAGTTTGGTCCATTAAGTACTAAGACTTTCATTTAGAAATCTTCTCCCATGCTTGGTTTAAGACTTTAAAAGTTGGATTTTCTAGTCTTGTTGGTTTTGCAATATCTTCTAGCACTACAAATCTTAACCTTCCAGATCTAGATTTTTTATCAATGGCCATAATTTCAATCAGTTTTTTGAAGTTTTTTTTCTTATAAGTTGTAGGAAGTTTGAAAATATCTACAACATCTCGATGGCGTTGAACCACATCTTTTTTCAATAAACCTTGAGCAAGAGCTAATTCTGCAGCATAAATCATGCCGATAGAAACAGCATCTCCATGTCTCCATTTGTAGTTTTCAATTTTTTCTATGGCATGACCCAAAGTGTGGCCGTAATTAAGAATTTCTCTACCCGTTTTTGAACTTGAAGTTTCTTTAAAATCTTTACCCACAACATCTGCTTTAACTTGAATGGAACGAGTTATTAATTCAGGAATTTCAATACCTTCAAAAGTTTTACATTCGTCAGGATATTTTTCAATAATTTCTAAAATCTGTGGGTCTTGAATAAATCCACATTTAATGACTTCAGCCATACCTGTAGAGAAATCATGTTTTTTCAAAGTTTTTAATGATTCGATGTCGCACAAGACAAAAGATGGGTTATGAAATGATCCAATTAGATTTTTACCGGCTTTAGAGTTAATCCCAGTTTTGCCACCCACAGCAGCATCAACCATGCCCAAAAGGGTCGTTGGAATACTTATGAATTTAATTCCCCGAAGCCAAGTTGCAGCAACAAATCCTGCTAAATCAGTAGTGGCACCTCCACCGATTCCAATTATTAAATCTGTGCGAGAAAATTTATTTTTACCCAAAATATCCCAACACTTTTCAACTGTCTTTATGTTTTTAGCATTTTCTGAACTTGGAATTTTGATTTCAACAACCCTGTAAGAAAGTTTTAATAACTGCTTTTGAACTTTCTTAGCAATTTTTGACACTTCTTTTGGAAAAATTAAGGCAACTTTGTCTACATTTTGCGGTAAATTTTCATTCAAATTATCTAGTAAATCAAAGCCAACTTGCACCTGATAATCGAGATCACCTTTAACAATTATTGTTTTATGCAAACTCATCTAGTTAACCTCACTTGTTTGCAATAGAACTTCATTAACGACCTCTTCAATACTTTTGTCAGTGGTATCAATTTGCCAGTCTGCCACTTCTTCATACATTGGGGTGCGCTCTTCTAATAGTTTTACTAATTTAGATCTAACATTTCCCATCAAAACAGGTCTTGAAGCGCCAAGGCCTACTCGATTACTTGCCTCTTGAGCAGAAACTGTTAACCAAACTACTGGAGCAATAGATAAAGCTTGTCTAGTTTCTTGATTTAACACCGCTCCACCACCTAAAGATAAAACTCCGTCAAATTCATTAAGTAATTTGGCAATTTTTTCTTTTTCCAGTTTTCTAAAGTGGTCCTCACCTTTTTGGACAAATATTTCAGAAATACTTATTTTTTCATCCATTTCAATTTCTTGATCAATATCTATAAATTCAAGACCAAGTTTTTCAGATACTTTTTTACCTATGGTTGTTTTCCCTGAACCGGGAGCTCCCACAAAAATTAAACGGGGAGACATTCTTAGTAAACCTTTAAATTTTCTAAATAGTTTTTAATATTTCTTTTGGTTTCATTTACACTATCTCCCCCAAATTTATCCAAGAATGCTTCAGCAAGAACTAGGGAAACCATTGATTCAGCAATAACTCCTGCTGCAGGAACTGCGCACACGTCTGATCTTTGATTATGAGCTTTGGCAACTTCACCGGTTTTCGTGTCAATGGTTTGCAAAGCTTTTGGAACGGTTGAAATAGGTTTCATGGCAGCTCTTACTCTTAACAACTCTCCTGTTGTCATTCCACCTTCAGTTCCACCTGCACGATGAGTTAAACGTTTAATTCCATTTTCAGTTTTAACTATTTCATCGTGTGCTTTCGATCCACGTCTTGAAGCTGTTGTAAAACCATCCCCTATTTCAACACCTTTGATTGCTTGAATACTCATAAGTGCGAAGGCAAGTTTGGCGTCAATTTTTCGATCATGTTGCACATATGAACCAAGTCCTGGTGGCAAGTTATAAACCAGTACTTCAACAACGCCACCAAGGGTATCGCCATCTTTATGTGCAGATTCAACTTCTGCTTGCATTTTTTTACTTGTTTCAGAATCAAAACAGCGTGCTGGATCTTCATCAATCTTATTTAAGCTTCCTGGTTCTGGATATAAATCTTCTGGAGCTTTAACTAAACCAAGTTGCACAACATGACTTAATATTTCGACATCTGATACTTGTTTAAGAAATTTTTTCGCAACAGAACCTAATGCAACTCTGGCTGCTGTTTCTCGTGCACTTGCTCTTTCTAAAACTGGTCTTGCATCATCAAAGTCATACTTTTGCATTCCAACAAGATCGGCATGTCCTGGTCGAGGTTTTGTAAGTGGTGCATTTCTTGCTAAATCTTTAAGAACTTCTTCAGCCACAGGATCTGCAGACATAACTTCTTGCCATTTAGGCCATTCAGAGTTATTAATTTTTATTGCAATTGGAGCACCTATTGAAACCCCATGCCTAATGCCACCTAAAATTTCTAATTCATCTTTTTCAAATTTTTGTCTTGCGCCTCTGCCAACTCCCAGTCTTCTTCTGGCAAGTTCATCTTGAATTTCTTGCGAAGTTATTTTAATACCTGAAGGCAGGCCATCAATTGTGGCAATAAGTGCCGGGCCATGAGATTCACCTGCAGTTAACCAACGAAGCATACAACTATTGTTTCATTATTATCTCTTCTGGTTTTGCATCACCCTATAAATTAAGCACAAGAAATAAAAAATATGCAATTGTCATAAAGGGTCCAAATGCAATTGCTTGATTTGACTTAAAAGATTTGAAAACAATTAAATAGATTGAAAATATGCCTCCTAGGATAAATGCTGATATATGAAGTGAAATTATTTGGTTAAAACTATAGAAATATAGAAGTGGCAAACTTAGGGCAAAACTATATTTAACATCACCTAATCCAAAAGTCTTTTTGGATAGAAAATACACAATCAAATAAAATAGAAAAATTAAAAATGATTGAACAATGGTAGAAATTAGTTTTAATAACGAAAAATTATCAGTAAAAAATATCAGTAATAAATTACTAATAATTAAAGATAGAATCCATTTATTAGGTAGTAATTGAGTTTTATAATCGATGCCTGCAAGAATAATTGCATATATTGAGGTATTGAAAAGGATCAAATATTGCCAGAACAAATGATCCTCAATTCTTAAATAATGCCTGCCTCATTTGAGTGATGGGTGCTTTTATTCCCGTCATTAATTCAAATTGCATGCAAGCTTGATGCAAAAGCATCTCTAAACCTGAGACGACAAAACCTCGTCTAAAGATCCATTCCAAGGCAACTTTTGATGGCCAAGGATCATAGGCAATATCTAGAAGTGTTCCAGGATTTTCTGGACCAAGGGCTGCATATTTATCCATTGCTTGACTTGGCAAAGTTGAAATCAAAGTTGAAGCGTTCATAGCTTTAGCTAAATCACTCCAACCAACTAGATGACTTATTAAACCCAGTGACTTTGCTAAATCAACAACTTGGTTTAAATTTGATTCATTTCTTGCACAAACCATGACACTTTTAGCACCTAAATTTTTTAAAGCAAATACGGCAGATCTTGCTGTTGCTCCACTTCCAATAATTGCAGGACTTGATAAATCTAACTTCTTATTTGTTTTTAATGCTTGCACAATTCCGTAAATATCAGTATTTCCTGAATAAATTTTTCGATCTTTGAAAATTAATGTGTTAGCACTATTTACTTTTTTCGCCATATCAGTAACCACATCTGAAACTTCAATGGCTTTTTCTTTTAAAGGCATCGTCAATGACAGTCCCACTAAATCCTTATCTCTTTTTAAAACAAAATCTAAAAGTTCTTCTTCTTTAAGCAAATATTTTTCATAATTCCAATCAAGACCTAAAGCTTTATATCCAGCTTTATGAATTACCGGAGATAAAGAGTGTTCAATTGGATAGCCTGCAACGCCTGCGTGTTTCATAAATTACTGATTCTGGCTATACCAACGTAAGAATTCTTGTTTATCTTTTAAGAATTGATCGTTGTTGGTTGAAAATTTAGTTTCTTTAGTATCAAGATTTACTGTCACCCAATAAAGCCAATCCCCTTCTTCAGGATTTAGCACAGCATTAATTGCTGCTTCTGATGGATTAGAAATTGGTCCGGGAGGCAATCCATCATTGGTATAAGTGTTGTATGCAGAATCTTGTTGAAGTTGTTCTGAAGTCAAAATGATTGTGTTGGAATTTAATTCATAATTTAGGGTGCTATCAAGCTGTAATCTCATGGGTTTTGCTAAACGATTAAGAATTGTTTGAGCAGCTTTGGGTTGGTCAATTGGAGCAACTTCTTTTTCAATAATGCTTGCAATAATTATGACGTCATATGGTTTTAAGCCATTTGCTTTAGCTGTTGCCTCAAGTTGCTGTTCTTGCGCTGCTTGAAGAAATCTTTTGATCATTTCTTGAAGAACTTGTTTTGGAGTTATACCTTCATCAAAACGATAAGTTGCCGGATATAAAAATCCTTCAACATTATTTTTTGCATATTCTGGAAGTCCTAAATCTTTAGGATCTTTTACAAGACTTTCAAAATTTCCAATAGAGACTCCCAGCGCCTGAGCTGCGGCTGCAAATACATAACTTGATCTTGAACCTTCAGGAATTACTACTTTGATACTTACTTTGCTCTCTGGATCTAAGAGAGCAAATATTGCCTCTTTGGCACCCATACTTTTTATTAAGTTGTATTTTCCGGGTCCAATTGCACTTGATTGAGGAATATCTTCTGCAGCACTTACAAATTCAATATAATTTTTTACAACTCCTGCATCTGCTAAAACCTTTCCAATTTCAGTTAATGACGCGCCAGGATTAATTGTTACTTGAACTGGCCCAGTGCCTCCAGTGCCATCAAGAATTTTGACACTGCCACTTGGGATAAAAGAATAAACAACAATT
The DNA here is from genome assembly GCA_038145175.1 of Actinomycetes bacterium. GTDB lineage: Bacteria > Actinomycetota > Actinomycetes > S36-B12 > UBA5976 > ATZT02. The sequence goes on along the minus strand of JAYQPE010000001.1, from coordinate 131,686 downwards.
CCTAGCAGAACTGTGAAAATAACTAAACCAATTCTTAAATATGGTGCAGGGTGTAATTCAGATTTGTAGGTTTCTTCTTCTCGTCTAAATTCATCTAAAATAGAAGGCACTTTAAACCTCCTTATAATTTACGCCTGGAACTTTATTATTTCTCTTTTCAAAATCTAGCGCAATTTCTAATATTTCCACGGCAGCTTGTTGGTCAATTACACCTTTTTGTTGCTTTGCTTTCAAACCACTCTCACGCAAAGCAGTTGCCGCACTCGTGGTGGTGAGTCTTTCATCGATAAATCGAATATCAGAAAATCCAGTATTTGAAAATAGATTATGGGCAAAACTAATTACTTTAGAAACACTTTTACCTTGACTACCTGACAAATGTTTAGGGAAACCGATATAAATTTCAATACAATTAGTTTCTGAGATTAGATTAGATATTTCAAAAAATACTTCTTTTGTATTTTTTAACGTTGCAACTGGAAAAGTTAATATTCCATCAGCGTCTGATTTTGCAACACCTATTCTTTTATCACCATAATCAAGAGCTAATCGAATACCTTTTCGCACAGTAATTACTTAATAAACCCATCAATGTTTGCGATAACTGTTTTGGCATCAGAAGTTTTAGTTCCAGCACCTTGGGCAAGATCAGCCTTACCTCCACCTTTTCCATCAAGTTTTGATAATACATTTTTCAAAATATTTCCAGCATTCAAATTCGATTTTTGTCCTGCCTCATTTACAGCCACAACAACATTTACTTTTTCATCCAATATTGATCCTGCAATAACAACTGTAGGAGTAGTTCCTGATTGACCCTTAACATTTGAAACCAAGTCTCTTAAATCATTTGCATTAACTTCTTCATCAACAAAGAAATTAATTACTTTAATCCCATTTAAATCATGACTTTTTTGCAAGTATTTTGAAACATTTGAAAGTATTTGGTTTTTTCTAAATTTCTCAATTTCTTTTTCGGTTTCTTTAAGTTTTTGCATTAAACTTGAAATCTTTTCAGGAAGTTCTTCAGCTTTTCCTTTTAGCATTTCTTGTAAATTGGAAACGATTAAATGTTCTCTAGCCAAAAATTGATAAGCATCTGCTCCAACAAGAGCTTCTACCCTTCTTGTGCCTGCACCAATACTTGACTCACTTAAAAATTTAACTAAACCTAGTTGAGCTGATCTTCTGGCATGAGTTCCACCGCATAATTCGTGAGCCCAATCTCCAACACTTATAACTCGAACCACATCTCCGTATTTTTCACCAAACAAAGCCATTGCTCCCATAGCTTTTGCTTCATTTTGACTCATCAAATTTGCACTAACTGATAAATCATTTAATAAAACTTCATTAACTCGTTGTTCAACATCTTGCAATACTTTTTGATCAACTGGTTTTGGTGAAGGAAAATCAAAGCGGAGTCTTCCTGGAGAATTTTCACTTCCCAATTGCGTTGCGGTTTCACCTAAGAATTCTCTGAATGCTTTATGAATTAAATGTGTGGCAGTGTGTGCTCTAGAGATTGCTTTTCTTCTTAATAAATCAACCTCACCGATTGCTTTAGAGCCTGTAATCGCTTCGCCTTTTTTAACAACACCTCTATGGACAAATAACCCTGGAACTGGTTGCTGCACATCTTCCACAAAAATTTCACAACCATTAGCAAGAATTACTTTTCCAGAATCAGCTAATTGGCCACCACCTTCAGCATAAAAGGGAGTTCGATCTAAAACAAATTCAACATTTGATCCTTCATTTGCTGCTTTTGCAACTTCCCCGTTATTCAATAATCCTTTTAAAGTAACTTCACTTCTAGTTTCGCTGTAGCCGATGAAATTAGTTATGCCAGCAAGATCTGCTAAAACCCTATATTGTTGAGCGTCTGCTAAACCTTGTTTTCTTTCTTTTGCATCCAACTTGGCTCTATTTTTCTGCTCTTGCATTAGTTTCTTGAATCCATCTGCATCTATTTCGATATTGTTTTCAGCTGCCATTTCTAAAGTTAAATCAAATGGAAATCCATAAGTGTCATGAAGTTCAAATACTTTATCGCCAGAAAGTGTTTTTGATTTAGTTTTCTTTAAATCATTTAAAGACTCTTCAAATAATTGAGTTCCAGTTTTTAAGGTTTGATTAAATGTTGATTCTTCACCAATTGCAATTTCTAAAATTCTTTTCTTGTCACTATTTAATTCTGGATATTGTGGACCCATTGCTTGGATGCTTGCTTCTATTAAATCTTTAATGACAGGTTTATCTGCACCTAAAATTCGCATGTTTCTAATTACTCTTCGCATCATGCGACGAAGTACATAGCCTCTGCCTTCGTTTCCAGGAATTACACCATCGGCAATTAGAAAAGCTGCAGTTCTGGTGTGATCTGCAACAACTCTTAAGCGAACATCGGAACTTAAATTTTGCCCATATTTAATTCCCACAATTTCTGTGGCTTTATCTAAAATAATTTTTGTAGTATCAATTTCATAAATATTGTCAACGCCTTGCAAAATAGCTGCCATTCTTTCCAGACCCATTCCTGTATCAATATTTTTAGCTGGCAACTCTCCTAAGATTGGAAACTTTTCTTTTGTTCCACCTTCACCACGGTTATATTGCATAAAAACTAAATTCCAAACTTCTAAATATCTTTCTTCATCAGCAATGGGACCACCTTCTTTTCCATATGCAGGTCCTCGATCAAAGTAAATTTCAGAACATGGTCCACATGGCCCTGGAACTCCCATAGACCAATAGTTGTCTGCCATGCCTCTTCGTTGAATTTTATTTTCGGGTAAACCTACTTTGTTCTTCCAAATTCCATAAGCCTCTTCGTCATCAAGAAAAATTGTGACCCATAACTTTTCAGGATCAAATCCATAACCACCATCTTTAACTGAAGATGTTAATAATTTCCAGGCAAGTGTAATAGCACCTTCTTTGAAATAATCTCCGAAAGAAAAATTTCCTGCCATTTGAAAAAATGAACCGTGTCTAGTTGTTTTTCCAACTTCTTCGATGTCTAAAGTTCTGACACATTTTTGAACAGAAGTAGCTCTTTTATAAGGAGCTGGTGCTTCACCTAAAAAATATGGTTTGAATGGAACCATCCCTGCGTTAACTAAAAGTAATGTTGGATCATTGGCAATTAAAGAAGCAGATGGCACAACTGTGTGACCATTTTTTTCAAAGAAATCTAAGAATCTGCGTCTAATTTCGGCCGAATCCATTTTCTTTCCTCTACTTCTTTTAGTTACTTATCTGACCTTAGTACTTGACGAATTCTTTCCCACAATTCGCTAAAGCGTTGTTCTGCTCCGCGATTTCCAGGTTTGTAATAAATCTTATTCTTCAAGTTATCTGGCAAATATTGTTGACTTGCCACACCTTCTTCAAAATCATGTGCATATTTATAGCCAATTCCTGCACCAGTTTGACGAGAAGCACTTAGTGAACCATCTTTTAAGTGCGGTGGGACTTGACCGAAGTCACCTTTTTTGACATCTTCAATTGCTTCATTAATTGCGGTATATACAGAATTTGATTTAGGAGCAAGAGATAAATATGTAGTAGCTTGCGCAAGAATTATTCGAGCTTCAGGCCAACCAACTAACTGACTTGCTTGCATTGCTGAAACTGCAACAGATAATGCATTTGGATCTGCCATACCGATATCTTCACTTGCAAGTATTACTAAACGTCTTGCAATAAACTTAGGATCCTCGCCAGATTCCACCATTTGAGCAAGGTAATGAATTGCAGCATCTACATCACTTCCCCGAATACTTTTAATAAATGCACTAATTACGTTGTAATGCTCATCCCCTGATTTGTCATATCGAAGAGCAGCTCTTTGAACTGCAGTTTCTGCATCTTTAATAGTTATTAATTTTCTGTTTTCACTTTCGGCAACTAAGGCTGCAGTTTCTAGTGAAATCAATGCTCTTCTGGCATCACCAGCACTTAATTTTGAAATATGTTCAACTGCTAAATCTTCAATTTGGTATTTATTTGCTAAACCTTTTTCACTATTTACCGCTCTTTCAATTAATTCATTAATATCTTCATTTGTGAGAGAATTGAGTGGTAAAACTAATGATCTACTCATTAAAGCTGAATTAATAGAGACTGAAGGATTTTCAGTTGTCGCAGCAACTAAGGTAACCCAACCTTCTTCAACACCTGCTAAAAGTGAATCTTGTTGTGATTTTGAAAATCTATGAATTTCGTCAATAAATAAAACTGTTCCTACTCCTCTTGCAAATCTTCTTCTTGCTAAATCAATTACTTCTCTTACTTCTTTTACTCCACTCGATGTTGCAGAAAGTTCAACAAATGATCTACCAGTTGAATTAGAAACCACATGGGCCAAAGTGGTCTTACCACTTCCAGGAGGTCCCCACAAAATTAAAGAAGTTGCAGCTAATTTATTTTCATCACTTGGATTAAGTAATGCTCTTAATGGAGAATCTTTTTTTGTGATTTGAGATTGGCCAACTACTTCATCTAAATTACTTGGGCGCATTCTTGCAGCCAGTGGAGCTTTTACTTGTTTACTATTCGCAGGTATTTCGATGGGTTCTGCGTCAAAAAGCGCATCGTCCATAGTTATTTTTCCGGTTTGAAGTCAACACCGGCTTCTTTTCTTTGTGCAGGTGTTATTGGAGTTGGTGCACCAGTTAGTGGATCTTGTCCTCCACCACTTTTTGGAAATGCAATTACATCTCTAATACTTAATGAATTAGTTAAAAGCATTACTACTCGATCCCAGCCAAATGCAATACCTGCATGAGGAGGAGGTCCGTATTTAAATGCTTCTAGTAAGAAACCAAATTTTTCTTGAGCTTCTTGTTCACTAATTCCTAATATTTTAAAAACTTCTTTTTGAATATCTGCTTGGTGAATACGAACTGATCCCCCACCGATTTCATTTCCATTCAAAACCAGATCATAAGCCCAAGCTAAAGCATTTCCTGGATCTTGAGAAAAAGTTTTTAATGACTCAGAATTTGGTGAGGTGAAAGGATGATGAACTGCAGTCCACACATTTTCACCTTTTTCATTTTGCACTTGTTCAAACATTGGTGCATCCACGACCCAAACAAAATTCCATTCTTTTTCATTAATGAGATTCAATTTTTGAGCAATTTCAACTCGAGCAGCACCTAGTAATGAAAGACTTTCATTTTTTGATCCCGCTGCAAAAAATACCGCATCGCCTAATTTTGCACCTGTTGCATTTAGTAAACCATTTCTTTCTTCTTCACTTAAATTCTTTGCAACTGGTCCTGCAATTTCTCCATCTGTATTAAATACGGCATAAGCAAGACCTTTGGCGCCACGTTGTTTGGCCCATTCTTGCCAAGCATCAAATTGTTTTCTTGGAGTTGAAGCTCCTCCTGGCATAACGACAGCTCCAACATGTTGAGCTTGGAAAACTCTAAATGGAGTGTTTTTAAAATATTGCGTTAGATCAATCAAGGGAATATCAAATCTTAAATCTGGTTTATCAGAACCATATTTATTCATCGCTTGGTGATAAGTAATTCTTGGAATATTACCTATTTCATGACCTAAAATTTCTCTCCATAAAGTTTTAATAACCATTTCACCAACGCCAATGACATCTTCTTGATCGGCAAAAGACATCTCAATATCAAGTTGAGTAAATTCTGGTTGACGATCTGCTCTGAAATCTTCATCCCTGTAGCAACGAGCTATTTGAAAATACTTTTCTAATCCGCCCACCATTAAAAGTTGTTTAAAAAGTTGTGGTGATTGAGGTAAGGCATACCAAGATCCAGGTTGCAATCTAACTGGAACTAAAAAATCTCTAGCACCTTCTGGTGTTGACCTAGTTAAAGTTGGAGTTTCTACTTCTATAAAGTCGTGATTTAGTAAAACATCGCGAGCATATTGGCTAACTTTACTTCTTATTCTTAATGCGTTACCTGGACCAAAAGGTCTTCTTAAATCTAGATATCGGAATTTAAGTCTGGTCTCTTCATTTACATCGATATCTTTATCTATTTGAAAAGGTAACGTGCCAGATTGAGATAAAACTTTAACTTCTTGAGCAAATACTTCAATATCTCCTGTTGGTAAATCTTTATTTTCATTTCCTTTGGGGCGAAGTTTTACTTGTCCTTTTATTTGCACACAAGTTTCTGGTTTCAAATCGTGAGCTAATTTTTCATCATGAATAACTACTTGGACAATTCCTGAAGCATCCCTTAAATCAATAAAGGCAACTCCACCGTGATCTCTTCTGTTACCAACCCAACCTGCCAAAGTGACTTTAACTTCAGCATCGATTGCTCTTAATGCATCTGCCACATGGGTTCTTAACACGAAGTTTTCCTTTTCAAGACTTTTCTAACAATTTGTCTGTTATTCCAAGACATCTAATTCTGTCGTAGAGCCTGTTCTAGATGTTTAACCATGTCACCTATTGAAACTTGAACTTGAGAAGAATCGGATAAATCCTTGATTTGAACTTGAGCATTTGCAACTTCTTCATCTCCCAGAACAACCGCAAAGCGAGCACCGCTCTTATCAGCTGCTTTCATCGCTCCTTTTAATCCCTTATCTCCATAAGCCATGTCACTTGCAAGATTTGCATTTCTTAGATTTCTTAACAAGGAAACTGATAACTGTTGAGCATTTCGACCAATAGGAACTAAAAATACGTCAACTAAATTGTCTTTGGCAAGTTTTAAGTTTTCTTTTTCGCAAGCCATAAGAGTTCTATCTGTACCAATTCCAAATCCAATTCCGCTTAAATCAGATCCGCCCAAAATTGCCATAAGTCCGTCGTATCGGCCGCCTCCTCCTATTCCAGATTGAGCACCTAAATCTGGATGATCAAACTCAAAAGTTGTCTTGGTGTAATAATCAAGGCCTCTTACTAATTTTGGACTTGGAATAAAATCCACATCATTTTTGTTTAATAAGTTTTCAACATCTTTATGATAAGTATTACACTCAGAACACAATTCATTAATCATTAGCGGAGCATTTGTTAATTGTTTTTGAATTTCTTCACGTTTATCATCTAATACCCTTAAAGGATTTAATTTAGCCCTTGCTTTTGTTTCCTCGTCTAGATTTAAACTAGTTAAAAATTTAGTTAATTTTTCTCGATAAATAGGTCTACAATTTGAACAACCTAATGAAGTCAGAAGTAATTTATATTTTTTCAAACCTAATTTCTTAAATGCATCATCTGCTACACAAATTACTTCAACATCAAGTGCTGGATCTGGTGCACCAATTGCCTCAATACCCACTTGTTGTAATTGTCTATATCTTCCATGTTGTGGTCTTTCTGCTCTAAAGAAAGGACCTTTGTACCAAAGTTTTACAGGAAGTTGACCTTTGTCTAAACCATTTTCAATTACTAAACGAACCACACCTGCCGTACCCTCAGGTCTTAATGCAAGTTGTCGTTCTCCGCGATCTTCGAAAACATACATTTCTTTACTTACTACATCAGTTGATTCACCAATTCCTCTTACAAAAAGATTTACGTCTTCAAAAATTGGTAATTCAACATAACCATAACCAGCTAATGTTGCAGTTTCACCAATTGCTTCTTGAACTTTTAAAAAAGCATTAGACCTAGGTGGAAAATAATCTGGCACACCTTTTGGTGCTTGAAACAAACCTGCCATCTAACTCTAAGCTCCTTGATTGATTACCTTAAGTCTTGCAGGTATGGGTTCTTAAATCGTTCATCTCCAATTGTCGTACTTGGTCCGTGTCCTGGATATACGCTCATTTCATCTGGAAATTTAAGGATTACGTTTTTTAGACTTTCCATCATTGCCTTCGGATTTCCCCCAGGTAAATCAGTTCTTCCTATTCCTCTGTTAAATAAAACATCGCCAGAAAATAAATTGTTTCTTGAACTAAAAACAGTTGAACCTTCCGTGTGACCAGGTGAATGGTGACATGTAATTTCTAATCCTGCTAAATCTAAATTTGTTTTGTTTCTTAATAGTTGTAAATCTTTCGGTAGAAATTCAGGAACTCCAGAATTTAGTTTAATTAATTCGCTCCAGCTTGAATTTGAATAAGCTTTTTCAGGTGTGGTAAGCATCCATTCATCTAAAGAGTGAATATAAGCAGAAATTTGGTGATTGTTACAAAGCGGTATCACTGACCAAACATGATCCATGTGACCGTGTGTTAAAAGGGTTGCCACTGGGTGCAGATTAAATTGACTGCAAATATCTTCAATTTCTGGAAGACTTTCAAAACCTGGGTCAATAATTACACACTCAGAATTGGCTTCATTTGCTATTAAGTAACAATTTGTCTCCCATGGGCCTGCGGGAAATGATTTAATAAGCACGCTATTTTGCCTCGATGTCAGTTTTAGTCTCTTGAAACTAGTTAACTACAATTAAATTAACTATTTAATAATAAACCAAAAATAAACGAGAGGCTGATATGTCATCGCGAGGCGAATCAGGCAATGCAAAAAAATCTACCGTTTACATTGCTTTAATTACTGCGATTGCCATAATTATTGGTTCGGTGATACTAGGTTTTAATGGCTCAAATTCTTCTACTTCAGCAAATTCTGATTTACCAAATGCAGGAATCAGTGCAACTAATACAGCACAATTTTCAATAATTACAAATCTTGGTGAAATAGTTATTGAAACTTTTCCAGACAAAGCTCCATTAACAGTTAATGCCTTAGCTTCACTTGCACAAGATAATTATTTTAACAACACGATTTGTCATCGACTTACAACTGAGGGAATTTTTGTTTTGCAATGTGGTGATCCAACTGGAACAGGAACTGGTGGACCTGATTTTTATATTCCAGATGAAAATTTGCCACAACCTATAGAAAATAATTACCCAGCAGGAACTGTTGCAATGGCAAATGCTGGACCTGGAACTTCTGGATCTCAATTCTTTTTGGTTTATCAAGACACAACACTTGGACCAAATTATTCAATTTGGGGAAAGATAACAAAAGGATTACAAATTGTTCAAACAGTCGCAAGTCAAGGCGTAAATGGTGGGGGCTCTGACGGTGCACCTGCCCAGAGTGTCACGATTGAGTCTGTAGCAGTAACAATTGGTTAATTGAAATAGAAAGTAGATCTCCTTACAAATGACAGCCAATCTAGATACGACGTTTGGTCGTGTTGAAACAGACGGCACAGTGTTAGTGAAAATGCCTGATGGTTCCGAAAAACAAGTTGGACAATGGGCTGCTGGAGATCCAAATGATGGACTTAATTTCTATATAAGAAAATTTCAAGAATTAGAAAACGAAATTTCATTATCCTTGCAAAGATTAAAAGATAACAAAGGAAATGCAGAAGCTGCACTTAAACTAGTCGAACGAGTAAAAAATGCGCTAGTGTCTCCAAATTTTGTAGGAGATATTTCACTACTAACTAACAAATTAGACGAACTTCAAGTAGTTGCTGCTGTTAAAAAGGCTGAATTTTCTGCCGCAAAAGCAATAGCTAAAGAAAAGGCAATGGAAAAAAGAAAAAAACTTGTTGAAGAAGCAGAAAAACTTGTTGGTTCAAAAAAATGGAAAAACACAACTCAACGTTTCAAAGAGATAGTTGAGGAATGGAAAAAGCTACCGCATGGTTCTAAATCTGAAGAACAAGCCTTATGGAAGAGATTTAGCACTGCAAGATCTGCATTTGATAAAGCCAGAAGACAATATTTTTCAACATTAGAATCCACAAGAAAAGAAGCAACAAAAATTAAATCTGAAATTGTTGAGCAAGCCAAAAAAATTGCTGATTCCAAAGATTGGAATGAGACAGCAAATAAATTTAGAAATTTAATGTCAAAGTGGAAATCTGCTCCAATATTAGAACGAAAAGAAGAGCAAAAGTTGTGGAAAGAATTTAAAGTCGCCCAAGATGCTTTCTTTGCAGCAAGAACTGCTGCCCTATCGGTATTGGATGAAGAACATAAAAAGAATTTAGCTTTGAAAGAAGAACTTGCAAAGAAAGCAGAATCTCTACTTCCAATTACTGATTTTAAATCAGCAAAATCAGCAATCAGACCAATCCAAGATGAATGGAACAAGATTGGTCATGTTCCTCGAAATGATAAAAGTAAAATTGAATCAAGACTAAAAGCAGTTGAAGATGCGATTAAATCTGCAGAGAGAAAAGAATTAGATAGAACAGATCCTGCAAAAAGTGCAAGAGCTCAATCAACTCTTGAACTAATTGAAAATAAACTTGCAAAGACTGAAAAAGAATTACAGGAGGCAACTTCTAAAGGTGATTCAAAAAAAGTTGATTCCTTGACTAAAACAATCGAATCACAAAAAATGCTTCTTGAAGCCACAAAAAATACTTTGGCTGAATTTACTCGCTAAACGCGATAAACGTCGTATACCCCTGCAATATTCTTAACTGCTGCTAGAACACTTCCCAAATGTTTAGGATCTGCCATTTCAAATGTAAATTTTGAAAATGCAATTCTTTCTCTGGTGGTTGACACAGAAGCATTAAGAATATTCACATGATGTTCAGACAAAGTTCTAGTTACATCAGAAAGTAAACCATTTCTGTCAATTGCTTCAACTTGTATATTTACTAAATAAATGCCGGTTCCACTTTCAGGCCAAGAAGTTTCAACAATTCTTTCTACTTCTTTTTTCAAATCAAGAGCATTAGTGCAGTCTTGTCTATGAATTGATACTCCTCCACCTCTTGTGATGTAACCAAAAATTTCATCCCCTGGAACGGGAGTGCAACATCTACTTAAACGGGTGTAAACATCTTCGATTCCTTTAACAATTACCGAAGGAGATCTCGTGGCAGTTGGTGTGTTTTTAATGCGAGTAGGTGCAATTGCCTCTGCAAGATCTTCACTAGCCCCTTCTTCCCCACCATGAATTTGAATTAATTTATTAACCACACTTTGGGCACTAACTTTTCCTTCACCAATTGAAGCAAATAAATCTTCAATACCTTTAATTTTTAATTCATGAGCAACTGCTACTAATGACTGGTTAGCCATTAAACGATGAAGTGGCAGATTTTGTTTTCTTATTTGTTTAGAGATCTGATCTTTACCTTGTTCTATGTATTCCTCGCGTCGTTCCTTTGTAAACCATGCCTTAATTTTGCTTTTTGCTCTAGTAGAAACTGCAAAATTTAACCAATCTTGAGAAGGTCCAGAGCCTGGAGTTTTCGTAGTGAATATTTCTACGTTGTCACCACTTTCCAAATTAGAATCAAGCGATACTAATTTGCCATTAACTCTTGCTCCGACACAGTGATTTCCAACTTCTGTATGAACTGCGTAGGCAAAATCAACTGGAGTAGCATCATGTGGCAAGGCAATAACATCTCCTGCTGGTGTAAAAACAAAAATTTCTTTTTGTTGGCCTAAGTCGTATCGCAGGGTATCTAAGAATTCATCTGGGTCTTCTGTTTCTTTTTGCCAATCAACTAATTGTTTTAGCCATGCCATCTCATCAGCTGGTCTTAATCCTTCTTTATTTTGTTTTTCTTTGTATCGCCAATGACTAGCAACTCCAAATTCTGCTTCCTTATGCATGTCAAAAGTTCTTATTTGAAATTCAATTGGTCTACCATTTGTGCCAATTACTGTGGTGTGAAGTGATTTATAGAGATTAAATTTAGGCATTGCGATGTAATCTTTAAATCTTCCTGGAACTGGATTCCAGCGAGAATGTATTGTTCCTAAAGTGGCATAACAATCTTTAACATCATTTACTAAAATTCTTACTCCAACTAGATCATATATTTCGTTAAAATCTCTACCTCTTACTATCATTTTCTGGTAAACAGAATAGTAGTGTTTTGGTCTGGCGCTAAGTTCTGCTTTAATTTTTGCTTCACTTAGATCTTTTTCTACAATTTTTACAACTTCAGCGATTTCTCCATCTCTTTGCGGAGCTCTTTGGCTTACCAAATTAACTATTTCTTCATACATTTTTGGATACAAAGTTGCAAAAGATAAATCTTCTAATTCCCATTTGATGGCATTCATACCCAAGCGATGAGCCAGAGGAGCAAATATTTCTAGAGTCTCTTTTGCTTTTTGTTCTTGTTTTTGAGAAGGCAAATATTTTAAAGTTCGCATATTGTGTAAGCGATCAGCAAGTTTGACTAAAAGAACTCTTATGTCTTTTGCCATTGCTACAACCATTTTTCTTACGGTTTCAGCGGCACTTGATTCCCCATATTTGACCTTGTCTAATTTGGTGACTCCATCAACTAATCGAGCAACTTCAGATCCAAAATCTTCTTCTAATTTTTCAATTGAATATCCAGTGTCTTCAACAGTGTCATGAAGAAGTGCGGCTGCCAATGTTTCACTTGATAAACCAAGATCTGCCAAAATCTGTGCAACAGCAATTGGGTGGGTTATGTATTCTTCGCCACTTCTTCTTTTTTGACCTTCATGCTGTCTTTTAGAAATTTCATACGCTTTATTAACTAATTCAAAATTATCTTTAGAGTGATATTTTTTTAAAGTCTTTATTAATTGATCAATTTCTTTAGTTTCTGATTTCCAACCTGTTAATTTTGCGAATCTACTGCGCGTAACGGATGCGTCTGACATGAAAGACGCCTCCCAGAGAAAACTTCAACTGTTGGCTCTTTAGTTTATCAAGTTAACTAAATTACACGATTTAAGAGTGACTATTTCTTTCTTTTGGATCGAGAAAAACGTTTAGGTTGAGATCTTGGACCTGCTTGCATAACTGTGGTTGAAGTTGTGCTGACGCTTATTTGAACACTTTCAGTACCAGTTATTCCAGCATTTGCTCTTCTTGCATGAACTCTGTTCTTCAAAGAAATAATTTCTGGTTGATTCTCCTTTAACTGAACAAGTAAAGGAGTTGCAATAAATACAGAAGAATACGTCCCAGCTGCAATTCCAACAAACAAAGCAAGAGCTAAATCCTTTAAAGTACCAGCCTGCAAAATGCCAACACCAACAATCAAAATTGCTGCCACAGGTAAAAGGGCCACAATGGAAGTGTTGATTGATCTGATAAGTGTTTGATTTAGCGCTAAATTTGCAGCTTCTTGATAGTTTAATCTTGACTGAGCAAGAATGCCTCTGGTGTTTTCTTTAACTTTGTCGAAAACAACTACTGTGTCATAAAGTGAATAACCTAAAATTGTTAAAACTCCAATAACTGTTGCAGGAGTCACCTCAAAGCCAGTTATGGCATAAACACCAATAGTAATTAGTAGGTCGTGTAGCAAAGCTACAATCGCAGCCATTGCCATTCTGATTTCAAAATAAATTGTTAAGAACAAAATAACCAATAAAAGAAATACTCCAAGACCAATAAGTGCCTGTCTTGTGATATCTGCACCCCAGGAAGGTCCTACCGATTGAGTAGTAATTGTTGATTTTTCAACTTTAAAATCAGTTGAAATTTTTGAGATAAAGTTCTCAATTTGATCTTGCTCCAAAGGAGGAGTTTGTATTTCTAATCTTTCATTTCCTACAGAAACAATTAGTGCCGATTCAATTCCTGCATCTTTAACAATATTTCTTGCATTTTCTACACTTGTCGTACTTGGAACTGTAAATTTGGCACCACCTTCAAATTCAATTCCTAAATTGATGCCTCGAACAAAAACACCGGCTGCTGCCACTAGAACAATAAGCAATGACATTAAATACCAAATTTTTCTTTTTCCCACAAAATCAACAGAAGTTTCACCTGTATAAAGGCGATTACCTAAAGCACTAAAATTCATTTATCTTTCACCACCTGAAAGTATTTGACTTCCGACAGTCAATCTTTTCTTTGAAACTCCCGTTAAAACTCCGCCGCGCTCTGCCAAACTTGATTTACCGAAATAAGTTACTAAAGGATGTGTAAACCAAAATGCAACTATTACGTCAATAATTGTGGTGAGACCCAAAGTAAAGGCAAACCCTCTCACACTTCCTACACTTAGTGCATATAAAACTATTGCTGCTAGTAATGAAACAAAGTCAGCTGCTAGAAGTGTTCTTCTTGCTCTAATCCAACCTAATTCTGTTGCAACTCTTAATGACTTACCATCTCTAATTTCATCTCTTATTCTTTCAAAATAAACCACAAAAGAATCAGCTGTAATACCAATTGCAACGATGGCTCCTGCAATACCTGCAAGAGTTAACGTAAATCCAATTGTTCTTCCTAGAGCAATAATTGAAACCCAAGTAAAAATTGCTGCAACAACTAAGCTAAAAACTGCGACAAAGCCAAGGGCTCGATAGTAAATCACTAAATATAAAACCACTAAACCTAAACCAATGGCACCAGCTAATAATCCTGCACTTAATTGATCTTGTCCAAGAGTTGGACTTATTGAAGTAGATTCAGCAATAGTCAATGTCACAGGCAAAGCACCGTATCTTAAAACTTGAGCAAGTTGCTTTGCTTCTTCTGCTTTGAAACTTCCTTCAATTTGTGCTTTCCCGCCAAGAATTGGTTCTGAAAAGAATGGTGCTGAAACAACAAGACCATCTAAAACTATTCCAAATCTATTTTGAGGAGAAGGTAATTTACTTAAATTAGTTGATGCTTCAGTTAATTTAGTTGCTCCAGTTGAATCAAAATCCAACAAAACCATCCATCCTCCAGCACCTTGCTGCGGCAAAGAAGCTTGAGAATCACTTACTTGATCTCCTGTAATAAATGCGGGTGCTAAAACAAATTTTTCAAATCCATCCTTTGAGCAAGTCAAAGTGTATTTAGTTGGATCATCAGCTTTTCCACCTTGTAAAAGTCCTTGATCTAAACAATTTAAATTTAAATATTGATCATAAAGTTCATCTGATGTTGCGGCTTGAATTGGTAGTTGACTTGGTTTTGCAATCGTTGGCGCAGGACTTGGAGAATTCGTTGTTGTAGTAGTTGGCGAAGCACTTGCTTCAGGAGAAATTACTTCAAAACCATTGGCGGCGGCTAATACTGCACGAAAATCTAAACGAGCTGTTTGCTTTAAAAGATTAGTAATACCTTCAGGATTAACTCCTGGGACTGTAACAACAATGGCAGCATTTGTGCCGCTTCCTTGAACTGTAACTTCGGCTTCAGCAACACCAAATCCGTTAACTCTTTGTCGAATAATTTCTACAGATTGATCGATTTGGTCTTGAGTTAATGTACCTTGAGTTCCTGGCGCTAATTCAGGAGTAAGAATTACTTGAGTTCCACCTCTTAAATCAAGTCCAAGTCTTGCTTCATGAGAAGCACCTGGCCAATATCCCCACAAAAATAATCCAGCACTAACTATGAGTAATAAAAATAGAGATCTTCCTGGTCTAGATTTATTTGCCGCAGACAATTTGTCTTAACTCCTATAAATAATTTAATTTAACTTGCAAGTCTATTTTTATTAATTCAAGTATTGCCTATGACTTAAAAATAAGTTCAAACTGGTCAGGTTTACTCGCTAATATCGAGTATTTGTTGTGCTGGAACAGATTTTCCCAACAATTTAAAAGCCATTGCAGTCGCAACACGACCACGTGGTGAACGAGAAATGTATCCAACTCTTACTAAATAGGGTTCTGACATATCTTCAACAGTTTCAGGTTCTTCACCAACTGCAACAGCTAAAGTTGATAAACCTACTGGTCCGCCACCAAATTTATTTACTAATGCATCTAAAACTGATCTATCTACTCTGTCCAAACCTTTATCATCAATTTCAAATAAACTTAAAGCTTTTTTAGCGATATCTAAATCAACTTTGCCGTTGGAATTAACTTGAGCATAATCTCTAACTCTTCTTAATAATCTATTTGCAACTCGCGGTGTTCCTCTTGATCTTCTGGCAATCTCATTCGCAGCATCTTCTGTAATTTCAATTTTTAAAAGATTTGAGGATCGATTTATTATTAGCTCTATTTCACTAACATCATAGAAATCTAAATGCGCTGTAAAACCAAATCGATCTCTTAATGGACTTGGCAAAAGTCCAGCTCTTGTTGTTGCCCCAATTAATGTAAAGGCAGGTAAATCAAGCCCAATTGCATTTGCGCCTACACCTTTTCCAACAACTACATCAACTCGGTAATCTTCCATTGCTAGATAAAGCATTTCTTCTGCGGGTCTTGCTAAGCGATGTATTTCATCGATAAACAGAATTTCTCCATTAGTTAAGGAACTTAAAATTGCTGCTAAATCTCCTGCATGCTGAATTGCTGGACCACTTGTAACACGAATTGGTGAACCTAACTCACTTGCCACAATTGCTGCCAAAGTTGTTTTTCCCAAACCTGGAGGACCAGATAACAAAACATGATCTGCAGTGGTGCCACGTTGTTGAGCAGCTCTTAAAATCAAATCCAATTGTTCTCTAACTCGATGTTGCCCAACAAATTCTTCTAAATTTTTTGGCCTTAACGCTCCTTCAACTTGTCGATCTTCATCGCTTACTTCTAGGCGGATAATTTCTAAACCTAAATCTGAACCAAAATCTTTATCTGAACTCATTTAGTTTTACTCAATATTTGAAGTGCCTGTCTTAACGCAATTGAAAGTTCTGATTCGTTTACAGGAATTTCGACTTGGTCTGCAGCATTCAAAGCATCTTTTCTATTCCAACCAAGTCCCATTAAGGCAGATATTAGCGAATCCTTGACTGAAGAAGATTTATTTGAATTATTTGAAATTAATTTGTCAGATAATTCTAAAATTAATCTTTGGGCTCCTTTTTTACCAATTCCTGGAACCGTAGTTAATGCAACAACATCAGAATTAGATATGGCTTTACTTAATTTTTCTTCACCCATTACCGAAATTGCATTTAAAGCCATTCTGGGACCAATACCTGAAACTGTTTGAAGAAGTAAAAACATTTCTTTTTCACTCTCGTCTGCAAATCCATAAAGAGTGAAACTATCTTCTCTCACAACTAAAACTGTAGGAACAAATACTTCATCGCCTTCTTTTTTTCCATTCAATGCGTTAGCAGAAGTAACTAAATTCATACCAACACCACCAACTTCAATTACTGCACCTAAGGCAGAAATTTCAGTTAGTTTTCCTTTGACAAATGCAATCATGAGACTTTTCTTTTCTTTATTTTCTCCACTGTACTGTTTCTCCACAGATGACACACCGCTAATGCAACTGCGTCGGATGCATCTGGTGGGGACAGTGGTGAAGACAAGTTACAAATCTTTTGAATCATTCGACCCATTTGGCGTTTATCTGCTTTTCCAGATCCAGTAACGGACGCTTTAACTTGGGTCGGAGTATAGGTAAAAACCTCACAGTTAGCTTTTGCTGCATTCAATATTGCAAGTCCTGCTGCTTGAGCTGTTCCCATGACAGATTTTAAATTATGCTGACTAAAGACTTGCTCAACTGCAACTGAATCAGGTTTAAATTCTTTTATTACTTTTGCCAAAGCTTCATCTAATTCAAGTAATCTTTGTGACAAATCACTCTTGGCATCAGTTCTAAAAACCATCACTGCATTTAACGAAACTTTTCGGCCAGGTAATTCATCAACAATGGCTAAACCGCACCTTGTCAAACCTGGGTCAACACCTAAAACTCTCATATTGAGTGATGGACCCTTCAGTTATTTTTAACTAATTTTATCCAACTTGTGCCATAACTTCGTCAGAAACATCAAAATTTGCCCAAACAGTTTGAACATCATCTAGATCTTCTAATTCTTCAATTAGAGTAAATATTTTTTTGGCGGCATCTGCATCTAAAGAAACGCTGACTGATGGGACAAATGAGGTATCTGCAGAATCGTATTCTATTTTTGAAGTTTGCAGTGCAGTACGAACTTTCACTAAATCATTAGGTTCACTTATTACTTCAAAAGCTTCTCCTAAATCATTTACTTCTTCAGCACCTGCATCAAGCACAGAACTTAAAATTTCATCTTCTGTTAGCGCATTATTTTTTGGGATTATGACGACCCCTTTTCTTGAAAACATGTATGAAACCGAGCCAGGATCTGCCATGTTTCCTTGATTAGAAGACATAACCAGTCGTACATCACCTGCTGCTCTATTGCGATTATCTGTTAAACATTCAATTAAAATTGCCACACCATTTGGGCCATAACCTTCATACATAATTGTTTGGTAATCAGCCGCACCAGCTTCTAAACCTCCACCGCGTTTAACTGCTCTATCTATATTGTCATTTGGAACGGAACTCTTTTTTGCTTTTTGGATAGCATCAAATAAAGCAGGATTTCCGTCTACATCTGGTCCACCTAAACGTGCAGCTACTTCAATTTTTTTAACTAATTTTGCAAACAATTTGGCACGTCTGGAATCAATAATGGCTTTCTTATGCTTGGTAGTTGCCCATTTACTATGCCCAGACATTGTATTCCTTAATTTCTGACACTCACAGCAGATTTTGCCATTTGCACAAAGTACTCATGAATACGACTATCAGTTGTAAGTTCAGGATGAAAAGCAGTTGCTAATAAATTATCTTGTCGAACCATAACTGGGTGTTCTATATCGTCAGAAGTCTTAACTGTTGCCAATACTTCAACGTCATCTCCGATTCTTTCAACCCAAGGAGCTCTTATAAAAACTGCTCTAAATTCTTTTTCAAAATTCTTTATTTTTAAATCAGTTTCAAAAGAATCAACTTGCCTTCCAAATGCATTTCTTCTTACCGTGATATCTAATCCACCTATAGTTTCTTGATCTTTTCTTCCATCTAATATTTCATTTGCAAGCATTATCATTCCTGCACATGAACCATAAACCGCCTTTTTATCTTGCACAAATTTTCGTAATGGATTCATAAGTCCAACTCTTTTTGCAAGCATACTTATAGTGGTTGATTCACCACCTGGAATTATTAAAGCGTTAACAGTTTCTAATTCTTCAACTGTTCGTACTTTTTGCACAGCAACATTTAATAAACTTAAACTATTTAGGTGTTCTCTAACATCGCCTTGTAAGGCTAAAACTCCGACTCGTAACAAACGAAGTCACCAGCCGCGTCCGGCAAACCTTTCAGAAGCAGAAAGTGTGTCAATATTTATGCCTACCATTGCTTCTCCAAGTCCGCGAGAAACTTTTGCCACTACATCAGGATTATCAAAATTTGTTGTAGCATCAACAATTGCTTTTGCTCTTTGAGCAGGATCTCCTGATTTAAATATTCCTGATCCAACAAAAACTCCATCAGCTCCAAGTTGCATCATTAATGCAGCATCTGCTGGAGTTGCAATGCCTCCTGCTGTAAATAAAACCACTGGAAGTTTTCCTAGCTCTGCAACTTGTGCAACTAATTCATATGGTGATTGTAAATTTTTTGCAGCTGTATAAAGTTCTTCTTTACTTAAACCTTTTAATTTTGCAATGTCGCCACGAATTGTGCGCATATGTCTTACTGCTTCAACAACGTTTCCAGTTCCAGCTTCACCTTTGGAACGAATCATTGCAGCACCTTCTGTAATTCTTCTTAAAGCTTCGCCTAAATTAGTTGCACCGCATACAAATGGAACCGTGAATTGCCATTTATCAATATGATTTGATTCATCTGCTGGTGTTAAAACTTCTGATTCATCGATGTAATCGACACCAATGCTTTGTAGAACTTGTGCTTCAACAATGTGGCCAATTCTTGCTTTAGCCATTACTGGAATTGAAACAGCACTAATAATTTCATCAATCATGTCCGGATCACTCATTCGAGCAACTCCGCCATCTTTTCTAATATCGGCTGGAACTCTTTCTAATGCCATAACAGCAACGGCCCCTGCATCTTCTGCAATCTTTGCTTGCTTGGCATCGATGACATCCATAATGACGCCACCTTTAAGCATTTCAGCCATGCCTTGTTTCACTCTTGGTGTTCCAACACTGTTGTTTTGAGACAATTTTTTATTCCTGTGATTTGTTTTTATAAATTCTAACCGAAGTCTATTTTTTCACAATTTAAGGCTTAATAATGTTCAATACCTCGAGGAATTTGAACTTGAAAAGTGATTATTTCAGGCATGGCTGCTCTACCAAAGAGCCTAAAAAATCTAACCGTCCAACGCTTTCTAACTTTTATAGCACTTTTTGCAGCATCATTATAAAAAGTAAGGGCATAAGTAACTCTTCGTATTGCTGCAGCTATTTCAGTCAACAGTTTTTGATCGTTAACAATTTTTGCGATATTTTCATTATCAAATATGTTATTTAATGCCATTGAAACTCTAGATTCAATTTCCCATTCCTGTTTCGTGTGAATTTCTAATGATTCTTCCATTATCGAATCTTTTAATGCATTTTCTAATTCGTTTACTAATTTTTCTTCTAAAAGTGATAATTTTATAATTTCTTTACAGATTGAAGTTCTCAGTGCCAATTGTCTATCCAGTGCTTGTCTTGCATTTTCAACTTTAAGATGCAAACGATCTAAGCGACCTGCAACGTTTGAAAGATAAATTGCATAAATCAATAAAACTATAAAAAATATAATCCAATATCTTGTCGGCACGAACTCTATTCTGTCAGAAAAGAGTCTTTTACTCTTTTTCGGTCAAGTCGACCGGTCTTTGTTAATCGGCCATATAGTTGACCTCTGAAATCCTCCCTGACATTTCTGCCTTCAACACTTTTAACTGACTCATAAACATCAAGGATTTGTTTAACAATAACTGACCAGTCAAATTGATTTGCCCTTTCAATTCCTTTTTGAACATACTCTTGACGTAATTGTTTGTCATTTAGTAGTTCAATGAGAGATTTTGCTAAATCTTTAGAATCATTGGTTCGAAAAAGTTTTCCATATTTACCTTCTTCTAACACTCTTTTAAAAGCTGGTAAATCTGAAGCTAGAACTGAAGTTTTACTTGCCATTGCTTCTAGTAAAACTATGCCAAATGATTCGCCACCTAAATTAGGCGCAACATAAACTGCTGCAGAGGCATAGCAAGAAGCTTTCATTTGACTTGTAACCAATCCTTTAAATTTAATTTGGTGGTGGTATTTTTTATCAATTTTTTCCAAAATTTCTGATTCGTTTCCAGGTCCTACAAGAAGCAATTTCAAATCACTAAACTTTTCAAACACTTCGGGAATTGCTTGGATTAATACTGCTAAGCCTTTTCTAGGTTCATCAAGTCTACCTAAAAAAACAACTGTTTTATCTTTGTCAAAATCATCAAGTTTTATGGCGTTTGTAAAATTACTTACTCTGACTCCATTTGGAATTACAACTGCATCTCCTCCAAAATGATCAATCATAGTTTTTTTTGCATCTTCGCTTACTGCAATTCTTGCTATTACTTTTTCCATCATTGGTTGCAATAAAAATTGCATGTTTTTAACTGCATACATGTTGTCATTAGAAGTGTGATGAGTAGCAACAATTGGTCCTCTGGCAGACCAAGCTGCAATTATAGAAGGACTAGGAGTTGTTGGTTCATGTAAATGCAAAATATCAAATTTGCCATTTCGTAACCAATTTCTTGTTCTTGTAAAAGCTGCTGGATCAAATTTTATTCTGGCAATTGATCCGTTGTAAGGAAGAGCAATAGTGCTACCAGCGTTAGTTGCATAAATTGGTAAATTTTCTTCATCACTTGTGGGAGTTAAAACGTTTACATAATGACCAAGATCTAATAGAGACTCTGTTAAGTCTTGTATATGTTGTTTTACTCCTCCTGGAACTGACCAATCATATGGACAAACTATTCCAATTCGCATTTAATTTCCAACTAAATCATGATTAATACGTTTTAAAGGTAAAACATCTTTCCAAACTCTTTGAAGTAAATGCCAATCTTTAGGGTGTTTCTTAATCTCCGATTCGAAAATATTAGCCAAATCTTGAGTTAAATTTAAAACATTTTGCTCTTTGCTTAAATTTGAATCGGGAGAAAGCGTTGGAAAAAATTCAAAGGTTAATTTCCCATCAAAATCGTAATAAGAAGACATAGGCACAATCAATCCATCAACTGTTGTAACAATTGCGGCAGGTC
This sequence comes from Actinomycetes bacterium, assembly GCA_038145175.1. GTDB lineage: Bacteria > Actinomycetota > Actinomycetes > S36-B12 > UBA5976 > ATZT02. The sequence continues at coordinate 109,721 of JAYQPE010000001.1, read as the reverse complement.
CAACAGGAAAAGTTGTTTTTGAATTACCATAATTTATTTCTATCCCATTTCTGGAAATATCTCTATCTGCCACCAAAGCAATCATTCGACCTTCTTTTGCACGTCTGACAAGTTTCATAAATATGTCAGTTTCACCTGAGGTAGGAATGATCTCTACTCCAAAAGAATTTCTAAATTTAACGAATCGATTGAATAAAGATTCGGGTTTTAGCCTTTCTGCAACTGTGGTTAATTGGCCAAAATTGTTGGTATACCAAAATCCTGCTGCATCCCAATTACCCATATGTGCTACCGCTGTTACTAAAGGTCGACCTGATTTCTGAGCTGAATCTAAATTTATTTTTCCTTTTATTCTGATATTTTTCTCTAAATAATTCTTATCCCACTTTGGTAATCGAAATGCTTCTTGCCAATATCTTAAATAACTTCTCATTCCTTCTTTAACTAGTTTTTCTAATTCAATAGAATCGTTATTTAAACTGAGCATAAAACTTAAATTTGCTCTTAATTGCTGAACTCCTTTTATGTCTTTTTTGTATGCAAAATCGGCAATTTTTCTAAATATTACTAAGGTGAACTTGTTGGGTAATCGCTTTACTAAAAACCAAGCTAACCCATAAGAAAAATTAGCAAAATAACTCATAAAACTTTCAAATTATTATTTTTTGACTTGTTGATATACAAAATTCATTCTTTGAATAATAGTAATAAAACTTACAATGGCAAGTAGCCAAATTGACCATTGAATTGCACCAGATATTCCAATTCCAGTCAGAAACGTCCCAAAGATAATTATTAGAACTCGTTCAGGTCTTTCGGCTATACCTGTATCGCAATTTAAACCTAACCCTTCGGCTCTTGCTTTTGTGTAAGAAACTATTTCACTTGAGATGAGAGCAAACAAACTAACCAGAAAAAGAACATTTTGTTGTTGGGAAAGGAAATAAAAACTAATTGATGCTAAAACTACTCCGTCAGCAATTCGATCCATGACAGAATCAAAAAAGGCACCCCATTTAGATTTCTTGTTTAACAATCTTGCCATGGTCCCATCTAATGCATCAAAACCTACAAAAAAAGTAAAAAGCAAAGATCCAATAAGGAATTGCCCGCTTGAAAAATAGATGATTGAAATTATGCACACCCCAATTGTTCCTATAAAGGTAATTACATCTGCTGAAATTTTTAGTTTGATAAAAAGTATTGCAAAAGGATGAGCAATTGCAGTCGAAATATTTTTTGCTTTGGTTTTACTCAGCATTATTCGTTCCAAGCTTTTGCTAACAAAACTTGAGTGTCTTTCAATAATTGTGGAATGGATTTAGCTCTGCCAATTATTGGCATGAAATTTGTGTCTCCACCCCATCTTGGAACTATGTGTTGATGAAGATGATCAGCAACACTTGTTCCTGCAACTGGGCCTTGATTCATTCCGATATTAAAACCTTGCGCTCCACTTGCTTTTCTTAAAACTGACATTGCTTTACGAGTTAACTCATGCATTTCGATTGATTCTTCTTTAGTTATTGATGTGTAATCTGCGAAATGTCTAAATGGCGATATTAATAAATGTCCTGCGTTATAGGGATACAAATTTAAAACAACATAATTGAGTTTTCCTCTATGAACAACTAAAGAATCTTCTTCTTTTGCAACTGGGGCTTCACAAAATGGACAGTTTTGTTCCACTGTTCCATCAGATCTAACATCTGTTAAATATTGACCACGATGAGGTGTCCACAAACGAATCCAGGCATCAGGTAATCCAGTTTGTGGCGTGTTCATTTAAACCTGGATTCTATTTTCAATGGCTGAAGTTATTTTTTTTATAGCATCGTCAATTGGCACAGAATTTTCCTGTGTTCCATCTCTATATCTAAATGAAACAGCTTTTGATGAAACATCTTGATCACCTGCAATTAACATGAATGGAATTTTTTGCGTCTGCGCATTTCTTATTTTTTTCTGCATTCGATCATCACTTGAATCTAACTCAACTCGTACCCCAAGTTTTTTTAATTTACTAATTATTTCTTCTAAATATGAATTATGAGTCTCAGCAATAGGAATTGCAACTACTTGTACTGGAGCAAGCCAAACTGGAAATGAACCTGCATAGTGCTCAAGTAACACACCGAAAAATCTTTCAATTGAACCAAATAAAGCTCTATGAATCATGACTGGTCTTTTAACCTGACCATCTTTATCTTTATATTCCAATTCAAATTTTTGAGGTAGTTGAAAATCAACTTGAATAGTGCTCATTTGCCAAGTTCTACCTAAAGCATCTTTTGCTTGTACAGATATTTTTGGCCCATAAAAAGCTGCTCCACCCTCATCCATCACCAGTGGAATATTTTGAGCATTGGCAGCTTTTCTTAAAATTTCTGTTGCTTCTATCCATTCGCTATCTTTTCCAATAAATTTTTCTTCATTTTTAGTTGATAATTCAAGATAAAAATCATCCAAACCAAAATCTTTCAAAAGATTCAGCACAAATTTCAGTAATGAATCTAATTCATTTGGCATGTTTTCTAAAGTTGTATAGATATGAGCATCATCTTGCGTCATACCTCTTACCCGAGTTAGCCCGTGCACTACTCCGGATTTTTCATATCTATAAACGCTGCCAAATTCGAATAATCGAATTGGTAAATCCCTATAGGATTTGGGTGTTGCTTTGTAAATTAAATTGTGAAATGGGCAATTCATTGGTTTTAAATAATAATTTTGGGCTGGTTTTTTTACGCTTCCATCTTCATTAAATTCAGCATCAAGTTGCATCGCTGGAAACATTCCATCTTTGTACCATTCAAGATGTCCTGAAGTTTCAAACAATAATGATTTAGTTATGTGAGGTGAATAAACAAATTCATATCCTGCTTCTTCATGTTTTTTTCGGGAATAATCTTCCATTATTTTTCTAATTACTCCACCTTTTGGATGAAAAACCGCAAGTCCAGAACCTATTTCTTCTGGAAATGAAAAAAGATCTAATTCCACGCCAATTTTTCGATGATCTCTTTTTTCTGCCTCGACTAAAAATTCTAAATATTTTTCGAGGTCTTCTTTGCTAGCCCAAGCAGTGCCATAAACTCTTTGCAATTGAGGATTTTTTTCATCACTACGCCAATAAACTCCAGCTGTTCTCATTAATTTAAAGGAACCAAGATATTTTGTTGAGGGAACATGTGGTCCTCTGCATAAATCAGACCAGACTACATCTCCTGATCTAAAATCAATATTGTCATAAATTGTTAATTCAGTTCCACCAATTTCCATAACTTCTTCTGTGGGATTTCCTTTTAGACCAATAAGTTCTAATTTTAAAGGTTCACTTGCTAACTCTTTTTTGAGTGAATTTTCATCACTTACTCTTCTTGAAAATCTTTGACCACTTTTAATTATTTCTTTCATCTTTGATTCTATTTTGATTAAATCTTCAGGATTGAAATTCTCTTGAACTTTGAAATCGTAATAGAAACCATCTTTAATTGGAGGACCAATTCCTAACTTTGTTTGTGAGTTAATACTTTGAACCGCTTGAGCAAGGATGTGAGCAGTGCTATGCCTTATGACACTTAGTCCCTCATCTGAGGTTGCAGTGACTGAAATTACTTCATCACCACTTTTTAAAGGCGTTACTAGATCTACTAATTTTCCATTAAGTTTTGCAACAACTACATTTTTATCATCTTTAAATAAATCGATAATATTCGAGTTTTCTGCAACCGAAACATCCTTACCGTCTACACGGACTTTGATGTCACCCACAAAAACCTCTTTCGATTATTTAAATCTTTGCTTTAACTTAGTAATAGGTAAAACAGAACGTCCGTTGTTACCACTTACTTTGGTCAATTCCACTAAACCTTTGCCACAAATTACAACTGGCACTCCGTTAGTAAGTTTCCAAATTTTTCCTGGTGTTCTATTTACAATTGTAGGGTTTTCTTTACTAATTTTTGCGTCAAAAATTCGTATTTCTTCATCTGCCAGAAAACTTTTTGCTCCCCTATATGGATAACTTGAAGCATGAATATGTCTAACAACTACCTCCGCTGGTTTTGTCCAATCAATTTGAAAATCTTCTTCATCTCGCCACAGACTATAAGTGGCGATTCGATGATTTTGTGGTTTGCCAGTAGCTTTACCACTTTTTTCAATTTGATAACAAACTCGTCTAAGAAGTTTTTCGATCAGAGAAGCAATAATTTGCATTGCTTCTTCTAATTTCATTGGATACTTAATACTTTTTGCTTCTTGAGCAACAATTGGACCTGCGTCAACTTCATCAGATGCAATAAGTGCAGTAGCACCGATTCGAGTATCTCCATTAATTAAAGCAGTTAAGAGAGGATTGAATCCTCTATATTTTGGCAATAAAGAATCGTGAATAACTATTACTTGAGAATAATTTGCTTCAATTAATTTTTTCCATCCCACAGCAATTGCTAAATCTGAAATTCGACCTGGGTCATTCAAAGTAGTTCTTATGTTTGCTTGTTCGAACAGTTTCACCATGGATTCGATTGGGTCATCCACTGTGCCTGTGTCTGGAGCAAGTGTCACATTTGCAATGAGTGATTTATGATTTTCTAACAAAAATTTTGCCGCAGCAAAACCTTTTACACCGCATAAATAAAGATCAACTTTGACGTCACTCACGCATCAAATACTACACTTACAAGGATTTATGAAAGATTTTTTATCTTGGAAATCTCGTCCAAACCCACCAACTGGCGATAAATGTCAAAATTCCAAAAACAGTGAACATGACATAAATCCACCAAGCAGGTTTTCTGCCCGCAAACTTTGCTTTTTCTAATCTGACTCTCAATGGTGCTAATAAATTACTCGCCCATGCGAATTCAGTAGCTAAAGTAACAAAACCTAAGAAAATTAATAACCAACCAGGTCCTGGTAAAACTAATAACACTAAACCAACACCAACTAGAAAGAATCCGATAAAAAATATCGCTGTTCGCCAAAAAGCATTGGCAATTTTATTTGCTCTAATTGTTGCTCTGATAATTTTTATCGGACCAGTTGGTCTATCACCCATAATCTAAGCGTAATTCTTATTTAATCTTTATACAACTTTAGGGCTGGAATTTACTACTTGTTTACTAGCTATTTCAAACAAATTTGCACACTTTAATTCGGTTTCTTGCCATTCACTCGTTGCATCTGATCCCCAAGTAATTCCTGCACCTGTTCCAAAATTTAAATAATCCCCATCAATCCAAAAAGTTCTTATTGCAACAGACAACGTTGCACTTTGTGAAAAATTATCAATCCAGCCAATTGTGCCACAATAGATTTCTCGATTTGCCTGTTCCAATTTTTTGATTAGTTTCAAAGCACTTATTTTTGGCGCTCCTGTAACTGAGCCTGGTGGAAAAGTGGCACCAAAAATATCTTTCCAACTGGTTTTATCAATTAACTTTCCTTTAATTGTTGAAACCAGATGTACTAAACCAGGATGGGTTTGGACTTCGAGCAATTTTGGGACTTCCACACTTCCTGTTTGGCAAACTCTTGATAAATCATTTCTTACTAAATCAACTATCATCACGTTTTCTGCTCTGTCTTTTTCAGTCAATTCAGATTCAGTTCTTCCTGTTCCTTTAATTGGTGAAGAGTAAATAAAATCGTTGTCTCGTTTTAAAAATAATTCAGGTGATGCAGAAGCTATTAAAATGTCTTTATTGAGTCGTTCATGACTTTCTTTCGAAACTTTAATGAGGCTTGAATAGGGGGCGGGATTTCCAGTTTTTAATAGCGAAAAAAGACCTTCTATATCAAAATCTGTCTTATCAATTTTAGTTTTTAAAACTCTGCAGATATTAGCTTGATAAACATCTCCCAAAGCAATATGGTCTCTTAATTTATTAACTGCATCAATGTATTGATTTTTGTTTAAAGATGATGACCAAGAATCTTTATCTATCCCTTTCCATATAGAACGCTTTGGATTTACTTTTGTTAAATCTCTAAATTTAAGCAATAACCAGGATTGTTCAAAACTTCCAATTACAACCCAGTAACCTGGTTCGCTTAATCTTTCAAGATCTACTGTTACATCAAGTAAATGTTCAAACCTGTTCTCCCCAAACTCAGCAAATGCAACTTGAGATTGTTGAAGATTTTTTTCATTCATAACTTGAGAGATTACCTTCGTATTGAGTCATTCGATACTCGGCGCAAGCCTGAATTCTGGCTTTCAGGTATCTTTAATGGGTACCAATCAATATTTAATTGTCCAACTAATAAATATTGATAGTTTCGCGGACGTAGCGCAGTTGGTAGCGCATAACCTTGCCAAGGTTAGGGTCGCGGGTTCAAGTCCCGTCGTCCGCTCGAATAATTTAAAAAAATTTTTTTTAAATTAAATTACGGTGGAGTGGCCGAGAGGCGAGGCAGCGGCCTGCAAAGCCGCGTACACGGGTTCAAATCCCGTCTCCACCTCAAAATTAAATATTGGGTCGGTTAGCTCAGTTGGCTAGAGCGCATCCTTGACATGGATGAGGTCGGAGGTTCGAGCCCTCTATCGACCACAATTTATTTATCATCTAGCCAATTGTAATTTTTATTTTATTATTATCTATATTTTTTATGTTTATGTTCTTATAGTTAATATTTTTTTTCTTCTTTATTGGACTTCTTCCATTTAGCACTTGAATAGCGCCTTGACCAGTTTTGATTGAGGAATCGACGTTGTAAGCAATTATTCCTGGTTCAGTTAAATAAGAATCAAATCTTTGTTTTTTTCTTGATTCAATAACTAGAACTTCAGTTGGACTTATTGGTACGACCGCCATTTTGCCATTTTTTAAATCAACAGGAGTTAAAGTAACATCTTTATTTCCCGATACACAATCAATTTTTTTATCTGTTATCCATCCTGCATACCATTTTTCCCAACCAAGTAATTCATTCAATGGAAATGTAGGTCCCATAGGACTGTATTCTCCAACAAAATCTCGATGGTCAATGAATCCAAAATTATGTCCTGCTTCATGGATTAAAACCATTGATTGTGGAAGATTATTCGCCCCAGTTATAACTGTTGCATTTCTAAATTGTTTTCCATCAGCAGAAATAAAGGGTGTACTTGGGTGTGCCGTGTATGGCCATGCTTTACCAAAAGAGTATGCATCAGGATTTGAAAGTAAAAGTAAAGCATCTGATTTAGAGAAATCCACTACTCCATCTGCCAAAGCAACTGCTTCTTTAATCCATCTATCCCCCTCCAGTAAATTTGTTTCAGCAGATTGATAACTACTTACTTGATTTGGCATAGTGATCCAATTCCAATAAACATTAAATTTGAGTTTCAATTTTTTGTTAGATGATTTTTCATAATAATCTTTAAAATCTGGGATTAACTCTTTGTACAGTGACTTGGATTTAGTACTTACTGGCACATCTGGATATGTAACAAACAAAACTTGCCAGGTAACAGTTCCAACTGTGCTAAGTCTGTCAGGATGTTTTGGAAAACCAACTCCTGTTGTTTGAATGTAACCTGGTGGGTCCTGAGCAACGTGCGCAATTTTACAGGCGCTTGCATCAGCAAAACTTGGATTCGAATTTATAAAAGTAAAAATGAGTACCAGTGACATGATTATTTTTTTCACAAACTAATTATCAATGAAATAAAAAAAATTTACAATAACTAAAATTAGGTCAAAATGGACATAAATTCGCCATATAGCAAATTGTCAGTATTTGTTTTTATGCTTTTATAAAACAACTGAATAGTGAAAATAGTCTCGTAGAGACAAATATTCATATATAACTAGCCCTCTTTCGACCACAAATTACTTATCTTTAATTAACTCAACTAATAATTTAGAATCAACTTTCCAATCATTTGGCACTTGTATAGTTTTTTTATTTACTTTGTATCCCGATAATTCTTTTTTTAATCTTTTAATATTATGCGTTCTCCACGGTCCTATTAGTAGATAGTTTTTTAACACAGAAACCCCAATTAGGTATTCGTCGCCTTTTTTAAGCATTGGTTGATTCCACGCAATAACAAGTTCTAATTTGGGAAATTTTGTTTGTAAAACTTTGAATATCTTTTTCACAGTTTTTGCTTGCTCTGTTGTGGCATTTTCTAAATATTGGGCAAGGGAATCAAATCTTTTGGAACTTTTACTTCCTCTGGAATACATCACTAGAGCATTGGCGTGAGCTTGGCTAAATCCGTGATTTTCTTTTAAAAAAGCAATTTGTTCAGGGTATTTCTTTCCTGCCACTTTTTTCATTTGATCAAACCAATACGACATAGGTAAACCATGTTTTTTTTCTATCAATGGAAAGAATTTGGATCTATCGCCACTTTTCTCTTTCAATTTCACCACTATTTCTTGTATTTGAACACCATAATTTTACCACTATCAGTTGTGGCCACTATTTCGTTATTTGAATTTGTGTCTAAGTCTCTAATGCGCTCTTTTACTTTAATTCTTTTTTCTTCAGTAATTTGATTATTTGAATTAATTTTTAAAAGAACTAACACTTCTTCTTTTAATGTGCCCATGGCAATTTGGTTCGACCAATTACCCCAATTTTTTGGAATCTGCACTAATTCAGTTGGTGCAATTGAGGGTACCCAATATTTAATTGGCTCTTCATAACCAACATGTGTTCCATTGCTTTTTGGTTTTATGTAATCCCCGACTCCATAGGCTTTACCGTAGGTAACAAAAGGCCATCCATAATCAGTATTTTGTTTCACCACATTTATCTCATCTCCACCCCTTGGTCCATGCTCTGAAACTAAAAGTGAATTATTTATAAATAAGATTCCTTGCATATTTCTGTGGCCAAAGGAAACTTTGGAAACAGAATTTTTGCTAATTTTAAAAACTGATCCTAAGTCTTTTCTTAAATTAACGTCATCAATTTTTTTGTAACCCAAATCTCCAATCGTTAAATAGGCTGAATTATTATCGATTTTTTCCATACGACCAGATGCATGCTGAACAGCTCCAATAGGAACACACGGCTTTGAAGTAAACCAATTACTTTTTCTAGTTAACTTGTTTTTTGAAAGATCTATTTCTACTTCATCAACTCTTACTTCAACACAATTGCCATTATTTCCAAGTCTTGGGTATGAAACTAAGGTTTGTACCAATTTAGATGATTCATTCAAAATCAAAATGTCTGTAATGGCAAATCTTGAATCTTTCTTTCTTTGAGAACTATTGATTAAATCACCTATTTTGATTAATTTTCTTTTTTGACCATCACCTAAATAAATAGTTCCGCCATTTGCTCCACCTCCCAGCAGTAAGTCTCCATTTTTTAGTACCGCTAAAGCAGGACCACGTTGATTATTAACACCTTTGGTAATTGCTTCTGAGGCATTCATTTTTTGAATATCAATATTTAAATCTTCAGCCCAAGCTGGTTGAGAAGAAATGATAAATACTGCAATAATCCAAATAATCTTCTTTTTCATCAATAACCTGCCATTGCTAAAAGATCACTAGTTCCATATGCGTAAACATTTAGATCAATTGCACCTCTGGGAATGCCATATCTTTGACCATCGCCTCTATCTGTGTATTGCCAAAAAGTCCATGCTTTGTCACAGCCTGAAACACTCCAAACTGTTCTAACGCAACCACTAGAAGGAGTTGATGCAGGATTTGATGTTTGAGAATAATTTGCAATCCATAAAGGATTATTTGCCAAGACTGGGTTTTGTAAATAATTTTTTATGAAATTTAAATTTGAATAAATAATTGCATTCTTACCGGTTCGTTCTTTTACTCTAGCAACAAATCCTAAAGAAAAATTAGTAACTACTGCTGTACTAGTTCCTGATGGTCTGGAAAAACTTTCTATATCTAACACAATTGGCAACACTCCAGGAACAAGTCCACCGAGTGAATTTAAGTGATCTATTGGTAAATCTGCTTGTTGTTGTCCAGCTCCAAATGCAGCATCAGCAGATATTCCTCTGGGAATTAAAGCAGCATGATAAATACCAGTTAATAAACCTGCTTCTCTTGCTGCTGGAAAATCAATTGAAGACCAATATTTTGCAGGTCCTGCACCTAAAGGATGAGAATCTGTTCCTTTAATGAAAATAAATCGCGCACCTGCGTCATACATTTTCACAAAATCAATCAATCGATTACCGCTATGTTGCCAACGAGAAATATCAGTTCCAAGAATTCGATCCCCTGGTCCTACCCGCGCAGAAACATTTCCTCGATTTCTAGATAAACCAGCTAAAACTAATTTCTTCAATACTGCTTCTTTTTGAGCAACAATCTTTTTAATTTTCTCTGCTTCCTGAGCAGCTTTTTCCCTTACTTTTGTTAACTCCGCTACGATTTCAGCTGATCTTTGTTTCTTTTCTGAAATCTCTTTTTCTCTTACTTGCAAATCCTGTTCTTTGATCTCTAATTGAGCTTTATTTTCATTTAATTGTTTGACTACTTTGGTGCTGTTTGCAAGAAGTGCTTGTAAAGAAGCAAATGTTGCTAATGCCTCATTTGAATCTTGCGAAGACAAAATTGCTTCAACTAAATAAAGTTCTTGTTGCGATCCATCAATAAAAGTAGCTCTGACCAAATCATCAATTTGAGCTTGAACCCTATTTATCTCTGCGATTAATGCATTAATTTCTGCAATTATTTGATCACGTTCACGTTGGGCTTGTTCCAACTCTGCTTTGATTCTGCGATCTTCAGCAATGGCTGCATTTAGTTCATTAGTTGTTTGCTTCAAGACTTCCTGAGCTTGCACTAATTCTTTTTTTGATGCAGCAATTTCTCCTCTAATGGCATCTATTTCTGCATCTTTTGGCAACGACACAGCCAACACCGTTGAACTTTGCAATAAAAGATAAGCCACAAAAGTGCTCACGATTTTTCGCATACGCCCCACCCTTTCCACTATGCCACAGACAATTTTTTTTAAAAGTTAAAACGATGAGTGGGCATAAATTGCTTGAATTTTTCGCTATATTTATGAATAATCGATCTCAAAGGAGTGAAAATGGGCGAAAAATCCAAAGGAAACGTAAACAAGAAAAAACCGGCTGCAAAAACTTTAAAAGAAAAAAGAGCAGCTAAACAAGAGAAGAAAGCCGCCAAAGCTAACAGAGGCTAAGTTATCGACGCTCTGAAAGGGGCAAAGAATTATCTGGCACTACAACTGCAGTTGCAGAAGGAGTTGCTGCAGGAGTTGGTAATACTTCAGTTGGTGTGTCATTAACTGGGGCATTTTTCCAAACACGTAGTTGTAACCATGTCACTGGATTAATAGTTTCATCATTTTTATTGTGAGCTTCAAAGTGAAGATGTGAACCGGTGGTGTGACCTGAAGATCCAACTAAACCAATCTTTTCTCCAACTTCTAAATATTCACCTTTTTTGGCAATTCTTTTTGACATATGTGCATACCAAGTAGTGGTGCCATCAGCATGTTCCATTATTACAACTCGACCATAAGCTTTTTTCCAACCAGAAAAAATTACTTTTCCTGGATAAACAGCTTTAATAAGTGTTCCTCGAGGAGCTCGAATATCAATACCGTCGTGTCTTCTTCCAGACCAGCGTCTTCCCTTTTGGTTATAAACTGCAGAAATTTCACCAACTACCGGCATTTTGTAAGGTAAAGATCTACTTGAAGTTCCGCGAGCAGGTTGTTTTCCTCTTTGATTTTCTGGAATTAAAGCTGGATCTATTTGTGCTTGAACTTCTTGAGGTGTTGCCTCTTCGTAATCTTTATTTGATCTTTGTTCATCTTGTTGAGAATCTAAAGCAATAAATATTTCTGCCCAACCAATTGGTCCAACTTGAGTTCCGTCATCACTATCACCATTGTCTGCATAAAATTTTGCGACAGCTCTGGTTGTTTGTGGTCCGTATTTTCCGTTTGCAACTGAAATGTCATATCCCAATTCAATTAATGCTTGTTGCATTCTTTTAACGGCAGAGTTATCTGCCCCGACACTTACTCTGGAAGCTCCTGGATAGTCAGGCACTCCATCTGCAAATGCTGGGGAAACTGAAATTGTGCTGGCCAAGATCCCTGAAATTGCTAGAGATGCCAGGCGTCTTTGAAGGCGCATACCTATAGACCTTACCAAGTCCTCAGCGTTTGTGAGTCTTTAAGGCTCACCGGTTGGGTAAAACTTAAGGCTTAATTGTCACTTCGAGGCGATTTGAGTCATCTGCCTCACAACCATTACTCATGGGCACTTCCAAAATGCCTTTGACACCAGAGCTGATCACAGAACCTGCAGGAATTGTTGCAGTGAAATAGATTGTTTGCCCAGTTCCAAAGCAACCTGCTGGTGTAGAAGTTGTTGAATAGAGTTTTTTATCTGGTGATTGATATTTTCCCGTTGTGGTGATCAAAGATTTAGTGTTATTCCCACCAGCCACATTAGTAACAGAAAGTTGCACAATCCATCTGTTTAATGAATCTTGGTAAATGGTGCCAGAATCCATTTGCACACCCTTACCCCAATAAACAGCTTTGATGTCATTGGCATATTGCCAAGTAACTTTGGGAAGTTCTTTAATTCTAGAACTTATGGATATTTTTGATCCACCATCAGATTTGATTGACCAAGAAGTGATTTTTCCTTGTTTATTAAATTTAAAATGTGTGTAGGTTCCTGAAAAACCCGGAACTGTAGTAGTTAATGAAACTTTCCCATTTGAAATTTTGGCAGTTCCGGCGGCAGAATTTGCTGGAACATTGCCAAGTGGTCTTCCAACTTGATCAATGGATCGAAAGTATTTTTCAGTAGAAAAATAATTCTGAACAATTGAAAGTGCTAAATCTGCAGATCCGGCTACATTCTTTCTGGCAGAGTTAATCGTATCTGGATTACTTGACGCTAAAGCTTTGAAAACTCTTTCCACTTTGGCTTGTTGACTCTTGTTCAACTTAGTGGATGCTTGACTTGTCGCAGTAAGGCTTACAAGTAACAAAGCACTTATAAAAACGGAAAAGATCGATCTACTGGTTTTAATCATGTTACCAATGTTACTCCGGTGGCTTAGGGTTTTTTTACCTGCAACACCTACTTTGGAACAGAAATTGTGAAGTAGATTTATGTCTAAGTATGTTAAGAATCATCCCTCAGCCAGAAAAAATATTAGATTTATCCCTTTTACCCAGCCTCTATTCCTGGCCTGAAAAACCCTGGATCAGAGCCAATATGGTTCAAACCCTGGACGGATCAGTTCAAGATTTACTTGGTTCAACAGAATTAATTACCAACGATATTGATAAATCAGTCTTTAGAACACTTCGCCAACTATCAGATGTGATAATTGTGGGAGCAAAAACAGTCAAAACTAACAAATATCAAGATATAAAAATAAGTGAACAAAATAAAAATTTAAGAAAGAAATTAAAACTTAAAGATATTCCTCGCCTAGCTGTTATTTCTAATAATTTGAGCATTGAAAAAGATTTTTTTATTAATTGGAAAGATAATTTAGCTCCCTTAATTTATACCCACAAAGAAAACCAATCGAAAATAGGAAATTTTAATGATTTGGCAGAAATTGTTTTCTGTGGAAAAAATCAAGTAGATTTAAAAGCAGTCAAAAAAGATCTAATCCAAAGATCCTTTACACGCATACTTTGTGAAGGAGGACCTACGCTTTTAAATTCAATGTTTCAAAGTAATTTGATTGATGAATTAGATTTTACTGTGCAAGTTAAACTTTCTCATTTAAAAGATCCTTTAAAAATTGCTCAAGGTATGCTTTTAAAACCTGTTGTGAATCTAAAGCCAATTCAAATTATTCAACATGAAAAAACACTTTTGTTGCGCTATCTAGTCAATGGGCATAGGTTGTAATTATGAGTGAAGAAATTTCTGAGACAAAACCAAATGGTGAAAAATATTCTGTAGTTAAATCTGAGGAAGAATGGAAAAAACAATTAACTGATTTTGAATATTACGTTTTAAGAAAAGCTGGTACTGAACCTGCGTGGAGTGGGCAGATCGAAAAAGGTAATGACATTACTTATCACTGCAGAGGATGCAATGCCAAGTTATTTACTTCGAATGAAAAATTTGAATCAAACTGTGGTTGGCCATCTTTTTGGTCACCTTTAGCAAAAGAATCAATAATTGAAATAGATGATTTTTCATTAGGAATGAAAAGAACTGAAGTAAGGTGTGCAACTTGTGGATCACATTTGGGACACGTGTTTGAAGGTGAAGGTTTTTCAACCCCCACTGATCTTCGATATTGCATTAATGCTGTTTGTCTTAAAACCAACTAGCTGATTCTAGTTTCGGCGTTGCATCACATCTGTAACTTCTGTAACACCTAAAGTTAAGGTTGTGAAAGATCAAAATTCCCACTTCAATCAATTAGTTGAAGAGGTTCGTCGTTCACCTTTAAGACCTGAGGTAACAACGGAGGAAGTGCCAGCGCCCTTAAGACTTGCACCATATTCACTGGCAGTTGCAGCTGAAGTTCTTGAAGGTGAAGATGATTTAAGTAATGGCCGCTTAGTTTTACTTTATGATCCAGATTTTGTTGAAACCTGGCAAGGAAATATTCGATTAGTAACTTTTACCAAGGCCAGGATCGAACCTGATTTAGCACAAGATCCGCTTTTAACTCAAGTTGGTTGGACTTGGCTTTTGGATTGTTTGAAAGATAGAAATGTTGAAGCATCCGCCCTATCGGGCACCGTAACCAGAACTTCATCTGAATCTTATGGAGATTTAGATAATCACCCACTTCCTGGGACCATTGAAATAAGAGCATCTTGGACCGTTAAAGAAAACTTAGGTTTACACGTAGCTGCCTGGGCAGATTTACTTTGTCAAGCTGCTGGATTACAACCATTACCTCCTGGAATGGCCAGAATTAAGAAAACTCATTAATAGTTTTCAATAGTATTAGTCATATATGTCTAAATCCTTAGAAGAGATCGCTCTTGAGGAAAATGACTTTCTAACTCACATCACAAAACCAATCCGTAAATTTCATTTAATCGAAACAGATAATCAATTAATTGAAATGTGTAACAAATTAAATGAAGAAAATGATTTTTTTGCTATTGACACTGAACGTGCCTCAGGGTTTAGATATTTCAATAAAGCTTATTTAATTCAAGTGGCAACTGAAAAATCAGATATTTATTTGATTGATCCTATTAATTTAAGTGATTTGACTATTTTACAAAGACTGTTTTCATCAAAACCTTGGATTTTGCATGCTGCAACTCAAGATTTACCTTGCTTGCTTGAATTAGGTCTTATTCCAAATGAATTATTCGACACTGAACTTGCTGCAAGATTGCTTTCTCTTCCTAAAGTTGGACTTGCAGGATTATTAGAGGATGAATTAGCAATAACGTTAGATAAAGAGCATTCGGCAGTCAATTGGTCAATTAGGCCATTGGAACAAGATTGGTTAAATTATGCTGCCTTAGATGTTGAATTTTTACACCAATTAATGAAAACTTTGAAAAATAAATTAATTGAATCTAATAAGTTAAAATTTGCCGAAGATGAATTTAAGTATTTATGTTCATGGAAACCAAATGAATTAAAGAAAGATCCTTGGCGTAGAACATCAGGAATGCATGATATTAAATCTGGCTTAGATAACTTAATTGTAAAAAATCTTTGGGTTAAAAGAGATGAACTAGCTAAAGAAATAGACACAGCACCCGGAAGAGTTTTAAATGACGCAAGCATCATTGAAATAGCTTTAACAAAACCTAAAAGTGTTTTAGAGCTAAGTGAATTAAAAACTATAAAACATAGATCTAGTTCTCAATATTCACAAATTTGGTTTGATTCCCTTCAATTCTCATTAGCGCAAGACTCAAGTAATTGGCCCGTAAAAACAAGTAATTCTGATGGTATTCCCCTACCCAAATCTTGGGAGCAAAAAAATCCTGAAGCTTTCAAGAGATTAAAAATGTTAAAAAGCCACCTCGCCAAAAAATCAGAAGAATTAGCAATCCCAGTTGAAAATATTTGCGCTCCAGAAATCGTGAGAAAGTGGTGCTGGTTAGTACCTACAAATCGTGAGGAAAGTACGTGTGACTGGCTTATCGAGAATGGAGCCAGGCCCTGGCAGGCTCAAATATTGGCAAAATTAGCCCAGCAAGTATTAGACAACCCTGGGGTTGACGAATTCGAAACTATGGCCTAGGTTTGAAAGTAACTTCAACCTAAAGGGATTTCGTGCTAGCTGGCTTACTGATTGGTCTTCGTGAAGGTTTAGAGGCATCTTTAATTGTTGGCATTTTGATTGCCTACCTTGTAAAAATTGATCTTAAAAGCAGAATCCGAAGCATCTGGATTGGTGTAATTTCAGCAACAATCTTTTCCTTGGTTGTCGGCGTTGCTGTTGGTTTAACTTCTGAATCTTTGTCTGAATTTGCAGAGAAATTCTTCGCAGGAACCATGAGTTTTGTAGCAGTTGGATTTGTGACTGGAATGATTTTTTGGATGAGAACAGCTTCAAAAGGATTGGCAAAGGATTTAAGAAATCAAATTGACAATGCGTTGATTTCTGGTGGAGCCTTTGGGTTGACTGTTCTTTCTTTTGCAGCAGTTGCACGTGAAGGCGTGGAGACTGCAATATTTTTATGGGCAACAGCTCAAAATTCTGGAAGCCTTCCTACTTTAGTTGGTGGCTTCACAGGAATAGCAATGTCTATATTTTTAGGTTACCTAATTTACTTAGGGGCAATTAAATTGAATTTGTCATTCTTTTTCAAAACAACTGGAATACTTTTAATGGTTGTAGCTGCAGGTGTTTTGACATATGGAATTCATGAGTTTCAAGAATTAGGTTGGCTACCTGGATTAAATTCAATTGCTTACGATATTTCTGGGACTTTAGATCCAAATGGATTTGTAGCAACCATGTTTAGAGGTTTATTAAGCCTTAGAACATCAATGTCATGGGTTGAAGTTTATGCCTATATTGCCTACATACTTGTTGTGGGATATTTCTTCCTCAAACCAAATAAAAAATCAACAGTTACAAAGCAAGAAGTTAAAGTAAGTTAATTCTTTTTTATTTTCTCGGTAATAGCTTCATCAAGTCTTGCCATTGCTTCGATGATGTCTCTTGATATATCTTGAGCTGTTAAACCTATTTCATTTAGAACTTGTGCTCTTGAAGCATGATCCAAGAATTTTTCAGGTATACCAAAATCTCTTTGTGGAGTATAAATGTTTCGATCTCTTAAGAATTGCGAAATACTAGAGGCTGTTCCACCTGATCTTGAGTTATCTTCAATTACTGCAACTAATCGATGTCTTGCTCCTAAATTCGCAAGATAATTTGGTAAAGGTTTTATCCATCTTGGATCAACCACTGTCACGCCTAAACCTTGATCGATCAATCTTTGCGCCACTTCATTAGCTAAATGTGCCATTGCCCCAATTGAGATAACTAGAACATCTTCTTCCCCATTTTTATTTAAGATTTCGATGCCTTCAATTCGTTCTTGGACATTAACTGGTGAAACTATGGCGCCTTTGGGAAATCTAATTACAGTTGGTCGATCTTTAACTACTACTGATTCTCTTAAAAGTTCTCTTAAAGTTTGAGCATCTCTTGGGGCTGCAAGCATCAAATTTGGTACTACTTGCAAAATTGACAAATCCCACATGCCGTTATGACTTGCCCCGTCATCTCCTGTTATTCCTGCTCTATCCAAAACAAAAGTGACTCCTGCTTTATGCAGTGCCACATCAAGCAGTAATTGATCAAATGCTCGATTTAGAAATGTGGCATAGATTGCAACAACTGGATGTAGACCACCAAGTGCCATTCCAGCTGCTGAAGTTGTGGCATGTTGCTCAGCAATTCCCACATCATAAATTCTGTCTGGAAATTCTTTTGCAAATTTATCTAACCCAGTAGGGCCAAGCATTGCTGCTGTTATTGCAACAATGTCTTTTCTTTCTTTACCAATTGCAACTAATTCATCACTAAAAACACTTGTCCACGTTGTAGAACTTGCACTAACTGGTTTGCCCGTAGCAGGGTCAATTACTCCTGTAGCATGAAATTTCTCAGCTTCATCTTCTAAAGCTGGTGCATAACCTTTACCTTTTTCGGTAATGACGTGCACCATAACTGGACCATGAAATCTTTTTGCATATTGCAAAGCATTTTCAATTAAATCTTCATCATGACCATTTACTGGACCGATATATTTCAAACCTAAATCTTCAAATAAACCTTGCGGAGCAAAAACGTCTTTTATTCCTTTTTTCATGCCATGTAATGCTTCAAATACAGGTCTTCCGATTGGGGATCGAAGTAAAGTTTCTTTACCCCAATCTAAAACTCTTTCATAAGTTTCATTTGTTCTTAACGCAGCTAAATGTTCTGATAAACCACCAATTGTTGGTGAATAAGATCTTCCATTGTCATTTACCACAATTACAAGTGGTCTATGTTTTTGTGACGCAATATTATTTAAAGCTTCCCAGCTCATACCACCTGTAAGGGATCCATCTCCAACAACTGCTACAACATGTCGATCTTTTAATTCACCAGTTTGTTCGAATGCTCTGGCTAGACCATCTGCCCAAGATAAGGCCGTTGAGGCATGTGAGTTTTCTACAAAATCATGTTCAGATTCTGCTCGCGATGGATAACCAGATATTCCATCTTTTTTTCTTAATTCGCTAAATTTATCTAATCTTCCGGTAAACATTTTATGAACATAAGATTGATGACCTGTATCCCAGATAATGGCATCTTTTGGGGAATCAAAAACACGATGTAGGGCAATTGTTAGTTCCACAACACCAAGATTTGGACCAAGGTGCCCTCCTGTTTTTGAAACTTTAGATATTAAAAACTCTCGAATTTCTCGGGCAAGAATCGGAAGTTGTGATGAATTAAGTTTCTTTAAATCTTGTGGAGAATTTATCGAATTTAATAGACCCACTAAAATTCACCTCCAACTTTCGAACAATCTTGATGCTGGCATCTTTAGTTATTGTAATTGAGTACTAGAATTTGTCATTTTTCTTTAATTTTCCTCACGAAAATGAGTTATGTCCCATTTAACACTTGCTTTTAATGGAACCTCTGGTGTGGCGATTGATAATCCAAAGTTTGTCGCATTCGGAGGTCCTGTTTGAGGTTCTATACAGAATGAATCTTCTGGCTCATCATAAATAACAAAAGTTTGATGATCGAATTTAAAATCAAGCCTTAATGCATTTGACCATTCAATAAAGCCCTTACCACTTGGAACATCAAATGCATCATCAAATGGTGGTGTGCCAATATCTTTTGTCTGATTTAAAGTCACAAAATCTTTAGTTCTAATGTATTGAGAGATAGCTTCAATCGCATATTTAGCATTTTTTCCATTTCCAATCTCTCTTTTAAACCATGGATGCCAACCTAATTGAGCAGGAAACTCTTTATCTACGTCTATTGATGCACTACAGCGAATGAATTTATTTGAAACAAACCACTTTTGTTTTATCGTTGCTTTTACTGGCCAATTTTCATTTGAATGATGAAGTATTTCAACAGAATCAGTTTGTTGATTAAGAACTTGACCTTTTTCAAAAGCAACAGTTCCATGGATTGCCCAATTTTGAAAATTTATATTTTGAGGATAATTTGCGTTCTTAAATGTAATTTGATTATTTTCTAATCTTCCCGCCCAAGGGGCCATTAAATACCAACCCCCAACTAACGGGTTGTCAGTTTTTGAAGCAATTATTTGATATTTTCCAATGTGACACTCTAAAACTTGGCCACCTTGATTTGGGTCAATTACTAAACGATTGTCCCCTTGAACTATGGAAATTGTCATTAAAAAGTATTATTGAAAAACTTTTTAACTTCCAGCTCTAGATTTTCTTCTAGAAATAGCATCCGCTGTCGCAGCTAACAATAAAACAGCTCCTGTAACTGCCAAATTTAATCCCGAAGCAAGTCCAATTAGACCAAGGCCGTTATCGATAATTGCAATAACAAATCCACCAATTACTGCATCACTTAGTCTTCCTCGACCACCAAACAAACTCACGCCACCAACAACTGCCGCAGCAATTGCACTTAACACAATTGAACGACCAGCTGCAGCATCAACTGAAGCTTGTCTTGAGGCTAACAAAATTCCAGCAATTCCTGCAAATGTTGATGAAATCATAAAAACAGTAATTCGAACTCGATCAACTCGAATACCTGCACGTCTTGACGCTTCAGCATTACCACCAACTGCATAAACATGTCGACCAAATTTGGTTCTATTCAAAACAAAAGTTCCTGCTGCAAGAAGAATTAAAACAATCGGCACAACCCAAGGCACACCTTTTAAAGAAGTAACAGCAGGATTTGCGCCACGTTCTTGATTCAAAAAAGTGACTACTCCGGCACCAACTACTAATAATGTTAACGACTTTGCAATTAAAATACTGATGGGTTTACTAACTTGACCAGATGCACTTCTTTGTCTTCTTGAAATTAGAGAAGTTAGAACATAAAGAATAAAAACTATGATTAATAAAATCCAACCAAAAATTAATGGCATTGGTTTATTCATAATTGCAAGAATCGGTGGTGCATCAATTCCTATTAATCCACCACGTCCAATAACAACTAATTGCAAACCTTGAAAAGCTAAAAATGCTGCCAGCGTTACTACGAACGAGGGTATACCAACTTTGGCAACTAAAAGTCCAACTAAAAATCCAACTAACATTCCAAAAAGAATTGCGATGATAACCGCAATTGGCCATGCAACCCCGTAATTAAACATAGATACGGCTAAGAATCCTGCAGATAGACCAGCTGTAACACCTGCTGATAGATCAATTTCTCCTAGTAATAAAACAAATGTTAAACCCATAGCAAGAGTTGTCACAGTTGCAGTTTGAGTTAAAAGGTTTGCAAAATTAATTGGTTTTAAAAATATAGGATTCGCCACTGCAAAAATCGTGGCCAAAATTACCAAACCAAGAAGAGCTGGAAGTGATCCAGTCTCTCCACCTCGCACTCTTACAATGTAATCTTTAAAAGAATCTAGTAAAGAACCTTCATTTCCTGTTTGTACAGAATTTTGGTTTGACATATTAAGCCTCTATGTTTTCTTGAGTTTTGGTACCGGTTATGTATGCAACTACATCAGATTGTGAAGTTTCAGACTTTTTAACTGCTGCAGTCATTTTTCCTAAGTAAAGAACATAAATTCTATCTGCCACAGTGAACACATCTTGTAAGTTGTGTGAAATTATTATTACTGCTTTTCCTGCATCTGCAAGTCTTCTAACTAACTGCAAAACCTGTTCAGTTTGCGCAACACCTAATGCTGCCGTTGGTTCATCTAAAATTACTACTTTGTTGTTCCACAAAACTGCTCTCGCAATTGCTACAGTTTGTCTTTGTCCACCTGAAAGTCTGGCAACTTTTTGACGAACTGATTTCACAGTTCTTACTGACAAAGATGTAAGTGTGCTTGCCGCTTTTGACTCCATGTGTCCTTCGTCAAGAACGCCATTATTGGCTTGTTCTCTTCCTAAAAACATGTTGTGCACTATGTCTAAGTTGTCGCATAATGCTAAATCTTGATACACCACGTCAATTCCAAGTTCAGAAGATTGTCTTGGGCTTGTAAGTTCTACTTCATTTCCTTCAAATAAAATTGTTCCTGATTCATAAGGCTGAATGCCAGCTAAACCTTTAATTAAGGTTGATTTACCTGCACCATTATCACCGACTAAAGCAGTTACTTCGCCTGCTCGAACTGAAAAATTTACACCTTTTAAAACTTCTACTGGACCAAAACTTTTTTTAACTTCTCGTAACTCGATAACTGGAGTTTTACTAGACAAGAATTTTCTCCTTTGACCAGGTTATTGCTCTATTTAAATATATGGTCTTGGCACCTTTTAGGGTGCCAAGACCATATAGACGTGCTTTAAATCAGATCTTAGGAAAGACCGATTTCTGTACACTTGGCTGCTGCGTCACCGGTGCAAACATCTGCTGCGGTTTTGCCAATGCGGTCAAGTGCTGCATTGAATCCATCAAGTGATGCTGCATCTGCATACAACGCTTGTGGATCTGCTGCTTGGAATGGTGTTCCATCTGCCAATTGTTTATTGGTTGTTGGTGTTTCACCCTTCAAAATTGCGATTGCCAATTCAGCAGCTGTTGAAGCTTCAACTAAGTAATCTTTGAAGACTGTCATACATTGCTTGCCTGACAATACGTTTGTCAAACCTTCAACAGAAGCATCTTGTCCAGAAACTGGAACTTTCAAGTTGTTCTTGTCAAGGATTGCAATTGCTGATGCTGCGTTGGTGTCGTTTGCTGACACAACTGCGTCAACTTTTCCACCATTTGCAGTAAGAGCTTGTTCGAAGTTTGTTCCAGCTTTTGCGCCATCCCATGTTCCATCAGGACGTTTTGCGCCAAGTGCTGCTTTGTCAACTTCTACACCTGCTGCTTTAAGTGCAGTGTCATATCCTTCAGCAAACATTGCTGCGTTTCCGTCTGTTGGATCTCCATCTAGGAAAATCAATTCAGCGGTCTTTGGATCTTTTCCTGCATCAGCTAAACACTTCAAGATACCTTCACCTTGAAGAGTTCCAACTGTTACGTTGTCAAATGAAACGTAGTAGTCAACACCTTCAATTGGACGGTCATAAGCGATTGTTGGTACGCCTTGTGCTTTTGATTTAGCAGCAACTTGTGCACCAGCACCTTGATAATCGGTGATGATCATTACGTTGCAACCAGATGCAAGCATTTGGTCACCAATGGTCAACATTTTTGCAGTGTCGCCTTCAGCATTTTGAATGTCGGTTGTGAAACCGGCTGCTTCTAGTGCTTCCTTCAATGCTGGACGATCTCCATTTTCCCAACGTGGGGATGATGCAGAGTCTGGCAAGATTACGCAAGCTAAACCGCTTGCAGCTTCTGCTGCTGCAGTTTCTTCGCTTGCTGCGGAATCACTTGAACCGCTTGAGCATGCTGCTAATAAAAGAGCCGCTGCAGCGGTAACTGCTGCTACTCCGAAAGAGCGTTTTAACACTCAGTTCTCCTTTTGTTTGTTTTAACCTTGTTTTGAATTAAATAAAACTTTTGATTTTATTTTTTCAAACCAAGAATGTGATCAATTGCTAACTGATCGAGTCTCTCGTTAAAGAATCCACGTTCTGCTAGCTTGTCGGCGTCAAACACCTCCTGCTTCAACTTGTTAGCTGAATCTGAGGAATAACCTCCGACAGTTGGTTGCGCTAATGAATCATGACCAGAAACTTTATGTGCTTCTTTCACTTCTGGGTCAGCATCGTATGCGCGTGCTTTTTCTGCAAGTGCTAAATAATTTCTCATTGAATTTTTGGCAAATTCCCAAATACCATCGCCATGTTCATTTCTATATGGGCGTGAATCAAAATGTTTTGGACCTGAGTAACCAGTTTTTTCTAGCAATCTAACGAGAAAGAAATTATCTTTTAATCCTTCTGAACCAAAACGAAGATCTTGATCGTATCTTCCAATTTTTTGATCATTTAAATCAATATGGAACAACTTCTTTTGCCAAACTGCTTGTGCAACACCTTGGTAGAAAGAAAGACCTGCCATAGTTTCATGAGCGACTTCAGGATTAATTCCAACCATGCTTGGATCATCTAGAGTTTCAATAAATGCCATTGCGTGACCAATAGTTGGCAAGAAAGTATCGCCTCTTGGTTCATTTGGTTTTGGTTCTAATGCCATACGCATTTTGTAACCTTTATCTTTTATATAACCAATAAAGAAATTCAAAGCTTCTCTATATCTTTCGAGTGCATCTAGTGGATATTTAGATCCTGCTGCTTCGACACCTTCACGTCCACCCCAGAAAACTGCAGTGGGTGCACCAAATTCTGCACCGACATCAAGTGCGTTCAAAACTTTTTGAATTGCATACTTTCGAATTTGTGGATCATTAGAAGTAAATGCTCCATCTTTAAAAACAGGATGAGTAAATAAATTTGTTGTTGCCATGGAAACTACAACACCTGAATCATCTAATGCTTTGCGAAAATCTTTTTTTATTTTGTCTTGTTCAGCAAGTGAAGATTTGTATGGAAGTAAATCGTCATCATGAAATGAAACTCCCCAAACATTTAATTCGCCAAGTTTTCTAACAAAATCAGCTGGATAAATAGGTGGTCTTGTCGCTTCTCCAAATGGATCTCTTCCAGAGTGACCAATTGTCCAAAGACCAAATGCAAATTTGTCTTCTTTTTTTGGAGTCAAAGCGTTAGACATTCACAACCTCATTTCAAAAGGATTTTTATTGCAAATTAATTGCTATAGGACATAACTTACCTTGAACACATTTATAGGGTCTAGCGAAGGTGGTCACAGATAAGCACCAGAAATATTACTTTTCGGTAACTTTTTGTACCAATTTTTACAAGTTACTTATAAAGGGATGCAAATGCATTTTTATAGGCAATTCTGACGTTTTCTTTAAAATTTGATTGCTTCTCTACACTTCCTTTTTCTTGCCATACCGGAGGTTTAGTTTCACCAGATAAAACCCAAGCAGCTTGTCGAGCAGCGCCATCTGCCACATATTCAGACATTGGAGGAATATGAACAGGAACTTCAAACAATGTTGCAGCAATTTCTTGCACAGCTTTTGAAACTGCAGCTCCTCCAATTAATACAACTCTGTTTGGTTTTGTTTTTTGGCCAAAATTTGTGATGTAATCACTTGCTTCTGCAAGGGAGCAAAGCATTCCTTCAATGCAAGCTCTTGCAAAGTTTGCTGGAGTTAAATTATTTCTTGTTAATCCGTGTAATGATCCTTTAGAATTTGGCAGATTTGGAGTTCTTTCACCATCTAAAAATGGCAACAAAACAAGTCCTTGTGAACCTGGTTCTGCAGTCAAGGCAAGTTTTGCAAAATCATCTAGTGAAACATTTAAAGTTGCAGCTCCTGCATTTAATACCCTTGCAGCATTTAAAGTGCATGCAAGTGGCAAATAATTTCCTGTAGCATCGGCAAAACCTGCAATTATTCCTGAAGAATCATTTGTTGGATTAGGAGAAACTGTATAAGCAGTTCCAGAAGTTCCTAATGAAATAACAATATCTCCAGTTTGTGCACCAAGTCCCAAAGCAGCAGCCATATTGTCACCAGTACCAGGACCAATTTTTATGCCAGATTTTGTTTCCCCAACTACTTCATTTGGTTTTGCAACTCTTGGTACTTGTATATCTTTACCAAAAGCAAGTTTTAATAAATCTTTTCTATATTCATTAGTTTGAGGCGACCAGTAACCTGTCCCCGATGCATCTCCCCTATCGGTGACAAATTCATCTGGTTTATTCATTAAGTTCCAAGTTAAGAAATCATGTGGCAACATAACCCCAGAAACTTTTTTGGCATTTTCTGGTTCATTTTTTGCAAGCCATCTAAGTTTTGTAACGGTAAAAGATGCAACGGGCATAGAACCAATTGCGTCCGCCCATTTTTGTGCACCACCAAATTCATTAATCAAATCAGTTGCATCTTGTGCCGAACGCGTGTCGTTCCATAACAATGCATCTCTTACAACTTTTTTATTTTGATCAACCACAACCATTCCATGTTGTTGCGCACCTATTGAAATAGCTTTTACATCCTCAAAAAGATTTTTTGAGTTAGATTCAAATTCATTCCACCAAATCGCAGGATCAACTTCTGTCGCATCAGGATGTGAGCCTCTAGCTTCTCGAACTAGTTCCCCAGTTTGAGCATCTCTAACAACTATTTTTACAGATTGCGTTGAAGAATCTACTCCTGCAACTAAATTTCGAGACATATTATTTTGCCAATTGTCTTAATACAAAAGGTAGGATTCCACCATTTCTGTAATACTCAGCTTCTCCTGGTGTATCAATTCTTAATTTAACCTTAAATTTCTTTTCCCCACTTTTTGTTTTTGCAATAACTTCTAAAGTTTGTGGAGTTAAATTTTCATTTAGATTTTCTATACCTTTAATGCTAAATGATTCAGAACCATCAAGACCTAGTGTTTCAACAGTTTCACCATCAATAAATTGAAGCGGCAAAACTCCCATTCCTACTAAATTACTTCTGTGAATTCGTTCGTATGATTCGGCAATTACAGCTTTTACTCCTAATAATGCGGTACCTTTTGCAGCCCAATCTCTAGAAGAACCCGATCCATATTCTTTACCGGCAAGAATAATTAAAGGAATTTTGCTATTTATGTAGTCAACACTTGCGTCATAAATTGTCTCTTGTTTATTCTTTAAGAAATTAAAAGTAAATCCACCTTCAACATCCTTGAGTAACTTATTTTTTAATCGAATATTGGCAAACGTTCCTCGGATCATTACTTCGTGATTTCCTCGCCTTGAACCATAGGAATTAAAATCTTTTTTATCTATGCCATGTTCAATTAAATATTTTCCCGCTGGTGAATCAATCTTTATGCTTCCTGCTGGAGAAATATGATCGGTTGTTACAGAATCTCCAAGCCATGCAAGAACTCTGGCATTTGAAATATCAGTTACCTTTTCAGATGTCTTGGGCATATTTTCAAAATACGGCGGTTTTCTTACATAAGTGCTTGAGTTGGCCCAAGTAAAGATTTTACCAGTAGGTGTGGGCAGTTTCTGCCAACGCACATCACCTTTGAACACATCTGCATATCTTTTAATAAACATTTCACTATCTATTGCTTGATTTATACAGTCTTGAATTTCTTTTGAACTTGGCCAAATATCTTTCAAATAAATTTTATTTCCATCGGGGCTTACTCCAATTGGATCATTATTTAAATCAATATTCATGGTCCCAGCAATTGCGTAAGCCACAACTAGTGGTGGGGATGCTAAATAATTCATCTTCACATCAGGATTGATTCTGCCTTCAAAGTTTCTATTTCCACTTAAAACCGAAACTGCCGCTAAATCTGCTTTGTTAATAGCTGTACTTATTGCTTCTGGCAAAGGACCGCTATTTCCTATACAGGTAGTACAGCCATAGCCCACTAAATCAAAACCTAATTTACTTAAATATGGAGTTAAACCAGATTTATTCAAATAATCTGTCACAACTTGTGATCCTGGAGCAAGTGTGGTTTTAACCCAGCTAGCTCTTGCAAGACCTAATTCAACAGCCTTTTTGGCAACTAAACCTGCACCAATCATTACTTCGGGATTTGAAGTATTGGTGCAAGAAGTTATTGCTGCAATTACAACTGCTCCATGAGTTAAATTAAATTTTTCTCCATCTTGATTTACTTCAATTTTTTTATCTAATTCACTCGTATAATTAGGTAATACTTTGTTGAAGTTTTCTTTTGCATTTTTTAAACTAACTCGATCTTGTGGTCTTTTTGGACCTGCAATACTTGGTTCAATAGTTGATAAATCAAGTTGCAAATGCTCGCTAAATCTTGGTTCATTATTAGGATCTAACCAAAGTCCTTGTTTCTTGGCATAACTTTCCACTAATGCAAGTTGGTCTTTACTTCTACCTGTGAATTTTAAATATTCAATTGTTTGTTCGTCAATCGGAAATATTGCAACAGTTGATCCATATTCAGGACTCATATTTCCAATAGTTGCTCTATTAGCAAGTGGCACAGCAGAACAACCTGCTCCGTAAAATTCAACAAATTTTCCAACCACTCCATGTTTTCTTAAGATTTCTGTGATTGTTAAAACTAAATCTGTAGCTGTAACACCTTCTTTTAAAGTTCCAATTAATTTAAATCCCACAACTTTTGGAATCAACATGCTTACAGGTTGGCCAAGCATTGCAGCTTCTGCTTCAATTCCTCCAACTCCCCAACCTAAAACACCTAAACCATTAACCATGGTGGTGTGTGAATCTGTTCCTACAACTGTGTCTGGATAAACCAGGAAATCTTTTTCAAAAACTACTCTGGCTAAATTTTCAATATTTACTTGATGAACAATTCCAGTTCCTGGGGGAACCACCTTAAATTCAGAAAATGCACCCTGTCCCCATCTTAAAAATTGATAGCGTTCTTCGTTTCTTTCATATTCCAAATCAACATTTATTTGAAAAGACATGTTTGAACCAAATGAATCTGCAATAACAGAGTGATCAATTACTAATTCTGCAGGTGCTAATGGATTAACTTTTTCAGGATTTCCACCTAATTCGATCATGGCCTCTCGCATTGTTGCTAAATCAACAATTGCTGGAACTCCAGTGAAATCCTGCATGATTACTCTTGCTGGGGTGTATGGAATTTCAATACTTGGTTCAGTATTTTCATTCCACTTAGCTACTGCATTTATGTGATCTTTAGTGACATTTATTCCATCTTCAGTTCTTAAAAGATTTTCAAGAAGTATTTTTAAACTAAAAGGCAGGGATTTTGATCCAGAAACTTTGTTGATATCAAACATTTGACAAGTTCTTGAGTTAAATTCAAGATTTACTTTGGCGTCAAAAGAATTAATACTCATCAAACCTCACGATTTACTATTACTTCAAAGACTATCAGTGGACAAAATTCTACTTTTATCCTCGTGTGAAAACTGCCACGCTTTCAAAGTGATGAGTCATTGGAAAGAAGTCATAAACTTCAACTTTTTCTAGCAACCAACCATTCTCCTTAGCCACTGCAGTATCTCTGGCTAGGGAAGCAGGATCACAAGCTATATAAATAATTTTTTCTTTAGCTTTTTTACAAATACTTTGCATAACTTTTACCCCAGCTCCAGATCTTGGAGGATCTAGAACTATTAGGTCAAATTTTTCTCTTGTTTTAAAAATCCAGTTTTCAACTTTTTGCTTTAATACTTTAACTTTATTAAAATCTCTCAAATTCTTTCTCGCACTATCGCTTGCATCTTTGTCGCTTTCTACGCAGTATCCAAAAGCATTTGGAAAAGATTTCAAAATCACAAATGAAAAAACTCCCACGCCAGAATAAAGATCTAGAAATGAGTCAATCGCCATTTTCTTAATCTCTTTTTCAATTGTGTCACTCAAAACCCCTACTGCTTTAGGATGAACCTGCCAAAAGCCACTTCCGCTTGCTTCATAATGTTCCTCATTAACTTTTCGATTCACTTTTATTTTTCTATTATCTTTACCCAATATAAGAACTTCATCATTATTCTTAATAAATTCAACTTCAATACCAGGAGCTTGTTTCTCAAGTGCTATCAAAGATTTATTTATTGCTTCATCTGCAATTAAGCATTTATCAATAACTTGAATTTCTTTACTTCGAAATTTTCTAAAACCTAAGTCGCCTTTATCGTTTGCGCTAAGTCTTATTTTTGTTCTCCAATTTTTTTCTTCAGGATCAACATCATTCATACGGCAAATTTCTCTTGCTTGAGTGATTTTACCTAATCTTTCAAGTTGTTCAATTAATACCTCAATTTTTAATTGACGTTGATATGAAGCAGATGTGTGCATCCAATCACAACCTCCACAGCCATCATTTTTAAAGAAAGCGCAAGGAGAATTTCTTCTAAATTTTGAAGCATTAATTACATTTAAAGTTTGGGCAAACCAGGATTTTTTTCCAGGGGCCATGGAGATTAATTGCGCTTCTACTTTTTCATTTGGTAAGGCGTGACGAACAAAAATAACAATTCCATCGTGTCTTGCAACACAAAATCCGCCGTGCGCAACTTTTTCAATATTTAAAGTAAGAATGTCTCCCGGCTTCACTTTAAATTTACAAACGTCTTAAATTTTGAGGAACTACTTTGGGTTCTTTATTTGCCACATTCTCAGATGACATTAATTGCCAAGGCACACTTACCACCATCACTCCTGGAGTAAATAAAAGTCTAGATTTAAGTCTGATGGCTGATTGATTATGCAAAAGTTGTTCCCACCAATGTCCTACAACATATTGGGGAATAAAAATTGAAATAGCGTCTCTTGGACTTTCCCTTCTAATACTTTTTACATAATCAAGAATTGGTTTAGTTACTTCTCTAAATGGGGAATCAAGCACTTTTAATGGAACAGGAATTTCTAAGTTTTGCCATTGTTGAATTAATTCATCTGTCTCTTTTTCACTTGCTCGAACTGTTATTGCTTCTAAAGTGCTTGGTCTTGTAGCACGAGCGTAATAAATAGCTCTCATAGTTGGTTTGTGCATTTTTGAAACTAAGACAATTCCATGGACTCGACTTGGTAAAACTTGCATAGAATCATCAGTCAAAGTTAATTCATTACTTACTTTTTTATAGTAATAAAATATAGAACTCATTATTGCCATCAAAAGTGGAACAGCGACCACGACCATCCAAGCACCGTGAGTAAATTTTGTAACAAGAACAATAACAAGTACTGTTGATGTCAAAGTAAATCCAATTGAGTTAATGATTCGTGAACGAATCATTTTATTTTTCTCTACTTTGTCTTTAGAAACTGCAATCAATTTAGTCCAATGTTTAATCATGCCAAGTTGTCCTAAAGTAAAAGAAGTAAACACTCCTAAAATATAAAGTTGAATTAAACGTGTAACACTTGCATCAAATGCATAAACAATTAAAACTGCAGCTGTTGATAAAAATAGAATTCCATTACTGAAGGCAAGTCTGTCTCCTCTATTGTGCAATTGCCTTGGAAGATATTTATCTTGAGCAAGAATTGAACCTAGAACAGGAAAACCATTAAAAGCTGTATTAGCAGCTAAAACCAGAATCAATGCGGTCACAGCTGCAATAATTAATGTTCCGACAAAAAAATTACCAAATGTTGCTTGCGCAATTTGTACAATTACAGTTTTTTGAACTTGGCCTTCAGGTAGTCCAATTAGATTTTCTGAATGTTCTGCAACTTTAACGCCAGTTTTCATAGCTAAATAAGTTATTGACAAAAACATTGTTGAAGAAATTACACCAAGTAATAAAAGTGTGGTTGCAGCATTTTTACTTTTTGGTTTTCTAAATGCAGGTACTCCATTTGAAATCGCCTCAACGCCTGTCAAAGCTGTGCAACCTGAAGAAAATGCTCTTGCAAATAGAAAAATCAAGGCAAGTCCAGTCAAAGATTGTTCAGCCCTAACTGTCCAATCAGCACTTTCTGCCTTTAATTCAACGCCTTGAGTTAATTGAAAACCAGCCCAGATAACCATGATTGCAATAGAAAAAATAAAAGCATAAGTAGGAATTGCAAATAATGTTCCTGATTCTTTAACACCTCTTAAATTCAAAACAGTTAAAAGAATTATTAAACCAATTGTTAATGCAACTCCATGACTTGCAAAAAATGGGATCGCGGAAGAAATATTGTCTTTTGCTGCAGATATGGAAACTGCAACTGTCATCACATAATCAACCATCAATGCACTAGCAACAACTAGTCCTGGTTTTTTACCTAAATTTGTTGTTACAACTTCGTAATCTCCCCCACCACTTGGATACGCGTGAACATTTTGTCGATAAGACATCACCACAACACCCATTACAAAGGCAACAGCAAGTGCTACCCAAATTGAACTATTTAAATAGACAAGACCACTAATGCTTAGGACTAAAAGAATTTCTTGAGTGGCATATGCGTTTGATGACAATGCGTCGGATGCAAAAACAGGTAAAGCAATTCTTTTGGGTAAAAGTGTGTCGCCTAACTTGTCACTTCTTAACGCGCGACCAAGTAGTAAACGCTTAACAGACGTTGTAAAAATTGCCACAATCCCTCAAGACTACGCAACAATTCAATTCTAATCCATCAACCACTCCCTTAATAATCCGGAGATTGCGTGTAGCGTATGAATTAGAAGTTAAGTCTTTCAAAGGATTAATCCTAAGTGCATGTAGTCATTATGGGTTGTGGTCGAGTTGGCTCAGCTCTTTCTTTTCGTCTAATTGAACTTGGTCACAGTGTTGCAATAATTGATAAAGAAGAAAATGCTTTTCAAATTTTAGGTGATGACTTTGCTGGACAAAAAGTTCTGGGAATTGGCTTTGATCGTGACACATTAATCGAAGCTGGAATTGAAAAAGCTCAAGCATTTGCAGCAGTATCTTCTGGCGATAATTCAAATATAGTTTCAGCAAGAGTTGCTCGTGAAACTTTCAATGTTCCATTAGTTGTGGCAAGAATTTATGATCCAAGAAGAGCAAAAGTTTATGAACGCCTTGGAATTCCAACAGTGGCCAGTGTTGCTTGGACAACTGATCAAGTTTTAAGAAGACTTCTGCCCCTGGGCGCTCAAGAAGAATGGCGCGATCCAAGTGGAAATGTTGTGCTTGCACAAGTTTTTCTTTCTCCAAAATGGTTTGGTAAAAAAGTTGGACAACTTTCAGAAGCTGCCAAAGTAAGAGTTGCTTTGATCAGTCGTTTTGGAGGAGCACTACTTCCAGATCGCGACACTGTGTTACAGGAAGGCGATCTAATTCATGCAATCTATCAAGTCAAAGATAGAGATTTAGTAGAAAATGTTTTTGCTTCAGGACCAAAGGAATAAAAATGTTAATCGTGATTGCTGGAGCAGGAAATGTAGGCAGAGCTATTGCTCGAGACCTTATAAAAAATGGACATGAAGTAACAGTTATTGACGAAGATCCGGATGCAATTGCAAGTGCAAAAAAATCTGGAGCCAACACAGTATTGGCAGATGCATGCGAACCAGATGCATTAGATGAAGCAAATTTAGCTAAAGCTCAAATCGTTGTCGCAGCAACTGGAGATGACAAAGTCAATCTTGTGGTTTCACTTTTAGCAAAAACTGAATACGGTGTGCCAAGAGTTGTAGGAAGAGTAAATCACCCAAAAAATGAATGGTTATTTAATGATGCATGGGGTGTTGATTTTTCTGTATCAACTCCACAAATGATGACCGCTTTAGTTGAAGAAGCAGTAACTGTAGGTGAATTAGTTAGATTATTTACTTTAAGACAGTCAGGCTCAGATTTATTAGAAGTAACTTTGCCAAGTGATTCACCAGTAATTGGTAAAAAAGTTGGCGATGTCGAATGGCCAATTGATACTGCTCTTGTGGCAATTTTGCGAGATAAAAGAGTCATTTCACCTCATCCAGATGATCCCTTGGAAGCAGGAGATGAATTATTAGTTGTGGCAACTACTGCCCAACAACCAACTTTACGTAATCTTTTGTGTTGCAAATAATTTTTTAAGATTTATTTCTTGCAGTTTGCACAATTCGATAACTAATCCATGCCGCAAATAAATAAAGAGGCCAACCCATAAATATTTTTATTGGACCTAATACTGCAATATTGTCTGCTAAATAAAGTGGTACTTGCACACTTACTCTTATGGAAAAAACTCCCACCCAAATCCAAGTAATCGTTGTATAGGCCCTAACTAAAAGTTGATTCTGTAGCCATCCTGAAGTATTACCAACTAAGGAGCCAACTAAATACCCTAAAAGTGGTCTTCTAACGATTAATGAAATAAATAGAATAATTCCATAAACCAAATTTGTAATTATGCCTGTTAAGAAAAAATTACTGGCATCATTTGTGCGCCAAGTTAAGAATACTGAGAAAAGTAAGCCAAAAAAACCACCGATAACTTGGGTAAGACTCTTTTTTTCAAAAAGTCTAACTACTAATAAAATAACACCTGCTGCTACTGAAGTAATAAGTGCTAAGTTTAAATCTTTTTGAACGACAAAAATTACAACAAATAACAAAGACGGTAAAGCCGAATCAATTAAGCCTCTCCATCCCCCAAGGGCTTTATCTAACAGTTCTTTTTCACCGAGTGAATCTTTATTTTCCAAGTTAATCCTTTTCGTTATTTAAGATTTTATAGATGGGATTATGTAAACAAGGTTTTCCATTTAAAAAAGTAATTCTACCCTCAACTTCAATTTGAGTTCCTGGTTTAACTCCAACTACCTGTCTTCTGCCTTGCCATATAACTGTCAGATTTCCACTTCCATCAAAAACTTCAACTTCGTACGACGGATTTTGAGTATTTGGTTGAACTATCGCACTTTTTACGACACCTGTTACTTGAATTAATTTTCCGCGTTCAATTTCATCAATAAGTGTAGAGCCCCTATTTTCAGCTTGTTCAGAAAGTTCTTCTGCAGCCAGTTCCTCATCACTAACATAAAATTTTTTAAAAATTTCTTTAATTGATTTCATTTTCCTGTTGATCCATATCCACCGCTGGCTCGTTCTGAAGGTGGTAATTGTGAAACTATCTTAAATATTGCGGTTTCAAACTTTTGAATAACTAACTGAGCTATACGATCTCCTACTTTCACCGAAAAACTCTCATTTAAATCATGATTAATCAGTACTACTCCAATTTCTCCTCTATATCCAGAATCTATTGTTCCAGGAGAATTAACCACACTTATTCCATTTTTTAAAGCTAATCCAGATCTGGGATGAACTAACCCAACATAACCTTCAGGTAAAGCAATAGCGATTCCAGTTTTTACTAAAGCTCTTTCGCCTGGCTTTAACGTTTTTTCTTCAATCGAATAAAGATCTGCTCCAGCGTCACCTGGTTTTGCATACGTAGGAATTATCGCAGAGGAGTGAAGTTTTGTGACTAAAATTTCTAAAGTTGAAGGTACTGACACAGTTTCAAGAATACTTCTCTGGCAAAGTTAAAGTATGAGCAACTTGCAATTTCGTGAGAAATTACTTCCACCTTTTTGGGCTTGGCTGTTTCTACTAGGAATAAGTTTGATGCTTTCTGTATCAATGAGTGCGATTTTTGGAACAAGTGTTGCAATAATAATTTTTGCCTTGACTACGTTAGTTTTATGTTTTGTATCCTATAAATTCTCCCCTGAATTAAAAATTGATTCAGAGTTTTTTTATGCTGGTAAAGCAAAATTGCCCTTGAAGATTATCACCCATATAGAAAACTTGAATTCACTAGAAACCACTCAACTACGAGGAATCAAAACAGACTTCAAAGCTTTTCATGCCATTTTACCTTTAATCGCAACTTCCATAAAAATTGAATTTGAAGACCCAACAGATCCACATAGTTATTGGCTTGTTTCCACCAGAAAAGGTCAAAAAATCATGAATGTTTTACATCTTGATTGATGCATTAGAATAGTAATTATGAGAAGAAAAAAGAAAAAAAATTCACTAGGATTTATATCTTCTATTTTGGTTCTCATCGTAACATTTTTTGCTAGAAAAATACTTGCTAAAAGCTACACCAAAATCATGGGGCAAAAACCACCTAAATCTGGTGATAAAGATCAGCCCTTGGGTCAAGTTTTAACTTGGACAGCAATTAGCACAATTGCTATGTCATTAATTGAGAATTTGCTGCAAAAAAATCTAAAAAAGAAAAACTAAGCGCACTCGATACAAACGGCTTTACCTTTAGTTTCTTTTGCAATTCTTGATTTATGCATTACTAAGAAACATTTTGAACATGTAAATTCATCTGCTTGTTTAGGTAGAACGCGAACTGTAAGTGACTCATCTGATAAATCCGCACCTGGTAGTTCAACCGAATCTGAAACGTCGTTTTCATCCACTTCAACTTGTGGATTAGTTGCTTCTGCTCGTTGAGCTTTTAATTCCTCAAGCGAATCTTCGGCTAGTTCTTCATCCGATTTTCGCGGTGCATCGTAATCTGTTGCCACTTTATTTCTTCACCTCTTAAAAAATTATCTTTCGCGTGGATAATGCCCTATAACTGACCAGTTGCGCGAGACTATCACCCGGTGAGTCTTGCCACACTGGTCACATAACCTAATGTGTCCACCAGGATATGAAATAGGACTACGGGAGGCAAATCTAATACATGCCTATTTATGAACTAAACGGAAGTTCTCCTCAAATTCACGAAAGTGCGTTTGTTCATCCTGATGCTGTATTAATTGGTGATGTTCGAATTGGTGCTAATTCCAGTGTTTGGCCAAGTGCAGTGCTTCGTGGAGACTCAAGTTATATCCAAATTGGTGAAGACACCTCGATACAAGATGGAAGCATCATACATTGCCAAACTCAATTTCCCACAATTATTGGTTCACGTTGCGTAGTTGGACATAACACTCATTTAGAAGGATGCGTAATTGAAGACAGATGTCTGATTGGTTCTGGTTCCACCGTTTTAGAAAGAGTTTTAGTAAAAAAGGGAGCTTTAGTTGCTGCCCAATCTTTAGTACCTCCTGGAAAAACTATTCCTGAAAATGCATTAGCACTGGGAGTGCCAGTAAAGATTAAAGAAAACGCAGTCGAATCAAATAGTTTTGAAGATGGTGTAAATCATTATTTAGAATTAACAAAAATCTATAAAAAAACTTTAAAAAAAATTAATTAAAAAACTTATCATTTAAACTGCTAACTTCTTGATTTAAAACATCAAACAAATCTGCATTTGCTGCTAATGCCCACTCTCCACCAAGATTTGCTCCATTTAGTCCTCCAACTCGTCCACCTGCTTCTGTGACCATTAAGGAACCAGCCGCAAAATCCCAAGGATAAAGTCCAAATTCATAGTAAGCATCTAGTCTTCCGGCAGCTACATAACAAAAATCAATTGATGCAGCTCCTGCTCTTCTCGTATCGCGAGCAAGAACCACCATTTCTGCAAGTGCTGCTCCCTGTTTTTTTCTTCTTTCCGGGTCATAGCCAAAACCAGTTGCCACTAATGCTTTATCTAACTTTGCACCAGAATTAGTTTGTAATTTAGTTTTTTTTCCATCGTGCTCAAGATATGCACCTTCATTTTTGACTGCGTAGTAAATTTCATGTAATAAAGGCGCTGCCACTACCCCAACTTGAATTTCTCCATCTATTTCAATTCCAATAGATACAGCCCAATATGGATGGTTATAAAAGTAGTTAACGGTTCCGTCTATAGGATCAATAATCCAACGCACATTTGATGGATTACTTACTTGATGTGCTGTTCCCTCTTCCCCCAAAAAAGAATCATTTGGTCTAACGGCTTGAACCCTCTGCACAATATGTTGTTCTGCTTTTTTATCCATTTCCGTTACTAAATCAACTGGGGTTGACTTGGATTCATAAGTCATTTTTTCTGGTCGTTTATTAACTAAAAGGTCACTTGTGGTTTTAGCAATATCAAGGGCTAATTTGAGCAAACTTTGATTTAACGACTCAGTCACACCACCTATCTTGTCTTAAACCATTCAACAAGTAGCGTTGAGGTCGTGCTTACTAAATATAAAAATATCTTGATCTTGCCTGGAGCGATTCAGTTTTCACTAGCTGGATTGATTGCAAGGTTTCCTATTTCTATGTATGGTTTGGGTTCAGTTTTACTTGTCCAATCTAGGACAGGTTCTTATTTCAAAGCTGGAGTTATTTCCGCTGCTTTTGCAATTGCTGCAGCTATTGGAGGACCGATAACTTCCAGGTTTGCAGATCGATTAGGACAAAATCGGATTATTCCTGTGCAATTAAGTGTTCATGTAAGTTTTTTACTGGTAACCATTTTTTTAATAGTTCAAAATTTCAATTTTTTCTTGGTGCTTTTAACAGCAATTATTTCTGGAGCATTAGTTCCAACAGTTGGTCCTTATGTAAGGGCTAGGTGGAAGAAATCAGTTAAAAATTCTCAGCAACAAAATACTGCATTTGCCATGGAAAGTGTTTTAGATGAAATAATTTTTATCTTTGGACCTCCCCTTGTAACAATTCTTTGTGTAGCCGTTTATGACGCCTCAGGATTATTAATTGCTGCTTTGTTGGTGACCTTTGGCGGAATTTGGTTAGCCAGTCAAAAAAATACTCAACCAGAGATACACAAATCACATGAATCCAAAGGAAAATCAGCAATTCTTTATCCAGGAGTTTTTTCAGTATTTTTGGTTTACATTCTTTTAGGTGCAGTTTTTGGTGCTGCAGAAGTTATTGCTGTTGCCTTTAGTCGAGAAAAAGAAAGCCCTGAATTAGCTGGAGCACTAATTGCAGCCTGGTCTTTTGGATCTTTGGTAGCAGGAATTGCCATGGGAGCAATTCATTTTAAAAATAAACTCTCACACAGATTTTTAATTACTTCATTTATCTTTGCGATTTCCTTATTGCCATTGCCGTTTATTTCCACAATGCCAAGCCTGTTTATTACCCTCTTAATTTCTGGTCTGGCAATTTCACCTGTATTAATTTCTGGATACACCTTGATTGGTCAACTTGTTCCACAGAATCGATTGACTGAGGGATTTGCGTGGGCTAACACAGGAGCTGGGCTTGGAATTGCAGTTGCAGCTGCCATTTCTGGATGGGTCTTGGACAATGAAGGCGCGCAAACTGCATTTTGGGTTGTAACTCTTGCTGGTTTATTGTGTTTTGTGATTACTGTGACAACTTTTAAGGATTTGAAACGCGCAGACTCGCGCTCTGTAAATTCTTAATTAATCAGTGTTTTTCTCGTAGCGTTATTCCTACACAGGAAAAGTCCCTATTCACTCCTGTAACACAAGTTTTGGAGGTGTCGCATGGCCAAAAAATTAACTTTTGGATCCCTAAGTGATGATGGCTCAAAATTTGTTTTGAAAGATGAAAATGGTAATGAATTCGCATTAGATCTAGATGAAAAAACTAGAGATGCAGCTCGTAATTGGAAAAAAAGACCAAAAGCATCTATTCATGATAAAGATCATGAATTAACCGTTGCAGAAATTCAAGCAAGAATTCGTGCAGGAATTGCTGCCGAAGATTTAGCGTTGGTAAGTAGCATTCCGTTAGAAAGAATCAAAAGATTTGAACCACCAGTTTTGCAAGAAAGATATTGGATTTCTAAAAGAGCTAGAGAAACTGAAATAAGAAGAGCACACGGAAGTGCTGCATTTGATGAAATAGTTCAAACCAGAATTTTGCATGGTGGTGGAGATATTGAATCAACAAAATGGGATGCCTGGAGAAGAGAAGATGGCAGATGGAATATTGCTTGTTCTTTTATTGGCAGAAAAGGTGAAACAGAAGCACATTGGGCATTTGATCCTGATGTAGCAACAATTGCGCCACTTGATGATGTTGCAAGATGGTTACTTGATGTATCTCCAGAAATAAATCACACTCCAACTATCGAACACGTTGCACCTAAATTAGTAAGTGTTCCAAAAGTAGTAGAAGAAGTTAAAGAAGAAATTCCTAAATGGGTAACACCTGAAGGTGTAAAACAAGATGTTTCAAATACTGTCCCTATCCCAAAACAAGAACCAGTAGCTGAAGTTCAACCAATTATAAGTAAACCAACATCTGTGGTTTCTCAACCAGAAATAAAACCTGAAATCAAAATTGAAGAAGCAGTCGAAGAAATTGTCGAACCAATTGCGGTAAATGACACACCTAAACATGCCAAAGGTAAAAGAGCATCGGTGCCAAGTTGGGATGAAATTCTCTTTGGATCAAAAGGTGGCCAATAAGTCATTGCCTCGGTGTGGCAGCACCAATTTTGAAATATAAAAAGGCATGATTAAAGCCGGTTACCAAATTATTCTTATTGAGGTTAAATAATGGCGAGTAAAAAATCAAAAAATGATACTTTGCCTTTAAATCCAGAAAAGATTATTGACATTGATGTTTCACGCGAGATGCGTGGATCATTTTTGGAATATGCCTATTCAGTTATTTATTCACGTGCTCTTCCAGATGCAAGAGATGGTTTAAAGCCAGTGCAACGAAGAATTCTTTATCAAATGAACGAAATGGGATTGCGTCCCGAGCGAGGACATGTAAAAAGTGCACGTGTTGTTGGTGAAGTTATGGGTCGATTGCATCCACATGGTGATGGTGCAATTTATGACGCATTAGTTCGCATGGCACAACCTTTTTCTTTAAGAATTCCATTAATAGATGGTCAAGGAAATTTCGGTTCACTTGATGATGGACCAGCTGCGATGCGTTACACAGAATGTCGTTTGGCTCCAACTGCTCTTGGTTTGACTGCATCTATAGATGAAGATGTTGTTGAATTCAGATCTAACTACGATGGACGAGAAGTCGAACCAGAAGTTTTACCTGCAGCATTTCCAAATCTTTTAGTAAATGGTGCAACTGGTATTGCTGTTGGTATGGCGACAAACATGCCGCCACATAACTTAGGTGAAATTGTTGAAGCTTTACTGACTCTTATTGAAAATCCAGAAATTAAACCTAAAGAACTAATGAAAATTGTTCCAGGTCCAGATCTTCCAAGCGGTGGAAAAATTTTAGTTGGAGATGGAATTAAGGAAGCATATTTAACTGGCAAAGGTGCTTTCAGAATGAGAGCAACCGTTCAAATAGAAAAAGTAAAAGCAAAAAAAGATGGATTAATCATTACCGAATTGCCTTTCAACATCGGAGCAGAAAAAGTAATTGAAAGAATTAAAGACTTAATCGAAGGAAAAAAACTTCAAGGTATTTCTAGAGTTATCGACTTGACTGATGGAGAAAAAGGTTTAAGGCTAGTAATTGAAATCAAAAATGGGCATGATGCTCAAAAAGTTTTGAGTGATTTATACAGACTGACTCCAATGGAAGAATCTTTTTCTATTAACAATGTTGCTTTAGTTGAAGGAAGACCAAGAACTTTAGGATTAAAGGATTTACTTGAAGTTTATTTAGAGCACAGAATTGATGTGGTCAAACGTAGAAGCAAATTTAGATTAGATAAGGCAACCGACAGATTACACTTAGTTGAAGGCTTATTACTTGCAATAGTTGATATTGATAAAGTAATTAAATTAATTAGATCAAGTGATGATGCTCAAGAAGCTAAAAGTGGATTAATGAAAACTTTTAAGCTTTCAGATGCGCAAGCAACATATATTCTTGATATGCCTCTTCGTAGGTTAACCAAAACTTCAAAACTTGAGTTACAAACTGAACAAAAACAATTAAGTCAAACAATTTCTGATTTGAAATCAATTCTGGCAAGTTCCAAGAAATTAAGAAACACAGTTGCGGAAGAGCTATCAGCTGTTGCTAAATATTTCTCAACCCCAAGAAGAACTTCACTAGTTTCTGAAACAGGAAAAATAATTAGTGAAGCTACAAAAAAATCTGAAGAATTAGTAGATGCTTGATTAAATTATTAAGCCCAAGTAGCAAAAAAATAAAGATATAGCAGAATAGAGTCATGGCAAATCACAATTTTGATATTTTGATTATTGGTGCAGGACCTGCAGGTTTATATGGTGCATACTACGCAGGATTTCGAGGCATGAGCGTTGCCATCATGGATAGTTTAGAAGAACCAGGTGGACAAATTACAGCCATGTATCCAGAAAAAGCAATTTTTGATGTGGGTGGTTTTCCTTCAATTAAGGGTAAAGATTTAATTGAAAGTCTTTTGAATCAAGCAAAACCATCTAATCCTAAATTTTTTCTAAATCAAACTGCGTCAACATTAGAAATTAATTCTGATAAGTCAATAACTATTAGTTCTGAAAAAGAAACAATCAATGCAAAAGCTGTAATCATTACTGGTGGTATTGGAAAATTCACACCACGTCCTCTGCCAGCTGCAGATGGTTGGGGTGGAAAAGGACTTGTTCATTTTGTACCAAAACTTGATGAACACAAAGGCAAAGACGTAGTTATCGTAGGTGGTGGCGATTCTGCATTTGATTGGGCAAATGAACTATTTCCAATTGCAAAATCAATAACGCTAATTCATAGAAGAGATAAATTTAGAGCTCATCAAGCAACTGTTGATCAAGTTTCTAAATTGGGTGTCACATTAATTACCGAAGCAGAAGTCACTCAAGTTTTAGGTAATGGACAAATTGAAAAGATTGAATACAAAAAAAGCAAAACTAATGAAATGAAAATGATTAATTGCCAAACTTTAGTTGCAGCTCTCGGTTTTACTGCAAATATTGGTCCATTAGCAAACTGGGGCTTGAATTTAGAAGCAAGAAAAATTGTTGTTGATTCTGGAATGCATACAAATATTGAAAGAGTTTTTGCTGCTGGAGATATTTCAACTTATCCAGGAAAAGTTGCTTTGATTTCAGTTGGTTTTGGCGAAGCAGCAACTGCCGTAAATAACGCAGCAGTTGCAATTAATCCTGAAGCTCACTTATTTCCTGGTCATTCTTCAGGAAGTGTTGAATAACTAGGCGTCGATCCTAGATTTATCAAGTTCATCTGCTCCATGAACTATAAATTCTTTTCTTGGTCCTACATCAGTTCCCATTAACAAGTCAAAAACTTCACTCGCCTCTTCAGCATCTTTTACAGTAATTCTTCTTAAAGTTCTGGAATCTCTATTCATAGTTGTTTCTCTTAACTGTTTCGCATCCATTTCGCCAAGGCCTTTATATCTTTGAATTGGTTGTTTGATTTTTTGACCTGATTTTTCTAAAGCGGCAACTGTTTTTTTCATCTCTTCATCTGAATAGGTGTAAATTATCTCTCCTAATTTTTTACCACTTGAAACTGTTTCTATTCGATGAAGTGGTGGAACTGCTGCAAAAACTCTTCCACTATCCAAAAGTGGTTTCATATATCGATGAAATAAAGTCAATAGCAAACATCTAATATGAGCGCCATCTACATCTGCATCAGACATCAAAATTATCTTGCTATAACGAACCTCTTCTAATTCAAAAGTTTTTCCTGAACCGCCACCAACTACTGAAATAATTGAAGCACACTCAGCATTTTTCAAAACATCAGCAACTGATGCTTTTTGAACATTTAGAATCTTTCCTCTGATGGGCAAAAGTGCTTGATATTCAGAATTTCTGGCAAGTTTTGCAGTTCCAAGCGCACTATCTCCCTCAACGATAAACAATTCAGAGTTTTCAACATCATTAGATCTGCAATCTGCAAGTTTTGCAGGAAGTGAAGATGATTCAATAGCATTTTTTCTTCTTTGAACATCTCTTTGATTTCTTGCAGCAATTCTTGCTCTGGCAGCATTTGCAATTTTTTCTAAAAGAACTTTAGTTTTAGCTTTGTCTCCTCTTGGAGGGTTTTTAAACCATTTATTGAACTCATCTGTTACAACTGTGGTCACTATTTTTTGTGCAGCGGGTGTGCCAAGTATTTCTTTAGTTTGACCTTCAAATTGCGGTTCAGGTAAACGAACACTTATGACAGCAGTTAGGCCTTCTAAAATGTCTTCTTTTAATACACTTTCTTCGTTATTTTTTAAAACTCTTTGACTTTTCAGTTGATCATTAATTACTTTTACTATTGCTCTATCAAATCCAGCTACGTGAGTTCCACCTTTAGGTGTTGCTACCACGTTTACAAATGATTTAACTTCTGTATCGAATCCATTATTCCAACGAAGAGCGATATCGACAGCCATGTCCCTTTCAACTTCTTTTGGACGCATGTGACCATGGTCATCTAATACTGGAACATTCTCTGTGAAATGACCTTTTCCTTGTAAGCGAACAACACTTGTGATTGCTTCCCCTGTGGACATATGTTCCACAAATTCTGTAATTCCACCTTTAAATTTATATTCGACTTCCGTTTTTTCTTTATCTCGTAAATCAGAAACTGCAACTGCTAATCCAGGAACTAAAAATGCGGTTTGTCTAGCACGCTGCATGAGTGCTGCGGCATCTAGATGTAGGTCTTTTACAAATATTTCTGGATCTGGCCAAAATCTAACTCTTGTCCCCGTTGCTTTAATTGATTTACCGGCAATTTTTAATCCAGATTCTTTTGTAAATTTTGCATTCGGTCCTTCACCTTTAAATATTCCTGTGGTTCCTCTTTGAAAGGAAGCTTTATGAGTTTTTCCATTTCGATCTACTTCTACATCCATACGAACACTTAACGCATTTACAACTGATGCACCTACACCATGTAACCCTCCAGAAGCTGTATAAGAACCAGAACCAAATTTTCCTCCAGCATGAAGTTTGGTCATTACTAATTCCACACCAGTTAATTTTGTTTTTGCTTCAATATCAACTGGAATACCACGACCATCGTCAATAACTAACACAGAATCATCAGGCATTAATTTGACATGAATTCTTTTTGCATGACCTGCTAGTGCTTCATCTACTGAGTTATCAATTAATTCCCAAACGCAATGCATTAAGCCACGTCCATCAGTAGAACCGATGTACATTCCAGGACGTTTTCTGACTGCTTCTAAGCCTTCGAGTACCGAAAGATTTTTTGCATTGTATTCAGAATTTGTCGCATTATTGGTAGGACTCAAATTTTTAATCCTTTGGCAATAGGCGAAATGTAATTAACTATTACCTAATTCTGCTTGCTTTAACGCTGTTTTCCCCTCACCGCAACACCTTTTATAAAGTCTGTGACAGTTTTCACCGACACGCCTTGGTACTGCTTCAAGTTGCAATAAATCTATTTGCCATGATGATTGAATAA
The DNA here is from genome assembly GCA_038145175.1 of Actinomycetes bacterium. Taxonomy (GTDB): domain Bacteria; phylum Actinomycetota; class Actinomycetes; order S36-B12; family UBA5976; genus ATZT02. The sequence continues at coordinate 65,448 of JAYQPE010000001.1, read as the reverse complement.
GGAACCAAAGTTAGAAGAAAGGCCAAGACCTTGAGTTCAGTACTTACAGCAGGATCTGCTTTAACCGCATCTGATCGTTGTGATCGTTGTGGTGCTCAAGCCTATGTTCGAGTTACTCTTCCAACTGGTGGAACATTGATTTTTTGTGGTCATCATGCCAAACAGCATGAAGAAAAACTAAAATTAATTGCAAAAGAATATGTCGACGAAACTGAAATATTAAAAGCTACAAACTAATTTTAATCTAAATAATCTCTCAATACTTGAGATCTAGATGGATGTCTAAGTTTCGACATTGTTTTTGATTCAATTTGTCTAATTCTTTCCCGAGTCACTCCATAAACTTGACCGATTTCATCTAAAGTTTTAGGTTGGCCATCTGTTAATCCAAATCTCATGCGAACAACCCCTCGTTCACGTTCACTTAAGGTATCTAAAACTGAATCAAGTTGTTCTTGTAGCAAAGTAAACGAAACAGCATCACTTGGAACAATTGCTTCAGAGTCTTCAATTAAGTCACCAAATTCTGAATCTCCATCTTCACCAAGTGGAGTGTGAAGTGATATCGGTTCGCGACCATATTTTTGAACTTCAATAACTTTGTCTGGAGTCATGTCAAGTTCTTTAGCTAATTCTTCAGGGGTTGGTTCTCTTCCTAAATCTTGAAGCATTTGTCTTTGAACTCTGGCTAATTTATTAATTACTTCAACCATATGAACTGGAATACGTATTGTTCTTGCTTGATCTGCCATCGCTCGAGTTATTGCTTGGCGAATCCACCAAGTTGCATATGTCGAGAATTTATAACCTTTGGTGTAATCAAATTTTTCTACCGCACGAATCAAACCTAAGTTTCCTTCTTGTATTAAATCCAAGAAAAGCATGCCTCTACCTGTATATCTTTTGGCTAAAGAAACAACCAAACGTAAATTTGCTTCAAGAAGATGATTCTTGGCTCGTTGTCCATCCTCTGCAATCCATTCCAAATCTTTTCTGTATTTTCTATCTTTAATACCACCTGCAGCTAATTTTTCTTCTGCAAATAATCCTGCTTCTATTCTTTTTGCTAATTCAACTTCTTGTTCAGCATTTAAAAGCGCAACTTTTCCAATTTGTTTCAAATAATCTTTTACTGGATCTGCAGTGGCTCCTGCGACAGTTACTTTTTGAGTTGGTTCATCAGCATCATCTGTATCAGAAATTACGAAAGCTTCTGATTCATCTACCGTGGCACTAATTTTCGTATTTTCTTCCGAAGAATCATCTACTTCCCCAACTTCAGCAATTTCTTCATTTAACTCTTCTAAACTTTCTTTTTCAAGTTCTGCAATCGCTTCTAATTCAGCTGGATCAACTTCTTCAACATCATCTACGGTAACTAGTTCGCCATCAACCATTATTACTTTGGCAAAACCTTTATCTTTCTTACCTTTTTTATCAGCTGGTTTTAAATTCTTATCATTTTTAGGTGAAGTTTCTGAAACTTTTTGTTTTTGATTCTTTGTTTCTTTTGTTGGTTTTGTAGGTTTTGTAGGTTTTACTGGTTTTAAAGGTTTAACTGGTTTAAGTTTTGCAATTGGTTTAGAAGTTGTTTTCTTTACTACAGATTTCTTAGCTATTGGTTTTGTGGCTGGTTTTTTAGCTTTTGGTTTTGTAGTTGATTTCTTTGCAGCAGGTTTCGCAGCCGGATTTTTAACTGCTGGTTTAGCTGCAGGCTTTGCAGCAGGTTTTTTAGCAACTGGTTTAGCAGCCGGTTTGGTAATTGATTTTGCTGCTGGCTTTTTGGCGATTGGTTTTTTTACAACAGCTTTTGCGGCAGGTTTTTTAGCTGCTGGTTTAACTGCAGGCTTTGCAGCAGGTTTAGATGGGACAACTTTGGCTTTAGGTTTTTTAACATTTGATTTGCCAAGAAATTTATCTAAAATTGCCACTTATTTTTTTACCCCTCAAAGTCTGGACGCACTTAAGGGCCTGTCAAATCGACCGGCCCAATTCATATTCTGTCACGAATTACACGATTCGCACTTCGATGGGGCTATTGGTCAGCGTGTTAATACTCCTCTTGCTTCATGAGCCAGAAGATTAAATGTTGTTTTCTGGACCAAGTTTATACCCAGTACTGGTAAGTCCAGATTATTTTTTGTCGACCACTTAGCTTGCCAAGTTGTAGTCACTGTAATTGTTTTTAACCCTTTGGATTTATATGTGTGCTTTATTTCTCCATAGGGATATCCTGATCCGGTATTTGCTGTTTGAACCACTGTTCCATCTCCAAAATCCCATGTCCAAATTGCAGAAGCATTTAGCGTAATAGGAATTCCTGTTATTACTAAATTTTTTGGACCAAAATTTCTATTTTGATTGCTGATGAAGTAAATATCTGTGTTAACTAATACATGATTAAGTGGTTGTGTACTTGGAATTAATTTCGGTAAGTATTCACTTGTTACTTCGGTTATCTTAAAATTGATAGTAGAAGGTGTCACTGGACCACTTGGTGCTAAACAAATAACTCCGACAGCAAGCCAAGGTTCATCATCACCCAATTTTCGCCAGACTTGCAATCTTTTTCCTATTTCACCATCAGGTCTTATACAACTTTCTGCGTCACCGGAACAACCTTTAATTGATCCAACATCATCTTCTAAGTAGCAGATTTTGGCAATAATCCACCTGCAACCTTGACAATTTTCAGCTTGTCTTTGCGATTCGTAACTTCCATTAAAAGTTTCATCAAGAAGTAATTCTCCGGTAATTTTATAGCTTTCATTTTCTTGATCTGCTTCTATTGAAACTTCAGCTTGAGCAGGAGAAATCGTTATTAAAAAAGAAAAAATTAAAGTGACCAGGTATTTCACTGTTACATTATTAAAATTTAGTGCCTTATAAACAAGTTTCTTGAGACTAAAAAGTCCCAGAGTTATTTAATTATTTTTTGGGTGGCAATTTCTAATGTTTTAGTAATAACAGGTGCAACTTGATCAAATTCGATCAAAAATCCGTCGTGTCCAAATGGTGAAGAAATCACATGCAATTGACTTTTTTGAGGTAAAGCTGACACTAAATCAGCTTGTTGTCTAATTGGATACAAGCGATCAGAATCAATTCCAGCAACCACTATTGTTGCTTTTATTTGACCTAATGCGTTTCCAACGCCACCCCTATTTCTGCCTATATCAAAAGTTGACATGCAATCTGACAAAACAATATATGAATTAGCATCAAATCTTCTCGCTAATTTATCGGCGTGATGATCTAAATAAGATTCAATTGCAAATCGACCATCTGAATAAGGATCTTCTCCATCTTGATTATCTCTACCAAATCGAACATCTAATTCTGTTTCGGAACGATAAGTTAATTGGGCAAATCTTCTTGCTATTCCTAAACCTGCATGTGGACCTTCACCGGGTTTGGATTGATAGTAATCACCATTTTGCCAATTTGGATCAGACTTAATTGCTGCAATTTGAGCAGATTGTGTCGCAATTTGATCAGCTGAAGATCTTGGAGCTGAGGCGATAACAAAAGCAGAATTTAATTTATGTGGATATTCAACTGCCCATTCTAAAACTCGCATGCCACCCATAGATCCGCCCATAATGGATGCCCACTTTTCAATATTTAAATAATCTGTAAGTCTTTTTTCTATTTCAACTTGATCAGAAACTGTAACTCTAGGAAATTTTGATCCCCAATTATTTCCTGACTCATCTAAAGAGGAAGGTCCTGTGGTTCCTTGACAGCCACCTAAAACATTTGCACAAACAACAAACCATTCATTGGTATTAATTGGTAAACCTGGACCAATTAAGTTATCCCACCAACCTCTTGTCAAATGTCCTTCAACATCTAGACCAGCAACATGAGAATCTCCTGTTAAAGCATGTTCTATAAAAATTGCGTTAGTGCCCGTGGAATTTAATTTTCCAAAAGTTTCGTAAGCAACTTTTACTTCAGAAAGTGTGCCACCAAGTTCTAATTCAATTGGACCTAAATTAACAAATTTTCTTTGCCCAGGATGATCTCCTTCCTGCCACGCACCAGTGACAGGAGGAGGACCATCGTATGAAATTGGCATTATTTTTTAAGCACCTTTTGCGGCTCTAAATCCTGCATCAAGATCTGCCAAGATATCGGAAATGTTTTCGATACCTACAGCTAATCTAATTAATCCAGGTGTTACACCTGCTGCAAGTTGTTCTTGTGGTGTTAATTGTGAATGTGTTGTAGAAGCAGGGTGAATTACTAAACTTCTTACATCACCAATGTTTGCCACATGTGAATGTAATTCAAGTGCTTCCACAAATTTCTTTCCAGCTTCAATTCCACCTTTTATTTCAAAAGATAGAACTGCCCCTGAACCTTCAGGAGTATATTTTTTAGCCAAGTTGTTGTACTTACTTGAAGCAAGAGATGCATAATTTACTTTTTCAACTTCATCTCTTTTCTCAAGCCACTTAGCAACTTCTTGAGCATTTTTAACATGTCTTTCAATTCTTAATGACAAAGTTTCTAAGCCTTGTGCGATTAAGAATGCGTTAAAAGGAGAAATTGCTGCGCCAAAATCTCGAAGCAAAACAATTCTTGCTCGAAGAATATAAGCCAATTCTCCTAATGCATCTGCATAATTCAAGCCACCATAGGAAGGATCTGGTGTGTTGTATTGAGGAAATTTTGCGGCATTTTTTTTCCAATCAAATTTTCCACTATCAACAATCACACCTGCAACTGCTGTGCCATGTCCACCTATGTATTTAGTCGCAGAGTGAACCACAATGTCAGCACCGTGTTCAATCGGTCTTAATAAATATGGGGTGGCAACAGTGTTATCCACAATTAATGGAATTCCATTGTCGTGTGCAATTTTAGAAATATTTTCTATATCCAAAATAACGTTTGCAGGATTTGCAATTGTCTCACCATAAAAAGCTTTTGTATTAGGTTTAATTGCTTTTTTCCAAGAATCTAAGTTGTCAGGATCGTCAACAAATGTCACTTCGATTCCATATTTTGGAAGTGTGTAGTGAAACAAGTTATAAGTTCCGCCATAAAGATTAGGGCTAGAAACTATGTGATCTCCTGCTTCAGCCAAATTCAAAATTGCATAGGTTTCAGCAGCTTGACCACTTGCTAAAAGCAGTGCCCCAATACCACCTTCCAAAGAAGCAATTCTTTCTTCAACTGCACCTTGAGTTGGGTTCATGATGCGGGTATAAATATTTCCCGGTTCTGCCAGGGCAAAAAGATCCGCTGCATGTTTAGTGTCACGAAATGTATATGACGTAGTTTGATAAATCGGTAGTGCTCTTGCGTTTGTTTGCGAGTCTGGTGTTTGACCTGCGTGTATCTGTCTAGTTTCAAAACTCCAACCTGAACTCATTTTTTTCCTCTTTCCTAATTTGAGTTTCTTTGGCTATCTATTTGATAGACAAAGGTGGGTTTTTTTGCGAATAGAAATAAAAATAAGCAATTAAATTAATTGAATATTTTTATAGATATAACGCAAATTATTACCCCTTTTTTTCGGGGCCTCACAGTTAAAGATTTTCGTAAGACCCGCGCTTGCCAATTGCTTTTGCGAATTGACCTGGTCTACACCCGGAGCACCCCACCGCGGTGGAGGGTTGCCGTTCAGCTAGCCGGGGCTTAATACTGAAACTCTTGACCTAACTAAGAGATTACTAAACAAATCCTTGCTACTCAAGACCAGGGGTATGTTGGATTTTTAAACACATCTTTGAACTCATGTGCTGGCACTCCACTATCGAGAGCGTTTTGTAAAAGATGTGCCAGACGAAATTTGTTATCGGCTGCAAGACTTAAATTAACTGCATTTTTTGCAATTTCATACTCTCCTGCTTGCCATAAAAAGACAGATATGCAAGCAAATATTGGACTTTGAAATTGTGGCTCTGCGATAGATCCAACTTTGGCCCAAGTTTTGGCTAAATCAGATAAAAATTTAGAAGGGTTCTTTTTCCTAAAGCCAATTTCAATAAAATGAGATAACAACGCATCTCTTACCGGAATATCTAATAACCCAACCAGAAGTCTTGACCAATTATTTTTATTTGATAAAGCAATTGCACCCTTTGCTGAGAGATATTTGTATTGAGTTTTTTGCCATTTTGTAAGTTTTGCATTGTCCTTGATGTCACTTTTAACTTTCAGGGCTTTTCTTGCAGCCAATTTAACTTTAGAGTCTGATTTTTTGATATTCAAAAAATTCTGATCAATTTGTCTGGTACTTATAGTACAGTCTTCAATTTCAAGAGGGCTTCCCTCGTGAGGGCAGCATTTTAGGTCCTCGCATAAAAAAGAGGCCCACCTATTATTTTTTACCCATAATAAATCCTTCACGTGCACTTTTTGCGATAGATTTTCAAACAAGATTTTTGAAATTTTACGATAATTTTCTGGAGTCTCTTCAAAGTAGAAAACTAAAACAACAGCATCTATTGCTTTTTCGACTAATTTATTATTTAATTCCTTGAAAAAATCACTAGATAGTTGAATTTGCATAGGCAAGGGGTAGGACAGATGAAATGCAAATTTACTTTCTGCATCATTTAGTCCGCATATAATCAGCTGATTACATGGATTAAATTTGATTATTTTCGGTATTTGACTTAGTAGTTTTTTTGGACCATCAATAGTTATTTGATTCATTATTTAATAATCAACCAAATTAAAGAATTAGACTTGGTCAACTTATAAAATTGCTAATAACTAACCCCTGGGGATAAATCCCCAGGGGTTAGTTTGCTTGCAGAATTACTACTTACTCGGGAGGGACTAAGAAAGTAATTCCACGGATTTGATAACAGCTGTCCAATTTCCGCTCGGTGCTATGACAGTTACTCGATCACCTTTTTTATTTCCAAACAATGCTTGGCCAAGTGGTGAATATACTGAAATTCTTTCGTCGTCAAGGTGAGCTTCAATTGGGTGCACCACTCTTACTTTGAATTTTTCTTTTTCAGTTTGTACCTTGACTACGCTACCTAACCTCACCGATTTATCGTCCAGCAATAAATCAGGTTTGCCTGCTTCTGAAACAAAAGATTCAAGTTCATTTGCTTCTTCTGTCAATCTGGTGAATTCAGCAACGTCTCTTTCATCTCTGTCAACAGCAGTTATAAGTGGCGCTAATGCCGGTAATTGAATTTTTCGAATGTGATCTACTTGTTTGAGAAGTTCAACTCTTCCAAATTCTGTAAGAACTACAGGAATTCCATTTTTCTTTTTAGATACAACAGGCATGACGACTCCCGGGTTAAATTGATAAACACATTTTGTTTATCTTTTTTCCCGAGGTCTCTCCCAACCAAGTTTTTTTCACTTGGTGCTGCGCCGGAAATCAAACTTCAATTTCGTGTTGACGACGCTTGCGTTTTTAGGGGTACTCCCCTCGTTTCTCCTACTATAAGTCACCAGGGATGTGGTGCAACTTGAAACCTGAACAAGCGCCTTAAGGCCCATTATTTAGTCACAAAACCTTACTTGGTGCGACTCAACTGCCAGTAAAGATAACTAATCACTCCTAAAAATACTTGGGGTAAGTAGTAGAAAGTTCGCCAAAGTACAACTGCTACAAATGCTTGTACTTCGTTAGCTCCATAAAGAATTAAAGTTGAAACCATAATCACATCAGTAGTCCCCACCCCTCCTGGAGTAAAAGGAATGACTGTTCCAAATCTTCCAAAACAAAAAGCAGCAAACAAAATAAAAATCGATAATTCAATATCCACTGAGTAGCAACTGGCCCAAAATATAAAAAACATTGAAAATTGCACTAAGAGATTACTACTAGTAATTTGCACCCATTTTTCTTTCACTGTTTCTTTAACCTGAGATCTAAAATTAGTTAAAGCGTTAGAAAAATTTAAACTAGATTTAAAAAAACGATTTAAGGGCTTTAACAAATAATCAATCAAATTTCCTATTTTGAAAGAAATTACTTCAGATTTAAATATTAAGATTAAGAAAACGATGGCAAAAACTAAGACCAAAGTACCAATAAAAGTTGAATTTATTAAGCCCGGTGTCAATGATGTAGAAATAGAAAGAGAAATCAACCCAAAAATAGGCATTAAATAGGAAATCAAACCATTCCAAACACTTGCAATACCCACGGTTGTCGAAATACTTTGATTGGAAATTCCAAAAGATTTAAGCATGGCATATTGCGCTGCTAAACCAATTGTTCCTCCTGCTGGCACACAATTACTTATGGCAAATGATGCATTTCTAACTTTAAAAGCTTGAAAGTATTTAAGACCCTTAGTAGTGACAAGATAGGGATATTGAAATATTAAAATGTTAAAAATAGCAGTAATTATTAGTAAAGTTAACTGAAAAAAAGTTAAATTATATAAAGAGGTTAATACTTCATTAAAATCAATATCATTAACAAACCAATTGAATACGTAATACAAAATAGCAAGAGCTCCACCAAACAATAAATAATTAAGTAGTTTAGATTTATTTATTTTCAATTAATGCCAAATTTTCAATAATATGAAAAAGTTCAGCGGGAACAAATGCATGAACTTGAGTGCCCGCATCTTCATGTAGTAAAGAAATCACTTTTCCCTCTTGATGCACTTTAGCCAAAATATCTCCTCTAGAGTAAGGAATTGTAATTCTTATTTCTTTTGTAGGATTTGGTAGTTTTTCATCAATTTCAAGCAATAATTCACTTATACCTGTATTTTCTTTAGTGGAAATGAATAAAGGGTCTTTGAAAATTCTCTTCAGAGAAATTACTTTTTCATCATCAATTAGATCAATTTTATTTATTACTACTATCTCTCTTATATGATCGGCTCCGATTTCTTGTAAAACCTCTCGGACAGATTTGTATTGGCCTTCTGGATCTGGATCGCTACCGTCAACTAAATGGATTATCAAATTTGAATTTGATACCTCTTCTAAAGTTGATTTAAATGCTTCAACTAATTGGTGGGGCAAATGTCTTACAAAACCGACTGTGTCTGAAATAGTTATAAATCTTCCAGAAGGTAATTGAGTTTTTCTTACCGTTGGATCCAGTGTTGCAAAAAGTGCATCTTCAACTAAAACTCCTGCACCGGTAATTCTATTTAATAAAGATGACTTTCCAGCATTTGTGTAACCAGCAATTGAAACAGATAAGGTATTGCCACTTCTTCTAGAACTTCGTTGAACATCACGTGACTTAGCAAGATCTTTCAAGTCTTTTCGAAGTTTTGTCATCTGATGATGAATTCTTCGTCTATCAGTTTCTAATTTTGTTTCTCCAGGTCCTCTAGTACCAATTCCGGGTGAGCCACCACTTGCTGCCTGTCTACTTAAAGTTTCACCCCAACCCCTTAATCGCGGAAGCATGTATTGCATTTGGGCGAGCGAAACTTGAATTTTTCCTTCTCTACTTTTTGCATGTTTTGCAAAAATGTCAAGAATTAACCAAGTTCTATCTACAACTTTTACTTTGACAACATCTTCTAGATGAATAAGTTGCGACGGGCTTAATTCGCCGTCAATAATTACTGTATCTGCACCAGTTTGAGAAACAATTTTTCGTAATTCTAAAGCTTTTCCTGAACCAAGATAGGTTGCTGGATCAGGATTGTCTCTTCTTTGAATAACACCTTCCAAAACTTGTGAACCAGCAGTTTGTGCTAAACGTGCTAATTCTTGTAAAGACCTTTCGGCAGATTCCCAAGTACCTGTAATCCAAACGCCTGCTAAAACTACTTTCTCTAATTGAATTTTTCGATATTCAACTTCAGTAATATCTTGAAGTTCAGTTGAGAAAGTTGTAACTCTTCTAAGTGCTGCTCTGTCTTGAAGATCTAAATTGCTAGCTTCTTTGTATTCATTCATTATTTGTTTGAATACCAAGATTCTTTTAATACTCCAGAACTTTCTAAAACCGCAGGTCCTGTCATTTCAATTTTGTCATCGACAAATTTAATGAGCAGAGTGCCTCCTTTTACATCTATTTGGAATTGATCTAACTGATTATCCGCCAATTTTCTTAATACGGTTGCTACAGCGCAAGCTCCTGTTCCACAAGATAAAGTTTCCCCACTTCCTCTTTCAAATACTCGCATTTGAGCATGAGTATCAGAAATTTTTTTTACAAATTCCACGTTTACCCCGGTTTTAAATTCATCTGGGGGGAAATATAGAGGAGCTGTTTTTAATTCACCTATTTCAGTTAAATCATTAACAAAAACTACAGCGTGAGGATTTGGTGCATCAACTCCAGTTGCTTCATATCTTATTGAATTATTAGTTATTTCAACAGAATTACGTCTTATTTTTGCACCATTCATAAATACAGATATTTCATCAGGACTTTTTACCTTAATTTTCACATCTCCTGCCCTGGTTGAAATTATGAAGTTATCTTTATCCACTAATTTTCTGTCTTTTAAGTAAAGTCCAAAGACTCTTGCCCCATTTCCACACATTTCAGCTATAGAACCATCTGCATTTCTGTAGTCCATAAAATACTGACCATTAAGTCTTATAACCCTTAAAATTCCATCTGCACCTATTCCGGTTGCGCGATCACAAATCTCTTTTACTTGATCTGGAGTAAAAACTAACTCATCTTTCAAATCTTCGATAATTACAAAATCATTCTTAGTACCATGACCTTTTACGTATTCCACGAATGACTTCATTAAATTATTCTATTAACTTTTGCCAAAAGTTCATCATCCTGAGCATCAAACCATTGAATTGAAGGATCTCTTTTAAACCATGAAATTTGTCTTCGTGCATATTTTCTAGTATGAATTATTGTTTGTTCAATTGCTTGCTCCAAAGTTATTTCACCCTGCAAGTATTGAATTACTTGCGAATAACCAAGAGCCTTTTGAGCTGTTTTCCCCTTGATTAATTCATCAAAAATAAGTTCAACTTCATTTACCAAGCCCTGATTAAACATTTCATGAACTCTAGTTTCAATTCTTAAATCTAGTAATTCACGATCAAGATTCAAACCGATTCTAATGCCTTCATATACAGGTGAGGGTTCTGGAAGCTTTGCATTGAATTTTTTTCCAGTCAACTCATTTACCTCTAATGCTCTAACTATTCTTCTAGCATTATTTTCAAGGATATTTTCTGCCGCAGCTGGATCGATTTTTTCTAATTCTTTATAAAGAAATTCAACTCCATTTTTTTCTAATAATTCTTCATATTTAGCTCTTACTTCTAAATTGGTTCCAGGAAACTCTAAATCTTCTAACACTGCATTGACATATAACCCACTACCTCCAACTAAAACTGGAGTATTTTGTCTTTGTTTTACTTCTTGAATTACGGCTCTTGCTTGTGATTGAAACACGGACACGCTTGCTTCTTCGGTTGGAGATAAAACATCAATTAAATGATGAGTGATATTTTCTCTATTTTTTTCATCAAGTTTTGCAGTCCCGATATTCATACCCTTATACAGCTGCATGGCGTCTGCATTTATGATTTCTATTTTTTTGATTCGACCAATTTTTATTGCTAAATCACTTTTGCCAACAGCGGTTGGACCAACAATTGCTAAAACTTTCAAGTTTTAATTCCGGATCAAAGTGGGTAGCCCAAGTAATACTTGGCTCTTTGGTTCCTCTTTACTTATCTGCCAAATATCTCCTGCTTTAGTGTTTTTTATCTTAATTATTTTTTTATCTGAAACAAGATAAAAAGGTTGTGCTTGTGTTATTTCTACTTCAACAAAATCTCCAGGTCTAATTTTTTGTTCAGGTGTCGGATAAAAATGAACTAATCTATTGTCTTTTGCGCGGCCCGACAAAGTGTTTACATGCTGATCTCTTTTACCTTCATCATTAGAAACTAAAACTTCGACAATTTTTCCTATTTGATTTTTATTCTGTTCCAAAATGACTTCGTTAATAACTTTTGCTAAACGCTCATATCTTTCATTAATTATTTTTGGATCAACTTGATTTGGCATAGTTGCTGCAGGAGTACCTGGGCGTTTTGAATATTGATAAGTAAATGCTGAGGCAAATTTTGCTACTTTAACTAAATCAATTGTTTGTTGGAAATCATCTTCTGTTTCACCTGGAAATCCGACAATAATATCTGTGGTAATGGCCGCATCTGGAATTTCGTTTCTAACTTTTTCAAGAATATTTAAATACTTAGTCGTTCTGTAAGAACGTTTCATGTCTGAAAGTACTTTGTCACTTCCTGACTGTAATGGCATGTGCAAATGTGGCATAACATTTTCTGTTTCAGCCATAGCAGTAATGACATCATCTGTGAAATCTTTAGGATGAGGCGAAATAAATCTAACTCTTTCTAATCCAGCAATCTGGCCACATGCTCTTAATAGTTTTCCGAAAGCGAATTTATCTCCGAATTCAACTCCATATGAATTTACATTTTGCCCAAGAAGCATAACCTCTAATACTCCTTGATTTGTTAGTGTTTTAATTTCATCCAAAATTTCTCCGGCTTTTCTGTCTTTTTCTTTTCCACGCAAAGATGGAACGATGCAAAATGTGCAAGTGTTATTACATCCAACACTTATTGCCACTAATGCAGAGTGAATTGAATCTCTTTTACTAGGTAAATTTGAGGGAAAAACTTCTAATGATTCAAGTATTTCAATTTGAGCTTCTTTGTTTACTCGAGCTCTTTCAAGTAGAACTGGCAGGGATCCAAAATTATGTGTGCCGAAAACTACATCTACCCATGGCGCTTTTTTTTGTATTACTTCTTTATCTTTTTGAGCTAGACAACCGCCTACAGCAATTTGCATGTTTGGTCTTTTTTCTTTTATTCGATAAAGCATTCCTAGATTTCCATACAACTTGTTGTCAGCATTTTCTCTAACAGCACAAGTGTTGTAAACAACTACATCGGCATCTTCGGTACTTGTTGCAACATAACCAGCATCTTCTAAAAGTCCAGATAATCTTTCGGAGTCATGTTCATTCATTTGACAGCCAAAAGTTCTAACGTAATACGTGCGAGTTGACATACTTAGTCAAGACTACGCCGTGGTTAGATAGTAAATCGTGAAGACTACTAAATCTAAACGAAATAAAGTTCATTTTGCCCAAGAATCTAAAGGTCTTTACCCCTATTTAATTGCTATTTTTTGTGGACTTTTATTAATTTCAAACATCGGAGCTGTTAAGTTAATTGAATTTGGGCCCATCATTACAGATGGTGGTGCATTCCTGTTTCCACTTGTTTACATTGTGGGTGATGTTTTGAGTGAAGTTTATGGATTTAAGGCAACCAGAAAAGCTATTTTCACGGGTTTTGGATTATCAATTCTTGCATCATTGACTTTCCTAATAGTACAAAATTCACCTCCTGCAGCAGACTGGCCTAATCAAATTGCCTTTGAAAATATTTTGGGTTTTGTTCCTCAAATTGTTTTAGCAAGTATTTCTGGATATTTAGTAGGACAATTGCTTAATTCTTATGTGTTAGTAAAAATTAAAGAGAAAACAAAAGAGAAGTATCTTTGGCTTAGATTAATTGGATCTACAGCGGTAGGTGAATTTGCTGACACAATTGTATTTTGCACAATTGCATTTTATGGGATTCTAACTGGAATTGATTTCATAAAGTATGTGGTTATTGGATACTTATATAAAACCCTACTTGAAGTAATTCTATTACCAATTACCTATAGAGTAATTAAATTCGTTAAAACTAAAGAACTTAGTTACTAGTTCTATTCCAATTATATTTGCTCAAGAATTCACTCTTAAATTCAAAAAAGTTTCCTGTAATAATCGCTTCTCTCATTTGAGCGACTAAATTGACGATAAAAAATTCATTATGAATAGTTAATAAAGTTGAAGCAAGCATTTCTTTTGCTCGAATTAAATGATTTAAATAAGCTTTGGTGTAATTTTGACATGTGTAACATTTACAGGAATCTTCAATCGGTGAGAAATCATTTTTGTATTTACTAATTGAAACATTAAAGCGTCCAGTAGTTGCATAAACTGCATTATTTCGAGCAACTCTTGAAGCAGCTACACAATCAAAAGTGTCAGCCCCATTTTCAACTCCCACAAATAAATCTTCAGGTTCTCCGATGCCCAATAAATGTCTTGGTTTATCTTCTGGTAATTCTTCATTAACCCAATTAACGATGGTGCCTAATTGGTTTTTATCTAACGCTCCTCCAATTCCAAATCCATCAAATTCTAATTCGCTTAAGTCTTTGCCTGCTTTTCTTCGTAAATCTTCATATTGCGCGCCTTGAATCACACCAAATAAAGCTTGATATGGTTTGTCACTTCTTTCTTTAGTTAATTTTTCATGTTCACTTATACATCTTTTAGCCCAACGATAGGTTCTTTCTAAAGAATTTTCTTGATACTGCCTTGTATTTAAAAGAGTTGTGCATTCATCAAATGCAAAAATTATGTCTGCTCCAATTTTATGTTGAACTTGCATTGAAAATTCAGGAGTAAATCTGTGCATTGATCCATCAAGGTGAGATTTGAAATTAACACCGTCTTCATCAACGTGTGCTAAACGATCTTTGTCAGTGGCAATAACCTCTTCGGTTTGAAAATTTTCAGGATCCATTGCAATTACTTTTTTATAGCCAACACCTAAAGACAAAACTTGGAAACCACCACTATCTGTAAAAGTTGGTCCATTCCAATTCATGAAATTAGCTAAGCCACCTGCTTGATCAATAATTTCTGGTCCAGGTTGCAAATAAAGATGATAAGCATTGGCAAGTAAGGCTTTGGCACCTAAATTATTCATACTTTCTGGCAAAACTGATTTAACAGTGGCTTTGGTGCCAACTGGGATAAAAGCTGGTGTAGGAATTTCACCGTGAGGTGTCTTTATAACACCTGCTCGACCTAAAAATTTGTTATCTTCTGCTAACTTTTTAGTTAGGTCGAAAGAAAAAGAAGGATTACTCATTTCAAGAAAGTAATCTATCCTAGGTGCAAAGCTACATTAATTTCGCTTAATTGTTTGGGCAAAATTTATTTTAATCTCCTCAGTAATATTGAGTTGAATTTTTATTTCACACATAGCACCCTTATCAATTTTTACTTTTCTACCCTTGACTGAACAATCATCTGGGTTTTCAACGCTTAACGATTGAGTCAATCCTTTTGGAGCTTTAGGAACAGTAATTGTTTTTGAATTTGTGGTATCAGGGATTGCTGAATCAATTACTTTTACATGTTTATTTATTTTTTTATCAATTTTTTCTGTTAAGTCCAGCAAATCCAATTGTTCGTTCACTGAAAGTAGAATTGTTTTGGAACTCAATGCAACAGGTACGTAATCGCATTGTTGCCCACTTTGATTGCCAAGAACCCATTCGCTACACACTTTTAATCCTGGATTTTTACTAGCTTTTTTACTTGCAGCAGTTTTTGCTAATTCACTTCCTGCCATATTTGCTGCCCATTGATCTAATAATGCTGCTCTTTCTGAAGGTGAATAATCAAATGTTTGATTACCAATTCCATATCGAAGTACTGCATATTGTGGATCTGATTCAAGTTTGGCTCTGATTTCTGCGATTTTATTTGCAGCCACTGAATCATTGATTGTTTTTGCAGCAAGTGGAATTGTTACGCAAGTTCCGCCTCCCCCTGAACCGTTAAAAGTACTTGTGTAGGACCAAGATTTACAAACTTCAACACCTGGATTTGCTTGAGCTTCTGCTAAAGCTTGGATTTCTGCATTAGTTCTTTGATCATTAATACTCTGTTGTTCTTGACGATATTGCGCTATGGCTTGAGAAATATCTAATGTTCCACCGGAATTAACATAATTTTGAAAAACTTCTCCCCCAATTATGTTTGCTTGATGATAAGTGTCTGTATGGCAAATAGTTTTTTGCTGACCAGTAGCAACATCAAATTCTCCATATTTAATTGGATATTCTGCTGGGCAAGACACATCTCCATCAAAAGATACATTTGCGTTTGCATTAACTGCTGACAAAGTAGAAATTAAAAGTGCAGATATTGTAATAAAAATTTTTTTCATATATTCCCCTATTTAAAGTAACTTAAGTTATAACTTAAAACAAACCACTGACAATAAAATGTCCGTTTTGTTTAATTTTGAAGGGTTAGACCTTCTGGAAAATCATTAATCACTTCTTTAGCAACTTGAAAACTTAAATTTGCTGAAAAGCCTTTTCTTGCTAAAAGGCCTACGATTTTTCTGATTTGGCTTTGAGGATCATCATGTTGAATGGAACGCATTTTCTTTAAAGCAAGGGTTAATGCAGCTTTAAATTCATCTTCGTCAGATATTTGAGATATAGCTTGATTGGCTATTTCATCTGACACACCTTTAGATCTTAATTGTTGTTTTAATGCTTTTTTGCCTAATTTGCGTCTTTGGTGAGTAGCCGAAACAAAATTTTCCGAGAAAGTTTGATCGTTGATGAGCCCTAATTCTTCAAATCTATCTAAAGCAACTTGAGCAACATCTTCTTCAATATTTTTCTTTTTTAAATCTTGAGCTAACTCTTTTCTTGTTCTAGGAGCATTCGATAAACGTCTTAATAAAACTTGTTTAGCAATTTGATTTTGATCAATTTCTTCAGAAATAGGCTCCGAAACTGGAAGTACGGTAACTAAATTTTCGGGATTTATTTTTTTAAACCGGTGTGTTTTTTTTGGCACACCGGTTTGTTGAAGTTGAACTACTTCTCCCATTTACTCACTAGCTGCTATTGGAACTACATCTGCATCATTAGATTCGGTTTTAGCGCTAAGCGAAAAGATTTCTTTGATTTTGCGTTCAATTTCATTTGCTAAATCAGGGTTATCTCTTAAAAATGCTCTGGCATTTTCTTTACCTTGACCAAGTTGATCACCTTCGTAGGTAAACCAGGAACCACTCTTTTTCACGATGTCGTGTTCCACACCCATGTCAATGAGGCTTCCTTCGCGAGAAATTCCTTCTCCGAAAATGATGTCAAATTCTGCTTGTTTAAATGGTGGTGCCATTTTGTTTTTAACAACTTTGACTCTGGTTCTGTTACCAACTGCATCAGTTCCATCTTTCAAAGTTTCAATTCTTCTTACATCTAAACGAACTGAGGAATAGAATTTCAAAGCTTTTCCACCAGTTGTTGTCTCTGGAGAACCAAACATCACACCAATTTTTTCTCTTAATTGGTTAATAAAAATTGCTGTGGTATTTGAATTTGCTAAAGCACTGGTCATTTTTCTTAACGCTTGACTCATAAGTCTTGCTTGAAGACCCATGTGACTGTCACCCATTTCGCCTTCAATTTCAGCTCTTGGCACAAGTGCTGCGACAGAGTCAACCACGATTAATGAAAGTGCTCCGGATCTAACCAGCATGTCAGCAATTTCTAAAGCTTGTTCACCAGTATCTGGTTGGCTTACTAAAAGTGCATCAATGTCAACGCCAAGCTTTTGTGCATATTCTGGATCTAGTGCATGCTCTGCATCAATAAATGCAGCAATGCCGCCTGCTCTTTGAGCATTTGCAATCGCATGAAGTGCCACTGTGGTTTTACCACTTGATTCAGGTCCATAAATTTCAACAACACGACCTCTTGGTAGACCACCAATTCCAAGTGCGATATCTAATGCGATTGAACCAGTCGGAATTACTTCTGCTGGTGGGCGATCCTCTTGTCCAAGACGCATAACTGAGCCACGTCCAAATTGACGATCGATTTGTGACAGGGCTGCTTCTAAAGCCTTGTCGCGGTCATTTGCCGCTGTTGCCATTTTGACCCTTTCTTTTGGTCCTAGTTTTATCCGTTACTTAAACCAAGATAGGTTCAAGCACTGACATTTGTCCTGGACCTTTTTGAGGCTGGGGACATCTCTTACCTGTGCACATTACTCGAACAGGTGTTCGAATCATATCAGACACGCCGTTTATTCGAAAGATGAGTCAATTCCTTGATTTGAAGCAACAGCCTTCCAAATGGTTTGGGCATCAAAACCAAGTCGAAGAGCCTCATCAACACTTATTCCTCCCAGTTCAGGCAAAACAAAATCTTTTGCCCAGGAGGCTGCGTAATCTTCACCGAAATGAGCTTTTAACCTTCGGCGTAATTCTGTTACCCACATAAGAATTCAAATCTAACAATAAATGCAAGACTATAGGCACATATGGATTTTTACGGTTTCACTCTTTTACTGCGTTGGATTTTAGGTTGGTTTATTCAACCAAAACTAACCCAACTTCCTCAAGAAACATCAAATACTAAAGTAAGCGTGATCATTCCTGCCCGAAATGAAGAAAATAATCTTTCCAAGTTGCTTGATTCCTTAAAAAATTCAGATCTTAAACCAGATGAAATCATTGTGATTGATGATCACTCAACCGATAAAACAGCTGAAATTGCAGCCCAATTTGAAACTAAAATAATTGCGTCAAAAGACTTGCCAGAAGGTTGGACTGGAAAATCTTTTGCGTTGCTGCAAGGAAGTTCAATAGCTCAAAATGAGAGATTAGTTTTTTTAGATGCAGACACAAAGTTAAGTAAGGGTGCTTTAGGCAAATTAACTAATGCTTTTGAAAAGTATCAAGGTTTGATATCTGTT
The DNA here is from genome assembly GCA_038145175.1 of Actinomycetes bacterium. Lineage (GTDB taxonomy): Bacteria > Actinomycetota > Actinomycetes > S36-B12 > UBA5976 > ATZT02. The sequence continues at coordinate 46,876 of JAYQPE010000001.1, read as the reverse complement.
CAACCATTTCATCACATGACTTCAACGTATGAAAGATTTGCATCAGTTTTTAATTTGATTGGAAGCATTGGGGCAAGGCTTGGAGAAAAAAATGGTTTAGTTTTTGGTCCAGTAATGATGCTTTCAAAAAAAGATTTAGAAAATATTGGTGGTTTTGAAAAAGTTAAAACTCAACTTCTTGAAGATAGAGCTTTAGGATTTGAATTCCAAAAACATGGGTTAAATGTCCACACATTTATAGGCGCAAAGGATATAAGTTTTCAAATGTATCCAAATGGCTGGAAATCCTTAACACAAGGATTTACTAAAAACATGGCAGCAGGCTCTGCTGGAATTTCAAAATTAAGGTGGCTACTTCTATTTACTTGGTTTAGTGGACTTGTGGCCGCTGCCTGGGAGCTACCTTTTGCCTTTCTTGCTTGGCCATTTACCAATCAGGCCCCTTCGCTTTATCAATATGTATTGACTATTGGATTTGGATTACAGTTTTGGTGGTTTATAAGAAAATTAGGTAATTTTAATTTTTATCTAATTTTATATCCTTTTATGATTCTTTATTTTTTAGTAATATTTTTTTATTCGGTAATAAAAACTTGGCAAGGAAGAGTGATCTGGAAAGATAGAATTCTTGATGCAAAAAAAGGACTTAAATAATGCAAGCTTTTAGATTTTTGATGTTGAATATAGGTGCATGGATATTTTGGTTTTATTTTATAGGTTACTTAGCTAGTATTTTGCCTGATAAATTTTTAAGTAAAGATTATGTCTTCACTCATATTCTATTCTTTGAAAAAAATCTAAATTGGTATAAAAGATATCTGTTAATTGATAAATGGAAAGATAAATTACCTGAATTAGGAGGATTCTTTAAAGAAGGTTTTCAAAAGAGAAGTGTGGCAAATGGAGAAATTGCTCAATTAGAGCAATTCATAAAAGAAACTAGAAGAGCAGAAATTGCGCATTGGTTAATGATCGCAGGCTGGATTGTCACAACTTTATTTAATCCTTTATGGGCAGTCATCTTTAACATTATTTTTGCCCATGTGGTGAATTTTCCCTGCTTAATTATTCAAAGATATAACCGCGTTAGATTAATTAATGTTTTAAATAAAAAATTAGGCAGCAGCTGAATCTGATTTTTTGCTGATAGGTAAAACCGTCACACCTTGTGGATGTTGTTCAATTTCGGCAACAGCTTTTGTGACTTCAAACATAAATTTACTTAAAGATAGATTTAATGCTCCACAAATTGCTCCTAAAAGCTCAGAGGAAGCTTCCTTTTGACCTCTTTCTACTTCACTTAAATAGCCCAAAGAAACTTTGGCGTTTTTTGAAATATCGCGAAGAGATCTTTTTTGGGACAAGCGTTGCTTACGCAATTGGTCACCAATGACTTTTCTTAAAACTATCATTGTCTAATTCTAGCCTAGATCTAGCATTTCCACTTTTTTTACACAAGCTTTTCTAGTATTAGTTCAAATAATTTCTGGCAAGTCTGTTGTCTTATTGTTTGTCTATCCCCCGTCAAATTTAATTCAAGGCACATATTGTGTTCCTTTAAGGAAATAGCCACAAATACTGTGCCAACCTTTTTATCTCCAACTAGGCTTGGTCCTGCTACTCCAGTTGTGGCAACACCTAAATCTACCTTTAATATTTGTCTTACATTTTCTGCCATTAAAGTGGCAACTTCTTTTGAAACACTTGAATATTTACTTAGGATTTGTGGATCTACTTTTAAAATATTTTCTTTTACCTCATTTTGATAAGCAATAATTCCACCTTTTAAAACAGAAGATGCACCATCAATTGAAGCTAAAGTAGAACTTACTAAACCAGCCGTCAAAGACTCAGCCGTTGCAATTGTTAGTTTCTTTTCTTTTAATCTTTCTACAACTTGAAATGCTATGTTAGTCAAATTAATTTCTATCAGTCATAATGGCTTTTAAGATGTAATCAATAGCTGTTAAAACTGTCAAGATAACTGCGATATACATCAATAGTTCTGCAAGAATGTTAAAACTTGCTGGAAGTGGCAAAAGATAAGCACTAATTGCCACAATTTGCATAATTGTTTTTAATTTTCCCCCACGACTTGCAGGAATTACTCCTTTATTGATAACCCAAAACCTTAAAAATGTTACAAATAATTCCCTAAACAAAATAACCCAAGTAATCCACCAGGCAAGTAAACCTAAAAAGGATAATCCAATTAAAGCAACTCCAATTAGTGCTTTATCGGCAATTGGATCAAATATTTTACCAAAATTGGTAATTAGTTTATATTTTCTAGCAATTATTCCATCGGCAATATCTGTTAAACCAGCAACGATGAAAACAATTGCCGAAACTAAGCGCATGAAATCTGTCTCGGCATTTTCTTTAAACAATAGCCAGGCAAGGACTGGAACAAATAAAATTCTTAAAAAAGTTAAAAAATTAGGAACATTGAAATTACTTGCGGTTGAAATCGGGTCTGCGACTCGATCCGGAACTGCAGGTTTGATTACTTTCTTGTCTATTTTTTCTTCACCTCTAAATCAGCACCAATATTGCCAATTACTTCTACTTCTAAGATATCGCCTAGTTTAATATTTTTATCCGAAATATAACTAATGCCATCGGTTTCAGGGCCTTGTTGTTGAATTCTTCCCGTAATCTCTTCATCCTCAATTGATTCAACAAGAAATTGTGTTGTCAAACCAATTCGTGAATTAGCTTTTTGACTCATTAATTCCTGAGAGATGTCAGTCAATTCTGAAACTCTTTGCTTGATCACTTCTTCATCAATCTGGTCTTTAAAGTCAATTGCCTCTGTGCCATCTTCTGGAGAGTAACCAAATATACCTATTGCATCAAGTTGAGCTTCTCCTAAAAATAATTTAATCTCTTCATATTCTTTTTCAGTTTCACCTGGAAAACCAACAATAAAGTTACTTCTAATACCTGCATCTGGATTAATTTTTCTAATATTTTGAATTAGATTTAGAAATTCTTTTGTGTTACCAAATCTCTTCATACGTCTTAAAACATCTGGGTGAGCATGTTGAAACGAAATATCAAAATAAGGGCTTACTTTTGCAGTTTTTAAGATACTTTCTATTAGGGTACTTCTAATTTCTGCAGGTTGAAGATATGAAAGTCTTATCCAAGAAATTTCAGGTATTTTAGCGATTTCTGGAAGTAAGGTTTCAAGTAATCTGATATCGCCTAAATCTTTTCCATAACTTGTTGTGTTTTCACTTACTAAAAATAATTCTTTAACACCTTGTTCTGCCAACCACATTGCTTCTTCTAAAATTTCTGTTGGTTTTCTTGATAAATATGCTCCTCTAAATCGAGGTATGGCACAAAATGTACATCTTCGGTCACATCCTGAAGCAAGTTTTAATGGCGCTACAAATTTGTCATCGAGGCGAAAACGGTTAAATTTTTTGTCAACTTTTTGTGTTCTTTGTGATGGAGAAATTGGAAGTAACAATCTTCGATCTTGGGCAATTGGTGCTTTGGGTTTGTCTCCATTAAGAATTTGATTTAACTTTTGAGCAATTACTTCGTAATCATCAAATCCTAAAATTGCATCTGCTTCAGGTAAAGATTTTTCTAATTCTTCGCCATATCTTTCAGCCATACATCCAAGAGCCACAACAGCCTTTACATTAGATTGCTTTTTCAAATCATTTGCCGCAAGAAGAGTGTCAATACTATCTTTTTTAGCTGTTTCTATAAATCCACACGTGTTGACAAAAACTGCATCTGCTTGTTCTGGCTCTTTTACTAAATCAATTCCAGCACTAGATAATTTTGCAGCAATTTCTTCACTATCAACTTCGTTACGAGCACAACCTAAAGTAATGATCGCAACTTTTGTTGACATTAAACCCTAACTAAATTGTTTATATTTATTGATTATTAATTATATTTGAGATTTTTATTGAACTGGACCCTCTGGTCCAAATTCAACTCTGACAACTTCACCATTTCCACCGGCTTTACCTAATACTTGACCATTTACAGTTAAATTAAGTGCTCCTGCGTTTCCTAGTAAAAGTTTTACTCCTTCAACACTTCCAACTCTTTGTTCTTGCCCATCTCTAATAATTCCTTCAAATAATTCAACGTCATTAATATCTGTAGCTCTTACCCAACTACTTGCGCCATTTGCTTGAATCAATACATCTACTCCAGGAGCTGGAACTGCTGCAGTTAAATTTTCATTTTCTGATTTATTAGTTGTTACTTCTGGTGAAGGTGAGGTAATTGTTTCTTCTGCAACTACTTCAGTAGTTGGTGAATTTATTGTTGAAACTATTACAGAACCAAGAGAGATTAAAGTTATGACGGCTAAAGTTCCTGCCATTACGACAGTCCAATTAGTTCCAGATCTCATTTTTACTTTTTCAACTGGATTAAAAAACCTTCCGCTCAATTCTAAAGTTGCTGTATTTGACAAAGTGCTTTCTTGAGACTGAGTTTCAATATTTTCAACCGGAAAATCCGGGTCCGGATTATCATCAGATGTTTTTGGATATAAAGACATTAATTCATTTACATCTAAACCTAAGTAAGCTGCCATAGCGCGAATATGTCCGCGCACATAAACATCGGCGCCAACTTTTGCAAAATCATCTTTCTCAATTAATTTTAAAAGTGATTCTCTAACTCGTATTTTTGTAGAAACTTCAGAAAGTGTTAAACCTTTACTCTCTCGCGCAAAACGTAAACGTTGCCCAATTGAATCTTGCATTTAATCACCTTCTTAAAGAGAAAGTAATTCATAATTTTTCTTCTTTAATTTACTCGCCAGAGAAATTGAAAAACTAAGAATTAAGTTGTCTTTTAAGGATAGCCTGCCCGGATTTGGTTTGTAAATTCCGCTTTTTAACTGGCTACTTCTCCTCGTAACATGGCCAAAGTTTGGACTAATTGTTCAGGTTTTATCAATACTTCCCTGGCTCTAGACCCTTCGTTTGGACCTACGATTCCTCGATCTTCCATCAAATCAATTAATCGACCTGCTTTTGCAAATCCAACTCTTAATTTTCTTTGTAACATTGAAGTTGAACCTAATTGAGTTGAAACAACTAATTCAGTGGCGGCAAGTAATAAATCAAGATCATCGCCAATATCATTTTCAATACTTGATTTCATTTGTTGAACTTGTAATACGTCATCTCGATATTCAGGTTCACCTTGATTTGTCCAATGTGAAACTATGGTTCTAATTTCACTTTCTGAAACAAAAGCACCTTGAATTCTGGTTGGTTTTGATGCACCCATTGGCAAGAACAAGCCATCTCCTTGGCCTACTAATTTTTCTGCACCAGGTTGATCCAAAATAACTCGAGAATCTGCCAAACTTGCAGTTGCAAAAGCTAGGCGACTTGGCACATTTGCTTTGATTAAACCTGTTACAACATCAACACTTGGTCTTTGTGTCGCAATAACTAAATGAATTCCTGCGGCTCGTGCTAATTGAGTAATTCTTACAACCGCATCTTCTACATCTCGAGGTGCAACCATCATTAAATCTGCTAATTCATCAACTACCACTAATAAATAAGGATAAGGATCAATTGAGTCACTATCTCCAATTGAATTTACTTTTCCAGCTTTTACAGCTTTGTTGTAATCATCAATATGTCTAAATCCATGTGCATGTAGTGCGTCATATCTAACTTCCATTTCTTTTACAACCCATTGCAAAACTTCTGCTGCCTTTTTAGGATTTGTCACAATTGGAGTGATTAAATGTGGCACACCAGCATAAGCCGCTAATTCAACTCTCTTTGGATCAATCAAAATCATTCTTACTTCATTTGGAGTTGATCGCATCAAAATAGAAGTTACTAAAGAATTAATGCAAGAAGATTTACCAGCACCTGTAGCACCTGCTATTAACATATGAGGCATCTTGGCAAGATTTGCACAAATTACTAATCCTTCAACATCTTTACCAAGCCCTACAACTAACGGATGTTTTTCTTCATAAGCAACATTGGAATTTAATAAATCTGATAAAGCAACTAACTCTCTATCAGAATTTGGAATTTCAACGCCAATTGCAGATTTTCCAGGAATTGGGGAAAGTATTCTTACATCAGCACTTGCAACTGCGTAAGCAATATTTTTACTTAATGCGGTAACTCTTTCAACTTTTACAGCTGGGCCAAGTTCTACTTCATATCTTGTAACTGTTGGTCCTCTTGAAAAACCCGTAACTGTGGCATCAATATCAAATTGTGAAAATACTTTTGTTAATGATTCCACAACTCCATCATTTACTTTACTTTTTAATTTAGGAGTTGGACCTGGTCTTAAGCTTGCAGAAGGAGGTAATTTGTAACTTTTATCTGCTTTTAACGCCATTTGTTTAACAACCGGTTTAGCAGTTGGCTTATTTTCTGAAGTAATGAGTGAATTTAATTTTTGAATTGGTTGGGTGGATTCAATTTCAGATAGCACCGCAATTGGTTGAGTGGAATCTAATTCATCGATTATTTGATTTTCTTGAATTACAGGAGAAGCAGCAAATGGTTCATCATCAACCAATGTCTCTAAATCTTCATCTACCTCTTTTGCTTGCCATTTACTTAACCAGCGGGTTAGGACATTTCCTTTTTTAGTAGGTTCCTCTTCAAGTTCAGATTCAATTATGTCTTCCTCGATAAGTTCTTCGTCATAATCAGTAGCTGTAAAGACATCTAATTCCTGATCTAAATCATCTATTTCTTCTTTATCTTTTTTCTTAAATAACTTAGAAAATATTAATTTTATTTTTTGAAAAACCGTTGTGACTGGAGTTTTGGTGGTTATTAAAAGTCCAAAAAAACCAAAGAGTAAAAGTAATAGTGATGCAATAAGTCCATTTGTTAATCCTGTTATGGGTGTGGCAACTAACCAACCCAACCAACCAGCACCAGATTGCATCGCTTCAACACCATCACCAGGATTAGGTAATCCTTTAAATAAATGCCATAAACCAGAAACACTAATTAATACAGTTGATACCCCAATCGCAATTCTTGGTCCTTCACCTTTTTTCGCAGGATTTCTAAATGTTTGCCACGCCCCATAAATAAGAACCACTGGTAAAAATATTGTCAAAGCACCCAGAAAACCACTAACAATAAGTTTTGAGTAATTTGTAATAACTGTTTGTGTACCAAACCAACTTTGGGCAGCAATAATTATTGACAAAGCGAGTAAAACTAAACCAAGTCCGTCTCTTCTTTGTTTAGGATCAATTTCAGCCGCACCGTGACCAACAGCTCTAATTAATGCACCGAAAACTTTAGCTAAAACATTCCAAGCAATTGAGATAAGTGAAAGTAAACGTCCAATTAATAGGAGTAATCCGCCAGAAGCTTTTGCACTTCTAGTTTTTTTATTTTGGGCACGCGAACGAGCCGGCGTACTTGTAGCCATAAATAGAGGTTACCCTCGAGAAACACCAGAAACTTGCGTATCAGAAGTGACTTTTAGTGCGTGTCGTCACTTAAGCACCAAATTAACCTTGAAAACCTGCATCTCGATGTGAACCATCGCAAAATGGTTTTTCTTTGGAATGACCACAACGACAAAGAGACTTTGAACCTTGGACTTGCTCGGTGGTTACTTCTTGCTCTCCAGCTTTTGTGTAATTAAGTTCAAAGTTACCTTCAACACGAATTGAACCATTAGGTTTAACAGTTATCTTAACTTTTTCTTCACTCATTTATTCTCCTTTTTATGCTTCAACGACAACAGGAATAATCATCGGTCTTCTTCTGTGATGATCACTTACCCATTTTCCAGTTGTTCTTCTTACAACTTTTTGCAATTGGTTAATGTCATAAACATTATCATTCATGGCTTGTTCTAAGTTTGTTTTTATTAATGGAATTACTTCATCAAAGACTTCATCATTTTCAGAAAAACCTCGAGCATGAATTTCAGGTCCAGCCACAACTTTATTTTCCACAGAATCTACAACTACAACAACAGAAATAAATCCTTCTTCGCCTAAAATTTTTCTATCTTTTAATGAATCTTCCGCAACTCCACCAACACTTGAGCCATCCACGAAAACAAATCCACAAGGAATAGAACCCACAATTTTGGCTTTTCTATTCTTTAAATCAACTACTACACCATCTGCTGTTATGACAACGTTTTCTTTATTGACCCCAGTCTTAATTGCTAAAGAAGCATTTGCAGCTAAATGTCTAGGTTCACCATGAATAGGCATAACATTTCTTGGTTTTAAAATATTATAAAAATAAAGTAATTCACCACTTGCCGCGTGCCCTGAAACATGAACTTTAGCGTTACCTGAATGAACTACATTCGCACCTTGTTTGGTCAATCCATTTATTACTTTATTTACTGAATTTTCATTTCCAGGAATTAAAGAAGAAGCTAAAATAACGGTATCTCCTTCACTAATTCTAATTTTGTGATCAAGGCCAGCCATACGAGAAAGTGCAGACATTGGTTCTCCTTGGGAACCTGTGGTGATAAGAACTATTTCATCATCTGCATATTGATCAATTTCATCAAGTTCAATTGTGGCATTGGCAGGAATTTTTAAATAACCTAAATCCCTGGCAATGCCCATATTTTTAATCATGGATCGACCCACAAAAATTATTTTTCGCTTATTTAAATGTGCTGCATCAATTATTTGTTGAACTCTGTGAACATGGGATGCAAAACTTGCCACAATTACTCTTCTGGGTGCTCTTGAAACTATTGATTCAATTACAGGTGCTAAATCCTTTTCGTGAGCAATAAAACCTGGAATTTCAGCATTTGTGGAATCCACCAAAGCTAAATCAACACCTTGGTTACCAAGTTTTGCAAAAGCATTTAAATCAGTGATTCGACCATCAAGTGGTAATTGATCCATTTTGAAATCCCCAGTATGAATAAGATTTCCTGCTTTTGTTTTAACAGATAAAGCAAGTGCATCTGGAATTGAATGATTAACTGCAATAAAAGTGACTTCAAATTCACCTATTTTTTCAACATCGCCTTCTCTAACTTGTCTTAAATCTGCCTTTATGCGATGTTCTTTAAGTTTTTCTGCTAAAAAAGCCAAAGTTAATTTAGAACCATAAATTGGAACTTGTGGAGCTTCCCTCAAGAAATAAGGAACTCCACCAATGTGATCTTCATGAGCATGAGTTAAAACTATTGCTTTAACTTTTTCTAACTTATCCCTTAAGTATTCAAAGTCAGGCAAAATTAAATCAACACCTGGTTGATTTTCTTCAGGAAAAAGTACACCAATATCAACAATTAAAATATCTTTTTCAACTTGTAAAACAGTCATGTTTCGACCAATTTCGCCGATGCCACCTAAGGCAACGACGCGCAGAGTTTCCGGCGCTAGTTTTTCTGGCAACGGAAACTCATGATGAGTTAACGTCAAATCTTTAAGCCTCCCGCGAGCAAATCTGCTCTTAATTGTTCGATTTGTTTTTCGTCAGCATCGACGAGTGGCAAACGGGCTGCGCCTGCCGGTAATCCTTTTATTCTTAATGCAGCTTTTATTGACATAACTCCTGGCATTCGACTCATGACTCCTGTATAAATTGGTAAAAGATTTTGATGTATTTCTAATGCTTTAGAAAAATTATTGTTAAAAAAAGCTTCTGCCATTTCTTTTAAGCGATCTGCAATCAAGTGACCACACACGCTGACAAAACCAACAGCTCCTATTGAAAGAAGGGGAAGATTTAGGGCATCTTCACCTGAATACCAAGCTAAATTCGTTTCTTTAATTACTTTTGATGCTGATTCAAGATTATTTTTAGCATCTTTATTTGCCACAATCTTTGGATGCTCACTTAAGCGCAATAAAGTTTCTGTTTCGATTGGAATTCCTGCTCTTCCAGGAATGTCATACATCATTAACGGAAGATCTGTTGCATCTGCAACGGTTTTAAAATGTGCGTAAACTCCAGCTTGAGTTGGTTTGTTGTAATAAGGGGTTACAACTAATACACCGTGGGCACCAAGTTTTGCCGCATCTTTTGCAAGTCCAACTGTGTGTGCAGTGTCATTACTTCCAACTCCTGCAACTACTTTTGCTTTACTTCCAACTTCCTCTAAGACAGCTTTTAATAATTGATTCTTTTCTATTTCAGTTGTGGTGGCAGATTCACCTGTTGTACCGTTAACCACAATTCCATCATTTCCAAGTTCTACTAAATGTCTTGCTAATAAAGCAGCACCTTCAATATCGACTTTGTCATCTTTTGTAAAAGGTGTGATCATTGCAGTTAATACCGTTCCAAAAGGACGGTTGGAATTATTCATAATAGAAAGATTAGCGCTTAGGGAGCAACCCGACCATTGTTGATAAATGCTGTGTGGGTAATTGGCATGATTTTGGCAAAAAATTCTTCATATTTCTCTGCCACCATTTCAATTTCTCTTTGCGGATAAGAAGGAAAATGTGAGCCTTCAGCTTTTCTTCTCAATGAGAGAAAATTCATTAACGCTCTTGAGTTCATAGTTACATATGCACTTGAATAAATTGTTACCGGTAAAACGCCTCGAGCAACTTCACGAGCAACACCTGCTTCAAGCATTTTTTCATAACTTACATATGCCTGCTCGCACGATTTTTTAAACTCTGCTTCAGTTATTTCATATTGCTCTTTTGTGCCAGGTTCAAACGTGTAAGCACCTGTTTTTCCCACTTGTTGCAAATTTCTAGAAGTGTTTGGAAAATAAAATTCTGGATCTAACTGACGGTATCTTCCAGATTCTTCGTTGTATGAAGCGATTCTATGTCTCATGTGTTCACGCCAAACAAATATTGGAGCTTTTACATAAAAAGTAAATATTGAATGTTCAAATGGAGTACCGTGGCGTTCTCTTAATAAAAAATTTATTAAACCTGTGTGTTCTTTTGCGTCAACATTTTTTGTGGTATCTTCTTTGGTTCTCTCACCCGCTGTTGAAACTCTTGCTGCCCAAACCACATCCGAATCAGATGCAGAATGTTTTACCAATTCGACAGTTACATCACTTCTAAATTTGATAGGCACGGAAGGCTCAGATGAAGTAGTCATGAAATCGCACGATACCGTTTCTCTTGTATGAACATCCCATCACACGCTAGTCGTTCGATTGTGACTCGTAACGCAGTAAGCGTAGGGCTAGCCACTGGACTTTATGGGATCTCATTTGGTGCCTTGGCTGTTACCAGTGGGTTTAACTTTTTCCAAACTCAAGTTTTAAGTTTAGGCCTTTTTTCTGGTGCTTCTCAATTTGCAGTCGTTGGAATTATTGGAGCAGGTGGTGGCTCAATTGCAGCAATTGCAACTTCATCGCTGCTAGGTGTAAGAAATGGTTTTTATGCTTTAAGTTTGGCAAATCTTTTAAAACTTAAAAGCTATAAAAAAGTTTTAGGTGCACAAATTACAATCGATGAATCAACTGCAATGGCTGTAGCCAATAATAATGATGAAGATTTAGGTCGCTGGGCTTTTTGGGCAACTGGAATATCAGTTTTTGTATTTTGGAACATTGCTACTGCAATCGGTGCCTTTGGTGCACAATTTGTCACAGATCCTAAATCTTTAGGTTTAGATGCAGCAGTTGCTGCAGCGTTCTTAGCACTTTTATGGCCCAGACTTTCAAATTTAAGAATAAGAACTGTGGCATTAATCGCAGGAATTTTAGCCTTTGCTTTAACTCCTTTTGTTCAACCAGGAATTCCCGTTTTAGCATCTGTGCTTATTGCAATTTTTTATGGAATTAGAGAGAAAAAATAAATGGAATCAAAATGGACTGTGGTTGTTGCTTCATCTGTCATTGCATTTATCTTAAAAATTACTGGATATATTATTCCTGAAAAATACTTAGAAAAACCTACAATTAAATCAATCACAAATTATGTGCCAATTGTGATGCTTTCTGCCCTTGTTATTGTGCAAACTTTTTCCCAAGGCCAATCAATAGTTTTTGATGCAAGATTACTGGGACTTATTATTGCCTTTGTACTTTTATTACTTAGAGCACCTTTTATAATCGTAGTAATATCTGCTGCCGTGGTTTCAGCGCTTTTTAGATATTTATTTAATTAAATCATCAATTCCGATAGTTAAACCTGGATTTTTATTTATATTTCTAATCGCCAGTAATACTCCTGGCATAAAAGATGCGCGATCAAATGAGTCATGTCGAATCGTTAAATTTTCTCCAAGTGAACCAAAAATAACTTCTTGATGAGCAACTAAACCTTGCATTCTTACAGCATGTACTGGAATACCATCAATTTTTGAGCCCCTAGAACCAGGTATTTCAGAAATAGTTGCATCAGGATTGTTTTTTAAATTATTTTCTTTTCTTTCTTGGGCTATTAATTTTGCAGTTCTTACAGCTGTGCCACTGGGAGAATCTACTTTTTGAGCATGGTGGTATTCAATAATTTCTACAGAGTCATAAAATTTTGTGGCCATTTTGGCAAAACGCATCATCAAAATTGCACCGACTGAAAAATTAGGAACAACTCTTACTGGGATATTGCCATTATCGGTACTTAATTTTTTTATTAATTCTATTTTTTTGTCATCAATTCCTGTTGTTCCAACAATTGGTGAGATTCCTGCTTTAATAAGTGATTCAATATTTGTCATAACAGAATCTGGAGTTGTGAAATCAACTGCAACAGTGCATCCTGAATTTTTTACTAAATCAAAACTGTCATTTTGATCAATACTTGCCGCAAGTTCTAAATCTTGTGCGTGATTGATTGCTTTAACAACTTCAGATCCCATTTTGCCTTTAGCGCCAAGGACCGAAACCTTTATTGACATAGCCCTAGACTACAAGGTCCTTGAATTCATCTTTATTTTCAAACGATCCCACTACACAAAGTAATCCATTTTGTTTAAAAATTTCTCGAGCAAGGCTTTTGATGTCTTCTTCAGTAACTGCATCAATTTTGTTTATTGCCTCATCTAAAGATAAATACTCGCCATACAAAAGCTCTCCTTTTGCAATACGAGTCATTCTTGAATTGGTTTCTTCAAGTCCTAAAACTAAACCACCTCTTAGAGCACCTTTTCCTCTAGTTAATTCTTCTTTTCGCAAACCATTTTGCGCCACATCATTTAATTCTTCTTTAATAATTTTTATGACTTCTGAAACTTTTTCATTAGTAGTTCCAGCATAAATTCCATAAACACCAATTCCTGTGTAGTGATGTGCGAAAGAATAAACTGTATAAACTAATCCTCTTTTTTCTCTAATCTCTTGAAATAATCTTGAAGACATTCCCCCGCCAAGAGCTGCACTTAAAACAGCCAATGTGTAACGACGCTCATCATGTCTATCAACAGCAGGAACACCCCAAACCAAATGTGCTTGTTCCGTGTCTTTATTTACGATTAGTGAGCCAGTTCCTTTTGATTTAAGTTTTTCTGAAGACCTTGGCTTTAATGGTAAAACGCCAGTTTTATCCCAGTGTGTATTTTTTAAAGTATTCATAACTTTTTCTACAATCTTTTCATGATTTATATTTCCTGCAACAGAAATAACAGTTCGTTCTGGTGCATAATATTTTTTATAAAAATCATAAACCTGACTTCTAGTCATATCAGATATTGATTTTCTAGTTCCAATTATTGGTCTTCCAATTGGTTGATCTCCCAAAAGATTTTGGGACCAATTGTCATAAGCTAATTCGTTTGGTTCATCTTCATGCATTGAAATTTCTTCTAAAACTACTTTTCTTTCTTGATCAACATCTTCTTGAGTTACATTTGAAGAGGTCAACATGTCAGAAAGAGTTTCAATAACTAAATCAACATCTCTGTCCAAAACTTTCGCGTGAAAACAGGTGTATTCCTGAGTGGTAAACGCATTCATATCTCCACCAATAGCTTCGATCGAAGAAGATATTTCTAAAGCAGTTCTATTAGGGGTTCCTTTAAATAAAAGATGTTCTAAAAAGTGAGCAGCTCCTGCTTCTAAAATTTCTTCATCTCTTGAACCTGTTGAAACCCAGTAACCAACAGCTGCACTTCTAACTGTTGGAATTGATTCAGTAATGATTCGAAGTCCTGAGGAAAGAGTAGTTCTTGAAACTACTCCGCCTCGATTTGAATCTTCTAGAATTTCTGTTTTTATTATTTCAAGCATTGTTTAAGCTGATGTATTTTCATCCAATACAGGAACTAATGAAAGTTTTCCTTTTGGATCTATTTCATTAATTTCAACTTGAACGCTATCTCCTACGTTTAAGACGTCTTCAACTTTTTCAACACGCTTTCCGCCTGCCATTTTTTTAAGTTGAGAAATATGTAATAAACCATCTTTGCCTGGATATAGATTTACAAATGCACCAAAAGCTGCAGTTTTAACAACTTTGCCTTCATATTTTTCTCCCACGGTTGGTACATGTGGATTTGCAATCGCATTAACTAATTCTTTAGCTTTATCAGCTGCAGTTCCATCAGTTGCTCCAATAAATACAGTTCCGTCATCTTCAATAGAGATTTGGGCGCCTGATTTTACTTGAATTTCGTTAATCATTTTTCCTTTAGGTCCAATGATTGCGCCAATCATGTCAACTGGAACTTTCACAGAAATAATGCGAGGAGCATATTGACTCATTTGATCAGGAGAACTAATTGCATCCTTCATGACACTCAATATTTTTTCTCTAGCATCTTTTGCTTGTTTTAAAGCTTGAGCTAAAACATTTGCTGGAATACCGTCTAATTTGGTATCAAGTTGCAATGCAGTTATGAATTCTGAAGTTCCGGCAACTTTGAAATCCATATCTCCTAATGCATCTTCTGCACCTAAGATGTCAGTAAGGGCAACATATTCTTGTTTGCCGTTTACTTCACCTGAAATTAATCCCATCGCAATTCCACCAACCATTGCCTTTAATGGCACACCAGCATTAAGCATCGACATTGTTGATGCACAAACTGATGCCATTGAAGTTGATCCGTTTGAAGAAATTGCTTCAGAAACTTGACGAATTGCATAAGGAAATTCAGCTCTGTTTGGAAGAACTGGAACAAGTGCTCTTTCAGCAAGTGCACCGTGCCCAATTTCTCTGCGTTTTGGAGTTCCGACGCGACCAACTTCACCTGTTGAATATGGTGGCATGTTGTAGTTATGCATGTATCTTTTTGTAGTTTCAGGAGACAAAGTATCTAATTTTTGTTCTAAATCCAACATATTTAAAGTGGTAACACCTAGAACTTGAGTTTCACCTCTGTTGAATACTGCTGAACCATGAGTTCTAGGCAAAATATTTATCTCTGCAGATAAATTTCTTAAATCTAATGGAGTTCTTCCATCAATTCTAATCTTGTCTTTTAGAACACGTTCTCTCATAATTTTCTTTGAAACAGAATCAAAAGAAGCTTTAATTTCAGATTCTCTTTCAGCAAACTTTTCACCCAAGCTTTCTAAAACTGCTTGCTTTGCTTCGTCTAAAGCTTTTTGTCTTTCTGCTTTACCGCCAATCTGCATGGCTTTATCTAGATCTTTAGTTGAAAATTCAGCAACTGCTGAATAAACATCGTCTTCATAATCTTTAAATATTGGAAATTCTTTAGTTTCCTTGGCAGCAAGTTTTGCTAATTCAACTTGAGTTTCGCAAAGTTGCTTAATGAATGGTTTTGCAGCCTCTAAACCTTGAGCCACAACTTCTTCTGTTGGAGCACTGGCTCCACCTTTAACTAATTCAATTGTGTTTTCAGTTGCTTCTGCTTCGACCATCATGATTGCAACGTCACCATCAGGTAAAACTCTTCCTGCTACAACCATGTCAAAAACTGCATCTTGTAAATCAGGCCATTTTGGAAATGCAACCCAATGTCCATCAATAAGTGCAACTCTTACTCCACCAACTGGACCAGAAAATGGTAAGCCTGCAAGTTGTGTTGAAGCGGATGCAGCATTAATTGCTAACACGTCATAGAGCACATGTGGATCTAAAGACATCACTGTCACAACAACTTGTACTTCATTTCTTAAACCTTTAACGAATGCAGGTCTTAAAGGACGATCAATCAATCTGCAAGTAAGAATTGCCTCTTCACTTGGTCTTCCTTCTCTTCTGAAAAATGATCCTGGAATTTTTCCAAGTGCATACATTTTTTCTTCAACATCGATTGTTAAAGGGAAAAAATCAAATGATTCTCTTGGTTCTTTACCAACTGTTGTGGCAGATAAAACCATAGTTTCGTTATCTAAAAATGCTTGAACTGAACCTGATGCTTGTTGAGCAAGTCTTCCAGTTTCAAATCTAATATTTACTTTTCCAAATGGACCATTGTCCAATGTGGTTTCAACTTTATGTATTTTTGTACCCGTCATGGGTTTGTTCCTCTTTTTGTTTTAGAGGGTAATAATTTAAAAGAAAAAATACTTACTTTTTGATTCGATCATCGATCGAGACGCACGGAAAAAAATTTTTCCGGACATCACTACCGAGGACCGAAATCTTCCTCGCTTTTTCTTTAAATAATTACCCGATTGTTTTCGAATAATTAAATGAGTTAGCGGCGAATTCCTAGTTTCTCAATCAATCTTCTGTAACGATTGATATCAGAATTTGCCAAATAATCTAACAATCTACGTCTGCGACCTACTAACAACATCAATCCTCTTCTTGAGTGATGATCGTGTTTGTGAGTCTTTAAGTGTTCAGTTAAGTGATTAACTCTTTCTGTTAACAACGCAACTTGAACTTCAGGTGAACCTGTGTCACCTTGTTTAGTTGCATAACTTGAAATTACGCCAGACTTATCAGTTTTTTGCTTACTCATTTTTTCCTTTTTTCTCGGGCGCCTAACTTTCCAGAATTTTTTTCTGTTAAGTAAGGATTTGTAGTCGCGATAAACCAAGCGCCCGCTTAGTAAATCGTCACTTCTAAGGCTATCAGCCGTTGTAGGTGTGACTGGTAAGACGTCTTGTTTCCTCAACGTCTTGCGCCATTTGTTCAATTAATGCTTCTATTGAGTCAAATTTTTGACTATCTCGTAATTTCTTTACAAAATCAAATGAAACTTGCTCACCATATAAATCAAGATCAGTTCTATCTAAAACATAGCCTTCTATTCTTTTTTCAGTACCTGCAAAAGTTGGATTATTTCCAATAGAAATAGCTGCTGGTAAAACTTCGTTGGTTTTTGTTCTAATCAAATAACCTGCATAGATTCCATCTTGAGGAATTGTCATGTTATTTGCTGTCTCTAAGTTTGCTGTGGGATAACCAAGTTGTCGACCACGATGATCACCATGAACCACAATTCCTTCTAATCTAGGAAATCTTCCTAAAACTAATGCGGCCTTATCAACAAAACCTGTTTCGATGTAATTTCTAGCTCTTGTCGAAGACCACACTTCTTTACCATCATCAAAACGTTTCAATATAGTTGTACTAAAACCTTTCTCATTTCCATATTCTCTTAAAAAGTTTGTATCCCCAATTGCTTTATGGCCAAATTTAAAATTATCACCTACGATCACATGTTTTACTTTCAAAGTTTTGATCAAAATTTGCTCAATAAATTCAACTGCGCTTAATGAAGCAAGTTGTTTATTAAAAGGCAAAACTAATGTTGCATCAACCCCACATCTTTCTAAAAGAGTGAGACGAAAATCAAGTGAGGCAAGTTCTGTTGGACTTTTATCTGAAACCACACTTCTGGGATGAGGATTAAAAGTAACTGCAACTAAAGGAATTGATATTGAAGTTGCAATATCTTTGGCTTTTGAAATTAATTCTTGGTGTCCTCTGTGAACTCCATCAAATACCCCAATTGCAACTACAGATGAAGTTAAATCACTTGGTACATCTGCCAAATCAAACCAACGAAACATTTAAACTCCACCAATTCCTGAAGCAAACACAACTTGTGGCTTAAGCATGACACCATCTCCTTGAGCAAGCGCAACAAGACTTGGTTTTTTATCGATTAATGCAATAGTTTGGGCAGGTTCATGCGTTTTTCTAACAAAACGTCCATGAATTAAATCTTGTATTTCATCTAATTCAACTTTGACACTTGGAAACAATTCCATTGCTACCTCTGCCATAGAAATCAAATTAATTTTGTCAATATTTAAATTCTCTAATTTCAGTGCATCAGTAATTTTATATCTACCAGATTGAATTCTTCTTAAACTTGTTACGTGACCTCCTACATTTAGTTTTTGCCCAATGTCTCTAGCTAAAGCTCTTATATAGGTACCACTTGAGCAATGCACCGTTACTGCGATATCTATTAAATTATTTAATCTTTTTGTTTCGTGTAAATCAATTGCACTTATATGAATTCTTCTTGGCGTCAATTCAACTTTTTCACCACTTCTAACAATTTCATAAGCTTTTTTACCTCCTACTTTTATTGCACTCACAGATGAAGGAACCTGATCTAAATCACCAATAAAACTTAATAAACAAATACTAATTGCTTCATCTGTAATATTTTCGCAACTATATTCACTTGTAATTTCGCCTTGCGCATCATCTGTGGTTGTATTTTGACCTAACCTGATTGTTGCTTGATAAGTTTTATTATCTGAAACTATAAAAGTTAAAAGCCTTGTTGCTTTTCCTAGTCCAACAACTAAAACTCCACTTGCTTCAGGATCTAGTGTTCCAGCGTGTCCTACTTTCTTGGTATTACAAATTTTTCTTATTTTATGCACGACATCATGAGAAGTCATCCCTAATGGTTTATCAACAATCACAAAACCGTTTAAGGAAACTTCTTCCTTAGTTAGATTCATCTCGATCTTTATGTTTGTAAGGATCAGCACCTGCGGCATATTTTCCAGTTTTAGCTATGCTGTGTAATTTTTCATCTCGTTCTTGCGCAGTCCTTAGAACTTCAGATATATGAATAGCATTTTCTGGTAGTGCATCATGCATAAAAGTTAATGATGGAGTGTGTTTAATTCCTAAGACTCTGCCAACTTCAGATCTAAGCATTCCTTTAGCAGAATCCAATGCTTTTTTAGTACTTAATCTTTTTTCATCATCTCCAAGTACTGTGTAAAAAACGGTAGCTTCTCTTAAATCTCCTGTTACTCGAACTTCTGTAACAGTGACAAATCCAAGTCGTGGATCTTTAACTCTGGTTTCTAAAAGTTGCGCAACTGTTTCTCTGATTCGATCAGCAACTCTTTTAGCTCGTGCTTCATTCATTTGCGTCTAATTTCTAGGTTTTTCTCTTAATTCATAGGTTTCAATAACATCTTCAACTTTTAGATCGTTGAAGTTTTCAAAGGAAATACCTCCTTCAAAGCCTTCCTTTAGTTCTGAAACATCATCTTTAAATCTTCTTAAAGAAGAAATACTTAGGTTTTCAGTAATTTGTTTACCATCTCTAATTATTCTGGCTTTTGCTTTTCTGGTAATTATCCCGTCTCTAATTATTACTCCAGCTATATTTCCAACTTTGCTGGATTTAAATATTTCCCGAACTTCAGCAGAACCAAGTCTTACTTCTTCATAAATTGGTTTTAATTTACCTTTCAAAGCTTTTTCAATATCTTCTATGGCTTGGTAAATAATTGAGTAGTAACGAATTTCTACCCCTTCTCTATCAGCCATTTCTCGAGCACCAGATTCTGCTCTTACATTAAATCCGATAATGATTGCTTCTGAAGCAATTGCTAAATCAACATCACTATTAACAATCGCTCCAACCCCACGATGAATTACGCGAAGTTGTACATCTTCTCCGACTTCAAGTTTTACTAATGAATCTTCTAAAGCTTCAACAGAACCAGATACGTCACCTTTGATAATTAAGCGAAGTTCTTGAGTTTCGCCTTTTTTCATAGTGTCTAAGACATCTTCAAGAGTGTGGCGTTTCTTGCTTCGAGCAAGTAAAGCATTTCTTTCTCGGGCAGATCTTGCTTGAGCAATTTGTCGGGCAACTCGATCTTCTTCAACGACAATGAATGTATCTCCAGCACTTGGCACACTTGTTAAACCTAAAACTTGAACTGGAAAAGAAGGACCAGCATCTTCAACATTATGTCCAGCATCATCTAACATTGCACGAACTCTTCCGTGTGCATCTCCTACAACAATTGAATCTCCAGCTTTTAAAGTTCCTCTTTGAACAAGAACTGTGGCAACTGGTCCTCGACCTTTATCAAGATGAGCTTCAATTGCAACACCTTGTGCTTGTTGAGTTTGACTTGCTTTTAAATCAATTGCAGCATCTGCTGTAAGAATGATTGATTCTAAAAGATTTTCAATTCCTACTCCAGATTTTGCAGAAACATCAACGAACATTGATTGTCCACCGTACTCTTCTGGTAGTAAACCGTATTCAGAAAGTTGTCCACGAACTTTATTTGGATCTGCACCTTCTTTATCAATTTTGTTTACTGCAACCACAATTGGAACTTCTGCTGCTTGAGCATGATTTAGTGCTTCAATTGTCTGAGGTTTTACTCCATCATCTGCAGCAACAACTAAAACTGCAATGTCTGTAACTTTTGCTCCACGTGCACGCATTGCTGTGAAAGCTTCGTGTCCTGGTGTATCAATAAATGTAATTTTTCTATCATCTCCACCGACATGTGCAGCTATTTGATATGCACCAATGTGTTGAGTAATACCACCTGCTTCACCACCTGCCACATTTGTATTTCTGATGGTGTCAAGTAACAAAGTTTTACCGTGATCTACGTGACCCATAATTGTTACCACAGGCGGTCTAACAACTAATTCACCTTCATTCTCACCAAATGAAACATCAAATGAATTTAATAATTCTCTATCTTCATCTTCTGGAGAAACAACTTGAATATCAAAATTTAATTCCACACCTAATACTTGTAAAGTTTCATCAGGTAATGATTGAGTTGCAGTTGCCATTTCTCCTAAATGAAATAGTGCTGTTACTAAACTTGCAGGATTTGCACCAATTTTTTCACCTAAGTCCATCAAAGATGAACCACGGCTTAAACGAATTGTTCTTCCATCACCTTTAGGTAATTGCACACCACCAAGTTGTGGTGCTTCCATAAATTCTTCGAACTCTTGCCTTTTTTCTCGTTTTGATTTAGAACGTTTTTTTCCTGTGTTTTGTTTTCCAAATGCACCAGCTGCATTTCCTCTGCCAGTTCTTTGACCAGGTCTTGCACCACCTGGTGCTGAAGTTGGAAATGTTGGTCGATTGCGATCAAAACCACCAGGACCGCGATTTGGTCCACCAGTTTTATTTCTATCAAAATTAGTTGGCGCACCAGTTCTATTTGGCCCACCTGGTCTTTGATTTCCAAAATTTCCTGGACCTCTATTTGGTCCACCAGGTCTTGGTGCACCAGGTCTTGGTGCAAAATTTCCTGGACCTCTATTTGGTCCACCAGGTCTTGGTCCACCTGGACGAGACATTGGTCTTGGCATTGAACCAGGTGCACTTGGTCTTGGTCCACCAGTTGTACCAAAAGGATTGTTACCTGGTCTTGGCATTGCAGGTCTTGGTGCATTTGGAGTTGAAGTTCCAAATGGATTATTTCCTGGTCTTGGAGTTTGTGGTCGAGAAGTTGGTGGAGTTTCGGTTTTATTAATTGAAGTGTGTGGATTTATGTTTTCGGTAACAGGTTTGGTTTCTTCAACTTTTTTAACTGGTGATTCTTTTTTAACTTTTACTTCTTTTGCAGGTAATGCTGCTTTTAATCTATTTGCAACCGGAAGTTCAATTGTGGAAGAAGCAGAACGAACGAATTCACCCATTTCTTGCAATTTTGCAAGAACAACTTTGCTTTCGTAACCGAGCTCTTGAGCCAGCTCATATACACGAATCTTGGACAACTGTTCTCCTGTCTTATTTAAGGACAGGTTTATCCAATCCTTAAATCACTAAAAATAAAGCCTTCATTTTGAAGTGCTCATTTAGTGCTCATTGTGTTTTCTCCGTTAGGGAGTAGTAGTGATAAAGATAAGAGTACTTCAACAATGTTGGTTGAATGAGTTTGGACAGGTCAATCCGGCAAAAAAGTGTCTTTTTGCCTTTAAATCAACCTATCAGGATTCTTGGATCTCACTCGAATTTGGTTTGGAATCAGATCTAATGTCGATTTTCCAACCTGTAAGTCTTGCTGCCAATCTTGCGTTTTGTCCTTCTCGACCAATTGCTAGTGACAATTGAAAATCTGGAACAATAACTTGTGCACTCCTTGATTCCAAATCAGTAACACTAACTTGAGAAACTTTGGCAGGAGATAATGCATTTGCTATAAAAGTTGCAGGATCTAAAGAAAAATCAACAATATCAATTTTTTCTCCACCTAATTCATTCATCACATTTCTTACTCTTTGTCCCATTGGCCCAATACATGTACCTTTAGGGCTTATTTGTGGATCATGAGATAACACTGCAATTTTTGTTCTATGACCTGATTCTCTTGCAACTGCAACTATTTCTACAACTCCTTGTTGCACTTCTGGTGCTTCTAATTCAAATAATCCTTTAACTAAACCGGGATGAGTTCTAGACAAAGTTATTTGAGGTCCTTTGTTTCCTTTACGAACCGAAACTATAAAGCATTTTATTCTTGTACCATGTTGATAATTTTCTCCTGGAACTTGTTCTTGTGCAGGAATAAAACCTTCAATTCCATCTGCAAGTTTTACATCTATTAAATTCGGATCTTTTCCTTGTTGAACAACACCAGAAATTATTGTATTTTCTCTTTTTAAATAGTCTTTAAAAACTTGATCATCTTTGACATCTCGCATTTTTAAAAATAAAACTTGTTTAGCAGTTGCTGCAGCTACCCGGGCAAAATCTGCAGGGGTGTCATCATATTCCTTGACTACATTTCCTGATTCATCTAGTTCTTGAACTTTTACTTCAACATGACCTGTTTTTTTATCCATTATTACTCTGGCATTTTCATGAGATCCAGGATTTCTTTTATAAGCCGCGATCAAAGATTCTTCGATAGCAAGCACAACTTTTTCCCAAGATAGTTCTTTTTCTTTGACTAATTGTTTTAGTGTTTTGATGTCAATATCCATAATTATTTCTTCTTGGGATTAAATTCGACTTGGATTATTGCTTTGTCTATATCTGAGTATTGAAAACTTTGAATTTTGCCTTTGATTTCAAGTTGAACTTCTAATTCTTCAACTTTTTTAATTCTTCCCTCAAATACGTTAGATTTGGAATGTATTTTTACTAATCGGTCTTTGTTCTTTTTCCAATGTCTTAATTTTGTTAAAGGTCTATCTATTCCAGGAGAGCCAACATCTAATGTATAAGTTTTATTTGCCATTACTGAATTTTCATCGAAAAAGTCTGAAAGTTTCGAGGAAAGATTTGCTACCTCATCAAGAGAAATTCCCGTATCTTTATCAACTAGTACTTGAACGATGGTATTTTTTCCAGCTGATTTAAGAATTACGTCTTCTAATTCAAAATTAAATTGCTTAATTAAAGGTCTGATTTTGTCAAAAATATCCTCACGCGTCGTCATAGGTAAACTCCCTAGCGTGTAGATATCAGTGTTCAATTGGGTCTTGCAGTTATATATATAGAGTAGCGCTAATTAGTAAAAGCAAGAAATCTGAACGTGAAAGATTAGGTAAAAAGTAGGTTAACTTGATAAGTAGAAGAAACTTGATTATAAGTTCAAGTGCCTTAACTCTTGCCGCTTGTTCAAATACTGGAATTAAGTTTGCTGAACCTACATTTGAACAGGTTTTAACTAAAGAATTCGTTACTCGAACTAATTCACTGGTGGATTTATATTTTGCTGGGATAAATCAAGAAAGAAGCTACAGAACTCAATTAATTCAACTAAGAGATCATCATTTAACACATTTAACTCTTTGGACTAAAGAAGAAACCGCAACTCCAAATCCCTCTCCCACAGGTTTACAAGTGGCTAGCATTAAACAGTTAATTTTGGCTGAAGAAGATCACTTAAATTTTTGTATTTCAAACATTACAAAAACTAATGATCAACAAATTTTACAGAATATTGGTCAAATATCTTCAAGTATCAATCAACATATTTATTGGTTAAACAAAATGATTACTCCTGTTGCTTTACCTGACAATGCACAATTTGAAGGTTCGGATGTTGGTGATAATTAATGACTCAATCTCCTAGTCCTACATCTTCAATATCTCCAAATCAAGAAATAATTGAAAAGTTAAATTTAATTGTTGAAGGTGAAAATGCTGCTATTTGGGCATTTGGATATCTTTTATCGTTTATTCCTGAAGATAATAAAGATTATGCTGCTTCAGTATTTAACATTCATAGAGATCAACGAGACTTATTTCGATTGAAATTAAGAAATTTGAATCAAATTCCACCTCGACCAAAAGAAAATTATCAATTACCTTTTAAAGTTGACGATATTGTTACTGCCTATGAATTAGCAGTATTTATTGAAAATAGACTTATTGGAATTTACTTACAGTTATTTAAAGTAATTGAACCCGAAAATAGAAAAGAAATTTTAGATTTTGCCCTAAAATCTTCAATTCGTTTGCTTGAATTCAAGGATAGGCCAAGAGCTCTTCCTGGAAGTCTGAACTAATTCCAAATTTGAAATCCAAGTCTTATTGCACTTGCAAATGCAACTAGAGCTACGACATATTTAACAAATTTTGTACCTTGCCAAAGTGCAGTTTTTGCACCAAAAATTCCTCCAAAAATATTTGAAATAGATAAGATAAGTGCAAGTTTCCATAAAATAGCTCCAGCAATTGCAAATACTAAAATTGCTCCAAAATTAGTTGCAAGATTAACTATCTTTGCACCGATTGATGCATTTAAATATTTTTGTCCTAAAACTCCCACAAAAAGTGCAATCAAAAAAGTACCGGTTCCTGGACCGAATGCTCCATCATAAAATCCAATTGCAAGTCCTATTGATATTGATATAAGTAGTGATTCTTTTTTAACTATATTTTTTGCTTTCGAATAATCAGGTCGAATGATCATCCAAAATCCCACTAAAATTAAAACTATAAAAACAATTGGTTCAAAAGAACTTCTTGGCAAATTTGATGAAAAAATTGCACCTAAAATTGATCCAATAAGACCAAAAAAGGCCATGGGTAATTTATTCTTAATTTCATCAGGTTTTTTTTGAAAATAAGTAATTGATGCACTTGCTGTGCCCAATACTTGAGCAGCTTTATTTGTTCCTAATAATTCTGCAGGAGATGCATTGGGAAGTCCAAATAAAAGTGCTGGAAAATGAATTAATCCTCCACCACCTCCAATTGCATCAACCCAACCAGCCAGAAATGCTGCCAGTAATAAAAGGATAATTATTTCAATTGAAGGCATTTAAATATTAGTATTTTTTAATTTCGGAATACAAATTGCTAATTTCAACATCTTTACTTTCCCCTGTTTTTCTTATGCGAAGTTCAACTTTATTTTCAGAAAGTTTTTTACCGACAATTAAAATAAGCGGCATACCCAATAATTCTGCATCATTAAATTTAACTCCAGGCGATACGTTTTTGCGGTCATCATAAATTACCAAATAGCCCAACTTAGTTAATTCTTCAGAAATATCTAATGCTTTAGAAAAAATTTCTTCATCTTTGCCAGCTGCCACCACATGAATATCAATTGGTGCAACAGTTTTGGGCCAAACAATTCCTTTTTCATCGTGGTTTTGTTCAATAATTGCAGCAACTGCTCTTGAAACTCCAATTCCATAAGAACCCATTGTTACAACTTGTGATTTCCCATTTTCATCTAAAACAGTTAAATCAAGTGCTTTTGCATATTTTTGTCCCAACTGAAAAATATGACCGATTTCAATACCTCTGGCAATTTCTAAACTTTGAGAGCACTTAGGACAAATATCTCCAAGTCGAATTTCTGCAGCTTCAATTGTTCCATCAGATTTAAAATCTCTACCAAAAACTAAATCGTAAACGTGCTTACCGGAAATATTTGCACCTGTTATCCAACGAGTTCCATTTACTATTCGAGGATCAGTTAAATATTTTATTTTGCTTTTTGAATTAATTCCTAAAACTTGAGGTCCAATATAGCCTTTGACTAAATCTTTGAATTTCGGAAAATCTTCATCTTCAAAAACTCTAACTGTAGCCGGAGATACACTTGCTTCTAATCTTTTTATATCTACTTCGCGATCTCCAGGAATACCAATTACTAAAGGTTCATTTTTTCCATCTGGAAAAGTAAGCATGACTACAACATTTTTTAAAGTATCACTTGCTTGCCAGTTTCTGTCTTCTCGTTTTAAATCTTTTCTAGAATTACTGATCTCAACTAATGAATCAATTGTTGGAGTATTTGGGGTATCTTCCACGTGAAATGCTTTCAAATTTGAATAATCAATATCATCAGGTTTTGGAGTTTCTACTGCTTCCACATTTGCTGCATAGTCACATTTTGTGCACTTAACGTAAGTGTCTTCCCCAAATTCGCATGGAGCTAAAAACTCTTCACTTTTTGATCCACCCATAGCACCTGACATTGCTGAAACGGTCACAAAATTTAAACCAAGTTTTTCAAACGTTTTCACATAAGCATCTCGATGTTTTTCATAAGAAGTTTCCAGACCGTTTTGATTAATATCAAATGAATATCCATCTTTCATCACAAATTCTCTGCCGCGAAGAATTCCTGCTCTAGGTCTTGCTTCATCACGAAACTTTGTTTGTATTTGATAAATAACTAATGGTAAATCTTTATATGAACTGTATAAATCTTTCACCATTAAAGTAAACATTTCTTCATGTGTTGGACCTAAGAGATAATCAATTCCTCTGCGATCTTTTAATCTAAATAAATTTGGGCCATATTCTTCCCAGCGATTCGTTGCAACATAAGGTTCAGTTGGTAAAAGTGAAGGGAAATGGACTTCTTGAAATCCCGCATTATTCATTTCTTGTCGAATTATTTCTTCAACTTTTCTGTAACTTAAATATCCAAGCGGTAACCAACTAAATACTCCAGGTGCAACTCTTCTTACGTAACCTGCTCGAGTTAACAATTTGTCACTTGGAACCATGGCATCAGCAGGATCATCGCGCAAAGTTCTTAAAAAATAAGTTGACATTCTAAGCAACATGGAAATAGCCTACTTGTTTTTATTTATTTAGAAGAGAATCGTTGCAAATGTGGAGTGTTCCTGAAAACCAACCGATTTATAGACAGCTTGTGCTCTGTGGTTGTAGTCATTTACATACAAACTCACCTTTGGTGCAAAATTTTGTCTTGCAAAATTAACCACACTTGCCATTCCAGATTTGCCTAAGTTTCTACCCCTTAATTGAGGAGGTACCCAAACGCCTTGTACTTGGCATACCTTATCTGTAATTACCCCAATTTCTGCTTTAAACAACACTTGATTATTTTCAATGCGTGCAAACATTTTTCTTTGATTTATAACTTCTGCGACACGATTTCGATAGCTTTTTTCAGATATTTCACCAACTGGAGAAATTCCAACTTCTTCAGTAAACATGGAAACACAAGCTGGAATTAATAAATCTAAATCTCTCATCAATGCAGGTTGCACAAATTGATCTGGAGCTACTAAAGGTGCATCATCAATCACCAATAAAGGCTGATTTGATCTAATCTCTCTAGGACTTGGCATAAAAGGTTTTAAAATTTGCCAAAAAGATAAAACTTCATCTTTATTTCCAACAATTGAAGAAATTCTTTTTGATTGATCTAAAAAATATTGAGCAAATTGAATTTGAGAATTTTCAAATGTATTTAAGGGAATTATATTTGCACCAGAATAAATAGCGCTTTCAATTTTGCCATTTTCTTCATAAACTACGAATTCATTTTGAAGACTCCAAGTATATTGTTGTAATTCTTGAAGTCGATTAATTAAAAAACAATTACTAATTTCATCCTGAAGTGCAAGATTTAGAACTGCTTGTATATCTGTTCTAACTAATGGTCGAACTAGTTTTTTATTTGACCAATACCGTAGGTTCACCAGCAACGTCCTCGCTCATTGATTCTGCGATTCTAGTTGCTTCTTCAATTAACACTTGCACAATCTCAGATTCCGGAACAGTTTTGATAACTTCGCCTTTAACAAATATTTGGCCTTTTCCATTTCCTGAAGCAACACCAAGATCTGCTTCTCTTGCTTCTCCAGGACCATTAACTACGCAACCCATGACTGCAACTCGCATTGGTACTTTAAATCCTTGTAATGCTTGAGTAACTTGTTCTGCCAAAGTGTAAACATCAACTTGTGCTCTGCCGCAAGATGGGCAAGAAACAATTTCAAATCCTCTTTTTTTCAAATTCAAAGATTCTAAAATTGCAATTCCAACTTTTACTTCCTCTACAGGTGGTGCAGAAAGTGAAACACGAATGGTGTCACCAATTCCTTTACTTAAAAGAGCTCCAAAAGCAACCGAAGATTTAATTGTTCCTTGAAATGCAGGACCAGCTTCTGTTACTCCTAAATGAAGTGGATAATCACATGCTTCTGCAAGTTTTGAATATGCAGAAACCATCACCACTGGATCATTGTGTTTAACAGAAATTTTAATATCTCTAAAGTCATACTCTTCAAAAAGTGATGCTTCCCAAAGTGCTGATTCAACAAGAGCATCGGGTGTTGCTTTACCGTATTTTTCTAACAATCTTTTATCTAAAGATCCAGCATTAACTCCAATTCGAATTGGAATTCCTGCATCTTTTGCCGCTTTTGCAATTTCACCTACTCGATCATCAAATTGCTTTATGTTTCCTGGGTTTACTCTTACCCCAGCACAACCTGCATCAATTGCTGCAAAAACATATTTGGGTTGAAAATGTATATCAGCAATTACTGGAATTGGTGATTTTTTAGCAATTGCAGATAATGCATCAGCATCATCTTGACTAGGAACTGCAACTCTTACAGCTTGGCAACCTGATGCATTTAGTTCTGCAATTTGTTGCAAAGTTGAATTAACATCTGCAGTCAAAGTTGTACACATTGATTGAACTGAAATCGGAGCATCGCCACCAATTTCTAAAGGATGAGAATGATGCTTCAAAGTAATTTTTCTAGATTTTCTTCTAGGTGCCAAAACTGGTGCTGGAGGTTGAGGCATTCCTAAACTAATTGAAGTCATAACTAAATCTTATCCTCCAAGTCTTATTGGATTAACAATGTCAACATAAAGAAGCAACATTGATAAGCCGATCAATAATATTGCCACCGAATAAGCAAAAGGCAACATTTTTGCAGTATCTGCAGGTCCTGGATCTGCTTTTCCTCTTAATTTTGCAAATTGTCTTCTCAAACCTTCATAAATTGCACCAGCTGCATGTCCGCCATCTAATGGAAGAAGCGGCAAAAGATTGAACAGAAATAAAGCCATATTTAAACCACCTGCAAGATTTAGTAAAGTTGCAAAGCGCCACAGGGCTGGAATTTCTGCCGCAGCAATTTCTCCGCCAACTCTGGTTACCCCAACAATTCCAACTAAACCTTCTTGATCTCTTTCTTCACCTAAGAAAGCAGAAGAAAAAAGTTGTGCCACACGCTCAGGAAAATTTGTTATTACTCTGTAGGTTCCAACTGTTATTTCTCCCAAAACAGCAAACACAGTTGTTATAGGTTGCCTATCTAAAATTATGTTTGGAGAAATACCTAAATATGGAGTTGCCGGATTATTAGATTGATTTTCTAAAGTAGACGCTCTTGCAACTTTTACAATAGAAGCAGTTAAATCTATTTCTTGGCCTTGTCTTAAAACTCTGATTTCTACATTGCCTTCATTACTATTTTGAATTGCAAGGGCCAAATCTTCCCAATTTTTAATTTGCTTATTGTCGTAAGAAATAATTTGATCTTTTGCTTCTAGACCGGCCTTTAATGCTGGAGAAGGTGTAGTACCTTCAAGGCAATCTCCCAAAACATCTACGTCCGTTGGAAGACAAGAAATTACTTGTTTAATTTCATTAGTGGCCGCTGGGTTTCCAATTGCTGTTTAGGAGTCTTATAATAATATGAAGGCAAGAACTAAATTCATGAATGGTCCGCCCACCATGACAATTAATTTTTTTGGAACACTTAATTTATAAAAAACTTTGTTTTCATCACCAGGGCCTATTTCTTCTTCGCTTTGTTTTCTCGCAGTGTTAACAACTTCTGCAAAAGGGCCTTTGGTAGTTACTCCTTCTTTCGCAGGAGGAATCATTCCAATCATTCGTACAAACCCGCCTAGTGGTATCGCTTTAACTCCGTATTCAGTGTCGCCTTTGGTTTTTGACCAAAGAGTTGGTCCAAAACCAATCATGTATTGCGTTACTTTTACGCCAAACTTTTTTGCAGGAACCATATGACCAATTTCATGCAATCCGATTGAAAGCATGATGATAAATATCAAAAATAATATTCCCAAAATTTCCACTAGTTATTCTTTCCTTAAATTATTTATTATTTTACGGGTTTCAATTCTGATAGTTTCATCAACATTTAAAAGTTTCTCTAAGGTAAGTGAATTATTATTAATGAAACTTGAACTAGTTAGGTGATTTTTTACAATGTTTTCCACAATTTCAACTATAGACAAAAAACTAATTTTTTGCTCGATGAAAGCTGACACGCATTCTTCATTTGCTGCATTCATCGCTGCTGGAGCACTACCTGCAGCTTTTCCAACTTCTTTAGCAAGCCTTATGGTTTTGAATACTTTTTCATCTACATTTTCAAATGTCCATGATTGACTCTTAGTCCAATTAATTGGATTTTGAACATTGTCCAAACGGTCAGGCCAACTTAAACCCAGCGCAATCGGTAACTTCATGTTGGGTGGTGATGCTTGTGCCATGGTCGACCCGTCAATAAATTCAATCATTGAATGAATGATCGATTGTGGATGAATTACCACTTCAATTTTTTCAAATTCAATCCCAAATAATAAGTGAGCTTCAATAATTTCTAAACCTTTGTTCATAAGACTTGCAGAATTAATGGTTACTACTGGTCCCATATTCCAAGTTGGATGCTTGAGGGTTTCTTCAACCGTTACATTTTTAAGTTCTTCAATACTCTTACCTCTAAAAGGTCCACCACTTGCAGTTAAAATTAACTTTTTTATCTCACTCTTTTTTTCACCTCTTAAACATTGTGCAAGAGCCGAATGTTCAGAATCGACTGGAATGATTTGATCAGTTTTTGCTAAATCTAAAACTAATTTGCCACCTATTACTAAAGATTCTTTATTTGCAAGTGCTAACTTGTGTCCAGCTTTTAAAGTTTCAATTGTTGGCAAAAGTCCCGCAGCTCCTGTAATCCCATTTAAAACCACATCACAGGGATATTTTGCAACCTCGGCGCTTGCATTTTTGCCCACTAAGATCTCAAATGTGTAATCAAAGTTCGAGCTTAGAAGTATTTTTTTAGTTTCCTCGTCTTTAACGGAAACAACTTCGGGTTTAAATTTAATAATTTGGTCAATCAGTACTTTTGCATTTGAACCTGCAGAAAGACCTACTACCTTGAATTTATCCAGGTGTTGAGCAATAACTTCTAAACCTTGAGTTCCGATAGAACCAGTTGAACCCAGGATGGTTACACGACGAATGGACACACTCCAATTGTTCAACATCGCAATTAACGCGTAATCTTGCGGTAGGAAGATCTTCACAGGAGCAAAATGAGTACTAATACCGTGGGTGGACCATCAATAGAGCAAAAAAGAAAAGTTGTGACGTCAATTCCAGGTCCAAAATCTTTGGAATTACAAAAAAGAAGAACTGAAGTTGTAAGTGCTGGAGTGAGTAGCACTTTGCCGGTTTATGTGAAAAGAGCTGGTGGAGGAATCGTTGAAGATATAGACGGAAACTCATTCATTGATTTAGCTGCAGGAATCGCTGTAACTTCAGTTGGAAATTCTCATCCTGATGTTGTAAAAAATGTTCAAGAAGCTGTCACCCAATTTACTCACACATGTTTCATGATCGCTCCTTATGAATCTTACGTAAAAGTTTGCGAATTACTAGCAGAATTAACACCTGGAAAACATGCAAAAAGATCTGCTCTTTTTAATTCAGGAGCAGAAGCTCTAGAGAATGCTGTAAAAATAGCCCGATACTTTACAAAAAAAGATGCAGTCGTTGTAGTAGAACATGGCTATCACGGACGAACAAATTTAACAATGGCAATGACAGCTAAAAATATGCCTTACAAAAAAGGTTTCGGGCCGTTTGCTCCAGAAATTTATCGAGTCCCAACTTCATATCCATTTCATGATGGACTTTCAGGAAAAGACGCAGCACAACATGCAATTTCTAGGATTGAAAAAGAAATAGGAGCTGATCAACTTGCGGCCATAGTTATTGAACCAATTCAAGGAGAAGGTGGTTTTATTGTTCCGGCTCCTGGTTTCTTAACTGAATTAGCAAATTGGTCAAAAAATAATAATGTTTTATTTATTGCAGATGAAGTTCAAACCGGATTTGCAAGAACAGGCGCCATGTTTGCAAGTGAGCATGAAAATGTTGTTCCAGATTTAATAACCATGGCAAAAGGTATGGGTGGAGGTTTACCTGTAGCTGCAGTAACCGGAAGAGCAGATGTTATGGATTCGATTCATCCAGGTGGACTAGGCGGAACATATGGAGGAAACCCAATTGCGTTAGCCGGTGCACTTGGTGCAATTCAAGCAATTAAAGATGAAAAATTAATTGACAAAGCAAAACATATTGAGACAATAATGATCCCAAGATTGAAAAACATCGCTGCTCAAAATCAATTAATTGGTGATGTACGTGGACGCGGCGCCATGATTGCAATTGAAATAGTTAAACCTGGAACAAAAGATCCAGATCCAGATAAAACATTAAAAATTGCTAAGGCATGCCATGCTGAAGGAGTTTTAGTTTTGACAGCAGGTACTTATGGAAATGTTCTAAGATTTTTACCACCACTAGTAATTAGTGATGAGTTATTGAATGAAGGCTTAGACGTTTTAGAAAAAGCAATTATTTCAGCTAGCTAATTTTTTTATAAACTGCAAGATAAGCTGGATGTAAAGGTAATAATCTAGTTAATGCTGCAGGAAAATGTGGCAAGAATGAATCTCTTAAAGTTTTCATGTTGTTGGCCTCAAACATTTTCCTAATTTGCTTTCCTTTTGGTCTATAAATATGGGTTGGATCTGAATCATATAAATGTTTATATTCCCATTTATTAAATTTATTGTTGATAGTTGGCAAATGTACTAAAGCAATGCCTCCTGGTTTCAAAGCTTCACAAATCGCTTTAATTCCATCTTCAGGTTTTGTTAAATGTTCTATCACATTTATTGCTAATATGAGATCAAATTTATATTCAAATGCCACTCCATTTTGAATATCTGCAACCTTGTATTTTCTGTCTGGTTTTCTTTTTTGTGCGATTTCGATGGCATGTTCAGAAATATCTGAGCCACAAATTAATTTTGCTTCATCAAAATAGTCTAAAAGCCATCCATAACCGCAACCAATATCGATAACTGATGATTCATTCAATTTTATATTGCTATAACGATTAAATAATTTAACTAATAAACCATCACGTAATTTATCTATTTTTGTTTGACTTGGATTACCTAATTCATCTTTTGCGCCATATAAATTAGCAAAATAATCTTTGGAATTAAAGTCTTCTGTCATAAAACCTTTAAACTGTGGCAGCTAATTGACCACATGCCCCGTCAATTTCTCTCCCTCGAGTATCCCTTACTGTAACAGCAATATTTGCTTGCTCCAATATGTGCACAAAAGCTTTTTCGTCTTCACTTCTAGATGCGGTCCATTTTGAACCGGGAGTTGGATTCAAGGGAATTAAATTTACGTGCACATCTTTGTTTTTTAACAAATTTGCTAATTGTTGAGCATGAATTTTTTGATCATTTATATCTTTGATCATGGCATATTCGATTGAGACTCTCCTACCAATTACTTCTGCGTAATTCCAAGCTGCATTTAATACTTCTTTAATGGAATATCTTTCATTAATTGGAACCAAAGTATTTCTTAATTCATCATTTGGCGCATGCAAACTTACAGCAAGTCTTACTGGAAGTTTTAATTCTGCTAATTCATAAATCTTTGGAACTAAACCGACGGTACTAACAGTAATGTTTCTTGCGCTTATTCCTAATCCTGAAGGGCTCTCTTCATGAATTGCGCGAATGGCTTGTACAACAGTATTGAAATTAGCCAGAGGTTCACCCATTCCCATGAAGACTATGTTTGACAATCGCGTTGGGCCTTCTGGTAGTAAACCTTTTTGCGCATAACTTGCTGCAAACTGGACTTGCGAGACAATTTCTGCGGAAGATAAATTTCTTTTTAAGCCAAGTTGGCCTGTTGCACAAAATGGGCAAGCCATACCACAACCTGCTTGTGATGAAATACAAACTGTAGTCCTATTTGGATAGTGCATCAATACACTTTCAATAAATAATCCATCATGTAATTTCCATAAAGTCTTTACAGTATTTCCCTGATCAGCTTTTTGAGTTTTTATTTCAGTTAATAAATTTGGAGCTAATTTTTCTGCAATTTCTTTTCTTTTTTCAACAGGCAGATCTGTCCAATCTTCATAATTACTATTTAAATTTCCAAACCAATGTCTACTTACCTGATCAGCTCGAAAACCTTCTAATCCTTGCTCTATGGCAAATTCTTTTCTTGATTTTTGATCAAAATCTGCAATGTGTTTAGGCGGTTTCTTTTTAGTAAGAATAGTTTCAATAATTTGATTCATTTAAAATCCTAAGAAATATCCAAATAGTAGAAACGAAAAAAGTGAATTAAATGCTAATGAATCTATTCTATCTGCCATACCGCCGTGTCCTGGAAGCAGAGAGGAAAAATCTTTAATTTTCAAATTTCTTTTAACAAAACTTTCAAAAAGATCACCTGCAGTTCCGGTTAATGCAAGAACTAAACCAATGATAACTGCTTCAATTGTATTTAAGTCCAAGAAAAAAGGAGTAATAAATATTGATGCCACAGTACTTAACACCAGCGAGCCAAGCAGTCCCTCATAGGATTTTTTTGGAGAAATTTTTGGAGCAAGTTTATGCTTTCCAAAAAGAATGCCAGAAAAGTAACCACCTGTATCACTTAAGGCCGTCAATGCTATGAAAATAAAAATTCTTTCTGCTCCATCTGCTTGATTTAGCATTAGCATTGCCAGTCCACCAAAAATACCAAGATATAAGACTACGGAATTTGAAAAATAAAAAGTTTGCTTGATTTTTTTTTGAGAATAAGAATAAATTAGACTTAAAATAATGCTTAATATGAATGCATAAATAAATCCGGTTTCTTCAAACAAAGTGCTAAAAAGTATAAATATCGAGATTAAAATTAGATTTAAAAATGTCGATAAGTTGACTCTTTTGACTTTATTTAATTGTTTGGTAACTTCATAACCTGCAAGTAAGACTGCCGCTAAAGCCAAAAATGTAAATGCAAACTTGTTAATGAATAAAGTAAGAACAACTAATCCAATTAAAATTAAACCTACGGTTATTGCTTTCGGTAAATTTCTTCCAGTCTTGATTTTGGCCACATTTAAACTTTAGCCCATAAAGCAAGGGCATTTAGTCTAAACTTCTAAAAGTTCTGCTTCTTTATGCTTAAGAATTTCATCTATAGAATGCACGCCTTTATTGGTTATTTCATCAAGACTTTTTTCAGCGCGCTTTACGTCGTCTTCGCTTACTTCCCCATCTTTTTTTGATTTATCCAAAGCGTCTTTAGCGTTTCTTCTGATATTTCTAATTGAGACTCGAGCTTCTTCTGCTTTACTTTTGGCAACCTTTATATATTCTTTTCGTCGTTCTTCAGTTAATTGTGGAATTGGAACACGAATAATTGTTCCGTCATTTGAAGGATTTACTCCCAAGTCACTTTCCCTAATTGCTTTTTCAATGGCTTGAATAGCACTTTTATCAAAAGGGGAAATAACAATCATTCTTGCTTCTGGGTTTTGGAAACTTGCCATTTGATTTAGCGGAGTTTGAGTACCGTAATAATCAGCAGTTATTTTATTAAACATGGCAAGATTAGCTCTGCCAGTTCTGATGGTAGAAAAATCTTCCTTTGCTACTTCAATCGCTTTGTCAATTTTTGCTTTTGCTTCATTCAATATTGCTGCAGTCACTTATGCTCCTTGAATTCTGGTTCCGATGGATTTACCTGAAATAGCTTTTGCAATATTTCCATTTTCAAGCAAGTTGAATACAACTATAGGTAAATTATTATCTCTACATAAACTAATAGCTGTAGCATCTGCAACTTTTAAATCTTTTTGTAAAACTTGATCATAAGTTAATTGATCAAATTTGTTAGCATCTGGATTTTTTCTTGGGTCTGAATCATAAACACCATCTACACCTTTTGCCATTAAAACTACGTCTGCTCCGATTTCTAAAGCTCTTTGTGCAGCTGTTGTATCTGTTGAGAAAAATGGGGCACCCAAACCTGCGCCAAAAATTACAACTCTACCTTTTTCTAAATGTCTTATGGCTCTTCTTGGGACATAAGATTCAGCAACTTGTCCCATAGTTATTGCTGTTTGAACTCGCGTTTCAACTTTTTGTTTTTCTAGAAAATCCTGTAAAGCTAAACAGTTCATAACTGTGCCAAGCATTCCCATATAGTCAGCACGGGCACGATCCATCCCACGTTCAGAAAGTTGTGCTCCTCGGAAATAATTTCCACCGCCAATTACAACTGCTACTTGTGCTCCATCTCGAACTACATCAGCGATTTGTTTTGCGATGCTACTAACCACATCTGGATCAACACCCAATCCGCCACTTCCGGCAAATGCTTCTCCGGAAAGTTTTAGAAGGACGCGTCCAAATTTTTGTGACATTTAGCCTTGGCCAACCTTAAACCTTGCAAACTTTTGGACCTTAATTCCGTTTTCATCAATTAGTTGCTTGATTGACTTTTTGTTATCTCTGACCCACATTTGCTCAAGTAAACAAAAATCTTTGTAATAAGAGTTAACTCTTCCTTCAACAATCTTGGTAATTGCTTGCTCAGGTTTTCCTTCTTCTTTTGCTGTTTGTTCGGCAACTCTTTTTTCTGCTTCGATAACATCTTGTGGAACATCTTCTTTAGTTAAATAAAGTGGAGCCATAGCTGCGATTTGCTGTGCTAAATCCTTTGCAACTTGTTCATTTTCTTTATCAAGTTGAACAATAGCTCCAACTCCTGCTGGTAAAGCTGGATCTGGTTTGTGTAGATAGTTGAATACATAGCCACCGGAAAATTGAGCAAATCTTTTAACTTCTACTTTTTCACCCATAAATGCATTTGCTTCATCTAGTAATTGTTTAATTGATTTTCCATTTGCATCTGATGCTAATAGTGAATCAACGTCTTTTGGTTTTTGATTAAGAATTACATTTGCAACAGTTTCGCCTAATTTAACAAAATCATCAGTTTTGGCAACGAAATCTGTTTCACAATTTACTTCAACTAATGCACCTTCACTATTTCCAGATTTTGCCCCAGCTACTATTCCTGCAGAAGCTGTTCTTCCTTCGCGCTTGCCAACATCTTTTGCGCCTTTTACTCGCAAAAGCTCAA
This sequence comes from Actinomycetes bacterium, assembly GCA_038145175.1. GTDB lineage: Bacteria > Actinomycetota > Actinomycetes > S36-B12 > UBA5976 > ATZT02. Next base: position 9,301 of record JAYQPE010000001.1, on the reverse strand, counting down.
CTGCAGCATCGAAATCTCCATTTGTTTCATCCAATGCTTTTTTACAGTCCATCATTCCTGAACCGGTTTTTTCACGAAGTTTCTTTACATCATCTGCAGAATAATTAGCCATTTATTTTTATTTTCCTTCTTCGGTTTTGTTTTCTGTTTCACTTTCAGGAGTTGTTGATGCTACTGCTTCTGCTATCGCATCTTGATTTCCTGCTAATAATTCTTTTTCCCAATCTGTAAGTGGTTCAGCAATTACTCCTGCTGCACCAGCATTTTTTGTAGGTCTTTGCTGCAAGCCTTCAGCAACTGCGTCAGCAACAACTCTTGTTAGTAAGGAAATTGCTCTAATTGCATCGTCATTTCCAGGTATTGGAAATTCAACTTCGTCTGGATCGCAATTAGTGTCAAGAATTGCCACCACTGGAATTCCCAATTTTCTTGCTTCATCAACTGCAATTTGTTCTTTCTTAGTATCAATTACCCAAAGCACACTTGGTGTTTTTGTCATATCACGAATACCACTTAAGACTGCTTCAAGTTTCTCTTTTTCTCTTCTCATCATTAAAAGTTCTTTTTTGGTATATCCAGAACTTGTATCATCGAAGTTAATTTGTTCTAATTCTTTTAATCTTTGGATTCTTTTTTGAATTGTGCCAAAGTTTGTAAGCATGCCACCTAACCAACGTTGGGTAACAAATGGCATTCCAACTCTTTTTGCTTGTTGCTGTATGGCTTCGTGAGCCTGTCTTTTTGTGCCAACGAACATAATCGTTCCGCCACGGGCAACTGTTTCTTTAATAAATTCATAAGCTTTATCAATAAAAGTTAATGATTGCTCTAAATCAATTACGTAAATTCCATTACGTTCTGTCAAGATGAATCTCTTCATCTTTGGATTCCAACGACGAGTTTGATGTCCGAAATGAACACCGGACTCTAGAAGTTGGCGCATTGTTACTACGGCCATGTACGTGCCTTTCCTTTACTTACCTTTGGTAAGTCATTTGGTTGATTGAATTAATCAATTTGATTAATTCACCTGACATCTGCTCAGTTGCGATAAGCGCTACAAAATTTCTGTAGACCGTGCCCGCAAAAGGTCTGGCATCTCCAGAGACCAGATGTGCGAAGTCACTTATTTTCGGTTAAGAATTTAAGTGCTGGAAAAATACTACTTATTAGTCGTAAGTCCTTACCCAAGGACCCAGAACTGCACTAATCAACAAGGTTAATTTACCCACAAATTTTAATTTAGGGATAAAGACTTTATTGAATTTCTTGAACACTGGAACAATGATTTCGTTTCTTGTAGCTATTTCTCTAAATCTAATACCGCCTATCCCAGGGTCAATTAATGTCAGAGATTTTTATATATCTGAAAATATTTACACAAGTGGACATAGAGGAATCGATCTTCTAGCCACACAAAACGCTGCTGTTATAGCTGCTGCTGATGGTTTCATTTCTCATGCTGGTTTTATTTTTAATCGATGGAGTATTTCTGTTACCCATAATTCTTTTCGCACTACATATGAACCGGTCAAACCAATTGTAAAATTTGGACAAAAAGTTACACAGGGAGAAATAATTGGTTACTTACAATTAGAGGGTTCACACTGTTTACCTAAATATTGTCTGCATTTTGGATTAAAAGAAGGTTCCACTTATTTCAATCCAAAATTTTTTACCAAAAATAGATATCCAAGACTTTTACCAAATTATTCTTAAGCTCGAGGGTGTGCATTAGCAAAAACTTCTCGAAGTCTTTCAATAGTTACATGTGTATATTTCTGAGTTGTTGCAAGAGATGAATGACCCAGGAGTTCTTGCACAATTCTTAAATCAGCGCCTGCTTCGAGCATATGAGTTGCAGCACTATGTCGAAGATCATGTGGTGAAACATTTTTTTCATTATCAATTTGATTAATAGCTTTTTTCAAAATTCTTCTAACTTGCCTTACATTCAATCTCTTACCCTGCTGCCCTAAAAATAGAGCGTCTAAATCTGTCTTCAAAAATTTATTTCTTGAAAATTTTATGTAATTTTCTAATGCATCTTTTGCAGGAATTCCAAAAGGAACAATTCTTTCTTTCCTACCTTTTCCCAAAACTTTAATAGTCAAATTATTAAAGTTAACATCATCAAGATCTAGTCCAACAAGTTCACTAACTCTTATTCCTGTTGAATATAAAAATTCTAAAATTGCATAATCTCTCATTCTCACTTCTTTTGATTCTTCTTCAACTTCAATATTTGAAGCTTGCTCTAGTAAAAGTCCTGCTTGTTTTTGTCCAAGAACATTAGGTAACACTTTGTTTAATTTAGGTGTGATTAGTTTTAAAGTTGGATTTGAAGTTATTTCTATCATTTTTAGTAAATAACTGAAAAAAACTTTTATACTACTAATTCTTCTAGCAATAGTGGTGTTAGAAATTCCATTTTGCTTCAAGGTCATAATCCACTCTTTAATCAAATCAGTAGTAACCTCGTCAAATTTTGAGATTCCTTTACTACTCAAAAATTCACACAATAGTTCTATATCAGTTTGATAACTTCTAATCGTGTTATTGCTTCTGTTTTTTTCAATACTTAGATAATTTAAAAAATTTTCTAGAACTTTTGAATACCAAGAAGTAGGCATAACTCTATATTTGCACAAATTTACTGAATATTTAAGAATTAACACCTATTGGAGAAATGATTTGCAAAACATGGTTCAGTTCAGAAACCAGCTCTGCTTCCCGGTTTCGTATTAATTCATTTGTTCCCTGTGAAGATTTTGAAAAAATTGAACCAGGAAATGCCATTAAATTTCGATTTAACTTTGTTGCATATCGCGCAGTTGATAATGCACCGGAAATTTCTCCCGCTTCTATGACTAGTGTGGCCGATGCAATTGCGGCAATTAATCTATTTCGATGTAAGAAATTAATTTTAGTTGCACCTCGATCCGGAGGATATTCTGAAAGCAATAGTCCTGTTTTAGCAATATTTTGAAACAGATCTATATTTTTTGACGGATATAACTTATTTAAACCGGATGCTTGAATGGAAACTGTTATGCCATTTGCGACAAGAGCGCCATGATGTGCGGCATGATCAATTCCAATCGCTCCTCCTGAAACAACATTGAAGTTTTTATTTGCTAAATCAAATGCTATTTCGGTTGAAATCATATTTCCTTCAGAACTGGATTTTCTTGTTCCAACTATTGCTATCGATTTATTTATTAAATATTCAATTTTTCCCCTATAAAATAAACCAAGTGGCACTAAGTTATTTAAATCATTTAGTTGTGCAGGCCATTTTGAATCTATTTGGGATATGTAATGAATTTCAGTTAAATCTAATTGTTTTTTTAGAATTTTGAGTGATTCAATGTTTTTTAATCTATTGAGATATTTTTTGTTTTTTATTAGTTTTAAAGTGTTGTAGGGTCCTAATTTTTTGATTGAATTCTCAATTTCCAAATCGCAAGAATCACATATCCAACTAAGAATTAAGTATGCATCTTTTTCAGCAGTTACATCACTTAGATTGTCCACTTTGTAACATTAAGATTTTCAGCAAAACTTGTGTAAAAACTAAAAAATTTTGTTGAAAACTATCCCGTGTGGATAATTTTAATTACCTAATACTTTTTGCCACTTTTCTCTAAGCCTGGAGTCTCTTTCCGCATCATTAATTATGAAAAACTTGGTTTTTGCAAATTGTTCTTGGCTTGGAAACACCCACTTGTTAGCCGCTAATTCAGGGTCTAATTTGGCTGCTGCCTCTTGTGCGCCAATCACAGGACTTACATAGCCCACATATTGGGAAACTTCCGCTGCAATAGTTGGTTCATAAAAATAGTCGACAACTTTTTCCGCTAATTCTTTATTAGCAGCTCCTTTAGGTATAAGTAAGTTATCTGCAAAAACTAAACCTCCAGATTCTGGAACTTCAAAACCAAATTCATCACCTAACTGCCACAAATCCCCGGCATAGCCAACTACTGCTGCTACATCTCCATTTTCTAAAGATAAAGCTGATTCATTTCCAACGATTTGTTGAATTTGGCCGTTAGCAACCTGCTTGGAAATAAATTCAAGAGATTCGTCAAATTGATCATCTGTGAAGTTTTCTAAATCAAAACCTAACCATGACATAACTAAACCAATTGAATCCCCCATTTCAGAAGACATCAAGATTTGGCCTTTTAATCTAGGATCAAAAAATTGCTCCATAGTTGTAATCGAATCAGTTCCTAATAATTCTTTTATTTTTGATTTATTGAAACCAATTCCAGTAAAACCTGATTGCCAAGGAATTGCATATTCACGGTTTTGATCATAAGAAACTTCGTAATAACTCTGAATTAAATTATTTGTCACATTTGGCATATTAGTTCTGTTAAATTTTTCAACAAAACCACCACGGATCCAAGGTAAAACAAAATCATCGGTAACTACTATCAAATCTCTACCTATCGAGTCACCTTGATCTAATAATGGTTTTACTTTTGCAAAAAAACCCGCATTGTCATCTATATCTTCTGTATAGCTAATTTCTATATTTAATTCTTTAGCGCAAGATTCAACCAATGGAAATGAGCCATTGTCATCAACTGGCATATATAAAGTGAAATTTGACCAGTTAACAGTTTTGATCTCCGAATTAATTGAAGAGTTAGCGGCACAAGAAGTAATTGATGAAGCAACAGGAACCAAACCAAGTGAAAAAAGAGAATTTTTTAAAAATCGTCTGCGAGCAAGTTGAGGTCGCCGATGATCGTCTTTTGGCACGTAAACCTTCTATCTATCCTTTAATAATGATTGAGAATAGTTAAAAACTTGACCTTTTTGCAAATTCTTTTTTCTTAAAGCAATTCCTGAAAGTGCTTCTAAAACAACTCGATTGGCAAGTAATGCAGTAATTTCTGCATGATCATAAGCTGGCGCAACTTCTACAACATCCATTCCTACTACTGGAAGTTCTACTGTTATTTTTCTGACAGCATCTAGTAATTGTCTTGAAGTCAATCCACCTGGTTCTGGAGTACCAGTTCCTGGAGCAGATCCAGGATCCACCACATCTATATCGACACTTAAAAATATTCCATCTACATCTTTGATGGACTCACTTATTACTTCATTTAGCACTTCATCAAAACCTCTAGAAACTATTTCGCTCATTTCGTAAGAGCGCATTTCTTGTTTAGCCATCCATTTTAAAATATCTTCAGGTGGCCAATAGCCTCTTAAGCCGATTTGGAAAAATTTATTTCCTTTAACAGCACCTGATTCAATAAGTCTTCGCATTGGTTGACCATGTCCTACTAATGAACCAAAAGTTATATCTCCAGTGTCTGCATGAGCATCAAAATGAAGTACCGCAATTTTTCCCCATCCAATTGCTTTTGCAACACCGGTTGCATTTGGCCAAGTTACGGTGTGATCTCCACCTAGAATCAACGGAATTTTTTTATCTTTAGCTATTTTTTCAACTACTTTTTCTAATGCGTCACAAGATTTCGTCACGTCGCCGGAATACATTTCAACATCGCCTGCATCTTTTACGACAATGTCTTTTAATGCATCCATTCTTGTTGCTAAATGTGGTCTAGAACCATCATGTGGCAAATAGTCTGTTGCTCTAATTGCAGATGGACCAAGTCTTGCTCCAGATCTATAAGAAGTTCCACCGTCAAATGGTGCTCCAATTATTACAACGTCTGCATCTTGATAACTTTTTTCATCTGAATAATCGCATTCAGGTATTCCTAAAAAAGTAATGTTTGGACCAAACATTGCACCGTAACGCATTAGTTTTGAGGAAAACCTAAGTTAATTCCACCATGGCTTGGATCAAGCCATCTGGAAGTTATTACTTTGCCTCTGGTGTAGAAATGAACTCCTTCAATACCATGCGCGTGTGAATCTCCAAATAAAGAATTTTTCCAACCACCAAACGAATAGTAAGAAACTGGAACTGGAATTGGAACATTCACTCCTACCATGCCTACTTCAATTTCGTTTTGGAATCTTCTGGCAGCTCCTCCATCATTTGTAAATATTGCAGTGCCATTTCCATAAGGATGATCGTTTACAAGTTTTAATGCTTCTTCATAACTTTTTACTCGAACCACACTTAATACTGGACCAAAAATTTCATCAGTATAAATAGTCATATTTGTTTTAACCTGATCGAATAAAGTTGGCCCTAACCAATAACCCTCTTTTGCACCATCTGCTTGAACATTTCGACCATCAACTACAGCTGTAGCACCTTGTTGAATTCCTGCTTCAATGTAAGAAGCAACTTTGTCTCTATGTTGTTTGGTAACAAGAGGTCCCATATCGGAATTTTTAGTTCCATCACCTGTTACTAATTTGCCCATTCGATCAACAATTCTTTTTATTAATTCATCTGCAACAGGTTCTACTGCAACGACAACAGAAATTGCCATGCAACGTTCTCCTGCTGAACCAAAACCGGCATTAATTGCAGCATCTGCAGTTAAATCTAAATCAGCATCAGGTAAAACCACCATATGGTTTTTTGCTCCACCTAATGCTTGTACGCGTTTACCATTTTTAGTTCCGTTTTCATAAACATATTTAGCAATAGGAGTAGAACCGACAAAAGATACTGCTTTAACTTTTGGATGTTCCAAGATTCGATCAACTGCAACTTTATCTCCGTTAATTACATTGAAAACCCCGTCTGGAAGACCTGCTTCTTTCCATAATTTGGCCAACCAAATAGCTGCACTTGGATCTTTCTCACTTGGTTTTAAAACAAATGTGTTACCAGCGGCTATTGCAATTGGGAAAAACCACATTGGAACCATTGCTGGAAAATTAAATGGAGTAATGCCAGCAACAACACCTAATGGTTGTCTTATTGAATAAACATCTACCCCACTGCTGACTCCTTCGCTGAATCCACCTTTTAATAAATGTGGAATTCCGCATGCAAATTCAACAACTTCTTGTCCTCGAGTCACTTCACCTAGCGCATCGGAAATAACTTTTCCGTGTTCACTAGTAATAATTTTTGCTAATTCATCTTTTTTCTCATTTAATAATTCTCTAAATTTAAAAATAATTTGAGCACGTTTTGTTAAAGAAGTATCTCTCCATCCTGCAAAAGCATTATGAGCAGAATTTATAGCTTCGTCTATAGTTGCAAGATCTGCAAAATCAACTTCACCAGTCTTTAAACCTGTTGCGGGATTAAAAACATCACCTTTTTTATCAGTTTTACCGGTCCAAGATTTACCATTTATCCAATGAGTAACTTGATAAGTCATTAAGGCTCCTAAAAAATGGCTGATTACAGACTAATCAAGAGTCGAAACCTAAGCCAAGCCAGTCAAGCAATTTAAGCCATAAGTTTCTTTTACCGCCATTTTTGTCCGCTCGATCTAAAGACCAACGAGTAAGTCCTATGACCAAACTCTTGAATGGCTCAGGAGGAAATGGCATTGGTTTAGTTCTAACCATGGCAAGTTTTGTTCTTTCGGTTTTTCGGTTAAACACTAAATCCAGTAGCGTCAAAGCTGCAAATCTTGATGAACCTACGCCAAGTCCTGTGAAACCTGCAACATATGCCACACGTCCTCTAAATGCTGTTCCCCAAAATGGAGCAAATCTAGAACAAGTATCTATCGCTCCTCCCCATTTATGAGAAAAACCTATTCCTCGAAGTGAAGGAAAAGTTCTGTATAAGTGTTCTGCCAGCATCGCAAAAGATTCATCTGATTGTTCTAATTCTTTACTTACCTCGTTGCCATAGTGATAAACAGCGTCATACCCTCCCCAAAGTAATCTGCCATCTTTTGTCATACGGAAATAGTGAAATTGATTAAAAGCATCACTGCATCCAAATGGTTCGTCCCAACCAATTGATTCTTTTTGTTCAGCGCTCAAAGGTTCTGTAACGAGTACGTAATCATAAACAGGCGCGATCATTCTATTAACTTTTTTAATTAAAGATGGGTACGCTCCAGTTGCTAAAATTACTCTTTTTGCTTTAACACTTCCTAACGCAGTTTTTACTTTTACAAAACTTACAGATGGATCAAGTTCCAAGACCGGTGAATTTTCATAAACTTTTACCCCAAGTTTTAGGGCAACTTTTCTTAATCCCCAAGCAAGTTTTGCAGGATTTACTAGAGCGCAATCAGCATCAAGCATTGCACCTTTATAAAGTGGAGATTGAACATATTTTGAAAACTCTTGTTCATTAAAAAATGTAAAATCTTCACCATATCTTTTAGCTGTATCAACCATTTCTTTAAGTTCATCAGCGTGCTCTTGAGTAATTGCCACATCAAATTCACCAAACCATTCAAAGTCTGCATCGATAGAATGTTGTTTAATAAACTTTTCAATGTCATCTAAATTCTCATGACCTAAAGCAACAAGTTCTTTTAATTCTGATTCCCATCTTGAAAATCCATTAGGGAAACCATGAGTCAGAGAAGCTGAAACAAATCCACCATTTCTACCAGCTGCTCCATCACCAATTCTTAAAGAATCAAGTAAAACAATTTCTAAATTGGGTTGTTGCAATTTGGCATTTATCGCTGTCCAAAGGCCTGTAAAACCTCCACCCACAACAACTAAGGCAGCTGTTATGTCTTGAGCTAATGCAGGTGCAGCTTTTGGTCTTGACCGAGAATCCAACCAAAATGATTTTGGTTTAGCTTTTGCAACTGCTTCTTTTGCTTCTTGGGATGTTACTTTTCCGTATGGAAAATTATCTCCCACAAATGCGACTGCTGTAGCAGTCATATGAATACACCTCGCGCTAAATAAAATTTATTGTTCTAAAACCATTTGGCTTTAGAATTTGTCGAGTTAAATTAAGAAGTTTTACTTCTTTAAATAAATCGGCGTGATTACGGATCACCTACGGCACAACACGGCCGTGCTACGTGTCCGGATCTCACCCCTAACTTTGAACTATTAACCAAGTGCCACTAGCACTACTAAAAATTATATAACCTAAAACTAGAATTGCAACACGCACTACTCAATAAAGTTAAATTCATAAATTGTTAAACCTGATTCATGAGAAGATTTTGATTCTCGGGTGAATTTTGGATAGTTTTTTTCATTTAAAAATAATTCAACTAAGTATGAAGTATCCGGTATCGAATACGAGATCCAATAGACTCCATCGTTAAACAAATTGTCATAAATTGAATTTGATGATAATCCTAAATTTTTTAACCTATCGAACCAATATGGTGAAAAAGTTTCCCAATTACCAGTAGTTAACAACGTAGGAATATTTGTTGTATTTTTGAAAATATAAGGC